>NZ_MACG01000045.1 GCF_001884035.1 Bacillus tropicus
GTTGGACCCGTTACTCCTGTCGCTCCCGTTGACCCTGTCGATCCCGTTGGACCTGTTGGGCCGAGCTTAGGAACTGTCCCATCGCAACTAAAACAGCATGAATCAACATGTACACCATTTTGATTATTGCACCCACAATATCCATTTATATTATTACTCCATGAAGACATGTTGATCACTTCCTTCAAATTCAATCTTTTAAGTACCAGTAAGTAATAAAAAACTTTATTTGGTGGGTATACACATACGGGTTTATTTCGTATATTCCAGTAATTATTACATGCAACAAACTCTTCTTTTGCTTGTACTTTTGCCTCCTTGATTAAACGAAATCCCTTTTTTACATTTGCTGTACACAGCGCTAACATACCTTATTTTCGAAGACATTCTACTATTTCTATTGCAGCAAATGCTTAACTCAATATTTCTTATCGAACAGGGATTATATTATCTCTCACGAATTTAACCTATGAACATAACTAGGAGGGATAACAATGTACCAAACTATTGAAGGCTTCTTGCAATCATGGACATACGAGGCTGAGTCTACTCAAAAGATGCTCGATGCATTAACAGATGAGTCTTTGTCACAAGAAATCGCACCTGGGCACTGGACGTTAGGAAGAGTTGCTTGGCATATCGTGACGGCAATTCCTGTTATACTGTCTGGCACAGGACTAAAGTTTGAAGGAGAAACGAAAGATTATCCTGTGCCAACTTCTGCAAAAACAATTGCAGATGGGTATCGTAAAGTGAACGCGGCTTTCGTTGAAGCACTTCAAAATAAATGGACTGATAAAGATTTAGCAACTATTAATGACTTCTTTGGTCGCCCTATGCCGAATTCTATATTTTTAATGACAATCATTAATCATCAAAATCACCATCGCGGACAAATGACCGTTTTAATGCGCCAAGCTGGCTTAACAGTTCCTGGCGTGTACGGTCCCGCAAAAGAAGAATGGGCTGCTGCTGGAATGGAAGCACCTAAAATGTAACAACAGAAAAAGACAAGGTGTTTACACATCTTGTCTTTTTCTGTAACTTGTTTCATGTGAAACTATTTTTTAAAAGTGGTTGTTTTATGGAATATATAGGTTAAAATGAATACATATTACGAAGAGGGGTAACCAAATTGAATACAAAAAATAAAAAAATAGTTATGGGAACTATTTTACTAACTTCTCTTATTGGAGTTATTAGTATATCTCTTTATTTCACCTATTATGGTACTCCTTGGGGAAAACAAGCAGCAATTACTGAATCAAAAGAGTATATTACAAAATATTTTAATTTAGATGCAGAAGTCAAAAATATTTCTTACGATGCTAAAATGAATAGCTATGCAATCGCCTTTGAAACAAATAAAGACGGAGAGTTTACTATCGAATATAAAAGTCCTAATAACTTTAATATTTCTCCAGGAGTACAAGCGTATTTAAGCAAACACTACAAATTTACAGAGTAGTAACGAAGCATACATATACAAAAAAGAGTTGGTGTAACGCCAACTCTTTTTTACGTATTCTCATCATACAGTTATATCTTCCTTCTCTATATTTTTAATTCCGTAATATGCAATCACCACTCCAATTGCTGCAAGTGCTAGTTGAAGGGGAAGAAAAGTTGCTGTAGGAAACTCTGGGTTGCTATTCATTGCAATTGAGACAACGATAAGAGATGAAACAATTGTAGTTGGCACTGAACGTTTACGCATTCCGAAATATAGAGGGATTAAACTCATTCCCGCAGTTGCAATGGCTAAAGGAACCAGTTTTATTCCTTCTTGCACCAATTGATCTACTGTGAATGAATTAGGAAGAATTGAAAAATAACTATCTATCCCAAAGAAAATTCCTACTACTAAAATGTTAGATACAATAACTGTTATAAATGTTACTATCGCTGTAATAGCCAACTTACTAGCCATCATTTTCTTTCGATTAATAGGATAAGAAAACATAAGTAGTATTGTTTTATTTTTATATTCGCCAATTATTAACCTTGCGATTAATACACTACCAAAAATAATAAATGTTGCTCTTACTATTGCGCTAGCCATTAACAATATCGTCTCTGGATTCCTTATTTCTGCATCACCTTCTACTTGAGCGATGATGCTCACAAAGATCATTAATGCCAGTATAACAATATTTGCAATAATTGCTCTCTTCACGTACCAACCAAGCTTAAACTTTTTCAGTTCTAGCTTCATTAAATGTAGCATGATATTGTCCTCCTTCCTCCTAAGATTTAATCAATATAAATGACTCCTGTTTCACTTAAAATCTTCGCTTCATTTTTTGCATCACCAATCGTTCCTACTTTTATTTTTTCTGTATTTTTATCTTTCTTAAGTCCTTTTAAATCCACTATTACGTCAGCCGAATTACTTTTAGCCGTAAGCTTCAATGATGCCGGGACACCTTTATACCGTACGCCAATATCTCCTGATTTTGTTTCTATAAATAATGATGTTCCTTCAGTCATATCTTTTAGTAATACTTCCCCAGATGTTGAAGTGATGTTCATATTTTCGTTTTTTACATTTTTCACATAATTATCGCCAGTAGTAGACGTTATATTTACTTCTTGTAATGAACTATCTTTTAACATTAAATCTCCACTTTCCGATGTGAATTCACCCTTCTCTGCCGATAATCCTGTAATCATTTCATCTCCAGATTTGCCCTTTGTCACGATACTTTTTACTACTATATCTCTTATTTTCACATCACCTGATTTATTATTTAATATAATTTTATCTATTTCTTTCTTCGGTACAGCTATAGATATACTATTTTTCTTCCTAAACGTAAAACCATTAAAAAATTTGTTCGCCTTTTGTTTTTGCTTAATCACAATTTTATTTTCGTCATTTTCTATTTTGACGGGATCTATCTCTTTATCTGCTTGTTCACCTTGAGCGGAAATTACTATTTTATTAGCGTCTGTACTTTTAAATTCAAGATTCCAGTTTTCATTGTCTACTTCTATTTCTTTTATATTATTGATTTCAAAAGACTTTTCTTTCTTAAAGTCTTTCCCCTGAAATACTTTAAAACCAAAAACCGCACTAGCAATTGTAATGAATAATATTGCAATTACTATTATTTTTTTCACCATTCATACCCCAGTTCGTTTCTTGTTTTAAGCTTGCTTCACGCCACATCAATCTTGTCGATTTTACGAAACGATAGATAACTAATGAAAATTCCTAATAAACAGAGCACGATTGGGATAGCTATAAAATCAAACATACTTACTTGACCGTTTCCAGGACCAAAGTTACCACTAATCAGCATACCAATTATTACTGCCGAAGTAATCGTTGTCGGTGTCGATTTCTTTCTCATTCCAAAAAACAAAGGAATTAAACTTATACCAGATATCATAAATGCACTTATAATAGTACCTGGAACGATAGCTATTATTTCACCTATCGTAGCAGGTGTTTCAATCAGTCCCATCATTGGACTCACAAAATATACGAGCAAACTAATAATGAAAGTCGCGATAATCGTGCTCACAAAACAAAAACAAAAAACAATTGTTAATTTCGCACTCATTAGCATTTTCCTTTGAAGCGGATACATAAATGATAGTTGGATCGTTTTGTTCTTATACTCATCAATTACTAAACGTGATAAAATGACCGAACTAAAAATAATGAATGTTATCCTAATAAAAATATTTACTAAAGCCATATTCTGTGTGAAGTCAGAGAAGAGCACATCTTCCTCGGCTTTCATTCCCAATGCCATAAGGCTTACTACAGCAAAAATTGCTATAATACAAATTGCTACACTTTTAAAGTAACTAGATAATTGATGTTTCTTCCATTCGAGCTTCATTAATTTAAACATATAAACCACGCCTCCATTCTTTATATAACTGTCTCTACACTGCTAACATTCTAATTCCAGCGGTAACGAAGCTTAACATTCCTATCACTAGTAAAATTAACAACCATTTCCGCTCTGGCTTTCTATAATATAAAATCCCACTTATGAACATTACGACCAATCCACTTACTAGATTCACTAACAATCCATTAAGCATGAATGCCCTCTCCATCCATTACATTTAAGAAATATTCCTCTAAGGAACTATGTTTCTTATTAATGCTTTCAATTTCCACATCGTTCATAATAAGTGCTTTTGAAATGGCCTGCTGCGTCGCCTTCAATTCATACACACGAATCATATTTCCACTCATTATTTTGTAATTTTTTATACCAAGTTTATCTTCTAAAATATAAGCTGCACGCTTCACATCAGGAATAGTAATTTCAATGTACTCTGTTTGTTTTCCGTTAATACTTTTCATTGAAACTTCTTTTATTAGTTTTCCATTTTGAATTACACCAATTGTATCCGCCATTAGTTCCATCTCACCTAAAATATGACTAGAAACTAATAATGTAATGCCATATTCTTTGCAGAGCATTTTAAATAAGTCTCTTAATTCTTTAATACCAATTGGATCTAAACCGTTAATGGGTTCATCTAAAATGAGTAATTCTGGCTTTGTTACGATTGCCCTTGCAATACCAAGTCGTTGTTTCATTCCTAATGAAAAATCTTTTACTTTTTTATTATCTATACCTTGCAGCTTCACTAAATGTAAAGCATGGTCAATTGCGTTTTTATCGTAATAGCCCATATATTCACAATGTAATTCTAAGTTTTCTTTCGCCGTTAATTTATCATAAAAGATTGGATATTCAATAATTGTCCCCATTCTTTTTAATACTTCATAAGATGTATCTGTTAATTTCTCACCGAAGATTTCAATATCACCACTCGTCGGTTTTATTAAATTTGTAATCATTTTCATAATCGTTGTTTTACCAGCACCATTCGGTCCTAAGAAACCGTATATCTCTCCTTTTTTCACATTCATGTTAACGCTAGAAATAACTTCTTTCCCTTTAAACACTTTCGTTAACTGATTCGTTTTTAATATATAGGTCATGTCACTTTCCCCTTTCGCACTACTTTATATTTCTATAATAGACAACGGAAATCTCTTTTTTCTTACCCGTTTCTTACAAATTCCTTACGCTGCAAAAAAGCTTGTAGAATCTACTTCTCTACAAGCTAAAACTGCATCTTCTTTAATGCAACTGTAAAAATTGTTTTTTCATACGGCTTACTAGAAAGATGAATTTTTCCATCCATCGCTTCCACAAGCCTTTTCGTAATCGTTAACCCTAAACCACTCCCTTGGTACAATCTATTTCTTGAATCTTCAAGTGTGTACATACGCTCGAACACTTTATCAATATGCGATTCATCAATTCCTTTTCCTGTATCCCATACGTCTATATACACATTCGTTTCATCATCTCTTAACGTCATACCAAGTGTCTTTCCATCGTCTCCATATGTAATCGCATTTGATATTAAATTGTTCAATACCCTGCCTAATACTTCTACATTTCCAAGTGCATATATATTTCTTTCCGGTATATCAATATGAACATGAAAACCTTTCGACGTCACTAAATCATAAAAAGATAAAATCTTCTCACGACAAACTTCATTCATATTCACTTTTGTCATCTCGATTGCTTTGTCGCCAGATTCTAATTTTGCTAGATCAAAAAACTTATGAATTAGTTCCATCACTTCTAGTGTTTTCACATGCACCTTTTCAAGTAAGATTTGTTGTTCTTCTTCATTTATCGTTTTATCCTTATTTAACATTTCTGTATATCCAAGAATAACTGTTAGTGGCGTCTTTAAATCATGTGAAATATTTGAAAGCATTTTTCTCATCGAAATTTCTACTTTCGCATGATCTGCATTCGTTTTCTGTTTTGCATCTAACAATTGATTAATTGCCACTAACAATTTTTGCAATTCTAGATCATCTGTCATAACAAGTAACTTCTCACCTGTTTTTTCATTTACAATACTTTCTAACTTTTCATATGTGTATCGCAAATTTTTGCTACTATTTTTCCTCATTTTATATTGTATATAAATGACACATAACAATATAAACATAATACCTATTAACAAATTGACCATATTACATCACTTCCAACTTATAACCGATACCCCATAACGTTTTAATATATTCTGGATTAGATGGATCACTTTCGATTTTCTCACGCAATCTTCTCATATGAACATTAATAACGTTATCGTCACCGTAATACTCTTCGTTCCAAATTAGCGTATATATTTGTGCTTTCGTAAATACACGATTTTGATTCTTTACGAACAGTTTCAGGATCTCAAATTCTTTTAAAGTAAGTTTGAGCGACTTCCCGTTTTTTTCAACCGTAAAATTAATTGGATCAATTGTTAAATCACCAATTTGAATCATCTTTCCTGTTTCTTCTGTAGCCGAATATTTCGTAGATCTCCGAATACCTGCCTTTACACGCGCGGCTAATTCAATCATAGAAAATGGCTTACAAATGTAATCATCTGCTCCAAGTCCTAATCCAACAGCTTTATCAACATCTGTATCTTTTGCCGACATCATTAAAATCGGAACAGCACTTTTTTCTCGAATGATTCGTACAACCTCTAATCCATCTAACTTCGGCATCATAATGTCGAGGATAATCAAATCAAATGAACCTTTTAAATATGTGTTCACGCCTTCCTCTCCATCAGACGCGATTGTAACTTGAAAGCCCTCTTTTATTAAATACTTTTCCACCATCTCTTGAATTGAGATATCATCTTCAACTAATAAAATATGATGTGACATATGTCTATCCCCTTTTTACAAACGTTAACAATTCAATTGTATCGTAACTACTACAGACTGGAAACAATTATATGAATTTTCAAACCAACTTCCCTTCCTTCCCTAACAATGATATGATGAAATTTACTACGATAGTTCATAATTAACTTTATATAAAGGAGACTTATCATGTCAGAAAACAAAAAAGTAAGCTTAGCTGATTTAATGCGCGAACAACTTGCAAAGAAAAAGCAAGGTAACGGTAATGGTCAAAATGCCAAAAACCAAAGCCAAGAAACAAAAAAATTACAAAACCAACAAACGAAAAAGACAAACAACCAACGTAGACGTACAGGTGTATAAATGAACGGACAAAAACGTTCTAATATCGCACCTGGCCTTGAAGTTGATATTGTATTAAAACAAGATCAACGAACTGGCAAATTAACACGTGGCATTGTAAAAGATATTTTAACGAACTCCCCTTCTCATCCGCATGGCATTAAAGTGCGATTGCAGAACGGGCAAGTCGGTAGAGTACAAAATATCGTCCAATAAGAAAAGGAGCTCAAGTAAACTCGAGCTCCTTTTTCTTTATTACCCTTTAATTTTCTCGATGAAAACTACTTTTAAATAGTCTCCTTCTTTAAATTGATCGATTGTACGGAAATCTTCTGGTAAAGAATGTTCTTCTAATATTTTATATTTACCATTCATTTCTTTAAAGGCTGTATCGATAAAGCCTTTAAACTTTTTCATGTCGAATGCACTACAATTTGTAGAAGCAACGATAATCCCGTTATTTTCGGTAATGGCAATTGTTTCTTTTAATAAATTTTTATAATCTTTTGCTGCACTAAATGTATATTTTTTTGAACGCGCAAAGCTTGGAGGGTCAAGTACGACCATATCAAATTTCATTTTTTTCTTCGCTGCATATTTGAAGTAAAGAAATACATCTTCTACAATAATATCTTGCGCTTCATAATCAACTTCATTTACACTAAACTGCTCAATCGTTTTACTTAAACTACGATTTGCAAGGTCGACACTCGTCGTTTTGCTCGCTCCACCAAGCGCTGCAAATACAGAAAAGGCACCTGTATAAGAGAACATATTTAACACTGTTCTTCCCTTCGCATACTTATCACGAATTTGTTTTCGCACGTTACGCTGATCTAAAAATACACCAACCATCGCTCCGTCATTTAAATAAACAGCGAAGTTCACACCATTCTCTTTTACGATAAGCGGGAACTCACCGCGCTCTCCTGCTACGAAATCATCGCCTTCAATATATTTTCCTTTTGTATCAAAACGCTTCTTCTCATAAATACCTTTAAAGTTTGCTACTTTTTGAAGAGCTGCTATAATCTCATCTCTGAAAGTATAAATCCCTTCACTATACCAGCTCACTACATAGTAGCCGTCATAATAATCGATGATTAAGCCTCCAAGCCCATCACCTTCACCGTTTAGGGCACGGAATGCTGTCGTATCACTTGATTTGTAAAATTGCTTTCGTTTATGTAAGGCAGATTTTATTTTACTTTCAAAGAAAGATTGATTAATTTGTTCACTCTCTTTTCTTGTTAAAATCCAGCCGTATCCTTTATTTTGTTTTCCATAATAGCCTTTTCCGACAAAGTGGTTCTTCTCATCTACCACTTTAATGATTGTTCCTTCTTCCTGAACATCATTTAAATTTTGAATCGCATCTTTTAAAATAAGCGGATATCCACTTTTAATTTCTTTTATAAATTTCGGTTTTATTTTTACAGTTACTTCTGATCGCATATCATAACTTCCTTTCCATTTGCATGCTTTCTCTATAGGAAGCATTTGAAAAACGAGACTGAAAAAACAGCCTCGTTTCACTATACCATATTATTGCTTTGCTAGTACAACTCACTCATTCTCTCGCTTAACCACCACATATTTACTGCATTTTGAAATAGAAATCTTACTATCCAACATAATAGAAAAAATACTTATATATTTCACATTTACCATTGACATTGATAATGATTTTCATTATCATTTAATGTATATGAGTTCTCGAAAATAAAGGCTACAACTTATAGGAGGAATAAACATGATTATTGTTACAAATACAGCTAAAATTACAAAGGGAAATGGACATAAATTAATTGATCGTTTTAATAAAGTAGGTCAAGTCGAAACGATGCCAGGCTTTTTAGGATTAGAAGTTCTTCTAACGCAAAATACAGTTGATTATGACGAAGTAACAATTAGCACACGCTGGAATGCAAAAGAAGATTTCCAAGGTTGGACGAAGAGCTCAGCATTTAAAGATGCTCACTCACATCAAGGCGGGATGCCAGAATATATTCTTGATAATAAAATCTCTTACTATGATGTAAAAGTTGTACGTATGCCAATGGCTGCAGCACAGTAAACATATCTCTTTTTTAAAGTATAGAATATGAGAAGCATTACCACTTCTCATATTCTATACTTTTTTATTTACTTTCTTTTTACTAGTTTCGCATGCACGACTAACCTTCCTGCTTCCGGATCAAGTGCATAATCACACGTCGAAAGTGTTACGATTTGATCACTTGCTATCACTTTTGTATCCGTTTTGTACAGCGATTTTTCTTGAATTTTCTCCAAAAATGATTTGTATTCCGTATCACTAATAAAATCCGTTTCAATGTAATAAAAATCAGTTGTTGTTGTATACACCGAGAACACTTCAAGATCATATCCTTCAAATAATGTATCGTAATATAATTTACGATGCGACTTGAAGAACTCTTCATCTAACATTTTCTTTAAACTTCCAAACATAGAACCATCTTTCATACGATGACCATATAAAATAGTATTTCGATTTTGAGATTTCACATCATTACGATAGTCCATAAAGATGCTTCCAGCTCTCATATCTTCACCTTTATAATTACGAAATAAATAGTAATCATTGTCTTTCGCTTGAACGATTGGATAATTAATTTGTGTATCATCCATCGTAACCCATCCAACTATATCTTTGTTAATTTGCTGCAGAGCCTTGAACTGTTTACGTACTTCCCCGTCTTGTGATTGCTCTTCCATCGGACTTTTTTCATAAATATTTTGTGCTTCGGCCATTACTTTACGATTTTCATAGTAATCCATGAAAATATCACCTAATTCATATATTGAATAGAAAAAGGTACCTAAAAAAACAACTGTAAGTATTCGTTGAAAAAAAGAATTCTTCTTCCGTTCTTTTTTACTACTCAAATTATCACCTCAAAACGGATTATGCTCAGCCTTTAGATTCCCATAGGTACCATGTATAATCCTGTATCTTCATCCTGCTTTACAACGACATCTACACCATATATTTCTTTAACCATTTCTTCTGTTATTACCTCATTGGGATTACCTTTCGTAACAATCTCGCCATCTTTCATAACGATAATATGATCACTATAGCGAATCGCCTGATTAATATCATGTAATACCATAACGATCGTCAATCCATGTACTTCATTTAATTCTTTTACTAACTCTAATATTTCAAGTTGATAATAAATATCTAAATAGGTTGTCGGTTCATCTAAAAAGAGCATTGGTGTTTTCTGAGCTAACGTCATGGCAATCCAAACACGTTGTCTTTCTCCCCCAGATAAAGCATGAATCTCTTTATCACGTTTACTTAGTAAATTCGTACATGATAAAGCCCTTTCGATTGCTTCTCTATCTTCATCGGTTTGTGAAGAAAAAATATTTTTATGAGGCATACGACCAAAACTTGTTAATTTCTCTACCGTCATATCTGCCGGTGCTTCATTTTGTTGATGGACAACGGCTAATTTTCTAGCAAACTCTTTCGGTTTATATTGGCTAATCGCCTTCCCATCCAGTATGATTTCTCCGCTACGAGGATCATGATTTCTTGACATCACGCCAAGTAATGTCGATTTCCCACAACCGTTTGGACCAATAATCGTTGTAATTTTACCAAGCTCTATTTCACTACTAACCGACTTTAATCGATCCGTTACATTATCATACGAAAAGGTTATATTTTTAATTTCCATGAACTTTATCACTCTTTCTAAGCAAGAATATTAAGAATGGGCCACCAATAACTGCCATAATCGTCGCTGCTGGAATTTCGTTAGGTGGCACAATTAACCTTCCAATCGTATCCGCCGTCAAAATTAATAACGCTCCTGCAAGAGCAGAAAATGGAATTAATACTTTATGATCTGAACCGACTAATTGTCTTGAAATGTGCGGAACAAGTAATCCTACGAAAGCAATAACACCCGCAATCGCTGTCGATACTGCCGCTAAGAGTACTGCAATAGCAGAAATAATAAGCCGAACTCTCGTCACGTGCAAACCTAAGTTTTTCGCGGTCTTATCTTGTAGCGATAATAAGTTACACCAAGCTCCTACAAACAGAGCAAGAATAAGACCAATTGTTCCATACGTAACCATTATTTCTACATCGCCCCACGTCTTCATCGTTATATTAGAAGTTGTTGTTTGCTTAATACTTTTAATGAAATATCCGCAAATGGTAATGAACGATTCATTTAATCCAGTGAACATCGCATTGATAGCTATACCAACTAAAATAATGCGAAGTGGGCTTAACCCCGACTTCCATGAAAATGCATAAACGAGATAACATGCAAACGCACCACCTAAAAAGGCGAATACTGGTGTCCAGAAAAAGAATTGCGGGAATAACGTAATAATAACAAGTGTCATAAAACTTGCTCCTGAAGATATCCCAATCACTCCAGCATCAGCAAGTGGATTTTTCATAACAGCTTGAAAAAGCACACCTGAAACAGCAAGAGCCGCTCCAGTGAATAACGCAATAATAATACGGGGAAAACGTAAATCTTTAATCACTTCAACATCTTCATTTCCACCTGTAAATATCCCTTGTACAAGTTCAACAATACCTACTTCTAAACTCCCTTTCATCGCTGACAATGATGTCATAACGATAAGTAATGCAGTAACAACGAGGAAACTCCAAGTTTTTTTATTCATTCTACCCTTCCTTTATATTAAAATGCATCACGGATACATCATTTTTTTCAATTCATCTAACGCTTCAATTGCTGCTAAATTTCCTGTCGTTCCAAATAAACGCTCTTCTAAATCGTAAACACGATTATTTTTAACTGCTGCAAAATGCTTCCAAATGTCATTCGTTTTAAATTCTTTATCAAACATTTTTACAACTTCATCAGGCATACCATGAGCTGCTCGTAAAATAATATCTGGATCAGCTTTCTTTAAATACTCTGTATTAGAAGCTAAATATTCTACTTTTTCACCTTGCACAATATTTTTACCACCTAGTTGTTTCACTAAATCTCCAATATAAGAATGCTCTGTTGCTACTAAATAACTTCCAGGCACACCTAATAAAATAAGTACTGTCGGTTCTTTCTTTCCTTTTACTTCTTTTTGAATGCTAGCGACTTTTTTATCTAACTTAGTTACAACTTCTTCAGCTTGCTTTTCGCGTCCATATTTCTTTCCTAAATCGCTAATGGAATTTTGCATATTTTTCAAGCTTGTTAAATCTAAAAAGTTTGCTTTCATGCCCACACCATCAAAAACCGGTTTTAATTCATATTCAAGTGTTGTCACAGATAACACTTCTGACGGCTTTAATGATTTTACCTTTTCCATATCTGGACTCATTGGATTCCCAACTTCAGGTAAACCTTTATATCGCTTCGGTAAAGTTTTAGAACTTGTTGGCACACCAACTAAATCTACTTCTAACGCATCCATAATTTCAGTAACAGCAACTGTCGTTGCAACAATTCGCCCTTTACTCTCACTCTTTACCTGCTTTGGTGTTTCTTTTTTTGGTGATGAGCATCCAGCTATACTCATTAACAGAATGATAGCCATTAGCACACTTGTGATTTTCTTCACTCTCAATCACCACTCCTTTCCAAACAATATGAAACAAGTCTTGATGCATGCATACATGCATCAAGACTCCAAAAATTACAATCTACCTGCTCTATATTTACGAACTAGTAAAGCAAGTGACCCAAGCAGTAGCACCATGTATAAACCTAGTTGTGCTGTATCTGCTGTTTTTGAGTTTTTTTCTTTTTTCGCATCATTATTTGTAGCTTCATTTTTCTTCTTACCATCTGCATTTCGGTTAAAATCAGGCGTAGCAATTGTTTTTACATTATCTATTTTCGGCGTAATTACCGGATTTTTCGGTTCATTCTTCGGCTCCTCTTTTACCGTTCCTACAGCACCAATCTTCGTCGTATCAAATTGGATTTGTACGTCGTAGAAGTGATGGTAGTTCATTGAATCGATATCTACTTTTACCTTTGCATTTAATTTTGCAAATAAATCATTAGCTTCAAATTCTACGACTCTTGTATTTGTGGCCTTATCTTCACTTACTACTTTTGCATCTGCAAATTCACCATTCTTTTCCGTTTGGAATTTTGTAATCCATTCACTATTTTTTAGTGTCATTGCAATATACTTCTTACCATCTTTCACCGTTAACCTTGCTGGACTTACAACATATTGATTCATCATTGAAATTTCTTCAGTCTTATCTTTTAACACTTTAAAAGCAATATCGTACTGACCATCCTTTAAATTTTTCGGATCAACTGTTGGATTTTCATTTAGATTATTCGTTCCATCTTGGTTATTGCTTCCACCTTGATTATTCGTTCCATCTTGGTTGTTACTTCCACTTTGATTATTCGTTCCATCTTGGTTGTTACTTCCATCCTGATTACCTAAAGATTTAATACTTCCTTTATCAAATGCAAATTGAATATCATAGAAATGGTGATAATTCATTGAATCAATATCCACTTTCACTTTTGCATTTAACTTTTTCGATAAATCAGCTACTTCCACTTCTACTACTCTTGTATCTTGCTCTTTATTTGTACCTAATACTTTCGCATCGACGAACGCACCATTCTTTTCAAACTCAAACTTCGTAATCCATGAGCTATTTGTTAATGAAAAGGATACATACTTCTTCCCATCTTTCACTTTTAACACACCTGGATTTTTTGTATATGTGTTCATCATTGAAATTTCTTCAGTCTTATCCTTTAACACTTTAAAACCGATACTGTATTCACCGTCTTTAAGAGCATTGGGATCAATTGTTTTGTTATCGTCATGGTTGTTGTTTCCACCTTGGTTGTCGGTTCCACCTTGGTTGTCGGTTCCGCCTTGGTTGCCGTTTCCACCTTGGTTATTGTTTCCGCCTTGGTTGTCGGTTCCGCCTTGGCTGTCGTTTCCACCTTGGTTATCATTTCCGCCTTGGTTATCATTTCCACCTTGGTTATCATTTCCGCCTTGGTTATCATTTCCGCCTTGGTTGTCTAACGGTTTAATGCTACCTTTATCAAATGCAAATTGAATGTCATAGAAATGGTGATAGTTCATTGAATCGATATCTACTTTTACTTTTGCATTTAACTTTTTCGATAAATCGTCTACTGCTACTTCCACTACACGTGTATCAGCTTTTTTATCTTCACTTATTACATTTGCATCAACAAACGAACCATTTTTCTCAAATTCAAATTTTGTAATCCAAGAACTGTTCGTTAACGTAAAGGATACATACTTCTTACCATCTTTTACTTTTAGCACACCTGGACTTTTTGTATATGTGTTCATCATTGAAATTTCGTCTGTTTGATCTTTTAACGCTTTAAAATTGATGCTGTATTCACCATCTTTAATTGTTTCAGCATCTGGTTTTTTATTTTCATCTGGTTTTTCTACTTCCGGTTTTTCTACTTCTGGTTTTTCTACTTCTGGTTTTTCTACTTCTGGTTTTTCTACTTCTGGTTTTTTCTCTTCATTTTTAATTTGTTCAAGTTTATCTTGTTCAAATAAAAGTTGTACATCATGCGTTTGTTTATAATTTCTTGATGCCATCTCAATAAATACTTTTGTATTTAGTTTTTTTGATAAATCAGCTACTTCGAATTCTACTACTCTTGTATCTTTTTCTTTATTTTCACTCACTACTTTTGCATCAACAAATACACCATCTTTTTCCGTTTGGAAATTTTTAATTAATGAGCTACTTTTTAATGTTACAATTGCTTTTTTCTTACCGTTTTCTACTTTTAATACTCCTGGGTTTACCATGTAACTATTCATCTTAGATTCTTCATCTGTTTGATTTTTTAACACTTTAAATGGAATACTGTACTCTCCATCTTTAATTGTGTTAGAATTTGGTTGTTGATCTGGGTCAGGCTTTTGGTCGGGCTTCTGACTTGGATCAGGTTTTTCATTTGGATCTGGCTTATTAGCTGGGTCCTCTTTTTCATTTGGTTGTTCCACATGAATCGGTGTAATACTATTTTGATCAAACGCAATGCGAACGTCGTACTCATGATGATAATTTAAAAAATCAATATCTACTTTTACTTTTGCATTTAATACCTTCTCTACATCTTCTACATCAAATTCTACTACTCTTGTATCTTTTTCTTTATCTTCACTAATTACATTTGTCGCAACTAGCTTACCTGCTTTTTCTGTTTCAAACTTCGTAATCCATGAACTATTCGTTAATGTAAAGGATACTTTCTTTTTCCCATCCTTCACTTTTAAAGTTCCTGGGCTTACAGAATATTGATTCATCATTGATTCTTCATCTAATTTATCTTTAAGAACTTTAAAGCCAATTGAATATTCACCATCAGCTAAAGGTGTAGCTGCTTGAACTGCAAGTGGTTGTAGCGTTGATACGAATGTAAAAATTGTTAGAAACATTGCAACAACAATCCTAAGATACCTGTTCAATGGAATGCCCCTCCTTTTTAAAATTTATTTGCTTAACTTTACTTTACGAATTAAGAACACACCTGAAATAAGAATTAACGCTGCAAACAATCCAATGCGTGCTTCATCGCCTGTTTTTGGGTTATCTGTTTTTTCAGCTTTTCCATTTTCATTTTTTGTTTCTTTGTTCGCTTCTTTAGCTGTTTCCTTACTCTCTACTTTTGTTTTCTCTTCTTTTACTTGTGTATCTGTTTTCGCTTGATCATTATTTTTTGTTGTAGCAGCTACTCCGTTATCGCCACTTACAGCTTTTACATTTGCATCAAAAGCAAAACGAATTGTGTAGTGGTGGTCATAGTTTGCATTTGGTACAACAACATGAATTTTTACAGCTGCCGGTTTGGATAAATCATCTACTTTAAACTCTACTGTTCTTTTATCTGCCGATTCATCTTTACCAACAACTTTCGCATCAACAAAATTCCCGTTCTCTGGTGCTTTAAATTCTGTAATCCAAGCACTATGATTCATCGGAACTTGTACTCTCATCTCACCGTTTTTCACTATTAATTTTGCTGGCTTTTCAAAATAGTCATTTGCCATTGAAGCTGAATCATTTTCCGCTTTTTGAATGACATAGTTAATATCATAAGTACCGTCAGCTAGTTGTGCTGAAGCTTTCCCATATGGCATAACAATAAAAGCTAGCATACATACGAACGTTATAATAAAAGCGGGTAATACAGAAACCTTTTTCATTTTTCTTGTTTCCTCCTTGGTTATCTTTCATTTCATTTTTTGAAAATGATAATTATTCTCAATTTATAAGAAAAAAATAATCTCTTCTACCCATTATTTAATTAGCATTCTTTTATGTAACATAAGTATTATTGATTATCATTCTCATTGAATGTTAAAAATAATATCTCACCCTATTCCTTATACAAAGGCATAGAAACTGAGAAAATTTATAAAACACATTTATTGATTATCATTCTCAATGCAAATCAAAAAAAATAAACTATCTCTTCTCCTCTTCTTTCACCTCTTCCCATAACAACACTATAGTTATAGAAACCCCTTTTCCCTCACTTCCCTTCCAAAATTTCCACAACTAAGTCAATCTTAGCCTACTCATAATTTTTTTGTCAACTATATTACGTATAAAATTTTAAATATCTAAATCTCTCTATATACGGCTTTTTCTACAAAAAAAGAGGCTTTCTATTATAGAAAGCCTCTTTTCTCTATTTTTCTACAGCAATTTCTTGCTTTTGAAACTTAGAAACTATATAACCAAATCCAATACCGATTATGCCTGGAACTAACCAACCAATTCCTACACTATATAATGGAATCTTATCTAAAATAGGTGCTAGCGCTGCAATTTGAAGGTTTGCATTGTGTAACCCATCAAAGAAACTTATTGCAAATGCTCCTACAATCCCGCCCACATACATCGCTAATGGAAGACGAACGTAGTTTTCAACAAGTGATAATACGATAAGTACGATTCCAATTGGATAAATTGCGATTAAGATTGGTAATGCTAATGCATTTAACTGAGTTAACCCAAGGTTCGCTACCATAAATGCTAATACACAGAAAATGAAAACAACTTTTTGATAAGAAAGCTTTGGTAATAAAGAAGAGAAATATTCTCCGCAAGCTGCAACAATACCTACAGAAGTTGTTAAACATGCTGCTGTAATCGCGATTCCTAATAATAGAGTTCCGTAACTACCGAATAAATGATTTACCACGTTTGTTAAAATAATTCCTCCGTTTGCTCCCATTCCAAGAGAGACGCTAGAAGCTCCAAGATAAGCAAGCGCCAAGTAAACGAGTAGTAAACCAAGTGCCGCAATAAATCCTGCAAAAATTGTTACTTTTGCAATGCTATTTTTATTTGTAATGCCTTTTTCTTTTAACGCATGAATTACAACGTTTCCGAATACAAGTGCTGCAAGTCCATCTAAAGTTAAATATCCGTCAATAAAACCTTTAAAAAGCGGAGCACTATATGCTTCTGTTGGTGCACCAAATTCACCCATTGGTGTAATAAGTGCTTTCACTACAATAATTGCAATAACAGCTAATAAAATTGGAGTTAATACTTTACCGATGCGACCCACTAATTTTGATGGGTTTAAAGCTAAATAGAAAGTTACAGCAAAGAAAATGAATGTAAAGATAACAAGTGGATACGATTGACCAGCTATCTCACTTGGTAAAAACGGTGCGACACTCATTTCATAAGCAACAGTTCCTGTACGTGGCACACTTACGAATACGCCTAAACATAAATAAATTGCAGTGATAAAAACAAGTGCGAATATAGGATGTACACGTCCTGCTAGCTCATTAATATCTCCCTTTAAAGCTATAACGATAACTCCTAATAAAGGCAATCCAACGCCTGTTACGACAAAACCAAACAACGCAATCCATACATCTGTTCCAGCGCCTTGTCCTAATGCTGGTGGAAAAATCATATTACCCGCACCGAAAAATAGTGCAAATAACATTAAACTTATTGCAAACATCTCAGAAAACTTTAAAGATGGTTTCATTTTTACTAACCTCCTAAATAATTATAAATTAACAAAATATTCTGAATTAAAATCCGTCACATATCCTCTTTCAAGCATACTTCCCCGTAAAAGAACGCAAAAAACACCCGTCCCTAACAAAGGGACGAGTGTTGAAATCGTGGTTCCACCCTTATTCTAATAAAATGAATTTATAACGAAGTAAGCTCATTTTATAGCTCGTGTAAATTGATAACGGTTTTATCCGCCAAGAATTACAATGCATCATGTATGCAGTTCACTCTTGAAGTTTAGAGGTGGTAAGCTTGTCTTTTCGTATTAGGAAGCTCACAGCCTAAGGCTTCCCTCTCTGAGAATCGTAAAATACAACTCATGTCCTCATCATTACTTTTATAAAATATCTTGTCGAAACTTGTTGTTTTTTATTATATGGGCTATTTTTTAAAAAATCAATAGTTTTATTTTTTCTGACAAAAAAATATAGGGAGAAAATTTCCCCTCCCTATAACTGCCCTATTAAAATTTCTAACTCTTCAGCTGTAACGCTCCGCCACTTTCCAACTTCAAGCTCATTTAGCTCTATATTCATAATGCGTACTCGCTTTAACTTTGTTACAGTAAACCCGAAAGCTCGACTCATTCTACGAATTTGTCTGTTCATTCCTTGCGTTAAAACGATGCGAAATGTAGACTGATCCACTCTCGTCACTTTACATGGCTTCGTCATTCCATCTTTAATTTTTACACCGCTGGACATCTCATCAATAAACCAATCCGTAAAAGGTTTATCGACTGTGACAACATATTCTTTCTCATGCTCATGATCACCGTGTAAAATTTGATTCGCAATCGCACCGTCATTCGTTAATAAAATAAGGCCTTCTGACGCTTTATCTAATCGCCCAACTGGAAAGATTCGCTCTGGGTAATTGATATAATCAATAATATTATCTTCAATATGATCAGCTGCTGTACAAGTAATGCCAACTGGCTTATGAAAGGCTATATACACCTTTTCTTTCTCTTCCTTTACAATAACCCGTCCATTAATCGTTACTACATCATCATCACTTATAATTGCACCGTGCGTACATATTTCGCCGTTAATAGCCACGCGTCCAGCTTTAATAAGGCGATCTGTTTCACGTCTTGAACAGGATTTTGCTTCGCTTATGTATTGGTTGATTTTCATGTTTTATTCCTTTTCACATATATTAAAAGCGTCAATCTATGGCAATATCATTATGCCACGATTGACGCTCGTTTACTTCGCAAAAACAACTAAATAAATAACCCCAATCACCAAAAATATTCCGCAACAAGCTAACAATACTTTTGCAAGTTTGTCCATAAACATATAATGGTTTCCCCTTTGTTTCGTTGTTTTCTATTTTAATTCGACAACTGTTACGCCCAGGCCTCCCTCGCCCATGTCACCGTAACGGAAGTTTTTCACACCGCGATGTTTCTTCAAGTAATCTTGTACACCTTGGCGAAGCGCTCCTGTTCCTTTACCGTGAATAATTGATACGCGAGGATAGCTTGCAAGCTGGGCATCGTCTAAGTATTTCTCAACGCGCGCCATTGCATTTTCAAATCTTTCACCACGAAGGTCAAGTTCTAATGAAACGTGATAGTCTCTACCTTTTACTGTTGCAACTGCTTTTTTCTCTGTTTGCTTTGGTGTGTTAATGTATTCCATGTTAGACTCTTTTACTTTCATCTTCAGAATACCGATTTGTACGCTCCACTCTGTATCACTTACTTTTTCAAGTAATTGACCTTTTTGCCCGAACGTTAATACTTTTACTTCATCACCTGCGCGTAACTGTTGTTTCGGCGCAGTATTTTTCACGTTTACTTTTTGTTTCTTCACAAGCTCTGGTGCTGCGCCTTCTAGACGGCTCTTCGCTTCAATAAGCTCGTGATCTTTCACGTTTGCAAGCTGTGCTTTGCGCAATTGACGAAGTTCTTGAATAATGCCTTCTGCTTCTTTCTTTGCAGCTTCGACCTTTTCTTCTCCTTCTTTTTGCGCTTTTAACAATCGTTCATCACGATCTTCGTTAAATTCAATGATTTGACGTTGTAATTCGCGATGCAATTTTTCAGATTGCTTGCGAAGTGCTTCTGCTTCGTTCCAGTCACGCTCTGCGTTCTTTTGACTTTCTTCTAACTTCGCAATCATATTTTCAATTTTGTTTGTATCTGTACTAATGTGGTTTCGCGCTTGTTCAATCACGCGATCAGATAACCCAAGACGTTTCGAAATTTCGAAGGCATTACTACGTCCTGGTACACCAATTAATAATTTATACGTTGGGCTTAACGTGTTCACATCAAACTCAACGCTCGCATTAATAACTTGCTCACGGTTATATCCGTATGCTTTTAATTCTGGGTAATGCGTCGTTGCAACAACGCGAGCGCCACGATTACATACTTCATCTAAAATCGAAATGGCTAGTGCAGCCCCTTCTTGTGGGTCTGTTCCGGCACCTAATTCATCGAATAAAACTAAGCTTTCAAAATCAGCTTTTTCTAAAATATCAACAATGTTCACCATATGTGAGGAGAACGTACTTAAACTTTGTTCAATCGATTGTTCATCACCGATATCAGCAAAGATATTTTTGAATACACAAATCTCTGACTCATCCATTACTGGAATATGAAGGCCAGATTGCGCCATTAATACACAAATACCAACTGTTTTCAGCGTAACTGTTTTACCACCTGTATTCGGTCCTGTAATAACAATTGTCGTGAAATCTTTCCCTAACATAATGTTATTTGGCACGATAATTTCTGGATCGATAAGCGGATGACGTGCTTGTCTTAAATCCATGTAACGCTCGTTGTTTACAATTGGTTTCGTTGCTTTAATACGCTTCGCATAGAAAGCTTTCGCAAAGATGAAATCAAGATTTGCAACTACCTCTACGTTTGATAAAACGATATCCGCTTCTACTGCCACTTCTTCTGTTAACATCAATAAGATGCGTTCGATTTCTTGTTTTTCTTTCACACGTGCTTCTTGAAGCGCGTTATTTAATTCTACAATGACTTGAGGTTCAATAAATAACGTTTGTCCAGAAGCTGATTGATCGTGAACAATACCGCCATATACGCCGCGATATTCTTGTTTCACTGGGATTACGTAACGTTCGTTACGAATCGTTACAATTGAGTCAGACAGCATCTTCTGCGCGTTTGAAGAACGCGTCATGTTTTCTAACTTTTCACGAATACGGCTTTCCGCAGTACGAATTTGAGTACGAATACCACGCAGTTTATCACTTGCGCTATCGACTACTTCACCGCCATCACCGATACAATTTGTGATTTTCTTTTCTAAATCATATAAAGACACAATTTGAGCGACATGAGTTTCTAAAATGGGAAGCTCGACGCCATTATCAACCATATCTTCAATGAAACGTTTCATATTGCGACTACCATACATCGTATTGGCAATATCAAGTAGTTCATTTGGACTTAACATACTTCCAATCTTTGCACGCTTCACATTTGAGCGAATATCCGTAATGCCACCTAATGGTGCACTACCTTTTAAACGAATGACTTTCGCTGCTTCATCCGTTGTATCTTGCATTTCGACAATTTCTTCAAAATCAGTGCTCGGCACTAAATGCTTCACTTTGTCACGACCAAGTGAAGATGCTGTATGTTCAAGTAATTGTTCTTTTACTTTATTGTATTCTAATACACGCAACGTTCTTTCTAACATGTTGCAGGTCCCCCTTGTGTTACTTATTACGTTTAATATAGTCTAATAAACGTTCAATATCCCACGTGTTAATCACGTTATCTTTTTGAATCCAACCTTTACGCGCTGCCGCTACACCTGTTTCCATATCTTCTAACATTTCAAGTGTATGAGCATCCGTATTAATCGCTACTTTTACACCAGCATCTTGTGCTTGTTTTAATAATTTCGCGCTTAAATCTAGACGGTTTGGATTCGCATTTAATTCTAAAACTGTATTTGTTTCTTTTGCGAGTTCGATTAATAAGTCTGTATCTACATCATAACCCTCACGGCGTCCAAGAAGACGTCCTGTCGGATGAGCAATTATTGTGACATGCTTATTCTCTAGCGCAGCACGAAGACGTTTCATGATTGTTTCACGGTCTTGTGAGAAGCTAGAGTGAATCGCTCCAATTACATAATCTAATTCTTCTAATACTTCATCATCAAAATCAAGCGAGGCATCTGGTAAAATATCCATTTCAATTCCGCGTAAAATTGTAATGTCTGGATACTTTTCGTTCATACGCTCAATTTCTTTCGCTTGCTCACGAAGGCGCTCTTTCGTTAAACCGTTCGCTACTTTCAAATATTGTGAGTGATCAGTAATTGCCATAAACTTATATCCACGAGCACGGCACGCTTGTACCATCTCTTCAATTGAAAAAGCGCCGTCACTCCATGTTGTATGCATATGTAAATCACCTTGTATATCAGAGAACTGAATTAAGTTTGGATACTCTTTAATTAATTCAATTTCTTTTCCATCTTCACGCACTTCTGGCGGAATAAATGGAAGACCAAAATGAGCAAAGAATTCTTCTTCCGTCTCGAATGTTTTTACTTCACCTGTTTCCAAGTTCTCTACACCGTACTCACTAATTTTCTCGCCTTTATCTTTTGCGATTTGACGCATTTTTACGTTATGGTCTTTGGATCCTGTGAAATGGTGAAGAGTTGTAATAAACTCTTCTGGTTTTACTAAGCGGAAATCAATTGAGATATCATACTCATATTGAAGACGAACAGAAACTTTCGTATCTCCGCTCGCGATTACTTCAATCATATTATCGAATTGTAGTAAATGCTCACGTACTGCAGCTGGTTCTGTCGTTGCAATGATGAAGTCTAAATCTTTCACTGTTTCACGAACGCGGCGCAAGCTACCAGCGCGAGAGAAACGAATTACCTCAGCAATATTCGACAATTTCTCCTCTATTTCCCCGGCAATAGGCAATACCATCGCGATTGGTAAACGCTCTGGACGAGATCCTACTTGATCGATTGCTTCTAATATTTTCTCTTCTGTTTTTTTACCGAAACCAGCTAAAGCTTGTACTTTATTTTCCTCACAAACCGCTTTTAGCGATTCCATATCAACAACACCAAGTTCTTTATATAACTTAGCTACCTTTTTACCACCAAGGCCTGGCAATTTTAATAACGGTAATAAGCTACTTGGCACTTCTTGTTCAAGCTCTTGTAATACTTCAGATGTTCCCGATTCTATATATTCTTGAATAACTGCCGCTGTTCCTTTTCCAATGCCCGGAATCTTCGTGAAATCTTCAATCTCAGAAAGACTACGATCATCACTTTCTAATGCTGCTGCCGCTTTACGAAATGCAGATATTTTAAATGGATTCGCGCCCTTTAGTTCCATAAAAAGCCCGATTGTCTCTAATAATTTAATCACTTGTTTTTTATTTACTTTCATCATTGTCCCGCCTTTCTTTCATAGAAAAAAACTTCTCTTTCCGAAAAAAGAGAAGTTATACTCTGCTACCTGTCTGCCATAGTTCCTTCACCTTTTCAGAGAGAATCGGTGTATCGTCTACAATTATTTTGCTAATTGATGATTGTTGTAATGGTGTTTGTAATTGTTCAATCGGAAGAATGTTTCCAATGATAATTAAGACAAACAAAATAATATATACTTCTAAAAATCCGAGGATTGCCCCCGCAAACGCATTTACTTGCTTTAAAACCGGTATTTCTGCAAACATATTTAACAAATTACCAAGTAATGAAAGTGCAATTTTTGTGATAATAAACAATATGATAAACGCAAGCGCTTGATAAAATACTGTCTCAATATTATTTGCATCAATCCATTCTGGAACAGATACGTTTTTATCAAATGGATACGGAATAAATTTCGCAAGTGCTGGCGCTAAATCTTTACAGTACCAGTATGCAACAAGGTATGCGATAATAAAGCTTGTTAACTTTACAAGTTGCAGAATAAACCCTCTGCGTAAGCCGAGGAAAAATCCCATAACAAGCAGTAAAATGATAATAATATCAATCATGTTATTCCATTCCTTTTTTTGTCATACTTTCTTTCAATTTCTCATGTTCTTCTTTTAATTTTATGTAATCGTGTATGACGTTTACCGCCGTCAATACCGCTAGTCTACTCGTGTCAAGCGAAGGATTCTTGGCATTGAGTTCGCGCATTTTATCATCCACAATCGCTGCTACCATGCGGATATGACTTGTACTTTCATCGCCAACAACTGAATATTGCTGACCATAGATTTCTACATTAATTCGACTTTTCTTTCCCTTTTGTTGTGACAACTCACCGGCCTCCAATCACGTACAGAATCCTAAAGTTTATCATACCATGAACCTTCATAATATGGAAACAGAAAGAACAATCCGATATGATAAAAATAACAATATAAAAAAAGGGGTGACCATTATGTCAAATTCTATCGTAATTCAAACAAATTCTACAGTAATTGAGGACATGAAACAACAATATAAACATTCGCTTAGCCCGAAAATTCCACAAGGCGGAATCTTCATGGCAAAAGTGCCATCTTGCACAATTACAGCGTATAAATCTGGAAAAGTAATGTTCCAAGGTGGACGTGCTGAAGCAGAAGCTACCCGTTGGCAAACTGTCTCTCAAGCACCGAAAACAGCTGTAAAAAGATCTGTTGATTCACACCGTTATGCACCGCCTGCTTCCATCGGTACAATGTCAATCGTAGGCTCAGATGAAGTTGGTACTGGTGATTTCTTCGGACCGATGACAGTAGTTGCTGTATATGTGGATGCGAAGCAAATTCCACTACTAAAAGAACTTGGTGTAAAAGACTCTAAAAATTTAAATGACGATCAAATTACTGCCATTGCGAAACAACTTCTTCACGTTGTTCCTTACAGCTCTCTTGTCCTTCATAACGAAAAATATAACGAGCTATTTGATAAAGGAAACAACCAAGGTAAGTTAAAAGCATTACTACACAATAAAGCCATTACAAACTTATTAGCTAAAATGGCACCTACAAAACCTGAAGGCGTCTTAATCGACCAATTCACACAACCTGATACATACTACAAATATTTAGCAAAACAAAAACAGGTACAGCGTGAAAATGTTTATTTCGCGACGAAAGGTGAAAGCGTCCATTTAGCAGTAGCTGCCGCTTCTATTTTAGCTCGTTACTCATTCGTAAAACAATTTAATGAACTAAGCAAAAAAGCTGGTATGCCACTTCCAAAGGGTGCTGGTAAACAAGTTGATATCGCCGCTGCTAAATTAATTCAAAAGCTTGGTAAAGAACGATTACCTGAGTTTGTGAAACTGCATTTTGCTAATACGGAGAAGGCGTTTCGCTTATTAAAATAGTATCGACAAAAACAGGAGCCTACAAACTCCTGTTTTTTTGTTTCACCCTACTCTTGTCCTTGTAATTTTGTTACAATCATAATATACAGATTATTCTAACATAGGAGGAGATTCCCATTGCTACTTCTACAAATGATTCTAAATATTTTACTGGGTGATCCACATGAAAGACAGTTCGAAATTAGGGAAAACATTCAGCTACTAAGTGAACAGCCAGCTTTCAACGATTTAATAGAGCGCTACGGTCGATCTTTCTTATTAAACTTTCGGATTCGAAGATTTATTGGGAAACACGATGCCCGCTTGTTAATACATAATCCAGCAAAACTACAACACTTCTGTGAGGAACTTGAATGTATGATTAGAAAAAGGAGGTTTTTCATATGAACGCTATAAAAGTTAAAAAGGTACTTTATGCTTTCGTACACATCGTAGGTCCTCTTTCTTACCTCACTATTTCTACCATTTGGGGAGCTTTTTTCACTACTAAATCTACATTTGAAAATATATCTGATAATCTCGGCATGATGGCCATCTATTACGTGTTCATAAGTTTACTGTGGTTTTTCTATTTAGATCGGTTGGACAAAGATGTAGATAAAATCACAAAAGAAATTAACGATAAGAAAATGTAAAGCATAAAAAAGGAGAGCCGCCTAGACTCTCCTTTTTTATGTTAGCTTCGTTTCTGCTTCTTATTAGATGAAGGTACTTTATGAGAACCTGTTTCATGTGTTGTCGTTCCTTGTCCTTCTACTTCTGGAGAACCTAGGCCCGATTTTGAATGATCTTTTTTCACTTTTTTACTCATTTATATTCACCCCTTCGCGTTACTTTTTGCTACGAGGTAATAAACTATACAAAATAAAAAGCGAGAGGAAATCCTCTCGCTTTTTTTATTTTAGAACTCAGAAGAACCTGGAGTTCTTGGGAATGGAATTACGTCACGGATGTTAGCCATGCCAGTGATGTACATTAGGAAGCGCTCGAAACCTAGACCGAATCCAGCGTGTTTTGTACCGCCGTATTTTCTAAGTTCTAAGTACCACCAGTAGTCCTCTTCGTTCATACCTAATTCTTTAATTCTGTCTACTAAAACGTCCATTCTTTCTTCACGTTGGCTTCCGCCGATTAATTCGCCGATGCCAGGAACTAGAAGGTCAGTAGCAGCTACTGTTTTACCGTCGTCATTTAAGCGCATGTAGAATGCTTTAATGTCTTTCGGATAGTCAGTTACGAATACAGGGCGTTTGAAGATTTCTTCTGATAAATATCTTTCGTGCTCTGTTTGTAAGTCGATTCCCCATTCTACTGGGTATTTGAAGTCAGCACCTGACTCTTGAAGTACTTTAATTGCTTCTGTATAAGTGATGCGACCGAAGTCAGAGTTGATTACGTTATTCATGCGCTCTAAAACTGTTTTATCAACGAAGCTGTTGAAGAATTCCATTTCTTCTGGTGCATGCTCTAATACGTATTTCATTGCATATTTCAGCATATCTTCTGTAAGGTTCATTACGTCACCTAGTTCAGCGAATGCAATCTCAGGCTCAACCATCCAGAACTCAGCAGCGTGGCGAGTTGTGTTTGAGTTTTCTGCACGGAATGTAGGTCCGAATGTGTATACATCACGGAATGCTAATGCATAAGCTTCAGCGTTCAGCTGTCCACTTACTGTTAAGTTTGTTTCTTTTCCGAAGAAGTCTTTTGATTCATCAACTTGTCCATCTTCACCTTTTGGAACGTTGTTTAAATCTTGCGTTGTTACGCGGAACATTTCACCCGCACCTTCTGTATCACTACCAGTAATGATAGGTGTATGAACATGTACGAATCCACGCTCTTGGAAGAATTGGTGAATCGCAAACGCTGCGATAGAACGTACGCGGAACGTTGCAGAGAATGCATTTGTTCTTGGACGTAAGTGAGCGATTGTACGTAAGTATTCAAAAGTATGACGCTTCTTTTGAAGTGGGTAATCAGAATCTGATAAGCCCTCGATATCAATTTTTTCTGCTTTAATTTCAAATGGTTGCTTCGCTCCAGGCGTTGCAATTACTTTACCTTCTACTTTAACTGAAGAGCTAAGTGGAAGTTTTGCAATTTCTTTGAAGTTATCTAATTCTGTATCGAAAACGATTTGAACGCTTTTGAAGAAGCTACCGTCGTTTAATTCGATGAAACCAAATGCTTTTGAATCACGTAAGTTACGAATCCACCCTGATACTTGTACTGTTTGACCTGCGTATTTATCTGTATCTCTATACAGACTTTTTACTAATGTGTTTTCCATAGTGAAATTCTCCTTTGCTGATATATTTAAATACAAAAAAACCTTTCATCCATAAAGGGACGAAAGGTTAAACTTCGCGGTACCACCCAATTTGTCATAAAGACCAACTTTAACTCGTATGTAATACATACTTCCCGGTTTGTAACAGGCCGGATTCCCGTCTAAGTCTACTCTTGAATACAAGATTCAATTTCGGTTAGCAACTCCAAGGTGTTCTTCACATATACCGCCTCATCAGGCTCTCACCGTCCCTGACTCGCTTTGGATTATAGTATATACTACTTTTCCTTATCATCGTCTTTCATTTTGTTAAACTAAAATTAATGTACTACATTCGAGAGAAAGATGCAAGACGCCAAAACATATATCGGCGATTTTTAAAATATATCAACCGTAACTCCAAATATATCAGCGATTTTCATAATATATCAACCGTAACTTTAAATATATCGGCGGTTCGACATAGAATATCGACCTACCGACACTTTTCGACAATCGTTCCATAAAAAAAATTGCCGGAATGAATCCGGCAATTTTTTATTACTTACGTAACTCCGCACCAAATTTCTCTTCTACCGTTGTTAATACACGGTTATGTGCTTCTGTTACTTCTTCGTCTGTTAACGTACGTTCTGCATCGAAGTAAGTCATAGAGAATGCAAGTGATTTCTTGCCTTCTTCCATTTTTTCACCTTCGTATAAGTCAAATAGTGTTACGTCTTTCAGAAGTTCTCCACCAGCTTCAGCAATAACTTGCTTCATTTCGCCAGCTTTTGTTTCTTTCGTTACGACAACAGCCATGTCACGTGTCATAGATGGGAAACGTGGAATTGCTGAGTAGTAAGTTTCTTCAGCGTCTGCACCGAATACTTTTACAAGAGATAGTTCGAATACGAATGTATTTTTCACATCTAATTGTTTTTCTGCTTCTGGGTGCAATTGACCGATGAAACCAATTACTTCGCCATCTAATACGATGTCAGCTGTACGACCTGGGTGCATACCTTCACGTTTTGCTGGTGCATATGTGATTTGGTTTGAAACGCCAAGTACGTCAAATAGACCTTCTAGTACACCTTTCACAACGAAGAAGTCTACTACTTTTTTCTCACCTTGCCATGCATGGTGAAGAGCAAGACCTGTCATAACACCCGCAAGATGTTGTTCTTCTTTCGGAAGTTCTCCTTCTTCTGTTGGTAAGAAGATAGAACCTACTTCGTATAAAGCAACGCTATCGTTTTTACGAGCGACATTGTATGAAACTGCTTCTAACAATTGTGGCACTAAGCTTAAACGAAGTTGGCTGCGTTCTTCACTCATTGGAAGTGCAAGAGCTACAGGCGCTTTTTCGTTTGGCTCCACCATATATTGTTTCGCTTTGTCAGCGCTTGTTAATGAATACGTGATTGCTTCATATAAACCAGCACCTTCTAAGAAGCGACGTACTTTACGACGTTTCGTTTGCGCTGCTGTTAATTTACCACGTGTCATCGTTCCAGAAGGTAATGTAACTGGAATGTGATCATAACCGTATAGACGGCCCACTTCTTCTACTAAGTCTTCTGAAATTGTAATATCAGGACGACGTGCTGGTACATTCACGTGGAATGTTCCTTCTACTTCTGTGAATGGGAATTTTAAGTTTGTGAACATTGTACCCATTTCACTTGCAGAAATATTTGTACCTAATACACGGTTTACTTTTTCAGCAGTAACAGATACTGTACGCTCTTGTACTTGTAAGTTGTCAGTTTCTACTACTCCTTCAAGTGCTTCACCGCCAGCGTATTTTGCCATTAAAGCAGCTGCGTGTTGAATTGCTTCAAATGTACGTGTTGGGTCGATTCCTTTTTCGAAACGAGCACTTGATTCACTGCGAAGACCTAAGTCTTTTGATGTACGGCGCACTGTTTGACCTGCAAAGTATGCAGACTCAATTAGAACGTTTACTGTCTCATTTGTAACTTCTGAATCCGCTCCGCCCATTACACCAGCAACTGCTAAAGCTTTTGTTCCGTTTGTAATTACAAGATGGTGGTCTTGTAACGTACGCTCTTGATCATCTAATGTTTCAATTTTTTCGCCTTCTTTTGCAAGACGAACAACGATTTCTTTTGAACCTAATTTATCGTAATCGAATGCATGTAACGGTTGACCGTATTCCATTAAAATGTAGTTTGTAATATCAACTACATTGCTAATTGGACGAATGCCAGCTGCCATAAGGCGAGTTTGCATCCACATTGGTGATGGACCAATTTTTACGTTTTTAACCATTTTTGCAATGTATAATGGATTTTCTTCTTTCGCTTCTACACTTACAGAAATGTAATCAGCAGTTTTTTCTGCTGTTTCTTGTAAGTCGATAGCTGGAAGTTTTACTTCACGGCCATAAATAGCAGCTACTTCATATGCAACACCTAACATGTTTAAGCAATCTGCACGATTTGGTGTTAAACCAAGCTCAAGTACTTCATCATGTAAGTTTAAAATTTCAAGTGCATCTGCACCAACTTCAGCGTCACTTGGGAAGATGAAGATACCATCTGCATATTCTTTTGAAACTAACTTTCCATCAATGCCAAGCTCTTGAAGAGCACAAACCATACCGTGAGAAGCTTCACCACGTAGTTTTGCTTTTTTGATTTTGAAATTACCAGGAAGTACAGCGCCAACTTTTGCAACTGGTACTTTTAAACCTTTTGCAATGTTAGCAGCACCACAAATAATTTGAACTGGTTCTTCTTCACCGATATCGATTAAACATTTGCTTAACTTATCAGCTTCTGGGTGTTTTTCACATTCTAATACGTGACCAACTACAACACCTTTTACACCTTTATTTAATACTTCAACGCCTTCTACTTCAATACCACTTTTCGTGATTTTGTCTGCTAGTTCTTGTGCTGTTACATCTTTAATATCTACATACTCTTGTAACCAACGATATGATACGAACATACTTATCCTCTCCTTCCCTTACGCTCGTTTGAATTGTTGTAAGAAACGTACATCATTTGTATAGAAATGACGAATGTCATCTACGCCGTATTTCAACATTGCGATACGCTCTGCGCCCATACCGAATGCGAAACCTTGATATTCTTTTGAATCATAACCAGCCATTTCAAGTACGTTCGGGTGAACCATACCTGCACCTAAAATTTCAATCCAACCAGTTCCTTTACAAGTGCCGCAACCTTTGCCGTGACACATCATACAAGAAATATCCATCTCTACAGATGGCTCTGTGAATGGGAAGAAACTTGGACGAAGACGGATTTCACGATCTTCACCGAACATCTTTTTCACGAATACTTGTAGTGTACCTTTTAAGTCACTCATGCGAATGTTTTTATCGATTACAAGACCTTCAATTTGCATGAACTGGTGTGAATGCGTCGCATCATCGTCATCGCGGCGATACACTTTACCAGGACAAATAATTTTAATCGGGCCTTTTTCTTTATTATTTTCCATCGTACGTGCTTGCACAGAAGATGTATGTGTACGTAGTAACGTTTCTTCTGTAATGTAGAATGTATCTTGCATATCACGCGCTGGGTGATCTTTCGGTAAGTTTAATGCTTCGAAGTTGTAGTAGTCTTTTTCTACTTCTGTTCCTTCAGCTACTTCATAACCCATACCGATGAATACATCTTCAATTTGCTCAACAACAGCTGTTAACGGATGGTGACAACCTGTTTCAACAGGACGACCTGGCAGTGTAACATCAATTGTTTCAGTAGCTAATTTTGCTTCAATTACTGCTTTTTCTAAGTTACCAATTTTGTCTTCTAGACGCGTTTGAATCGCTTCACGTACTTCATTTACTAATGCTCCCATACGTGGACGCTCTTCTGCTGATAATTTTCCCATGCCGCGTAATACTTCTGTAATTGGGCCTTTTTTTCCTAAATACGCTACGCGTACATCGTTTAAGCCTTTTAGCTCTTTCGCTTCTTCAATAAGCTCTAACGCTTTTTGCTTTAGCTCTTTTAAACGTGCTTCCATTTGGAACCCTCCTAATTTTAAAAATAAAAAAACCTCGCTCCCAAAAAGGGACGAGGTAAATTCGCGGTACCACCCTAAATTGACAGAACATGTCTGCCCACTCATTAGTTATAACGATCAATTCTGACCGGAACGCCTTTACATATACATGGTCCTGGCGTCAACTCCAGAGGTGAATTCACTTCCGTCTACCATAAGAATGCTTTCAGTCTAAGGCATTCTCTCCCTATATGGCGATTTTGTAAGTTACTCTTCTCTATCAACGTTTTTCGTTATTTAACTTTTAATATAATATACTTCAACTTATTATAAGAAGTTTTTTATTTGTTCGCAACCGGGCTTTGCAAATAATACGTTAAAATCCCTGCTGCAACTGCAACATTTAATGATTCTGCCCCGCCGTAAATCGGAATATACAAGTTTTGATCTGTTTTCGCAAGAATTTCTTGGCGTACGCCGTTTCCTTCATTTCCTACAATTAATGCAAAACTTCCAGCTGGTGTTACTTCACCGTAAGGAACTCCATTTTCAAGAGCTGTTCCATATACAGGAACGTTATTTTCTTTTAGCTTGTCTACCCATTCTTCTAAGTTCCCTTTTACAATTGGTAAGTGGAAAATAGAGCCTTGTGTAGAGCGGAGTACTTTACTATTATAAACATCAACACAACCTTCTCCAAGCACAACGGCATGAATACCAGCTGCATCAGCTGTACGAATAATCGTCCCTAAGTTACCTGGGTCTTGCAGGCCATCTAATAAAAGAAACTTCCCATCAGTAAGAGCTACTTCACTCTCGTGTTTCTCACAAACAGCAAATACACCTTGCGTCGTTTCTGTTTCGCGAAGCATTTTTACGATTGCTTCCGGTACGATATACATTTCCACATCATTAACTGTCCAATCTTTCGGAAGATCTGTCTGATCAGAAACGATAAGTTCTGTTACAACTCCTGCTTTTAAAGCTTCCTCGACTAAGTGGAATCCTTCTACAAAAAATAAACCTTTTTTATCGCGCTCTTTTTTCGTCTGCAGTTTTTTCCACTGCTTCACACGCGGATTTTGTACTGAATCAATGTTTTTCATAATATGTATTTCCCTCTCTTCTTGTCTTATCATTATAGCCTATTTTTCATACATATTTACATAAAAAAGAACAAAAACTAACGTCAGTTTCAATTCTGAAGAAGAGGTGAAAACAATGAGTTTTAATTTACGTGGTGCTGTATTAGCAAATGTATCTGGAAATTCACAAGATCAATTACAAGAAACAATTGTTGATGCAATTCAAAGCGGTGAAGAAAAAATGCTTCCAGGTCTTGGTGTTTTATTTGAAGTCATTTGGAAAAACGCTGATGAAAATGAAAAGCATGAAATGTTAGAAACACTAGAGCAAGGATTGAAAAAATAAGTAATTTGAAAATCACCTTCGCATAAGCTAAGGTGATTTTTTTCGCAGAAAAATTTTTCTTCTCCTAAACATTTCTACTTTACTAACGAACTATGATGGAGTACAATGTTCAAAATACATTTAAACCGATCGATTTTCTTATAGACACCATTAGATAAAGTGAAACTTTAATTAGTGGGGAGGGGTGTTCATCCCCACTAATTATTAGTTGAACCAATCGGGCTTTTACGGGCAGTTGATTCCCCACCTAACTTCCTCGTATTCGCCGAATTTTGAAGTAGGAATCTTACTGCCCGTTAAAGCGGGATAAAAAGGAGTGAATGTTTTATGCAACGTATTACGCTTGAACAAGTTTTTAAACACCATATTACACAAAAATATGTGAACCGTTCTGGAATGGTCCACGCGATTGCTGTCGCTTACCATGCGTTTCACTTAGCGAAAAAGCATCATGCCTCAGTCGATGCTGCAACAAAAGCTGGTTTCCTTCATGATATCGGACATCACACATGGTACAGTGAGGGAGAATGGGACTATGACTTGTATAAAAAGAATGATATCCATGCAATTAAAGGAGCAGAAAGAGCTCATAAATTGCTTATCAGATTAGGAGAACATCCGAAACTAGCAAAAGAAATTTCTATTGCGATTCTTCTTCATACAGATTCTTTCTTAGTACAGCAAGAAATTGAAAGAACATCTCTTCAAAACATTATTAAATGGGCAGACGAAGCAGATGAAGAACCGGGCGGAGCGCATCATTATCGAACAATTTCTTATGAAAAAGCACTAAAAGCAATTCAACAATTAGACCGTTTGGTAGAGCGTGAATTACAAATAGAGCAATCGAAATTGAACAATAAGGCTGAACATAGTTATCAATGAGAAAGAGGCATCACTATAGGGTGATACCTCTTTTATTATTTTATGGAAAATACACCTTTATATGTAATATTTAAATATTACATCCAAAAATAAAATGCTTTATAATTAAATATACAAATATAAAGAGGTGATTTTACAAATGCAACCCGCTACACAACTTTCTAATGAACAGAAATACTCTATGTCATGGGGACAATTTATTAGCTCCGTTTTATTCGCTTTTTTCGGAACCGGACTTATCACCGTGTCCCTCGCAATGCCATTAACAATTTATACAGCAGGGCTTACAGATAAAAAACAAATTGCCCTGTATGAATCTATTGCAAATACTGCAAGTATCGGATTACAACTAGCCGTGTTGTTATTCTTCATTTTCAAATTCGAACCTGCAAAAAATTTGCTACTAAAATCTTTTAACTTTACAGCACTTAAAGAATGGCGCACATATGTATACTTACTTCTTTTCTTCATTATAAACATCGCACTCAATTACATACTGTTAAATTATGTATTCCAAGACGCAACGAAGCAGCAATCTTCCGCACTAAACTTAGATGTTTTTAAGCAGTATCAAATATTATTACTTCTCGGTTTCGCCATACTCACACCTATTTTTGAAGAGCTTATTTTCCGTGGTTTTATACTTCGCTTCTTCTCAGAACGCTTTCCATTTTGGATTGCAGCGATCGTAACAAGCTTCTTCTTCGGTATCGCTCATACATACTCACTTGGGGTAATGGTAATTACTTTCTTCATGGGATTATTAATGGCTATTTTATGTAAAAAAACAAAATCTATTATTCCAGCTATGTTATTTCATATTATGAATAATATGTTGGCATTCTTGAGTTAAAAAGAGGTATCATCACGATACCTGTTTTATTAATTCGTATCGTTATTACTCATTTCTATCAATTTATACATATTTATTAATAATATCCAAAATAAACCTCATGTAGTAAAATATAACTAATTACACAGAAGACATGTTGAGCTTACTTTGAATTGTTTATATGCCACTTCTTGTTTTATGCGGATTTTTCGGTGGTATTTTTTTAATTGTTACTAGCATGAAACATCGTAAATTATTTGTCGGTTTAATGGGGCTACTTAGCTTCTCCTTTGTCACACTACCTTTTGTTTTTTGGGGCATGGGAGTGGAGAGCAATACAATACTCCCTATTTCAACTACTTTATACTGGACCCTATTTTCTTTAAATGGATTATTAGCAGGGATAAGTGGATTACAAGCAAAAATTAAAAGTATACGTAATATGGGATTCATTATTTTTACCACTGGAATATTAGGGGTTATTTTCTGGGTACTCGTGTCTGTAGGTGATTCATTCTATATATAACATTTTTTGAAAACCACAAATCGGAGATAATACAGAAGTGTTTGGAATATTAACTTGGATGATTTTAGCGCTTACTTTCATGTTATGCGAATTCATCGTCGGCATTTTTTTAATTATTGCTGGTATGAAATATCGTAAATTACTTGCTATTATAGCTGGTTTAATTAGCATATCTCTTATCGTTGTTCCTATCATTTGTATAGGTTATGGACTAGACTTAGAGGGAACGGTTCCAATTTCGGGAACTTTATATTGGTGTTTCTTCTCTTTAGCTGGACTATTAGCTATTATAAGCGGAAGACAAATATCGAGTATTCGTTCTATGGGGACAATTTTGGTTATAACAGGGCTGTGCTCCGTAACTGGTTATCATCTTTTATATCTAACTGCGTAAAAAAACACAAAAAAGCAGGGAAATTAATTCCCTGCTTTTCTATTTGGTTTATTGCCTGATGGTAAGAAGAATGATAACACCCAAGCAACCCCCGCGAGTATCGTTGCAATTAAGAAGGCATCGTTAATACCGTTAATTGCAGATAACTTTGAAATTTGTCCGAATAATAGTTGCGTGCTCATCGCATCTCCTGCTTGTGCTGATCCAGCAATCGCTGCTAAACTTTGCCCCATACCGTGTACTTTATCAACTAAAATTGGATTTGACGTCGTTAACATATTCCCGTAATCTGCTACGTGAGCAGTCGTTTGTTGCGTCATAAGTGTAATTAAAATCGCCGTTCCAATTGAACCAGCTACTTGTCTTGACGTATTTTGCGTTGCCGTACCGTGAGAAATTAATTTCATCGGCAGTGCGTTCATACCAGCTGTCATAATTGGCATCATAATGAATGACATACCAATCGAACGTATAATATAATCCGTCATAATAACGCTATACGGTGTATCCATCGATAATTTTGTAAATTCATATGTCGCATACGTCGTAATTGCCAATCCAATTATCGCTAATGGACGAATGCCATATTTATCGAATAATTTACCCGCTACTGGTCCCATGATCCCCATAATTAATGATCCTGGCAGAAGTAGTAAACCAGATTCAATTGGAGTAAAGCCACGAATGTTTTGCAGATATACAGGAAGTAATAACATACCTCCGAATAATGCCATTGTAACAATTGCATTAATTACTAAAGTAAAAGTAAATACCGGGTATTTAAATACTTGTAAATCAAGCATTTTATTATCCGTTGTTAACTCTCTCCAAATAAATAATGCTAAACCAATTACACCGATAATAAGTGAAATAACAACTTCGGCACTAGTCCAACTATTATTTCCAGCTTCACTAAATCCGTACAATAAGCTTCCTAGTCCAATACTTGAACTAACCACACCGAATATATCTAATTTCGTTTTAGACACTGGCTGAGCTAGTGTAAAGAATTTTAAAGATAGGAACGTAATAATTAAACCGATAATAAACATTGCATAGAACATTAAGTTCCAGCTGTAATTTTCAATTACCCAACCTGTTACAGTTGGTCCGATAGCTGGCGCTAAAATCATTGCTACACCTAGTAATCCCATTGCAGCTCCGCGCTTATGAGGCGGGAATAATGTCATGAAGATATTCATACCAACTGGCATTAAAATACCCGCACCAACCGCTTGAATAACGCGGCCTGTCATCATCATTGTAAAGTTTCCTGAAGTAGCACAAATGATAGATCCTACCGTGAAGAATAACATTGCTGCTACGAATAATTTACGGTACGTAAATCGTGAAACTAAAAAGGCACTAATCGGTACTAAAATACCATTTACAAGCATGAAGCCTGTAATTAACCATTGTGCTGTTGAAGTTGATACGTTAAATTCATTCATTAACGGAGGCAATGCAACGTTAATGATTGTTTGGTTTAAAATAGAAACGAACATGCCGAGAATTAATACAGCTACAACTGCTTTTACGTTCACATTCTCTACAGGCGTAGACATTTGTTTTTTCGGCACTTCTTTTTCTTGTTTTACTTCTTCTTGCTTTCCTGTTTCTAACTCAACTACATTAGAAATTTCCGATTCTTGCTTTCGTTCAATTTCTTTCTCTTCTGTTTCAACTTTACTTACTTCTATTTTACTTACAGCTGGGACTTGTTCTTCTCCCATTTTCGTTTTTTTCTTTCGTAAAAGACGATTTACAAGGAAGAAGACGATTATACAAAATAGTGCATATCCTGCAATTACAATTGAGGACATCTCATCTCCCCCTTACTTATGAATACGAACTGTCACATTCATGCCAGGAACAATATTTACTGATTTGCTATGATCTAAAGAAATTTTAACTGGTACTACTTGTGTTACTTTCGTATAGTTCGCTGTTGCGTTGCTTGATGGTAACATAGAGAATGTGTTCGCTGTTGTTAAACCAACTTGTTCTACTTTTCCTGTTAACGTTGTATCTGGGTATGCATCTACATACACATCTACATCTTGACCTTTTTGAACATCATCAACATCTGTTTCTTCAATATTTGCCGTTACCCATAAATTGTTCATATCAAATGCATAAGCAATCGGGCTACCTGCTCCAACGAAAGCATTTGTTGTCGCGTTTGATTGTACAACTGTTGCATTTTGTGGAATTGTTACATCTACTGTTTGTTCTCCATTCGCTGCTGCTACAGTGACCGCACCTAATTTATCATTCTCATTGTAGTTCTTACCTACTTCAGCTTTCCAGTCAGTTAATTTACCTGCTACTGGTGATGCAATCGGAATTACCTTTCCATCAATTTTTGCATTGTCTGTTTTTAAGTAATTTTCCGCTTGATTGTAATAGTAATAACCGCCAATACCGCCGCCAACTAGTACAATTAATGTGATAATGTTGATAATCACCATTCTTCGAAACTGATTCATTGCATTCCTCTCCTTATATCGCATATAATTTTTTTCTAAACTATTTACGTCCTTATTGTTTAGACTGTTTAATTGTTAATTATATTAACTTTTAAACAAAAAAATCACACCATCTGCGGTGTAAATCGAAATTTATCTACCTGCGAGCGGTGCTGATTTCTGAAGGACTATCGTTTATAATTATAAATAATTATTTTAAATCTACAACCGACAATTTACGTATGAAATGTCGCTTAAACAACAATATAATACCAATATGTTGTTTAAGTACAGAAAATTAAACGAGGGGAAATAAAAATGTCTATTAAAAATACAAATGATCCACGTGTAAAACGGACGAGACAACTCATACAGGATGCTTTTGTCGCTTTAGTAGGCGAAAAAGGGTTTGAAAATGTAACTGTTCAACATATTGCAGAACGTGCTCCTGTAAATCGTGCTACGTTTTATAGCCATTACCACGATAAATATGACTTATTAGACAAAAGCATTGAAGAAATGTTAGAGAAGCTAACAGAAGTTATTAAACCGAAAAATAGAAATAAAGAAGATTTTCAACTTGCATTTGATTCACCACACCCAAATTTCTTAGCTTTGTTTGAACATATCGCAGAAAACGCGAACTTCTATAACGTCATGCTTGGTGATAAAGCTGCCGGAAACTATACGTATAAGATGATGAAAGCAATTCAAACACATTTAACATTAAGCCTCTCTATTTCACAACCTAATGATGAAAAATTAATGGTTCCACGTGATATTCTCATTAGTTATGTTACTGGTGCCCACCTCGGAATGATTATGTCATGGCTAAAAAAAGGGATGATATATACCCCGCATTTTATGGCCATGCAATTAACTCGTTTAATCATTTTAGGTGCTCATACTGCAGCCGGATTAGAACGACCTTTTTAAAATATAAAAAAAGCGAAGGAGAGGCTCCTTCGCTTTTTTATTAATTAAATGTAATGTTATGTACAGCCTCTTTATCAAGACGTTTAATAACTTCTACAATTAATTTCACTGCATTTTCATAGTCATCACGGTGTAACATTGCCGCATGAGAATGAATGTAGCGCGTCGCAATCGTAATTGCCATAGACGGAATACCATTTACAGCAATATGAATTGCACCTGCATCCGTTCCACCGCCCGCTACTGAATCATATTGGTATGGAATTTGTAATTCATCAGCAACATCAACTACAAAGTCACGTAAACCTGTATGACCAATAACAGAAGCATCATATAAAATGATTTGTGGTCCATCACCCATTTTACTTTGTGCTTCTTTTGACGTTACACCAGGTGTGTCACCAGCAATACCAACATCTACCGCGAACGCGATATCTGGTTTAATATAGTTTGCAGATGTTTTTGCACCACGAAGACCGACTTCTTCTTGTACAGTCCCTACGCCGTATACAACGTTTGGATGCTTTTCATCTTTTAATTGTTTTAATACATCAATTGCAATTGCACAACCAATTCGGTTATCCCATGCTTTTGCAAGTAACATTTTTTCATTCTTCATCACTTGGAATTCAAAATAAGGTACAACTTGATCTCCTGGTCGTACGCCCCACTCCATTGCTTCTTCTTGGCTAGAAGCACCGATATCGATGAACATGTCTTTAATGTCAACTGGCTTTTTACGCGCTTCTGGAGGTAAGATATGAGGTGGTTTTGAACCGATAACACCTGTTACATCTCCTTTACGCGTTACAATTGTTACGCGCTGTGCAAGCATAACTTGTGACCACCAGCCACCAACTGTTTGGAAACGAAGGAAACCTTTGTCATCAATTTGCGTAATCATAAAGCCAACTTCATCTAAATGACCTGCAACCATAATTTTCGGGCCGTTTTCTTCCCCTACTTTTTTAGCAACTAAACTTCCTAAATTATCAGTAGAAAGTTCGTCCGCAAACGGCTCAATATATTTCTTCATTACTTCACGTGGTTCACGCTCGTTACCCGCAATACCACGTGCATCTGTTAATTCTTTTAGCATTGTCAATGTCTCGTCTAATTTTGTCATTGCCAACACCCTCCTTTTTCTTCAGTCACTTCATTATACAAAAGGAAATTGAAATATTCAAAAATTAACTTAGTATCCTTGTGTTTGACGCTGATGATTTACTTCGTTTTTATCTAAATATGCCTTTTCAATCTCTTCTTGTTCAAACTCAAGTGCTTGTCCAAGTCGAAGGTAGCTTGTAAATAATTCAATATAGTTCGTAATAGATGGTTGATCTGTAAAACGAATCACCTTCGCATATGTGTCTAAGAAAATTTCTACTTGCGTTTTATTCGTCTGTGCACACTTATAGAATAAGAAGTTTTTATCAATACCTAAATCGATTCCGATTGATAAAATAAAATGTAAGCCATCTACGTATTCTTCTAATATTACTTCACGTTCTGATGCTGGTTTGTTGCTCCAATATTTAAAACAACGTGTTTCATTTGCAAGTTCTCCAATTTCTACAAGAAGAGCTAACATTTTTTCTTTTAACAATTTTTTCGGTTGTAAGTCATGTTCTTTCGCAATACGGTCATCTAATTCTTTTTGTAATTTGAATAGTTGTAGTAAGTCCACTCTATTGTCCTCCTCCAACATCGCATTTTATGCAACAATGTTGTTTCATCTCAAAGTTCATTATTATTTTTCGTTTCTTATTAATAAGTCAGCCATTTACCTCTTTACAAAATAGCTTGTCCTTAATTTACAAATACGTTTCAATCATCACGATTAGATTGTTCACTCCGATTGGTGATAGTTAATCATTATCTGTGTATTGTCCACTAATAAAAATGTTATTTTATCTGATGAAAGTTCCATATCATCTTTCCATTATAGCAGTGTCGTTTCACCTAGGAAAGATACTCTTCTTTCCAAAGGGGCATAATAAAAAAAAGCCAGAAGGATTCTCCTGACTTTATATATATATTCTTCTATATTGCTATAACTTTTATATTGATTTTGTCATATCGATAACGACACACTTCTCTTTGTATACAAATAAAAAAACCTTAGAAGAAAAATCTTCTAAGGTTTCAACTAATTAATTAGTTAATGTTGTTTTTTGCAACTGTTGCTAATTCAGCGAAAGCTTTTTCGTCATGAACAGCTAAGTCAGCAAGCATCTTGCGGTTAACTTCGATGCCAGCATTTTTAAGACCGTGCATTAAGCGGCTGTAAGAAAGACCATTCATACGAGCTGCTGCGTTGATACGTGTAATCCATAATTTACGGAAGTCACGTTTCTTTTGACGGCGGTCACGGAATGCATACATTAGAGATTTCATAACCTGTTGGTTAGCAACCTTGAATAATGTATTTTTTGAACCGTAGTAACCTTTTGCTAATTTAATTACTTTTTTACGACGTTGACGAGTAACTGTACCACCTTTTACTCTTGGCATAATATTACCTCCTAATTGTTCTATATATCAGCCGAACTTATTTTAAGTTGTCAAGCATTTGACGAATGCGTTTGAAGTCACCAGCGCTTACTACACCAGCTTTACGTAGTTTACGTTTAGCTTTTGTAGATTTGTTAGCGAATAAATGGCTTGTGTAAGCGTGAGAACGTTTCAGTTTACCTGATCCAGTCTTTTTGAAACGCTTTGCAGCGCCGCGATGAGTTTTTTGTTTAGGCATAGGTATTTCCTCCTCTATCTATTACTTATCGTTTTTCGGTGCTAAAACTAAGAACATACTACGTCCTTCCATTTTAGGCTTAGATTCGATTGTACTAACTTCAGCACAAGCTTCTGAGAAGCGATCTAAAACACGTTGACCGATTTCTTTATGAGTAATGGCACGTCCTTTAAAGCGAATTGACGCTTTAACCTTGTCGCCTTTCTCTAAAAACTTGATAGCATTACGAAGTTTTGTGTTAAAGTCGTGTTCATCAATTGTTGGACTTAAACGAACTTCTTTCATGCTAATTACTTTTTGATTTTTGCGCTGTTCTTTTTCTTTCTTCTGTTGCTCAAAGCGGAATTTACCGTAGTCCATAATGCGGCATACTGGCGGTTTCGCATTTGGAGCAACTAATACTAAATCAAGATTAAGATTTGCAGCTAAGTCTAAAGCGTCATTACGAGACTTGATTCCAAGTTGATCGCCATTTGCGCCAACTAAACGTACTTCACGTGCACGAATTTGCTCGTTAATCATCATATCCTTGCTAATAGTAAGCCACCTCCAAGGTTTTCTCAGAACATAGTTTGTAGTCATAGAACCCGACAAAAAAAGTGCGGGCATACGACACCCACACTTGTAAAATCTTAAGTAAGAAATACATTTACCTGTAAACTGCGAATGCGTCCATCAGGTGAGAAGCGGGTGCTTCTACTTGTTCCACAAAACAATATTCTATTATCCTTGATGAGTTTATCATAGGACATGACGTCTGTCAAGAAGACGCGATGTGTTTTACTAACAACAAGAAATATTGTAACAAACAACTAACATACTTGCAATACTTTTTTACGATAAGTGTTACATGGTTTTTTTTTCTAATTCTTCTTACTCATATTACATAGAAAAGCCGCGGTATACCGCGGCTTTTTCTTATCGTTTTCCTTCTACTTTAATCATATCAACAAAAGCATCTAATGCAATTGTTTCTGATTTTTGTTCACCGTATTTACGTACGTTTACGCCGTTTTCAGTTACTTCATTGTCACCTACTACAAGCATGTACGGAATTTTTTGCATTTGTGCTTCACGGATTTTGTAACCAATTTTCTCTTCACGAGTATCTAATTCAACACGGATACCAGCACGGCGTAATTCATCTTGTACTTTCTTCGCATAGTCTAAATGTACTTGCGGAGAAACTGGAATTACTTGTGCTTGAACTGGAGCTAACCATGTTGGGAAAGCACCTTTGTATTCTTCAATTAAGAATGCTACGAAACGTTCCATAGTTGATACAACACCACGGTGAATTACAACTGGACGGTGTTGTTTACCATCTTCACCAACGTAAGCTAATTCAAAGCGTTCTGGAAGTAAGAAGTCTAATTGTACAGTTGAAAGTGTTTCGTCTTTTCCAAGAGCAGTACGAACTTGAACGTCAAGTTTCGGACCGTAGAATGCCGCTTCACCTTCAGCTTCATAGTAATCAAGACCCATTTCATCCATAGCTTCTTTTAACATACCTTGTGCTTTTTCCCACATCTCATCATCAGCATAGTACTTTTTAGTATCTGCTGGGTCGCGATAAGATAGACGGAATGAGTAGTTCTCTAAACCGAAATCTTTGTACACTTCTAGAGTTAAGTTTACAACACGTTTTAACTCTTCTTTAATTTGATCTGGGCGTACGAAAATGTGCGCATCGTTTAAAGTCATTCCGCGTACACGTTGTAATCCAGATAACGCACCTGACATTTCATAGCGGTGCATTGTTCCAAGTTCCGCAATACGGATTGGTAATTCACGGTAGCTGTGAATATCGTTTTTATAAACCATCATGTGGTGAGGGCAGTTCATTGGACGAAGAACTAACTCTTCATTATCCATTTCCATTGATGGGAACATGCCATCACGGTAGTGGTTCCAGTGACCAGAAGTTTCATAAAGCTCTCTGCTTCCTAGTACTGGAGTGTATACGTGATCATAGCCTAAGCTTGCTTCTTTATCAACGATGTAACGCTCGATAATGCGACGGATTGTTGCACCCTTTGGTAACCAAAGTGGTAAACCTTGTCCTACTTTTTGGCTATTAGTAAATAGTTTTAATTCTTTACCTAATTTACGGTGATCGCGCTCTTTCGCTTCTTCAAGCATACGTAAGTGCTCATCTAATTCTGCTTTCTTAACAAATGCAGTACCGTAAATACGTTGTAGCATTTTATTATTGCTATCGCCGCGCCAGTAAGCACCCGCAACGCTTAATAATTTAAATACTTTAATTTTCCCTGTAGATGGAAGGTGAACACCACGGCAAAGGTCGAAGAATTCACCTTGCTCATAGATTGAAATAACTGCATCTTCTGGAAGATCGTTAATTAAATCTAATTTTAACTCATCGCCGATTTCTTCAAAGCGACGAATTGCTTCTGCACGTGGTACTTCATGACGAACGATTTCTAAGTTCTCGTTCACAATTTTTTGCATTTCTTTTTCGATTTTCTTGAAGTCTTCAACTGTAATTGCTTCTTCCATATCAATATCGTAGTAGAAGCCATTTTCAATTACTGGACCAATGCCAAGCTCAACCTTAACATCTTTATATAAACGTTTTAACGCTTGCGCTAAAAGGTGAGCTGTTGAGTGGCGTAAAATATATAAGCCATCTTCAGAATCTAATGTAATGATAGAAACTGCACCATCTTCTTCGATTGGTGTAACAAGATCAATCATCTCATCATTTAATTTTCCAGCCACAGCTTTTTTCTTTAAGCCTGGGCTAATAGAAGCTGCGATTTCTTCAGTTGTTACGCCTTTTGGAAACTCCTTCACAGCTCCATCAGGGAAAGTAATTTTAACTACATCTGCCATCACTGGTCACTCCTCTTTTTCTCAAAATAAAAAACACTCATCCCGTAAAAAGGGACGAGTGTTGAATTCGTGGTTCCACCCTTGTTCCAATTAACATAATTGTTAATTGCTCAAGTTCAACATAACGGTGTTGTCCGTTAGCAATTACTAGAAAAACCGTTCACTGCTAAAGTTTAGAGGTGGTAAGTAATAATCCCGTACTAGGAAGCTCACACCCTAAGGCTTCCCTCTCTGAAAATCGTAGAAAACTACTCATGTCCTCATCATGACATTTCAATATATTTCATTTATGTAGGTAATTATATGCTCAAAAACTTAGAAAATCAAGGGCGTTACCTTTATTTTTTAAATTTTTCACATTGCGCTCAAACTCATGTAATCCATGTAATTGTACACGTTCTTGAAATACATTTCGCAAAGTAATAATCATATTATGGTCTTGTTCTTTCGTATATAAATAAATTTTTTTCGGCGAAATAGAAAGAAGTGGTGCAATTACTTTCGTATCAATATATACATCCTTTTGTTTTAATAAGTCTTCATCTATATATTGAACCAATTTCTCTTGTTTTAAACGTCTACCTTTATCGTCATAGAAAATAAAACTTTCATCAAAAATAAGATGGACACATGACAAACGTGATTTCCGGCTACGGACTTGTTGCCGGAGTGTCTCAATAAACATTTGATATTCTTGTTCTAACTTATACTCATCAATCGCCACTTCAGCAAGCTTAGCTACCATTTCCCTATATGTACGAAGACGAAAACGAACATATGATGAAAACGAGAATGAAAGCGGATCACAAAGCCAGTTATTTAAAGAGGATTTAATATATGATTCAAATGTGTGACGTGTTAATTCACGAGCAATTCCTTTCCTTCTTCCTTTTAAAATCTCTTGTGCCATATGCAATATTTGATGACACTCTTCCTCTTCTTCATAAAAAAACTTCTCTTTTAATATTGTATATATCCACTCATTTTGTTTCACATTCACAATGAAATATACCATTACTGGCAATAAAATCTTTTCAATATAATTTGATTCACATACTGGTATGTGAATCACCACTTTTTGTTCCTGTAAATACACACTCGTTTCCTTATATAACAGTTCCGCTCTTTTCAGTAGTTGTCTATATACATGCATAGCATCATTTTTTTCTTCGAAGCAAATTTCAATCACTTTTGTCCCCCCTTTTATCCCTGCTCTAAAGGACTGTATCTATACGTTACAAATCCTATAAGAGTCCGTCCCGCGTGAAAGTTCACTCTTAGTAGAATTACATTTCCTATCGTTAGAAAATCCACTCGATATGGCTTGCTAATTTTATATATATTAAGGGAGGGAGAAAAAAATGATACAAGCTACTAGGAATTTTCAATAAGAACTTTTCATTTTATAATTCAACTACTTTAAAAAGCGTTTAACTACGAAAAAAAGAGCAAGCTTCTCAGCTTACTCTTTACTTATGACGACGGTTTTTCCCGCCAATTGGAATTGGTTTTGCTAAATATTTAATTCGCTCCATAATACGAGCTGCTTTCATTTCTTCCGCTTCACCGCGCTGCGTATACGTTAAATGATGTTCTAGCTGTTTAAAATCAAAGTTAGACGTAAAGAACGTCGGTAAGTTTTCTAACATACGGAATTGCAAAATTGCACCGAGTACATCATCACGCACAAAGCTTGACATCGCTTCTGCTCCAATATCATCTAACATTAAAACTTGTACGCGTTTCACCGCATCAATCTTTTCCCCAATCGAATTATCTTGAATCGAACTTTTAATTTCACGTAAGAATTCAGGGAAGTATACGAGCATCGAACTTATTTTCTTTCGAGCAAGCTCATTCGCAATTGCTCCTAACAAATACGTTTTCCCTACACCAAATTTACCGTACAAATATAAACCTTGTACTTTTTTACCAGGTTCATATGTACTTAAAAACTCATTGGCTGCACCAATTGCATCAATACGTGCATCTAAATCTGAAGGATCTAAGTTTTCCATCGTTGCTTGTAAAATATCAGTTGGCATATATACACTTTGAACGAGTTTTTCATATTTCTTCCTCTCGTCATAGGCTACTTTTCTAACGCAACGATCGTATTGAATATCAATCATCTTCCCTTGGATAACGAGCTTTGGCTCATATCCTTGCAGCATGTTTTTACACGAACCTAGATCCGGACAATCCGCGCAACCTACACTTTGTCCAATATATTCGTATAATTTCACAAGACTACGCTCAATCATAGACGTTGTTACTTCCCCTTTATGTTCGTCTATAAATTCTTTCACACGCGGATGTGCCATTACTTCCGACTTTAATACTTCATATCTATTTTTAAAATTTTCATTTTCCATTAACTTTGCAAATGAATTTTGAATATGCTCCATTTTCTCACCTCAAAGAGCGTTCATTCTCTTCTATTAATCACGCTTATATTTTTTTAACACTTCTTCTAATCGTTTTCGTTCGTCATCTAACGTACTTGCACCTTTTTCAGCACTTACATCTTTTTTCACTGTTTCTTTCTCTTGTTCTTTCGGCTCTTCTTTCAGCCAATCTGGTACCATTTCTTTTCGTACTGTTTTCTTCGTCGTACGACCTTTCTTCTTCGTCTCAGCCCATTCTTGATATTGACGATTTTCTTCTTTCGCTAATGCCATTGCTTCAGCAACTGTACCGACTTTTTTACGTGCCCAATGTCCAGCAATCTTCTCCACATATGTTTTCGCAAGTTTCATATCTGAGCGTAGCATAACGTAATAAATAAGTACATTCACAACACCTGGTGTTAACTTTTGATTCATCATTACATCTTCAACAATTTGCAAGTCAGCCTTCGTCGCCTCTGCACCGCCAGAGATTTCTTTCAATAGTTGTTTTGGTGAGATTTCCTCTAACTGTTTGATTAACATCTCTTCTTGCGATGAAGGCTCTTTTTCTTTCATCATACGTGCAGCGTGGGGCTGTACTCTTTCACTTAATACAGGTAACGCTTGACCGTTTTCGAACTGATACCAATCACGTGCTCCTTTTCTAAGCCTTTCAATATCAATTGTCTGCATCTCTGTCACCGCACCAAGAACGATATTTTGCATCGATAACACATCTACATCATACACGTAAGCAAGTGTAATGACACATTCTCGCACTTGATCTGTAATCGCCTTTTTAGGAACAAGAGCGGACAATCCGTCTACAAATAGGGAGAAATCAAAGAAATCATTCCAAACTTTTGGAGCGCCTCCCTTTTCATTACTTGGCATAGCTGTCGTTTTTGGAATACGAAGATCTTCTTGCGCATGCTCAAGCTGTCCCGGATTAAACGAACCAAACACATCATTAAAAGAACGCGTAACATTTTCATAAGATACAAAATCAAATTCTTCTTCTAAGAAATATTGTTTTACTTGATTATATTTTGTCCGACTCAATCGATTGTATAAAAAGATACTTAAAACAATATCATCAAAAAACTGCTTCGGAGATAAAGGTGGTTGCAGCTCATATATAAACATTCGAATATCTTTTTCTTTCTTAATATATACTTTCAAAAGCCCAATCGCCTCTAACTTTACTCGTTCCTCATACACTTCGGGAAGTTGCATTTGCATGGTCACCATAAGGGAATGATGCGTATTCTCTTTTCCAAACACACGATCTTGCTCTAACTCTCCCCATAGCGTCATGTACAAGCTAAAAGCTCTACTACCTATTAACGGCTGATATAACATCGTTAACACTTTTCGGTCGTAATTATGCAGTAACCCTTTCGCACTTACTTTATAACGATCAATCGGCAATAGCTCCATCCATGACTGTTTTTCCATTCTTGCTTTTCCTTTCTCTCATCCAATCTTCACTATATAATTTATTAGCGAAAAAGAGCTATTAGCTTTCGCTTCTAGCTCTCTTATCTCATTATTTACGGTATGTAAAGAGAATACAATACAGATTCTACTCTCTTTCTTTTTGCAGTATATCTTTTAATTCTTCAATAAATACATTTAAATCTTTAAATTGGCGATATACAGAAGCAAAACGCACGTAAGCAACATCATCGATATCACGTAGTTCTTCCATAACAATTTCACCAATCATATCACTTTTCACTTCTGATATACCTAAGTTACGAAGTTCACGTTCCACACTTTGAGTTACTTCTTCTAATTGTCTTAAAGATACTGGTCTTTTTTCGCACGCTTTAATTAAGCCACGTAAAATTTTTTCTTTATTAAACTCTTCTCGTGTTCCTTCTTTTTTTACAACGATAAGAGGTGACTCTTCCACTCTTTCAAATGTCGTAAATCGGCTTAAACAGCTTTCACACTCTCTCCTTCTTCGAATAGAGCGCCCCTCGTCTACCGGACGCGAATCTAACACTCTTGTACCATTATGAGAACAGGATGGACAACGCAATATATTCACTCCTTTACACTATACTCTTTATTTTTCTCTACTTACTTCATCTGACAATATATATACATTATTATATAACTCATTCTAACTCTCTTACCACTTTAAGTTTAAACGCATTATGTTATCATCTCGGTTCCAAAAATAAGATGGTAGATAGAGCGTTAACTTATTTGTAAGAGCTCAATTTATTCAACTAACGAGTACGTCATATTTTTCCTTTTTTATAAACTAAAAAAGAGGTGCATTATACACCTCTTTACATTTTAAATCAATTATGTTCTTTTTTAAAGAGCTTTTGTTTCTCTCTGCTTAATTTCGAAGCTACCAGTGCCTCGAGGAAGCTCGATGCTCTCACGCGTTTTCGCGTTTAAACCTTCTGCAATATATTCTGCAGCAACATTTGGATCAATACGATCCCCACAAGTATAAACATCAATACTTGCGTAACCGTGCTCCGGAAAGCTATGAATTGTTAAATGTGATTCCGAGATAATTACTACTCCACTTACACCTTGTGGTGCAAATTTATGGAAAGCAACCTCACGCACTTCAGCACCAGCTCTTAGTGCTGCATCCACAAATAATTGTTCAATATACGGCATGTCATTAAGCTTGTCGAAATCGCAATCCCAAAGTTCAGCGATCACGTGACGACCCATCGTATCCATAGTATCCATTCTACAGTTCCCCCTTGTAAATTTATTCTAACTGTTCGAATTGAAAACTAATTTGCAATTTGGCTTGCTCCACTACCACGGGGGAAAGTTAGTCCAGAGAGGTCCTAACCCTTTAAGTAGTGACTACGTACCTCAGCTCTTAAGTTTACGAGTGTTAGTATACTTTGTTTATTTTCATTTTGCAACAACAGTTTTTTCGATTTTCTGTCATATTTTCCTCTTTACTTTTCCCTAAAAAAAATAAATGATTCACGAATACAGTAACCCCAACGTTTCGTGGTATGTCCACTTTCAAAAATATACTTATATAATTTTTTTCCTTTTCAGAAAAAAATAAAAAAAAGAGGGCAAATATTCCACTTGCCCTCTCCTTATTCACTTAAATATGTTGCACATTTTCTTGCTTCGCTAATTCATCTACAACTAACGTTACAAGATCTACAACACGACGAGAGTAGCCCCACTCGTTATCATACCAAGCAAGTACTTTTACTTTACGATCACCCATTACCATTGTAGATAAACCATCAATAATAGCTGAGTGTGTATTTGTATTAAAGTCAATAGATACTAAAGGCTCTTCGCTGAATTCTACAATGCCTTTTAACGCACCGTTTGCAACAGTTTTGAATGCATCATTAATAGCTTCAACTGTTACATCACGTTTTACATCTACTACTAAGTCAACAAGAGACACGTTTGGTGTTGGTACACGAAGTGCCATACCATGAAGTTTTCCATTTAAATGTGGAAGAACTTTTGCTAGCGCTTTCGCAGCACCTGTCGTTGTCGGAATAATTGATTGTCCGCAAGCACGTGCTCTTCTTAAATCTTTATGTGGGTTATCAATATTTTTTTGGTCATTTGTATAAGCGTGAACTGTCGTCATTAAACCGTTTTCAATTCCAAACTGCTCATCTAACACCTTCACAACAGGCGCTAAACAGTTTGTTGTACAAGATGCATTTGAAATAACAGTATGTTCTGTAATATCTAATTGGTCTTCGTTCACACCAACTACAATTGTTACATCTTCATTTTTACCAGGCGCTGTTAAAATAACTTTTTTCGCTCCAGCTTCAACGTGAAGAATTGCTTTTTCTTTTGAATTAAATTTACCAGTTGCTTCAATTACAACTTCAACACCTAAATCTGTCCAAGGCAATTCCTTTGGATCGCGGTTGTTTAAAAGGCGAATCATTTTCCCATCAACTAATAAGTGATCTTCAAATGCTTCTACTGTTCCGTCAAACTTGCCGTGAACTGTATCATATTTAATTAAATGTGCTAACGTTTCAGATGGATAGCTTGCATTGATTGCTACAATTTCGAATGCGCTTTCTTTTATTGCCTGACGAAATACCATTCTCCCAATACGTCCAAATCCATTAATTGCCACACGAGTCATAATATGTTATCCCCCTTGAATGCGTTATACTATTTATCTCCAATCCCAATAATAGTATAACACAAAAAGGGGATATGTCACTAAGCATTTTCATTAATTTCACAATTTTTTAGTCAATAATGTTCCAATTCTTTAAAATGACCTGCAATTGTGTTTTCGTTCCCATAATTGTGCCATCATTATTTATCACTTCATCTGCATGTTTCACTTTTTCTTCTAACGGCATTTGAGATTGAATACGAGCTGTTGCTTCTTCTTCCGAAAAATTATTTCGCTTCATTAAACGTTCTAATTGCGTATGCGGCTTAACTGCTACAACTAAAACGCGGTCAACGAGACTTGTTAATTTACTTTCAAATAAGAGAGGAATATCTAACACAACCGCTTGCGCACCTTCTTTTATGTACATTTCCTTTTGCCTATTCATTTCCTCACGCACTGCAGGATGAACAATTTTGTTTAACTGTAATCGTTTCTCTTCATTATAGAAAACAACGCTTCCTAATTTCGGCCGATCCAGTTCTCCATCTTCTTGTAATACTTCCGTTCCAAACACTTCTACAATTTTGTTATATGCTGGCTTTCCTCGTTCTACAACTTCTCGCGCAATAATATCTGCATCAATAACTGGTATACTGAGCTCACGAAACATTTGAGATACTGTACTTTTTCCGCTTGCAATACCTCCCGTTAATCCAATTACTACTGTCATCATAATCCTCCTCATAATAAAAAGCGCGAAACTAATGTTCCACGCCCGTACTTACATTTTCCAAATTCCAATAATAATGAGTAATACCCCAGGCAGGAATGTAAATTTTTGCAACCATTTCATATTCGATAAAACCGTTCCAAGTTTCATCCCAATAAATAAAAACAAAGAACTCATCACTGCAACTAATATCGCCATCATAGCAGGTGCATACCCTAATAAAGATGCACCAATTCCAGCACCAAATGAATCTACAGAAAGAGCGATACCAAGAAGTAACGCTTCTCCTGCAGAAATAGTGCCTGATTTATCGAAATCTGCTACAGTCGGTTTCCGTAAAATTTGAATGACTAACCCAAGCGAGGCAATCTCTAATTTCCATACCTTCTCCTCTTGCTTCGGTTCTTCTTTTTTCTCACTTCGAAAAAATTGATATAATACCCAAATCCCTATTCCAATAAGAACAAGCCCACCGATACGCGTTGCGATAACAGGTGAAAATACTTTCGCAATCATATGTCCAATTCCCATTGAAACAAGCATAACAGCCGCTGAACACATTCCGATAATTATAATTGATCTTAGTGGAATTCTTACGCTTCTTAAACCATATGTTAGCCCTACACTACAGCTATCTAAGCTTAATGTAAAAGCTAATAAAATAAGAGATAAATAAAGGTACATCGGTAAGCTCCTCCCTTATACATAGCTCTGCTGTATGTATATGACAAATGCCTATCCGATGTTATCTCTTTTCTATATTCTCGGCTGACAAATTGGGCAGTAATGCGTTCCTCTTCCGCCAACAACTGTTTTTTCTAATATCGTACCGCAAGTTACACACGGTTCTCCCTTTTTTCCGTATACATTTAGAAGTTCTTGGAAAGAACCAATTTGCCCTTGCGAGTTGATATACGTTCGAATTGTACTTCCGCCACGCTTCACTGCTTCGCCTAACGTTGTAACCGTCGCCTCGTAAATTCGTTCAATTTCTTCTGCTGTTAAAGACGAAGCTTCTCGTTCTGGATGAATTTGAGAACGGAATAAAACTTCATCTACATATATATTCCCAAGTCCTACCAAAAGACGCTGGTCTAATAATACAACTTTTATTTTACGATTTGTCTTTTGCAATCTCTCTTGTAAATACTTTGGTGTCAATTCAGCATCAAATGGCTCCGGACCTAAATCAGCAAGAGGCATTTGATTCATTTCCTCACCTTTTTTAAAGAGATGCATCGTACCAAACTTTCTCACATCTTTATAATGTAACTCAGTTCCATCTGTAAATAAGAAACGGACGTGCGTATGCTTATCAATTGGCTCATCCTCTTGATGCAGTAAAAACTTACCTTCCATACGCAAATGTGAAACAATAACATAATTCGTTACATATAAAAGCAAAAACTTTCCTCTTCGCTTTATATTTTCAATCGTCTCGCCTTTTAGCATTTCTTTAAAGATTTCTGCATCATCTGGACGTTTTACTATTTTTGGATAGGTAACAATGACATCTTCAATTGTTTTTCCTGTTACAAGATTTTCAAGTGTCCGTCTGACGTTTTCAACCTCTGGTAATTCCGGCATTTCATCACTTCCTTATTTTGCGTCGTACCAAGTTGGACCGTAAGAATAATCAACTTTCAGCGGAACTGCGAGTTCAATTGCATGCTCCATTACTTCTGGTACAAGCTTCTCTAATTTTTCAATTTCTTCTTTTGGTGCTTCGAATATTAATTCATCGTGTACTTGCAATAGAAGACGTGCTTGTAATCCTTCTTCTTCTAAACGATCTGCCATAATAATCATTGCTTTTTTAATAATATCTGCTGCAGTACCTTGAATTGGTGTATTCATAGCTGTGCGCTCAGCAAAGCTACGCAAGTTGAAATTACGACTCGTAATTTCCGGAATGTAACGGCGTCGATTTAATAATGTAGCCACATATCCTTTTTGTTTCGCATCTTTTACGATGTCATCCATGTATTCTTGTACACCAGGGAAACTTTCTAAATACTTTTCAATAAATTCCGCTGCTGCTTTTCTTGTAATTCCTAAGTTTTGTGAAAGACCATAATCACTAATACCATACACGATTCCGAAGTTAACAGCTTTCGCTTGTCGTCTCATATTTGAAGTTACTTCATCTTTTTCAACACCAAATACATCCATAGCTGTTTTCGTATGAATATCCATATCATGTTGGAACGCGTCGACTAGCCCTTTATCATTTGCAATATGAGCTAATACACGAAGTTCAATTTGTGAATAATCTGCCGCATACATAATCCATCCTTCTTCTGATGGAACGAATGCCTGACGAATCTTTCTTCCTTCTTCTAATCGAATCGGGATATTTTGTAAGTTTGGATCCGTTGAACTTAATCGGCCCGTTTGCGTTAATACTTGATTGAAACGAGTATGGATTTTAGATGAATCTTCATGTACAACTTTTAATAAACCTTCAATATAAGTTGAATTTAGTTTCCCTAATTGACGGTAATGTAAAATGTTTGGAATAATTTCATGGTGATCCATCAGCTTGTCTAGTACATCAGCTGACGTAGAATAACCTGTTTTCGTCTTCTTAATAACCGGTAAGTTTAAATTCTCAAACAGAATAACACCAAGCTGCTTCGGTGAATTAATATTAAATTCTGTTCCCGCCAGCTTATAAATTTCCTGTTCCATTTCCTTTAATCTACCTGCAAGTTCTTCTCCCATATTACGAAGACGTTCTGTATCAACTTTTACACCTTTTACTTCCATATCAGCTAATACACGTGCAAGTGGTAATTCCAACTCTGTAAATAGTTCATATTGCTCATTCTTTTTTAACTCTTCAACGAATGTTTGCTTCACATCATATAATACGTGCACTTTACGAGCTACATGCTCCGCTACCATCTCTAGCTCTGGGACAGCACGCTTCGCACCTTTTCCGTAAACTTCTTCATCAGATTTCACAGCATGCGTTTCTTTCATTTTCGCTACAGTACGGAAATCTTTATCTGTATCGGCCGGGTCAAGTAAGTAAGCAGCAATTAATAGATCGAAGTCAATCCCTTGCATATCTATACCGTTCCATTTCAGTGCAACGATCGCACGCTTCGCATCAAATGTATGCTTTCTCATTTCTCCATCTGCAAGCCACTCTTTAAAAGCATCTGACTTAAGAGCTATGTCTGTCTGAATAAAGTAACATCCATTTTCATTTTGAATACCGAAACCTTGAATGTCTGCTTTATGATAATTATCTTCTTGTACTTCAACGATAAGCGCACTATCTTGCTGAAGCATTTCTTCTGTAACTTCTTCCACAATATCAAATGTAATATCATCTAATTCAGCTGGAGCCGTTTCTTCTGGCGTAACACCTAATTTATTTAAAAGAGATGTGAATCCTAAATTCTCGAACATTGGAATGACATCACTTGCTTCATATCCTTTATACTCCATATCATCCACATTCACAGTAATCGGTGCGTCTGTAATAATGGTTGCAAGATCTTTACTCATAAGAGCTTGGTCTTTATTTGCTTCCAGCTTTTCTTTTAATTTCTTCCCGCTTACTTGATCTATATTTTCATACACTTCTTCAACCGTTCCAAACTGTGTTAACAATTTAATCGCTGTTTTTTCACCAACTCCTGGTACACCTGGAATATTATCTGATTGGTCTCCCATTAAACCTTTCATATCGATAATTTGCTTTGGTGATAAGCTGTATTTCTCAAATAAAGCTTCTTTCGTATATTCATCTACTTCCGTAATCCCTTTTCGAGGAATGCATACAAGCGTGTTATCAGAAACAAGTTGAAGTAAATCTTTATCTCCTGAAATAACTTTTACACTAGCCCCTTGTTCACTCGCTTCTTTCGCTAGCGTTCCCATAATGTCATCCGCTTCATAATTTTCTAATTCATAACGCGGTACGTTGAATGCATCAAGCATCTCACGAATAAACGGGAATTGCTCTGATAATTCAGGCGGAGTCTTTTGACGTCCTCCTTTATACTCACTATATGTTTTATGACGGAATGTCGTTTTACCCGCATCAAATGCTACTAACATATGCGTCGGTTTTTCTTCCTCTAATATTCTCATTAGCATCATTGTAAAACCGTAAATTGCGTTCGTATGTATACCCTTGTCGTTATTTAAAAGCGGTAGTGCAAAGAAAGCACGATACGCGATATTATTACCATCTACTAATACGACCTTTTTTTCCAAATCAGAAACCTCCCCATACAAATTTGAAATGATTTTTTTCACAGAAAAAAACCGTTTCTTTCCTCCCTCTATATTAACATGACTAATAGAGAGAAGAAAAATAACGGTTATTTTCTTTCATATATAAAACAGACTCATATTGGCATAAAGGGAAGTGACGAGAACAGCTTAACTATTCTCGTCCAAAATTACTCCTTGGATGAAGGGGTTTTCATGTATTATATTAACAGAGCTTTATTAATATTTAATTAAGCCATTGTTAATATATTGTAAACATCCTTCACCCTATTTTTCAGTTGCTGATTTTGGTAAAACAACTGTAAATGTTGTCCCTTCCCCAACTTCACTATCCACTGTAATCGTACCATGATGAGCCTCAACTAAATGCTTTACAATCGATAACCCAAGGCCTGTACCACCAGTATTTCTACTTCTCGCTTTATCCACTCGGTAAAAGCGTTCAAAAATACGTGGAATTTCATCTTTACTAATACCAATTCCAGTATCCGATACTTTTATATAAGCATTATATTTATCTTCTGCTAATTCTACAGAAACAATGCCTCCAGCCGGCGTATATACGATTGCGTTATTCATTAAATTAATAAAGATCTGCTGCAAACGACTTGGGTCTCCAATGACAGAGACACGTTTTAGCGTATTTACTTGTAAAGAGATTTCTTTTTCTCCCGCTTTATTATCAAGCACCATATGAATGTCTTCAAGAAGCCCCTTCATATCAACGGTCCCCATACTCAATTTAAACCCTTGTTGCTCAATCTTTGATAAATCTAATAAATCTTCAATTAATCCTTGCATACGTTCACTTTCTTTTAAAATAATATGCAAGAAATGCTCGCAGAATTTTTTATTATCCATAGCACCGTCTAAAAGTGTTTCTGAAAAACCTTTAATAGAAGTAATCGGCGTTTTTAGTTCATGGGAAACATTCGCTAAAAAGTCTTTTCTCATTTGTTCTAACTTTTTCAGCTCAGTAATGTCATGGAATACAAGGACAATCCCCTTCCACTCATGGTTCGTCCCGATAATCGGCGCTCCATATACCTCGAAATGCTTTCGCTCAATTCCAAGTGGCAATAACATTTGTTTGCGCACTTTCACTTCTGTCATAAAGATTTCTTCCACAAGCTCTATAATTTCCGGATGATGAAACGACTCATAATATAAACGATCTAAATATTCTTCATCTGTGACGTGGAAAGTTTCCTTATACGAACGGTTTACAAGGTTGATATAACCGCGGCTATCAATTAAAATCATTCCACTGCCCATATTTTCAATTAACGTATGCAGACGATCTTGTTGCATTTCTTGCTCAAGTGTCATCTCTTGTAAATTACGAGCTAAAATATTAATCGCTTTACTTAACATTCCCGTTTCATCCGAATGACTTTCATAAGCGCGTGCTTTATAATTACCCTTCGCTAATTCGATGGCAACTTTCGTAACGGATTCAATCGGCCTAATATATTGTCCTGTAATTTTCATACCTAAAAATACGACTACGAGACACGCAATAACAAATCCGATAATTAATAATCCCCACGTTTTTTGATGAACGTCTTTCAAAGGCTCAATTGTGCTTTTCACCAAAATGTACCCTTGTTTCCCTGCTACATCTTGCACGAACACCGCATGGTAAAATTCATTATTTTGATTTGTTTCTTTCGTAACGACTTTATTTCTTTGTTTCTTTGTTTCTGAAGAAAGTTCTTTCATTATCCCTTGGCTAAACGCAGACGGTTCTCCCCCGCTATATTGAACCTTCTTTTTTTCATCTACAAATGCAATAGAAGCCTGAATTTTTTCTTCTAGCTTTTCAAATACATATGGATTTTTTAAAACATCATCAAAACCTTGTTCTTCTGCTAATACCGCAACATACTCTGTCTCTTTTACCATTCTCTCTTTGGCATGATCTATATAATAGTTTTCAAACACAGTTTCCAGCAATAAACCGAGTCCGACTAAAATAAAAACAATAAGAGAAACAAATGTAAAAAGAAGCCTGGAACGAAATTTATTCATCCCCTTTTGGCTCCTCTAATTTATATCCTAAACCACGTATCGTTTTAATGTACGTCGGTTTTTTCGTATTTTGTTCAATTTTATCGCGCAAATGGCTAATATGAACGTCAACAATTCGTGTATCACCAGCGAAATCATAATTCCATACAGCACTTAATAATTGATCACGCGTTAATACGCGACTTTTATTCTTCGCAAGATAAACAAGTAATTCAAATTCTTTTGGTGTTAATTCAAGCTTTCTTCCTTGGAAATAAGCTTCATAAAACTCTGGTAAAATTTTAAGTTCAGCAATTGTGATGCTCTCTTCATCTGACGTTTCTGCAACTTGCTCTTCTTGCTGTAATTTCGTACGGCGTAAAATCGCCTTCACACGTGCAACAACTTCCCTTGGGCTAAATGGCTTCGTCATATAATCATCTGCCCCAAGTTCAAGACCTAGCACCTTATCAAATTCATCATCTTTTGCTGTTAACATTAAAATCGGTGTCATAACGCGCTGCAATCGTAATTCTTTACACACTTCCATACCATCCATTTTCGGAAGCATTAAATCTAATATAATTAAATCTGGGCGTTCTGTTGTCGCTTTTTGAAGCGCCATTTCTCCATCCATCGCTGTTATCACTTCAAACCCAGCTTGTTGTAGATTAAATTCAATTAAAGTTAAGATAAACTCCTCATCATCAACTACTAAAATACGATTGTTCATTCTTTTCCTCCAAGTTATAGACTTGAAACCTTCTTCATCCTAGTATTTTCCCCGTTATTCTCATCATACTAGAAAACAAGGTCCCTCTCAATATAATTGTCTATTCATGGATTCAGATTGTGCCATTGTTATTACTCATTCACTTCCATTAACGTGTTGTTATCCATACTTTATACACATCTATATTTTCATTCCATTCTACTTCCGTATGAATATTGAATTCTCGATTTTGCGCTAGAAAAAAAGAAAGAGCATACGCTATTTTATAATCTAGCGTTTCATATCCATCAAATAGTCTTTCTTCCATACATTTCATTCGCAACCCCGTCCGCCCATACTTCAGCTTCTCTTATCGTTTCAAAGATAACGTCTTCTCTTTTCCATTTTATCTTAAAAATCACTCCTTTCATTGACTTATATTAACAATCTATATATTATTAATTAAAATATATAAATATTAATAATATGGAGGGTTATTATGCGACTAGTACTACCTATTCTATCTTTAATAGTAACGTGTATTCTTACACTCAACGCCCCAAGCTGGGATACGATTAAAACGGGGTGTTCAGATTTTGCAGAAGGGTTCGCACAAGGATTCTTCAACTAAAAATAGCGCTAGCCCCTTATAAAAGGTATGCTAGCGCTATTCATATTTTCATGTTTTAAAAATTATCTAATGCTTTTTCCATAATGGAAACAGATTTATAAGGTGGGGTTACTGTTAATGAGCCTTTCACAACAGTATCTCCTTTTTCATCATGAGCAGATACAAGCATATCAATTGTATGTTCCTCCTCAGAAACAGCCACAACTTCAAAGTGGATTTGTAACGTTTCATAATGGTGAACATGCTTCACGAACGTAAGGTCCTTTCTCGTAATATGACTACCTGGACCTGGTAAATATTTCGTAACTGCCGTTGTAATCATTCCAGTTAGCATAATGCTTGGTACAATCGGCTTTTCATACGGAGTTTGGGATGCGTAATCATGCTGAATATATAATGGATTGGCATCATTTGTTAACCCTAAGTACAATAACAAATCTTTATCCTCAATTTTTTCAGTAATAGATAATTTCTCTCCTACTGTAATTTCATCCATTTTACGACCAATTTGAACTTTTTTCTTTAACATGTTACAACCCCCTCCGATTTTTTCACCTTATTATCCTACTAAAAGCGATACTTGATCCGAATTTTACTATGATGAGGGCAATGTATAGTATAAATCTATAGTTTCATTATAGGATACACCAAATGATAGCGTTTTCATATTATTTCAAAAAAACATTTGCATAAATAGTAGAAAAAGATTCGGGGCCCCGAATCTTTTTCTACTTCTATTTCATTATTAAACAAGAACCTTCATAACATTACGTACAGATTCTACAGAGCGATCTAACGCTTCTTTTTCATCTGCAAGAAGTTCTAATTCAATAATTTTTTCAATTCCGTTACCACCTAGAATTACTGGTACCCCTAAGTAAAGGTCGCTATAACCATATTCACCTTCAAGGTACGCAATAGCCGGTAATACACGGCGTTGATCTTTTAAGATTGCTTCTGTCATTTCGACTAAAGAAGCTGCTGGTGCGTAATATGCACTACCGTTTCCTAATAAGCCTACAATCTCACCGCCACCTTTACGGGTACGTTCTACAATTGCTTCTAAACGCTCTTTCGGAATTAACGTTTCTAACGGAATGCCACCTGCATAAGAATAACGTACAAGAGGTACCATATCGTCACCGTGTCCACCAAGAACAAATCCTGTAATGTCTTTTACAGAAAGATTTAATTCTTGTGCGATGAATGTACGGAAACGAGCTGTATCTAATACGCCCGATTGACCGATCACACGCTCTTTCGGGAATCCTGCTTCTTTAAATACAGAATATGTCATTGCATCAACTGGATTTGTTAATACAACAATAATTGCATTTGGTGAATGTTTTGCAATGTCGCGCGTAATACTTTTCATAATTTTAGAGTTTGTTGCTACTAAGTCATCACGGCTCATACCAGGCTTACGCGCAATACCTGCTGTAATCACAACAACGTCAGAATCAGCAGTATCTGCGTAATCAGATGTTCCAATAATGTTAGCATCAAAACCTTGTACTGGGCTCGCTTCTAACATATCTAACGCTTTCCCTTTTGTTGGATTTTCCAGTTGTGGAATGTCCACTAATACAACATCTGCAAGTTCTTTTTGTGCTAATAAGAATGCTGTTGTTGCTCCTGTAAATCCTGCACCGATGACTGAAACTTTCTTGCGTTTGATTGTCATAATTTACCCCCCGCTTTAATTATGCGTTTTTGATTATCGCTACATCCATGTTTTTAATAAGTTCATTAGCGAACTCAGAACATTTCACTTCTGTTGCACCTTCCATTAAGCGTGCGAAATCATAAGTTACTACTTTTGAAGCAATTGTTTTCTCAACTGAAGCAGTTACTAATTTCGCAGCTTCGTTCCATCCTAAGTGTTCTAATAATAATACACCAGAAAGAAGAACTGAAGATGGGTTTACTTTATCTAAACCTGCATATTTTGGAGCTGTACCGTGCGTAGCTTCAAAGATAGCATGTCCAGTTACATAGTTAATGTTTGCACCAGGTGCAATACCAATTCCACCTACTTGTGCAGCAAGTGCATCAGAGATGTAGTCTCCGTTTAAGTTCATTGTTGCAACAACATCGAACTCACGTGGACGAGTTAAAATTTGTTGTAAGAAGATGTCTGCAATAGAATCTTTTACGATGATTTTTCCAGCCACTTCAGCGTCTGCCATCGCTTTATTCGCTGCATCTTTACCATCTTTCTCAACGATACGATCATATTCAGCCCAAGTAAATACTTTGTCGCCGAATTCTTGTTCCGCTACTTCGTAACCCCAGTTTTTGAAAGCACCTTCTGTAAATTTCATAATGTTTCCTTTATGAACTAATGTAACAGAAGAGCGTTTTTCGTTAATTGTATATTGAATTGCAGCACGAACAAGACGCTTTGTCCCTTCTTCTGAGATTGGTTTAATACCAATACCAGATGTTTCTGGGAAGCGGATTTTATTAACACCCATTGCTTCTTTTAAGAAAGCAAGAACTTTTTCTGCTTCTGGAGATCCTTGCGCATATTCAATTCCAGCATAAATGTCTTCTGTATTTTCACGGAAAATAACCATATCAGTATCTTCCGGACGTTTTACAGGTGAAGGAACACCTTCAAAATAACGAACTGGACGTAGACATACATATAAATCTAATTCTTGACGAAGTGCTACGTTTAGAGAACGAATACCACCGCCAACTGGAGTTGTAAGTGGACCTTTAATCGCGATTAAATATTCACGAATTAAATTTAAAGTTTCTTCTGGTAACCACTCGCCTGTTTGGTTGAATGCTTTTTCCCCTGCAAGCACTTCTTTCCAAACGATTTTCTTCTCACCATCATAAGCTTTTTCAACTGCTGCTTCTAGTACACGAGATGCAGCTGCCCAAATATCAGGACCAATTCCATCTCCTTCGATAAATGGAATAATCGGATTGTTTGGTACATTCATAACACCATTAGTTACAGTAATTTTTTCACCTGTCGTCAATGTGATAACCCCCATGTTTGAAATTTCATATGTATGAAACTGAGGGAATAACCCCTCAGTTCAAACCGTTAGTCAAATTAAAATATTCTAATCATTACATCTTTCCGAAAAAATCAGACTTTTGAAAGCGTATTTTCACTATCAAAATAGTGTTATTCGCTTATCGTTGTGCAATTGGAACATACACTTGATGTGTTGGTCCATTATAATCAGCACGCGGACGGATTAAACGGTTATTTTCATATTGTTCTAGAATATGAGCTAACCAGCCTGACATACGGCTAATTGCAAAAATAGGTGTAAATAAGTCATGGTCAATTCCTAAACAATGGTATACAGAAGCTGAATAGAAATCAACATTTGGTGGAAGACCTTTTTCTTTTGTTACAATGTCTTCAATTTTGATAGACATATTATACCATTTCTCTTCTCCTAAAAGCACGCATAATCTCTTAGACATTTCGCGTAAATGTTTTGCACGTGGATCACCCTGCTCATATACACGGTGGCCAAAGCCCATGATTTTCACTTTATTTTGAAGAGCATTATGAATATATGATTCTACATTTTCTTCTTCCCCAATTTCAGTTAACATCTTCATTACATTTTCATTTGCCCCGCCGTGAAGAGGACCTTTTAACGCACCAATTGCTGCTGTAATACCAGAATATACATCTGAAAGTGTAGCTACACAAACGCGTGCAGTAAATGTAGAAGCGTTTAACTCATGATCTGCGTGAAGTACAAGCGCCTTATCAAAAGCTTCAATTTCAACTTCATTTGGCTCGCGATCATTTAACATGTACAAGAAGTTTGCAGCTAATGATAAATCATTTCTAGGCTCAACAACATCTAAGCCTTTACGGATTCTTGCGTAAGCAGCAACTAAAGTTCCCACTTGAGCTTGTAATTTAACCGCTTTCAAATAATTGGACTTTTCATCCATAATTTCAGCGCTCTCATCGTATAATGATAGCATGGAAATTGCAGTTCGTAAAACAGACATCGGATGTGCGATTTTTAAATCTACTTGTTTCAAATATGCTAAAATTTCACCTGGAACTTTATAGTATTCCGATACAATCTCATTGAATTCCGCTAGTTCTTGCTCGTTAGGAAGCTTGCGATGCCATAATAAGTACACTACTTCTTCAAATGTAGCATTCTCAGCTAAATCATCAATATTATACCCAACATAAGTTAATGTATCATCAATAATAGAGCTCACAGATGATGTTGTTGCTACTACCCCTTCTAAACCTCGAATAACAGTCATGACATTCTCTCCTTTTCCTGAAAATTCTCCCAACCTTGCTCCTTATATCTATTTGCTCCCCTTTTGAATTATGAACGCCCGTTCACTCTTTAGGCAAGCAAAATGCACGATCATGCAAATTTGTTGCGATGTTCCCCTCTTATTGTCCATTGTTTACATGGAAAGCATGAGCGTGAATGTCTCCCCGAATCCTCACGCTCAAAACAACAAGTTAGTGAGGAAAATTAATTCCGAAGAGTTTTATGATAAAAACAACATAAAACAATATCATTATAAAATTGTTTTATGTTGTTTTTATTTTATCTGGTGTAAAGTCTCTGCTGCTATGTAACTTTTCAAAGTTTCTAATCCTATTATAAACAATTATCTGACTTTTGTGAACAGAAAGAATTCAAAATTTTTATATTACTATAAAATTCCTTATTTAAACATCTGTATAATACTCATAACTGCATAGGCAATTCCAGCCCCAATTAACGGACCTACAGCAACCCCATTAAATAAAGCAACTGCTATAATTGTCCCGAAAACGAGCGCAGTTGTAATATGAGGATCTGTCGTTAATAATTGTACGCCGCCTTTCGCTAACAAAGCAACTGCTATCCCTGAAGCTAAAGCAATCCATGCATAATACGATTTCGCTGCTTCCCCAAGTTGTTTAAACCCTATTTCCCCCGTCGCAATCGGTACGAGTACTGCTATTGTAATAACCGTAACACCGAGGTTAATCCCTTTCGTTTGTAGATAAGGAAAGACTTTATCTCCTAGAAACGTAAATTTCAATAGAAATAACACACCAATAGCTACAGTAAGCGATTGGTTTTTCGCAATAAGTCCTATAATAAGTAGTATGAATAAAAATAACGTTGACTGACTAATCATGTTTGCACTTCCTTTCTGAAAATAATGAACTCATTTCCAAACAAAAATACCTTTAAACCTATCGTTATACATGCTATATCGATGCCTATTCAACATGAATCACTTCATTTTTTTATGTATTTTAAAATGAAAAACTGAGACTTTCACCATCCAAATGTAAGCATGTATACATTTTAAAAAACGGGCGTCTCTCCTTTCTTTTCTAATTAGAAACAGGTAAAATAAAAAGAAGAGAAAATGAAGTTTTTACCATATAGTAGAAGCATCAACACCAAGCTTTCACAGTCACTCACATACTGAAAAAAGCAGGAAAAATCCATCATTCCACTATAACATAAAGTGAAACTTTAATCAGTGGGGCACACTCGTTACAAGTTGAACGAAATAGGATAATCCAAATTGGAATGGGAGGTATACATCTTTGAATCGAAACTTACTATATATGATATTGCGACTCGTATTTGTCATTATAGCGACGGTAGCCGGGTTCTATGCATTACTATATATGTCAGGGCTTATCTACCCTTTTATTATCGCTTTCGCATTTGCTTATTTGATTAATCCTGTCGTCAATTTCCTTAATCAAAAACTACAATTTCCTCGCGCACTCGCAGTACTCGTTAGCTTAATTCTCGTATTTGGAGCTATCGTCGGACTCGTTACATATCTTGTAACAGAAGCAATATCTGCCACAACATACTTACTACAACTTGTTACAGTAAAATTTCCGGATATCGTTGCATTCGCTCAGCAGTTTGCACTTAATCATATTATGCCTCTCTATGATGATTTAATCTCTAAATTTAATCATCTTGGGGAACCACAGCGCTATACGATTACACAAAACATTCAAAACTTAGGAACCGAAGCGACGACACAAATGAAAGAACTTTTAACCGCTATTATAAGCGGGTTAACAAATTTCATTAGTGCACTACCAACTACTTTAACTGTACTTGTATTCGTTTTATTAGCCACTTTCTTCATTAGTTACGATTGGCATCGTCTTGCTCAGAAAGTAAGAAAGTTTTTGCCCAACCGTGTTCATGGCTATGGAAAAACTATTTTTGTGGATTTAAGAAAAGCTTTATTCGGTTTTGTTAAAGCGCAACTTACACTCGTATCTATGACAACTGTTATTGTACTAATCGGACTTTTAATATTACGCGTACCATACGCCATTACTATCGCGATTATTACAGGGGTTGTAGATTTACTCCCTTATTTAGGAACAGGGGCCGTCTTCGTTCCTTGGGTTATATACGTATTTTTCACTGGCGACACTGCTTTCGCCATCGGTCTTCTCATTTTATACATCGTTGTGATTGTCCAAAGACAAATTATGGAGCCAAAGGTACTTTCATCTAATATCGGCCTCGATCCATTAGCAACACTGATTGCTCTATTTGTCGGCTTTAAGCTCTTTGGCTTCTTAGGATTAATCATCGGTCCAGTCACCTTAGTACTACTTAATACATTGCACAAAGCTCGTGTATTCCATGACTTGTGGAAATATATTAAAGGCTCACCTTCAAAATAATAGTTTCTAATTCATACACAACAAAAACTTACATGTAATCAGTGGGAAATTCCCACTGATTATTCCTTGTACTTATTTTTCATACTCATTACATAAAACAAGAGAATTGCACTCAAAAAAGATAATTCTCTTGTTTTTTTGCATAAAAAACGCATATTTTGTGGCGTTTTTACATATTTATTCTATTTACTTTATATTTATTACTTACATTTATTACTTTTTATGTAAATGAATAAATATACAAATCAGCGTAGAACGAGACTTAAATTAACCTTTTCCCTGCTCTTATTTAACTTTTTCATTCTAATTCATTCTTTTTATATACAAAAACAATCTTAAGTTCAGATTCCCTCTTTAAACATACTCATTAAGAACTAATAACTCCCCAAATCACATATCCAATCGAAAAAATACACAACAAATACAATAAAGCAAAACTTTAATCTACAAGGACCCTATCCCCCATCGATTATTAACCGTCACATTTGCCACATGTTAAAACACATCTTTCATTAACTAAACTTTAACCACCCTCTCATCCTGTTGCAGATAAAGTGAAACTTTAATCAGCCCTCACCAATCGGACTTTTATGGGCAGCCCGACCCCAACCTAACTTCTTTGCTTTCGCTGAATTTTGAGGTGGGGGTCTTACTGCCCATTAAAACAGGATAAAAAAATAGTGCTTAGATCGCTATAATCTAAGCACTATTTCTGCACAATAATAGTTGAGTTCTTTCTAAACTTCCATTCCATCCACTTCATAATAAACGGCTTCAATAAAGCCCTCGTCATAGGGATAACAAAGATTAAACCTATTATATCTGTTACATATCCAGGGAGTACTAAAAGAATACCTCCTACAAAGATAAAAATACCATCCAGTACTGCCGCTCCTGGCATTTCTCCTCTATTCAACTTAGATTGAATCTCTCCAAGCACTTTAAACCCTTGTCTTTTCGCCAAATATACACCTACAACACCTGTAAATACGATCATAGCGAACGTAGACCACAAACCTATTACATGACTCGATCCAATTAAGACTGTAATCTCAATAGCCGGTATTAAAATAAACAAGAACAGTAACCACTTCATAGTTCTACACCCCTCTCATATACCATCACTTTTAACGCCCTTAAAACGCTCATATACACTACATGAAATCAGAATGCACTTTCCTATCAAATTTCATAATAAACAGCTTTTAAAAGCAATTTTAGACGCCTCAAGCTAGTTCTATCCCATTTTTTGTGTAAAAAAAAGAGAAGGACTCCGATCCTTCTCTCCGTATTACTTATAGCACTTCCGCATGTCCATTATAAACAATTCCGCGTGCTGCATCAACTGTTACTTCTTGGCCATTTTTTAAAGTTGCTGTTACGCCGTTTACACCAACGATAACAGGAATACCGATTGATACACCTACAACAGCCGCATGGCTTGTTAGACCGCCTTCTTCTACAACTAGAGCAGCAGCTTTTTCGATTGCAGGGATCATATCTTTATCAGTGCTTGTTGTAACAAGGATATCACCTTCGTTTACGTTCGCTACAGCTTCAGCAGCTGTTTTCGCTACAACTACTTTACCTTTTGCAGCTTTACGACCGATTCCTTGTCCTTTAGCAACTTCTTCACCAACAACGTGGATTTTCATTAAGTTTGTTGTACCAGTTTCAGCAACTGGAACACCAGCAGTGATTACTACAGTGTCTCCAAGTCCGATTAGACCTGCATCCATACCTGTTTGAATCGCTGTATCTAACATTTCGTCAGTAGAAGCTGCGCGCTTCTCAGCCATAAATGCTTGTACACCCCAAACAAGTGCAAGACGACGTCCTACTTGCTCGTCAGATGTTACAGCTACGATTGGAGATTTTGGACGGTATTTAGAGATCATTTTCGCAGTATATCCACTTTCTGTTGGAGCTACGATTGCAGCTACATCAAGAGCAAGTGCTGTATGCGCAACAGATTGGCTAATTGCATCTGTAATTGTTGGAGTGAACTCTTTAATACGTTTTTTGAACATATCTTCATATTGTAATGATTTTTCAACACGTACTGCAATGTTAGCCATCATTGTTACTGCTTCTACTGGGTATTGTCCAGCAGCCGTTTCACCTGAAAGCATGATTGCATCTGTACCATCGAAGATTGCGTTAGCTACGTCACTTGCTTCCGCACGAGTTGGACGTGGGTTACGTTGCATAGAATCTAACATTTGTGTTGCAGTAATAACCGGTTTACCTAACACGTTACATTTTTTGATTAGACGTTTTTGTACTAATGGTACTTCTTCTGGTGGAATTTCTACACCCATGTCACCACGTGCTACCATTAAACCGTCAGAAACTTCTAAGATTGAATCGATGTTGTCGATACCCTCTTGGTTTTCGATTTTTGGTACAATTTGGATGTACTGAGCGTTATGCTCTTCTAATAATTCACGGATTTCTAATACGTCAGCTGCTTTACGTACGAATGAAGCTGCGATGAAATCAACTTTTTGCTCGATACCGAAGATGATATCTTTTACGTCTTTTTCAGTGATACCAGGAAGCTTAATGCTTACGTTTGGTACGTTAACACCTTTTTTATTTTTTACAGTTCCGCTGTTAAGAACTTTTGTACGGATGTTTCCGTCAGCTTTGTCGATTACTTCTAGCTCGATAAGACCGTCATCGATTAGAATGCGAGAACCTGGGTCTACATCGTCATACAGACCAGCGTAAGATACAGAGAACTTCTCTGCAGTACCTAATACTTGCTCAGTAGAAAGAACTACTTCTGCACCTGTTACAAGCTCAGCTTGTCCGTCTACGAAGTCGTGAGTACGGATTTCTGGACCTTTTGTATCAAGTAAGATACCAACTGTTTTACCAGTTTTCTTTGAAGCTTCACGAATGTTTTTAATACGAGCGCCGTGCTCTTCATGGCTACCATGAGAGAAGTTTAAACGAGCAACGTTCATACCCGCTTCGATTAATTGCTCTAATTTTTCAATACTTTCACTAGCAGGACCTATAGTACATACAATTTTAGTTTTACGCATATTGCACCTCCGAAAATTATGAAACCGTTCCCAAATATCCGACATTAAGCCGATTAGATGGATAATTCTTTAGATAATTGATACATATCTTTATCGATTGTATGCTTTTGAGCTAACGCTTCGATAATGTCATGATCAACAAGTTTGTTATCTTGAATACCTACACAACGTCCACCTTTACCAGCAATTAATAATTCAACTGCTCTTGCGCCAAGACGGCTTGCTAATACACGGTCTTGTGCACTTGGTGATCCACCACGTTGTACGTGACCTAATACAGTTACGCGAGTATCAAAGTTTGTTGCTTCTTCAATGTGCTTACCGATGTCAATTGCACTTCCAACACCTTCAGCTACAACGATAATACTGTGTTTTTTACCACGTTCACTACCGCGCTTCAGACGAGCGATAACATCTTCCATGTCATACTCTTCTTCTGGGATTAAGATTGTTTCCGCACCATCAGCTAAACCAGCCCATAATGCGATATCACCAGCGTGACGCCCCATTACTTCGATAACATATGTACGTTCATGAGATGTAGCTGTGTCACGGATTTTATCAATTGCATCAATAACAGTGTTTAAAGCTGTATCGAAACCAATTGTGAAGTCTGTTCCAGGGATATCATTGTCAATTGTACCTGGTACACCAACACATGGGAATCCTTGTTCAGTTAATTTTTTAGCGCCTTGGTAAGAACCATCTCCACCAATAACAACAAGTCCTTCGATACCGTGTTTCTTTAATTGCTCGATACCTTTTAGTCGTACTTCTGGGTCTTTAAACTCAGGACATCTTGCTGTATATAATTTCGTACCACCGCGGTGGATAATATCGCCAACAGAACCTAGTTCTAATTTTTCAATGTGACCAGAAATTAATCCAGCGTATCCATGGTAAATACCATATACTTCAATATCATGGAAAATCGCTTTACGAACAACTGCACGAATGGCAGCATTCATACCAGGTGAATCTCCACCACTTGTTAATACACCAATACGTTTCATTTGTACTCACCTCATAAAGATTATTTGCCTTATAATAAAATAACACGAAAAAATATAAAAATACAATGGAGAAGATGTGTCTTTTCATAATAAAAACGTGCATTCGCGAAGTGGAACGCACGCTTTTCTTATTTTATCCAAATGGAAGCGTTTGAAAACGAAACTTGCCCAATTTTCATATATTTTTCATAACGTTTTTCGATTAATTCATCTTTCGAAATTCCGTTTAATTGTTCAAAAGTTTTTCTAATCATTAAGTCTATATTTTCTGACTGTTTCAAAATATTACGGTGTGCTCCACCTTTTGTCTCTGGAATAATTTCGTCAATTACACCTAATTCTTTCAAATCTGCTGCTGTAATTTTCATCGCCTCTGCAGCTTCCTTTGCTTTTCCTGCATCTTTCCAAAGAATTGCAGCTGCACCCTCTGGTGTAATAACAGAATAAGTGGAATTTTCTAGCATATGAATGTAATCTCCTACTCCAAGACCTAGCGCACCACCACTACCACCTTCGCCGATAACGATACAAATAACAGGTACCGTTAAGCCTGCCATTTCAAATAAATTGCGGGCGATAGCTTCACTTTGACCACGTTCTTCAGCAGCTTTACCAGGATAAGCTCCTTTCGTATCAATAAAACAAATAATTGGACGATTGAACTTTTCCGCCTGCTTCATTAAACGTAATGCTTTTCGATATCCTTCTGGGTGAGGCATCCCAAAATTACGGCGAATATTTTCTTTCGTATCTTTTCCGCGTTGATGCCCGATTACAGTTACAGGCATCCCTTTATACTTCGCAATGCCGCCGACAATCGCTGCATCATCGCCAAATAGACGATCTCCATGACATTCAAAAAAATCAGTAAATAAGTGCTCAATATAATCGAGCGTTGTCGGTCGTTCTGCATGACGAGCAATTTGAACACGGTCCCATACTTTCATATTGCCGTATATATCTTCCTCTAAATTTTCTAGCTTGTCTTCCAAAATACGAATCTCCTCACTGAAGTCCATCTGGCTGTTTTTCGTATAGTCTTTCAGTTCACGAATCTTATTTCTTAGCTCAACAACTGGTTTCTCAAATTCTAGCTCTGCCATACAGCCATTTCCCCTCCTTGATGAACTTCTAAAATCTTGCGAAGCGATTCTCTCATATCATCACGATGTACTACCGCATCTAATTGACCGTGTTCTAGTAAGAATTCTGCCGTTTGGAAATCTTCCGGTAGTTTCTCACGCACGGTTTGTTCAATTACACGTCTACCAGCAAATCCGATCAGTGCCCCTGGTTCTGCAAGATTATAATCACCAAGTGAAGCGAAACTTGCTGAAACCCCGCCCGTCGTTGGGTGAGTCATAACAGAAATAAATAATCCTCCTGCATTACTATGCTTTTTCAAAGCTACGCTTGTTTTTGCCATTTGCATTAAACTTAATATCCCTTCTTGCATACGGGCACCACCCGAAGCAGTAAAGATAATAAATGGAACTTGTAAGTCGTACGCCTTTTCAACCGCACGGGCAATTTTTTCTCCTACAACAGAGCCCATGCTCCCCATTCGAAAACGAGAATCCATTACTGCAACAACAACAAGCATGTCATCAATTGTTCCTTCACCAGTTACAACCGCTTCGTTCAATTCAGTCTTCTTACGATCGCTCTCTAGTTTCTCTTCATATCCTGGAAACTCGAGTGGATTTAATGAAACCATTTCTTTGTCATACTCACGGAATGACCCTTCGTCCAATATACTATCAAGACGTTCCCATGCATTCATAGGATGATGATATCCACAATTCACACATACTTTTAAATTTTTTAGAAGCTCTTTCGTATACATGATTTTTTTACATTTCGGACATTTTGTCATAACGCCATCTGGTACATCTTTTCGTACTTGTTCTGAAGGTATTGCAGCGTACTTTTTCTTTTTCACGAATAAATCTCTTAGCACAATTTGACCCCCTTCGTTGAGAGCTAAGGTTAGCGTAAGAAGAAAATTGGGCTAACACCAAAGTTTGATGTTAGCCTTATCTTCTCAATCTGTCTAATAACCTCACTCTTTACGTTTAACTTTAACCGCTACGCGATAGAATGTTTGTCATAACGTGTCATGGTCATTTCGACAAATTTTATACATTACGAGTGAAACTGTATATTCTCTACTAATTCATCGTAAATTTTTAGTGCATCATTTTCTTGTTTTTCTTCCAAAGTAGCGTAAAGCTTTCTATATATATCGATAGAATCTCCTGAAACTTTACAAGAAAGCGTTGATACGTAATCATTTACGATCATCCAAATGCGATATAGTAAATAATTATCGACTTGTTCAATAAGTGTTTTAAAGAACGTTTGGTGAAGCATTGGAATTGAGTTTTCGTTTCCTTCAAGCACTTGATGTAATTTACTTAGCACTTTAGAAAACGTTTCTTTCGGTAAATTACATACAATTCGAATCATATCTTTCTCAAGCAATCGTTTTGTTTGCAATAAATCACGAATTGTTTTCTCATCTTGCAGCAAGAACGGAGCAATCAATTGTACAAGACCGTTATCGTAAAAGTTTCGAATAAATGTCCCTTCACCACGTCTCGTTTCAATTAATCCTACAAGTTCTAAAGCACGCAACGCTTCTCTTACAGAGGAACGACCTACATTTAAACGTGAACTTAACTCACGCTCAGACGGCAAACGATCCCCTGCTACCAATCCATCCTCTTCCATAATGGAACGAATTTTTTTTACAATTTCGAGATATACTTTTGTATTTGATGATGTCAATGGAAATTCCTCGCTTATTCTTTACCAATCAGCGCTAATTGTTTTGTTTTCTCAGCAACTTCATTTGGATCTACTTGACGGCGAGCTACTCCTGTCTCCATTGCAGCTTTCGCAACGTAAGCTGCCACTTGAGGCGCTACACGCGCATCAAACGGTGCTGGAATGATATAGTCTGCATTTAACTCATCTTCTGCTACAAGCTCAGCAATAGCTTGTACAGCTGCCATCTTCATTTCTTCGTTAATTTGTGTCGCATGTACGTCAAGTGCACCACGGAAAATACCAGGGAACGCTAGTACATTATTTACTTGGTTTGCAAAGTCAGAACGACCTGTTCCAACAACAGCTGCGCCCGCTGCTTTTGCCAATTCTGGCATAATTTCTGGAACTGGATTCGCCATTGCAAAAATAATTGCATCGTCATTCATTGTACGAACCATTTCTTCTGTTAATGCACCTTCTGCAGATACACCAATAAATACGTCCGCACCTTGTACAACATCAGCTAAAGAACCTTCGATACGATTCTTATTTGTATATTTTGCAACTTCATCCTTCACCGGATTCATACCTGTAGGACGACCATCATAGATTGCCCCTTTACGGTCACACATAATAATGTCGCGTACGCCATAGCGATATAAAAGTTTAATAATTGCAATACCTGCTGCACCTGCGCCATTTGCGACAACTTTAATGTCAGACATTTTCTTTCCAACTAGTTTTAGCGCGTTCACAAGACCCGCTACTGTTACGATAGCTGTTCCGTGTTGATCATCATGGAAGATAGGAATATTTGTTTCTTTTTTCAAACGTTCTTCAATAATGAAGCAGTTTGGTGCTGCGATATCCTCTAAGTTAACGCCGCCAAAAGTCGGCTCCATTAATTTTACAGTTTCAACAATTTTATCTACATCGTTTGTATTTAAGGCAATTGGGAATGCATCTACACCAGCAAAGCTCTTGAATAATACAGCTTTACCTTCCATTACTGGAAGAGATGCTTCAGGTCCGATGTTACCAAGACCAAGTACAGCCGTTCCATCAGTCACAACTGCTACCATATTTCCCTTCATCGTATATTCATATACCTTACTTTTATCGTCATAAATTTCTTTACAAGGTTCTGCAACCCCTGGAGAATATGCAAGACTTAAATCTTTTGCATTTTCTACTTTTACTTTTGATACAGTTTCTAATTTTCCTTGATGCACTTTATGCATGTGAAGTGCTTCTTCACGAAGTGTTGACAAACTATCCACTCTCCTCAAATTATTCTTGCTGATATCAATTTCTCCAAGTGGTCTGACCACGAACACTACTACTATAATAATCGAAGTGTAGGGAAATTGTCCATTATATTTTCACAACCACATTTTCTTCCCCGACAATTTCACGAAGTGCTCCTAAACATTCTTCACTTGGATGAATCGATAAACTTCGAGATAATTGTACCATTTTATGTTCCTTTTCATAATAAATTAGTACTTTCGCAAAACCCGAATAGTCAAACAATATTTTAGTAACCTGATTTAAAAGCTTTTTCTCATATTGAGATGGCAATTTCACATAAACAGACGCATCTTTCTTTTCCTCATACGCATCCATTTCTTCTAACGGATACAGTCCATTTACAATCCATTGCAATTTATGATTTCTAAGCTCAATCGTGCCGTCAACTAAAACAATTTCCCCTTCTTGTAACTTATCTGAGAAATGTATATACGTTTCGGGGAAAAGAACTGCTTCCATTTCATCATTTTGATCACAAAATGTAATAAACGCCATCTTTTGTAACTTTTTCGTACGAATCACTCTCACACTTGTTATATACACGATAGCTCTTTGTACTTTTTTCTTATGTCGCATCGCCTGAGCGAGAGATGGAATTTCTAATTCTTTCGCTAACTTCACATACTGCGCTGTCGGATAGCTTGATAAATAAAAACCTAGTACTTCCTTCTCTTTATTTAACTGTTCAATAAAGGAGAGCTCTTCTCCTTGTACGTATTTTGATTTTGGAACAGCATCTCCTAAATCACGTGCAAGATTGGCATACTCTAACGCTCCTTTAAGACTTTTCCATAAATTCGTTCTCGAAACACCAAAATCATCAAAACATCCTGACCAGACGAACGCCTCTAAATTTCGCTCTGTTACAAACTTTGATGGCATGCGCAGACAAAATTCAAATAAATCTTCAAACATTTTTTTCTCTCGTTCTTCAAGTAATGCTGTCACTGTAGCCATTCCGATGTTTCGAATGGAAAGTAAGCTGTAACGTATCGCATTTCCTTCTATTTGGAAATTGTAACCACTTCTCTGAAGAGACGGCGGCAAAACGTGAAAACCTTTTCGCTTCGTTTCTCGTATATACTGCACAATCTTATCTTCATTTCCAATTGCACTCGATAATAGTGCCGTCATAAATTCCAGCGTATAATTCGCTTTTAAATAGGCAAGCTGATATCCAATCATACTATAGGCTACAGCGTGACTTCGGTTAAAACCGTAATTTGCAAATCTTACAATTAAATCGTAAATTTTCTCTGCAGATGTCTCGTCATAACCATTTTGTAAACAACCTTGCACAAAATGCTTACGTTCCTGATCTAAAATATCACGATTTTTTTTACTCACTGCACGGCGTAATAAATCTGCTTCTCCGAGCGAGAATCCCGCCAACTTTGACGCAATTTGCATAATTTGTTCTTGGTATACAATTACACCGTATGTTCTTTCTAAAATCGGTTTTAAGTCCGGATGTAAATATTCAATTTTTCTTTTTCCATGCTTTGATTCAATAAAGGTTGGAATTTGTTCCATCGGTCCCGGTCTATATAACGAGTTAACAGCGACAATATCTTCAAATTCATTCGGTTTTAACCCGCGAAGTACATTTCGCATACCACCTGATTCAAGCTGGAATACACCTGTTGTATCCCCTCTACCTAACAATTGGAATGTCTTTTCATCTTGAAGTGGTAAATTTCTTATATCGATTTCTTCCCCTGTTTTTTGCACGATAAACTTTATAATATTTTCAAGTAACGTTAAATTACGTAATCCTAAAAAGTCCATCTTGAGCAACCCAAGTTCTTCTAATGCATCCGCCGGGTATTGCGTAACATACACATCGTTATGCCCTTCTTGAATGGCTACACTTCCCGTTAATGGCTCTTGGCTCATAATGACGCCAGCTGCATGAATAGACGTATGACGTGGTAAGCCTTCTACACGTTTTGCAATTTCAAACACACGCTCATGCAGAAGGTTTCCTTGTATAAACTCACGGAGTGATTGCGATTCCTCATATGCATCTTTTAACGTTATACCAAGCTTTGATGGGATAAGTTTTGAGAATATGTCGATATCTCGCGGCGGAAGCCCCATTACACGCGCAATATCTCTAATTGCCGCTTTCGCTGCCAGCGTCCCGAACGTTACAATTTGAGCAACACGAAGCTGACCATATTTATCTTTCACATATCGAATCATCTCATCACGTCTTATATCTGGAAAATCGATATCAATATCTGGAAGTGTCACACGTTCGGGGTTTAAAAATCTTTCAAATAATAGATCGTATTCAATTGGATCAATATCTGTAATTTCTAATACGTAAGAAACGAGTGAGCCCGCCGCCGATCCACGACCTGGTCCTGTTAAAATATGATTTTCATGCGCATACTTCATAAAATCCCAGACGATGAGGAAATAATCACTAAACCCCATACTAGAAATAACATTTAATTCATGATTCAAACGCTTTATATGTACTTCTTTCGGCCTACCATAACGTTTCTGTAATCCTTCTTCACAAACGCGGCGTAAATACATATCATTTGTCTCGTTAGCTGGAACAGGGAATTTCGGTAATTGATTTACATGAAACGGTATTTCTACTCTGCAACGTTTTGCAATTTCTACTGTGTTATAAATCGCTTCTTCTACGTGAGAAAATAGTGCTTCCATTTCATCTGATGATTTTAAATAATATTGATCTGTTTTCAGCCTCGGCCTATCTGGATCCGTCATTTTCGTTCCACTTTCAACAGATAATAAGCATTCATGAACAAGTGCGTCACTTTGATTGATGTAGCGTACATCGTTTGTTGCAACTACTGGAATATTTATTCTACTCATAAATGCAGGTAATTTCTCTTGCAGAAGCAGTTCATCTTGAATCGCATGATGCTGTAAACTCATATAAAAATTGCCGAACATACTTTGATACATGCGAGCTACTTCTTCAGCTTGACTCTCTTTGTCTTCTAATAATAATTGTTCAATTTCCCCATCTTTACCTGGTGAAATAGCAATTAATCCTTTCGCATAATGTGCAAGCCATTTCTTAGGAATACCTTCTTTTGACTTCGTCATAATGCTACTAGAAATCTTTAATAAATTTTGATAACCTATTTCATTTTCAGCAAGTAAGACAAGCGGATAAGACTTTTCTTCTTCTTCACTAAAAATAGAAGCTGTTAAGCCGATAATAGGATGTATACCATGTTTCTTACATGCTTTATAAAACGGAATAACGCCATACATAACATTTTCATCCGTAATAGCAAGTGATGAATAACCGAGCTCTTTCGCCCTAACTACAAGTTCATCAATTTTACAAGCACTTTTTAATAAACTAAAAACGGTTTGACATTGTAAATGCACAAACTTCACTGTTGTACCCTCTCTTTACCTATTTGACTACTTTTATTATAGGTGAAGAGGAAAGCGGAAATCAAAACATACTTCTTATACTTTGTCCATATATATGAAGAAGAAAGGGGAATGACGATGGATGTAAGAGAACATACTTTTTTCTCTCTGCTTATTATTAGTTATTTTATTGCCTTTGGGGTTATACTTGGTGGTTCATTAATTGGTGGATTTGGTGCGTTTCTTATCGGAAAACCAACTCTAACTTACATTAATCAATTTGCCCAAAATTTAAGAATTTGGGCACTCGTTGCAGCGATTGGCGGAACATTTGATACTTTTTATAGTTTTGAAAGAAGTTTCTTTGGCGGGGATATGAAAGATATCGTAAAACAAATTCTCCTTATTTTTTTCGCAACGGGTGGTATGCAAACTGGTCTTATTATTATTAAATGGCTAACGCAGGAGCATGTATGAGAGTACCAAGTGCCAATACAGCAAAAAGATGGTATTTAGTTTTAGCTGGCGCTGCTGTTGGAGGCGTGTTGAGCTGGTTTATTTTTTTGTACATATACGGTGTTTTTCAAGAAGAACAAGCTAGTAAAATAGCAGAACAAAGAGAAATTATAGAAAAACAAGAAGCAAAGCTCCACGTCCTTCTCGAAGATCAAGAAAAATTGAATACTGAAAATAAACGGCTCTTAACCATTCAAGAGATTAAAATAAAACTTATAAATCGAGAAAAATACGATTTAGACAATCTTACACTCGAAAATATGACTACATCTATCCATAATGACCTTCAGCATCTTTTAACGAAAAACATACAAAGTATCGCAAAAAATAAAGACCTACTCAAAAAGGTAATCGAAAACAAGACGTACAAACATTACGATCGACTATACCGTTTTAAAGTAGATACAATATCTTTTGATACAGTGCTTGAAATTAGCATTACGATAGAGAAAGAAAAATAAAGTGAAACTTTAATCAGTGGGGGTTTTCTTCATCCCCCACTGATTATTAGTTGAACCAATCGGGCTTTTATGGGCAGTTGATCCCCCACCTAACTTCTTTGCTTGCGCTGAAATTTGAGGTGGGGGTCTTACTGCCCATTAAAGCGGGATAAAGAAGGAGGGCTTTAGCGCCACTCCTTCTTTTCGTTCTATCATATAATTTCTTATTTACAAATCTCACGTAAATCAGCAAATAGACGATCCGCTTCTTCCCAAGAAGATGCTTTTGCACCAGAAGCCATCGGATGTCCTCCGCCGTTATATTGCATTGCTAATTTATTTATAACTGGTCCTTTTGAACGAAGGCGAACACGAATCACATCGTCTTCCTCTAAAAATAGAACCCATGCCTTTAATCCATCAATATTACCAAGTGCTCCAACAACACCGGATGCCTCAGAAGGAAGTACATCAAATTCTTCTAATACTTCTTTCGTTAATTTAATGTAAGCTGCTCCTTCTTCTACCATCGTAAAGTTTTGTAAAATATAACCGTTTAAACGAGCGATTTTTTCTTTTGTCTTATACATTTCATTGTATAAATCTGTGAATTTCACACCCATGTCAACAAGCTCACTTACGTAACGAAGTGTTTTTGCTGTTGTGTTCGGGAATAAGAAACGACCTGTATCCCCAACAATACCCGCTAAAATAAGACGAGCTGCTTCTTTTGTTATTTGTAATCCTTTATCTTTTCCATAATTATAAAACTCATAAATCATTTCGCTTGTAGAACTTGCTGTCGTATCTACCCACGTAATATCTCCATATGGATCTTCATTTGGATGATGATCAATTTTGATTAACATCTTCCCTTTTGTATAGCGTTGATCGTCAACACGTTCTTGATTTGCTGTATCACAAACGATAACAAGCGCATTTTCGTATACACTATCTTCAATATCATCCATTACTCGTAAATATGCTAATGACGGTTCATTGTACCCAACCGTATAAATATTTTTCTCTGGAAACGATTCTTGTAGAATTGTACTAAGACCGCCTTGTGAACCTAACGCATCTGGATCGGGACGCACATGACGATGAATAATAATTGTATCGAACTCTTTAATTGCTCCTAAAATTTGCTCATGCATATGTATAATCTCCTTTTTATTCAACTTCTTCACTTCAACGTGCAGTAAAAGCCCAATGAATAGGGCTAATCATTAGCGCGCGGAAACATCCCCACCACACTAATGAAAGTCTCACTTTATCCTCCATTATAACGGAAAGTATTTCATACATGCGAACAATTGCTTTATAATAAAAGTTAGAAAGTTTAGATATTTTTTCTCCACTATTATTTTTCATAAAGCGATGGGAGTGTGCATTATGCCAGTATTAGTCTTCTGTATTATCGTCTCATTTATGTTGTACCTCTTCTACAAAACAAAATACTTTCGTACAAACCGCCCAATGGAGAAAGGTTGGCTCTCAGGAAAATCCGCAATGGCACTCGGTTCATTCGTCTTATTCTTCGGGATAAACCAATTCTTTTTAGAACTTTCAACCGCTCGTATTATCGTTGGTGTCTTATTTGTTCTATTTGGTAGTGCAAGTGTATTTAACGGGTTTCGCCAATACAAACATTTCTTGCCATTAGCAGTTGAAGAAGCCGAAGTCTATGAAACAACGTAAAAAAGCATCAACATTGTGATGCTTTTTTACGTCCTCTAACTTTTAAAATCATATATGCGACAAACGCAGAAGGAATATTGAATGGATTGCCTTGCACATGGAGATGTAATTGTTCTTCTCCAAAAGACATTTTTTCGTATAGTTCTCGCTGAGATAATCCTGTTTTTTTCTTTTTTTCATGTAAACCTTGTAAGTATAAATATTGAATCGGTATCATCACAAGGAAGTAAAATAGTGCGATACTACCAAAAAAGAGTACTGTTGATGACATAATGCATACCACCTTCCAGAAATCCATTTTCTTACAATTAAATTATAACATAGTCTAGAATCTAAATGAATTAATATTCTGTTTTTTTATCAGACAATTGTCTTACCGCATAATTCCTCTTCCGCATACTGAATATATCGGCGAATGAAATGATCAGGATTCTTTTTAATAGGTTCAATATCAAGTCTTAATGGTATTTTCCCTGCCATATAAAAGATTCTTGAAGCAGTTCCAAATCGAATGGCTGGTTCTGAAATATTTCCCCCATATCCCATCATGAAGTTCCCCCATGCATCTTCTAACTGTCCCGAAGCAATTAAATGCAATCTAGGAACACCAATATCAAACTCTTTATACCCAAATCCACATTCATCAAAATCGAGTAAATACCAATCCTCTTTGTCTACAAGAATATTTCCAAAATGCATATCTCCGTGAACAAATTGTTTTTCTCCCAATTGAATTGAGTTTGTAAGTTCTTGTATTCTTTCTGCAATTCTCAAGCATTTATTTTTATCCTCATAAGATAAAAAAGAAGCATTTAATAAACATTGTAAAGGCTCATGAATCATCTTTTGCTCGCTATATATAGGTCTTTCATAACCCCTCCAAGTTTGCGGCACACTTTTAAGTACTCCATTTGTTTTTTCATGAAACTTTCGCATTAATGATCCAAGTTTTTCATAATCTTTATCCTTCGGTTCTATAATTTCACTTCCATTTATAAACCTAAAGACAACAAAATACTGGATACTTCCCTCATCTTTCATAACAGGTGTGACCCAGTCACCATCTTTATTTACAACTACTTCTGGTACTAACATTTGTTTTTGTATCGCTATTAACCAATGTATTTCAGCTTCTATTTGCTCGGCTGTATAACGTCCTTCTCTATACTGCCTAACTACAAATTTATTTTTGTCCGATTCGAACATATATGTTTGATTTTCTCCCCCATGCAACAATGAAACTTTCATAAGACTATTTAAATTATATTGCTTACATAACTGCTCTTTAATGTGAAAATCCATTCTTCTCCCCCCTAGTACATATAGTGCAGCATAGTTTCCCTTTAATAATTAGTAGTGTAAGCTTTTCTATCGACTAACAACCAATTCTCTAACCTGATATAGATTAGCTAAAGTCTCCAACATATACTGCTATTTTTGCACTTCACTACCCAAACTCTTACGCAGCTTAAATAACAGCTTCAAAATCCAATAAAACAAAATAAAGTTAAAGAAAAAGCCTAATGGATTAAAAGATATTTCCCATCCGCCATAATAAACAAATGTTTCAGCTGGTACACCAAAGTAAAGAAAATCGCTCTTATTTTCTCCAGTTGTAGAGATAAAGGAACAAATAATAGCGAAAATCAAACTTATTACATACAATTTCTTTTTATTTAAATCCATTATTCTATGAGTTATCAGATGAACAGTAATTACAAGTATGAAACCTAAAAAGAAAAATATGACTCCCATTCGACACCTCCACAATTATTGTTCCAGCATCTGCAAATGATTACACGCTTCTATTCATAAATATGAAACAGAACGTAATTTAACTTTTTCTTTTGCAATTCAAAACATAATAGATTCAGTTGATAACTAAATTTTAAAACGCCCTACTGTATCTTCTTAAAAAAATGGAACAAACCAAAGCGGCTTGCTCCATCTTTTTATTTATCGATCAATTGCACCATAAGTAATGCTTTCCCAACAACATTACCTTCATGATGCACTTCTACATCAACCTTACCAAATTTACGTCCAATTTCTAATACTTTTGGATGAACGGATACAACGTTGTCAATTTGAACTGGCTTTACGAAATAAATTGTTAAGTTCTCAACAATTAAATCACTCTTCTTTTGCGCACGAATAACGCGATTCGTTGCTTCCGTAACAATCGTTGCGAATACACCGTAAGATAGCGTTCCGATTGAGTTCGTCATTTGCGGTGTCACTGAAAATTGATATAGATGCTCATTTTTCGCTTCTTTCGGCGTCATAAATTGATTCGTTACAATATCATCGATTGTTTCGCCGACTTGCGGTTGACGCTGAATCATTTGCAATGCCTGCAGTACATCTTGACGGCTAATAATACCTTGCAACTTATTTCCTTCATCAACAACAGGAAGTAACTCAATACCTTCCCACACCATCATACGTGCCGCAGCTGCGACAGACATTTTTCCATTTACCGTAATCGGATGTTTTGTCATCACTTTATCAATTGGTGTTTCTTTCGCTACACCGATCATATCTTTTGAAGTTACAATACCTAATACCTTTTTATTTTCATCAACAATCGGATATCTTCCGTGCATCGTCTCTTCGTTATACGCATGCCATTGCTGCACCGTATCATCTGGCTTTAAATATAACGTCTCTTCAATAGGCGTTAAAATATCTTCAACGAGTACAATTTCTTTTTTAATAAGCTGATCGTAAATCGCACGGTTAATTAACGTTGCAACTGTAAATGTATCGTAACTACTTGAAATAATCGGCAGTTTTAATTCATCTGCTAATTTCTTCACATGATCTTCCGTATCAAATCCGCCCGTAATTAACACCGCAGCTCCAGTTTCTAACGCTAATTGATGTGCGTTCGTACGATTACCGACAATAAGTAAGTTTCCAGCTTCTGTATAGCGCATCATCGCTTCTAATTTCATTGCCCCGATTACGAATTTATTTAACGTTTTATGTAGTCCTTCTCTGCCTCCAAGTACTTGACCATCGACAATGTTAACGACTTCTGCATATGTCAGCTTTTCAATATTTTCTTTCTTCTTTTGTTCAATTCGAATTGTTCCGACACGTTCAATCGTACTAACATACCCTTTATTTTCTGCATCTTTAATTGCACGATAAGCTGTACCTTCACTTACACTCAAATCTTTTGCAATTTGCCTTACAGAAATTTTATGCCCTACTGGCAGGCTATTAATATGTTCTAAAATTTGGTTATGCTTGGTAGCCAAATGGTTTCACCATACTTTCTTTTCCCTAAATTCTTCATGTGTTGTATTTTTAGTATACTATATTTTCAAAACTGTTACACTCTCTCTTTGTATATCTGTACTATTTTTTTTATAACAAAATACGCCTTACATTACACCACTTCTTCTATTACAACAATGTAATGGTATTGTCATCTCGTTCGATAGTTTGTCCAGCCACTTCCATATACAATGAAGACAAGAAATGAAACAAAGGAGCGGATACATGATGAAAAAATTATTAGAAGTTGTAGGTGCTGTATTTTTAGCTTTCGTAGACGGGAAAAAAGTTGCAATGGAATTGAATGAAACACCTGAACAGCCACTTCCAAAAAGAATAGAATCATCAAAACAAGTACAACCTTTCAAAGCTATCCTACACACGTAAAAAACCCTTCACTTGTCTTTTCAAATGAAGGGTTTCTTTTCTATAGTGTAATACTTTCTCCAGCTTCTAATACTTTCCCTGTACAATTTTGTAGCTTTTCTACAAATTGATATGGATCTTGTTCAATAACCGGGAACGTATTGTAATGCATCGGTACAACGTTTTTCGCCTGAACCCATTTTGCTGCTAAAACAGCATCTTCTGGTCCCATTGTGAAATTATCACCAATTGGTAAAAATGCTAAATCAATGTTATTTAGTTCCCCAATTAATTTCATATCAGAGAATAGAGCGGTATCTCCTGCATGATACACAGTTTTCTCTTCTGCTGTAAATAAAATACCCGCTGGCATACCTGTATATGTAATCGTCTTATTTTCTTCATCAATATAACTAGAGCCGTGGAATGCTTGTGTAAACTTCACTTTTCCGAAGTCAAATTCATGTGAACCACCAATATGCATCGGATGTGTTTTTACACCTTGCCAACTTAAAAATGTCGCTAGTTCAAATGGCGCCACTACAACTGCATTATTTTTCTTCGCAAGCTCTACTGTATCTCCAACATGATCACCATGTCCGTGCGATAAAAGAATCGCATCTACTTTTACATCTTCAGCCTTTAAATCTGTTTTCGGATTTCCCGTTAAAAATGGATCAATTAAAATCACTTTTCCATTCGTTTCAATCTTTACAACTGAATGCCCATGATAAGATACTTTCATTATTACATTCCTCCCCTATTCACATTCTCACATTTTATTCTACATGATTTTTCAATTCCCTGTCTTTTCTAACATCTATTTACTTGTCATAACGCTTTCTTCCGAGTTAAAGTTATATTTGTAATTAAATATCTCGGGGGTGCCAATCGATGAATGCTAGATTAGAAAATTTAATGCAATGGCTAAAAGAAAAAAACGTAGAAGCTGCGTTCTTAACTTCTACACCAAACGTCTTCTACATGACAAACTTCCACTGTGAACCACACGAAAGACTTCTTGGTATGTTTGTATTCCAAGAAAAAGAACCTATTTTAATTTGCCCTAAAATGGAAGAAGGCCAAGCACGTAACGCTGGATGGGCACATGAAATTATCGGATTTACTGATACTGACAGACCATGGGATATGATTGCAAAAGCAATTAAAGACCGTGGCATCAATGCAAACGCAGTTGCAATTGAAAAAGAACATTTAAACGTAGAGCGCTACGAAGAATTAACAAAACTATTCCCAAATGCAGCTTTCAAATCAGCTGAGGAAAAAGTTCGTGAACTTCGTTTAATTAAAGATGAAAAAGAACTTTCTATTTTACGCGAAGCAGCTAAAATGGCAGACTATGCTGTTGAAGTTGGTGTAAATGCAATTAAAGAAGATCGTAGCGAACTAGAAGTATTAGCAATTATTGAACACGAATTAAAAACAAAAGGCATACATAAAATGTCATTTGATACGATGGTATTAGCTGGTGCAAACTCTGCTCTTCCACACGGTATTCCAGGTGCAAACAAAATGAAACGCGGCGATTTCGTACTATTTGATTTAGGCGTAATCATTGATGGCTATTGCTCTGACATTACACGTACAGTAGCATTCGGCGAGATTTCTGAAGAACAAACTCGTATTTACAACACTGTACTTGCTGGACAACTACAAGCAGTTGAAGCATGTAAACCAGGTGTTACACTTGGTGCAATCGACAACGCTGCTCGTTCTGTTATCGCAGATGCAGGTTACGGCGACTTCTTCCCGCACCGTCTTGGTCACGGACTTGGAATTAGTGTACATGAATATCCAGATGTAAAAGCTGGCAACGAATCTCCATTAAAAGCAGGTATGGTCTTCACAATCGAGCCAGGTATTTACGTACCAAACGTAGGTGGTGTTCGTATTGAAGATGATATTTATATCACAAAAGACGGATCAGAAATTTTAACGAAATTCCCGAAAGAATTACAATTTGTAAAATAAGAAAAAAGGCAGCGTGAGTGCTGCCTTTTTTATTTCTCTACTATTTCAAACTTCTCTACAATCATTTTTGCGGGATAGCTTTCAAGCATTTGAGAAGACCATACTTTTATTTTATCCCCTGTGTTCAATTGATTATATGCGTCTTTATCCTTAAAACTCAACACTATATCTGATGGATACTCTTTATTCATTTGTTGTTCTATATAATGTTGCAAATCTACTTTTGTATGAAACGTTTTATCACCGACAAAAAATACTGCATTATTTCTTACTATGATATACCCTTCTTCAGGTACTTTTTTTACCTCTACTTGTTTTGTAGTACACGCTGATAATATGAGTAGAAACACACTAAAAAATATATACATAGAAATTTTCACATGCCTATTCATTCTTAACTCCTTATCCTACACTATTTCCGCTTTAACACCATTTTCTCTTCATACTTATCATCCCATTTAATCACAATCTCTATCGGTTCATCTTTAGATAGAGGCGCACAACTTACACAAGAAGACTTCATTTCAATCTTTGCTCCTTTATGATTTTCTGACGTTTGTGTCATTGTGCTAAAGGCTCCATTAATAGCAATCTCTAAATTTTTAAATTCTGTATTTCCATCTCCGCCCTTATACCGAAATGTAAACATTCCATCTTCACTGTCATCCTTAATATGGCCTTTATATTGTCCCGTCCAACTTTTGCTCTCGCTAGAAAAAGTAAAATACCAAATCGAGCAGCTTCCTAAAAAGAAAATACTAATGAAAAAGAATAATGCTCTCTTCATCATGTCCCTCCATTCAAAAGCACTTATTTATTGTCTATTTCTTCCTTCTATTATACTATTTAAATACAGAATTTTCTAAAATAGGAGGTTTATATGTTACAACAACAGTTAGAAGAAATTCGTAATAATAATTACATACTGGATAACAAAGTTAACATTGATTCTTTAAGTTCCAATATGCTTGAGCATATCGGTGTTACTAATAGCTATTTAAGAGACAAACTTATTTACTCTACTTTTTATCATCTCATCAAAAAGGAATACCTTTCACACACGCAATTACAGAAACTACTATTAGAAAGCATCAGTGAAAAATATTTATTGTATAAGATTCATTCAGCTGATGAAGATGCGGTATTTACCCGAGCATTTACAACATTATTAATTGCCCTCATTATTGATGCTGATACAAATCATAATTTCTTATCACAGACTGATATTTCAAATGTAAAAGATCAACTAATTCTATATATGAACAACGAACATGATTTCCGGGGATATGTGCAAAACCACGGCTGGGCACATAGTATCGCTCATGCTTCCGATACATTTGAAGCGCTTGTTCGTAGTCCTAAACTGGAAACTTTACATTACGAAGAAATATTACAAACTTTATTAAACAAAGTCTGTGTCCATTCTATTTACTACAAATATGAAGAAGACGAGCGTCTCGTTTATCCGATTGTCGCAATGCTACAAAATGGCTTAAAGGAAGAAGCACTCATATTAGCCATTCATGACTTAGTAGCTCAATTACCCGCAAAAAAACAAACATTACATATTGAATCGTACGAGTTTCTATATGGGAACATAAAATCTTTCTTACGCAGCTTATTTTTCAGACTGCGCAAGCTTTCTATATGTGAAGAAACTGAATGTGAAGTTGAAAAATTGCTACAAGAGCTTCCAAAATATTATTAAAAAAAGAAGGCCACTTAGAAAGTGCCTTCTTCTATTTCACTAATATTTAATTGAAATTTCACGATCCAAACTGAGAAAAGGTGGACAAGAAGCGCAAACGCCATACATGCTCCGCTTAAAAAAGTTAGTATAGGATGCGAATACACGTGCCCTAATCCATAAGATATCGCCACGAAAAACATTGTTATGTAAATATAAATTGCTCCATGTATTTGCCTCATATGAACCTCCTTTTCATATATTATAACATAAATTTTCTGATTATTCACATTAATAGGCTGTAATTAATATTTCTCAACTGTTACACCTCTAACAGCAGCCTTAATATATGGTGCTCCTTGTAAACTTTGTAAATCCTCTGTTTTGCCTGTTACGACTACACCGTATATTGGTAGGTCTTTTGGTTTGGTGTTTTTTATTTCTTTATAATATTGTTCAAAATAATCACTTGGTATACCTTCACTATTTTTTGCTAAATACTTCATTTGGTATAGAAACTCTTTTGAGTTTATTGTTAAATCGTTTTTCACATCTTCTTTTACTTTTGCATAACTTCCTTCAAATCCAAAAACATTTTTAGCCATTTCCGCATTTAATATCGCGCCATTTTTAGGATCTTTTAACCCTACATAAGAATCACTTTTCTTTTCATTATATGTATCTACCCAAAACCAAACTGGCTGTACACTTTTCGGAAGCATTTCAGTAATTTGTTCAGCTGTATACGATTTATCAAAAGATAAGGCTACTTCTGCAACTTTATTTTGCAAATCGCCAATATTTTTCAGGTCATTCACATAATTTTTATAAGTAACGAAAGGTAAATAAAACCTCATTTCCCTTTGCATTGTCTGCACATTATAATCTGGTATCGTAACAGCCTCTTCACCTCTTTTTTCCTCATCCAAACTAACAAGCTCACCATTGTAGTGCTTCATACTATAATCCCATATACCAGATTCGTATATATCATTTACCCATTTCACTGGTTGACCAGCTATATTTTTATAAGAGTTATATATTACTGTACTTCCTGTCATACCAAGACTTAAATACATGCTTCCGCTGAAACGTATATTAGGCCCTTGAACCATATGTAGTGCATTCATTTCTCTTTCCATTTTTCTAAACGTTTGCTGTGAGAAGTAAGATGCACCCACAAACAAAGTTACTATAACAATAATGCACGCACAAATAGAAATAAGCCAATTTCTCCAAAACTGCTTCCTCTTCGCTCTCTTCATCAAAGTCTTCATCTGCTTATCATCCATATTCAAATCAAAGTCTTTCCGACTCATCGTTTCTCCTCCTGTACAATTTTTTAAATTGATTTCTTGCACGGTACAAACTTGTTTTTACTGTATCTTCTTTCATACTTAATAAAATGGCAATTTCCTTATAAGATAGTTCATATTCATATTTCAACAGTAGAATATGACGATAATCCTCCGTCATCGTCTCCAATACTTCTTGCACCTCTCCTTGCAACTCACTTGTTAAAAGCACTTCATCTAATGACTTTTGACCAATAAGAACGACCGATTCAATTGCGATTGGGTTTAGTCTTTTTTCTTTTCGATGTAAATCTCGGTGCTGATTAATTGCAACTCTAAATAGCCACGGTGTTAAATGCTCTAACGGTATTTCCTCCATAAGCAATAAAGCTTTATACAACGTATCTTGCACAATATCTTCCGCTTCTTTTCTATTTGCTCCAATCTTAATTAAGTATCCAAACACCGCTTTTGACTTTTCTATTAATAACGATTCAAACGTATCATGGCTCATCTAGCTCTCCTTTCTATATACTCAACGTTTGAGAGCATAAAATGTATACAGCTTTTCTTAAAAAAATTTTAATAATAAAAAGCACATCCATTTTGATGTGCTTCTCTCAAAAATACTATTCTATTATTCCATCGCGTCCTTCACAATATCTTGAATCATAACAACTTCTGTTTTCATATCAACAGGGGGTGCTTCTTCATCAATACACTCATACCAAAATTCCAAGTGCTTTTTATCAATTTCATGATGAGAATTTTCGACAAGAGCCCCGCCTTCTCCTTGCACAGAATACCAATATAAGTACTCTTCTCCATCTCTTATTTCCCGGAAAATTGTCTCAACGTACATCTTTTCGTCGTTTAATGTCAAAAGTACTTCTTTCATATTGTCATTCAGAAGCTGCATCCATTCATCTACCCGATGACTTTTATCTTGTTTCACTTTAAATCTCGTTAACTCCACATTCATTTTTATTCCCCCGTTTTCTTACGTACAAACAATCTATATTCTATTGGATTATAAAAACTTAATTTACTAGCTAATTTTCGCGAAGGAATATTGTCTACATAACAATCCCAGCACGGTATAATATCATTTTGCATGCAATGTTCAATAAACCGTGTTGCAACAGCTTGTGCTAATCCTTTTCCTTGATATGCTTCATGCGTCACAATATCAATTTCAGCAAATCCATTCCCATTAAATATCGAAACACATTCAGCTACAATCATCCTATTTTGTTCTATACAAAATCCAAAACCATTATTTAAAAATACTTCAGCTGATCCCCAATATTCTTTATAATACGTCTCTGTAAATTCATTGCTTCGTTCTATATCACTTTTATTAATACGCTTCACTTCATATGTATTTTTGTTACAATCTCGTTTTCTCTCTTCAAAGGTTACGCTTTGAAATTTCATTCGGGGAATGTTCCGAAGTACATGACTAAAACGCTCTTCTATCATCATTTCCCACTCGTCACTCGAAGTAAACAATGTAAATCTCTTCTCTGTTTTTTCAATAGACGTTTTTATATACGAAAATAAATCTTCGTTATAATTTTGATCATCCGTATGACCAAATAAATAATAAATGCCATTCGCTGTACGAATTAGTCCTGCTGTTAACTTCTCGTTTACAAAAACCTCACCATCTATCACTTGATCACATACCGCATAAGCAAACGTCGTCGTTCTTGTATTGCCTTCTAAAATCGGAAGAATTTTTCTATACTCGGCTACAGATAATTTTTTCATAGTCGCTCCACTTTAATCGTATCCGCCTCTATATTTTCAAAACAAAGATTCACCGTTCTCTTTAATGCTCTCGTTCTATGAATCGTACATGCTGGAATTAAAATAGAATCATTTGGCTTTAATACCGCTGTTTCTCCATCTTCAAAATCAATAAGTAACTCTCCCTCTAGCACAATAAATAATTCATCCGAATTAGAATGATAGTGCCAATCATATTCACCAGTAAATACAGCAATTCGTAAGCAATGACTATTTACATTTGAAACGACAAAGTTTTTATGTTGATCTTGAATGTCCTTTGTTAATTCTATTAAGTTCACAGTTTCCATCTTTCGTCTCATCCTTTCATTAGTGGTTCTTCTGAAAAATCAACTTAGTCTCCACCACCTCCGCAATCTCCTCCACCATCACTTGAGCTACTACAATCACTGCTACTGTAGTCACCGAATCCACTTGATGAGCTTGAAGCGTATGAAGATTTTTTGCTCACTTTTCTTTGCTTATCTTTCTTACTTTCATGACTAGGCCATACTTTATTAAATAATATAAAGAATAAGACTAACTCTATTGCGAAAAAGATATAACCTACAATATTCTCAATAATATTCGGGGTTATCCCAAAACTGTAAAACACCCTAGCTGAATAAAGACACAAAATTACATACAGGGCCATACAAATATATCGAAATATTTTTTCTGTCATAAGGACTACCTTTTTGGGAGTTGGTATGTTTTTCTCCTGTTTTTTCTTTATATAATTTTGTCTCCTAGCTTGCTTTTTCTTCCTCTTTTTGCTCCCCACCCAATCCCCTCTTTCGACTTTCATTTTTCATTTAATTCCAAATTATCACAAAAAATAACATTATAACAAGCTATATTTCACGTAAAGTTTTGTTTACTTTTTGTAAAGTTTTATTTACTTATTACCTAAAAATGGATATAATAAATGTAACAAATTTACAAAAAGGAGACTTTGTATATTTGATTAAAAATAAGGTAAAACAATTCCGCGTCGTTAGAGACATCACCCAAGAACAATTAGCTTCCTCTGTTCAAATCACTAGACAATCCCTCATCGCTATCGAAAAAAACAAATACAACCCAAGTTTAGAATTAGCATTGAAATTATGTGAGTTTTTCAACTGTAAAGTAGAAGATTTATTTCAATTAGATAAAACTGGGGAGGAAAAAGAATGAAAAATACTTCTAATCAAAAGTTCATTTCACATCTTACTATTTTATTGTTAGGATCATCTTTACTTTATTTCAATAGTAATGACGAAGAAAAAATTAGTTCTGTCCTTTTATTCGCTGGCATATACATACTCTTCTCTTTGATACTATTAGTAGTGAAACGAATATTCTTTAAGAAAAAAAAGAGCGTTTCCGAGAAATATCCATTACCTGAAATGGATGAAAGAATCGAGAAGATGAGTTTAAAGCTTATGGCACAAATTTTCGGTCTCTCTCATTTAGTCGGCTCTGCAATACTATTTATTTTGTATATCACTGACAAAAACTCGATGATACGAGTTGAGTATGCCTTATATTACTTGTTCGGCATTCTTTTCTTTACAATGATGTTCGGATTGAAAATTGTAAAGAAACTAGATAATTAGCCTAAATAAAAAGCCCCTCCTTACGAAAGGAGGGGCTTACATGCATTTCTATTATGATAAAGCAGGAGCTTTTTCAAGTAGCTCTTTCGCATCAGCGTATTGTAAACCGTGAGCTTCTGCAACTGCTTCGAATGTTACATAGCCATCTAATGTATTAATACCTTTTAGTAATGCAGTGTTGCCTAAGCAAGCATCTTTGTAGCCTTTGTTCGCAATTTGTACTGCATATGGTACTGTTACGTTTGTTAATGCAAGAGTTGATGTACGTGGAACCGCACCTGGCATATTAGCAACTGCATAATGAACAACGCCATGTTTTTCGTAAGTTGGGTTATCATGAGTTGTAATACGGTCAGTTGTTTCGAAAATACCACCTTGGTCAATCGCGA
>NZ_MACG01000046.1 GCF_001884035.1 Bacillus tropicus
TGGTGCATACCTGATGCTTGGTGTGACCAAATTGGGAAGTTTTCAGCATATGCAGCGAATTTTTCTTGAAGCGATTTAACGATAGCCTCATCTTCAAAGAATAGTACTGTTCCATAACCAGCTTTAAAGGAATCCATTTTTTGTTGCGTTCCTGAAAAATCTCCATCTCCAACTACTTTTCTTAATGTTTCAGTTGTAATATCCCATAATTT
>NZ_MACG01000047.1 GCF_001884035.1 Bacillus tropicus
ACTTTCACAATTTCAAATTGACCTGTTACTTTTTCATTCGTAACTTCTTGTTTTACTACTTCATTCGCTACTACGTTTACTTCGACTGTTACTTCGACTGCTTTGTAGCCTTCTGGCGCTTTCGTTTCTTCTAACGTATATTTTCCTGGCACTAAGTTTTCGAATTTCACAACACCGTCTTTATTCGTTGTTTTTGCTTCTCCAACCACTTGACCATTTTCGTTCTTTAGTCTAAATTCTGCGCCTTCTAGAACTTTTCCACTCTCTGCATCCTTTTTGATTACTTGTAAGCTTCCTAGTTCTTTCGCATTTTCTACTTGTACTTGTACTACTTTGTTTGCTTCCACGACGACTTCAATTTCTTCTTTCAGCAATTCATACCCTTGTGGTGCTTTCGTTTCTTTTAATGTGTACTTTCCTGGTTCTAATTTCTGAGAGATTACTTTACCTGTTTTATCTGTTCGTAACGTCTCTACTTTTTTACCATCTTTGTACACTTCAAATTCTGCATCTGATAATACTTTCGTTTTGTCTTGAGCATCTACTTTCACAATTTCAAATTGACCTGTTACTTTTTC
>NZ_MACG01000048.1 GCF_001884035.1 Bacillus tropicus
TTGGGGTGAAGTCGTAACAAGGTAGCCGTATCGGAAGGTGCGGCTGGATCACCTCCTTTCTATGGAGAATTGATGAGCGCTGCTTATCAATATAAGTTTCCGTGTTTCGTTTTCGTTTAGTTTTGAGAGTTCAATTAAGTATTGACTCTTAAATGAGGATATGATATAAATAAATCCTGCAATTTGTATGGGCCTATAGCTCAGCTGGTTAGAGCGCACGCCTGATAAGCGTGAGGTCGATGGTTCGAGTCCATTTAGGCCCACCATA
>NZ_MACG01000049.1 GCF_001884035.1 Bacillus tropicus
TAAAGTTAGTTTGTCTAGCATCTAAAATAAAAATTGACGTTTCACGTTGTTTGTTTCGTTCAGTTTTCAAAGAACTTGTCCGTCACTCAGAAGCGACTTCATCATATTAACATCTTCATTTTTCGATGTCAACTAAGTTTTAAAATTTCTTTTTTGTCGTTTTCTGCGTTTCCGCATCAGCGACGTTTATTAATATACCATCATGATTTTTAAATAACAAGTGTTTTTTTGAAAAAACACAAAAAAATATTCCCCCTACTTTCTTCTATATAGATACACCTCATCTCCTCTACAGAAAACAACTAATTAAATTGTATACCAATATACTCTAATTAAACAAACTACATTTCATAATCCCTCCCCAGCTTTTCATTCTCTTCTATATTAAATTCCATAGTCAATTGCTTTTCTTTAGATTAACTAACTAAAAAAACAAATCAACCCACATTCAAAAAGAAAATAGCTTCACCACTTCCTAATAATGCGAACATGCTGATTTTTTGTTCCTCCACACAAATCATTACTAGTTGAAAGAGCCGGGTGTTGGCAGACAGCTCCCCCCTAACCGAATTCGAGGTGAGAATCTTATCGTCCGACCAACGGCGGGATAGATAACGAAATTCCAACAAAACATCAACTTAAGATTATTGTTAGAATTTTTTTACATTTAATTAATGAAAAATATCCATTTTTTGTTATATAGTAGAAAGGACGTACTCAACTACAAATAAACCAATGGAGGAATTACTTTATGGATAGGTTAACGAAGTTTTCATTAAAAAACCGCGCCGCTGTTATCATCATGGTTTTTCTCATTTCCATACTCGGTGTTTATTCCGGCTCTAAATTACCTATGGAATTTTTACCTAGCATCGATAATCCCGCAGTCACCGTCACAACCTTATCTCCAGGACTCGACGCTGAAGCAATGACAAAAGAAGTAACCGACCCCCTTGAAAAACAATTTCGCAACTTAGAACACATCGACAACATCACCTCTTCTACTCACGAAGGATTATCACGCATCGATATCGCGTATACATCCAAAGCAAATATGAAAGATGCCACACGTGAAGTTGAAAAGGCCATTAATACAATTAAATTACCTAAAGATGCAACGAAACCGATAGTTAGCCAATTAAATACTTCTATGATTCCACTCGCTCAAATTGCAATCCAAAAGCAAAACGGATTTTCAAAAGCAGATGAAAAACAAATCGAAAAGGAAATCGTACCACAACTCGAAAGCATTGATGGCGTTGCCAACGTTATGTTTTTTGGAAAATCAACTTCCGAATTATCTATTATACTAGACCCAAACCAATTAAAAGATAAAAACGTAACAACGGAACAAATATTAAAGGTTTTACAAGGAAAAGAAACTTCCACTCCAGCTGGAGCTGTTACCGTTAATAAAGAAGAATATAACCTTCGTGTCATCGGGGATATAAAAAATGTAGATGACATTAAAAACATCACTATTGCACCTCAAGTTAAATTACAAGATGTTTCTCAAATTGAACTTAAACAACACTACGATACAATCTCACATATAAACGGCGAAGAAGGCACTGGATTAATCATCATGAAAGAGCCAAGTAAAAATGCAGTTGCAACCGGAAAAGAAATCGATAAAAAAATTAAAGATATAAGTAAACAATATAAAGATCAGTTTTCTATTAAACTTTTAGCATCCACTCATGAGCAAGTTGAAAATGCTGTTACTAGTATGGGAAAAGAAGTAATCCTTGGAGCAATTGCGGCAACTCTAATTATCTTAATCTTTTTACGTAACTTCCGAACGACACTCATTGCTGTTGTCAGTATTCCATTATCTATTTTATTAACACTCTTTTTACTACACCAATCTAACATCACACTTAACACTCTAACACTTGGTGGTTTAGCCGTTGCAGTTGGACGCCTCGTCGATGATAGCATCGTTGTCATTGAGAATATTTTCCGTCGGTTACAAAAAGAATCTTTTTCTAAAGATATTATTCTCGATGCAACGAAAGAAGTCGCCGTCGCAATTACTTCTTCCACCTTAACAACGGTCGCTGTTTTTTTACCTATCGGCCTCGTATCAGGAGTAATCGGAAAATTAATGTTACCTATGGTGTTAGCGGTCGTATATTCTATACTATCGTCCTTAATCGTTGCACTAACAGTTGTTCCACTTATGGCTTTTTTACTACTCAAAAAAACAAAACACAAAAAGCCAAGTTCTTCACCACGATATGTGGCTACATTAAAGTGGGCTCTTTCGCATAAATTCATTATTCTACTTACTTCTTTTTTATTATTTGCAGGATCGATTGCTGCCTATGTATTACTACCGAAAGCGAATATAAAATCTGAAGACGACACAATGTTATCTATTAATATGACTTTCCCAGCTGATTACGCTCCTGAAACACAAAAACAAAAAGCCTTTGATTTCGAAAAGAAGCTACTTTCTAATTCAGATGTAACGGACGTTATTTTACGAATGGGATCTAGCGCAGAAGATGCACAATGGGGGCAAACGACCAAAAATAATCTCGCAAGTATATTGGTAGTCTTTAAAAAAGGTTCTGATATTGATCAGTATATTAAAGAGTTAAAGAAAGAACATAAAACTTTTGAACCCGCTGAACTTGATTATATAAAAATGAGTTATTCAAGCTCTGGCGGCGGCAATAATTTGCAATTCAACGTAACAGCCACTAATGAAACGGATTTAAAAGAGGCTGCTACTATCGTCGAAACAAAACTAAAAGATATGGATGATCTTTCTAAAGTAAAAACGAATTTAGAAGACTCTAAGAAAGAATGGCAAATCCATGTTGATCAAACAAAGGCCGAACAACTAGGATTAACACCAGAATTAACAGCTCAACAAGTAGCATTCCTTATGAAGAAATCACCTATTGGTGAAGTTTCAATCAATAACGAAAAAACTACTATTATGATAGAACATAAAAAAGAAAGCATTACTAAACAAGAAGACATTTTAAACACAAACATACTATCACCTATTAATGGACCAATTCCTTTAAAAGACATTGCAACTATTTCAGAAAAGCAACTTCAAACAGAAGTCTTCCATAAAGATGGAACAGAAACCATTCAAATTACCGCAGAAGCTGCAAAAGAAGATTTAAGCAAGGTAAGCACCGCAGTGAACAAAGCGATAGCTGACTTAGATTTACCTAGCGGAGCAAAAGTAAATATCGCAGGCGCCACTGAATCTATGCAAGAGAACTTCACAGATTTATTCAAAATTATGGGGATTGCAATCGGGATTGTATATTTAATTATGGTTATTACCTTCGGACAGGCGCGTGCTCCTTTTGCAATCTTATTCTCCTTGCCATTAGCTGCTGTCGGCGGTATTTTAGGATTAATCATTTCAGGAACACCAGTTGATATAAATTCCTTGATCGGTGCATTGATGTTAATTGGGATTGTCGTTACAAACGCTATTGTATTAATAGAAAGAGTACAACAAAACCGGGAACACGGTATGGAAACGAGAGAGGCCTTGCTTGAAGCAGGTTCCACTAGACTACGCCCAATTATTATGACAGCTATTACAACAATTGTTGCTATGCTACCACTCCTATTTGGCCAATCACAAGCAGGAAGTATGGTATCAAAAAGTCTAGCCGTTGTTGTCATCGGTGGTTTGGCAGTCTCAACTGTTCTTACATTAGTAGTCGTTCCAGTTATGTATGAACTATTAGATAAAATCGGGAGAAAAAGGCGCTCTCGTAGAAAAATAAGCACTTCTACAGAAACACCTGATATTTAAAAGAAAAGGGTTATCTTCATTCATGAAGATAACCCTTTTCTCTACCTATTCATATAATCCATCATTTTTTCCGCATACCGTTCTAGAGATTCACTAGAATCCACAATAATATATTCACTATTTAAAGGTCTTTTACTACCATTTAACCACTTTTTAAAAGCTACTTCCGACTCTACCTTTTCAATTTGACTGACCATACGCTTACGTGTTTGCAACCTATTATTAATCTCGTCCATATCATTCACATAACACTCAATATATTTATATTTCACACCATGTTTATTAGACAGCTTAATTCCTTTTTCAACCATCCCTTCATATAGACATGGACTATCCAATATCACACTATGCCCTTGTTCTAAATAAGAATCAATCAACACCCATTCAACATCGTATGATACTCCTCCAACAATCGTCGATTCAATCCCTTTCATTTCTAATGATTGCAACAAGGCGGATTTCAAAACATCATGATCTACAATTACAGCACCTGTTAATTTCGCAATATACTTAGAAACTGTCGATTTTCCTGCCCCAGGAAAACCTGACATTTGTAAAAAAAACAATTCCTCCACTCCTTCAGTTACACCTATTCGTCTATATAATCAATTACAAATTCAACAATCATTACATCCATTCCTTCTATATTAAAATACAAAAGAACCCCCTACTTATAAGTAGAGAGTTCCCCTTTACAGCTTATGCCGCTTTTACCTTCTTCGTCGTTTTACTTTTTCTTTTCGCTCCTGTAAAACGTTTGTGCAATATAGATGCTACCAAGCGTGAAATAACATTGAATAGTAATACCATAATAATTAATACAGCTGCAGACTTTGTCGCAATTAACTTCGCATCTGGGATAATCCCTTCAGAATTTAACTTCCAAATGTGAACCGCTAACGTTTCAGCTGGTCTAAATGGATTTAAAGGATGAGCAGGACTTGAGAAGTCCGCTGCTGAATTTAAAATCGGGGATGTTAAACCCGCTGTATAAATTAATGCCGCCGCTTCACCAAATATACGACCTGCCGCTAAAATAACACCTGTAATAATTTGCGGTAATGACGACGGAATAATAATACGAGTAATCGTTTGCCACTTTGTTGCACCTAATCCAAGACTCGCCTCTTTTACATTAGAAGGAACCTCTGAAATCGCATTTTCACAAACACGCGTTAAACCTGGCAAGTTTAAAATCGTTAAAGCAAGGGCACCACCCATTACTGTGTATCCCCATCCTGTCATTGTAACGAACACTAACAAACCGAATAAACCAACAACAATAGAAGGTAAAGATGCCATTGTCTCAATACATAAACGAACAAAATTTAAAAAACGCCCTTGTTTTGCATACTCCGCTAAATATATTCCAGCACCTAATCCAAGGGGAATAGATATAATAAGCGTTATAACAAGCATATAGAAGGAATTGAATAACTGCGGACCAATCCCACCACCAGCTCTTGTATTGCTTGGTTCTCCAAACAAGAAATTAGGATCCCAAAAACCCCATCCCTTTTGTAAAATCTCAAATACTAAGAATACTAGCAGCGCTACAACCAAAGCCGCAACCGCATAAAAGATACCTGTCCAAACTTTATTTACCGTTCTTGCATTCATTATTATCGCTCACCTCTTTGCCCAATCGCTCGAATTACTAAAATAAACAGGAATGAAATAACAAGTAAAATCATCGCTAAAGTCCATAGCGCATTGTTCCAAGCAGTGCCGTTTAATGTATTTGTCATGTCCATTGTCAAAATACCAGTTAACGTTGCTGTCGGACTATATATTCCTTCTGGTAATTTAATCGTATTCCCAATTACCATTTGAACCGCTAACGCTTCACCAAAAGCACGCGCTAAACCTAAAACAACACCTGTTAAAATCCCTTTTTTCGCAGCAGGAACAATCACTCGGCTAATCGCTTGCCATTTCGTTGACCCTAAACCATAAGAAGCTTCTAAATAATCAAATGGAACAGAGCGTATTGCATCAGAAGCGATACTAGCAATAGTAGGTAAAATCATAATACTCAGGACAATAATACCTGCAATTAAACTAAACCCTACTCCTCCAAAAGAATCACGTAATAGCGGTACTAAAATTGTAACCCCTAATAATCCGTATACAACCGAAGGAATACCAACTAATAATTCTAAAACAGGCTTCAATACTTTATTTCCAAACTTCGGCGAAATTAAATTCATGAATATAGCAAGAGCTATAGCAATTGGCGCACTAATAATAACCGCACCTAACGAAACCACCGTTGAACCTACAATGAAAATTACAGCCCCGAAAGTTCCATCATCAGCATTGGGACTCCATTTTGTCGATGTTAACATTTCAGTAAATGAGATACCACTTTGTGTAAAAGATTGAATCCCTTTACCACAAATAAACGCAATAATAGCTAATGTAATTAAAACAATAAAAATACCACAAAACGTAACAAGTGATCTTCCTATATATTCACTTTTCACGTAATTAATTTGTTTTTTCCCCTTCATCACAGGACAGACCCCACTTCATAAATTGAAATGAACAGGACTGGCCTTGCAGCCAGCCCCATAAATTTTATTACTTATTTAATTTAGACATTGGAATATAACCCATATCTTCTACTTGCTTTTCAAAATCTTTACCTTTTACATAGTCAATGTAAGCTTTTGTTGCTTCTTTCGCTTCACCTTTCGTTACCATGTACTCGTAAGACCAGAATGGATATTTACCAGACGCAATGTTTTCAACTTTTGGTTCAGCACCATCAATTTTCACTGTTTGTAGCGCACCTTTTTTCTCGCCAACCATGTAAGACATTGCTAAATAACTTACTGAACCTGGAGTAGAGTTAATCGCTTGCTCTACTGCACCGTTAGAATCTTGTGTAGTACCAGTTCCGTCATTAATTTTCGCATCTTTCATAATTGTTTTTTCAAATGTAGCACGTGTACCAGAAGAAGCCGGACGGTTAATTACGTTGATTTTTTCATCTTTCCCGCCTACCTCTTTCCAGTTCGTTACTTTTCCAGTGAAGATATCTTGTACTTGTTGTACTGTTAAATTATCAACTTTTACATCTTTATTTACGACAAGTGCGAATGCAATACCCGCTACCTTGTTATCTACTAATTCTTTCGCCTTATCAGCATCTTTTATTTTATCTGCAGATGGAACATCTGAGTTACCAATTTGGACCGCACCAGAAGCTACTTGGTTAATTCCAGTTCCACTACCGCCACCTTGCACTTGAATAGAAACGTTTGAATTTTTCTCCATAAATTTCTTTCCAGCTTCCTCTGCAAGAGGTTGAAGTGCTGTAGAGCCTGCAGCTGCTATCGTACCTGACAATTCTTGTTTTGCATTATCGCTTCCTTTAGCATCTTTACCTGATGTCTCTTCTGTTTTTCCACATCCCACTAATGAACCCGCTACCACTAAAGCTGCTAAAGAAAATTTAATACCCTTTTTCATGACCATGTCTTGTACCCCCATTTGGATTATCACTTTTCACATTTGTCTACTTCTTTCGAACACAAATTCATTGTAGGACAATAATATTATGTGAGTATTAAGCAATTTTTAATTTTAAGTAAATGACGATAATAACCCTTAAAAACTAGGAATCCCAACATTTATAGTTAAAGAACCCAACAAAATCCACACTAATTAAGCTCTAATGTAAATTTACTATTAACAATGTAAATTCAATGTAAATGTTTTTCACTCTTTTTCCCTTTGAGTTAAAGTTACATTTACAATTCCGCTGTATTTTGTTACTTTTACACACCTAATTTATGCATATTCCACAGAATTTCAGTTATATTTTTTAGTACAACTAAATAAATTGGAACAATTCTAAAAATAAATGAATATTTTTAAAGTACCAATTGACAGCATCATCCAATGTAGTCTACTATATTACTAACAAAAAGTTTACCTAAGGAAACTTTTTAAACTCAAACTAACAATATAGAGATGAGGTAACTTTTATGGTATCGGCTAATATAAAACCACTTTCCGAATTTAAGACTGGAGAGTTTGTACAAATTGAGAAGATACAATTAGAAGGAACTATGAAACGACGTTTATTAGATTTAGGATTTATACCTGGGGCAACAATTAAAGTATTACAACGCAGTCCACTTGGAGATCCAGTCGCTTATCAAGTAAGCAACACCACTATTGCACTACGTAAGGAAGAAAGCTCCCTTATTTTCGGGATATTAATAGGAGATGATTTCAGATGAGCAAACATCGCATTGCTTTAGCCGGCAACCCGAATACCGGGAAAAGTACATTATTTAATACTTTAACAGGCTTAAAACAACATACTGGAAACTGGACAGGAAAAACTGTTTTAAAAGCTGAAGGGGAATATGAACATAACGGTAGTAAATATACATTAATAGATTTACCTGGAACTTACTCACTATATTCAAATTCTGCAGATGAAGAAGTAGCAAGGGATTATATTATATTTGAACAACCAGAAGTAACTGTAGTTGTTATCGATGCAACTGCTATGGAGCGAAATTTAAATTTAGCGCTCCAAGTAATGGAAATGACGAGCAACGTGGTCATTTGTATTAACTTAATTGATGAAGCTGAGAAAAAGGGCATCGTTATTGATGAAAAGAAATTAGCAAAATCACTCGGTGTACCTGTAGTTAAAATTTCCGCTCGTAACCGAGTAGGGATCGGTCATTTACTAAATGTTATTGCCAAAGTAGCAAATAAAAAACTAATTCCAACACCAATTAAAATTTCTTACAGTGAAAAAATCGAGAATATGATTCAGGAATTAGAACCACAAATTTATAAAGTGTTCGGTGATACGTATCCAGCACGCTGGATTGCGTTACGTATATTAGATGGAGATAAAAATTTCTTAACTACACTTCAAAAACACCATAATGAACCACTTGTAAGGGAGGTCGTAATGAATGGAATCTCACTCAGCCAGTAAAGCTCTTCCATTAGACTATATTATTCAACATGCACAAGCACTATCAAAAGAAGATATACGAGATGATATTGTCGGAGATATTTACCGAACATCTGCAAGCATATGTAAAGAATCTGTTCAATATACAAATACGGATAAATTATATCGTTCTGAAAAACTAGATAAAATTTTCACATCTCCAATCTGGGGATTCCCAATTATGCTCGGTATTTTATCTATCATTTTTTATCTTACAATTGCAGGCGCTAACGTACCATCTGATATGATTGCTGAATTCTTCGGATGGGCCGAAGGATATTTAACATCTTGGTTCCAAGCAGCACATGCACCTGAATGGTTACATGGCATTTTAATACTTGGTTTATTCCGTGGTATCGGTGCTGTTATTAGCGTTATGTTACCACCTATGGCCATCTTTTTCCCTATGTTTGCACTATTAGAAAACTACGGATACTTACCACGCGTTGCGTTTAATATGGACCGCTTATTCAAACGCTCTGGTGCACACGGTAAACAATCTTTAACAATGGCAATGGGCTTTGGTTGTAATGCAGCAGCCATTATGTCAACACGTATTATTGAATCACCACGTGAACGTATGCTTGCAATCTTAACAAATAACTTCGTTCCTTGTAACGGTCGCTGGCCTATGTTAATTTTAATGGCTTCATTATTTATGGCTGCTGGTTATACAGGTAGTATGCAAACATTAGTTACTGCTGGCGTTGTAGTTGGAATGGTTGTAATTGGTATCGTTATGACATTAACCGTTTCTTGGGTACTATCAAAAACAGCTTTAAAAGGCGTTCCAACTCACTACACACTTGAGTTACCGCCGTACCGTAAGCCAAAGGTTTGGAATACAATTGTACGTGCAACACTCGATAAATCAGTTTATGTTTTAAAACGAGCTGTTGTTGTAGCTGCCCCTGCGGCTGCATTAACTTGGTTACTAGCTAATATTTTCATCGGTGACACAAGTCTACTTATGTATTTTGTAAACTTCCTAGATCCATTCGCTAAAATGTTAGGACTTGACGGCTTTATTCTAGCTGCTTTCATTCTTGGACTACCAGCGAACGAAATTGTTATCCCGATTTTATTAATGTCTTACTTATCAACCGGAGCTTTAACTGAAATAGATGATTTTAATCAAATTAAAAATCTATTCTTAGAAAATGGTTGGACTTGGTTAACGGCGTTAAACACAATGTTGTTCTCACTTCTTCATTTCCCATGTGGAACGACACTGGTTAACATATATAAAGAAACAAAAAGTGCAAAATGGACATTCTTATCGTTTGCAATCCCTACCGTTATCGCAATTGTTGTGACATTCCTCTCTACACAATTGGTACATTGGTTAGGGCTTGTATAAAAACAAAGCATACATAGAAGGTATCCCCCTTCACATATGCTTTGTGCGAAAGAAACCTGAAATTATTCAGGTTTCTTTTTTTGTATATCAGTATTCCAAGGCTGTGCTCCATACGTTGTAATTTTTTTATGAATGTAGTATATGGCTCCCGGAAGAACTGCCATTAATATTGTGCAACTAATCCCTAATCCAGTAAACACCTTCCATCACCTTACTTTACTCTTTTTGGTAAAGCTGAACCCGTATGTTCAATTGTTGGATGAACATGAACAGTAACCTCAGCATCACTAAAGTAATTTTCACCTTGATCCCAATTCTTACTTATTTTTTTCCACTCTTTATAATTATGCCGCTTATATACTTCCCCTAATTCTAATACATCTACCTTATATTTTTTTTGAACAAGCTGAATGGATTTTCGGATGCGCGTCTCCATTTCCTTCGAAATATCCTTCTCTAAACGTTTTTCATTCAAGACCTTTTTATGATCACTAAAGTGTAACTCAGCTATTGTACCTTCCAAAAATAAGTGAATATTAAACTTTGGTTTTGTAACATTTGTTGTAGATACTTTAATTTTCCGACGCAACTTATGAATTTCATATGTAATAAGTTGATTCTTTTTGCGGATGGTAAAAAAACCTCCAATTTTTTTACCTACTATATAATTCATTCCTAATGTTTCTTCCCCATTCAAACTACCTACACACTTATTATCCTTCCCACGAAACAACGCTGCACCGTTCATTTGTACACCTTGCTTTGTTAATTCAAGAATAGGTAATACGAAGCTTCGGCTCGCAATCATCTTTTCCTGGACTTCACCAATTCTTGCAGCCTCAACCATTTGAGCATTTTTCGGAGGATGTTCAGCTAACATATCAATATACTGCGCCGGTAAATTTTCAGGCTTGGCACTCTGCTTTAAAATAGCTTCAGCATCTTTCTTAGCAACGAACAAACGAATATTTCTCCTCATTTCATGATCGCGAATATATACATCTAACGTATTTTGCAAAACATACGGATTCGCCAGTAATTCTTCCGAAAAAATAATCACTTGTATATGCGGAAAAAATAATGTTCGACTAATTTTTTTAGCAATAATTCGGATTTGCTCAAAGACACTATCTGCTTTCGCACTCACATTAATATAATTTTCGCTATCTCCACCACCTTGTCCCCCTTGTTGCGCTAGCTTACTGGGAAGCACCATCTGATACGTCCCTTTCATAATCGGATTTGATTTCTTTTTTTTCACGATATCATAGGCTGCACCTACTACAAATCCTCTTTCTTCTATTTCTTCTAGCTCAGAACACCCACTGATAGATCCAACTAAAACCATAAGCATTATAATTTTAAGAAGGTGTTTCATTTCTACCATTCCTTCTTTTTATTTTATATACAATAAAAACTAACAAAGGTGCTAACACGACAAACCCCATATCTATCCAAGCTAAATAAGTTCCATAATTTGATAAAGCATTTAAACTACTAGGTATCATATTCACCATAAAAATAATCGGGGCACTTACAAAAATGAAAACATGTTTCTTCACTTTTGGAAACATAGCGCAAAATAATAAAGATGCGACGTCATAATACATGGCCGTAGTGTTATAAATAGTAATAATCCATGTTGTAAAAAAAATTGCATCAAATCTTTCTAAAAACCCTCCACCAATTTCAATTTCTTTCCCTAATTCAATTGTTGGGTACGTCAATCCACGAGTTGTCATATACGTAAAAACACTAATACAAGTTACATAAATTAAAATGTACGACAACACATTTACCATTACCGCTTTCGCAACTGCCATTGGTGCTTTTTTTGCCGCCTTATCATTCAGCAACACAGCATAAAACAGAGCTACTTCAAATCCAATAAACGTAAAAATAGAATTTTTAACTCCAACAGCATATTGACTCACTTTCGTTTGAAAAGCTGGTAGTAAATTATTTATTTCCATTAAATTTATATTCAATAAAGAAAGAAGCACGATCGCAATTAAAACAATCGGTAAAAATAGAACATTTAACCTTAATAAAGCTGCTCTAGATCCTGCTATTCCATAAATAACAACTAATAAGAAGAAGAAAGACAGTAGTTGTATTGGTGTATCACTAAACAAATACGTTTGAGAAATAATTGAAATCATTCGCGATTCATATGCTGTCAACGCAGAAAATGTTAATACTAAAATACTACTAATTGTGTATGCAACAGGTTTTGTCAAATGCGCACTCGTATATTGAACAAAGTTTTGTTTCGGGAATAAAATAGCTACCCTCGTTACAAACCAACCTAAAACTGCACAAACCAATCCCCCCAAAAGCAAAATAATCCAACCGTCCGAAAATAAAGTTTGGTTAGCGATATCTCTTGGCATAGACAATGCCCCTATACCAATAATGGTCGATGATACCGCAAACCCAATTTCACGAGATCCAATCTCTTCATCGCCATACTCGAATAGTTTCAATTATTTTCGCTCCTTTGGACGTATTGTAGAATCCTTCGTTTGTAAATATTCCGGTCTCTCTTTCAACATTGATTTTGGCAAACGAATAAGCTCTTCTTTCCAATCTTTATAGAATGCGGGAGCAATTGGAGTTGTATACGGAACACCAACACTTGTTAAATTTGTAATATGAACAGCAAGCGCGATAAGAGCTAGAATGATTCCATACAACCCAAAAGCCGTTGCTGCTAATACAAAGACGAAAAGTAAAATTCGGAACGTAATTGTAATGCTATATACAGGAAGTGAAAACGTAGCAATCGCAGTAACTGCAATAATAATAACTAAAAACGGATTTACAATTCCTGCATTTACCGCAGCTTCTCCTATTACAAGACCTCCTACAATCCCTATCGTTTGTCCCATCGGTTTCGGCAACCTAATTCCCGCTTCTCGTATTAATTCCATCGTTAATGCCATCATTAACGTTTCTATATAGGCAGGAAACGGAACACCTTCTCTTGCCCCAGCAATCGAATAAGCCAATTTAGAAGGAATAAGTCCTTGGTGATATGAGACGAGCGCTACATACATCGCTGGCATTAAAACTGCAACTATGCCAGAACCCATCCGCAATATTCTTAATAAAGTCCCTATTACCCAACGCTCATAGTGATCTTCCACAGATTGAAAAATATCAACAAATACTAGCGGAGCTATAAGAGCAAACGGTGATCCATCAACTAAAATAGCTGCCTTTCCTTTCGCCAATGAGGCCACAATATTATCAGGCCTTTCCGTATTCAAAAACTGCGGAAACGGCGACAAATTATTATCTTGAATTAATTGCTCAATTGTACCCGTCTCAAAAACAACATCTGTCACTATGGATTGAAGACGCCGATCTAGCTCTTTTACAATGTAAGGATTAATAATGTCTTCTATATATACTAAAGTCACTTCTTTTTGGGATCTCTTCCCCATAATATAAGATTGAAATCTCAGCTTTGGGTCACGTAAACTACGGCGAATTAACATTTTATTCACGTTTATATCTTCATTTAATCCAATCCTCGGTCCACGTATTAAATCTTCTGTTACTGGCGGTTCTAAACTTCTTTTTTCCCAAGCTCTACTATTAATCACGATAGCAGTTTGAATATTATCGATTAATATAACTGTATCTCCTGCTAAAATCGCATTTATAATATCCGGAAATGTTGTCTTCTTACCAACTTCTGCAATAGAAATAAAGCGATCTAATAATGTTTGAACAACAGCTTCGTCTTTTTGTATTTCTTCATATTGAAGTGTACGAACTACATATTTATAAACATTATCCTTATCTGTTAACCCACATAAAAAGACAACAGCACAGCGTGTAAAACTACCAGCAAGGGCAACTTCCCTAATTGTTAAATCATTCGGCGAACCTAACTCATCTCTAATTTCTTTCATAACTTCAAATAAGTTACCTTTTAACTCTAACAAGTCCCCCACCTAACTTCCTTTTCAACAAGTTTTTAGTTAGATTCCGCTAATAGAAGAAAATATATACAAAAAAAGAGCTATCTCTTTTCAAAGATAGCTCTAGCATACGGATTACTTTTCTACTATTATATTGTCCGCTTTTATAGACACATTTTTCGTGAACCCGCTAACGATAAACATCACAATCATATTTATTAACAACGCAACTATACCTACATTTAAATCTTTTATATATTGAGGGAAACCCGGAAACATCGTAGCTATAGTTGAACCAGATAAAGTAATATACGCAACCACTAACAACCCAATCCCCATCCCTGCAATTGCTCCTTGCTTCGTAATAACCTGACGTGGAAACAAACTACATACAAGTGCAGGAAAAAGTTGTGTCACTATACTATATCCCATTAAAAGAAGTGCCCCTATCGTTTCTCCACCTTTAAAAGTAAACAAAACAGCTACAAGCGTTACTACAGGAACAAATAATTTCGCTGCTTTTGCCACTTGTCGATCCGAAGCAGATGGGACCATTGTTCCGTAAATATTTTTCGCTAATAATGTAGAAGCGGCCATGACAAGCATAGAACCCGGAACTAATGCCGTTAAAACTCCAGCACTACCAATAATCCCAATAAACCAAGGATCAAAAGTTTGAAGAGCCAGACGGAATAACGAAAGGTCTACATCCCCTCCCTTCAATCCAGGAACTTGTAAGATAGCTGCGAAACCTGCAAAGAACACGAAAAGTAAAACTAAAGAATACAGTGGCATAATGGCCGCATTTTTACGAAATACTTTTTCATTTTTTGCAGAGAAAGCAGAGGCGAATGTATGGGGCCACATATAGAAACCGAGAGCTGTTAATACAATAGTAGAAACAAACCAAGAAATGCTCATTCCTTCATCAGGTAAAGATAAAAATCCCGGTTTTGCTGCTTCTACAGCTTCAAACATCGGCTGAAATCCTCCGTAATAATGGTACGGTAAATATATACCTAAAAACATAACGATAAACAGGATCATAATATCCTTCAAAGCGGCCGTCCAAGCAGAGCCGTGTATGCCTGAAACCATTACATATATCGTTATAACAATTGCGCCAATCCACACTGCGATAACTGGTGATACCCTTCCGTAAGACGCTTCCGAAACGATAATTCCTAATCCTTTTAACTGTAAAACAAGGTATGGGATAATCGAAATAACCCCAATGATAGAAACGATAAGGCCAAGTGCCTGACTCTTATATTTCTTCACAAAAAAATCTGGCTGTGAAACTAGATTATGCTCTTTTGCATACTTCCAAACTGGTGGTAATAAAAAATAAGATAAAATATAAGCCAACGCACCATAACCTAAAATATAAAAAGTAGGTGCTCCTTTACTATACGCCCATCCACTTCCACCTAAAAATGTGAATGTCGTATAAATTTCACCTGCCATAAGAAGAAAAACAAAAATAGTACCAAAGCCTCTTCCTCCAACTGACCATTGCTCTAAATTCATATCTTTTCCATGTTGCGCCCGAATCCCCAAAAATAGTGCGAGAAACAAAAATAAAATAATGATAAGTAATGCGGTCATTTTACATCCCCCTTATTAGCAGGATCAAATACGTACACAATCCCCATACAAAGAGATGTAATAAGCACTGATAATAATACCCAAAATAATAAAAATGGCATTCCTAATATGTAAGGAGTAACTGAATTAGCAAATACGGGTCCAACAACTAAACAAAAAACTGGAATAAGCGCTAATACGTGTATTTTCTTCATCTCATTCTCCTTTACTTATGAAATTCATAATTGATGATACAAAGACTTGCACGCCAATTGGTAATGCATCTTCATCAATCGTAAAACGAGGGTGATGGTGAGGATATATAATTCCTTTCTCTTTATTTCCTGCTCCGATAAAAAAGAATGTCCCTGGTACTTTTTGTAAAAACGCTGAAAAATCTTCTCCAGCCATCGTCGGCTGTAAACGAGTAACTCGTTCCCTTCCATAAAGCTGTAATGCTGTTTGCTCTATAATCTCTGTAACTTCATAATCATTTACTACTGGACGATATCCATATTCATAAGAAAACGTATATTTCGCTCCATAAGCTTCCGTTACATGCTTTACAACCTGTTCAATCCTTTTCTCTGTTTCTTCTCGCAACTCATGTCTTAAACTCCGCACTGTCCCTTCAATCTCCGCTTGTTCTGGAATCACATTATGAGTTGTCCCAGCGTGAAACTGCGTAACAGATACTACAAGAGAATCTAACGGATTCGTGAGGCGAGATACAATTTGCTGAAGTTGGGAAACCACTTGTGTACCGATTGCAATACTATCAACAGTTTCATGAGGGATTCCAGCATGTCCACCTTTTCCTTCTATTATAATTTTAAAAACATCTGGGGCAGCCATTGCAGGACCATAAATTACACCTACTTTTCCAACCTCTAACGATGCCCAAAGGTGAGCACCAATAATATAATCGACCCCTTCCATTACACCCGCTGCAACCATTTCCTCTGCACCGCCAGGAAAGTTTTCTTCAGCATGTTGGAATAGAAAACGAATCTCCCCTTTAATCTTCTCTCTTGCTTCTACTAACTTATGTACAACTCCAAGTAATATCGCTATATGTCCATCATGGCCACATGCATGCATTACACCCGGATATGTAGAAATAAAGTCAAACTCATTTTCTTCATGAATAGGAAGAGCATCCATGTCAGCTCGAACCGCAACTATTTTACCAGGCTGCTTTCCAATCAACCTTGCCATTACACTATATTTAGTAGGTCTTGATACTTCTAAATATGGGATTTCCCGAAGTATATCGAACACAAACTGCGATGTTTTCTCTTCTTGAAAAGATAACTCTGGATACTTATGAAAATGCCTTCTCCACTCAACCAACTGATCCTTTGACAAAACAAGTTCTTTCGCAACATCCATTTCTCTTCTCCCCTTCTTCACCAAGTTAAATGTTATTATAACGTGAATTGTTAGCTTTTAAAAGAATCTTCTGAATTTTCTATTATAATTATTTAAAAATAAAAAGCCATCAGAAAAGATGGCTTTTTCATTATTATAAAATAGTAATTGCTTGTTTCCCCATTTGCTCCCATGCGTTCTCAAACTCTGCTCGTGGAACAGCGAAACGTGGATTATTTTTTAGAGGATCATTTACATATACAAAGTTTTGATCGTATCCAACTACTACTACACTATGCTCAAAATATGTAATTTTCACTTCACCAGAACTTGTATTCCATGTTTCAAAACTACTTTCAGCTAGCGGCTTAAACGTTGTATTAATAATAACCCATACTGGAGAACCAGAACTAATCACCTTATATAGATCTGTCACGTCTCTATCTGTTAGATTAATTACTTTTTCAGAAACATATTTTTCTGCTAAATTAAAGATTGGTTTATTGTATACACCATATCCTGGTTCAGCTTTCGTATAAATATTTCCAACAAATCCCTCATAAGGATTTCCACGCAAACCATCTTGTTCAAATGGAACTCGATGAATTTCACTAGCAAGCTGCATCTTATCTACTTGCACACCTTTATATTGTAGCAACATAGCTAAGCTTGTCACTTCACATCCACGAGGTAATTCTGGTAACTGCTTTATAAACGGAACATTTTCAATCATAGCCGTTTCTTTCATTTCAGATAGAAAATCTAAGCGTAGCACTTGTGCCTTTTGTATAATCTTATCTTTCCCTATAAAAAACGCTGCAGCAAATATAATTCCAAAAACAAAAAGATATTTTAACTTTTTCATTTTAAACAAAACTCCATTAATTATTATTTTACAGACATACCTCTTACCATTGTACCTTTCTTCTTGCTAGTTTGCTAGAAAGATTCTGTGAATTATTGTTCACAACTACATCGTTATAAAATTCTAATTATTTTTAATAAAAAGAAAAAACAATATACTTTTTAGCAACATTTTGCTAAAATCAAAATTATTAACATGGTGAAGATATCACCTTGTTAATAAAAACATTCTTAGAGTATTTAGTCATAGTTCGTTTTTTTACATACTCCATTCATTTCATAGCAAATAAACTGAGTATGTGTCACATCCCCCACTAATGATTAAAAACTCGGAATGAAAACCAATTAACACATTTAAGAAAATAACGGGGTGAGGGGCATATGAATCAACAAGTAGAACAAACAGATTTAAAACGTACAATGAAAAGTAGACACCTATTTATGATCGCACTTGGTGGTGTTATCGGAACTGGCCTTTTTATGGGATCTGGTCAAATCGTCCATAACGCCGGCCCTGGTGGTGCTATTCTTGCATTTTTAGTCGGTGGATTTGTTATGTATTTAACGATGTTATGTCTTGGTGAATTATCCGTAGCTATGCCAGAAGCAGGTTCATTCCAAAGCTATGCAAGCAAATTTATTTCACCTGGTTTTGGTTTTGTTGTCGGTTGGATGTATTGGTTAAATTGGGCTGTTACAGTTGGAGTAGAGTTAACAACTGTAAGTATTTTAATGAAACGATGGTTTCCAGACGTTTCTTCGTGGATTTGGTGTGTTACATTTGCGGCAGCACTCTTCCTTGTAAACGCTTTATCAGCGAAAGCATATGCAGAAGCAGAATTTTGGTTCGCAAGTGTAAAAGTCGCAACTATTGTTGTTTTCATCGTACTCGGTGGTGCAGTTATGTTCGGTTTACTAGACTTTAACGGAAAACCAGCTCCAATGCTTCACAATTTCACTGAAAATGGCGGCCTATTTCCAAATGGTGCATTAGCTGTTCTTCTTACGATGATTACAGTAAATTACTCTTTCCAAGGAACAGAATTAATCGGAATTGCTTCAGGAGAAAGTGAAAATCCTGAAAAAACAATTCCTAAAGCAATCAAAAATACCATTTGGCGCACGCTATTCTTCTTCGTCCTAGCAATATCAGTTGTTGTAGGTTTACTCCCGTGGCAAGAGGCTAATCTAGTCGAAAGTCCATTTGTACTTGTATTTGATGTAGCTGGTGTTCCATATGCAGCAGACATTATGAACTTTGTTATTATTACAGCTGTATTATCCGTAGCCAATTCTGGTCTATACGCAAATTCGCGTATGCTTTGGGCGATGGCAAAACAAGGAATGGCAAGTCCAGCATTTACGAAGTTAACTAAAAAAGGCGTACCACTAAACGCATTGATTTTCAGTCTAATCTTTGCAAGTCTATCCCTATTAACAAGTGTATTTGCAGCAGATACTGTCTTTTTAGTTTTAACATCTATCGCAGCAATGGCTGCTGTTGTCGTTTGGATGTCAATTGCGGCTTCACAGTTTTTCTTCCGTAGAAACTTCGTGAAAAACGGTGGTGACATAAATGATTTAAAATATCGCACACCACTTTATCCGCTCGTTCCAATCGTAGCGTTCTCACTGAATTTCATTACATTTGTTAGTTTAGCTTTTATTCCAGATCAGAGAATCGCTCTTTATTGCGGCATTCCATTTATGGTCATTTGTTACATTTTATATCAAGTGAAATATAAAAAAATTGTCACATTTGAACAACAACAGACTATTTCACAAGAAATAAACTAAATATACGAAATATTCAGCTATCTTTCTTATGATAAGATAGCTTTTTTCTATTTCTTGGGTATCCTGGTATAACTTTATTTATCTTAAAATTTTCACAATCGCATTTTTCTCTGGAAAATAGTTTACAATGTAATCAAGTTACAAATGATATTCACCTTAAAAAGTGTGCATTTGTGTCTATTTTTTAACAATATCTCAAAAACTATTGCCTTCTATAAATTAATAGGTTTATATTGTTTTATTGGCATAGTTTCAATCCAAGGAGAAAGGAGATTTTCAATCGTGCAACTAAAGAAAGCGTTTTGGAAGTTGGCTTCGCTTCTTCCGTTATCATTACTTCTGTTCCTCGGTGGCTGTGATAAAAAACTCGCAGTATTAAATCCGCAAGGACCTGTTGCAAAAGCACAGTATGATTTAATTGTTTGGTCATTCTTGCTTATGTCATTAATTATCGCAATTGTATTCATCTTGTTTACAGTCATCTTGATTCGTTATCGTGAAAAACCAGAGAATATGGACTATGAGCCACCTGAACAACACGGTAACACATTATTAGAAATCATTTGGACGCTTGTTCCTGTTATTATCGTTATCGCATTATCGATTCCAACAGTAAAAGCAACTTATGCTTCGGAAGAGGTTCCGAAAGAGTCCAAACATATTAAACCAGTGGAGATTTATGTTACATCTGCAAACTGGAAATGGTTATTCAGTTACCCAGAGGAAAAAATTGAAACCGTTAACTATTTAAACATCCCAGCTGGTGTACCAATTCAATTCAAACTGACTTCTGTCGGCCCAATGAATGCTTTCTGGGTACCAGAACTTGGTGGTATGAAGTACACAATGGATGGCATGATTATGGACCTTTATTTACAAGCTGATAAGCCAGGTTCTTACCTAGGTCGTAGCGCGAACTTCTCTGGTGAAGGATTTACTCACATGGAGTTCGAAGTTGAAGCAAAAACTAAAGAGAAATATGACAAGTGGGTTAAAGAAGTACAACAAACTGCTCCTAAACTAACAGAAGATAAGTACAACGAAATTGTTAAACCTGGTGTAGTTGGTCGTATGACATTCTCTAGCCATCACTTAAGTTATGTAGATCCAAAATCACTTGAATATTGTGATTACAACTACTACAAAAACAAAAAATAATAGCTATAATTCCAACAGATTGGAGTGAACACAGTGAAGCTTGATGAATTCTTTGTCACAGGTGACCCGATTATTTACGGTGCAGACGCTTCTATCGTTCTTGTGACATTAGCAATCATTTTCGTACTAACAAAGTATAAAAAATGGAAATGGCTTTGGGACGAATGGTTAACAACTGTTGACCATAAAAAGATTGGGGCCATGTATATTATCTCTGCGGTTATTATGTTATTCCGTGGTGGTATGGACGGTTTAATGATCCGTGCACAGTTAACATTCCCAGAAACAACTTATTTAAACGCTGAACACTATAACGGAATCTTCACAACACACGGTACAGTTATGATTCTTTTCATGGCGATGCCATTCGTTATGGGATTAATGAACCTTGTAGTACCATTACAAATTGGTGCTCGTGACGTTGCATATCCGTTCTTAAATGCTTTAAGTTTCTGGTTATTCTTTGTCGGAGCAATGTTATTCAACATCGCTTTCGTAATTGGTGGTTCTCCAGACGCTGGGTGGACTTCTTACTTCCCAATGGCAGGTACAGAGTTTACTTCTGGTGTAGGAAATAACTACTACGCAATTGCATTACAGATTTCAGGTCTCGGTACGTTAATGACCGGTATTAACTTCCTTGTTACTATCTTAAAAATGCGTACACCTGGTATGACTTTAATGAGAATGCCAATGTTTACTTGGTCAATCTTAATTACAACGATTATCATTATTTTCGCTTTCCCAGTATTAACAGTTGCTCTTGCATTAATGACATTTGACCGTCTATTCGATGCTCACTTCTTTACGATGGCGAGCGGCGGTATGCCAATGTTATGGGCCAACCTATTCTGGGTATGGGGTCACCCTGAAGTATATATCGTTATTTTACCGGCATTCGGTATTTTCTCTGAAATCATTAGTACATTCTCACGTAAACGTCTATTCGGTTACAGTGCGATGGTATACTCAATGGTTGCAATTTCTTTACTAAGTTTCGTCGTATGGCTTCACCACTTCTTCACGATGGGTGCAGGTCCAGCGGTTAACTCATTCTTCTCGATTTCGACAATGGCGATTTCGATTCCAACCGGGGTTAAGATCTTTAACTGGTTGTTTACACTGTATAAAGGACGTATTCGTTTTACAGTTCCAATGCTTTGGTCATTGGCATTTATTCCAAACTTCGTAGTCGGTGGGGTTACAGGGGTTATGCTTGGTATGGCAGCAGCTGATTATCAGTACCATAACAGCTACTTCCTAATCGCTCACTTCCACTACGTATTAATCGCAGGTACAGTATTCGCTATGCTTGCTGGATTCACATTCTGGTATCCAAAAATGACTGGTCATATGTTAAATGAACGCCTAGGTAAATGGACATTCTGGATCTTTATGAGCGGATTCAACATCTGTTTCTTCCCAATGTACTTCTTAGGTTTAGACGGTATGACTCGTCGTATGTACACTTACTCTGAAAGCCTTGGATGGGGATGGCTAAACCAAATCGCATCTGTCGGTGCAGTAATGATGGGTATTGGTTTCGTACTTCTTTGTTACAACGTAATTTGGAGTGCTCGTCACGGTGAACGTGACACAACTGGAGATCCATGGGATGGCCGTACACTTGAATGGGCAACTCAATCTCCTGTACAACATTACAACTTCGCGCAACTTCCTGAAATCAAAGAAGCTGATGCTTTCTGGTACATGAAAAAACGCGGAGAAACAGTTACACCAGCAGCAGAAGATATTAAACCAATTCACATGCCAAGTAACTCTGGCGTGCCTATTATTGCGTCTTTATTCTTCGGTCTTGCAGGTTTCGCATTAGTATTTAGCTGGTTCTGGCTTGCAGCAATCGGCGGCGTTGGTATTTTAGCTTGCTTAATCTATCGTTCATTCGATTACGATGAAGGTTACTATATCAGTGTTGATGAAATTAAAAAATCAGAACATGTAGCATGAGAGGTGAAATGATATGGCGGCTTTAGATAAAAGCTTACCTTTGGAATATCAATCCGAACAAAGCAGATTGAATATCCTAGGATTCTGGATTTTTCTTGGGGCTGAAATTATGCTGTTCGCAACACTTTTCGCCTCTTATCTAGTACTCGCTGGTCGTACGGCAGATGGCCCAACACCAGCACAACTGTTTGAACTTAAAACGCTTTTAATTCAAACATTATTACTTTTAACAAGTAGTTTCACATGTGGTATCGTGATTCACGAAATGCGTAAACACAACCAAAAAGCAATGCTTGGATGGTTCGTCCTTACATTACTTTTAGGTGCAGGCTTCCTATTCTTCGAGATTGAAGAGTTCATTATGTATATTGGTGAAGGCGCAACAATTCAAACAAGTGCTTTCCTATCTGGATTCTTCGTTCTTCTTGGAACACACGGAGCCCACGTAACAGGCGGTATCATTTGGGCAATTTGTGTTATTATCCAAATTTTAAAACGAGGTTTAACACCAGTTACAGCTCGTAAAGTATTCATTATCAGCTTATACTGGCATTTCCTTGATCTAGTTTGGGTCTTTATTTACACACTAGTTTATTTGAACGGGATGGTGGCGTAAATGGGTCAAAATAACAATCAAGCAAACGGGCATGCGCATAGCGGATTCCCTTGGTCACACGTTTTCGGATTTATTTTATCGCTTGCACTAACGTTTCTAGCTCTATACGTGGCACTTTACACAAACCTGCCACTATCAACGATCTTAACTACCATTATCATAATGGCTGTTGCGCAAGCGTTGTTACAATTAATTATGTTCATGCATTTAAAAGAAGGAGAAGGAAGAGTTCAAATTCTTACTATGATTTACAGTTTCTTCGTTGCAACTGCAACAGTTGGTTTAACTGTATGGATCTTCTTCTCAATGTAATGTACATGAAAAAGACTGCTGAGATTCCTCAGCAGTCTTTTTTTATTCCCTCCCCTATTACATCCACATTACGGAATTAACAACAGAATCATGAAAAATATACTTATTATGACAAATGTTAAGAAAACTCTTTCTTTATGAAATCGAATCCATATGCGTTGCTTTTCTACCTATTATATGGCTAAATAGGTACTATATTTATTTGAAGGGAGAGAACGCAATGGAACATCACACTTCTGTTCTATCACTTATGGTTGTCGTTGCAATCGCGTTTTTCGTTCCCCTTTTGTTACAACGCTTTAAATTAAAAGCACTTCCTGTCGTTGTTGCAGAAATCATCGCAGGAATCTTTGTAGGTAAAAGTGGGTTTAATATTATTGAGCCAGATATGTGGCTTCAAGTCTTATCGACACTAGGATTTATCTTTCTTATGTTTTTAAGCGGTTTAGAAATTGATTTTTCTATCTTTAAACAAAAAGGGAAAAAGAACACGACAAACGAACCAAACACATTCCAAGCAGCAAGTATTATCTTCTTATTTATTTTCATCTTATCTTATGCCCTATCACTACTATTCGTATGGCTAGGTTTTGTAGATAATGCAATGTTTATGACTTTAATCATTTCAACAATCTCTTTAGGTGTTGTCGTACCAACATTAAAAGAGAATAACTTAGGAAAAACAGCAATTGGGCAAATCATTTTATTAGTCGCTGTTATTGCGGATTTAGTTACAATGATTTTACTCGCTGTATTCGTCGGATTAAATTCCGAAAGCGGCCAAAGCATGTGGCTTCTTCTTCTTCTATTCGGCGCTGGTATTGTTATTTACTTCGTTGCAAAACGTTTTAAAAACATTCCATACTTGGATAGCTTAAAAGCTGGGAGTGTACAAATTGATACACGAGCTGTTTTTGCACTCATCTTAATATTAGTTGGGTTATCTGAATCCGTTGGAGCTGAAAATATTTTAGGCGCCTTCTTAGCAGGTGTACTCGTATCATTATTATCACCAAATGAAGATATGGTTGAAAAACTGGATTCTATCGGATACGGTTTCTTCATTCCTATTTTCTTCGTAATGGTTGGTGTAAATTTAGAGGTTTGGTCTATTTTTAAAGAGCCTTCTAGTATGCTAATGATTCCAATTCTAATTGTAGGACTCTTTATCTCAAAACTGTTACCATCACTCGTTTTACGAAAATGGTATCCACGTAATATCGTACTGGGGAGTGCCATCTTATTAACATCGACACTTTCTTTAGTTATTGCAGCTGCACAAATTGGTGAAAAGCTAGGGATCATCAGTCCAAGTTTATCTGCTTCCCTTATTTTAAGCGCAGTTATTACTTGTATTTTTGCACCTATATTATTTAAAAAGATGTTCCCAAAAGTAGAGACGCCAAAACCAAAAGTTTCTATTATTGGTGCGAGCAGAATTACCCTTCCGTTATCACTTGATTTAAAACGAGAAGATTATGACGTAACACTATATATGATGCGTCAAAACAAAATAAATGATCAGGAAGCGAAATCACATGACTTCCCTATCGTGAAATTAGATGACATCACAATCGCATCGTTAACTGAACAAACAGCCTTTCATGCAGACCGAGTTGTTGTTGCAACAAGTGATGATGAGCAAAACTTATTATTAGCAGAACACGCAAAAGAACTAGGTGTTGAACATGTTATTGCAAGCGTAGAAGATCCACTTCTACAAGAAAAAGCAACACAAGAACATATCGCCGTATTCTCAACAATTAACTCTACACGTATTCTATTACGTGCGCTAATTGATAAACCGAGTCTCGTTCGCTTAATTACAACAGCAAACGAAACAGTCCGTGAAGTTGAACTACGGAGCAATAAATATAACGGCGTTGCACTTCGTCGCCTTCCGTTTTTAGGTGATGTACTAGTCATTCAAATTTATCGTGGGAATAAAGCATTAATCCCACATGGTGATACAAGACTACAACACGGTGATACATTACTTGTAACAGGCTCAAAAGAACATATCGATACATTAAAAAACATATTAGAATAGAAAAATGCCCCTCACATAATTGAGGGGCATTTTTTTTCATTTCATATGGTAAAATGTTACTATCACATATTATGAGGATGGATTACATTATGTCTATTATAACTTTAGCTCTCTTATTATTAGCCGAAATACTCGTGGCCATTATTCTCATCGGTGTTAGCATTGAAATTTGTAGTTACGGATGGAAAAAGTCGAATGGAATAAAGTACTCTTGCCTCTTACTTTCACTCCTTCTCGGAACCGCTAGCATACTCGGACTTTTCGCCGCACCTGCCTATTTCTTTATACAATTAACAGAAAAAGCGTTATAAGAAAGGGTGTTAATATGATTACCGTGAAAAATATTGATGGATCTGAAACTTACGTATTACGCCAAAAAATTTTGCGCCCGAGTCAAACATTAGCAGATTGTAAATACCCTTCCGACTATGAAACAGACAGCTTTCACTTAGGGGCATTTATAAATGATAAACTAATTAGTATCGCTTCCTTCTCAAAAGAAATATATCCTGACTTACCTACAGGTATTCATTATCGGCTACGAGGAATGGCCACATTACCAGAATTTCGAAACAACCACGCTGGAAGCTCCTTAATTCAAAAAGCAGAACAAATCTTACAAGAGCGTCAAGCAAATATGTTATGGTGTAATGGACGTATTACTGTAGCTGACTATTACAAGCGCTTAGGCTTCCAAGAACATGGTGAAATCTTTGAAATTGAACCAATTGGCCTTCATAAAGTACTGTATAAAAGAATATAAGAAAAGCTTTCCGCAATATGGGAAAGCTTTTCTTATATTTCAATCTTCACTTTTTATTTTTTTCATATATATGTATATAAACAGACTAGGAACTAAAAAACAAGCAAACATAATAAGTCCTGTCATACTAATTTCCTTTATTGAAATATCTGGTGTGACAACGATACAAATAGCTAAAATCCCAATAATAATACCTACCGGAATGAATAATAGTTTCATAAAATAGCTGCGTGATACTCCGCCCGTATGCTCATACACTTGCACCGAGTTTTTTAAGTTTAAAAAGTTAATCCCTATTATCCCGCACATAAATATCATTAATAAATCCGAAACACTTTCATATCCTGCATCTTGCAAAACGTAGCGATAAAAAACAATACCTAGTATGACGATATTTTGTAAGATGAAAACGAGCCTAATATGTTTTAGCCCCTCAATCATTAAACGTTCATCTTTCACAATTCTCATCCCCTCACTCCTCTTCCTCCCAAAATAAATCATTCAATGTTTTGTCTACCGCATAACAAATTTTCAAACATAAATCTAAAGACGGGTTGTATTTCCCCTTCTCAATTAAACTAATCGTTTGCCTTGTAACACCTACTTTTTCTGCTAATTGTTGCTGTGTTAAATCTAACTGAACACGCGCGACTTTTATTTTACTTACAGCCATTCATGTTCCTCCTCTACCCTCATTGTAACATATATATTCCATTAAGTAATTTATATTTTACGTAACTAATTTCATTTTCACTTTATTATACACAAAAAAGAAGCCTCTCATAAGAAGCTCCTCTCCTATTTCTATATTATAAGAATAAATGACATCCAAATAAAATTGTAAATAAGTATAGTAACGGATGTACTTCCATCCCTTTTCCTTTCATAATTTTTAAGACTGGATACACTAAAAATCCAATTGCAATTCCATTCGCAATACTAGACGTTAACGGAATACCGACGAAAATTAAAAATGCTGGTAATGCATCTTCAAATTCATTCCAATTAATATCACGAATACTTTGTGCCATTAAACTACCTACAATAATTAATGAAGGAGCTGTAATAGCGGCTACGCTTGATAAAGAAGCAATAACAGGGCTGAAAAATGCTGTTATAATCGTTAGGCCGACTACTACAATACCTGTTAATCCTGTTTTACCACCTGCAGCAATACCAGCTGACGATTCAATCGTCGCTGCTGTTGGGCTTGTCCCAAAGATAGAGCCTGTAGTACCGCCAATTGCATCCGCAATAAATGCTTTACCAAAACGTTTCTCTGTATTATCTGTAATTAAACCTGCTTGTTTAATTAAACCGAGTAATGCTCCTGTTGTATCAAATAACAGTACAAGTAAAAATGAAAATACAACGCCATATAATCCGTATTCAATTACATCTGAAAAGGCGTTGATTGGATTTGAAACGATAATCCCCTCTGGTAAATGAGGCATCGCAACAATTTTATCCGTAAACTTCAGCTGCCCTGTAAAGAAGGCGATAATTCCTGTCACAATCATACTAATAAATAATGCACCGCTCACACGCAATGTCATTAATACCGCCGCTAAAATCAAACCAATTAAAGTTAAAATAACGGCTGGAGAATGGAAATCACCAATCGTAACTAAATTAGATGGATGATCAACGATAATTCCAGATAGACGTAATCCAATAAAAGCAATAAACAACCCAATTCCACCTGCAATTGCATGTTTTAAACTGTCAGGAATTGCGACAATTAGCTTTTGCCTAAATGAAGTGAAAGATAATAAAAGAAAAATGATACCTGTTACAAATACTGCTGAAAACGCAATGACATATGTAATCCCCTCTGCCTGTTGAACAACAGAATAAGCAAAATACGCATTCATTCCCATAGCTGGAGCAATAACAATTGGATAGTTAGCTAAAAACGACATACATAGCGTCCCTACAACAGTCGCAATAATAGTTGCCGTAAAAGCTTGATCAAATGGTACACCTGCATCAGATAATATTTTCGGATTGATGACAAGAATATACGCAAATGTAAAAAAAGTTGTGATGCCAGCTAAAAGCTCTTGCTTCACAGAAGTGTTATATTTTTGTAATTGAAACATGGTTATGTACCCTTCCTACATCTGAATTATTATCACACATTCTTTTCTTACTAGTATGTGAGAAAATATAATACTTAATCTTAACAATCAATAAAAAGAAGAGTCAATATATTCGCTAATAGTTCGAATTTTAAGTTTAAGTCTGACAAGCACAGATGTAGTACAGTTAATAATGATTATTTTTGTAGCATAACAGATAGAAATGTTTTATAATTTGAAATAGTTAAATATTTAGTAAACGCATTCAAATATCGTTCACTCTACAAGGGGGATTCTTCTTATGCAGCACACAAACAAATCTGGAACTTTAAACCGAGGTTTAAAAGAACGACATATTACTTTAATGTCACTCGGTTCAGCTATTGGCGTTGGACTATTTTTAGGATCTGCTTCTGCTATTAAACTAGCTGGCCCTTCTATTTTACTAGGCTATATGATTGCTGGACTCGTTATTTTTTTCATTATGCGAGCACTCGGAGAAATGGCAATTGAACAACCTGTTGCTGGCTCTTTTAGTAAATATGCATATGATTATCTTGGACCACTAGCTGGCTATATTACCGGTTGGAACTACTGGTTCTTATGGGTTGTTACTTGCATGGCTGAAATTACGGCTGCTGGCATTTACATGCAATACTGGTTCCCAGATATTCCGCGCTGGACTTGGGCATTACTCGCTCTATTATTAATGAGCGCTTTCAACTTCTTATCCGTAAAAGTATTTGGAGAACTTGAATTTTGGTTTGCTCTTATTAAAATTGTCACAATTATCTGTATGATAGTGGTTGGGGCTGGTATTATTTTATTTGGCTTCGGAAACGGCGGTATCGCTACTGGTATTTCAAACCTTTGGTCACATGGTGGCTGGTTCCCAAATGGTTTTTCTGGGTTACTACTCTCCATGCAAATGGTGTTATTCGCTTATTTAGGCGTTGAATTAATCGGTGTTACAGCGGGTGAAGCTCAAAATCCGAAAAAAACACTCGCAAAAGCAATTGATAACGTATTTTGGAGAATCTTACTGTTCTACGTTGGGGCTCTATTCGTTATGATGGCAATTTATCCATGGAACGAACTTGGTGAGAAAGGAAGTCCATTCGTATTAACATTCCAACAAATCGGTATCGCAAAAGCAGCAGGGATTATTAACTTTGTCGTATTAACAGCAGCTCTTTCTTCTTGTAATGGTGGTTTATTTAGTACAGGCCGTATGCTGTATACATTAGCTCAGCAGAAAAAAGCTCCTGAAAGATTCGGTCGTTTAAATAAAAATGGCATTCCAAGTCAAGGAATTGTAGCAACGGCAATCGTTTTACTCGTTGGTGTTATATTAAACTATCTTGTACCCGCAAAAGTGTTTACATGGCTCACTAGTATTTCAACTTTCGGAGCAATTTGGACTTGGGGCATTATATTAGTCGCTCAAATCAAGTTCCGTAAAAGTTTACCTGCTCAAAACAAACAAAAGTTATCGTATAAAATGCCTTTATACCCAATAAGTTCATACTTCTCACTCGCTTTCCTTGCACTAGTCTTATGTATAATGGCGTATTCAGAAGATACAAGAATTGCATTGATTGTTGGCCCAATTTGGCTTATTGGTTTAGCTATCGTGTATTACATGAAAGGTTTTCATAAAATTGATGAAACACCTAATTCAAAAATTAGTTAAACAAAACATCCCTTCCTTATTACTTGGAAGGGATGTTTTTATATCTATATAAATATTTCTCAACAAAATTCACGGTATTTTTACAAATTTTTAATATTTTTTATGTTTTCCGTCTTTATTTTTACAGAAAAATAAATTACATTATTAAAGCACATATATTTATTATTAGGGGGATTCTTCTATGAAGAATAAAAAATGGATTACATTTTCTTTAGCAACAGCAATTACACTAAGTATAGGGGCTTCGTTCATACCATCTACTTATGCCGAAAGCTCTGTAGACCCAGCTCCTGAAATTGCTGCAAAAGTTGTAAATCAAAACAATGGGAAGAAAGTATTATTCGATAATACACACGGTCAAACGGCTGGGACAGCTGACTGGGTTATTGATGGTGGCTTTTCTGATTTCGGAAACGGCATTGCCCAAAACGGATATCATGTAAAAGAACTACGTAAATCAACACCGATTACATACGAAGATTTAAAAGGCTATAATGTGTTTATCGTTCCAGAAGCAAATATTCCTTACAAAAAATCTGAACAAGATGCTATGTTACAATACGTGAAAAATGGCGGTAGTATCTTCTTCATTGCCGATCATTATAATGCAGATCGTAATAAAAATCGTTGGGACTCTTCTGAAGTATTTAACGGATATAGACGCGGTGCTTGGGATAATCCAGCAAAAGGAATGTCTAACGAAGAAGCCAATTCACAAGCTATGCAAGGAGTAGAGAGCTCTGATTGGCTATCTGACAACTTCGGTATTCGCTTCCGCTATAACGCAATCGGCGATGTTTCCGCTAAAAATATTGTATCACCTGAACAATCATTCGGAATTACAGAAGGGGTTTCATCTGTAGCAATGCATGCTGGTTCTACTTTAGCAATTACAAATCCAAAACTAGCAAAAGGACTTGTTTATCTTCCAGAAAACCCAGCAAAATGGAATAACGCTGTTGATAGCGGTGTGTATAATGGCGGTGGTGTTGCAGAGGGTCCTTATGCTGCTATCGCAAAAGTAGGACTTGGAAAAGCTGCCTTTATTGGAGACTCTTCTCCTGTTGAAGATGCTACGCCAAAATACGTTCGTGAAGACTCTGGCCAAACAAAGAAAACTTACGATGGATATAAAGAAGAAAACGATGCGATTTTACTAGAAAATATCGTAAATTGGCTATCGAATAAAGAAACATTTACAAGTTTAGACCAAGTAAATGGTTTACAACTTGATTTACCTACCACTTTACAAACATTTGAACAACCAAGCTTATCAACTGAGCCACAACCTGAACCTTGGAGTGCGCCAAATGCAGGTTATCAATGGTTTAATACAAATACTTTTAAACCTGGTTCATATGGCTATAACGGTGCAGTAACAGCAAATGACTACGTAGTTACACACCCTAGCACTCTACCAAACAATGAAGTGTTCCAAATTAAAATTCAAGTAAATAACTTATTACCAAACACAACATACAATAATTATTCTTTAGGTATATTCACTACTGGCGGTACACAAGTAGCAAAAGTTCAAAATACAAACGGCACTTGGCCATCTACTTTCGGATATAGTAGTGCATTTTCTTTCACAACAAACAGCTTAGGTTCTGCTGAAAAAATTGTAAACGTACAAATCGATCCAAATACGACTGGACAAGCAACACTTCGTCTACGTCAAAATACAACAGCGAAATATAGTGAGACTGTAACGATTAATAAGAAATAATGAAAAAGGCAATCCGGATATGGATTGCCTTCTTCTTATTTCTCTTCTTTTGAGAAAAACATTCTTGAAATAACGATGCCTATACTTCCTACGATTAAGAATAACACTGCCCTAATCATCATTGAAACTTCTGGTAAGTCTAGAAGGAATAGCTTTCCTATCGTTACGACTAACACGACTAAGCCGGCATATAATATTTCATTCATATTTTTATTCCGGCCAAGCCAAACTGCAAATAATGCATACACCATCCATAATAACGATACAGATACACTTATTATGCTTCCATCTGTGGACAAAACTTCACCGATTCTAGTAATTGTAATAAATACAATCACCATAAACCAATAGAGTGCTATAGAATACACATACTTGCCAAAGCTCGCTAATACATCTTTCGCTTGTCTCATGCAATAATAGAGCGTGCCAATTAAAATAAGATGAGCAACAAAGCCTGCCGAAATAAATTGATCAAACGGGCTAAAAATAGTCTGTATCATTCCAATTGCGTAAACCGTCGCACTAACATACAATTTTATCTGTTGTTTTACTTTAATAGAAGTCACCATACCGAGGAAGCCTTGTAATAATAGTACAATCGCTGCATTCACTAAACTATACTCATATAAAATCGCTAAACTAAAGGCCCCCATTGCGAAACCAAATAAAAGATTTGTAAATGTAGAATGTCTATTCTTCCTATATTCAAACACGAACATAATAGCGTGCACGAGTGCACTTATCATTAATCCCCATGTTGTAAATTCAGGTATTTTTGAAATGGCTAATATAAAGAAGACTGCATTCGCACTAAATATCGCCAAGCGTGGCTCTACTATAAAACTTCTCTCCGTAAACATATGCCAAAATAATAGTAAGTGAATTAAACCATAAACTACTGTTAACTGGACTTGCAAATCCTCTACTAACATTGACATAACAGCAAAGAAGACAAAAAGAACAATAGCAGCAACAACATAAGAAATCATATATAAATACTGATAACGATTTTTCAACGCATACCATAATAAGCTGAGCGTTAGTATCATCTCATATCCAAAGAAAATATACGAATTAGGAGTTGTACTATTTAATAAGAACGGCACGAAGAAAGCTCCTACCGCTACAAAGATAGTAAGATATTCCGATTGATACCTCTTCGCTATATAAATACCTAAAATGACCCATGCGATATTACATAGAAACGCGACACTCGCTGGAATAAATCCATATAAATAATGTGCCGCAAATGTCGTTAAAACTATACCCGTAATACTTCCTCCTGCTAATACTAACCCTAACGCTTGCCGCTCGCGTTTAATTTGAATATCCCCTATATAATAAAAACCGATGGATAGGACAATACCAAACACAATTCGTATCGCTGGTGTTAATAATCCCGCATCTACCCCTGCTTTAAATAACCAAATTACTCCAAGCAACATAATACCGACAAATACGCGTGGCAACCACGTTTGGCAAAACTTAATAATATTAAATGGTTCTGGTTTAAACGTAGCTATATCTACTTGTTTTACCTCACGTTCTTGCACAGGCTCTTTTATTGTAACTACTTCTTCTTTTTGTTTTTCCTCCATCACCGTTTCAATATATTCTTTCTTTTCCGTCCTAACATGTTGCTGAGCATTTTCTACTTCTATTTCTCTTTGTTTTGCTTTCAATTCCAAAAGTGCTTCTTGAATCGTTTCAATTGCCGTTTCGAGTGCTTCTATTTTCTTGTTCAAATCCTCCTCCATATGCTCCCCCCTCATCATCCGTTCAAAACCTATATATTACCAATTACTTTTATCATACTCTTAGTCTATTCATTTTCAATACCATTTTTCCAAAAAAAGAAAGGTGTTTTCCGAAATAGGAAAACACCTTTTACTCATTTCTTCTTATTTAAAACACTACTCACGATAACACCAATACAAGCACCTATAATAGCTGGAACAATCCATCCAACACCTTCTGTATAAAACGGAATGTATTTCAATACTGATGTCCACTGATTCATCATTACATTTTTATTGAAAATATCGATTGCACTAAATGCCGCTACAATCACAATTGTAACTGGATATATGCATACATACTTCCCAATATACTTATGGAATAGCCCTAAAATAATAAGCGTTAATGCAACTGGATAAATAAATCCAAGAATTGGTACCGATACTTTTAAAATTTGTGTTAATCCTAAATTAGCTAAAATCATACTAACAAAACTTAAGATAAATGCCCAAACTTTATACGCTACTTTTGGAAATGCACTTGCAAAAAATTGACTACAAGATGTAACAAGTCCGATTGAAACACATAAACACGCGATCGTAAAAATAAGACCTAATAAAACGACTCCGCCTTGTCCAAATAATGTAGTCATCACTTGTGCTAACACTTGCGCGCCATTATCAAATGTCCCCAATGAACCACTCATTGAACCGACATATCCAAGTATGACATAAATAATAGATAATAATAGTCCTGCACCAATTCCAGCAATACTCATATATTTCGCTAAACCTTTATCATCTTCAATACCTTTTGCACGAAGAGCATTTGCAATCACAATCCCAAAAATTAAAGCTGCTAATGCATCCATCGTTAAATATCCATCTAAAAACCCTTGGAACATAGGCGCTTGTCCATAGTTTCCTGCAGCCTCTTTTACATTACCTACCGATGTAAACATGCTCTTTATAAAGATAAGAGCAATCATACCTAATAATAACGGTGTTAAAACCTTTCCGAACAACCCCATTAATTTAGACGGTGATAAACTTAACCAGTACACAATACTAAAGAAAATAACTGTATAACATAATAAGACTACGCTACCTGCTTCCGGAAATAGCTGACCCGGTCCCATCTCAAAAGCTAGACTTCCTGCACGCGGAATGCCAAGGCCTGGTCCAATAAATAAATACACGATACACGGAAAAATAATGGCGAATGAAGAATGAACTCTACCCGCTAGCGTTTGAAAACTTCCTGCTTGCGCAATCGCAATAACTCCCAATATAGGAAGACCTGTTGCTGATATAATAAACCCTACTAATGAAATCCACACATGTTCTCCTGCTTCATACCCAAGAAAAGGCGGAAATATAAGATTCCCCGCTCCAAAGAACATTGAGAATAACATAAGACTAATAAGTAAAATTTCTTTTTTCTGTAACAATTTCATCTCTTTCTCCTTCTTTAATTTCATCTTTTATGAAATCCATTCCACATATAAAAAAGTGCAAAAACCCGCTTCCTTACAAAGAAAACATAGTCCATAGTCTAACACAAAAGAAACACCCATTCTATAGCTATCCCTCTTTTCCAATTTCTTCTGAAAAATCAACCTTTATTGACTTATAATAGTTAATAAGGTAAAATATTAAATGTACAAAATTATTAACTTTGTTTTTGTTTGTGTCAGGAGGAAAATAACATGGAATCAGCGATACAACTAGAAAGAGAACAACAAAGAAAAAAGAAACATCCTCCAGGTTTATACTTACTCTTCTTTACAGAAATGTGGGAAAGATTTAGTTACTATGGATTACGAGGATTATTAACATTATATTTAACGACAGCTTTAGTAAGCGGTGGTCTTGGGTTTAGTCCCGCATGGGCACTCTCTATTTACGGATTTTATACTGGAGCCTGTTATTTCACACCAATGATTGGTGGATACTTAACAGACCGTTTTCTAGGTAGACGAAAAGCGATCACAATTGGTGGTATAACAATGGCAATCGGTAACCTTACACTATTTGCCTTACAAAACCAAGTCGGCCTATACCTCGGATTAGCGCTTATTATTATCGGTAACGGATTCTTCAAACCGAACATCTCTACACTGGTTGGGGAATTATACGAAGAGAACGATCCAAAACGTGATAGTGCATTTACCATTTTCTATATGGGTATTAATGTCGGATCATTTTTAGCTCCACTCGTTTGCGGATTTTTATCAGAAAATTTATTCAAAACAACGGTTGATGGCGTTGTACATTACGGATTCCGTTACGGATTCTTAGCCGCTTCAATCGGAATGATCATTGGACAAATTTTATTTACAACACTATCAAATCGCTTCCTTGGTGATATCGGTAAAAAACCAACTCGCGATTTACAAACAACAGATGGACAACCATCAGTAGGAGATACACCGTTAACAAAAAAAGAAAAACAACGTACTGCAGTTATCGTCATTTTAACATGCTTCGTTGTCTTCTTCTGGGCTGGCTTTGAACAAGCTGGTAGCTCATTAACATTATATACAAACAAATTTGTAGACCGCTCTGTGTTCGGATGGGAAGTTCCAACATCTTGGTTCCAATCGGTCAATCCATTATTTATTATTTTACTTGCTCCAGTCATTTCTGCATTATGGGCAAAACTTGCAACTCGCAAGCGTGGAGATTTAAAAATCCCAACAAAAATGGGACTTGGTATGATCTTGCTCGGTATCGGTTATATCATTCTCGTTATCGCTACATTAAAAACAGGTAGTGATGAACATAACATTACAGAAAAAGCAAACTTACTATTTATCGTCTTTACGTATCTTTTCCATACGTTAGGTGAGCTATTCTTATCACCTGTCGGACTATCAATGGTTAGTGCACTTGCTCCGGTAAAATTAGCATCTTTACTAATGGGTGTATGGCTAGCAAGTTCAGGTATCGCCAACATTTTAGGCGGACAACTTGCAAGCTTCACAACTTCACTTGGTTATGCTGAAGTATTTACCGTAATTGGCGCTGTAGCAATCGTTTTAGGTTGTGTTTTATTATTAATTTCTAAGAAGTTAGTGAAATGGATGGATTAAAAAAGATGAGGGATTTCCCCTCATCTTTTTTATTTCTTCGCCTTCGTTCCTACTAAATCACCAGCAACAACATAACGTTTAGAATTATCTTTCACAGATACACATGTAATAAGCGTTATCCCATCTTTCCCATGATCTTCAACAACTTCCCATTTATCAGGAGTTACTTCAGATACACCAGTAACCGCATATTCATATTCATTTTCATTATCATACAAATAAATTTTATCGCCTTTTTTTAGAGACGCTATATCACTAAATAAAACACCTTTTTTAGACATGTTATGTCCTGCTAATGCATAATTCCCTTTTCCCATTACTTGATTTTCTTTTACTGTTGCTGCACCTGATAATAGGTTTTTCTCAGTAGAAGACTTTAAAACAGGAAGTTCTAATGAAACACTCGGAATCGAAATACGACCAATTACTTGTTTCTTATCTAAAGATGCGTTCGCTACTTCTGCCAAGTCTGGTTGATTAATTTTCGAAGCATCTACAAATTCCGTCTCATGTTTTTCATAATCCATCTTTTGGACAGCCTGTACATTTTCAGTCTGTTTCTTTTCAGCTTGATATCCATCATAAAATGGCTTGCCGATTAATACACCACCTACAACAAATAGGAGGATTGCTACTATACTATAAATTCTTTGCTTATTCATACACAGTTCCTTTCCCTTACAAAATCTTACTCTATATAAAATGATAAGATAATATTGCTATATGTACAAGTATAAGCTGAAAAGAAACCTTCTTGCCGGTGCAAGAAGGTTTCTTTTCAGACTAACTTATTTCTGTACAATGATACATAAAAAACTGTCATTTGAACAAAAAGCATAAAAAACAAAATATATAATGGATATCCAGGAATATATAAATTTGCTACAGGAGAAAGTGTTAAAAATCCAATAGCAATAACTACTCCATACCAAAATGAAATAAACGTTGTCCGGCATGCCTTCTGCGTGATTTCTTTTTCCCGTTCATCTTCTTGTGGAAATAATAATGGGTACATCCAATAAGAGAGAGCTTTATGTTTCTTCTTTTGAAATTTATAAAAAATCGACGTTATAATAGCTACAATTATTAACAATCCTAATGGTATCATATTGATTGTTACTTCAAATGGAAATTTCTCAGTTTCAATAATATTTGCCAGCTCTATCCAAGCATAATAGAGTTCAATAAATGCCCAACAAGCAATCACGAATCTCATCACATTTACAATATAAGAAACAGCAAGTCTATTCATCCTCTTCCCCCTCCTTATTTAAAACAAACACATCTTCCATCTTGAGCTCGAACACATCGCAAATCGTAAGCGCTAATAACAATGAAGGAACATAATCCCCTTTTTCAATTGCCGCGATTGTTTGTCTCGTCACTCCAACCTTTTCTGCTAATACACTTTGCGAAAAATTAAATCGAGCTCTTAATTCCTTCACTCTATTTAAAATGGTCAAATTTACCACCTCTCACCATCATTGTATGCTATCCTTAACAAAATGTAAACTCAACTTAACATTATTTTTACAAAAAAATCCAACTTTACGTATTGTAAAGTTGGATTACGTGTTAGTTTAAAATTGTAACTTTAACTGTTCTTCTGCCCCAACTACTTGATGAACCTTTATCTGGCATTAAAACGTCAATTCTATGCCCCTTAATAGCTCCACCAGTATCGGCTGCAATTGCTACTCCATAACCTTCAACATTTACAGTTTTACCTAATGGAATAACATTTGGATCTACAGCAATTAATTTCATTCCTGGGTTTGCAGTTAAGTTATAGTGCCCCCATGCAGAAAATACTTGTTGACCTGGCGCATAACCATTTTCCGCTGGATCAGCTGTATAAGCTGTAGCTTCTACATAAATTTCTTTCCCTCCAGCAGTTGGCTTAGGAGATGGTTCAGGTTGTGGAGGTTCTACCTTCGAATTATTATTAGCAACTGGTTCAGCTGGTTTATCAGCTGGTTTACTAGCTTTTTCTTGCTTTTGCTTTTCAGCAATTTCCGCTTGTGCTTTCGCTAAAGCCTCTTGCTCTGCTTTTGCAGCCGCTTCTGCTTTTGCACGCTCTTCCGCTGCGATTCTTGCTGCTTCTTGTTCACGAGCAATTGTTTCTTGTACTGCCTTCATATTTGATTCAATTTTAGCTTTCTCTTCCGCTGCTAAATTAAGTTGGCTTGCAACTTCATTATATTTAGCTTGAACTGTTTGCAAGTTATCTTGACGTTTTTTCAGGTTATCTTGCAGTTCAGCTTGCGCTTTTGCTAATTTTTGTTTGTCTACTACTAAAGATGCTTCTTTTTCGTCAATTGTTTTCTTGTCTGCTTCAATTTGACGAAGATCTTGTTCCTGTAGACGTAAAATTTCTTTATCAGCTTCTAGAATAGTAGAAACTGCGTTCATACGTTGTAAGAAATCTGCAAAGTTTTTTGACTCTACTACAACTTCTACTACTAAACTTGTATTTGAACTGTTTTGAACAGAAACCATACGTTTTCTCATAATATCTTTACGAGCAAGGACTTTATCCTCTAAAACGACAATTTCTTCCTTTTTTTGCTCAATCTGCTTATGTGTTTCATCAATTTTACGTTGAATAGCAGCTTGATCCTCTTTATTTTTTGCAATTGTATTATTTAAATTATGTAGTTCGTTTTCGATACCTTGAATTTCTTTACTAACAGCTTGCTTCTCTTGCTCTTTCTTTTGCATATCTGCATCGTTTTGCTGCAATTGCTGTTGCATGTTGTTAAGTTTCTCGTCGTTTGACTCTGCTTTAACAGCGACTGTACTAGATAGACCGATAATGCCTGCTAATACAAGACTACTGATTCGCTTAAAATAGTTCATAATCCGACTCCCTTCTTATACAGTTATACATGATTTATTTTACAGTTTGTTTACAATACCATTAAATACAGTTTATTTTTCATGACGAAAAAAAGGGAATTATGCATAAAATGTAATAGATTCTTAAATATTTAACAATTCCTATATTTAAAAATTATAAAAGATGCTAAAATCCAAATATAGAGAAAATATAACTTCTAAAGGCGGTTGAAATAAATCTATGTTTACTCAAAAGAAATCACTCCAACATAAAATTGATCAATTAGAAAGTCGTATACAAGAACTAGAAGCAGAATTAAAACAAAAGGATATTGAACAACAAGAGACTATTTCTTCTATCCACACTCGTGTACACAGCGTTATTCAAGAACATAAACTTGTAAATAACCAGCACAATACACTTCAAAATTTAGTTCAACAATTAAACTCATGTTTCGAAAATGTTTCAACACGTACGACACATTCCAATGAATTGAATAATGAAATGTTACAAAAAGAACAAAGCTTAATTCAATCAATTGAAGAAATTATTGATTGTTCTAACGAAGGAAAAGAATCTGTTCATCGTTTACTTATCGTAATTAATAAATTAGGTGAACAATCTCAGCGCACGTCTAATAGTATGAATCATTTAAGTGAACGCTCAAAAGAAATCGAGCAAATTGTAGAAGTCATTCAAAACATTGCAGCACAAACAAATTTACTTGCTTTAAATGCAAGCATTGAAGCTGCACGTGCTGGTGAACACGGTAAAGGATTCGCTGTCGTTGCCAATGAAGTAAGAAAATTAGCTGAAAGTACAGCTGAAAGTACAAAAAACATTGGCAACTTAACGAAAAAAATTCAAGAAGAAATTGAAAAAGCATACGATAATACAAAAGATAATTTGCATTTAGTCGATGAAGGTGTAGAAATGAGTGCTGATACAAACGCTAGAATTGAAAATATTTTAATTATGATTCAAACGTTACAAAACGGTGCTACTAATGTTATTAAAGCTATTGAAAACCAAAAGTCTTGTAATGATGATATATTACGAGAATTCGCTACTACACAACAAATGTTCCAAAAGTTAAATACTACTATTATGAATCACATTCATGATGCTGAGAAAGTCGATGTTCAATTAACGAAAAGTCTTGAAGAAACAGCAGGTTCTCATTAATAATAAAAATCCCTTATACTGCTATAAGGGATTTTTATTATATTTCGAATATTTATTTCTTCTCAATATTCATCGGTATCTTTGTTATAATGGACAAGTTGTTTCTTTCGACTATTAAACAAGGAGGTTATTATGGAACAATTTTACTACATTTTAAAATATTTAATTCTTGGTCTGTTCCAAGGACTAACAGAACCGATTCCGATTTCTTCAAGCGGTCACCTCGTTTTAGCACAGCATTTGCTAGGACTAAAAATCGAAGGATTTAGCTTTGAACTACTTGTTAATTCAGCTTCATTATTAGCTGTATTACTTATTTATAGAAATGATTTAATTCGTCTAACGAAGAATGGTCTATCTTATATATTTACAAGAGCAGAAGATGCAAAATCAGATTTCTTCTTTATTATTTACCTTGTTATTGCGACCATTCCAGCAGGTGTTATTGGTGTTTTATTTAAAGATTACATCGATCAATACTTAAAAGGTGTGAAAATGGTTGGGATTTCCCTTCTTATTACCGCTGTCGGTCTTTGGATTATTAGAAACTTGCGTGGACGTAAAAATGATGGCGACCTTTCTATGAAAGATGCAATCATCGTCGGATTAGCACAAGCTTGCGCACTAATCCCTGGAATTAGCCGATCAGGTGCAACAATCGTAGCAGCGATGTTACTTGGTATGAAGCAGGAAACAGCTCTTCGTTTCTCATTCTTACTATATATCCCTGTTAGCTTAGGTGGTTTATTACTAAGTATTACAGACATTGCAAAAGATCCAAATCTAGACACATTATTCGTACCTTATGTCGTTGCATTTATCGCAACATTTATTATGACGTATATTTCGTTAAAATGGTTTATGAACATTATGGCAAAAGGAAATTTAAAATATTTCTCTTTCTATTGCATTATCGTAGGTGTACTTACTCTTATTTTCTTATAAAGTGAAACTTACAAATCAAAAGCGAGTCATTCTATTACACTAGGATGACTCGCTTTTTTATGCGTATACTTTCTTTTCTTGACAATACAAACGAATAACATGTTTATTTTGTTGAAATACATCATGCGTTAGGCGGATAATAATAAAATTTCGTTTTGTTTGATCATCATGAACAAAAATCTGTTCTCCCTCTTGAAAACGCCATGCACTTTCAAAAGTTGTAATATGATCCCCACTTACAGAAAAAAGCTCATATCGCATATCTTGTACCCTCTTTCAACTTATAATAATCATAATATCCTCATATTAAATTTAGCATAACTTAATTCTATTGAAATTTGTAATTTTTTCTATTTCTAAATATTTTAATTTTGTTTTTAGGCTCTTTTAACGTTATAATGATAAACGAATTTTCATTGAAAGGAGCTTCATTTTGACTGCATATTTATTTCCAGTAAAAACAGCATTTATTTTATTTCCTATTTTAGCAATGTTTCTCTTAATACCTTTTTTAATATTTAACTACCGAAAGTATGGTTATTTAAATAAATGGCGTTCATTTATTTTGTACTCATTATTACTTTACTTATTAAATGCCTATTTTCTTGTGATTTTGCCGTTACCACAAACATATGATACTTGTAGCCTACAACCGGCTAATACGCAGCACATGCAACTATCACCATTTTATTTCATACAAGAAATTAGTAATCATACTTCGGCAATTTTAACGAAACCAGCTACTTATTTCTACCTATTAAAAGAATCTGCGTTTTTACAAGTAGCATTTAACGTTCTATTAACCGTTCCATTCGGTATTTACTTACGTTATTATTTCCGACGTAGTTTCTTACAAACAATTTGTATTTCTTTTTGTCTTTCACTCTTTTTCGAGCTAACACAAGTGACTGGACTATACGGTATATACAATTGTGCGTACCGCTTATTTGATATAGACGATCTGTTTTTAAATACATTAGGCGGCGTAATCGGCTTTATCATTGCACCAATATTTACTTACTTCCTTCCGAAAGCAAGCGAATTAGATAGTCATATTGATTTGGAAACGAAACCAGTCGGATTCGTTCGTCGCTTTATCGCAATGCAAATTGATTGGATATTCTTATCCATCGTTGTACCTGTCATTAAAAACAAAGGAAATTCTTTCTTTGTTTCTAATATTCAATCTTACACGAACATATACGAACTCATTTTCATAACGTGTTCGATCTTTATTTACTTTATTATCATTCCATACTTTACGAATGGAAAGACAATCGGTAAAGCATTGCTTCGTATTTACGTGAAAGGAAAATCAGACCGTATTACGTTGAAGGAACTCTTCATCCGTTATGGTATATTCTATTTCGTTTTAGGTGGAATCAATTATATTCTTTCTAGTAGCTCTATCTTAAATCTTAAAGAGCCTTTAGTATTAGTAGTTATATTATTATTCCAACTCGTAATTAACGGTCTATTTATTATTCATGTTTTATTACATGTATTTAGTCGTGATAAGTTACTATTTTACGAGCGAATTAGTCAAACAAGAAATGCGATCGTACTAAAAAAAGCTGACAAGTAATACTTTGTCAGCTTTTTTTCATAATCGTAAATAACTTTTCTGTGTAAGGATTTGAAAACATTTCTGCTTCATCTAATAATTTCCTCACCTTTAGAAACGAATGCAATTCTGGATATATATTTTGTAATTTTTCGTACGTTAACGTATGCATTTTCCCCCAATGCGGGCGTCCTTCATACTTTAGAAAAATTTTTTCCACCTCACCAAAATAAGCAGCATACTTCATACCTTTATACATATGAACAGCTATATACGCAGAATCTCTTCCATACGCTGGACTGAGCCATATATCATCCCTTTTCACATAACGGCATTCAATTGGGAAGTGCACTTTATACTTTTTCTTTTCAATAAGGTTTGAAATTTCTTCTACAACGGCCTGCATATACTTTGAAGGAACACTATACTCCATTTCATAAAATGGAACCGCACGCGATGTAGCAAATACTTCATAACTCGGACCAATTATTTTTGTATTCGGTACAGCTTTAGCCGATAATCGACTTACTCCTTTACTTATAGAAGGAAACCATTTACATCCTTTAGATAACAAAGAAAATATCTTATTTTCTAGTAACTCTACCTTTAGTTTATGCCATTTCAAATCACTTTTTGTACCCGTTGTTTCGTTTGTAACTTTCACTTGCACTTCATCTGAATAAGGAAAAACAAAAAATTCAAAGTGGCGATTCTTCTTATATTCTTCTAATTTGTTCATTACAGTAGATAATGACTGTTTTTCACTTTCATACACAAGTGAATACGACCTGATAACTTTCAATTTTATCCTTACAATGATACCTAGCATCCCAAGTGACAACTGAAAGGCCCTCCAATACTCTACATTCTCCGTTTCCGAACAAACTATAGTCTCACCTGTAGATAAAACTGCCGTAATCTCTATAACTTGTGTTGATAAACTTCCAAAGGTAATACCCGTTCCATGCGTCCCCGTACTAATTGCTCCTGCGATAGATTGCGAATCGATATCCCCTAAATTTTCTTGCGCATAACCTTTTTCCTCAAGTAACTTCCCTAGCTCATGTAACTTTGTTCCTGCCCATACTTCGGCAACCATTTCTTCCGTATCAATATTCACAATTCCCTTCAATTCATCTAAAGAAACTAAAATTTCTTCCGTTTGCACAAGAGGTGTAAACGAGTGTCCTGAACCGACAACACGAATTTTCTTCCCTTTCTTTCGCGCAAGCTCTATAACTTCTACTACATCTTGTATACTTTCTGGATACATCGTATAATGCGGTGTTCCTTCTACATTCCCTGTCCAATTTCTCCATTTCTGTCCCTTTATAGAAAGCATTGGCCATCCCCCCGATATGTTGAATACTCCCCAACAATCTCTCCTTCTTTCACACGATATAAAAATGGAAACCGCTCACATAATTCACCAGCTTTACTATGACGAAATAAGATAGAATCTCCTATCTCTACTCGTTCCTCACCGTTATAAAAAATCGGTGTTTGCACTTCACCAGCGCCTTCTAAAGCTAATAGTTTTGCACCATTCGGCCTCCAAATCTCAGGTTCTTTATCTTTCCCAATTGCGCCTGAGGCAATATATCCACCACCTAGACAAGTGTAAATTGTTGGGGCTGGTTTACGCACAACTGGTAAAGCAAACCCGACAGCTGGATGAAATTGCACCTCTTTATAATAATCAAACAGCTTCGGGGCATAAAAAGCCGAACCTATTGTAATCTCTGAAACTGAATGATCTTGCTCAGTTGTTTTTATACTTCCTGTGCCTCCCCCATTTACGAATCTTAGTTCAATACCCATATTTTGTATTTCTTTTACGATATGTCCTCTTCTTTCTTTAACTTCTAACACTGATTTCTTCTTTAAATGTGAAATCACTTTACTTTTCACTCGTTGATTCGGTATGCGATCTCCTACCCCAGCAATTTGGGCTTCATATCCCATTACACCATCTAGTATTAAAAATAATGATTCTTTCACCCTTTCTACTATTTTCAAAGTACCTTGCACATCTTTTACCGGTGATCTTTTGACACCAAAATGAAACTTAAAAAAACGGCTGCTCATATCAATATCTAAACAAACACGAAAACACCCTTTAGACTTCTCAGCAATTTTTTCTAAATAAACAATATGCTCTTCACAATCCACCATACAAGTTATAATGAGCCCTTGCTTTGTTAGCAAACTTATTTCATGTAACGCTCTTTCATCATAAGCAGGATATCCGAGCAATAAATCATTGAATCCTTGTTCAATTAAAAATAAAGCTTCCCTAGGTGAAAAACACATGATACCTTGAAATCGATCATTTGCAGATAAAATCTTTTGCATAATTGGAACAGAACGTAACGATTTACTCGCTATACGAATCTTCTTATTTCCACTGAATTCTATAATCGATTGAATATTTCTATCTAAAGCCACTTCATCCAAAAATGCACACGGTAATGGGACTTCTTTAAAAATTCCTCGATCCACATATTTCTCTCCTCTTCTCTATATGTCTTATACATATTGGAAAGAAAGTTTAAATTTCCTCTTACAAAATAAAAAAGTTTCTTCCTATTAAGAAGAAACTTTTTAGGACTACTTCATAGAAATAGTCGCCTCTACTGGATAATGATCAGAGTAATCATTATATGTATATTTTTTGAGCCATGATGTAACAGTCCACTGTGGAGATTTCGGTTGTAATACTTTATTCTCTATAAATGATGGATTCGCATGGTCCTTACTTGCAATAATATAATCTAAATACTCGGCAGGGCTATCAGGAAAATTATATTTTGCAATACTGTTTGTCATTGCATCCCAAGTTGCTGTATGTCCCGTGTAAGATGGAATTGACGCATGTAATGTTTTAAACATCGATGCGTACTCTGAGTCACTATTGTTCTCAGCATTTATTTTATTCACGTTCATATCACCACCAAATAGGACGTACTCGTCATTTGGTATATTTTTATTTTTAATAAAATCTTGAATTTCTTTTAGCTGGTTTGTACGTACAGATGCAGGTGAAGTTTTTCCGCACATACTATCTTCAGCCTGCAAATGCGTCCCAATTACATGAACGAAATGATCATTTTTCTTAATTTTCGTGTATACAAATCCTTTATTCGATAAATTATCTGGTCCGCATCCTTTTGCAAATACATATTGAATCTTTTCAACGATTGGCCATTTACTCACGATTGCAACGCCCCCATCTTCAGGAGTTGAAGATGAATAGCTACCTAACGTTTTATCCCATTCATTTCCGTTACTACGACCTAATACCGCTGTTTGATTTGGATATTCTCGCTTCAAATTCCCTAACAAACGATCTGATGCGCTATTATCAAACACTTCATTTAATATAACAACGTCTTGATTCTTAATATAATCTGCCGCCCCAATTAAATCAGCACGCTCACTTTGTCCCCAGTTCGGATATAAGTTAGTTGATAACATGTACACATTATGCGTCATCACTTTCAAAGTGTTGTTTTGATCTGTAGACGTGTCTGCTTGAGCTGAAGATCCTCCGTATAAAACCCCCAAACCAATCCCAAAGCTAAGTACACCTTTTAGCAATTTACCTTTCATGTTCCATACCTCCATGTGTATAGTAATAAAAAGGTCAAATACTCTATTGTGAGATTTGACCTTTTTTAAATACTTAACGATCTCCGTACGTATCAAACCAAAGCTGAATGTATCCAGCAGTAACACGTTGTGCATCCATTAATCGCTTACCTGTCATTGGTGTAACTTCAGCGCGCCATTTATCTGCATATTCTTGTGATACAGCTGCTTTTACGAACCAATCTTTCGTATTATCATTTACAATTCCAGAGTAATCTTGTTTCGCTACTACTGCCGCTCCATGAATCCACTCTTCTGGATTTGTACCTTTCCAGTTCCAATATCCATTTCCATCCGTTACTTTGTAATTATCTTTTATCGTATCTACAAAGTTTTCATATTTAGAATGGAATCCTTGTGGATATGAAAGATTTGTAAAGTTTGCCGCATGCATCGGTTGGTTTACATCTCCTAAATAATGAAGAGATAATCCTAAATAGAAGAATGCTTGTTTCATATCTTTATTTTTGTATGATTCACCTGCTAATTTAAAATATTTAGCTCCAGTTTCTTTTGCCTGCTTTGCAAATGGAATATATGTTTTTCCATTGTCTGGATCATAGAAGTGTGAAGCAAATGTGCTATTATCATAATAAGGATTTTCATAGTCAGCAGCATAAATACCGTTCTCTAACTCCGTACGCCATTCATTTAATTGTGCTACTCGATCTTGTTTTACAAGTGTTGTATTGCGAGACATAATATCAATGGCACGGTTTACAATCCATAAATGAGAGTTTACACCTTCTTTATGTTTATCTTCAGCAGACCAGCGGTGAACTATTTTTATTTTACTTCCCCCATCATTTTCATGAGCAAATGCAACGCTTTGTAACGGAGCTACTAATGTAATAGCTGCTGCTAAAGCAAGTACTTTCTTTTTCATCTGAAATCCTCCATTTTATAATCGAATTATTGTAAACTTTTTGTTAGGATCCTATGATGTCGTCCGGTTAACCTATGACTAGAATATCCCACCTTTCACTAAATTTCTATCACTAAATTAAAATATGCAGATTTTCATATCATTATAACTTTATACACAGTGAATATAATGAATGAATTCACTTTCATTTTAATAAACTATTATTAAGGCTTGTCTAAACTAATGTAAAAAAAGAGTAAAGCATACACATGCTTTACTCTTTTTTTCTATTCGATAATATACTTGGCAGTTGTACATTAACTGCCAACTTATGAATAAATCCAAATACTAATCCAATCCCAATAAATATGTATAAGATTGTAAATATCTTTCCAAAATCAGTTTGCGGACTAAAATTCCCATCACCAACAGTCGTCAACGTGACCACACTAAAATATAAAGCGTCAAGAGGACGTAATCCTTCAACTGTACTATAAAAAATCGTACCCGACGTTAATGTTAAAAATGTTAATACGAATAATACTTGAAATTCTTTATCTTTCCACGCTCGTAAACAAGCTTTTAGCATCCGTTTCAATGTCAACATAAATGAAAGCATTAGACTTCCCCTTCCAAACAAAATACCTTTAGTTACAGGAAAGTCTATCACCTTTCTGTACAGAAAAAAAGTAGCCCTCTTCTATTTCTAGAAAAGAGCTACTTTTTACTATTCTATATTATTTAGGTGAAACAAGAATTTTCACTTGTGTTTTATCTTTTACAAGTGCTTCAAATCCTTCTTCAACAACTTGATCTACTGTGATTTTTTTCGTAATTAATTTCTCTGCTTGAATTTGGCCAGAGCTAATTAATTTAATAACAGCTGGGAAGATATGACGGTATCCTAAAATACCAACCACTTCTTTTTCTTTTAATACTAAGTTATTCGGGGTAATTGTTGCGTCTTTTTCCCATACACTAACAATTACAGTTTGTCCTTCGAAACTTGTACTTTCAATCGCTTGACGAAGCACTACTTCAACACCTGTTACTTCAAAGCTCACATTTACACCTAAACCATTTGTTAAATTACGAATTTCTGCTAATACATCTTGAGTAGCTGGATTTAATACATAATCCGCACCTGCTAATTTTGCTAACTCTTGACGTTCTTTAGAAAGCTCGACTGCAATAACAGGAGTTGCCCCTGCTGCTTTAGCTGCTTGGATAACAAGAAGTCCAATTGGACCACAACCAAATACTGCTACAGCTTCCCCTTCTTTTAATTTACTTTGACGTACTGCATGAACTGCTACAGCTGCTGGTTCTACCAGTGCACCTTGTTCATACGTCATTTCATCTGGAATCTGGTGAACCATATCTTCTGGTACTACTGTATATTCAGAGAAACCGCCGCCTTCTCCGCCAAGACCGTGGAAAACAAGTTGTTCACAAACATTGTAATGTCCATGTTTACAAGCTTCACATTTGCCACAAGAATAAATTGGTTCTACAACGACGCGGTCTCCCACTTTATGAGATGTAACGCCTTCACCGATTTCAACTACCTCACCGCTAAACTCATGACCTAAAATAACCGGTGCTTTTACATGTGTTAATGGATGCTCTTCTGTTGGAATAAAAATAGGTCCTGCTAAATATTCATGCAGGTCTGTCCCGCAGATACCACACCATTTCACTTTAATCTTAACTGCTCCTGGTTTTACAGTTGGTTCTGGTACTTCTTCTACTCTTACATCACGTTGATTATGCCAAAGTAATGCTTTCATTTTATACATCCCTCTCTATGTATATACTTAACCTGGTGAAGTTTACAAATCTATTATAATACTTCTATCCATATATTTCAAAAAAACAATCTCATTTCCACTAATTTTTAACAAATAACGTTCAATATTTTGTCACTTTGTACTTTTTTCCACATCTGTTAATTCAATTTCATTGCGGTTGAAATTAGCATTATGCCATAATAGCATAGGAGAGGTGAATATCGCTTGAAATATTTTATTTACTTTATTGTTATCGTAGCGTTTCTAGATACATTTTCACAATTGCCTATTATGAGTACGTTCGCTCAAAGCCTTGGAGGATCCCCTCTTATTATTGGGCTAGTTGTCGGCATGTACTCATTTGCTAATATGATCGGTAATATTATTGCTGGCGCTGCTGTCGATAAATTTGGTGCAAAAAAAATACTTTATATAAGCATGGGATTTACGAGTTTCATAGTCTTGTTATACACTGTTGTTCAAAGTGGTGAACAACTATTAGTTGTGCGCTTTATGCATGGCTTTAGTGATGGATTTTTAATTCCTGCTGCCTTTACGTTTTTATCCAAACAAACAAATGCAGCAAGACAAGGTAAGGCAATGGCTCTATCTGGTGCTGCTGTTGGAACAGCGGCAATTGTAGGACCTGCTTTCAGCGGTATTATGAAAGCAACTGTTGGTATAGAATGGGTGTTCATTACCATTTCTATTTTAATGGTTCTTGGTACAATCGTATCTCTCTTCTTCTTACCCAATAATGTATCAAGAAAAGATACTTCAAGAACACAAATGATGAACAAAGAAGATATGTTTGAATTATTGAAATCAGAGCCGTTATTACAGGCATATATTGGTGCTTTCACACTAATGTTTTCACAAGGAATTGTCACTTATATGTTACCAGTGAAAGTTGAGGCATTAGCACTTAAAGCATCTACAACAGGCATGATGTTAAGTGTATTCGGCATTACCGCTATCCTCTTCTTCTTACTACCAACAAATCGTATTTACGATCGATTTAATCGTTCAAAACTAATGCTAATTGGTATTGCAGTAATGGCATTAGCATTATCTTTACTTGGATTATTCGCAACAAAAGGTATGCTCTTTATCGTTATGATGATTTATGGCATTGGATTCGCTATCCTTTTCCCATCCATAAATGCATTACTTGTTGAAAATACGACAGATGATAAACGCGGAAAAGCATTCGGATTGTTTTATGCTTTCTTCTCATTAGGAGTTGTTGCTGGATCCTTTACAGTTGGAGCAATCGGGGCATCCCCTAGCGTCAGCTTCGTTATTGGAACTGCATTCTTATTAACATTTGCTGGAATGATTTATATCAGAAGCAAAGTAAAAGGCAAAGACAAAGTAAAAAAGACAATGATAGGATAATTCCATCATTGTCTTTTTTCCGCCTAATATATTACTTTTGTGTATAACCAAGTACTACTGTAAATAAGCGTATGTATAAAATCAATACTACCTTCTTCCTTTAAAAAAGAAACTGAATAAATACCAACGATACTTCGACAATTTCCTCGGAAATATTTCCTTTCCCTACATAATTTGATACACTACATATAAACAGACACTTGTATTACATAAGCTAAAATAATAACTTACTGTACAAATTCAAGAGCACATTCTTCATATGAAGAATGTGCTCTTCTGTTATTAACGTTTAATCCAAACAGCCCCCGCTGATTTATCCTCTGCCTGTCCAACAACTTGGAATTTAAGTCCAAGGTTCGGAACTTTTCTTCCTGCGTCTGCAATTTGTTTATTACTATATACTTTTGAATCATCAAAAGTTGTAACACCTTGTAATCCAGAATAGTTAAACTGTCCACGTGTGAATGAATTTACACTCCATGCTGGTGTTTGATCAAATGAAAATGCAGCGTCTGCAATTTGCATACCTGTATTACCGTAAGTTGGTTTTCCGTTTAAATTGCCAACAAGTGCCTCTGGATGCGAATCTACAACACCAAGGAACCCTTCACCTGGATGCACCCCAACCCAATTATCTTTAAAGCTATCATCTGCATACCAAACGACTAGACCTGTATTATACACTGGACCTTTTCCGGCTTTTAATCCATTATCTGATCCCGCATAGTTTCTCCACTCTAAGTAGTAATAATGAGCTTTTTTCTCTGTTCCATCAGAAACAACGAATCCATTTAACTGCATTTTTGATGTTCCTTCTGCATCATCAGAAAACACTACTTGTCCATCAACTGTTACATTTACATTATCCATCGCGAAACCTTTATACGTTACTGCTGGATCTGTAATATAATCGAATTGCAGTTTTACCTTTTTCCCTTTAAATTGACTTAAATCGTATGACTTATCAATCCATTTCCCATCTGTTGTATCTTTATCTCCTTGGACTACTTTTTCTCCAAGTCTATCAATCAATGTTTTCGTTCCATCTTCCGTTACTGCATGAACTTCGACAAAATCGCACTCTGCTTCTAACTCATAATTTGCTTTATAATCGAATTTTGCATTTGTTCCTTTTGTTAAATCAAAGAATGGTGTTTCTAATGTTGTATGCATATCATCGCCTCTTGTACTATAATATGCATGTTTTCCAAACTCAGGTTTAATCGTTTCAACACTTTTACCTGGTAAGTTAACACGTACAACGCCTGGACGATTTGATTTCGTAACACTTTGATCAATATAGGTAGGAACTCCTACACCACGCTTAATTTTATCGTAATCTACTTCTAAAATTTTTGCCCAGTTGCCACCCATATTCTTTTGTAAGAAATCTTTATTTTGTGGTGAGAAACTAGTTGGCTCTGTTCCTGCAATTTTCCCTGTCCAACTTCCCCCACTCATTAGTGACCAAGCTTCGACAGGTGAACCGGTTCCGGTATATTTCGTATCATATTCATCTGGTAAGCCAAGGTCATGTCCAAATTCATGCGCAAATACACCTACTGCTCCATCTTCTGGTTCAATTGTGTAATCATGTGCTGCTACTTTTCCACCAAAGTAATCTACCTTTGATTTTGTCCCTTCAATTGCTACTGGATCTACTGCTAATTTTGAGCGATGTGACCAAATGGCATCATCGCCTAATTTACCGCCACCAGCTTCTTGACCAACACCAGCATGGATTACCATTAAATGATCAATTACACCGTCAGGCTCATTTTGATTCCCGTCACCATTTGTATCATATCTATCAAACTGATCAAATTGAGATAAATCTAATCCTTTCTCAGCAGCTGCATGTAAAGCTTCTTTCACTAAATCACGTGCGCCTTTTGGACCTTTGTTATCATGACCACTGCTACCATCAGCTCCATAATCAGATGCTTTTCCTGGAACAGTTAGCCACTCCGTTACATATCCGTCTGTCGTATAACTACCGCCAGACTGCTCTTCGTAATATTGTTTAAATGTTTTTACTTTCGAACCATCAAATAACGTGTATGGTTCATTACCAAATAACATCTTTTGATAATGCTCTCTACTAAAGTCATTCGAATACATATACCCTGGTGTTTGATCAATATTATTATGTTTATAATCACTAAATTCAACGAGTAACACTAATACTTTATCCGTTCGAACAGATCCCTTATACGGCGCTTGCTTTGCTTTCGATGTTGGAACTTGCCCATTCAATTGTTTTTTATTTGGTTCAAGCTTTTGCTCAGGGCTAACATTTTTTTCAGGTTTCTTTACCTTTTCCTTTTCTTCCATTTTTTTCTCTTTTACTTTTTTCACGAAATCAGATGCCTCTTTAGCAGTATCAGTTGGAAGAATTTCTTTATTTGCCTGATCCCCTTGTTTCCTTTCAATATATTTCTCTACAGCCTTTTTCGTCTCTTCTTTAGAAGATGCTGGATTAATTGCCCCTCTTTCTTTCAGAGCTTCCGCTAGACGATCTTCTTGAATTAAATTGTAATCAATTGGTGTTGTAGACACATTTTCTTTCTCTTTTCCTGGCGTTTCTGCGTATGCTAATGGGGCACTCATTACAGATGTGCATCCGATAATTGCCGCAATTGCTAATGACGATAACACTTTAAATGGCGCTTTTCTTCTCATTCCATTTCTCTCCTTTTATAAAACTTAAAATTCAGATAAATAAGTGCGTTTTTGTCGAAATCCCTGTTTACTGCCCTCCCTATATAAAGTGAAACTTTAATCAGTGGGGAGTTTGTTCATCCCCACTGATTATTAGTTGAACCAATCGGGCATTTACAGGCAGTTGATTTCCCACCTAACTTCTTTGCCCCAGCTGAATTTTGAGGTGGGAGTCTTACTGACCGTTAATGCGGGATAAAAAGGCATAATTCTATAAACATTAAGCTTTCTGTTATAGAATCATGCCCTCCAGTTTTCTGGTCAGACCCTCTACCTTCTTATATCAAAATATGAAAAATAAAGAGTGATTTGTATATATTAAATAGTTTATATAACAAATTTAAAAGACAATATGCAAAATTGCATGAAAATTCTTTTAAATAAAAAAAAGAATCCTAGTCAATTAAACTAGGATTCTTGATTTTCTATTATTTTTCTTGTGTTTTTTCCCAATCAGCTAAGAATTTCTCAATTCCTTGATCTGTTAATGGATGCTTCACTAATGAAGCAATTACGTTTGCTGGGATTGTTGCAATATGTGCACCGTTTAATGCTGCGTCAGTTACGTGAACACTGTGACGTACAGATGCTGCGATAATTTCTGTTTCGATACCATGAATTGCAAAGATTTCTGCGATTTGGCGAATTAAGTCCATACCGTTATGACCGATATCGTCTAAGCGACCTAAGAATGGTGAAACGTATGTTGCACCAGCACGAGCTGCAAGTAACGCTTGAACTGCTGAGAATACTAATGTAACGTTTGTACGAATTCCTAAGTCAGAGAATGCTTTTACTGCTTTTAAACCTTCTGTTGTCATTGGAACTTTTACAACAACGTTTGGAGCAATTTTCGCTAATTCTTTTCCTTCTTCGATCATTTTATCAGCTTCTAAGCTAATTACTTCTGCACTTACAGGACCTTCTACAACGTTGCAAATTTCACGAATGCGCTCGTGAAAATCTACGCCTTCTTTTGCTACAAGTGATGGATTTGTCGTTACTCCAGCTAATACTCCTAATGCATTTGCCTCTTTAATTTCGTTAATGTTTGCTGTATCAATAAAGAATTTCATTTGTTATTCTTCCTTCCTAATTTTCATTTTATATTTATTTGTTTTTCTTAATAAGCTCTAATTCAATCGGAATAGATTTGTCCACTTTTTTACCCTGCGTGATCTCTTTTGCTGTTTGCATCGCCTTCTCTCCGATTAATTCCGGTTTTTGAGCAACTGTTGCAGCCATACGCTCATCGTTAACCGCTTTCACAGCATCTTCTGTTGCATCAAATCCAACAACGACTACATCTGTTTTTCCAGCAGACTTCAATGCTTCAAGTGCACCTAATGCCATCTCGTCGTTATGGGCAAACACGGCTTTAATATCACCATTTGCTTGCAAAATGTTTTCCATAACAGATAATCCTTTCGCTCTATCAAAATCAGCCGCTTGTTTTGCAACTACTTTTAAAGACTTATCGGCTACGTTATGGAATCCTTTCCCACGTTCACGAGCGGCAGAGGATCCAGGGATTCCTTCTAACTCAGCAACATTTGCTCCTTCGCCGACTAATTCACGAATGTAATCACTAGCCATTTGACCACCTTCGATGTTATTAGATGCAATGTGAGAAACAACCTTGCCTGAATTTGCAACGCGGTCTACTGTAATAACAGGAACATTCGCTGCATTTGCAGCACTTACTGCTGAAGCAACAGCATCTGAATCAGTCGGATTAATAACAACCACATCGACACCTTTTTGAATTAAATCTTCAACATCATTTGTTTGCTTTGCTGCATCATTTTGTGCATCAACAGCAATCAATTCAATGCCGCTTTCTTTCGCTTTCTTTTCTGCCCCTTTTTTCAAAGTCACAAAAAATGGATTGTTTAAAGTTGAAACAGAGAATCCAACTTTAATAGTTTTATTTCGACCTTTATCGCTAGAATCCTTTGCCCATTCTGGTGGTTCCATTGAACAACCAGCAGTAATGACCATAATACATGCAACGAGTATAAGTAACCATTTCTTCATGAACTGTCCCTCCATTACGCTTCTTTTCGGCGATCAATTAATACAGCTAGTAAGATTACAAGACCTTTTACAACTTGTTGGAAGAAAGAAGATACACCTAATAAATTTAAACCGTTATTTAGTACACCGATAATAAGTACACCAATGAATGTACCAACAATCCATCCTCTTCCCCCAGAAAGACTTGTTCCACCTAATACAACTGCTGCAATTGCATCTAATTCGTAAGAAGTACCTGCAGTTGGCTGTGCAGAATCTAGTCGTGATGTTAAGACAATACCTGCAAGCGCTGCCAAAATTCCGGAAAGACCGTAAATCATTACTTTAATTCTCGTAACATTAATACCTGATAGTGCTGCTGCTTCTTCATTTCCACCAATTGCAAATGTACGGCGACCAAATGTCGTTTTCTTCAAAATGAAGTACAGTACTGCAAAAGCGATCATCATTGTAACAGCTGGTACCGGAATACCGAGAAAATAACCGCGACCAAACATTTGGAACATTAAATGATCACCAAGACCAGTGATCGGACGTCCGTCCATATAAACAAGCGTCAACCCGCGAAAAATAGTCATTGTTGCTAAAGTCGCAATAAAAGGAGCTACTTTTCCCTTCGCTATGATGATACCGTTTACAATTCCCATTACAAGACCAGCTAATAATCCAACTGCCATCGCAAGGAACGGGTCCATGCCACTTGCCATCATTCCAGCAACAAGTGCACTTGATAATGCTAAAATAGAACCTACCGATAAGTCAATACCCCCTGTTAAAATTACAAAGGTCATTCCGAATGCAATAAGCGCATTAATCGATACTTGACGCAGTATATTAAATAAATTTGGAATTTCAATAAATGCTGGATTTAAAGCCGTAATTACTACAATAATTAGCGCTAGTCCAATTAAAGACCCAAGTTGTTGTAATACATTCCCCTTCTTAGCCATCCTTACTCTCCCCCTGTAGCTAGTGCCATAATAGACTCTTGTGATGCCTCATCTTTCTCTAAAATGCCGCCGACTTTTCCTTCATGAATAACAAGAACACGATCACTCATTCCTAAAACTTCTGGAAGCTCAGATGATACCATAATAACGGCATCTCCTTGCTCGGTAAGCTTATTCATAATAGAGTAAATTTCTTTTTTCGCTCCAACATCAACACCCCTTGTTGGCTCATCTAAAATGAGTAACTGCGGGTGGATACCTAGCCATTTTGCAATAACAACTTTTTGCTGATTTCCACCAGAAAGAGATTTCACCGCTTGCTCTCCACTAGATGCTTTCACATTAAGAAGTTTCATCATGTCCGCCGTAAACTGTTGTTCTAGTTCATTACTTAAGACACTTCCCTTTGAAAGACTTTCTAAATTCGGTAAAGCTAAATTTTCTCGAATTGAGAAATCTAACACTAATCCTTCAGATTTTCTATCCTCTGTAATGAAGGCTATTCTTTGTCTAATCGCATCTATCGGACTATCAATCTTTACTTCTTGTCCGTTTATAAAAATTTGGCCAGAATCTAAAGGTTCGTATCCAAATATCGCTTTCATAATATCTGTACGGCCAGCTCCCATTAAACCAGCAACACCAAGGATTTCACCCTTTCTAACTTGAAATGAAACATTTTCAAACTTCCCTTTTTTCGTTCCATTACGCATTTCCAAAATAACATCGCCAATTTGACTATTTCGTTCTGGATAACGTTCACCAATGCTGCGCCCCACCATCATGCTCACTACTTCATCAAATGATGTTTCCGGAATGGATCTCTTTCCGACGTATTCCCCATCACGTAAAATCGTAATGGTATCACATATTGAAAAAATTTCTTCCATTCGGTGTGAGATATAAACGAACGAAACGCCTTCTTTACGTAATTTATTAATGACAGTAAACAACGTTTCGATTTCACGATCTGTTAATGCAGCTGTAGGCTCATCCATAATAATAACGCTCGCGTTTGTCATTAGGGCTTTCGCAATTTCGATAATTTGTTGTTGTCCAACCGATAACTCTCCTGCCAACATAGCGCCTTTTACATGTAATCCTAACTCCGCTAGTTGCTGCTGCGCAATCGCGTTCATTTGACGCGTACGTAAAATACCTGTCTTCCCATACATTAACTCTTTACCGAGAAACATATTTTCAGCTACCGTTAAGTTCGATAATATGTTTAGTTCTTGATGTATAAATGCGATGCCGTACTCTTCAGCTTCTTTCGCATTTTTAAAGATGCGCTCTTGCCCATCAATCGTGATTGTCCCACCATCTTTTTTATATACACCTGTTAAAATCTTCATGAGCGTTGATTTACCCGCTCCATTTTCCCCCATCAATGCATGGACTTCTCCTGTTTCAATCATAAATTGTGCATTCTTCAAAACAGGATTGCCATTGAACGCCTTTGAAATATTTTTCATTTCAATATGCATTCTCATCACTTCCCTTTATTAGAAAATCACGCCTGCATGTAAAATTACATTGGCATAAGGAGTAGCCTCTCCTGTACGAATAATGGCTTTCGCTTTCTTCGTATGCTCTTTAAATTGTTCATGAGCTACATATTCAAACGCTGGCTCTATTAATTTCTGCTCTATTTCTTTATTTACTTCCGCATTATTGTTAATAACTTCTTCTGCTAACGTCACTTTTTCAATTGCCATATCATCAGCTACCACTTGCAATACATCTAAAAAGCTAGGTTTTCCAATTTCAACAGCTAAATCAATTCTTTTTACTCCGTCAGGAATTGGTAAACCGCAATCAGCAATTACAATCGTATCCGTATGCCCAAGTGAAGCAAGGACTGATGCAATCTCACTGTTTAATACGCCGTGCTTTTTCATCCGACAATCACCTGCACTTCACGCACTTTATCTCTCGTTGGCATACCGCCTTGCGCTCCAAGTTTCGTTACAGAAAGACCACCAGCAATATTCGCAAAACGAATTGCTTTTTGAAGTGTTTCTCCTTCAGAAAGTGCAACTGCTAATGCACCATTAAATGTATCACCAGCTCCAGTCGTATCTACTACATCAACAGCAATGCTAGGAACATGTACAACCTCCGTGCCATTATGGAAACGTACACCGTTAGAACCTTCTGTCATCAATAGTTTATTTGGATATTTAGCCAGTAACTCTTCAATTGGTGATGTGAAATCATCTAATACGATGCGACACTCATGTTCATTTGGCGTAATATAAGTTGCCTTTTCTAAAATATCTTCTGATAACACTTGTGCTGGCGCTGGATTTAACATAACTGGAATATTATGCTCCTCACAAATAGCCAATACATATTTTACTGTTTCAAGTGGAATCTCTAGTTGAAGAACAACCATATCTGCTTTTATAAGAAGATCTTTTGAACGATTTACAACCGACTCATTTACAAGAGCATTCGCTCCTTGTACAACAACAATGCTGTTATCCTCTTCTGCTAAAATTATATGAGCAATTCCTGTCACTGCATCTGTAACCGGTACCACATAGTCGATAAAAACGCGCTCGTTCTCTAAATTTTTTCTAACTACCGTTCCATAATTATCGTTTCCTACCGCACCAATCATCGCTACATTTGCGCCTAATCTAGCTGCAGCAACCGCTTGGTTAGCTCCTTTCCCTCCTGGAATTGTATGAAATGCTTCACCAATTACTGTTTCCCCTGCTTTCGGACGTTTTTTTGAAACGGCCACTAAGTCCATTGAAATACTACCTACTACTGCAATATTTGGCATCTATTTCATCTCCTTACTTCGTTGTATTTCGTTCTATAATTTCAATCGGTAAACGATAGTGTTTCTCTTCTAATACGTTTCCTTCCATCTGCTCTAACAGCAGTTCTGTTGCAATTTTCCCCATTTCATAAATTGGCTGTGCAACAGTTGTAATAGATGGATACATCATCTCTGTTAAAGAAATTCCATCGAATCCGATAATTTGTAAATCATCCGGAATAGAAATTCCCTTTTGAAGTGCAGCCTTTACAATACCTATTGCAATTAAATCATTCCCAGCAACAATTCCATCTATATGTGGGTACTCTTCTAATAATTCCACCGCTACACGCTCACTATTAGCTGGATCAAATGTACTCTCTGCAATCATATAAGAAAGATTATTTTGCGTAATAACGTCTACAAAGCCTTCAAAACGTTCATTAGCCGTGCTTACGTCACGCGGTCCGCGAATATGTGCAATATGTTTGCAGCCTTTATCTATTAATAACTTTGTCGCGGCCTGACTTCCCGCATAGTTATCTGCATACACAGCAGGTATACGCTCATTAAACATACGGTCAATCGCAACGACTGGCACTGACAAATTCATGTAATTAACACTATTTTGTGGATTTGTTGCTACAATAAATCCATCCACATTATTTTGCCTAAGTACATCAATATATTGCTTTTCTTTCTCTAAACTTTCATCAGAGTTACAAAGTACAACTGTATATCCTTGCTTATGCGCTACATCTTCTACGGCACGTGCAACTTCTGGAAAGAATGGATTCACGATATTTGGAACAACTAAGCCAATTAAACGAGATTTCTTATTATATAGTGAACGCGCTACTGTACTAGGTTTATAATCTAGCATCTCAATCGCTCGTTCTACTTTCTTTAATGTATCTTCATGAACATATCCATTTTTATTTAAAACTCTGGAAACGGTCGCAACAGATACTCCCGCTAATTTCGCAACGTCTTTAATCGTACTCATTCTCTTCCCTCTCCATTTCATGTAACCGTTTACAGAAAATAATATAACGTATTTCTAGAAATACGTCAATCATTTCTCACAAAAAAGCTTTTAAGGTTATACTCAAAAAAAGCATCGCCATAAGGCGATGCTTTTTCATTACGAATATGATACAGTTTGTTCTTTTTCCTCTGCAGCTGGTTCTTCAGCATCCTTTTTACGATCTGACAGTTTAATCTTCTGTAAGAAAATTGTAAAGATAGCACCCACTACAATGAATACTAATCCTGTTAAGAATACAGTATGAAGAGAGTCTACTAAAGAGTTTTTCAAAATTGGTACAATGCTGTTAGCAAACGCTTCTGGCATTTGTTTTAATGCCTCTGGACTAAATAGCATCGAATATAAACCTTGTGGATCTGTATGAATCATATCTTTAAATTTCGTTACCATTTGTCCCGCTTCTTTCGGAAACGTATCTAATACAGGTACTAAATTCTTTGTTAATGTTGTACCTGAAGTATTATTCATGATTGATCCTAAAATTGTAATACCAAATGTTCCACCGATTTGACGGAAGAACTGACTTGATGATGTTACAACCCCAAGATCTTTTTTGGGGAAGCTTTCTTGTAACGCTAATGTTAATGTCGGCATTACAAGACCCATTCCTAAACCGATAACCATCATATAAGAAGTAGCAGTCAATTTAGTTGTGTGCATATCCATCGTTGTTAATAACCAGAATCCTCCAGCCATTATAAGCATTCCTGTAATAATTTGTGGTTTTACACCAACTTTTAATACAAGTTGCCCGCCGATAATACTCATTACAATCATTGTAATCATCATTGGCGTCATGATTGTTCCTGATTCAGCAGCACTTACTCCTACAATTCCTTGCATAAAGAATGGTACGAACATAATCGCACCGAACATTCCAATACTCATAAAGAATCCAATCGCATTTAGTAATGTAAATGTACGATTTTTAAAGAAATGCATCGGTAAAATTGGTTCTTCTGCTTTCGTTTCAACGATAACAAAGCTAATAATACCAATTAGAGCTAATGCAAATAACCCGATAATTTGCCAAGAATCCCATGCGTAATCTTTCCCGCCAAACGTTAATGCAAGTAATAAACTTACAACACCGAGAATCATCGTAAAGATTCCAGCAATATCAATTTTAATTGGTCCTGTTTGTTTATGTGATTTTAATCCCATTGCAATAAAGATTGTTGCTAAAATACCAACTGGTAAGTTGATATAGAATACCCATCTCCAGTTCACTGCGTCTACAATCCAACCACCAACTTGTGGCCCAATTACAGAAGCAAGACCGTATAACGCACCAAAAATACCTTGCCATTTCGCACGTTCTTTCCCCGTGAACATATCTCCAATAATAATCATAGCCATCGGCATCATAATACCGCCACCAAGACCTTGAATACCACGGAAAATAATTAATTCTGTCATACCATTTGCCATACCACATAACGCTGAGCCAACCATAAAGATAACTAGCCCTGTTATATATACGTTACGACGACCAAGTAAATCCGCTAATTTACCTGCAATTGGTACAACTGTCGTTGATGTTAACATATAAGCTGTTGTTAACCACGTCATTAAGCTTAATCCACCTAGTTCACCAACGATACGCGGCATTGCTGTACCAACGATTGTTCCATCTAATGCAGCAAATAGCATCGCGATGATTAAACCGATTAACAACAACTTTCTATTTATATTTTCTTGTTGCTCCATGTAATCTCCTCAATTCCTCTTAGTTATTCTCTTTTTTCTCTTGTGTCCCGCAAATAATTGTTTCTAACTTCTCAAAGAGGCGTAATAAATCTTCTCTTTCTTGTAATTCTAAATGTGAGAAGTATTTTGCAATGTGCTCATTACGAGCGGTCATTGCCTCTTCTACTCTAGCTTTCCCCTTTTTTGTTAACTCAATGACGACAACACGACGGTCCTCTTTGTCGTGATAACGCTCTACAAGCTCTTGGTCAATTAAGCGATCGATCATCACTGTAATTGCGCTAGGCTTTACATACATCTTTTTTGCTAATTTTGTCGCCCTTGAAGCTCCATAATGATCTAAAATCTTTAAAATATAAAACTGCGGTGGTGTAAGTCCTGTTGCTTGCATTTGTTCTAATAACTCTGTCTGCATTTTCTTTCCAATTGAAAAGGCAAGAGCTTGAATTTTATCGATATGCGTCATATCATTTGGCATGTTATCCACCTCTTATTTAAACAATAAAATATTTAATGTATTTAAATATTAATCCGACGAACAAAATCCGTCAACACTTTTTATTATAAAAACGTTTACATTTTTGTCACAAAGTTGTATAATTTTCGACGAAGTTAATATTGACAGTCACGGAGAATCGGAGTACATGGCTATGAATCATAAAAAAGGAAACTTTTTTATATTTCATGGCCTTTTTATATTCTCTCTGACTTACGACACTTCGAATTAATTTGGGGAGGATTTTCATTTTATGTTTTTCACACAATTCTTTAAGCCTGCACCCCACGCGGAACGCTTACCAGCTGATCGCGTTGATAGTGAATACCGTAAATTACGTTTACAAGTATTCTTAGGTATCTTCATCGGCTATGCAGGTTACTACTTTGTTCGAAAAAACTTTTCACTAGCAATGCCATACTTAATTGAACAAGGCTTTAGTAAAGGGGAACTTGGGGTTATCCTTTCAGCAGTTTCTATCGCTTACGGATTAAGTAAATTTCTTATGGGTATCGTATCCGATCGTTGTAATCCCCGCTATTTTTTAGCAGCTGGGCTATTTTTATCAGGTATCATTAATATTATTTTCGGCTCATTTTCTTTCATTACAACGAGCATCATACTTATGTTTGTACTTCAGTTTTTAAATGGATGGGTACAAGGTATGGGATGGCCTCCTTGTGGTCGTACGATGGTTCACTGGTTCTCTATTAGCGAACGTGGTACAAAAATGTCTATTTGGAACGTCGCTCATAATGTTGGCGGAGCGCTTATGCCTTCCCTTGTAACATTAGGCTTATACTTCTTCGCAGATGACTGGAAAAGTATTTTTTACTTCCCAGGTATTCTTTCAATTTTAGTTGGTATTTATGTATTAATTACAATGAAAGATACGCCTCAATCTTGCGGATTACCTTCTATTGAAGAACATACTGGAGAATATCCACCAGATGAAAAAGTAAAAGATCGCGAACGCGAACTTTCAGTAAAGGAAATTTTATTTACATACGTATTAAACAATAAATTTTTATGGTACATAGCTATTGCGAACGTTTTCGTATATTTCGTACGTTACGGTGTTGTAGACTGGGCTCCTACTTATTTAGTAGAGGAAAAAAGCTTTACTCATAGTAGCTCACGTACAGCTTATGCTCTATATGAATGGGCTGGTATTCCAGGTACACTTCTTTGTGGCTGGATGAGTGATAAACTATTTAAAGGACGCCGCGCACCTGCTGGTATTTTATTTATGGTTGGTGTATTTATCGCCGTTCTTGTGTACTGGCTAAACCCTCCTGGTAATCCAATGGTTGATAGTATCGCACTTGTCGCAATTGGATTTTTAATTTACGGACCTGTTATGTTAATTGGTCTACACGCTCTTGACTTAGCACCAAAGAAAGCTGCTGGAACTGCAGCGGGCTTAACCGGCTTCTTCGGTTACTTAGGCGGAGCAGCTTTCGCTAGTGCTGCTATGGGCTTTATCGTCGATGCATTCGGATGGGATGGCGGATTCATCTTATTACTTGCATCTTGTGTACTTGCAATGTTCTTCCTTGCTCTTACTTTAAAGACAGGATCTCCAAAACAAAAGCAAGCCTAATCACTAATATTATTCTTATCAAAAAAAAGAGAGACTGTTCTTTCCAGAACACCTCTCTTTTTTCTACATATAAATCTTTTTTCTTACAAAAGATTTATCCTCCTCTCATTATATGTTAGCGTTTTCAACTGACTTCAATCCCTTATATAACAGCATTCAATCTCTGTATAAAAAGATTTTTGAATATTTTCTCAACTTTTTCTTGTCAAACATTGTCAATTTATATTAAAATAACAACAACATACAAAATATTTAGTCTTTTCAGAAAAGATGGAGGGATAGCCATGAAGAATCCACTTCTTCGCATTGAAAACTTACAGACTTCCTTTCGCATACAAGATCAATATCATGCCGCAGTTGATGATGTTTCGTTAACTGTCCATGAAAATGAAATTGTCGCGATAGTTGGTGAATCAGGTTGCGGAAAAAGTGCACTTGCCCTTTCTATTATGCGACTGCATAATGAAGCAAATACAAAATTACAAGGGCAGCTTAACTATAGAGATAAGGATTTACTATCTATGTCAGCCGCAGAGATGAATAAAGTACGCGGATCAAACATCGGCATGATTTTCCAAGAACCTCTTACGGCACTCGATCCCCTTATGACAGTTGGAAAACAAATCGAAGAAAACTTAGACTACCACACAAGCCTTTCAAAAGTTGAAAAGAAAGAACGCACCTTAGAACTACTTCATCAAGTTGGTATTCCAAAACCAGAACTTACATATAAACAATACCCACACGAATTATCTGGCGGAATGAGACAAAGAATTGTTATCGCAATTGCAATTGCTTGTAACCCAGCACTCATTATTGCGGATGAGCCAACAACGGCTCTTGACGTAACCATCCAAGCACAAATTTTAGACTTACTAAAATCTATTCAAGAACAAACGAAAATGGGCATCATTTTAATTACTCATGATTTAAGTGTTGTCGCAGAAACAGCCGATCGTATCGTTGTTATGTACGCTGGACAGGTTGTGGAAACAGGAAAAGTTGAAGAGATTTTTAATAACCCTCTTCACCCATATACTCGTTCTCTATTAAACTCTATTCCATCTGCGTATGCTGAAAAAGAAAAATTGCATGTAATTCAAGGGGTGGTTCCTTCGTTAGCGAAGATGCCTCGCACAGGTTGCCGCTTCCAAGCTCGAATTCCATGGATTAGACCTGATCAGCACGAGGAAAATCCAATTTTACATGAAGTAAAACCAGACCACTGGGTGCGTTGTACTTGCTACAAGCATTTCAACTTCCAAGATAAGAAAGGAGATGACGTAACTCATGGCACTGCTTAAAGTAGAGAATTTAAAAGTACATTTCCCAATTAAAGGTGGTTTCTTCGGTCGCACATTAGATTACGTGCGTGCTGTCGATGGCGTAAGTTTTGAATTACAACCGGGTGAAACATACGGGATCGTTGGTGAATCAGGAAGTGGTAAATCAACAACGGGTAAAGCAATTATGCATTTAACGAAAGCAACAGAGGGTAGCATTCATTTTAATAATAGAGATTTAACAAAGTTAAGTCGCTCTGAGCTACGTGAACAACGAAAAGATATTCAAATGATTTTCCAAGATCCGTATTCATCGCTAAATCCGAAGAAACGTGTTCTCGACATTATTGCGGAACCTCTTCGAAATTTTGAAAAGCTCTCACCTGATGAAGAACGGAGAGCAGTTCAAGAATATCTTGATAAAGTTGGTCTAAATCCAGAGTCTATTTATAAATATCCACATGAATTTTCCGGTGGTCAAAGGCAGCGGATTGGTATTGCACGCGCTCTTACTTTAAAGCCGAAGCTTATTATTGCGGATGAGCCAGTATCTGCGCTTGACGTCTCTGTACAGGCACAAGTATTAAACTTCTTGCAAGATTTACAAGCTGAGCTCGGACTAACATACTTATTCATTAGTCATGATTTAGGTGTAATTCGTCATATGTGTGATCGTATCGGTGTTATGTATCGCGGACGCATCGTCGAAGAAGCAACTAGTGCAGAAATTTATAGTAATCCGCAACATATTTATACGAAGCGCCTAATATCAGCAATTCCTGATATTCGTCCTGAGAACAGAGAGAGACAGCGTAAGCTCCGTCAACAAGTAAGCTCTGAGTACGAGAAATCATACGAAAATTATTTCAATGAAAACGGTCGGGCTTATGATTTAAAACCAATCTCGCCAACGCACCGGGTGGCATTACCATAAGGGAGTGATAAAACATGTGGAAGTTTATATTACGGAGATTTTTAGTGATGATCCCGCAATTATTCGTGTTAAGTGTACTTGTCTTTCTATTAGCTAAGGCAATGCCAGGCGATGCCTTAACCGGCAGAGCAATAAATCCAAAAGCGGATCCAAAAGTAATTGAAGAACAACGTGAAAAGCTTGGATTAAATGACCCAGTTACAACACAATATGTTCGCTGGATTAAAAATGCAGTGCAAGGTGACTTCGGTATTTCCTATGCACATAAAATGAAAGTAACCGATTTAATTGGAGAACGACTTGGAAATACAGTATCTTTAGCACTTGTCATTCTTATTCTTACTTATCTAATTGCCATACCACTAGGAGTTATAAGTGGGCGGTGGAATGATACATGGGCTGATCGACTCATTACCATTTACAACTATCTAGGATTTGCTACACCACTATTTATATTTGCACTCGTTATGCTCTTCCTATTCGGATTTAAGTTTGCAATATTCCCAACCGGCGGTAGCGTAGATCCTCAAGTTGCAACAGGTACATTTGCTTACTATTTAAGCAAATTGAATCACATGCTACTACCAGCTTTATCAGGGGCATTAATTGCAACAGTTGGTACTGTTCAATATTTACGAAGCGAAATTATTGATACGAAACATAAAGATTTTGTCCGTACAGTAAGAGCAAAAGGTGTTCCAGAATCAAAAATCTATTCTAGACATATTTTACGAAATTCATTCTTACCAATTGCAGCCTTCTTAGGCTATGAAATTACGGGATTAGTTGGCGGTGCCATCTTTTTAGAAAGTATTTTTAGCTATCCAGGAATTGGACAACTATTTATACAATCTATCTCTCAACGTGATTTTAGTGTAATAACTGCACTCGTTATGTTTACTGGATTTGCAACGTTACTTGGAACTCTCCTTTCAGATATTATTCTAAGCATCGTCGATCCACGTATTCGTATTGATTAAAGAAAGGAGATGACGTTATGTTAGCAAACCCTGAAAAACAAACGGAAGTTATTCATTACGAAAAAAGCCCTTCTGGTTTCTCTATTATGTGGCGAGAACTTCGTAAAGATAAATTGGCAATGTTTTCACTTATTTTCCTAGCAATCTTATTACTAGCAGTCTACGCAACATCTTTTATTATGAAACAAGAAGATATTGTACGAGTTGATTTATTCGCTATTTATGCTCCTCCCTCTGCTGAACATTGGCTAGGAACAGATTACGGAGGACGCGATATTTTCGGTCAACTTATTATTGGTACGCGTAACTCATTTACAATTGGATTAGCAATTACTATCCTTTCTTGTTTAATTGGTCTTTCAATTGGATTAATTGCCGGATATTTTGGAGGAACTATTGATAATATCATTATGCGCATTATCGACTTTGTTATGGTTTTACCATTTTTAATGCTTGTAATTGTATTTATTACACTTGTTCCTACATTCAATATTTTCACTTTTATTTTAATTATGAGCGTGTTCTTATGGACCGGAAAGGCCAGATTAATTCGCTCAAAAGTATTAACTGAAAAAGAACTAGATTATGTCTCTGCATCTAAAACTTTAGGAACACCAAACTGGAAAATCATTCTTTTCCAAGTACTACCTAACTTAAGTTCAATTATCATTGTTAGCGTTACATTAAATCTTGCTGGAAACATCGGTATTGAATCTGGTTTAACTTTCTTAGGTTTTGGTCTACCAGAAAGTACACCAAGCCTTGGTACACTTGTTAGTTATGCTAGAAATCCAGATGTATTACAAGAGAAATGGTGGATTTGGTTACCCGCATCAATCATGATTTTAACATTGATGCTGTGTATAAATTTTATTGGTCAAGCGCTACGTCGTTCGGCCGACGCAAGACAAAGAAAAGGATAAGGGGTGGAAGAAATGACAAATAAGCCAAAGTTTTTCAAAGTATTAAGTACACTTGCGGTTTCAACATTACTACTTTCAGCATGTGGGGGCAGTGGTGGTAGTGAAAAAACGAGCAGCACAAAAAAAGTAGATACAAATAAATTTAGTGCATCTGTTAAAAATGATAAAAAAGAAATTAAAGATGGTTCATTAACATATGGTCTTGTTTCTAACACACCATTTGAAGGACTTTTAAATTTCGCTGTATATGAAGGGGATCCTGATAACCAAGTCATTACAATTTTCGATGAATCTCTATTATCAAATGACGAAAACTGGGAATACACGAATGATGGCGCTGCTACATATGAAATTTCTAAAGATAAAAAGACAATTACACTAAAAATTAAAGATAATGTAAAGTGGCATGATGGAAACCCTGTTACTGCTGAGGATTTAGAATACTCTTATCTAGTGATTGGTAGTAAAAAATATGCCGGTTCCCGCTACGACACTCAAATGCAAATGATTGAAGGTATGGAAGATTACCATAATGGAAAAGCCGAAAAAATTTCAGGTATAAAGGTAACAGATCCAAAAACTATTTCGATTACGTTTAAAACACCAAACCCTTCAGTGAAAACTGGGCTTTGGACATACCCTCTTCATAAGAAATACTTAGGAGATGTACCAATTGATAAATTAGCAGAATCTGATAAAATCCGTAAAAATCCAATTGGTTTCGGACCTTTTAAAGTGAAGAAAATTACGCCAGGTGAAGCCGTTGAATTTGAACGTTTTGATGATTATTATGGTGGAAAACCAAAACTGAAAAGTATGGTTTTAAAAGTTGTTAACCCGTCCGTTGTTAACGCGTCCTTAAAAAATGGTGATATTGACATTGCTGAAGTAAGTGCAGATCAGTATCCAAATGTAAGTAAATTAAAAAATGCGCAATTAGTCGGTAAAACTGATTTATACTATAGTTATATCGGTTTTAAATTAGGACATATGGACAAAGAAAAAGAAGAAGTAGTAATGGATAAAGAGAAATTTAAAGATGTTCGTGTACGTCAAGCAATGGCGTATGCTATCGATCGAAAAGAAATTGGTGAAAAATTATATCACGGCCTACGTTATCCGGCTAACTCACCAATCCCACCATCCCTACCAAAATATCATAACAATAAAGCTGGTTCCTATGATAAAGATGTAGAGAAAGCTAAAAAGTTATTAGATGAAGCGGGCTATAAAGATACGAACGGAGATGGATTCCGTGAAGATCCGAATGGTAAAGAGTTTAAAGCTAATTTCTTATCAATGAGTGGTAGCGATGTAAGTGAACCACTTGCAAAATTCTTTATTCAATCTTGGAAAGACATCGGCCTAAAAGTAGAGCTTCTTGATGGTCGCTTACATGAATTTAATTCATTCTACGATATGATTAAAAAAGATGATCCAAAAGTTGATCTTTTCGCGGCAGCTTGGGGAACTGGATCTGACCCAGACCCTTCTGGTATTTGGGCTAAAGATGCAGCATTCAATTACCCACGTTGGGCTACTGAAAAAAACACAGAATTATTAAAACAAGGTATTTCTCCAGAAGCTGCTGATGAAAAATACCGTAAAGATGTCTACGATAAATGGCAAAAATTAGTTCACGATGAAGTACCATTAATTCCACTTCATTATAAATTTGACTTAAAAGGTGTAAATAATCGCGTAAAAGATTATAAATACACACCAGAAAATCAATACAAGTGGGGTAAGGTTAGCGTAACAAGCGATAAAGCAGAAACAGAGAAATAAGAAAATAGCTCCTAGCACTGATATACATGCTAGGAGCTATTTTTTATTTATAATCCTTCTCTTGCTATTTATAATAACCAATTCCTTCCCTACTGTAAGATTAAAAAATTTGATGAATCATCTTTATTAAAATAGCTAACGTAACAGATGCAGCAAATCCCCCTAAACAAATAAGACTGACACCTTGGCTATATGATAAATTTTGAAGTGCTTTCATCTTTTTCATCCTCCCTATCTTCCCTTCGTTATTTTTATTTTACCAATGGAATAATTTTTATAACATCGATTTTTCTGACAACAAACTTACAAATTTGTAAGTTAATATTTTCTAAAACTTATGTATCTATTATGTCCACACTCTCCCCTTTTATACGTCAAAAAAGACCTTGAATTATATCAAGGCCCTGCTTACACTACAGAATATCTCACTCAATTTTATTTAATAATCATCACCGGACATTTCACACGCTTTGCTATTTTATGACTCACACTACCAAGCACCATCTCTTGCAGTGTATTTAGCCCTCTACTCCCAGCTATAACAAGATCTATATCTCCTGTATTTACATATTGAACAATCGTATCTCCTGGATCGCCATGTAATATCGTAATTTTATAAGAAATGTTCTCTTTCTTTAATAAACCTTCAATCTCTTTTAATTTATCTTTTCGACTAGCTGATACTGTTTCTAAATCTGTTTGACCTTGTATAATATCTGATTTTGCCGTTCTATTATCTACAACGTACACCACTTCAACATTTGTTTCTTCGTTAAATTTTGCAATATGTGTCGCGTGCTCTGCCGCTCGAAGTGCATGTTCAGAACCATCACATGCTAATATAATTTGTTTATACATATGCTGAATCCCCTTTTCGTTATCCTACTCGTATTATATAATAAAGCCCCCTAAAAAGGAGGCTTCTAACTAGCAATTCTTTTATTATAAGTAGCTAAATTTGTAACAAGTTTTGCACTACGTTCATTTAATCCCGTTATACTTACTTTCACGCCACTTTGTTCATACTTCATGATAACTTTATCAATTGATGCCACTGCTGAATCATCCCATACGTGTGCGTGCGTAAAATTCAATTCAATTTCTTTTACATCTTCCTCAAATGAAAAATGTTTTATAAAATCTGCCGTAGATGCAAAGAAAAGTTGGCCGTGAATTTCGTATATTTTCTTATTTTCAATATATAAATGTTTCACGTGAATCTTTGCCATATTGAATGCAAATAAAACCGCACTAATTACTGTTCCGATAATTACACCTAATGCTAAATTATGTGTAATTAAGACAACCACAACTGTTACGATCATAACAAATGCATTCCCTTTTGGTACTTTATGAATCGTTGTTACAGAGTTCCAATCAAACGTTCCGATTGAAACCATAATCATAACCGCAACTAAAGCTGCCATCGGAATATGAACAACATAGTCCCCTAAAACGAATAGTAATACGATTAAAAATCCGCCCGCTACAAACGTCGATAATCGTCCACGTCCACCTGATTTAATATTAATAACAGATTGACCAATCATTGCACAACCTGCCATTCCTCCGAAGAAACCAGCGACAATATTTGCAATACCTTGCCCACGTGCTTCCTTATGTTTATTACTTTCCGTATGCGTCATATCATCTAAAACCGAAGCTGTTAATAATGACTCTAGTAAACCGATAATTGCAAGCATAACTGCGTACGGTAAAATAATCCCTAATGTCTCAAGTGTAAAAGGCACGTCAGGAATGCTAAAGAACGGTAATTCTTTCGGTAAGCTTCCCATATCCCCTACTGTTTTCAACTGTAATCCGCTCATAATTGCAATACTCGTCACAATAATAATGGAAATAAGTGTAGACGGTACAGCCGTCGTAATACGTGGAAATACATATATAATTACAAGTCCTAATGCGACAAGTGCATACATTTGCCAAGTTGCATTTTTAAAATGCGGCAATTGCGCTGTAAAAACTAAAATCCCAAGTGAATTTAAAAAACCACTCATAACGGATTTAGGAACAAACTTCATAAATGAGCTCAGTTTGAACACGCCAAAAATAATTTGAACAATCCCCGTTAATATTGTTGTAGCAAATAAATATTGCAAACCGTGATCTTTCACGAGCGTTACCATTAATAATGCCATTGCACCTGTTGCAGCTGAAATCATTCCAGTTCGTCCGCCAACAAATGAAATGGTAACTGCAATACAAAAGGCCGCATATAACCCAACGGTCGGATCCACGCCTGCAATAACAGAGAAAGCAATTGCTTCAGGAATTAACGCTAAAGCAACGACAATTCCTGATAGCACATCCCCTTTCACGTTGGAGAACCAATCATTTTTTATCGTTTGAAACAAAATACCACTCCTCTACTCTTTTATCCCGCATTAACGGACAGTAAGACCCTCACCTCAAATTTCAGCGGAAGCAAGGAAGTTAGGTGGGGATCAACTGCCCATAAAAGCCCGATTGGTGAAGGCTAATAATCAGTGGGGGATGAACAAAACCCCCACTGATTAAAGTTTCACTTTATCATTTGATTTTCTCCATAAGAAAATCTAAGCCGACTGCACGAAGGCTATTATATAACGAGTAGAGAGATTTTTGCTATGTAAAAGTTTCCTAAAGAAAAAGACCCTACCTTAGTAGCGCCTTTGCTCCTTTTATTAGTGTCCACCGTGCCCTTGACCACTTTCTTGCACAATCTCTAACCTCTCATCCAATATACCTTGTGTTTCAAATGAAATATCACTCGTACTTCCTAATAAGAAGCCGTGGTTATACGGTCCAAGTGTCGGGTCATCCTTAAATTTCGGTTGAATAGTAGCAAGGAAATCATACACTGGTTGTGAAGGTTTTCCTTCCTCTAATAAGATAACAGGGGCATGTTTACCCATATGTGAAAATGGTGCTCCTGCAACTGCTAAGTCTGGTGTTTTGTTTGAAGCAAATGATACACCATGACCTGGTTTCGTGAATCCCCATCCAAATTTTGTTTTTTCATCTTTAAACTTTGCAAATGCAATAGAATTTTCTACTGAAGTCTCTCCACTAATACGCGTTACTTTCCCGTATTTACTTAACTCTTTTTCTACTTCTTTTGAAATGATTTTTTCTGGTCCTAGTAAATATATATTTACTTTATCTTTTCTCATCTTTAATGCCTCTATCGTCGCTTCTGGCACTTTATTCTTTTCTGTATAAAGTAGTGGTTCTGGCATATGAGAAATCCAGTTTACAGCTGGTGTTGTATATAAACGCCCTTCTTCTTCAGACGAACCGATAATGACGCTATTTGGATAACTACCTGTTATATCCGCATACTCTTTATCAACATCTTTTGCAAATATAGCTGGATCCGTTTCCTTTATTTGTTTTACTTTATAATCTTTTAATTGCTCCAGGATTGATGCATCGACATCCCCCATCACCATAATTTGTGTTCCATCTTTCGTTCCGAGCGGATTTAGCCGTTTTATTTCTTTTAACGTCATTTCGGGTACCTTTTCTTTTTCTATAAATAAAATCGGTCCGTTATTCGGATGATGAATAAGGTCTGCACTTGCAATACCTAATTGCCACTCATTTACTGGTACTAAAATAACAGCGCCTGGCTGATTCTCTTTATGCGTTGCTGGCCATATCGTCTGCGAAGTTAATACTGCCATTTGCAATGGATCATTTGTATTTAATCTCGTTACATTTTTTAAACTTGTCGTTAATAAATCATTCGATGCACCTTGATTCATTTCTTTCGGCGCAGTTACCTCCTGATTCATTTTCATTTCCTTCTGCTCTGTTTTCTTCCCTTCTTTAGATTCATGATTTTTATGATCTGTATTCGTTTGTCCACATGCCGCAAGACCAACTGCTGTAACTATTGTTATCCCAAAAACTCGGGTCATTCTTTTCACTATACCGCCTCCGTATGAATCGTTTTCGAGCCAATATCATTACCTAAAATAGAATTTCAACTTTACAATAACAAGCAATTCTGAAGAAATTATGCAGACGCATTACAATCTGCACCATTTCTTCATGATTTTGCATTACAATTTGAGTAAAGATTATATATGGAGGGCTCTCTATGATTGATATACTGCTCGTAGACGATGAACCGAGAATGCTTGAATTATTAACGCTTTATCTTACTCCCATTGGATATAATTGCATATGTGCACGATCCGGAGAAGAAGCGATTTCACATATAGAAAATCAAAACTTTAAATTTATTTTACTCGATATTATGATGCCAACGATGGACGGATGGGAAACGTGCAAAAAAATCCGCTCATTTAGTAATGTTCCTATCATTATGGTAACAGCCCGTGATCAAACCGTAGATCTCGTCCAAGGATTAAAAATCGGAGCGGATGATTACGTAACGAAACCTTTCCATGAAGAAGAGCTTTTCGCGAGAATTGAAGCTGTTTTAAGGCGAACGAATCAACGTACGCAAATCCAATATCACGGCATTTTATGGGATGAGGCAAAGCATTTCGTTTCTGTCTATAATGAAGAACTTCTTCTTACACCAATTGAATTCTCTTTACTCGGATTATTTTTACGTCATGTGAACTACGTATTAAACCGTGATCAGCTCATTGAACGAATTTGGGGATTAAATACAAATACAGAAGATAGAACTGTCGATTCACATATTCGCAATTTGCGTGATAAATTACGAAAAGTAAATTTCCCTATTGATCATCATTTAAAAACTGTTTACGGAGTCGGATATCGATGGGTTGATACTCTAGATTAAGGAGCAAAGCAATGAAGCGAATTTCTATTCAGCTCGGATTTTATTTTTTGATTGTTACACTTTTAATCGAAAGTGTTCTATTTGTCTCGCTTTATTATAGCCTTGTCAACAATAGAGTAAATGAAGAAATGACAGCTTTATTAAAGCGCGGAAATAGTCATAGAGATGTCCTTGAAAAGTATTTTGATAAGCAAACAATCTCTCATGTTGCACTAATGGAATCCGAAGCTGAAACTACTGTTGTTATTACAAATGCAAATAAGGAAGTACTAGCTAAATCCAATGAAATAAATACTACTATAAAAAGGCATATTGAAAAGATGCAAACACGGACAGATCATGATGGAGCAATTATAGAGAATCATTGGAAAACATCTAATTATATATGTACAGTTAGTCCCATTGTAGTGGCTGGAAAAACGGAAGGCTACGTATATATGTTTCTCGGGACGGAATCAATCGAGGAAATGGTTAACGGGCTAACAAGACAATTCATTATTGCCGGAGTCATTACGTTTCTACTAACAGCCATCACCATCTTTCTATTATCACGTTTGTTAACAAAACCATTGTTACACATGAAACATGCCACTGAAAAAATGAGTAACGGAGATTTATCAGTTTCTTTAACAACTACTCGAAATGATGAAATTGGTGAACTAGCATCATCTATTCAAACGCTTGCTAATGATTTACATTATATGAAAACAGAGCGAAGTGAATTTCTAGCAAGCGTCGCTCACGAATTACGAACACCATTAACATACGTAAGGGGTTATGCTGACATTGCTTCAAAAGAAGCAACATCTCCTGAGCAACGTTTGCGATATTTATCTATTATAAAAGATGAGTCTGATTACATTACAAACTTAGTTCAAGATTTATTTTCACTTGCACAAATGGAACAACATAACTTTTCTATTCAAGTAAAGCAAGTATATTTACACACCTTCCTTACTCGCATATGTGAAAAAGTAAATGCCATGTATAAAGAAAGATATATTACAGTTTCTTTCTCTTGTCCTCCTACACTGCTAGTAAACTTAGATGAACAACGATTCGAACAAGTTGTGGTGAACATTTTAAACAACGCTTATAGACATTCAAAAGAACATTCTCATATCCGTATTTCTGTTATAGAAGAAAATAAACGTATCTCCATTACAATAGAAGATGATGGCGAAGGTATTCCGCCTGAAGACCTCCCTCACATTTTCGAACGCTTTTATCGAGTTGATAAAGCAAGATCACGAGCTACCGGTGGAACTGGTTTAGGGCTATCTATCGTGAAAGAAATTGTAGAACTACACGGCGGAAATATAACTGTAACGAGCGAAGTCGATCACGGGTCTTGCTTTATCATTTCATTACCCTCTGTAAAGAAACACGACTACTATCAGTAGTCGTGTTTCTTTATCATTTTACTTTATCCCGCTTTAATGGGCAGTAAGACCCCCAACTCAAAATTCAGCGAAAGCAAAGAATTTAGGTGGGGGATCCACTGCCCCTAAAAGTCCGATTGGTTCAACTAATAATCAGTGGGGATGAAGAACCCCCCACTGATTAAAGTTTCACTTTATAATATAAGTTTACAAATTGCCCAAAACGTTTCGTATCCGTTAAAGTTAAATAGATTTCTGGATTCTTATCTTGAAATAACGGCACTCCAGAACCTAATATATGCGGAGTAATTGTGACAACATATTCATCAATTAGATTATTCTTAAAGAACTCTCTTAGTAGACTCCCTCCACCGACCATCCATATTTTAGATCCTTCCTGTCCTTTCAACCTTTTCGTAAACTCCACTACATCTTCATTTACAAACTCCACGTGTTCATTTGAACCTTTTTCTGAGTTAGAGAAAACATAACATTTTTTATCTACATACGGGAATGTGTCCATATGCTCTACTACATAATCGTACGTTCTTTTCCCCATAATTATTGTATCAATCGTTTCATACATTTCTGTATAACCGTTATCTCCCTCTCCTTCTGTTTCCATTAACCACTCTAAATCATCATTTTCTTTCGCAATATATCCATCTAAGCTCGCCGCAATAAATAAAACTATTTCACGTGACATATCTTTTCCTCCTTGCATCTCATCTTGATAACATATGATGTAAACAATATACTAACAATAAAACATGACAATTTATGTCACGTTAAAAAGAAAAAAGGTGATACATTTGTCAAAAGCTAAACGCTTATTAGATATTCTTATATTTGCTTCTGCCAAAAAGGCATTTACAGCGCAAGAAATAGCTGATGAATTTAATATCTCCGTTCGTACTGTCCATAGATACATTTTAGATTTGAGTGATATGGGATTACCCATTTATGCTGAACAAGGTCGTAATGGAGGATATAAAGTATTAACGAATAGAGTCATTCCCCCTATCTTATTTACGGAAGAAGAAGCGGTCTCCATCTTTTTTGCTTTTCAATCTTTAAGCTACTACCGAGACCTGCCTTTTAACACAGAAATCCATTCCGTTACACATAAACTGTATAGCTCCCTACAACATGATGCGAAAACGAAAGTTGATAAAATACGTTCTTATATCGCTTTTTGGAATCCTAAAAGAACAATTGATACACCACTTTTAAACGAAGTGTTAACCGCGGCCATTGAAAATAAAAATTTACACTTTCAATACGAATCTAAATCGGGGATAAAAACAAAATATGTTCATCCTATCGGTGTATATGCGCATGATGGTTTATGGTATTTACCTGCTTATGATTTTAATGTAGAAAAAATATTACTGTATCGTGTTGACCGTATTCTTTCTATATTATCAATGGAAGAAAATGAAGATACATTCATGAATTTAGAAGAGTGGTTTGCCTCTAACTCTAACGTAGTACACAGCCCTACTCAGTTACATGTTTTACTAACAACAGAAGGTGTACGCCAGTGTAAAAGTGTTCCTTACCTTGAAGAATTCGTTGTAGCAAACGAAGACGGGACAGGATATATACATTCAACAATTGATAAAGGTGAAATTAATTTTATTACACCTTTATTTTATAGGCTTGGGAAAGATGCACGAGTTTTAGAACCGAAAGAATTGATAGATGGTTTACGTATGCGTGCGAAAGAAGTTTTACATATGTATGAAGGCTGAAAAAGCTGCTAAATATAAGCAGCTTCTTCAGCCTGTTGTTCCTATTGTTTTATTATTGACGAATATCAAACCACCAACGATGTTTCGCATTCATATTTTCAGTGTCGCCAGTCCCTCTGTAATTGAAAGCATCCAAAAAGATTGAATCTAGTTTATCCTCATCTACAAAATAACCTAAGTTAACTTGCATCTTTTGTCCTGGTCGGATACTGCCAATATTGTAAAAGCTTTTTCCATCTCCGTGAGGCTCTAAATAATCAACTTCGCTTGTCATAATGCTTTTTTCGGCAGTTCCAGCTTCTTCAGCGTAGTTCCATGTATTACCTTCAGATTTAAGTAATTTTACGGATGGATGCATATAAATTTCTTCTGTCGACTTTTTACCAATATTTTTCACTGTTGTTGTTAGGTAGACAAATTTAGGGTGAACTAATTTCGAATCTACTAATTTATCAATGGAATCTTTACCATTTCCAAGTTTATATTCATCCCGCCTATATGGTATTAATTTTCCCGTCTGATCTAAAGCTTTATTCTCGCTTAATATTTCTAAACCAAGTTCATTAAAGTTATCTCTTTTAAAATCTTTGATTGAATCGAAGACTTCAACTTTTTCTATCATATATTCAATTTGGCTGTCATCCATAGTTATCGTTACTGGAACCTTTTTCCCTATATGAAATAGTCGTTTGCTATCTTTTTTCAAAGGAATCACCTTAGTTTTTTTAGGTCCATCTCCTTCGCTAAAACGATTTTCATCATAATCTGTTGTATCTGATGCCTTTTCTTTTGACGTAGGCTCAAGTGAAATGTTCCCTAATACATCCATCATTTGTTCTTCGTTTACATCGGATCCAATAAAACTTTCTAACATAATCCCCTCTTTCTCAAAAAAGAGAAAGACCTCTCTGTTAAACGCTAAATTGTTGTTTCCATTTTCTTTATTGACAATCACTGCTTTCTTGCCATTTATCTCTTTTTCTTCGTAGCTTTTTGAGTACAGCGTTTTAAAATTCGAATCTTTTCCTACTCTCCAAAGAATGAATGAAAATCCACCCTTTGCGTAGTTATCTTTAAAGGAATATTTCATAGCAGTTTCATCGATTGCTTCCATATTTTCTGGTAATTTACCCAGTTTCAACTTATACCACTTATCACTCTTTTTCGAGTCCTTGTTTGTTACTGAAACATTTACTTCGTAATTTTGTTTTTGAACAATCATATTATAGACTTTCACTGCACCAAAAACAGTTGTTGGCATACCAATTAATAAACAGGCAGCAGCGATTAACATACGATGTCTTTTACGCTTTTTCTGTGGTTGTCCATTTTTCAGCTTCATTTCCTCCATAAACAATTTCTTTTTACGCGTATATGTATGTGAAAATTCATGTCGTTCTTCGAGTTTATCAAAATCATCTAAAGCAATTTTTTCAGCAAGTTCATACATTTCTTTGGAGTTCTTTGAATTCGTCATGTTGTATACCTCCTATCATATTTTGAACTCGTTTTCGAGCACGCTCAAACTGCTTGCGGACATTAGCCTCCGTTATCCCCATGACACTTGAAATTTCTTGATACGTTAAGTTATAGAAGACTTTATACTTAAACACCTGTCTGTTAGATTCACTTAATTCTGTTAGCAATGTATCAATTTGAACCTCAGACATTTTACGTTTTTCCCACTCTTCAATATTTTCATCTACTGCTTCTATTGATTCTCTTTCATATTCTTCTAAAAATGTTTCATGTCGTCTATTTTTCCGGTAGCTATCAATCGCCTTGTTTTTCGCAACCCTCAAAATGTAGCGTTTAAGCTCTTCAGTACTCAAGCTATGGAGCTTTTCCAAGTTCTTATAAAGAGTAATAAACGTCTCTTGAACCGAATCTTCGGCCTGCTGAATATTATTTAAAATAGAATACGCTACATAATAAACTTTTTGTTCATACAACTCATATAGCTCTTCCATCTTTTCATAATCGTTGTTTGTAACTTTCATATAATTCCTCCTCTCACTCTATATAACGAATGAGCGCTATACTTTGTGACACTGCAAAATCTTTTTATAGATAAAATTTAATAATAGAATAAACAAAAGCCCAATTTCTCTATTTTAACTGAGAAATTGGGCTTTTTAATATTAGAATTTTCCTGACTGTATCTCTAAGAAAAATTCTTTTACACCTTTTCAATATGTAGTATTTGCTCTATCGCTTCTTTTAACAAATGCTTTGTCTCTTCAAAGTTATGATTCTGTTTTTCTCCCGATTGTACCATATAAAACTCAGCAAACGAGCGCTCTTTATATCTTGGTACGACATGCATATGGTAATGTGTTAGCTCGTTAAATACTCCACCATTTTGACAAACTGTAACTCCATCTGGTTTGTATAATGCCTTAATCGCTTTTGCAATCAGCTTAGAAGCATCCATAATGGATTTTGCTACAACATCATCTAATTCGTCTACTTCTACAACATGTTGTTTTGGCACAATTAAAGTATGTCCTGTATAGAAAGGTTCATGATCTAGAAAGCATGTTACATAGTCATCTTCATATACTTTATATATTTTTTCCTCTCCGCCTGCTAATCTACACCCTAAACATTCCATCATATTCCCCCCCTTTATTACAAACATAAAAACGTGAGAGCTGTATTCTCACGTTTTTATGTTTCATTTTATTAATTCAATCGTTTCCGTAACTTTTATACTATCCTTTACAGACTGAACAATTGTGCAATTTTTCACTGCAAGCTGCAGCGCCTTGTCCAACTGCTCTTCTGTAATGTTTTGCGCTTTAATTTTATAATGCAAATGAACACTTTCAACTGGTTTTGATAATGCTTCACTTCTACCAATTTCAGTCTCAATTGTAAACGTATCGTATGAAATACGTTTCTTTTCTAAAATTGTTCGAAAGACAATTGCACTACATCCTGCGATAGAAGAAACAAGTAATTGTAACGGTGAATACCCATTTTCTTTTCCAATCGCTAATTGACCATACGATAAATCTGCCTCAATATCATCGTGTTTGATTGTTAGTTTCATTTGTTTTTTCCATCTCCACTTTCATCGGTTTCTGCCGTTTCTTACTAATATAATAATATATATAGCAGAAAATGATAAATGGAATACCACAGTATAACGCCATTCTTTGTTCAGGAATAAACGCTAAACTAATAACAACGATACTATTTGTAATTAAAGCTAAAATAGGAACAATTGGATATAACGGTGTTCTATATTTTAAGTCCTCTAACTTTCCTCCGCCTTTTATATACTGACTTCTAAAGCGCAGTTGCGACAGGGCAATAATGATCCAACTTGAAACAGCTGATAAACCAGCTATAGATAATAAGTACATGTATACTGTGTCTTCTGCAAGGAAACTTGTGAATAGAGATAATCCAGCTACCGCAATCGTTACGACTAGCGCTGTAATTGGAATACCACGCTTATTTACTTTCTGGAAAGATTTTGGTGCCATTCCTTCATTTGCAAGTGACCATAGTATACGCGTTGCCGCATATAATCCTGAATTCGCTACAGATAGTAACGCTGTAATAATAACAAAGTTCATAATATCAGCTGCGTATGGAATACCGATCTTATCAAATACGACTACGAATGGACTTTCAATTACGCCTGCTTCTTTCCAAGAAATTAATCCTACTAAAATCGTCATTGTTAAAATGAAGAATAACATAATGCGCCATACTGTATTACGGATCGCACGTGGAATTGTTTTTTCTGGATTTTCACTTTCTCCCGCTGCAATTCCGATTAACTCTGTTCCTTGGAACGAGAAGTTAACTGTAATCATTGTAAGTAATACGGCAGCTAGTCCATTCGGGAATAATCCACCATCGCTTACAAAGTTAGAGAAAAGAGGTGCTGCTTCTTTTCCGTCATATGATATAAATCCTAATAATGCACTACCACCAAGAACAACAAATGCAAGAATTGTAATTACTTTAATACTAGAGAACCAAAATTCTAATTCAGCATAACTTTTCGCCGAAATTGCGTTTGAAGCATATAAAATAACGCCGAATACGAGACACCATACCCAAACATCAACATTTGGAAACCATCTTTTCATCATTAAACCGATTGACGTTAACTCTAGTCCTACTGTTACTGCCCAGCCAAGCCAATATAGCCAGCCGATCATAAAGCCCGTTCCTGGTCCAATAAACTTCGTCGCATACTTTTGGAAAGAACCTGAAACTGGCATTGCTACCGTTAACTCTCCAAGACAAAGCATTGTTAAATACATAATAAATCCGCCTACTAAATATGAAAGGATGGCTCCCCCTGGTCCAGCCTGATTAATAGTGTAACCTGAACCTAAGAAAAAACCAGTTCCGATTACACCACCTAGTGCGATCATAAATAAATGTCTACTCTTCATCGTACGATGTAATTTCTCATTCGTTGGTTGCTGCATCTAAATCCTCCCCCTACCAATACCCCTATATCTTGTTAAAATTTTCTGATAATAAAAATATACACGAAAGCGATTACAATTTCTATATAAAATTAAAACTTTTCTGATAAAATAATATAAAAAATCGAATTATTGCAAGGTTTAGATTCTATTTAGAGGAAAATAAGGAGAAACAAGGAAAAAACCCTTACATATATTGTAAGAGTCAACGAAGTTCTAACCTTCTCGATAAAATTGATAAACTATAATTTACGATAAAATACATACAAGCTACTACTATAAACGTCGGAATCATGTAATTTACATTTTGTCCGCTAATAATTTGAGCATTATGCATAAGCTCTGGTAATGATATAGCAACTGCGAGCGACGTATCTTTCAGTAATGAAATAAACTGACTAACAAGCGGCGGGACCATTCTTCTTAATGCTTGTGGCAAAATAATATGCCACAGCGCTTGAACATACGTTAATCCGGAAGACCTCGCTGCTTCGATTTGCCCTTTTTCGATAGATAATAGACCACTTCGAACAATTTCAGATATCATTGCAGCTTCAAATATTGTTAAAGCGACAATTACGGCTGTTATAATTTCTAATTTCAAGCCCACTTCAGGCAGTGCAAAATACGTAAAAAATATAATTAAAAGTAACGGTAAATTCCGAATTACTTCAACGATAAAACCTAGTATTTGTGAGAAGACAGGTATTTTTGTGTACCGTACAATCCCTATTACACTACCAATAATAAAACTAAGTATAATTGCTACGAGCGCTACCTCTAACGTTATAAGTAATCCTTTTAATAAAAAGAGGATATGATCTCCTGTAATTGCTCCCTTAAAATCCATTTACACCGCCTCCTTTGCTAAGCGTTTTTCTAAATAACGCACTAGCATACTGAGCGGAATTGTTAATATTAAATAAAACATCCCGACAAATATATAGACATCGAACGTAACAAATGTCTTCGTTGAAATTAAATCTCCTTGATACATTAAATCCATACCAGCGATAATTCCGAGTATGGAAGAGTTTTTTACTAAATTGAGAAATTGATTTCCTAAAGGAGGGATTACGATTTTCATCGCCTGGGGTAAAACAATATAATACATTCCCTGTACATACGTTAATCCTGAGGAACGTGCTGCTTCCATTTGACCTTTTGCAACGGATAAAATACCAGCGCGAATGACTTCCGCAATAAACGCTGCAGTATATACGGTAAGCGTAACCGTTCCTGCTACAAAACCATTTAAAGTAATTCCTACTACAGGTAAAGCGAAATAGAATATAAATGCAATTAATACGAGCGGAATATTTCTTACAAATTCTACAATAGTAGCTCCCAACCAATTTAAAATGCGAATCGGTGCAATACGCATTACCGCCAAAATCACTCCTAAAATAAAGCTTCCTATTAATGCAATTACACTAGACATAACTGTATACTTAAAGCCTTCTAAATACATATCAATGTTATTCGTTAATATAGAAAAATCAGGCACATATTCTCCCCTCTTTCTTTACAAGAAGAGGATGAGCATCCCTCATCCTCTCACTCTTACTCTTCAATAGGAATAAAGCCCCACTAATTAAAGTTTCACTTTACTTCTCTTGTTTTTGCCCAATCCATTTCTCATACAATTTATCGTATTCTCCATTCGCTTTCATATCTTTTAGCAAGCTATTAATCTCTTTCGTTAAATCATCTGCACCTTTTTGCACTGCGATTCCGTACGGTTCATCCGTAAAAATTTTCCCTACAACTTCATAATTTGAATCTTGTTTTGCCATACCGTAAAGAATTGCATTATCTGTCGTTAAAACATCACCTTTTCCTGCTTTTAACGCCGTAAATGCCTCACTGTAATTTTCAAATTCTAATACAGTCGCTTCCGGTGACTTTTGACGAATGTTATTTGTCGATGTTGAACCTTTTACTGCTAACACTTTTACGCCCTTTTTCACATCATCAATACTTTTAATATCGCTCCCTTTTTTCACGAGTAACGATTGCCCTGCTTTAAAATATACATCTGAAAAATCGACCTCTTTTTTACGTTCTTCCGTAATTGTCATTGTTGCGATAATTGCATCAATGTCACCGTTTTTCAGTAGTGGAATACGCGTTTTAGACGTTACTTCTTTTAATTCTAGTTTCTTTTCATCTCCGAGAATTTTTTTCGCAAGCGCCTTTGCAACATCAACATCAAATCCTTCTACCTGCCCTGTTGAAGGATTTTTCAATCCAAATAAGTTCGTATCATTCTTCACCCCAACTACTAGTTTCCCTCGCTTCTTAATTTGCTCCACGGCACCGCCTTGCTTCGTATTCGTTTCTTTTGCCTCATCTTTTTTACTTCCGCACCCAGCAACGACAAGTACGAATAAACATGAAAATACAATTAAGGTAAACAACTTTTTCATTTTAATCATAAAATTCCTCCTTTAATGATTTAACACTCGACTTAAAAATAAACGTGCTCTTTCTTGTTCAGGACTCGCAAAAAATTGCGCCGGTGTTGTATCCTCAATAATCTTGCCATCATCCATAAATAAAATCCGATCGGCTACCTCCCGTGCAAATCCCATCTCATGCGTAACGACGACCATCGTCATCCCTTCTTTGGCTAGCGTTTTCATAACATCAAGTACTTCCCCAATCATCTCTGGATCAAGAGCAGACGTAGGCTCATCGAATAGCATAATTTCCGGCTGCATCGCAAGTCCTCTAGCAATTGCCACCCGTTGCTGTTGTCCTCCGGATAATTGATGTGGATATACGTTAGCCTTCTCTGGAATTCCTACTTTCTCTAAATAAAACATCGCTGTTTTTTCTGCTTCCTCTTTTGAAATTTTATTTACTTTAATAGGTGCTAGTGTAATATTTTGAAGAACTGTTTTATGTGGATATAAATAAAAATGTTGAAAGACCATTCCGATATTTCGGCGTAATTCATTCATATCTGTTTTCGCATTGTGTACCTCCGTATTTTGTACAATTAACTCTCCATCTGTAATTGACTCTAACTGGTTTATACACCGAAGTAATGTACTTTTTCCTGATCCTGAAGGCCCAACAACTACTACCACTTCACCTTTTTTCACTTGCACATTAATATCTTTTAAAACTTGAAAGTTGCCATAATATTTATTTACGTTACGAAACTCTATCAACATACTCACCCCTTCCCCTAACAAAGCATGTACATTCTTTTTATATTCAAAAACAGGCAAAAAAATAACTTCCAGCCTCATTTTGTCCATAAAAAAAGCAAAGGCATTTTCCCTTTGCTTTTTCATTTCTATTAAGATACTTCTTCCTTCTTATCTTTTCCGTATTCATGCTCCCAAAAGTCAGCATTTTTAATTCCTAATGGCCCTGGATCAAATACTGGATCTTTTCCTTCTTTCTTCTGTTTTTCATAATCCTTTAATGCAACTAATGCAGGTTTTTGTAACAATAAAATCGCAATGATATTTACCCATGCCATAATCCCTACACCGATATCACCTAAAGCCCAAGCCGTTGCTGCTGTTTTTATACAACCGTAGAATACAGCTCCTAAAAATACAAATTTTAATACCATAGACATCCAAGGACGGTCTTTATCACGATTTAAGTACGCGATATTCGTTTCTGCAATGTAGTAATACGCCATAATTGTTGTAAATGCAAAGAATAGTAACGAGATTGCAACGAAACCGTTTCCAAATCCAGGGAAAACAGATTCTACTGCTGCCTGTGTATATCCCGGTCCTGGCTGTGCACCATTTAATTTATTTACGATAAAGTTTTTTCCGCTTGCATCAAATACGTTATACATGCCTGTAATAATCATCATAAATGCTGTTGCTGAACAAACAAATAATGTATCAATGTAAACGGAAAATGCTTGCACTAAGCCTTGCTTAGCTGGATGTGATACTTCAGCTGCTGCCGCTGCATGTGGCCCAGTTCCTTGCCCTGCTTCATTAGAATAAATACCACGTTTTACTCCCCAAGAAATTGCTAAACCGATAATACCACCAAATGCTGCTTCTAATGCAAACGCACTTCTTATAATTAACATAAATGCTTCTGGCAATTTTTCAATATTCATAGCGACAATAACACAAGCTACTAAAATATAACCAACTGCCATAAACGGTACGACAACCTGTGCTACGTTAACAATACGCTTTACTCCACCGAAAATGATAAGAGCTAATACAACAACTAATAAAGCCCCTGATAATGTAGTGTTAATTCCAAAAGCTGTCTCTAAACTTACAGCAATACTATTTGCTTGCACGCCCGGTAATAAAAGCCCAGTTGCAAGAATTGTCGCTGCAACGAATACTAACGCATACCATTTAACCCCTAAACCTTTTTCAATGTAATAAGCAGGGCCACCGCGAAACTGACCTTGATGTTTCGTCTTATATATTTGCGCGAGTGTTGATTCTACATAAGCTGATCCTGCTCCTAAAAAGGCTACTGCCCACATCCAAAATACAGCTCCTGGTCCACCGAAGGCAACCGCTGTTGCTACCCCAGCAATATTTCCTGTTCCAACGCGCCCTGATAACGAAAGTGCTAACGCTTGGAATGAAGAAACACCAGCTTCTGATTTTTCTCCTTGAAATGTCAACTTCACCATTTCTCCTACATGCCTTACTTGTAAAAACCTCGTTCGAATAGAAAAATATAAACCTACTCCTAAACATAAATAAACAAGTGCTGGACTCCAAACAATATTATTTAACCAATTTACGAAAGCTTCCACCATTCCCCCTCCTTATTTATAAAGAATATTCAGAATATATATAAAATTATAAGTGTATACCAATCCTATAACAATATTATTTTAATAAAACAAACATATTTTTGTATAAAAAAACAAAGCATACATTTATTTTGTATACTTTGTTTTAACAAGAATGTATTATATATTCACAATTGCTTCTTTGTTCATAATTCTTTCATATAATTCTTCACATAATTTTCGGAAGTTATCTGGCATATCTTTCCCTTTAAATTTCTTTTGGAGCGTGCCATATAAACCAATATCGCGTAAGCGTAAAAATAACGGTAACGATTCATACCAACTATCCGCCAGCTTGTGTTCATATTCGTACCCTTTTCTTAGCACTTGTAACTGTTTACGAGCGAATGTCGTCTTCTCCTCCGCTGTCCATGGCGTAAATAAAACAGAGTAATAGAGAACCATTGCTAAATCGTGTATAAAGTAATTATAAGCCGCATCATCAAAATCAAAGATCGTTAGCTCTTTTCCATCATAATGAAAATTACCTGGATGAATATCACCGTGCATAAGGCCGAACGTTTCTCTTTCAAGTGGAAGAGCCTTTATCTCATCCATTAATACCGCTGCGATCTTTTTCACTTGATTATCTTCTAATTCATTAACAATCCCACTCTCATCTTCTTCCCACGTATCACGATGATCTGTTTTAGGATAGTTCATTGTTAGGCGATGCAGTTGTCCAATCGCTTTTCCCCATGCTTCAAAGTAAGCCTCTCCCCAATATGGTGATTCCTCTCCTTTTACTTGCTCACCTTTTGCATATGTAAATAAAGAAACGAAAAAGAAAGTTTCATCCTCTGCTCCGATTTCTTCTACAAGATTTTGAAACGTTGAGTACAGGGGTCCTGCTACCTTTGCTCCGTTCTCCGCAACATATCGTAAAAAATCTAGTTCAGCCTCTACCTCTTGTTTAGAGCGATGCGAAGAATGCGTTAAACGTAATACAAAGTCCTCATCATTATCACCCTTCGCCTTAAAAATATAATTCTCAAAATCTCCAAGCGGCTTTTCTTCCACTGTTACATGAAACAAACTCGCTGCTCTTTTTAAAATCTCTTTCGTAAAAACACGTTCTACAGCTATTTCCATATGTATCCCTCCTATATATCTTCTTAATTCGACACAAATGTTAAAAGTACTGCTATGAAATTGAATAGTGCGTGGGCAATCATAGCTGATAAAATAGAATTTGTTTTCTCATATAACCACGCAAATACTACTCCACTTAAAAAATTCACTGGTAACGTGTTATATGTAGGGATATGAACAACGGTAAATATTATGGAACTTATAAACATACCGCCCCACATGCCATATCTATCACGAAAAAATGTATAAAAAACACCTCGATATAAAATCTCTTCATAGATTGGTGATATAATTGCCGCTCCAATTATCGCGATACAGAATGAATAGATTGATTTATCATTTTGGACTGTCTCCGTCTTACTGTTTTCAAAGGAAATACCCATTTTCTCCATTATCATTAATACAGCAATACTAACTACAATTAAGGTAATCAATGCTATAACTGTCCATAAAAAATCTTTCCATGAAAGTTTTCGAATTCCAATATCTTTCCAAGACAGTTGATTTCTTTTTATACAAAAAAGATAAACTACAGTAGTAAATATCACTGCCATTATAAGTCCCATTAATACTCCAGCATATAATGAGTTACCTATTATTTTTAAAACATAGTCATAAAAAAGAGATTCAACTGTTACTGGGACAATAACAAATACAAACACAAATAAATATAAAATTTCTTTCCAGCCCCACATATACCTTAAAGTCATCTATACCATCCCCTATACCCTATTTTCTATAGTATAAAAGATGACGTAACGTAACTTTCAATCCTCTTTTTAAAAAATAATTCAAGCATAAATTTCTCACAAACGACAAAAATTAACAGAAACAATTGCACTTTAAAAGAGGTGGAAATTATGACAGAGAAAAAAGAACAACAAGAGAGTAAAAAACAAAAGCATATGTTTCCATCACTTCCGGAGAACATTAATTACATTGAAAACAAACTTTCCCATTCAGACGATATAAAAAAATTAGATCTTCCTTTTCAAAACGGAAAAGGAACAACCTTATATATCGAATCTTTAGCAGACCCCAATTTAATCCATCAATTAGCTCTTGAGCCTTTATTAACTCGGTCAGATTTGTCTTTAGATAAAGCTTTTGCCACATTAAATATGAAAAAAGAAACAAATTTAAATTACGGTGTGCAACTTTTATTACAAGGAAAATCATTATATTTTCATGAACAAGTCGACAGTTTTTGTATTTTTGAAACAACTTTATCGTTAAAGAGAGATATAACAGAGCCTGATAATGAAGGTATTGTACGTGGACCACATACTGGTTTTGTAGAAGATTTAGCAACCAATTTAGCTTCCATTCGTAAACTCATAAAAAGTCCAAATGTCGTAGTTAAATATTTCACACTTGGTGAAGAAATGCATACGAAAGTGGCAATTGCTTATATGCAAAACATAGCCAATGACGATTTAGTTACAGAAGTAAAAAGAAGGTTAGAAACGATTAAGACAGATGCACTTATGCCTCCAGGGTATATACAAGAATTTATAGAGGATACGTCTTTCTCACCATTTCCGCAGCAATTAAATACAGAGCGTCCAGATAGAGTCGCAGCAAATTTAATGGAAGGACGAGTTGCTATTTTATCTGATGGAGATCCAACAGCGCTTATCGTTCCTGTTACGTTATTTGCCTTCTATCAATCACCAGACGATTATAATAACCGCTGGATTGTCGGTTCTTTCGTCCGAATGATTCGCTTAGTGAGTTTCTTGATTGCTTTTCTCTTACCAGCTATATATATCGCAACTGTAGCCTTTCATCCTGATGTATTGCCGCTCGAACTTGTGTATACAATTAAAGCTTCATTAGAGAAAGTACCACTTCCCCCTATTTTTGAAGCTCTCTTAATGGAATTAATCTTTGAATTATTACGAGAAGCTGGTATTCGCTTGCCAAGCCGAGTTGGACAAACAATCGGTATTGTAGGTGGTTTAGTAATTGGTGATGCAATTGTAAAAGCTGGACTTGTTTCTTACACAATGATTATCGTTGTAGCTTTAACTGCCATCTCATCTTTTCTCGTTCCATCAAACGATATGAGTTCAGCAGTTCGAATTCTTCGTTTTCCATTAATGCTCCTTGCTGCCATATTTGGATATGTAGGAATATCATTCGGTCTAATTATAACTTTCGTTCACCTATGTCAGCTTCATTCTTTTCATACACCATATCTTTCTCCTGTTGCACCAATGCGGATAAAAGATATGAAAGATTCTTTCGTAAGACTACCAATTTGGTCATTTTGGGAACGACCACATGATCCAAAACCGAAAAAAATGCAACGACAACATGTAACGAGAGAGGATGAGAACGGTGACAAACACGCAAAGTAAAATTTCGCTTGTTCAATTTACCTTTTTCGTTATTCAGTGCCAAATCGGGGTTGGTATACTTTCTTTACCTAACCGTCTTCATCCAATAGCAAAAGGTGGTGGATGGATTTCCGCGCTCATCGCCGGGCTTGCGATTCAGCTTATTATTTTACTTATGTGGCTTTTCTTAAAACGATTTCCTGATGCAGATATGTATGAAAGTGTTTGTATGCTATTTGGTAATAAGTTTGGAAAACTATTAGGCTTTTCTTATGTTTTTTATTTTACCCTTATCGGTATGACAGTTATGTTAAATGCTTGTAATGTCATTAAAGTTTGGATATTACAAGCTACTCCTTGGTCTGCCATTCTCATGCTATTTACAATAGCTTGTTGTTATGTAGCTTATAACACTTTTAAAGTCATCGTACGATTTTATGTCATGGCCTCTATCCTCATTATTCCAATGGCCCTTTTAATTGCCCTAGGGCTTTCACGAGCTGATTTCTCTTATATTTTTCCCATTACAGAAGCCGGCTGGTGGAATATAATTCAAGCATCCAAGGAAACAATTACAGCCATGTATGGTTTTGAAATTATTCTTATCGCTTTCCCAAAAGTAAACGGGAGTTCTATAGCAAAACTAAAGGCAATTTCTATCGCCAATGGATTTGTAACTCTTTTTTATACTTTTACTGTTTGGATTTGTTTTATCGTATTTAGCCCAAAACAAATTGAGCTTATTCCAGAACCAGTTGCTTACTTATTACGCTCCTTGCATATTGGGATTATAGACCGAACTGATTTACTATTCATACCAATTTGGATGATAACCGTTGTAGCTTCTATCGCTAGTTATTACTGCGCTGCTTCTATAGGAATTGGACATATATTCAATCTTGGTAATCATAAAAAGGCCGTTCCAATCGTTGGTATTATTGCTTTTAGTGTAGCCTTATTTATCGATACACCTGAAGAATTAAAAGTGATTGCAACTTTCACAGATAAGTTCACCTATATTTTCATCGTTGTCCTCCCTCTTTTATTTCTACTTTATTCGGTAATAAGAAATAAGAAAGGAGAACAGTATGTTCAAAAAAAGAGTTAAATTACTTTTTGTATTATGTACTAGTGCATTCCTTTCTGGCTGCTGGGATCAAGAACCATTAAGGGACGCAAGGTTAGCTTATAGTATTGGATCTGATATTACAGAAGAGAATAAACTCCAGCAAACAATTGAGCTCGTAAAAAGTTCAAGTGGAGAACAATCTTCATTCGAGAATGAAATACATTCAGCAACTGGGCATAACATAAGAGATACAAGCGATGCACTGAAAAAAAATGTGACTGGAAATATTCGTTATTTTAAATATGGTGTTCAATTACTAGGAACAAAAATTTTAAAAAAAGGTATACTACCCTATTTAGATGTCAGCTTTCGGGACCCAACAAACCCAACTGCTTTAGTAAAACTTATTGCAGTAGATGGTGAAACATCGGAGGTACTAGAAAAAAAGAAAGTAGGAAATTTACTAATTGGAGATTTTCTAAAGAAAAAAGTGAAAAGCTTAGAAGATATGAGTGTATTTCCAAAAGAAACTTTAGAAACAGCTGCTACAAAAATGTTAGATCCCGGTAAAGACTTTACCCTCCCTTCTATAAAAATAAAAGGAAAAGAAGTAATTACAAACGGGTTAGCTTTATTTAACAATGATAAATTAACTGGGCATTTACCTTTGAAACAATCTGTTTTATTCGTGTTATTAACCGGAAAAATGGGAACAAGTGCCCGTATAACTCAAAAACTTACTAGCGATGAATCTGAGAAGACATCTGACTATTTAACAATGGAAGTGAGCAATCGGAAATTAAAACGCGATTTAAAAATAACAACAGATAAAAAAGGAAATGTTTATGCTCACATTAAGCTTCAATTAAAAGTTATAGCGCTTGAATCCCCGCGAGATAATCTGTATACAATGGCTGACCGAGAAAAACTAAATAAAGAACTATCTAAACAGCTTACGAAAGAAGCAAAAAAAATAACAAACAAACTACAAAAAGCAAATTGTGATGCTTTCGGTATTGGAAGACATCTTATTGCTTATCATCCTGACTTATGGAAGAAAAAAAATTGGAATAAAGATTATGCAAAAGTAAAATTCAAGCCAGAGGTAGAAGTAAATATTTTATACAGCGGTGTCTTAAAATAAAAGGTTGTATGCCACGTGGGCATACAACCTTTTTATTTCGTATATCGATACACAACTGATTCATAAGGTCTTAAGTTAAGTTTTGTAATATCATTGCTGGCATCTTTATAATTCGACAGTAGTACTTCTTGTTTCATTCCATCTAATTGAACGTTCGCTGGTACAGAGTACGTTATTTCTTCTCCATAGAAGTTATTTATAACAAGTAGCACTTCACTTTCTGTAGTTCGAGTATATGCCCAAACTTTAGGATCATTTTCATCCAAAATAGCATATTCTCCTTCTGTAATTACATTATACGTTTTTCTAAGTTCTATTAACTTTTTATAATGATAAAATACGGACTCTTTATCTTCTAATGCCTTCGCTACGTTTATTTCTTTAAAGTTTTCAGCCACTGAAATCCAAGGTGTACTTGTCGTAAAACCACTGTTCACCTCTTCATTCCACTGCATTGGAGTACGGGAGTTGTCACGAGATTTTTGTTTTAAAATCCCGATAATCTCTTCTTTTGATAACCCTTCTTCCAGCTTTATATCATATATATTTAACGATTCTACATCGCGATATTGCTCAATAGACTCGAATTTAGGGTTCGTCATACCGATTTCTTCACCTTGATAAATGTAAGGTGTGCCCTGCAACATATGCATAGCCGTCGCTAACATTTTTGCAGACTCATTTCTATACTTTTCATCATTACCAAAGCGTGACACAATACGAGGCTGGTCATGATTACACCAGAATAATGCATTCCATCCTCCACCCTTTTGCATTTCAATTTGCCAATTAGACATAATCTCTTTTAATTTAATGAAATCAAAATTCGCTTTCGTCCACTTATCTCCATTCAGATAATCTACTTTTAAATGATGGAAACTAAACGTCATACTTAATTCATTGCGCTCAGGGTTTGAATATTTAATACAATTATCAATTGTCGTAGATGACATTTCTCCAACTGTAATTACATCTTTCCCTTCAAAAACATTCCGGTTCATTTCTTGTAAATATTCATGAACGCGCGGGCCATCTGTATAATATTTACGGCCATCGCTTGTCGCCATACTTCCATCATCATTTAAGAACTGTTGATCTTTTGAAATTAAATTAATAACATCTAATCGGAATCCAGTTACCCCTTTATCAAGCCAAAAGCGCATCATATCATATACTTCTTCACGAAGTTTTTCATTTTCCCAGTTTAAATCCGCTTGTGACTCATCAAATAGATGTAAATAATATTGCTCTGTCTTTTCATCATATTTCCAAGCAGACCCACCAAACTTAGATTGCCAATTATTTTTTTCATCACGCCAAATATAGTAATTACGATATGGACTGTTTTTATCTTCCTTCGCTTCTTTAAACCACTTATGCTCCGTCGAACTATGATTTACAACGATATCAAGCATAATTTCAATGTTACGTGCTTTTGCTTCTTCTAAAAGCTCTTCAAACTCTTCCATGGTTCCGTAAGATGGATCAATATTGTAGTAATCACTTACATCGTATCCATTATCATTTTGTGGCGATTGGTATATCGGTGTTAACCAAATATAATCTACTCCGAGTTCTTTTAAGTAATCTAGTTTTTCTGTAACCCCTTTTATATCACCGGTTTCTTTATTGTAATAGCTATTAAAGCTCTTCGGATAAATTTGATAAACTACACTTTTATGCCAATCCTTCATGTTTAACTTCCTCCTACTTCTGTTTTACTCGTTTTGCAAATAACCACGTTAACGCAAATGGAATTACAACTGCGATAATCATTCCGACAATAAACATTGGAATCGATTTCGGAATGATAGAAATAAATGCTGGTAATCCGCCAATTCCGATAGCAGGTGCTAATACACCATTTAACGTAATAAATATTGCTGCCACAGCCGATCCTATAATCGCTGCATAGAACGGGAATTTATTTCGTAAGTTTACACCAAACATAGCTGGCTCTGTAATACCGAAATATGCCGAGATTGCTGATGTAGATGCCATACTTTTATCATTTTGATTTTTAGAAATCCAGAACATCGCAAGTGCCGCACTACCTTGCGCAATGTTAGAAAGGGCAATCATTGGCCAAATGAATGTACCACCGTGTTGTGCAATTAATTGTAAATCGATAGCAATAAACATATGATGCATACCTGTAATTACAAGTGGTGCATATAATGCTCCAAACAATACTGCTCCAACTACCGGTACTGTTTCATATACACCTACTAATCCAACTGTTAATAAATCTCCAATATGACGTGTAACTGGACCAATAATCCCTAATGCTAACACACCTGTTACGACAATCGTTGTAATTGGTACAACTAACAATTGAATTGCATTTGGTACATGTTTCTTTAAGAAGATTTCCACTTTACTTAATACAAATGCTGCTACTAAAACTGGCAAGATTTGACCTTGATACCCTACCTTTTCAATTTGAAATAATCCTAAAATATCGAAGTACTCAATCTTTTGTCCGTCTAAACCAGTTGCTGCTTTTCCGTAATCCCACGCGTTTAATAATGTTGGATGCACAAGCATTAATCCCATAACAATCCCTAATATCGGACTACCACCAAAACGCTTCGTTGCTGACCAACCGACAAGTGCTGGTAAGAATACGAATGCTGTATTCGCCATCATATTAATTAAATCCCAAAGCCCACCTAAGTTCGGATACACATCTAATAAATTTTTCCCATCAAAAAATAAGTCCTTTGCGCCTAATAGATTGTTAATACCCATTAGTAAACCAGCTGTTACGATCGCTGGTAATATCGGCATAAATACATCAGAAAATATTTTTACAAACTTTTGAGCTGGATTTAACTTCTGATTTCCAGAATCTTTTACGTCAGCTACAGTCGATTCTTTCATACCTGCAAGCGTTATCAATTCAGCGTAAACACGATCTACATCCCCTGGACCAATTACAATTTGAAATATCCCAGCGTTATGAAACGCTCCCTTCACTAATGAAACAGACTGTAATTTATCATTATCTATTTTACTTTCATCTTTTAAAGCGATACGGAGTCTCGTCACACAATGTGCAGCTTGTTCAATATTGTCTTTCCCACCAATATACTGCAACACTTCCTCTGCTGTTTTACGATAGTCTTTCCCCATATTCCCGTCCCTCTTTTCTTTTTTTGATACCGTTTACAATTACATATTAACTCGTATATATAAGTTAGTCAACACTCGTATATACGAGTTTGAAAATTTTTATAAAAAAAGAGATGAAACGTTATTGCGTTCCATCTCCTTATTTTCTCCGCGCCACATCCGAAAAATGAAAAATATCTAAGCGGTGGCGTGATTCTGTATATTCGAACTGACTTCCATCATAAAAGTGCGTAAAGTTTTTCACAACGACAACATAGTCTGTTCCATTTAAATCTAAATACTTTCTATCGTCCTCTGTACATGGTTGCACTTCAATTACCCTCTGTGAGTAACTAATATGAAGACCTAGTTCTTTCTCAATGTATTTATAAATAGATTCCGCTGCAATTTCACTCGTTAATCCAGGGATATATTCCGATACAAAATGATTGATATCCAAAATTACTTTTTCTCCATCAATATTTCGTACGCGTTTAATATGATCTATTTCTGTCTTCTCTTTCACATTTAATAGCTTTGCAACCTCTTTTGTCGCTTTTACTTTCTCCATTTCCACGACTTCTGTAATACAATGGCGTCCTAAACGTTCATTTTCTTCTTGGAAACTTACAATACCACCAAAGTTGAATTCAATGTTTTTTCGCTTTAAAACAAAAACACCTTTTCCATGTATTTTTTGAACATATCCACGTTCTTGTAATAAATCTACAGCTTTTCTTACAGTACCGCGGCTCGCTTCATACTGCTTCATTAATTCAGTTTCTGATGGGATTTTGCATCCCTCTTTTAATTGTTTATTATCAATAGACTTGCTGATTGCTGTATAAATTTGTTCATACTTACTCATCATCTATAATAGCCCCTTGTCACCTTCTAATTCTATATGTATTATACCACGCTACACTCTTCTGCCAATCTCTCACTTATTTTCCAGTATAGGAAAAATACAGGTAAATATTTAATCTCTAAAACGTATTTTTATAAAAATTTTTATATTTTTCTTTTCATTCAAAAAAACATGTAGTATACTAACTTCAAAATCAGAGGAGAAAGGGAGCAAAGAACTATGCTTACTTATACAACAATTGTAGTTACATTTGCACAAAAACATCATCATCATACGTAACCCTTGAAACCTAGCGGAAAAATTACGCGTAGGTACAAGGGTTATTCCCGTTGTACCTACGTTAGGCGAAGAGCCATGTAGGTATTTTTTATCTACATGGCTCTTTTTTTATTGCCAAAAAGCTAGTAAAAAATGATGTTTAAGCAAATCTTACTACAAAGGAGTTAACAAAAATGGAAACGAAAAAATGGGGATTATGGGTTTTAACAGCTTTTGTTATCGGGAATATGGTTGGCGGTGGCGTATTTATGCTCCCAGCAAATTTAGCACAAGTATCGGGTCCAATGGGTTCTACACTTGCATGGAGTATTACAGGACTTGGCGTATTTATGATTGCACTCGTATTTGGAAATTTAGCAATCCGAAAGCCAGAATTAAAAGCAGGGCCACAAAGCTATGCTCAAGCGATGTTCCCTTCAAAAAAAGCAGGTAAAGTTGCAGGATATAGTATGGCATGGGGATATTGGGCTGCGAACTGGGCTGCAACAGCATCTGTTATTATTTCCTTTGCTGGATATTTATCAACATTCTTTCCAGTTTTACAAAGTAAGCAAATTCTCTTTTCAACGAACGGATTTTCACTAGAACTTGGAAAAGGATTAACTTTCCTCGTATGTAGCCTTATGTTATGGGGAATTCAATATATTCTTTCTCAAAATATCGATCGTGCTGGAAATATGAATCTTCTTGCTACTATTGCAAAAATTATCGGATTTACAATGTTTATTGTAATCACATTATTCATTTTCAATGCCTCTAATTTCGGAGATGGGCAAACATTTATGAATGAAGCAGGACAATCGATTTCGTTAGGTGGACAAATTAATTCAGCTGCTATCGCAACACTTTGGGCGTTTATCGGTATTGAATCGGCTGTCATGCTTTCTAACCGTGCAAAATCTCAGCGCGATGTAAAAAAAGCTACCATTTTCGGATTAATTATCGCTCTTCTTATTTACATGTCAATTACTCTACTTACAATGGGAGCTCTTCCGCAAGATGCTTTAAAAGAGTCTCAAAAACCATTAGTAGATGCATTAAATTTAGCAATTGGCAATAAAGGCGCATATATAATGGCTTTACTTGCACTTGTATCTTTATTTGGATCTACAGTTGGCTGGATCGTTGTTAGTTCAGAGGTACCTTACCAGGCAGCAAAGAATGGACTTTTCCCGAAGTTTTTCGCGAAAACAAATAAAAAAGGTAGTCCTTCAAAATCATTATTGATTACAAATGTGATGACGCAAATTTTCTTATTCTCAACGATTTCTGGTACTGTATCAGAAGCTTATAATTTCGCTATTGTTGTAGCAACATTAGCTTATTTAATTCCATACCTTGTTTCTACACTGTACCAATTCAAATTAGTTATTACAGGAGAAACGTATGATATAATGCCTGGTTCTCGAATAAAGGACGGGATCATCACTACATTAGCATTTGTATACTCTATCTGGGTTATCAAAACGGGAACTGCTGATTTAAAAACGTTCTTCTTAGGAATCGGATTGTTCGTATTAGGTCTTATTCTTTATCCAGTACTAATGAAAAACTCCAAAAAAATGAATTAAAAAAAAGAGAAGCTACCCGCTTCTCTTTTTTATTCAAAATCTGTAATTAACTTTTTTTTTAACTCTCCTACAGATAAAGGTTTCGCATAATAAAATCCTTGTACATAATCACAACCCATAGATTGTAATAAACTTTCTTGCTCTACTGTCTCTACCCCTTCAGCCACTACTGCTAGATTTAAGCTATGGGCAATTTCAATAACAGATTTTACAATCGTTCGCTCTGGCTGTGCATGATCATAATGAAATTCACGAATAAAATTACGATCAATTTTTACTATATCCAGCGGTAATTGTTTTAAATAATATAAGGAAGAATAGCCCGTTCCGAAGTCATCTAAAGCAATTAAAATACCCATATTTCTTAATTCTTGTAATGTAGCAATAATATAATCAAAATGACGAACAGCAATGCTTTCCGTTATTTCTAAAATTAAACGATTCGCAGGAAAACCAGTTCTCCTTAAAATACTACGTACAGATATAATAAAACGCTTTTGCATTAATTGTTGTATGGATAAATTCACAGATAACTTTAGTCCTTCTTCATACTCCGGCAATGTTTTAAACAAGCGGCATGACTTTTCTAATACCCAGTCTCCTAGTTTTATAATAAGTCCAGATTCTTCAGCTACTGGAATAAATTCGCCTGGCGAAATCGGTCCTTCTTCTGTTGAACAACGTGCTAAAGCCTCAATACCAGTATATTTCTTCGTTTTCAAATCAATAATCGGCTGCAGTGCCACATCTAACTCTTCATCACGAATTGCCTTTTGCAAAGCAAATTCAATTTTCATTCTACGATTGATTTTCGCACGTAACTCATCTGTAAAGAAGCACGCTGCATTTCTCCCCTGTTCTTTCGCCCTATACATAGCTAAATCCGAATTCTTCAATAGAGTTTCTACATCTTGTCCATCTTGCGGATATGAGCACAGTCCTAGACTCGCTGAAATGTATACTTCATGACCTTCAAGCATAAATGGTGCCTGAAAGCATGACAATACAGATGTCGCTAGCTGCCTCATCTCATCTTGTGTATGATTTTTTGTTAACAACACAAATTCGTCGCCACCCAGCCTAGCTAGAACATCTTTCTCTCCTAGCACATAATGCAACCGTGAAGCAACTTCGCTTAAAAGTAAATCCCCTATCATATGACCTAGCGTATCGTTTACTAATTTAAAACGATCCAAATCAAAATAAATCATACCAAACTCTTTTTTATCTGCAATCAATTCGTTAACAGTCGTTATTAATTGTAAACGGTTCGGTAAACTCGTTAAAGCATCATGATACGCAAGCTCCCTATAACGACTTTCGCTTAACCGCAACCTCTGTTCTGCTTCTTTCCTACTACTAATATCATTTCGGATCGCAATAAATTGATATGGCTCTCCTTTTTCATTTAAAAATGGAACAATTGTTGTTTTAACCCAATAATATGTACCATCTTTTGCTTGATTTCGAATCTCACCTCTCCATACTTTTCCGCTCAAAATACGCTTCCATAGCATTTGAAAAAATGTTTTCGGATGATGTCCTGAATTTAAAATACGATGATCTTTCCCTATTAACTCTTCTCGTGTATATTTGGAGATTTCACAAAACTTATCATTTACATATGTAATAAGACCCTTTCGGTCTGTAATCGCAACAATTGAAGACTCATCTAATGCTAACTTTAAATCTCGCAATGAAGATTCATATAATGCATGACCTCTTTGTTCTAGCATGCGCATCTCTCCTTGCTTCCTATCTGACTAAAACACAACTTGTTTATTTTCATAGAAATAGAGATATTTCATTTCCTAATAATCGTCCTTTACATACATCACGTTTTGAAATATGCCGATTAAAATAACATAATATTATTTGTAATAAAAAGCAATATAATACCGTTTCAATTATAAATAGTAGTTTTTGAATTATAATAACAAAATATTAACATATTTTCACCTTAATTTTGGAAGTATTTTATAAATAAATACTGTATTAAACAAAAAAGAGGATAGCCTCTTTTTTTGTTTAATACGGATATGGCGTTTGTTGATACCCCGGATATGGTGTTGGATATGGCACTGGATATGGCGCTGGATATGGCGCTGGATATGGCGCTGGGTACGGTGCTGGATAGTAGCCTCCACCTACTGCACCCGTTAATGCACCAGCTGTAAGCCCACCTAACACACCTCCAGCAAAACTTCCCGGAAAAAATCCACCGCCCCATGAGCCTCCACCCCAGCCCCATCCACCTCCGTGATGATGATGGTGATCATGGTGATTGTGTCCGCCATGGTAGTGATGTCCACCATTATGGTTGTGCCCCCCATGAGGATGATGATTACGATAATACAATCCGTTATTTTCTATATAATTCATGTTTTCCCTCTCCCTTTCCATTTTCTCATCTTAATAGGTATTGTATGGATAATACGGATTTTGTTGGTAACCTGTATAATAAGAATAATCCGAGTAATACGGATAACCATATCCGCCATAACCAAACCCAGGGCTGAGTAATGCACCTGCTACAAAACCTGGAAAGAAACCACCCCCAAAAAATGGGGAATGTCCAAAACCACCATGAAAACCTGCGTGACCAAATCCTCCTATTGGACGACCATACATTTTATTCACCCTCCTTTTCTCTTTAAAAACGTAACAATACACTGTATGTAGGACAAATGCGGAAAGTATGGGGAAATACCTACATTTTGTAAAAAATAGAAAACACTTTATAATAAAAATGTCACATTGAATCTGCTATTCAGGAAGTCTATATTGAAGAAAGATTAGAGGAATTATATAGAAATGAAAAAACCTATCGTTCAATTACTATTAATATTTACAATTGTATCTATCGTTCTTTTCCTATTAAATACATCGTATATTTCGTTATATACATTTATCGGCGCTCTCTGGTCTATCACAATTGTAGGAATTTCATTCGTTATTTTTATCGAAAATAGGTCTCCTCAAAGTACCTTGGCTTGGTTTTTAGTATTAGCACTTCTTCCCATTGTAGGTGTACTTTTATACTCTATTTTTGGGCGTAGCCGTTGGAGAAGAAAAAAGCATCTCCATCGTTCAGAAGAACAAAGAAAATTATTCCGTGAAATATTAGAAGGAAGACGACTAGAGTTATTACTCAAAGTCCCATTAAGTGAACGCTCTGCCCATTTAACAGAAGTCGTACAAAAATTTGGAGGCGGGCCCGCCGCAGATAGGACAACTACAAAACTTTTAACAAACGGAGATCAAACATTCTCAGAAATTTTGCAAGCTATCGAGCAAGCAAAACATCACATACATATTCAATACTATATTTATAAATCTGATGAGATTGGTACAAAAGTTCGGGATGCGTTAATAAAAAAAGCAAAAGCTGGTGTTATTGTACGCTTTCTTTATGATGGATTAGGAAGTAATACGTTAAGAAGACGCTTTTTAAAACCTATGAAAGAAGCTGGCATTGAAATTGTTGAATTTGACCCTATTTTTTCAGCCTGGTTACTTGAAACAGTTAATTATCGTAACCACCGTAAAATCGTCATTGTAGATGGAGAAATCGGTTTTACAGGGGGGCTCAACGTCGGTGATGAATATCTTGGCCGTTCAAAAAAATTTCCCGTTTGGCGTGATAGTCATTTAAAAATAGAAGGAAAAGCGTTATATAAATTACAAGCAATTTTTCTAGAGGACTGGCTCTATGCATCTAGTGGATTGAAAACCTATTCTTGGGATCAATTTATGAATAGACAATACTTCCCCGGTAAAGAAATTTCAAGTGCAGAAGGTGCTGTGCAAATTGTAGCGAGCGGACCAAGCTCAGATGATAAAAGCATTCGTAATACGTTATTAGCTATTATGAGCTCTGCAAAAAAATCTATTTGGATTGCTACACCATATTTTATTCCAGATCAAGAAACTTTAACATTATTACGTTTAAGTGCAATATCTGGCATAGATGTACGCATTTTATATCCTGGTAAAAGTGATAGTATTATTAGTGATCAAGCATCCCAGTCCTACTTCACTCCACTTTTAAAAGCCGGTGCCTCCATTTATAGTTATAAAGATGGCTTTATGCATGCAAAAATTGTACTTGTTGATGATAAAATTGCAACAATTGGAACAGCAAATATGGATGTACGCAGCTTTGAATTGAATTACGAAATTATTAGCGTACTGTATGAATCAGAAACTGTTCATGATATTAAACGTGATTTTGAAGAAGACTTTAAGCATTCCACTGAAATTAAATGGAACGCTTTCCAAAAAAGAAGTATCAAAAAACGAATATTAGAGTCTTTTATGAGGCTCATTTCTCCTTTACTATAAGCAATCAATGTACTATTGATTGCTTTTTCTTTTATATTTGTCCCCTCTCCTTTTCTTTGCATACCATATTAAAACAAGTTATCATAAGATGTATTACTTTATGAAAATAATGTTAGGTGGGAAATACATGTTAGAACAATTTCATATACATGCTGATTTAAAACAACAGCTCTCTACAATTCACGAAAAGAATAAGCAAGAAGCTGGTGAAAATGCACATTTAATCGGTACAAAAATATATAAAGCATCTGATAATAGCATTATCGAAGATGCCATTACAGCACTTCTTCTTGGCAAAAACATTCTATTAAAAGGGCCGACTGGTAGTGGTAAAACAGTACTAGCCGAAACACTTTCTTCTTTATTTCAAAAGCCAATGCATAGCATTAACTGTTCTGTCGATCTAGATGTAGAAGGTATTTTAGGATACAACACACTACAAACGAAAGATGGCGCATCTGAAGTTGCATTCGTTAACGGTCCTCTTATGAAAGCAATGAAGAATGGTCATTTCCTATATATTGATGAAATCAATATGGCAAAACCTGAAACGTTACCACTTCTTCACGGTGCATTAGATTACCGTAAAATGATTACAAACCCGTTTACACAAGAAGTTGTATACGGTGATGACGAGTATCGTGTAATCGCAGCAATTAATGAAGGTTATGTTGGTACAAGTGAACTAAACGAAGCGTTAAAAAACCGTTTCGTTATTATTGAAGTTCCTTACATTCAAGGTGATACATTAAAAGAACTATTATTAGCAGAATCAAAATTAAATGATGTTGCAACAATTGAAAAGTTCGTTGCATTTGCAAGCGACCTTATGCCTTTAGCTCGTGATGGCCGCGTAAGTGAAGAAGCAGCAAGTATTCGTGGCATTATCGACGCATGTGATTTAGGTGTATATATTCCTGTTATGCGTGCAATTGAACGTAGTATTATCGCAAAATTAAACGATGAAACAGAACAAATGACTGTCCGTGAATTAGCAGAAAGTTATTTCTTTGAGGGATAATTCATGAGACAAATTTTTAGTGACAAAAAAATTGATGCGTCGCTGTTTCTACAAATGGAAAACTTAATGTATGCCCTTCTTAAAGAAGATGATGCCTACCTTGAGTATGGCTATAAAGCATACTACGACGAAATTGAAAAAAAGGTTGTCATTAGTCACTTTTGGGATGATCGAAAAGAAGAGGATACAGTAATCGGATTAAAAAGCGAAGTGTTTTTAAAAGCACTTGGTAATAAACATTACTCGGACATGACTTTAATTCGTTCTTATGCAATTAAATTGCAAGAATCACCCTTGAAAAAGTTTTTAACACAATTATTTGTTCTATTAGAAGATTTACGTGTTGAGGAAATCGTAAAAAACTTACGTCCTGGCACAAAGCATGTTTTTAAAAGAAGAAAAGAAATGTATCGCAATTACTTTAGCTCACAAAATGAAATCAACCGCGTTCGTAACTATCACGGTGATCGTCTATTTTGTCTATGCTACCTTTCATTAACGAGCGATAAATATGAAATGTTTAATAATGAATATTTCGAGCAAATTGAAGCTATTCTGCATGAAACATTCCAAGCTCGTAATACGGAAGATATTATGTATATCGTTGAGAAAATTCGCTATCGCTTAGAGGAGCTTCTTGAAAGTGATATGCTTAACAACTATTTCGGGCATGCACCGCTTTATTTATCTGTCATTGCAGACGAAAAAAACTGTCGCGTCGAAGATTTAGCAAATGATGATACGCAGCTCATAGATGACGATGAAAATAAAAACAAAATGGATGAAAGCTTCTCAACATGGCACCGTGAAAATAAAAACAATGAAAACGAGAACTTTTTACGCTTTGAATTAGAAAGCGGAACAAAAACAAATATGATGGGTGACACTGCTCGCGAATCAGAAGATGGCGACCAAGCACTTGGCTCTGTACAAGGTACTTCTCAAAAAAGTACACAATCTAACTTTGATGGTGCTGATACAAAAGAAGCAAGAGCTTCTCACGCTTCTAGTCAAAATGATGGTGCATATGGTAAATATAACACTGGCGCTTCTCATACATTTAAAGAAGCACGTAAACCAAATCCTGATGAGAAAAAGGATTACCAAGCTATCAAATCAGTCGTTAATAAAGATGTAAAAGAATTAAAGAAAATTATCGAAAAAACGATTGAAAATAAAACGAATGCAAATAGTGATAAATATTACGGAAGACTTCGTAAGAAATTCCTTCGTATTTATACTGAAAAGCAGCCTCGCATGTTTTATAAAAAAGGGCAAGAATCACAAGAGCTCGACGTTGCATTCCAACTATTAGTAGACTGCTCTGGTTCTATGTATAACAAAATGGAAGAAACGAAAAAGAGTGTGGTCCTATTCCATGAAGCGTTGAAATCTTTAAAAATCCCGCACGCTATTAGCGGATTTTGGGAAGATGCTTCTAGTGCTAAACCTGAAGATAAGCCCAACGTTATCCATGAAGTTGTAACGTATAAAAACTCAACGTTACCAAACGTTGGTCCCGAAATTATGCAGCTTCGCGAAGAAGAAGATAACCGCGACGGATATATTATTCGTATCGTTTCTGAAAAGCTTGCAAAAAGACCAGAAAAACATAAATTCTTACTCGTCTTCACAGACGGTGAGCCTTCTGCGTTAGACTATCAACAAGACGGTATTTTAGATACGCATGAAGCTGTCAAACTTGCTCGTAAAAGCGGTATGGAAGTAATCGGAATTTTCATCGAAGAAGGCGAAGCGAAAGAAGCAACTTATCAATTAATGAAGAACATTTATAACCATCACTTCTTAGTTGCAAATCACGCTGAAGATTTACGTCTGAAGATTAAACCACTATTGAAAAAGTTATTACTGAAGACGATTGAATAGAAAAACAGGAGCCTTGCGCTCCTGTTTTTCTACTTCAATCACTTTGTTTCTCGCTGAAACTTGTATGGAATGGCTACTTCTAATAATGAATCGAATCCTCCATCATAGAATGGGAATCGTTCATTTGCGATTGTTCGATCCACCCACTCTATTGCGGAAATTTCCTCTTCATCTTCTGCCATAAGTTCACCTTTTACTACACTCGCTCGGAATGTAAATAATAGTGCATGATTCCCGGATTCTTCAAAGAATTTTTCATTGATCGCAACAAGTCCACCTGCCATAGCCGTTAAACCTGTCTCTTCGTTTACTTCCCTTACTAGAGCTTTCTCTAACGTTTCACCCTTTTCAACAGCCCCACCTGGTAATGACCAAACGTTTTGTTCCACATTATGTACCATTAATATTTTATCTATTTCCTCATCATATATGAGCGCATATACGACATCAACTCTTTGCATGTTGCTTTTCTCCTTCAATTAACTCATCTATTGTAAATAAAGAATGTAGTTGTAAGCCATCTTCTAATAAGTTTTCTCTTCCCTCTTTTGTTCGTTCAATTACGCCTAAAACATGATGTACATTCACGCCTAGTTCTCTTAAATCTTTCGTGCTTAATAGTATTTGACCACCTGTCGTAATAACATCTTCAACAACACAAACATTTTTCCCAGCAATATCAACGCCTTCTGCTAACTTGCATGTACCGTACTTCTTCGCTTCTTTTCTCACAAATACAACTGGTATACCTGTTTGTAAAGATAATGCTGTTGCTACTGGGATTCCTCCCATCTCTAAACCTGCCAGCACTTCTGTCTCAGGAGGAATGAGCTCTTTCAATTGCTTAGCAATTTCTACTAGCAGTACTGGATTAGATTCAAATAAGTACTTATCAAAGTATTGATTTGATACTTGTCCTGATCGAAGCTTAAATGTTCCCGTTAAACGTGACGTATTGTAAATTTCCTTTGCTAACTCCCATTTCTCCATTCCCTGTCTCCCCTTTACACACAAATTAACTCATTCTATCACATTTGCAATTATTTGTATATTCCCAAAATACAAATAAAAAGGGTCAATTCCTAAGAATCGACCCTTTTTATTAATTCATCACTAACTCAGCTGTGAGCTTTTTTTTTAACTTAGCCAACATGTCCGTTGTCATTTTGTCTAAATCGTATTCTGCTTTAAAGCCCCACTCTTTCATTGCTGCTGTTGCATCAATAGAGTTTGGCCAGCTATCAGCGATTGTTTGACGAGCAGGATCTACAGCGTAATCCATTGTAAACGTCGGGATGTGTTTACGAATTGCTGCTGCGATTTGCTCTGGCTCAAAGCTCATTGCTGTAATATTGAACGCGTTTCTATGCACAAGTTTACTTGGATCAGCTTCCATTAATGAAATGATCGCTTGTAAAGCATCTGGCATATACATCATATCCATGTATGTTCCTTCTGCAATGTATGAGGTGTATGTGCCTTTTTTAATCGCCTCATAATAAATTTCAACTGCATAGTCAGTTGTTCCGCCTCCTGGAGGAGCTACGTAAGAAATTAAACCTGGGAAACGTACACCGCGCGTATCAACACCAAACTTTTGATGATAATAATCACATAGTAATTCTCCTGCTACTTTGTTTACCCCATACATCGTAGTAGGACGCTGAATTGTATCTTGTGGCGTATTATCTTTCGGCGTTGATGGACCGAATGCACCGATAGAACTTGGTGTGAAAAACTTACAGTTTAATTCACGAGCTGCTTCTAATGCATTTACAAGTCCGCCCATATTTAAATTCCATGCAAATAGCGGATTTTTTTCCGCCGTTGCGGAAAGTAAAGCTGCTAAATGAATAATTGTATCTACTTCATTACGCTTTGCGATATCATGTAGTTTTTGTCCATCTGTTACATCTAACGTTTCAAAAGGACCAGACGTTACTACTTCACTATCTGTTTCACGAATATCTGTTGCAATAACATTTGATGCGCCGTATACATCACGAAGTTTCATTACTAGTTCAGAACCAATCTGCCCTAAAGAACCGGTTACTAGAATTTTTTTCATTTTCCCCACTCCTCATTTGCAAGCTATTCAAAAGATGTCGTTACTTAAATGATGCCCATTTCTTTCCCTACTTTTTCATACTTACGAATTGCTTCATCTAACATTTCTTTCGTATGAGCTGCTGTAGGCATATTACGAACGCGTCCGGTTCCTTTTGCTACAGTTGGGAACACGATAGATTTTGCGTATACGCCTTCTTCATTTAGACGTTTACTAAATTCTTGTGTTAACACTTCATCCCCAATAATACAAGGTGTAATTGGCGTTTCACTTTCTCCGATGTTAAAGCCAAGTTCTTTTAATCCTTGTTTTAAATAGCGACCATTTTCCCACAGACGATCATGTAACTCTGTGCTTTCCATTAAGATTTCAATTGATCTCATGCAAGCTGCAGCATCAGCTGGTGTTAATGCTGTAGAGAATAAGAATGGACGTGAACGAACTTTTAACCAGTCAATTAAGTTTTGTTTCCCTGCTACATATCCACCAATTACCCCAATTGCTTTTGATAATGTACCAATTTGGAAATCAACTTTATCAGACAGACCGAAGTGCTTTACAGTTCCTGCACCTTTACCCAGTACACCTGAACCGTGTGCATCATCTACGTATGTCATTAAATCTAATTCTTCTGCAATCTCAACAATTTCTGGTAGTTTTGCAACATCTCCATCCATTGAGAAGACACCGTCTGTAATTACCATTAATTTATTGTAAAGACCTGATTCTTTCGCCGCGATTGCTTTTTGGCGTAAATCTTCCATATCAGAATGTTTATAAACAATAATTTTTGCCTTTGATAGACGACTACCATCAATAATAGAAGCATGGTTTAACTCGTCTGAAAGAATCGCATCATTTTTATCCATAACGGCTGAAATCGCTGCCATATTACAGTTAAATCCTGATTGGTAAGCGATTGCTGCTTCTGTATGTTTAAACTTTGCAATTGTTTCTTCTAATTTAATATGCAAATCTAAAGTGCCGTTAATTGTACGAACCGCTCCTGCTCCAACGCCGTACTTATGAATTGCACCAATTGCTGCTTCTTGCAAACGGCTATCTGTTGCTAATCCAAGATAGTTGTTTGAAGATAAGTTAATATATTCTTTTCCGCCAATTGTAATGATCGGTCCATTTGAACTCTCAAGCGGATCAATTACGTTATAAAGCCCCTTTGATTTTAAATCCTCTAAATTTTCTTCTAAAAATTTTGCAAGTGTTTTACTAGACATCGTGAAGCCTCCCATCGTTCATGTAAGCGAATTATTGTCTTAATAGTTCTAATAATCCCTCTACTAGCTTAACACGTTTTCAGAATTTATTATAGAAAAATAGTTTAAAGTAACCGCTTACAATTCTAGATTATATATGATTCATTACAAGAAATCTATCATTTACTTTTCATATTTGGTAGAATTAAAAAAATATTTAAGGGGGCTGAAATCATGGCATTTACTGAATCTAATGTATATAATAACGAAGCATTTTTTAAACAATATATGAAACGAAGATACCGAGAAAATAGCCCAAATGAGTCACTTGAAAAACCAGCCTTCTTTCAACTCATTGGTGATGTTAAAGGAAAGCGAATTCTCGATTTAGGCTGCGGTGATGCTAAGTTCGGTGAGGAGTTATTAGAAAAAGGCTGCCACTCTTACACTGGTATTGAAGGCTCCGAACTTATGTATGAAAAAGCTAAAAAACAACTAGAAAATAAAAATGGGACCGTCCATTTTTTAAACCTCAAGGACTACACATATCCTCCTGCTACTTTTGATTTAGTAACATCTAGACTCGCCTTACATTATATCGAACATCTTCCTATCATTTTTCAAAATGTGTACGAAACATTAAAAACAAATGGAACCTTTACTTTTAGCGTTCAACACCCTGTTACTACTTCTTCATTTGAAAGCTTGCAAACGAGCGGAAAAAGAACGAGCTGGCTCATCGATGATTATTTTAAAACAGGAAAACGCGTTGAACCTTGGATTGATCAAGAAGTTATTAAATATCATCGTACAACGGAAGAATATTTTACACTATTACAACAAGCTGGATTTACAATTACAAATTTAAAAGAAGCTACACCAGATCAAACTTATTTTCAAAGCGCGGAAGAATATGAACGTCGTTTACGTATTCCCCTCTTTCTCTTATTCTCTTGCCGAAAATAAAAAAGACGATGAACCTCTCATCGTCTTTTTCATTATCTTATTGCCTGAGCAACCTCTTTACGTACACGTCTTCCTTTTCCATGCGGAATACAAAGTGGCGTCCCAAATAATGGATCCGTACTGATTTGACACTCCATTCGGAATACATCACGTACTAGCTTCTCATCTACTACTTCTTCTGGCTTACCTTGTGCATATATTTGTTTATCTTGAATGGCTACAATATTGTCTGCATAACGGCATGCTAAATTTAAATCGTGTAATACCATGACAATTGTTCTTTGTTCTGTTTCATTTAATTCGAATAATAAATCAAGCACTTCAATTTGGTGAGTCATATCTAAATAGGTAGTAGGCTCATCCAGTAAAATAATATCTGTATCTTGTGCAAGCGTCATTGCAATCCAAGCACGTTGTCGTTGTCCACCTGAAAGAGCATGCACATCACGCTCAGCAAATTCTGTCATGCCTGTTGCTGCAAGTGCCTTCTGTACCATTTCCTCGTCTTTTTCTGACCACTGTTTCAGCCATGTTTGATATGGATAACGTCCTTGCTTTACAAGTTGCAATACTGTAAGCCCTTCAGGTGCTTGCGGTCCTTGCGGTAAAATTGCCATTTGACGAGCAATTTGCTTCGTTTGCATACTTTGAATGGCTTGATTATCTAACAAAATGTCACCAGTTGTTGGCTTTAATAATCTAGCTAGTGAACGTAATAAAGTTGATTTTCCGCAACCGTTAGAACCGATAAAGATTGTAATTTCGCCTTTTGGAATTTCTAAATTCAACTCATCAATAATAATCGTTTCACCATAAGACAACGTCAAACGTTTCGTCTCCAATGCTTTTTGCATATTCATCTCCCTTTATGAATTCCGACTTTTATAAAGTAAATAAATAAAATAAGGTGCACCAATTGCTGATGTAAATACTCCTGCTGGAATTTCAAGTGGGGTGAAAACTGTACGCCCAATTAAATCTGCAGCAAGTACTAAAATTGCACCAACAATCGCCGCAACTGGGAGTAATGCACCGTATAAAGAACCAACTAGTCTTCGTGAAATATGAGGTGCCATTAAACCGACAAATCCAATTCCTCCAGCAAAGGCAACTGCTCCACCAATTAAAGCTGTACTCAGTAATAACATGAATACGCGTGACTTCGTTAAAGGAACACCAAGTCCTACCGCAATATCATCCCCTAGCTCTTGCGCATTTAAATGTCTAGCAGCTATAAATGATATTACCGTTAAAATGAGAACCCACGGCGCAAGTACCATAACATTTTGCCATGAAGAACCGTAAACAGTACCTGTAATCCATACATTCGCTTGACTCGCTTGGTAAATTGGCGCTAACAACATAAACAAAGTCGTTGCCGCTTTCGTTAATGCCCAAAACCCAACACCAATTAAAACAAGACTAATCGGCGATAACCCGTCATTTCTCCATGCAAATAAATATACAAAAAGCGCTACAACTGTTGCCCCAACAAAGGCTGCTAACGGCATATAATGAATGCTTACGGTTAGCGCATTATTTTTATCACTAAATATAGCTAAAAACAGTACCACTGCAACACTTGCACCACCTGTAATCCCAATGATATCCGGAGAAGCAAGTGGATTTCGAACGAGACCTTGTAAAATACATCCTGCTACAGCAAGTGCGATTCCTACAAGAATGGCAATTAAAATACGCGGCATACGAAACTTATTTACAACCATATTGGACATCGCATCACCATTTCCAGTAATCGCTTGCCATACATCATAAGGAGCAATTTTCATGTCTCCCATACCTGCACTCGCAAAAAATAATCCTATTAAAACAACTAGTAAACTGAATAAGACGAGACAAGCTCGTTTATACATTAAAAACGAGAGCTCGCCTTTTCCTATACGAAACGGAATATACTTCTTCATTTGCTAAGCCCTCTCTTACGTGCAATATAAATAAAGAATGGGGCCCCGATAAATGCTGTCATAACCCCTACTGGTACTTCTTGTGGCATAATGACATATCTTGCTGCTATATCAGCTAAGATTAATAGTATTGCACCTAACAAGCCACTATACGGTACTCTCCACCTGTGATCTACTCCAACAAGAAATCTGGCAAAATGCGGAGTAATAATACCAATAAATCCAATCGGACCAGCGACCGCAACTGAACCACCAGATAACAGGACAATAATAAGTAGTATGAATGATTTCATTAAAATCGTTCTTTGACCAAGTCCTTTTGCAACGTCTTCCCCCATCATTAATGTATTTACTTTCCCTGCCATCATAATAGATGCAATCCAGCCTATTAATAAATACGGGAATACAGATTGTAAAATTTCTAACTTTCTTCCTTGCACAGATCCGGCAAGCCAAAATAATACTTCTTCAAGCGCCTTTTCATTTAAAACAAGTAATCCTTGTGTTAATGATGAAAATAACGCACTAATTGCGACACCTGCTAATGTTAACTTAAGAGGCGTTGTCCCCTCTTTTCCTAAAGAACTAGAAGCGAATACAAGTACAGCTGCAATTGCCGCTCCTAAAAAGGCAATCCACGTGAAAGCTGATAATGATGTCACGGAAAAAATAACAATTGCTACAACTATGAAGAAAGCAGCACCTGAATTTAATCCAATAAAATCTGGAGAAGCAAGTGGATTCTTCGTTAAAGTTTGCATAAGACAACCTGCAATGGCTAAACTAGCACCAACACTCGCTGCAATTAATGCTCTTGGAAGACGCACATTTTGAATAATAATATGTTCATTGGACCCATTAAAATGGAAAAAAGCATCTAACGCTAAATTCCAACTCGTATTTGTATATCCGAAAATAATACTTCCCCAAATACAAGTAATGACTGCAATGATTCCAACAAATAATCCAATCCATTTTGCTCGATTTGTTTTTAATAACATGCAGCGTTTCCCCTTCAATGTATAATGATACGTTGTAAGTGTATTTCAACTTAATTCTCATTGTCAACGGAAATGAGAATTATTTTCACCCGTATATATTGACAATCAAAAGATAAAGGCTTAATATCATGCTTGCTATTGAAAAAAATTCTCACTATGTAGGGGGTACATAATGAATTTCATGCGAAAGAAATCGTTTACAGTATTTGTATTTTTATTAGCCTTTTCACTACTTTTAAGTGCTTGTGGAAAATCAAATACGAAAGAAGATACAAAAGAAGATACAAAAAAAGAAATGATTACAGTTGAACATGCAATGGGTAAAACAGAAGTTCCTGCTAATCCAAAACGTGTAGTTATTTTAACAAACGAAGGAACTGAAGCTTTACTTGAGCTAGGTGTGAAACCAGTTGGGGCTGTAAAATCTTGGACTGGTGATCCATGGTATCCACATATTAAAGATAAAATGAAAGATGTAAAAGTTGTTGGTGATGAAGGACAAGTAAACGTAGAAACAATCGCTTCTTTAAAACCAGACTTGATTATCGGTAACAAAATGCGTCACGAAAAAGTGTACGAGCAACTAAAAGCAATTGCACCTACTGTGTTCTCTGAAACATTACGCGGTGAATGGAAAGATAACTTCAAGTTTTATGCGAAAGCATTAAATAAAGAAAAAGAAGGCCAAAAGGTTTTAGCTGATTACGATAAACGTATGAAAGATTTAAAAACCAAACTAGGTGATAAAGTAAATCAAGAAATCTCTATGGTTCGCTTCATGCCTGGTGATGTTCGTATTTATCATGGTGATACATTCTCTGGTGTTATTTTAAAAGAACTTGGATTTAAACGTCCTGGCGATCAAAATAAAGATGACTTCGCAGAGCGTAACGTATCTAAAGAACGTATTTCTGCAATGGATGGCGATGTATTGTTCTACTTCACATTCGATAAAGGAAACGAGAAAAAAGGCTCTGAATTAGAAAAAGAATATATCAATGATCCATTATTTAAAAACTTAAATGCAGTGAAAAATAATAAAGCATACAAAGTTGACGATGTGATTTGGAATACCGCTGGCGGTGTAATGGCTGCTAACCTACTATTAGATGATATCGAAAAACGCTTTGTTAAATAGTATTTCCTTAACCAGCTCCCCTTCTGTGGAGCTGGTTATTTTTCAATTCACTTAAATGTCACATTATTTCGTTTTGTATTTTTATTCCCAATATGTTATATTATAAAAGTAAATAGAATATATTTTCTCTATATCAGAATAAATATTTTAATCTAAATTTTCTGATTAATCACTATTTTATTTTCTTTTAGAATTCAATTATTACATTTGAAAACGCTTATCATCTCGTTTTCAGGGCAAAATACAGTAACGGTCGAAGAACAATAGAAATTTTTTAGAAATTTTCTTTCTATTTCCATATAATTCTATTGACTTCTAAATATTTTGTAAATTAAAATGATTACATAAATATCCGTTATACAGGATTAGGGGGAAACAAAAATGGATGCAGCTTTAAAATTAGACAAAGCTGGAGAGCAACAATCACCAAAAAAACATCCACCAGGATTGTACTTGTTGTTCTTAACAGAAATGTGGGAAAGATTTAGTTATTATGGAATGCGTGGCCTTTTAGTTCTTTATTTAACGACTGCTGCAGTTAGTGGCGGGTTAGGATTTGATAAGGCGTTTGCAGTGCAATTATATGGTACTTTTACAGCGGCAGTATATTTCATGCCAATTATAGGTGGATGGCTAACGGATCATTATATTACAAGACGTCATGCCATTACTCTCGGCGGAATTATTATGGCAATCGGCAACTTTGTACTATTCTCAATGAATACAAAAACAGGACTATTTCTAGGATTAATACTATTAGTTATTGGTAATGGGTTCTTCAAACCAAATATTTCTACACTGTTAGGTGAATTGTATAGTGAAAATGATTCACGTCGTGACAGTGCATTTACTATCTTCTATATGGGTATTAACGTAGGTGCTTTCTTCGCTCCACTTATTTGTGGATTTTTAGCAGAAGATTTCTTTAAAACAAGCGTTGATGGCGTTATGGTTATGGGATATAAATACGGATTCTTAGCAGCTTGTATCGGTATGATTATTGGACAAATTGTTTTCAACTTATTAGCTCCTCGCTATCTTGGTACAGCAGGAACAACAGTTGTTGGTAAAAAAACAAAAAATCAACCTGCAGTCGAAAAGAAACGTTTAACAAAACAAGAAAAAAACCGCACTTGGGCAATTGTAATTTTAACTTGTTTCGTAGTATTCTTCTGGGCAGGCTTTGAACAAGCTGGTAGTTCTTTAACACTTTATACAGATAAATTTGTTGATCGTACAATTTTTGGATGGGAAATTCCAACATCTTGGTTCCAATCCGTTAATCCAGCGTTCATCGTACTACTTGCACCATTCGTATCTATGCTATGGTTAAAACTTTCTAAATCAAAGCGTGGCGATTTAAAAATACCAACAAAAATGGCATTTGGTATGATTTTACTAGGTATAGGTTACCTTGTTTTAACATTAGCGGTTCTAAAAACTGGAAGTAGTGAAGCTGATATAACTGTTAAAGCAAACTTATTATTCATCGTTATCACTTATATGTTCCATACAATTGGAGAACTATTCTTATCACCAATCGGTCTATCAATGGTAAGTGCAATTGCACCTGTTAAATTAGCATCATTACTAATGGGTGTATGGTTAGCTGGTTCAGGTATGGCTAACTGGTTAGCTGGTAAACTTGCTTCCTTTACACAATCATTAGGATACCTTGAAGTATTTGCAAGTATTGGCATTATCGTTATCGTCTTAGGACTTGTACTCCTTCTCTTCTCTAAAAAAGTTGCGAGTATGATGGAATAATACAAAAACAGACGCTTCTAAAATCAGAAGCGTCTTTTCTATTACTTCTCCTCTAAAGCCGTCACGTTCACGTGAACGCTTTCTCCAGGATTAGATACATCATACACTTGAGCAACCCCGCTCTGCTCGTCACAGCTCTCAATCCATACTGGTACGCCCTCATATGTAACGTCAATTCTACTTGAAGAAGATAAAATTTGTTTCACACGTTTTACATCCATACTACCATTCCTCCTTTTACATGCTACACTCCTTTCTATCTTTTCTTTTCCCTTTAGAATATATTCCATATAGCAGCATGTTAATTAATAGCCTTTTCTTCCTTACATTCCAACATTTTCTCTCATGTTACCTTTCTGACAAATAAAAAAAGACGTATATCCCATACGTCTTTTTCCATAATATTCAAATTTTAAGAAAATAATGTTTTTACTACTTCACTTACTTTATCATTATGAATTTGATAATACACTTCTAGTCCTCGTCGTTCAAAGCGTACTACTTTATTTTGTTTTAATTTCGTTAAATGTTGCGAAACTGTTGATTGCGGAATTTCTAACACTTCCTGTAATTGTGTTACATTACATGTTCCACGCTGCATTAGTTCCATTACTAGGCGTAGACGCAACGGATGCGCTAACGCTCTTAACATTTGTACATCTTCTTCTGAAATATGACATTCGAATTGATTTTGGCTCATAAAGTTCCCCTCATTTTCGTTTTTATTTTCTTTTTATTTATTTATATATCTGTTCTTATATTTCCTGTTACGACATAACTTTATCAACCTATAAAGCTGAAAATTTTTTCCACCTTAACCAACAAAGAACTCAGGAAAAATTCCTTGCTGATTTTGAATATTATACTATATGATATAACGAAAAAGCAAAACAACGGGCTGCAAATACTTTGCTTGCAAACGTTGTTTTATCAGGCTTTTTGTTATATTTTCACCTCATTGCAACGTGCAGTAATGATATTGTAAAATACCGTCTATAATTGATAACCTATCGTAACGTATTTGGGTTATATTTAACCTCTTTGTTACGCTAAAAGGAATTTTCAGTAAAAAGAGCTGCCGTAACATTAAATATTAACTTATTACTTTTTAATTAATATTCAATAGCCTGAACTATGATGGAATACTTCCTATTAAGTATATTTACTGTCCCACTCCAGACTTGATCAAATGGGGCAAGCAGTACATTCTGCAGCTCTATATTCAATACAAAGACGATCTCTAATATAGAGCTGTAGGATCAATAATGCATAAACCACTTTAAGAAAAGAATATACAAATAATTTATCTCACCCACTCGAATAGATTTAAGTGGGCTTTTTGTCGACTTTATGAACAAAGCATTTCTTTTAACACTATTATGGAATAATTATACTTTTTTACGTTGACAATAGTGTTGAAGGAGAATATACTAAGCATGTAAGTTGATTGTGAATAGTTTCACAAATAATGTGAATTTCTTCACATAAAATAGATAGGAGTTGTCATTATTATGAGTACTTGGACACAAATTTATGACCCATTAAACAATATTTGGTTATCTGCTCTAATCGCAGCACTTCCAATTTTCTGCTTCATCATTTGTTTAATGGGACTGAAAATGAAAAGTTATATCGCTGGTCTTTACAGTGTGATTGTTGCTATTATTCTTGCTATATTCGTTTATAAAATGCCAGCAACAATAGCTGTAGCATCTGCCGGATTCGGTATTTTATCTGGATTTTATCCAATTTGTACTATCGTTATCGCAGCAATTTTCCTTTACAAATTAACTGTTAAAACAGAACAATTCAACATCATTCGTGATAGTATTTCAAGCATTACAAATGATCAACGTTTACAAGTATTATTAATCGCTTATTCTTTCGGTGCTTTCTTAGAAGGCGCAGCTGGGCTAGGGGTTCCAGTTGCTATTACAGCTGCACTACTTGTAGGTATGGGCTTTAATCCATTAAAAGCAGCAGGTATTTGTTTAGTAGCAAACATCGCTGGTGGTGCTATGGGTGCTATGGGTATCCCAGTTACAGTACCAGCACAATTAACTGAGCTAGATGCATTAACTATCGGTCGTCAAACTGTTCTTATCTTACCATTCATCAGTATTGTATTACCTTTCTTACTTGTTTCAATGGTCGATGGAATTAAAGGTATTAAAGAAACTTGGCAAGGTATTCTTGTAAGTGGTGTTTCTTTCGCAATTACTCAGTTCGTTGTAACTTACTTCTTAGGTGCAGAACTTACTAATATTTTCGCAGCCGTTGTAAGTATGATCTCTCTTGCATTATTCTTACGTGTTTGGCAGCCAAAATCTTCTACTAAAGAAGAAAAACAAGAAGAAAAAGTATCACATACATTCAATCAAATTTTATATGCTTGGTCTCCATTCGTATTCTTAACTGCATTCGTAACAATCTTTAATTTAAAACCAATTAAAGCTCTATTTGCTCCGGATGGCGCACTAGCAAACCTAGTATTTAACATTCAATTCCCTGGTCTTCATAACGCTGTTATGAAAACTACACCAATTACAAAAGCTGATACACCTTTCGCAGCTGTTTTCAAATTTGATGTATTCTCATCTACAACTACTGCAATCGTATTAGCGATTATCGTTTCACTTATCGTGTACCGCGTAAAAGGTAAAATGGTTAAAGAATTAATGGTTGAAACAATAAAAGAACTAAAAGCTCCAGTGTATACAATCTGTAGCGTTATCGCTTTAGCTTACGTGGAAAACTACTCTGGTATGTCATCTACACTTGGACTTGCATTCTCTTCTACTGGTAATGCATTCCCAGTTCTTTCTCCAATCTTAGGATGGATTGGCGTATTCATTACAGGTTCAGTAGTATCAAGTGGTTCATTATTCGCACCGCTTCAAGCAGTAACTGCAGATCAATTAAACATTGTTCCTTCTACTCTTGTTGCATTAAACGTAGTAGGTGGTACAATGGCAAAAATGGTTTCACCACAATCTGTAGCAGTTGCTTGTGCCGCAGTTGGACTAGTTGGTAAAGAATCTGCCCTATTTAAAACAGCAATGAAATACAGTTTAATCTTCTTAGCTATCATTAGCTTACTTCAATTGAACGCTGTATTTAATATCTTTTAAAAATAAAACACCGATCCAAATGGATCGGTGTTTTTTCACATTACATCTTCTTATTCTTTAATAAAGAAGCTCCAGCAATTTCAGGATGCGTCATTTCGAATGGATCTAAAATAATATCCAATTCTTCTTCTGTTAGTACACCATGTTCTAAACATAACTCCCTAACAGATTTTCCTGTTTCAATTGCTTCACGTGCAATTCGAGATGCTACTTCGTAACCAATATGAGGGTTAACTGCCGTAATAATTCCAACACTTTTCTCAACATATTGCTTCAGCAATTCTTCATTTGCTGTAATTCCTTTAATACAATATTCACGGAATACACGGAATCCGTTATTCATAATACTAATAGATTGAATTAAATTAAATACAAGCACAGGCTCCATTACGTTTAACTCTAATTGTCCTGCTTCTGACGCTAAGCAAATTGTATGATCATTACCAATTACTTGGAAAGCAACTTGATTAATTACTTCTGCCATAACAGGATTTACTTTCCCCGGCATAATAGATGAACCTGGTTGACGAGCTGGTAATTGAATTTCCGCTAATCCAACACGTGGACCAGATGCCATAATACGAAGGTCATTTGCAATTTTAGACATATTCATCATACACACTTTTAACGCTGCAGATACTTCTGTGTATGCATCTGTATTTTGCGTTGCATCAACTAAATGCTCTGCACCAACAAGTGGGAATCCGCTAAATGTTCGCAAGTGTTTAACCACTTGTTCAATGTAGGTAGGGTTTGCATTTAATCCCGTACCAACAGCTGTCGCCCCCATATTCACTTCATATAAATGTTGGCGAGATTGTTTAATTCTTTTTATATCACGCGCAAGCACTCGGCTATACGCTTCAAATTCTTGACCAAGACGAATCGGCACAGCATCTTGTAAATGTGTACGTCCCATTTTAATGACGTGATCGAACTCTTTTGCTTTTGCACGGAAAGCAGAATGAAGTTCTTCCATTGTACTAAGAAGTTCTTCTAGCATCATAAGAGTTGCAATATGAATCCCCGTTGGAAACGCATCATTCGTTGATTGAGCCATGTTTACATGCGTATTTGGGCTAATTTTTGCATACTCGCCTTTTTCATATCCCATACGTTCTAACGCTCGATTAGCGATTACTTCATTTGTATTCATATTAATAGAAGTTCCAGCACCGCCTTGAATTGGATCTACGATAAATTGATCATGGAATTTTCCATCAACAATTTCTTGCGCTGCCTCTGCAATTTCGTGTCCAATGTCTTTCGCTAAGTAACCAGTATCCATATTTGCAAGTGCCGCCGCTTTTTTCACAATTGCCATTGCCGTAATGAGTGACGGATGAATGCGATACCCTGTAATCGGGAAGTTTTCTACAGCACGTAATGTTTGTACACCGTAATAAGCTATACTTGGTACTTCCTTTTCACCTAAGAAATCTTTTTCTATACGTATATCCTTCGTTGCTATCATTTTCATCACCTATACTTTTCATTCTAAATCCCTATTTAAAAAATTCGCCCTCTAAAAATACGAGTGTCATTCAGAAGAATTTTTCAGTGTCCACCTTCACTATATAGTACCTTTTTTGAAAGCGCAAACATTTAATTTTCTATATATCTCTTTTATAGAAAATCATTCTTCTCCCTTCTTTATTTCCACTCGTTTAATTTGATGCATATCTTTTTCCAGAACTTTAAAAGAAAAGCCGTGTTTTTCAATAATATCTCCTTCAGCAACGACTTGCTTTTGTACCATAATCCAGCCGCCAATTGTATCTACATCATCAGCAATTAAATGTATGCCAAATAAATCATTTACTTCACTAATAAGCACTTTTCCTTCTACGATTTTACATCCTTCACTTACATGCTCTATAGGTGGATTCTCATCTTCATCGTATTCATCTCGAATTTCTCCAACAATTTCTTCTAAGATATCTTCTAGTGTAACAATCCCCGCTGTACCGCCATATTCATCATACAATACAGCTAATGGAATGTGTTTTCTTTGCATTTGTAATAGTAAATCATGAATCGGAATATTTTCTAGCACTTCAATAACTGGTCTTGTATATGGCATAATCGAGCACTCCTCATCCCGATTCCCATCCATATAACGAATAAATAAATCCTTTACATTAACCATCCCAATAATTTCATCTTTATCTTCACCAAATACAGGATATCTCGTGTACTTTTCTTGTGCAATTACTTTAATATGTGTTTCAAATGGTTCGTCCTCATATAAACCTACAACTTCTGTACGAGGCACCATAATTTCCTTTGCTACTCTATTATCAAATTCAAAAATATTATTTACATATTTAAATTCCCTTTGATTAATCTCCCCGCTCTCATAACTCTCAGATAAGATTAATCGTAATTCTTCCTCCGAATGAGCTACTTCATGCTCAGAAGCTGGATGTAACCCGAATAGTCCTGTTACAAGCCTTGCAGAACCATTTAAAGCCCAAATAAACGGATACATTACTCTGTAAAAGTAAATAAGTGGCTTCGATAATAATAAGCTAACTTGCTCTGCTCTTTGTATAGCGAACGTCTTTGGAGCAAGTTCACCAATAACAACATGTAAAAACGTAATCACTGCAAAAGCAATAATAAATGAAACGGTACTTGCAATTGCAGGAGATAAGTGTAGTTTTAAAAACAATGGCTCAAGTAAATGTTTTATAGTCGGCTCGCCTAACCACCCAAGCCCTAAAGCGGTAATTGTAATACCTAACTGACATGCTGATAAATACTCATCTAAATTCGAAGTTACTTTTTTTGCTGCCAATGCTCCTCGTCGTTTTTCACTAACGAGTTGGTCAATACGACTGCTACGCACCTTAATAATTGCAAACTCAACAGCTACAAAAAAACCTGTTAATGCAATAAGGATGACTACCATCAATAATTTTAAAATATCCACATATGTCCTTTAGCTTTCTTAGCTAAAGTTACACCTCCTTTAAAAAAGAAGTTTCACTTTAGTTTCTTCATTTACTCAAAAGCAACCCTATATAAAATTCACCAATTTCAAACCTCATACAATTCTAAAGGTAAACCATCAGGGTCTTGGAAGAAGACAAATTTCTTCTCCGTTATTTCATCAATACGGATTGATTCCGTCTTAACACCACATTGGCGTAAATGCTCCACAGCCTCTTCTATATTTGTAACAGCAAATGCTAAATGTCTAAGTCCAGTCGCTTCTGGGAAACTCGGGCGCTCAGGCGGACTTGGAAATGAAAATAATTCAATTTGATACTCTTCTCCTACACATAAATCTAACTTATAAGAATCTCGTTCCTTCCTATATACTTCATTCACTTCTTTAAAACCTAATATTCTCGTATAAAAATCCTTTGACACATCATAATTTGAACAAATAATTGCAACATGATGTACTCTACATATATTCATACTCTCTCTATTCCTTTCTTTACCAAAGATGCATATTCTCCCTTGAAATGAAAAACATATATAGCAGAATATCTCTTTTAGGGGGCTTACTATGAAATTTATTACTTTTTTCGTGGGACTTATCGTTGTTTTCTTCCTTGCTTATATTGCTAGTAACAATAAGAAACATATTAAATTTAAACCTATTTTCATCATGCTTATTATACAGTTAATTTTAACCTATTTGTTATTAAATACAGAAATCGGTCTCATACTTATTCGGGTTATTTCCAGTCTGTTTACAAAGCTACTCGAGTATGCTGCTGATGGTATAAACTTCGTATTTGGCGGCCTTGCCAATAAAGGCGAAATGCCCTTTTTCCTTACTGTCTTATTACCAATTGTCTTCATTTCCGTCTTAATTGGTATACTGCAACATTTCAAAATACTACCATTTTTCATTCGTTGGATCGGTTACTTCCTCAGCAAAATCAATGGTCTTGGGAAATTAGAATCTTACAATGCTATCGCATCTGCCATTGTCGGCCAATCAGAAGTTTTTATTACGGTCAAAAAGCAATTAGCTCAAATTCCAAAACACCGTCTTTATACACTTTGTGCATCTGCCATGTCAACCGTATCTATGTCTATCGTAGGTGCCTATATGACAATGATCGAACCTAAATATGTAGTAACCGCACTCGTTCTCAATTTATTTAGCGGTTTTATTATCGTACTTATCATTAATCCCTACGACGTGAAAGATGACGAAGATATTTTAGAAATAAAAGGTGAAAAGCAAAGCTTTTTTGAAATGCTTGGAGAATACATTCTAGATGGCTTTCGAGTAGCTATTGTTGTTGGTGCTATGCTGATCGGATTCGTCGCATTAATGAGCTGCATTAATGATCTATTCCTCATTATATTCGGCATTACTTTCCAGCAATTAATTGGCTACGTCTTTGCACCAATTGCATTTCTTATCGGTGTACCAAGTTCCGAAATTGTCTCGGCTGGTAGCATTATGGCAACTAAGCTTGTAACGAATGAATTTGTAGCCATGATGGACCTTAGTAAAATTTCTAATAGCCTTTCTCCTCGTACAGTTGGTATTATTTCTGTTTTCCTCGTTTCTTTTGCCAACTTTTCTTCTATCGGCATTATTTCAGGTGCGGTAAAAGGGTTAAACGAAGAACAAGGAAACGTTGTTGCCAGATTTGGCCTTAAATTACTATATGGAGCTACTCTCGTTAGCATTTTATCTGCAATTATCGTAAGCATTATGTTGTAATTAGGTAAAATTTTATCATTTTCTTATCCCTATCTTTTGTATACAATAACGAATAGGTGTCTTATAAATAATCAAGACATCTATTTTTTATACATGTACAATCGCTTTTATTTAGCGTACAATATTTTTTATGTGTTTGAATGCGCTTCTAGATGTATACACTTTGATAGTTTTAAAGGAGAAAAAATGATGAAATCCGATATGCACAAAGATACTCGAGCCAAAAAAGGACGCTCAAAGAAAAAACGTCTACTTTGGTTCCTTCTTATTCCATTACTGGTTATAGCACTTGGAGCAGGAGGCTACTCCTTCCATATATACAGTAAAGCAAAATCAATTTTAAGTAATGCCTACTCTGAACTGGGTCGCGGAGATAAATCCAGCAAACGTGAAAAAGCCGTTAAACCTATGACTGACAACATTTCCGTACTTATTATGGGTGTTGATGAAAGTGAAATCAGGGACAAGAATTATGGGAAAGCAACTCGTACAGATGCACTATTACTTGCAACAATTAATAAAAACGATAAATCTGTTAAGCTTGTCAGTATTCCACGTGATTCACGTGTCTATATTAAATCACGTGATAAATACGATAAAATTACACATGCGCACGTATTCGGTGGTGTAGACAGCACGATTGATACAGTTGAGAAATTTTTAGATGTTCCAGTTGATTACTATGTAAAATTCAACTTTAAATCCTTTATCAAAATTGTTGATTCCCTTGGTGGGATTACTGTAGATGTTCCAGTGGAGTTCACAGAACAAAATAGTAAAGATGAAGCAGATGCAATTCACCTTAAAAAAGGACGTCAACATTTAAATGGAGAAGAAGCACTGGCACTAGCGAGAACTCGTCATATCGATAGTGATTATATGCGCGGTCAACGACAACAGCTTGTTTTAGAAGCTATTGCTGAAAAGGCATTATCTCTGAATTCCATTAATAAAATCGGTGGTTTATTAGACGCTGTTGATAAAGACTTAAAAACAAATTTAACTTTTGATGATATGATGACAATTGCAAAAAATTCAATGGGTTCAAACTTAAAAATGGACAAATTGCAAGTAGAAGGTACTGATAAATATATAGGTGGTATTTATTATTACGTTCCAAACGAAAAAAGCGTCAATAATATTTCGACAACACTACAAGAACATCTCGGTGTTACGAATAAAAATGAACATAAAAAATTATAATAAAAAGGCTGCTAGAACTTTCTAGACAGCCTTTTTATTATAATTTTTTACATATTTCTCGTACATATTGTGACAAAAAGTGACAATCATTACAACAGTGTAACATATTTTATAAAAACATTACACACATAGTGAAAATAATAGTATACTAGTACGTACATAATGTTATTTTCATCATTTTTATACAAAAAATGTAATACATATATTTATACAAAAATTTCTGGGGGGAAATAAATGAAGCTAAGTAAAATACTGATCGGTTCTGCAATTGCTGGAGGCATATTACTTTGTGTAGGCGGTGTTGGTGGATATCAATATGTATCCAAACTAAATAATCAATTAAATACTACTGTATTACCAAATACTACATTTGAAGGTATTTCTCTCGATGGAAAAAATAAAAAAGATATTCAAGCCATTATTAATCAAAAGATAACTGAGTTAGATCAAAAATCACTTACTTACATATTCCAAAATAATAAACAAACTTACACATGGAAAGATTTAGGGATAAATTATAAAGAAAAAGATATTATCGACAAAATCTTTAAAGAACAAGAAGGAAACGTAATGAATCGTTACAAAATGCGGAAGCAGGCTGAAAACGGTGAATTAAAACGTGACTATAAATTAACACCTCAATTAAATACAACTGCTTATGAAAGCTTTATGAAGGATAAATATAATGAAACATTAAAAAATCCTGTTAATGCAGAATTAAGTATTGAAGGCACGACAGTAAATATTAGCCAAAGTCAAAATGGAGAAAAAATCGATAAAGGAAAGTTAACTGATTTAACGAAACAGGCCATTACTTCTGGTACATCTGACGTTACATTACCAGTTACACTATTAAAACCTGAACGTTCTACAGAAGATATACAGAAAATGGGGATTAAAGAAGTAATCGCTGAATATTCGACTCCAATGGCTGGTCGTAACGGGAATCAATCCTTTAACGTAAATAAGTCAGCCAATACTCTAAGTGGCGTTATTGTCGCACCTGATGAAACATTTAGTTTTAATGGCCGCGTTGGTGTAACGGATGCTGCTCATGGTTATAAATCCGCAGCCGTATTTTCACAAGGTAAAGTTATACAAAGTGCAGGCGGAGGCGTTTGCCAAGTGAGTAGTACTTTATATAGCGCAGCTTTAAGAGCAGATTTAGGAATTGTTTCTCGAAGCAATCATTCTATGCCCGTAAATTATTTACCACTTGGGCAAGATGCAGCAGTAGCAGATTATGGTCCAGATTTAAAATTTAAAAACAATACAGGCAATCATATTTATATTCAAGCGTTTTCAAATGGAGGTAGTATTACTACACGCATTTTCGGTACAAATACTGGTAAAAATGTTGAGGTTTCTTCTCAAGTAATTAGTAGGACTAATGATAAAATAACAGCAGTTACGTATAAAAAAGTAACACAAAACGGTGAAGTAATATCTAATGGACAAATTTCAAAAAGCGTATATAAAAGCGCTTCAAAACAATAAGACACTATCAAACGAAAAAATTTCAAAAAACAAAAAAGGCGTGATCTACTCACGCCTTTTTCTTTTGCAATAATAATAAAAAGGTTGCAAGATGGTCTTTCGTTTCTTCTAACGACCACATACGATTTCCTTGCTTCGCAGCTAATACGCACGCCTCTTCCCAAGCATCCTTTTTCTTCATATATAATAATTCATCGCGTAATTTCAAAACAATTTCTTCGTCTTCTTGCTCTATAAACTCTTCCATCACGCCTACTATTTCATCTTCATGGATACTTAACGTACAATACGATTTTAAAAAATATTGCAATGTCGTATACATATTTACTCCCCCTTCTTATTTATCAGATGGATAAGAAGTAATGATCTTATATCCTAAATCTCCTGACTTATCTCTCGCTAAAACAGTAACAGTTTTTACCAACTTGTCTTTTACATTCATATTTTTCTTTATCACCGTTTTTCCAACCGGGAATGGATGAGTTGTATTTAATACGAGACGAGCCTCTTTAGAATTTTTTAACCAATCTTGAATTTCCTTATCATGCTGCTTCAAACTATCTTTTACAGCTTTCGTCGCTGTTTCCTTATCATAGTATGTACTTGCTGCTGATACTTTATCTGTCTTCAAGCGATTCTTCAAATCTTCTTCTGATTTGCCTACATGTCTTTCAATCGTGTGACCATTTTTAGGCGGCCCTTCCATTTCGTCTAAAATATTATCACTAATTTTTTCTACTGATGTCGATTGATTCCCTGTTTGTTTCTCTGTTTTTTGTTCTTTTCCTGCACATCCACTTAAGATCAGTATTAATGCCAATAAACTACTCAAGAAAAGACTACTTATTCGTTTCATCATATCACCTCTTTCATGATTATTATCGTAACTTCACTAAAAGTCAATTTCACACCGAAAAAACATACACATTTTTCAAATTCCTCATCTATTTTGCCATATTACCACCCGTTTTTCACAAAACTGCTGTTTTTAACCGTTATATAAATATACCCCCATATTTTTATGATTATTTCCCAAGTTAAATCATTACCCGGAACCATAAACTAACCTTTTAAATATAGGTTTTATTGGTATTTCTCCAAAAAGTAAAATATACCCCTCATTTAATATACCTAATACCCATATAAGGTATATGGATGGTGTTTTTTTAACGTTTTTCTACATTGTGTAAATTTGTACTTGCCTACACAATGGAAATATGGTGTAATGCAAAAAAAGATAAAGGATTTTAAACAATGGCTGAAACAATTCAAAACTTCTTAACAGACTATTATTCAATCGCAATTCCACTTAGTATCTTAATCAACATAGTCATTAGCCTTTTAGGTGTTATCCCTAGTATTTTTTTGACCGCTATTAACATACAGCTCTTTGGTGTAACAAACGGAACCATTATTTCGATCGCCGGTGAGGCATTAGGAGCTATTATCTCGTTTTATATTTATCGTATAGGCCTTCAGAAATTCACTCACAGCAAAGTAAATAAGTACCCAAAGGTAGAACGCCTACTTTATGTAGAAGGTAGAGAGGCCTTTTTACTCGTTCTATCGTTTCGATTCATACCTTTCATCCCATCAAGTATCGTGACTTTATTTGCCGCTCTAGGCAAAATGTCATTACTATCCTTCAGTATTGCCAGTACGATAGGGAAAATACCGGCTTTGTTAATCGAAGCATATTCGGCCTATCATGTTATGAATGGAACAAATGAGGCGAAGTGGATTGTGACAATTGCAGGTTGTATAGGATTATATTATTTGTGGAAAAAATGGAGAAAAAAATAAAGAAGGAGCATAGGCTCCTTCTTTATTTTTGAGGTATTTTCTTAATAGCTATCCTTAAAATCCTTAGTTAATACCAACAGCACTAAATGATTGCTTAACTGCTGCTACTTCCGCAGAATTTGCACCATATAAATCAGCTGCAGCTTGTACTGCACCAGCACGAGCTTGGCTAAATGTAGTAGATTGCGTGAAATATTGTGTGTTTGCACGGTAATAAATTGCACCTAACTTATCTTTACCGATACCAGTTACAGTTACACCGTAATGCGTACCGCCATTCGCTAATAAATAAGCTTGTTTATTAATAATGCCACTGTTTGTATGAACCCCACCGTTATCACTTGAACCAGTGTAACGCTTAGAATAATGGTCTGGATCACCATATTTCGCTGGATCACTCATAGAACGAAGTGCATCTCCTGCTTTACCAGGCGTGTAAATATCTTCACCAATCTCCCAATCTGGGTTACGGTTATCATAGAATTCTACTAAAGTACCAAAGATATCAGAAATCGCTTCATTTAATGCGCCTGATTCATTTTGATAAATTAAATTCGAGCTATTTTCCGTAACAGCATGCGTTAATTCGTGACCAATAACATCAATACCACCAGATAATGAAGTGAACGTTACACCATCACCATCTCCGTATACCATTTGTGATCCGTTCCAGAATGCATTATTATAATTGCTTCCGTAATGGACTGTTGATTTTAACGGTGCTCCTGCATCATTAATAGAGTTTCTATTAAATGTAGCTTTATAGTAATCATATGTTTTACCTGCATAGTAATGAGCATCTACTGCCGCTGCATCATACGCTGCATTGAAAACATTATCTGCATCTGCCCATAATGTTCCTGGTAATGTCGAGCGGTTTTTCGCATCATATGTGAAAATTGTTGCTCCGCGTGTATTATCTTGCAAGTAGTAAGATGATCCAGATAACGTTGTATTAAGCGACTTCGTATCTCCTAATACCCCTTTACCCGTTCCTACTTTATTTGTTCCTGTTACAGGCTTTACAACTGCTTTTGCATCTTGCTTAGGAGCCTCTTGCTTAACTGGTGACTTATCATCATTCGTCACATGATCGATTGTATTAAACTTATTTAATACTTTACCGCTTTCTGCTTCAATGAAATAGTAGTAGTTTCCTGGGCTTGGATCTAAGAAGTTTAGATTTACAACGTATGCATATGTTGTTTCCTCACCGTTTTGATATACATATAAATCCGCTTTTGGTTCTACCTCATATTTAGGTGTAACCCCTAAATCTTTTTGCGCAATTTCAATCGCTTTTGTGCCTTCGATCTTATTTTTATTTTTTAACTTTTCTTTTTTGTCTAAATCAGGTGCAACTGTTCCAGACAATACCTTTAAAGAGCCATCTTTACTTACGTGAGCTACTTGCGTAGAACCCCATACAGGTACTCCTTCGTATACTTGTTGCAAACGTAATACTGTTGAATCAGTTACAGCATCTTTCTTCACTTGTTTCACTTTGAAAGAATCTTGCGCACTCTTTTCCCCTAACTTATAATCACCTTTTGCTGCGTTTAAATAATCAAACACAACAGATTCTGCTTGCTTACCAGTTGCTCCAGTTAAATCCCCAGAAATAAACTCCGGTGACTGTACTGTCTCATTGTACTTCTTCGTAGAGAGCACATTTTTAGAATCCGCAAATGCAGAGCCTGTCCCTCCAAACGTTGTAACTGCCATTCCTGTCGCTAACACTAACGCTAAACTTTTCTTTTTCATGAACCTTCCCCCTAATAAATTATTTTTTGAAAAAGAGTAGTTTCATATTAGCATTATGTTTCCACTATTAATATACTAAAAATTCAAATAATTATTTTCTCAAGTTTTGTAGAATTTTGAGGAACAAATATTGAAAAACCCCTTTCCGGTTGGAAAGGGGTTTCTGTTAAGAGTTTATTAATTCTACTACTTTTTCTCCTTGACCATAGATGTCCGATGTCCAAGCGTATTGCGGTTCCAATACCACTAATACAGCTACCAAAGCCAAAGCACCAATAATTATTTTTTTCATATTATTTTCCTCCCTTTTCTTCTAATAAATTAATTGCTAATTTATAGTAGTTATTACTTTCCTTAAATTCTAATAATTCCTCGTGATATCCTGCTAGTTCTAAATACACCATTTTTAATTCCTTTTTATTTTCTTCACCTCTAAAAAATGGAATTGCCTCAACTTCTAAAAACTTTTTATAAACATCTTTTGTTTCAAAGTATTTATTCTTAAGCATTGAAAGTATATATAACATACTTTTATACTTTTCATCCCTCTTGGCGACATCTATCCCTTTATCAATCCAATCTTTTGCTTCTTCAAATTCTTTTAATTCAATACACTGCAAAGCGATCTCATACACTGCATCAATATAATTTAAATCCTCTTCCTTTTTGTACTTTAGGCATTGTAAATAATAATCTTTTGCTTTTGCATAATCTTTTAAGTTATAGTACAAGAAGCCTAAATTATTTAAAGCAATAGCTGTTATATTTTCTTTATCAGCAAAAGAATTTGCTTCCCTCAAAATATTATTATAAATAGATAGTGCTTCATTATATTGCTTTTTTTGTATATAACTCAACGCAATAAGTAACTGGCAATTTATCACATAACGGAATTTATATTCACTCTTAAATCCTTCCATTGCTACATTAGCAAAATGTAAAGTCATATGCTCAACTTCTAATTCATTATAAACAAGAGCTAAATTGAAATATATTCCATTCTCATGATAACCTTGTTCCTTTGCCATTACTTCTGTTCGATTCAAATACTCCAATGCCTTCTTATATCTATGTTGTAAAAAATAATATAACCCTTTGCTATACGTATATAATAATTTTTGGAATGGTGAATACTTTTTGTACATCTTCTTTAAGCTCTCTAACTCTTCTTCGACAGCAGGAAAATCCCTTTTCATAATTAAATAACGTGTGTACAGCAGTTTATAATAATTTATAATTTCAAAATCCAAAACATGCTTCATTTCACCTTGCAATTCTTCATATATGCGTTCTACTTGTTGCTTGTCTAAATGAACGAGTGCATTCAACCATTCATCCAACTTCACCTTCACATCTTCTTCTACATCTCTCAAATCCGTCACGGCAATTTCTAATCTTGCGCAGAGCAATTGTAGAATCTCTTCTGATGCTTCGATCTTTCCATTTTCGATTTTACTTAAGTATGAGACAGAACAAATGCCCTGACATAATTCTTCTTGTGTCATTTTTTGCTGTAGCCGTTTGTAAAAGACTTGTTTGCCTATTTTTTCTAATGTTTGTTGCATTGTCCTCCTCCATTCTCATTTACCCCCATTACTCTAATAATACATAAAATCTAGAGAAATATAAATTGATAAATGTTAATTTTCTAAAAAATATGCATTATTTCATTTTTTTCTCTCTTGACTTCATACCAATATCTCTTCTTTGCTACGAATGGTGAAAAATTGGTATACTATAACCAAATTATGGAGGTGTTTTCGCGATGACTTATTATAAAGACGATAGCTATGCCTTACATACAGATTTATACCAAATTAATATGGCTTATACATATTGGAAAGATGGTATTCACAATCGCCGCTCGGTGTTTGATTTATACTTTCGAAAGCTTCCATTCGAGAACGGTTACGCTGTTTTTGCCGGCCTTGAAAAGATTGTAGAGTACATAGAAAACTTCAGCTTTACAGAGAGCGATATCGCTTATCTAGCAGAATTACAATTCGAAGAAGAATTCCTTAATTATTTACAAAATATGAAATTCACTGGGACGATTCGAAGTATGCCAGAAGGTGAAGTTGTATTTAATAACGAGCCTTTATTACGTGTTGATGCACCGCTTGGCGAAGCACAAATTATTGAAACTGCCCTGTTAAACATTGTGAATTACCAAACATTAATTGCAACAAAAGCAGCTCGTATGAAGCACGCTGCAAATAACGATGAACTTTTAGAGTTCGGTACAAGACGTGCCCACGAGTTCGATGCAGCCCTTTGGGGCACACGAGCTGCCTTTATTGGTGGTTTCTCATCTACAAGTAACGTACGGGCTGGGAAACGCTTTGGAATACCTGTAGCCGGCACACATGCGCACTCTTTCGTTCAAGCATATCGCGATGAATATGTCGCGTTTAAGAAATACGCTGAAACTCATAAAAAATGCGTCTTTCTCGTTGATACATATGACACATTAAAATCAGGTGTTCCAAATGCAATTCGCGTCGCGAAAGAGTTTGGGGATCGCATCGATTTTTACGGCATTCGCCTCGATAGTGGTGATATGGCTTATTTATCTAAAAAGGCAAGAAAACTACTAGATGAAGCTGGATTTACAAATACAAAAATTATTGCTTCTAGCGATTTAGATGAATACACAATTATGCACCTCAAATCTCAAGGGGCAAAAATTGACGTATGGGGCGTTGGAACAAAATTGATTACGTCCTTTGAGCAACCAGCGTTAGGAGCTGTTTATAAACTAGTTGCAATTGAAGATACTGATGGAAAATTAAATGATACAATAAAAATTTCATCTAACCCTGAAAAAATTACTACTCCAGGACTGAAACGAATTTATCGCATTATCAATCGAGTGAACGATCATGCTGAAGGCGATTATATTGCATTGGATTGTGAAGAACCAGGAAAAGAAGAACGCTTAAAAATGTTTCATCCTGTTCACACCTATATAAGTAAATTTGTAACAAACTTTGAAGCACGCGAACTGCATAAAGACATTTTTGTTAACGGTAAAAGAACATATGAACTACCAGATATATTAGATATTCAAAAATATAATGAACAAAGTCTCGCACTATTTTGGGAAGAGTATATGCGAACTTTAAATCCTGAAGAGTACCCTGTCGATTTAAGTCAAGAATGCTGGGATCATAAAATGAATTACATTCAAACTGTTCGAGAACAAGTCGAAAAAAATATACAAAAATAAAACAGAGAAGCTTCTCCTTCTCTGTTTTTTCAATACTATATGTACCTTTGTGGAAAATATATTAAAATAATAAGACAAATATTTTTTATTTGTGAATTTAAATATTTGTTATTATTTTATTGAGTCAATTTCAACAGAATAACCTAAAAAAGAGGACGCAGGTTGCGCCCTCTTTTTTTATAAATCTTTCACTCGTAGTACACGCATTGCATTTAACACTGCCAGTAGTGTCACACCAACATCTGAGAAAACAGCTTCCCACATTGTTGCAATACCGAAAGCACCAAGTAGTAAAACTAATCCTTTTACCCCTAATGCAAAAATAATATTTTGCCACACAATGCGTCGTGTACGTTTTGCAATGTTTACAGCTGTTGCAATTTTTGAAGGCTCATCAGTCATAATAACGATATCTGCTGCTTCAATTGCCGCATCTGATCCTAAACCACCCATTGCAATACCGACATCGGCTCTCGCTAATACCGGTGTATCATTAATACCATCACCAACGAAAGCAACTTTTTCTTTTCCATGCTTCGCTGCATCAATTTTTTCAATCTCTTCTACTTTTTGTTGCGGTAATAGTTCTGCGTGAACTTCATCTAAACCTAATTCTTTACCAACAGCTTCACCAACTGGTTTTGCATCACCAGTTAACATCACTGTCTTCTTAATACCTAGTTCTTTTAACTTTTGAATTGCTTGTTTTGAATCTTCTTTTACCTCATCAGAGATAACAATATAACCTGCATATTTTCCATCTACAGCAACGTGAACTAATGTACCTACTGTTTCTGGTTGCTTAAATGTAATGTTCTCTTTTCTCATTAATTTAGCATTACCTGCAAAAATTTCTTTTCCTTGTACTTTTACGACTGTACCGTGACCAGAAATTTCGTTATAATCATCGATTATCTTTTCATCAACTGATTTTCCATATGCATTTCGAATCGATTGTGCAATTGGATGGTTAGAATACACTTCAGCAAATGCTGCATACTCTAATAATTCTTCATTTGTAATGCCTTCGCTTGGTTCCATTTTTGTAACTTTGAAGACACCTTTTGTTAATGTTCCTGTTTTATCAAAAACAATATATTTCACATCATTTAAAGCTTCTAAATAGTTACTTCCTTTTACTAACACACCACTTTTAGATGCACCACCGATACCTCCAAAGAATCCAAGAGGAATAGATACAACTAACGCACATGGACAAGAGATTACTAGGAACACTAACGCTCTATAAATCCAATCAGAGAATGTAGCTCCTTCTAAAATAAGTGGTGGAATAAACGCCATAATCGCTGCTGTAATTACTACAACTGGAGTATAATAACGCGCGAACTTCGTAATAAAGTTTTCTGTTGGCGCTTTTTTACTGCTTGCATTTTGAACTAAATCTAAAATTTTTGATACAGTTGATTCACCAAATTCTTTTGTAACCTCAATTGTTAATACACCATTTTGGTTCACAAAACCACTTAGTACATCATTTCCAACTTCAACTTCACGTGGTACAGATTCACCAGTCAATGCTGAAGTATCTACCATTGATGTTCCGTCAACTACTTTTCCGTCTAATGGTACTTTCTCACCAGGTTTCACGATAATATAATCGCCGATTTGTACATCTTCTGGTGATACTTGTTTCGTTTCATTTCCAATCTTAACATTCGCGTAATCAGGACGAATATCCATCAATGAAGTAATTGATTTTCGAGAACGGTTTACCGCAATACTTTGGAATAATTCCCCTACTTGATAGAATAACATTACTGCAACCGCTTCTGGGTATTGCTGAATCGCAAAAGCTCCTAGTGTTGCAATTGCCATTAAGAAGTTCTCATCAAATACTTGACCACGAGTTATGTTTCTTACAGCTCTCCAAACAATATCTCCACCTATTAATAAATACGCAAGGACGAATAACGGAATTGTGATCATTTGTGGTAAGCTAGCTAATGCAGCAATTGCTGTCAAAATTCCGCCGACCACTAATCGTCCTACCATCTTTTTCACATTTGCTTCACCATGATCATGACTATGTCCATGGTCATGACCACCCTTTTCTTCACGAACAACTTTCACATCTGGTTCTAACTTTTGAACGACATTTGTTATATTGACTACAGTCGCTTCTAATTCTCTTTTATTCGCTACCTCAACTCGTAATTTCTTTGATACGAAATCAACAGTTGCTGCTGAAACAGTCGGCATTTCTTTCACTTTCTTTTCAATCTTCATCGCACAATTTGCGCAATCTAAACCTTCTAATATAAATACTTCTTTTGCTACTTTTGTGCTTTTTTCTTCTTGCACTTTAATGTGCGGTTCTAATTTTGTAACGAGTTGTTTCGCTTCTGTAACAACTTCACTTTCTTTATTTTGCGCTGTTTCTAAAACCATTGTTTTTGTTGCAAAATTTACAGAGCAAGAATTTACTCCTTCTATATTTCCAACACCTTTTTCGATTTTCATTGCACAGTTCGCACAATCTAAACCTTCTAACATCAGTTTCTTTTTCACTAATGCTTCAGCCATCGTTCTCCCTCCTCGCGTTCTTTTTATTCTTCCTCGTTTACGTGTTCAAACGCTTGCTCGAAGATATGAATTACGTGCTGGTCAGCTAACGAATAATAAACGACCTTTCCTTCTTTACGATTCTTTACAAGTTTCGCTTGCTTTAATACACGAAGCTGATGTGAAATAGATGATTGTGTCATTCCTAATAAATACGCTAAATCACAAACACACATTTCAGCTTCAAATAACGCATGTAATATTCTCGTACGTGTACGATCACCTAATACTTTAAATAATTCTGCTACTTTACTTAAACTGTCATCAGTTGGAATTGTTTGTTTTACTTGATCCACAACTTCTTCATGGATTATCGTTTGAGAACATGTCTCTTGTGGTGTTTCTACTTTATTCCCAGCCATTATAGCTCACCTCTTTATTTGAACATATGAACAATCATTCATATATCTTATACTTTTATTATATGAGCGCCTATTCATATGTGTCAATGAAATCTAATACATTTTTTTGAACATTTCGTTCACATTTTAAAAAGATCTACATATATTTTCCGCATCCATTACATTCTCATACAAAAAAAGATGTACACTTTGCACAAAAGAAAAAGCCTTGCGCGCTCCCTAGACGCACAAGGCTTACTATACTTATATCCCTTTTAATTAAGCTTTTAATTAGCTTGTTCTAAATTATCCTGCGAACTTCCATCGTCTTTTAGATGACTATGTTTTTTCGAATAAACAAAGTATACAACTACTCCAATTGCTAACCAAATACCGAAGTAGATCCATGTTGTTAATGGCAGGTTAAACATTAAGAATAGACAACATGCGATTGAAATAATCGGTAGCGTTGGTACAAGTGGTACCACAAAGCCACGTTTTAAGTTCGGATGTGTTTTACGAAGAATAATAACTGACACACCTACCATCGCAAATGTTAACAACGCTCCAATATTCGCTAAATTCGATAATTCTTTTAAATCGATAAATCCAGCAATTAAAGCACTACCAATACCTGTTAACCAAGTTGAGAATACTGGTGCTTCTGTCTTCTTATTAATTTTCGCAAATGATTTTGGTAATAAACCATCACGGCTCATCGCGAAGAATACACGTGTCGTTGCATAAATGTAAGCAAAGATTACAGCCATAATACCAATTACAGCTCCAACTGCGATTACACCAGCTACTTTATCTTGTCCTACAACTTCTAATACATATGCCATAGCTTCTGGTACATCTAATTCTTTATAAGAAACCATACCTGTCATAACGAGACAAACTACAACATAAATAATTGTACAAATAACTAACGAAGCAATAATACCAATTGGTAAATCACGTTGTGGATTTTTTACTTCTTCAGCAGAAGTTGCTAATGCATCAAATCCTAAGAAAGCAAAGAATACTGCTGCTCCTCCGGCAAAGATTCCGCTAATGCCGTATGGTGCAAATGGTGTCCAGTTTTCTGGTTGTACGTAAAACGCACCAACTGCAATGAATAAAATAACAATACCAATTTTAATTAATACCATTATGTTATTCACACGCTTACTTTCTTTCGTACCTCTTGATAGTAACCAAGTTAAAACTAATGTAATGACTACTGCTGGTAAATTCACGATCCCACCTTGTGATGGAATCTTTAACAACTCTGCTGGAATTTCTAATCCGAATCCACTCACTAAGTTATTAAAATAACCTGTCCATCCACCAGCTACTGCGGCAGTTGTTACAACATATACAGATAGTAATGTCCATCCCATTAGGTGGGCAATAAACTCACCGATTGTTGCATATGAGTATGTGTACACACTACCTGAAACCGGAAGTGTAGATGCAACTTCTGCATAACACAACGCTGCAAATCCACAAACGATTGCTGCAATCATGAATGAAAAAATAACTGCTGGACCAGCATCTCTTGCTGCTACTAATCCTGTTAATACTAGTACTCCTGTACCGATTATCGCACCAATCCCTAGCATTGTTAGGTCAAATGCCCCTAGCGTTTTCGTTAAAGTTTTACTTTTACTTTCCCCTAACAATTGCGTAACGGATTTCTTTTTAAATAGGTTGGCCACGATGTATGCCCCCTTTTGCCAAGAAGAGCTAAGAGATCTTCACTCTTAGCTCTTATCATGTTGTTTTATATATTGTTCGATTTTGTTTTGTATAATGCTTCTATTAGCAAGATACTGTTTCTGCTTCTAATAATTCTTTAGCACCTTTGTACTCTACACCGTGAGCTTCTGCAACTGCTTCGAACGTTACATAGCCATCTAATGTGTTAATACCTTTTAGTAATGCAGAATTGCCTAGGCAAGCTTCTTTGTAGCCTTTGTTAGCAATTTGTACTGCATATGGTACTGTTACGTTTGTTAATGCAAGAGTTGATGTACGTGGAACCGCACCTGGCATGTTTGCAACTGCATAATGAACAACACCGTGTTTTTCGTAAGTTGGGTTATCATGAGTTGTAATACGGTCAGTTGTTTCGAAAATACCACCTTGGTCAATCGCGATATCTACAACAACAGAACCTGGTTCCATTGATTTAATCATTTCTTCTGTTACAAGTTTTGGTGCTTTTGCACCTGGGATTAATACTGCACCGATTACAAGATCTGACTCTTTTACAGCTTCTGCAATATTGTAAGGATTAGACATTAAAGTTTTTACTTGGTTTCCGAAAATGTCATCTAATTGACGAAGACGTTCTGCACTTAAGTCGATGATTGTTACATCCGCACCTAGTCCAACTGCAATTTTAGCAGCATTTGTACCAGCTTGTCCACCACCGATGATTGTTACTTTACCACGTTTAACCCCTGGAACACCTGCAAGTAATATACCTTTACCGCCTTTGTTTTTCTCAAGGAATTGTGCACCAATTTGTGCAGCCATACGACCAGCTACTTCACTCATAGGTGCAAGTAATGGTAGAGAACGATTTTCTAATTGTACTGTTTCATATGCAATAGAAACAACTTTCTTTTCGATTAATGCTTTTGTTAATTCTGGTTCTGGAGCTAAGTGTAAGTATGTGAATAAGATCAAACCTTCACTGAAGTGTTTGTATTCGCTTTCAATTGGTTCCTTAACTTTCATAACCATTTCCATGTTCCAAGCTTCTTCAGCTGTATCAACAATTTTTGCTCCTGCTTCAACATACTGAGCATCTGTGAAACCAGATCCTAAACCTGCACCCTTTTGAATGAATACTTCGTGATTGTTACGAATTAAATGTACAACACCTGCTGGTGTCATTGCCACACGGTTTTCGTTGTTTTTAATTTCTGCTGGTACCCCAATACGCATAATGAAATGCCCCCTTATAATTAACAGAAAAAAGAAAGTCTTTTTTCTTTTTGTAATAATTAATAACTTATGTCCTTATTCTAGCATAACTTAAAAGTTATGAAAACGCTAACATACCATTTTTTTAAAGTTTATATATTTAGAATAGTGTAAATATATAAAACATTGATTCTATTAGGATTCTCATTTCATTCCATTATCTATCACTCTATTTTTATTATACTCCTCCAAAATAAGTACTAACTATTTATTATTTAACAATAATGTAACAATGTAAGAAACCCCAATGATGTCGTATACATATACAGTTATTAATTTACACAATACTTTAGGGATATATTCTTTTCGTAAAAAAACAGCTGCTAGCATTTAACTAGCAGCTGGATAACTTATAAATAGCTTGGAAAATAAATCATCTGTTGTTTCAGTAATTTTATCAAACAGATCACTTTCTTCCGCCTCTTGCTCTTTTAACATCTTAATTGTTTCACGTGCCGATTCAGGATAGTCGGTAATGATACCATCTACGTTTAATTTATAATATCCCTGTAAGCTTTCCATATCATTTACCGTCCATACGTAAATTGGCTTGTTTAACTTCCTTGCTTCTTTTACTAATTTCTTATTTAGCATGTATTCTTCTGCTACATAAAAATCCGCCTTCACATTTTTTAAGTTAGCTCTACTCGCATACAGTATATATCCTACTTTTATATCTGGATTTGCACGCTTAAACTCTTTAATAAGCGGATAGTGTAACGTTTGAATGACACATTGTTTCTCAAATTCATTATCTTTAATCGCTTTTAATACCTTGTTTACGAAATCTTTTTCGCCCCCATGAAGCTTCACTTCAATATTGAGTTTGATTTTTCCCTTTGCCAACTTAATGATCTCATCAAGTGTACTTATTTGTCCTGAAAACCCATCTTGACTAAGAGTAAGCTGCCTTAACTCATCCATCGTTAAATCTGACACATGAACATTAGCATTAGCAAGGCGTTTCAACTTCAAGTCATGTATAACTGCTAATTCACCGTCTTTTGTTTGCAGTACATCAATTTCAGCGTAGTCTGCTTTTGCATCAATAGCACCTTGAATGGCTTCTTTCGTATTTTCTACTCCTTTTGATATATACCCGCGGTGCGCCATAATAATTGGTTCTTTATATGAATTTGAAATAAACGTTACAATGAAGGCAACGACCATTCCGGCAGTAATAATTCCTACAATATATACACCAATAAATTTCCAACGATGTTTTTGGAAGAAACATTTATCTGCTTTCGTTTTCGAATAATCTAATCCTTCTTCTAATAAGACGTCCTCAACCGGAACCTTTTGTAAATACAATCGAGTAATTGCCATAATATAAAATGGTGTTACGATAAAACTAAATAGATACAATGTACTCGTTAGGAATACAGAAATCGTTGATTCTGCTAATAACGCAAATGTCCCTTTCGGGTTTGTAAATTCATAAACACCCCATAGACACAATAAATATATTCCTAAAAATATGACATACACAATTCCTATTGAAATAAAAAATCCGACTAAAAAGAATAGTACTTTAAAAAAGCTTTCTTTTACTAACGTTGCACTTTTACGTGCTGCCACGCGAAATGGCTTCTGCTCTAAAACAACAATAGGTAGAACAAAAATCCAACGAAGGTTCAAATACGCAACTACAGCAAAGAACGTGTAATAACCAACTTGTCCCATCGTTGTCTTAAACAGTTCTCCTGTAATGAAGTTAGGAATTTGAATTTGCGGAATTAATGCCGTTTCATACCCCATATTTAAAAGAGGTAACAATACGACAGCATATAAAATAAATCCTGGTAAGCAATATGTGAAAAGAGTAGGTAAATACGTTACGGTTTTATATAAAATCGGACGTAATTTCACCTTTTGTCTTTTATGAGCGAAGTACGAAATAATAATAAGCACCGCAAATTCCGTAAAGATAAGAAACAGTGCTAACAATGATAAAATTACAATTGCCAAGATGCCATAAGGCGTCTTTAAAAACGCTAATAATTCATCATTCGTTGCATTTGCATAACCACCAAAATACAATAACTTATTAAAAATGATTCCAAATAGTGGAACGAACACAATCGCTGCTAATAATTTATAAGCAAGTTGAAAAGTTAATACATTCCAAAAAGCAAATTTAACTGTTTGAAAGGAATGTCTCATTACTCCTGGTATAGATAGTTTTTTACGGTGTTGCATATATTCCTCCACATTCTAAAACAATATTTGAGATGGATTCCACATTTCCAGTTCTAATCCATCTTTTTAATAATAATATATTCCGCTTAACATGAACACTCTTATACATATAATGAAAAAAGTGATGGCTATTTCCCATCACTTTTTCACTTACTCTATTTTTTCTCTAACCCTTGTCCAAATGCTTTCAAAAAGCTAAAACCGAATGTAATGGCTCTATTGATATCTGGATCTTTTAGCACTTTAAAGAAATCCATCACTTTTGTTTTTTTACCACTATTTAATTCATCTGTTGCAAATTGCAATCCAGTGACTAAGCTCGATGTAATTTGCTTCGTTACTTCTGGGTCAACTGAGGATAGTGCTTCCCCCGCACCCATCATATTGTTAAGTGCATTTTTAACTGGTTCACGATTTAATTGCTCCACAGCGATTTTTGAAACATCTTCCTTCGCAGCGAGTAAACTAATCGCCGCATCTAATATTCCAGCCTTCTGCAACTGCGCTAACAGCTGCATCGTTTCTTCTACTGCTTCACGATTATTAGATAGCTCATTTAGAAGTTCATCTGCCACTTGCTGTTTCTGTTCTTCCTCTGTTACAACTTTCTTTTTAATTAAAGTAATTTCTTTCGCCACTATCTCCGCCCCCTAGTCCACGAGTGATACGTATTGTTTTCTTTGCCATTTTTGCTCAATTTCAACACCATTCTGCGGATTACGCTTTTTATCTCTCGGGTTTGAAGATGGTAACGGGCGATTTCCTTTTTCACGTAATACACGCATTTTCACCATCGTTTGTTTGTACGCCGGTGTACACGTATAAAGGTCTGTTGCCGTCCCAGTTAAAATATTGATCGCTTCTTCATTTATCGTTGCATGCATCGGTAAGTATAGCTCTTTCCCCGTTACACGATCCGTAATAAGCGCTTGTACTTTAATTTTGCCAAATGGTGATGCTAATTCTACAAGACCACCATCTTTCACATTGCGCTCTATAGCAAGTTCAGGTGAGATTTCAACGAACACTTCAGATACTTTAGATAAAATACCAGCCGACTTATTCGTCATATTCCCTTCATGGAAATGTTCTAGCATACGTCCATTATTTAAAAGTAAATCATACTCATCTGGCGCTACAACTGGTGGTACCCATTCATCTAATGATAAACGAGCTAGTTTATCTGGGAAGTTAAATCCGTCTACATATAATAGCGGTGTATCGCTACCATCATGACTACCCCAACATAAACTATTCCATCCTTCTAGACGATCGTACGTTGCTTGAGAGTATAACGGTGCAAGCGATGCAATTTCGTCCATAATTTCACTTGGACTTTCGTAATTCCAATCCCCGCCGAGTGCACGAGCCACTTTTTGTAAAATCCACCAATCTGGTTTTGAATCGCCAAGCGGTTTCAATACTTCATATAATCTTTGAATACGTCGCTCTGTATTCGTAAACGTTCCTTCTTTTTCTAAGCTTGGTGCCGCTGGTAAAATAACATCAGCAAAACGAGCTGTTTTTGATAAGAACATATCTTGAACAACAAGGAAGTCTAAATTCGCTAAAATATGTTGCACATGGTTCGCATTGGAATCGACTAAGGCCATCTCTTCCCCCATGACATACATACCACGTAATTTTCCTTCTTCTGCCGCAAGTAACATTGCAATATTATTTAACCCTGGTGCTTTCGGAATAGTTGTGCCGTATGCTTTTTCAAACTTAGCACGAAGCGTATCATCCGATACTGCTTGATAACCTGGGAGCCAGTTTGGTAATGTCGCCATATCACAAGCACCTTGTACGTTATTATGACCTCGTAATGGATATGCGCCTGCACCAGGACGACGATAGTTCCCCGTAACAAGCAGTAAATTTGAAATAGCAGCAGATGTTGTACTTCCTCCTGTATTTTGGGTTACACCCATTCCCCAAAGTACACAAGTACCATCTGCTTCATATACCATACGAGCCATTTCTTTCAGGTGTTCTTTCGAAATCCCCGTAATTTCTTCTGTATACTCAAGCGTATACTTTTCTAACATTGTGCTATATTCATCAAAGTTCTTCACATTTTCAGCTAAAAACTTTTTATCGTGCCAATCTTGATCAATAATATATTTCGTAATACCAGCAAGCCATACGTAATCCGTACCTTGGCACGGATGAATAAATAAATCCGCACGCTCTGCCATTTCATGTTTACGAAGATCTGCTACAATCAGTTTTTGCTCGTGTAATTTATGAGCACGTTTTACCCGCGTCGCAAGCACAGGATGTCCTTCTGTTGGATTCGCACCAACGATAATGACAAGGCCTGCTTCAGCTATATCTTTCACTGTTCCAGCATCTCCGCCCATACCGACAGTTTTAAATAAACCATCTGTTGCTGGAGATTGACAATAACGAGAACAATTGTCCACATTATTCGTTCCATATATTTGTCGAGCTAGTTTTTGCATAAGGTAATTTTCTTCATTTGTTACTTTCGATGAAGAAATAAATCCAAATGCATCGCTGCCGTATTCAGATTTAATATGCTGCATGTTAGAAGCAACAACTTCTAATGCCTCTTCCCAAGTAGCTTCAACAAACATATCTCCTTGGCGAATTAATGGCTTCGTAATTCGATCTTCACTATTTACAAAGTCCCATCCAAATTTACCTTTTACACATGTGGAAATTCCATTAACTGGTGCATCTGAAACAGGTTGCACTTTTAATATATGGCGATCTTTCGTCCATACTTCGAATGAACAACCGACACCACAAAATGTACAAACAGTTTTTGTTTTATTCACTTTCGTTTTACGCATCGCAGCCTCTACTTCTGAAACCGCTAAAATACTACTATATCCAGGCTCTACATCCTTTACAAAATCAATCATCGGATCTAACACATCTGATTTTAATCCTGTCATGAATCCAGCTTCACCTAACATTGATTTTTCCATTAACGCATTACATGGACATACCGTTACACACTGCCCGCAACTTACACAAGATGAGTCATTGATACTCACACCATGATCCCATATAACACGCGGACGATCTAAGCTCCAGTCTATCGATATCGTTTCATTAACCTGTAGGTTTTGACATACTTCTACACACTGTCCACAAGCAATACATTGATTTGGATCATACCGATAAAACGGATGTGACATATCCACTTCACAAGCACTTACTTTCGGCTCATACGGATATTTCTGCTCTTCAATTCCCATCATATGTACTGTATTATGAACCTTACAATTACCGTTATTGTTATCACATACGGTACAATACAATAAATGATTCTCTAATATTCGATCCATCGCCTCAGTCTGCGCCTCTTTCGCACGCTGTGACTGTCTTTCAATATGCATACCATTCTCGAGCTTCGTTGAACAAGCACGCATTAACTTCCCATCTACTTCTACAATACACGTATCACAAGTTTGAATTGGATCTACTTCTGGTACATGACAAATTTGAGGATGTTCCAAATTACTCTCGTTAAATAATTGTAGTATTGTCTTTTCACCTGATGCTGAAAATTCTTTACCATCTACGGTTACACGGACTGTCTGTTCTGCCATAGTTTCCCCTCTCCTTACAACCAACTGTACAACACATTTATGAATCCGTTTTCACAAATAAATTACTGTACATATTTTTGAAACGCCCTGCCCAAATACTTTTCTTATGAAGTCGATTCTAGATGTTTATAAGGCATCACTACGAAAGCTTGAAAATTTCACTATTCTACATTTCTATTATATCGTATATATACAATAATAACCAAAATAATCTGATACCTTCCTTCTAACAGCTGTTTTTATTTTTTCAATGTTTTATGATGAATGTGGGAGAAAATACATATAAAAGGGGAATTTAATATGGGGCCTACGCAAGAGACTTATACAATTGTACGTTATCAATCTGGTACATTTTCAAAACAACTTGATGAGATTGTTACAGAATCTCCTATTACTATTAAATTGAATGGTGAAGAATATGTAACAGTCGTATGTACACCAAATTATATTGAAGATATGGTAATCGGTTTTTTAATTTCTGAGGGGATTATTTCTTCCTATAAAGATATTGAAGAACTATGGGTTCAAAAAGATAACGGAATTGTCCATGTAACATCATCAAAAATAAATCCGCTCTATCAAAATTTATATAATAAACGATACATCACTTCTTGCTGCGGAAAAGGTAGACAAGGTTTTATTTTCGCTAACGATGCAGCAAAAGCAAAAGATTTACATGATATACATGTAAAAATTACTCCTGAAGAATGCTTTTACTTAATGAATACTTTACAACAATCTTCCACTACCTTTCGACAAACCGGCGGTGTTCACAATACCGCGCTATGTGATCGAAACAATATCCTCCTATCAAGAATGGATATTGGAAGACATAATGCATTAGATAAAATATATGGACATTGTTTACGCAACGATATATCTGTTAAAGGAAAAATCATTGCATTTAGCGGGCGTATTTCATCCGAAATTTTACTCAAAGTTTCAAAAATCGGATGTGAAATTGTTCTATCTAAATCCGCACCAACAAAACTAGCATTGCAACTCGCTCACGATTTAGGCATTACTGTCGTAGGATTTATTAGAAATGAATCTTGTAATATTTACACGCATCCACACCGAATTGATGGTTATCAATCGAATAACTAAAATAACTCCTCAATCGAGGAGTTATTTTAGTTATAAAAATGTAATATATTAAACACTTGAATAGTTAATAAAGTTAATATATAATTTCATTACATATTAAAAAACAAAACATTGTAGCATATATCTTTTCATTCTTTTACAAATTAAAAGAGACTGCTCACAAAACGCATACACATTCTTATAAAAGTAATGAATTTATTTTATTTAAAATCGACCAAGGAGGTTACAACGATGGAAATTCGCTTATTAACGACAGAGGATGCAGAAATATATTTAAAAGTTTGTATGGAAGGATTAACGAAGAATCCGGAAGCTTTTAGCTCTTCTTATGAAGATGTTCTTAAACATGAAGATCCTGTAGGTGCTATGGCAAAACGATTAAGCAATCCGGATAAGTATACTCTAGGTGTCTTCAAAGATAACGATTTAATCGGCATTGCTACTTTAGAAACAAAGCCTTTCATTAAACAAGAACATAAAGCAAAAATCGGTTCCGTTTTTGTTTCCCCTAAAGCACGTGGCCTTGGAGCAGGACGAGCTCTTATTAAAGCAATTATTGAAAATGCCGATAAATTACATGTAGAACAACTTATGCTCGATGTTGTAGTTGGTAACGATGCAGCAAAAAAATTATATGAGTCATTAGGTTTCCAAACTTACGGCGTACAAGAGCGTTCATTAAAACATAACGGTCAATATTGGGACGAGGAACATATGGTTCTGTTCTTAAATAATTAATACTTCAATATAGTTTTCCAAAAGCATCTTTTTATTAAGAAAGGTGCTTTTTTCATTACAACAATGTAATCTTCATGTCACCTTTATCGATCGTACCAAACCTTTCCATTCATTATACTAAAAATATAAAGTGAAACTTTACTCAGTGGGGAACTACATCCCACGCTGATCGCATGTACTTGATATGTAGAGGAGAATGTGACATGAAACAAAACAAACGAGCTATGCTTTTAATATTTACTACAGCAATTGTAACTTCTGGATTAGCAATTTTACCTTGGTTTATTATATAAAAATATTCCCCCTAACAACGAAAAAAGCTTATTGCTTCTTAAGAAGCAATAAGCTTTTTTATATTATAAAATCCCCAAAATTTTATTTACACAACTTATAATAATAACCATAGATACGGCAACGCACATGACAACCGTATTACGATCTTGCTTTTCTTTTTTTGAAATTTCTTCTTTTGGATTCATGTGTATGATCTCCTTTTAAAAAAAGTGTGAGATAGGAAATTTTTCTTATCCGATGCGAGGTGAATACGAAAACCTTCTCTATCTCACATACACAATAGAATGGAATTGTCATTTTATAAATAAAATGACATGACGTTATGTCGCAACATAGGGTATTTTGTGTCGCTACGTTTTCTATTATAGAAAATAGTTGTGCAAAACTAGTGCATTTTTTATGTCAATTACTCTGAGCGAAAAATAACTCTTCCACTCAATCACATAAAAAGAGTTTTTTATTATTTTCATGTAAACTATACAAATAGAATGAACAGTTTGGGGTGCACAAGATTATGGTAAAAATTTTATTAGTAGACGATGAAGAACGTATGTTACGATTATTAGATCTGTTCTTAAGCCCTCGCGGCTATTTTTGTATGAAAGCTAACTCTGGCCTTGAAGCCCTAAAGTTAATAGAACAAAAAGACTTCGATATTATTTTGTTAGATGTAATGATGCCGAATATGGATGGATGGGATACTTGCTATCAAATCCGTCAAATTTCCAACGTTCCAATCATCATGCTAACAGCTCGTAATCAAAACTATGATATGGTTAAGGGGCTTACTATGGGTGCAGATGACTATATTACAAAACCATTTGATGAGCATGTATTAGTTGCACGAATTGAGGCTATATTACGCCGTACAAAGAAGGATGGCTTCGTTAGCTTCAATGGTATTGAGTGGGATAAAACGAAACATACTGTCACAGTTTATGATGAAAAAATCTCACTGACACCTATCGAGTTTTCATTACTTGGACTATTTTTACAAAATACAAACCGTGCTTATAGCCGAGATGATTTAATCGAAAAAATTTGGGGTTATGAAACAGATATTGAATATAGAACAATCGATTCACATATTCGTAATATCCGCGATAAATTACGTAAAAAAGGATTTCCAGTTGAAAATTACTTAGAAACTGTCTATAAAGTCGGATATAAATGGAAAAGTGAATAATTACTTCGGTCAGTGAGCAATAGTATATCACTGACCCTTTATATGAAATAAGGTATGGTGAGAAAATGAGTAAACTTTCACTTAAAATTGGGACATACTTTTTAATATTAGCTTTATGTATTGAAACAATTGCTTTCGTATCTTTTTACAAAAGCATTTCAAACATGCGCATTGAGGAGGAAACACTTGCTCTTTTAGAAAAGGGTAATCGCTATAGTAGCATGATTAAAAACCGGGCCAAGTGGAATGCATACTCTAAAGAAAAGAGACTCACAGAAAGCGCTGAACACAGTAAACGGCCTAAACGTGCTGTATACCCCGAGTTTGATATCAACACTGAAGCTGAACACTTAGTCGAATCAGAAGCAATTGCTAACTCTGATATAACTATCATTATAACAGACAATAATGGCAAAATTATTTCCACTTCAGAACCTGTAACAAAGGCGATGCAAAAACAACTTACTTGTAAAACACAACATATTCCAGAAAACGGACTGGTTGTCGAAAAGAACTGGAAAAAATCAAAATTCATCACAACGGTAAGCCCACTTAACACAGCAGAGTTTCAAGGAAAGTTATATATGTTACTAAAAACATCTTTCTTAGAAAATATGTTACTTAAACTCATGAAGCAATTTCTTATCATTAGTGTTTTGACAGTTATTTTAACGACTATTTCTGTCTTTGTTTTTTCTCGTGTTATTACAGAACCGCTTATAAAAATGAAGAGGGCAACAGAAAAAATGTCAAAATTAAATAAGCCAATTCAATTAGGTATTAAACGGAATGATGAACTTGGAAGCTTAGCAAAAACGATTGAAGATTTATCCAGTGAACTGACTTATATGAAAAAAGAAAGAAACGAATTTCTCGCTAGTGTCGCCCATGAACTATTAACTCCATTGACCTATATGAAAGGTTATGCGAAGGTAGCAAAGAGAGACTCTTTAACGAAAGAAGAGCGAGAAGAATACTTACAAATCATTGAGGATGAAACGGATAGTGTAACCGATCTCGTACAAGATCTATTTATGCTTGTACAACTAGAACAGCACCAATTTGTTATAAAAAAACAAAAAGTGACCCTTCAACCATTTTTAGAACGAATGGTTGAAAAAACAAAAACAACCTTAACTAACAAACAAATGCAACTCCATGTATATTGCAAAGACGATTTAGAAGTTTGCATAGACGAAAGACGTATGGAACAAGTTATGTTAAATTTATTACACAATGCTTATCAACATTCGCTAGAAAACACCACTATTACAATACGCGTACTCACAGAAACAAATTCTTTTACAATAAGTGTACAAGATGAAGGTGAAGGTATTCCTGAGGAAGATATTCCGCATATTTTCGATCGTTTTTATCGTGTTGATAAATCTAGAACGAGAGCTACTGGAGGAAAAGGTATCGGGCTAGCTGTTGCAAAAGAAATTGTGGAATTGCATAACGGTTCCATTCTAGTAACAAGCAAATTAGGCGTAGGAACAAACTTTATAATTGAGCTGCCTTTTGAATAATATGTGCGTGAAAACACCAGTAGTAGTAAACACTACTGGTGTTATTTTGTTCATAAAATCAGCTCATTTAAGCTAAGCTTTTGAAATTATTCTTATTTCAATATAAAATAAAGGTACATTTGCAAAGATTTGGAGGGTGATATAATTGGATATCCATGTATTAACAAAAGACGAAGCGGAAATTTACTTAGAACTTCGTGTAGAAGGATTAAAGCAAAACCCTGAAGCTTTTAGCTCTTCTTATGAAGATATTATTAATAAAGAGTGTGCGATTGAATATAAAGCACAAAAATTAGCACAAGATGAAAACTATACGCTAGGTGCATTTAAAGATGGAAAATTAATCGGGGTTGCGACACTGGAAACGAAACCATATGTAAAACAAGAACATAAAGCTAAAATCGGTTCTGTATATGTGTCTCCAAAAGCACGCGGACTTGGAGCAGGAAAAGCACTTATTAAAGAATGTCTTGAACTTGCTAAATCTTTAGAAGTAGAACAAGTTATGCTTGATGTTGTTGTTGGCAACGATGGAGCAAAAAAACTTTATGAATCATTAGGATTTAAAACATTCGGTGTGCAAGAACGTTCATTAAAATATAACGGACAATATTGGGACGAAGAGCATATGGTCTTATTCTTAGATGAAAATAAATAATGAAAAACATCCTCTCGTGTATGAGGATGTTTTTTTACTTTTTTCTAAACCACGCTGTATTTAATAGTTGAATCGCTTGTGCAATTTCTTCTTCTGATAAAATCGCAAACCCAAGTAAAACTACATTTTCAGGTGCAGTATCATCTTTATAGTACGTAGAAACAGGATATATTTTAATACTATATTTCGCAGCTTCTTTAATTAGTTCTTCTTCTCTCATTCCATTATGCACTTGTAATAAAATGTGTAATCCCGAATCTTCCCCTATCACCTCAACACGATTAGAGAAATACTTTCCTATTTCAAAGACGAGTCGATCCCTCTTTCTCCGGTAGACGACACGCATTTTATGAATATGTTTTTCCCAATAACCTTCATTTAAAAACTTTCTAATCACTTCTTGGTCCATTCTTGAAACGCTTTGTGTATAAAACAAATATTCCTTTTGATACTTGTTAATTAAATTCTTCGGTAATACTATATAACTCATCCGTAATGAGGGCAACAAAGCTTTTGAGAGCGTCCCCATATAAATAACTTTCCCATCTGTATCTAACCCTTGTAGTGCCGGAATTGGCTTTCCTGAATAACGAAATTCACTATCGTAATCATCTTCAATAATATACCTGTCTTCCTCTTTCTTCGCCCATTGTAAAAGCTGCGTCCTTCTCGTAATAGGCATAATCATTCCATATGGGAATTGATGAGAGGGAGTTACAAATACAACATTTGCATCGCTATTTTCTAAATCTGCCATACAAATTCCGTCCCTATCTAAAGACAACATTTGAACCTTCTTTTCTCCCTGTTCAAAAACGACCATTTTTCTATGATAACCTGGGTTTTCAACTGCATAATTACTTCCCTTCAACAATTGAAAAAGTAACTTCACTAATATTTGTGTTCCCGCTCCTAATACAATTTGACTAGCTGAACAACGCACACCTCTAGATTCATACAAATAATTTGCAATTTCCTCTCTTAAACTCAATTCCCCTTGAGGGTGTCCAAGAAAAAGCAACTCATTATTACGCGGCTGCCATACATCATTTATAAGCTTGCGGTACATAGTGAACGGAAAAGTATTCGTATCAACTCCTGTTTGGGTGAAATCAAATGTATAGTTCCCCTCCCGAAATGGTACTTCTTCTACTTTCTCTTCTCTTCCTTCTGCATAAATCATTTGTTCAACTTTACATACAAAATAACCTTTTCTCGATACCGACTCAATATAACCTTCGGCAAGTAATTGATCGTAAGCCGCTTCTACTGTATTCTTACTCACTTGTAAATAGCTCGCCAGCTTTCTTTTTGCAGGTAATTTTGTAAAAGCCGGAATTGTTCCACCTTTAATTTCTTTTTTTATATACTCATACAATTGCACGTACAATGCCTTTTTACTATTCGTATTTAAATTAGGCGTTAATTCTAACATAACATCTGACCCCTTAATAAAACTGAAATCTGATACTTTTTACAGTGCCAGAATTTATATATAATTCCTTTTATCATGTCACACATAAAAAATCAAATACTCGAGAGGAGATGCATGATCATGAACAACAGTAGACGGATTGGACTCGTTATGATTATTATAGGAGCGACCTTATGGGGATTATCTGGCCCGATGATTCAGTGGCTATTTCAACATACTAACGTATCATCAATTGATTTTTTAACAATTCGCTTGTTGCTTGCGGGAATATTTATTTTATCTTTCTTACTGATAAAGAAACAAAACATATTTCAAATTTGGAAACACACTAGACATTCTATACAACTTATTATTTTCTCTATTCTCGGTATGCTCGGTGCACAATACGCTTTTATCGAAACGGTTCATATTAGTAATGCGGTCACAGCGACATTATTTCAGTTTCTTGGTCCTGTTCTTATTACCATTTATGTCGCATTTGAACAACGGAAATTCCCTGCTTCTCTGCAATTACTCGCAATTATAACAGCACTAACAGGAACATACTTTATTATTACAAACGGTTCAATTGAAAATATTGTTTTATCGAAAGAAGCTATTATTTTCGGCCTATTAACAGCAATTGGATTTGCATTTTATACCCTCCATCCAGCTTCTCTTATTAAAGAATGTGGAACAACTGTAGTAATTGGCTGGGGAATGTTAATTGGAGGAATTGCACTGCTTATTTGTAATCGTTCTTTTGGGTGGGATCAAATTTCGCAAACTTTCACACTCCAAACTTTTTCTATGCTCATTCTTATCATTATAAGTGGCACTCTTTCTTTCCTTCTTTATATTGGTAGTCTGAAATATTTAGCAGCAACAGAAACAAGCATTTTATCTAGCATTGAACCACTTGTAGCAGCTATCGTTTCAATCGCTTGGCTAAATGAATCATTTGGAGCGTATCAATTAATAGGCGGCGTATGTATCGTTCTTTCTGTTATTTTCTTAACGATGCCGCAAAAAGAGAATGAGCCAACCTTTACAACTGAACAAGTATAGAAAATGTCAAAAGAGGTCGTACAAAACTTACGACCTCTTTTTATACTTTAAAGGAATTGTCCCGCTTTCTGGCAAATACAATTACACTAATAATAAAAATTAGGGGTGTGACACCATGAAAAAAATCGGAACTATGCTACTTTTCTCCTTTCTCATCGTTGGATGCACACAAGGACAACTTGATTCAGAAGTACCTAAAAAAGAATCCATCGCAACGTCATCCACTCAAGTTAATGCACCTTCCTTCTTTCACCTTAGCGTTTTAAAAGATGTAAATTGGGAAGAAACACCCTCCTTCATACAAGAAAAAATACCTTTAAGAGGTATCGAAGACAAAATCGCAATGGCTGATAGCCCTATTATCGCAAATGAAAAAAATGAAATGATGTGGTACTTTTTAGATCCTGAAATACCAACTGGAAAACTATCTATTATTGCATTAAAACAAGGATCAGTAACGCCAACACCCGTACTCTTTCAACAAGAAACTTCCAAACCAACTTGGACTACTTCAAATACAATCAATTCTACTACAAACGAACTCCCTCTCACTATGTCACTACCTTCATCTGGATTATGGTTATTAAATATATATGTGAATGAAAAATATTATGATCAGTTTGTAATTACTGCTGAGTAAAGTGACAGAACTAAAGTAGCTTCTTACAACAATGTAATTTCCACGTCATATACTTCGATAGTTGAAGTCTCTCTCTTCTCTTATACTTAAAGTAAGAAATGACACGAGGAGAGATGAGAGATAAAAAAAATGATAGAAGTGATCGTAGCAGTAACTGAGGTTTTAGTAAATGGTAAACAAGTTGCAATGGAATTAAATAAATAATGAGGAAACATAAATAAATAATGTTACACTTCTTCATTATTTTGATTTCTTATCTCAAAAAAGCAGTGCCTTTTTAGGCACTGCTTTTAGCTATTAATAACTTGGCATTTCTGTAATTCGTGCCACACCTGAATTAATGGCTGCCTTCGCCACAGCTTCAGCAACACTTGGAACAACTCTTTTATCTAATGGATTCGGGATTACATAATTCGCATTACGTTCTTCGTCCGTAATGATGTTAGCGATCCCATACGCTGCCGCTAATTTCATTTCTTCTGTAATATCAGTCGCGCGCACATCTAACGCACCGCGGAATATTCCTGGGAACGCCAATACATTATTTACTTGATTCGCATAATCCGAGCGCCCAGTTCCTACTACAGCTGCCCCAGCCTCTAATGCATCCTCAGGGAAGATTTCTGGAATTGGATTCGCCATTGCAAACACAATTGCTTTCTCATTCATCGTCTGTACAAGCTCTTTTGTTAATACGTTAGGAGCAGATACACCAATAAAAATATCAGCTTGGTGAATCGCTTCTTTTAACGTTCCACGCACATGTTCTCGATTTGTCTTTTTTGAAACCTCAATTTGCGCTTCGTTCATCCATGCTTCACCTTCACAAACAATACCTTCTAAGCTAACTAACGTAATGTGCTTTGCACCAGCCTTTAATAATAATTTTCCAATTGCAATTCCTGCTGAACCCGCACCATTAATAACAATTTTCACATTATACATTTGTTTGCTAACAACTTTTAATGCATTAATAACAGCTGCTAAAACGACAATAGCCGTTCCATGTTGGTCATCATGGAATACAGGAATATCCGTTTCTTCTTTTAATCGTTTTTCAATTTCAAAACAGCGTGGTGCCGCAATGTCTTCTAAGTTAATTCCTGCAAACGTAGGCTCTAAATTTTTCACAAGGGTAACGATTTCATCCACATCAGTCGTACCTAAACATAATGGAAAAGCATCTACATTCGCAAATTTCTTAAATAAAATACTTTTTCCTTCCATAACAGGCATAGCCGCTTTCGGTCCAATGTTTCCTAAGCCGAGTACCGCTGTTCCATCTGAAACAACTGCCACCATATTACTGCGTGCTGTATAGTCATACACTGTTTCTTCATCTGCTGCAATTGCTTTGCAAGACTCCGCTACACCTGGTGTATATGTCAGACTTAAATCATCCGCTGAATTTACTTCTACCTTACTTGTAATTTCAATTTTCCCTACTAATTCTTTATGCAATAACAATGATCTTTCATTAATTTGATTTTCTAACATACTTATAATCTCCCCTTAATTTGACAAGCTAGCTATATGAATATAGCTAGCTTGTTTGATCATGAAAACATTTTTAATAAAATTGTCGCTGTTACAACCATTGCTGCCCCGCCTAAACGAGTCGAAATTTGCGCGAATGGCATTAATTCCATTCGATTTGAAGCTGATAAAATAGCAACATCTCCAGTTCCACCTAAACCACTATGACATCCAGTTACAATTGCTGATTCAACTGGATACATTTTCATCACTTTTCCTACAAGAAAACCTGATGCTACCATTGTAAGAACAACTGATGCGCACACAACAACATATCCTACTGAAAGAACTGCTGCTACGTCTTTTAGCGGAATATATAGCAATCCTAGTCCAACCATTAACGGCCAAGTTAAATTCTTCGAAATGAATTTATATAGATGGAATGCTCCTTGCTCCATTTTTGCTGGCATTAATTTAAAGTATTTCACAAGTGCTGCTGAGAAAATCATAATGATGGCCCCAGGAATACCGATGAACTTAGAAGCAAATCCTCCGAAGATGAAGAACGTACATGCAATTAATAAACCTGCTCCCATTAATGAGAAGTCAATTGGCTTCTCTGTATTTTGTTCTTTTAATAACTCGGCTTGATTGTCTGTTTTTACTAGTACACCGTTACCACTAAGCTCCGGTTTCTTCTCACCTAAACGCTTCATATACCCTGCACTCACAATTGCGAACATATTTCCAATAATAGCCGCTGGAATAAGCTGTGATACAAATGTTGCTGATGATTCATTTAAAATATCACTATAAGCTAGCGATAATGGTAAAATCCCTTCCCCGATACCACCACTCACAATTGGTACGATGATAAAGAAGAATGTTTGCTTCATTTCAAATCCAAATAGTGAACCAACCAATAATCCTACTACTACAGAAGCTAACGTCCCTACTACCAAAGGAATAAACATACGAACGAAACCTTGTACTAATACTTTACGATTCATTCCTAAAATACTTCCGACTACTAAACAAGAAATATATAAATATAAAAAGTTCGATTTTTTCATTAACATAGTTGCAGCTTCCATTGAAGCTGGATTCATCCAGTTAAAAAATACAAGTAATGATGGAATAAATAACGAAAGTATTGCTGGACCACCGATATTTTTTAAAATTGGAATCCTCATCCCAATGTCGCCTAAGAAAATACCCATGATCATAATAACTGCAAATCCACCAATCATATCTGCTGGCAATTTATTATATACAGATGCCCCATAAATAATAGCAGCCAATACTACATATAACGGTAAAGGTATAACACCGATTTTCACATTCATAATTTTAGAAGCGAAAGATTCTCTTTGTCCTTCATTTCCTCCAGGAAATGATACCGCTTCCACATTCTTTTGAATTCCCATATGGCACCCCCTTGTTTTCTTAATAACAATATTAAAACGCTTTCAATAGTAAAAATAGTTTTTGTAAGTTTTGTAATTGATTTTGTAATTAAAAAAAGTATAAGCGACTTATAATAAGTCGCTTATACGTAAAACTCTATTTTATTTTTGTCAATGCATCTTAATTTACTCACCGGTCTCCCTACATGTTGATACACCATCTCGTTTTCTAACACTCCAATTTCAGTCAAAAACATTACATACTTTCGAATAGAAACTCTTGAAACACCAACTAATTGCGCCATTTCATCTGTTGTAAACGCTTGTCCATTTAGCGACTCGATCTTCTTCCAAATTAATTGCATCGTTTGCTTCGTTAATCCTTTCGGAAGCTCTTTCATGACAGTAGGTTCTCTTTTTTCTTTTTGCAAAATTAACGAATCTAATTCCGATTGACTAATTTTTTGTTGTTCTTTCATGAAAGTAAGTTTTTCTCGATATATAGTTAACGCCTCTTTAAATCGTTCAAATGTAAATGGCTTAATTAAATAATCTACTACACCATATTGTAATGCTTTTTTAATACTCCCCATATCATGTACAGCTGAAATCATCATAATATCGATTTCTTTTTCTTGGTTCCGAATATACATTAAAAGCTCAAATCCAGTCTCTTCAGGCATAAAAATATCAAGTAATACTAAATCTACTCGTGATTCCTCTAATACTCCTATCGCCGATTTTACCGAATTAACTGCTTGAACAAGTTCAAACCCTCCTACTTGCTCTAAATAATGTGTATTTAACATTGCTACCATCGGGTCATCTTCTACAATTAAAACTTTAATCATATTTGTCTCTCATCCCTACCTTTAGGTATTTCAATTGTTATCGTTGTTCCCTTTCCTACTAATGAATGCACATGAATTTCCCCATTTATTCGCTGTATACTTTCTGTTACAAGATACAAACCATAACCACGGTTATCCCCCTTTGTGGAATAACCTTTCGTAAATAATGCCCCTATTTCTTCTTCTTGTATACCTTTTCCCGTATCTTGTACTGTAATAATTAGTGTATCCCCATATTGTATCTCAACTTCAACTTGCTTCTTTTCACAATTCGTCACTGCCTCTAATGCATTATCAATTAAATTTCCGACAATCGTAATCAGTTCATGAGTAATACGTTCATCCTCTATTTCCGGCATGTAAGAATCTTCACTTATAATTAATTTTATATTTTTCTCTCTAGCATAGCTAAGTTTCCCGAGTAAAAAACCAGCAAATACTGGACTTTTTATTCTTTTCATAATCCCACCAATTTCATATTGATGCTCTGATACCATACCGCTTATATATTTCTGTAATTCTTCATACTGCTTCATGTGTGTAAGCCCTAATACGACATGCATTTTATTCATAAATTCATGCGACTGTGCCCGTAATGCTTCCGCATATAGCCTAATACCAGTTAATTCTTCTGCTAATTTTCTAATCTCTGTTTTATCACGAAATGTTGCAATTGCGCCAACTATTTCTCCTTTTACATATAAAGGAACACGATTCGTCACAATCGTAATTCCATAAATATTTTGTTCTTCGTTTAATTGTACTTCTCCCGTTTTTAATACTTCTTTTATACGTGAATTAGGCATATATAACTCAACATCTTTACCGATAAAATCTTCTTCTAATCCACTTTTCTTAAACAATCGTTTTGCCTCATTATTTATTAAAGTTACATTGGCCTCTTTATCTACAGCAATAATACCTTCCTTTACAGATTGTAACATCGTATTTCTTTCTTCAAGAATTTTCGCTATCCTATGAGGTTCAAGACCGAATAAACTTTTCTTTATATGTCTAGCTAGCAATATTGCTCCTATCATTCCGACTAGTACTCCAACTCCGACACCAATATAAATAATATGTCTACTTTCCTTAACTCTCTCTTTTACATTATCTGCTGAAATACCAACGGCCACCGCTCCAAGTTGTTCACCTGTTTCAGAAAACACAGGTACAAATACTCGCATTGAAATACCTAAAGTTCCTTCTGCCAGCGATACATGTTCCTTTCCTTTCAATGCAGGCCCTTCATCTCCCCCAATAAAATGATGACCTATTTTTTGAGGATTTGGATGTGATTTTCTTATTCCATTCATGTCCATAACTACAATAAATTGAACACCTGTGTTTTTTAGTATTCTATTTGAATACGTTTGGATTGCAGAAGTATCCGTTTTCCCAATTAAACCATCGATTATAATTGAATCATTCGCCACGATATGTGCAATTGTTTTTGCTTTCTCTGCTTGGCTATCCTCCGTTGTCCGCTCTACATTATGACTAATTAATATATCTGTCACAAGTAAAGAAAAAATTACAACTGTACAAACTAATAATGTAATCGTTTTCCATAAATTCCATAGTCTTTTTCTTTTTTTCATCCCGTTAATGACTCCCTAATTGCTGAATAGAAAAATAAGTAAGGTGATATTATTTTCACCTTACTTATCTGCTGTTATTATACTTTAAATTTACTAGTCATTGCTTGTAGTTCTTCGGCCATCTCAGCTAAGTTTTGTGAAGCTGAACTAATTTCTTCCATTGAATTCACTTGTTCTTCTGTTGAAGCAGCAACACTTTGCATACTAGCTGTATTTTCTTCTGCAGCCGCTGCAATTTCATCAATAGCATTTGTCACTTCATTTGCATCTCCAGCAATTCTCTTCGTTGTTTCTACCATTTGATTAACTTGAGAAACAATGTGTGTAGTAGAACTTAAAATTTCCGTAAAACTTACTTTCGTTTTTGTTACAACATCAAGTCCTTGTTGAACTTCCCCATTCACATTATCCATCGCCTTAACAGTATGTTCAATATCGGCCTTAATTTCTGCAATTAAATTCGCGATTTCTCCAGATGATTCTCCTGATTGCTCCGCTAGTTTTCTAACCTCATCTGCTACAATAGCAAACCCTCGGCCCTGTTCACCTGCTCTTGCTGCTTCAATAGCCGCATTTAAAGCTAAAAGGTTCGTTTGAGTAGCGATATTTTGAATTGCTTCAGAAATAGCCCCTACCTGCTTGGATTTCTCATCAAGAAGTTTAATAATGGCATCTGACTCGGATACCGACCTAGAAATAGACTGCATTTGTTTTGCTGTCTGCGCAACCAATTCTTCCCCTTCTTCAGCTCTTTCTCTCGCATGCAATGAGGAAATAGAAATTGATTCTGCACTTCCAGTTACATCTTGAATTGCTGAATTTACTTGTTGTAATGTTGCCGCACCTTCTTCAACACCTTGACTTTGTGATTCAGCACCACCTGATACTTGTTCCATTGCAATTGTAATTTGATCTGTCGCATCATTTGCTTGCTGTACGCTCGCTGTTAACTCTTCAGCCGATGCAGCGACATGTTCTGCTGAAAAACTAATTTGAGTAATCACATCTTGTAAAGAGGCAGACATTTCATTAAAGGAATTCCCTAATTTCCCTATGTCATCCTTGGATTGGATTGTAATTTTCTCCGTTAAATCTCCCTTACTAATTTTATATGCCGAGTCAGCTATTTTTCTTAATGGTCTTGTAATAGACTTTGTAATGAAATAAATTAATACACTACCAAATACAATAGCGATAGCTATGACAATAAAAGTCTTATAAAACACTGGATTCGCAGCTTGGATAATTTCTTCATCAAACATAACTCCAACTACTTTCCAGCCTGTTTTCTCATTTGTTGCAAAGATTAAATTCTTTTTATCATCTTGTTCTGTATAAGAGACATTTCCTTGTTTTTCTTCATAAATCGGTTTAGTCCAAGGGTCAGTAACTTTTGCACCTGGTTTTCTAGATGGATGACTAACAATTTGCTTATTTTGATCTAAAATAACTGCATAACCTTTTTCACCAATGTTAATCATTTTGGAAATTTTCAAGATGTTATCTAAATTTAAGTTAATTCCTATAACACCTTTACCATCTTTTACTTCTTTTGCAATTGTCACTACCATATTTTTTGTAGATGCTGATTGATATGGTGCAGTAACAATTACTTTCCCTTTATTTTCATGTGCTTCTTTATACCAAGATCTATCTGTTGGATTATACCCATCATCCATTTTGATAAATGGTTCTCTTATAAACTTTCCTGTCTGCGTTCCAATATAAATACCTTCTACTTCTGGATGAAGTTTTATATATTGCGCTAACTTCGTTCTTACTATTTCTTCTTGTCCGTTTGGATATGTATCCTCTGTTAAGATGTCTGCAAAGTATGCTGCATCAACAAATTTTTCTTCTATATTTTGAGAAATAACAGTATTTAAAATCGAAATGTTTTCCTTTGCTTTACCTGTGATTTGTTGTTCAAAATTTGTTTTGGCAGTTTGATATGAAACACCAGCGATAATAAGTCCTGGTATAGTTAAAATTAGAAAAAATGAAATGATTAATTTTTTCTTGATACTCATACATTTAACCCAGTTAAATATTTTTTGCATAATAAGCCTCCTTTATGTAATGTGAATACTTGTGTAATTTTATACAAGTAACATATATAAAACAATATATAATGATAACATGTAATTTTTTTGTCAATTATGCATGTTTACATATTCACTACTTCTAAAGGTTTAATCATAAAAAATAAGAGAATTTCAGCTTATATAATAAGCTGAAATTCTCTTATTTCGTAACAAAAAACACTCACAAAAACTCCTCTTATAATTCTTTACATCTCTTTCCTTACTAATTCATTTAGAGCTTTTCACATAACTAATCGCCTGACTCCCCATTTGCATCCATGCCTTTTCAAAACTTTCTCTCGGTACTTTTACATCTAAACTTTCATTAAGAGGATCTCGAATATATACAAATTCCTTATCGTATCCAATAAGCACTACACAATGTTCATTATAAGTAATAGAAACATCTCCACTATTTGTTTCCCATGTAGTAAATTCATCTTCATCTAATGGCTCAAATGTTGCATTTGTAATCATGACTACCGGTTGTCCTGATTTTACACTTTTATAAAGTTCTTCTATACTCTTCCCTGTTAAGTCCACAGCTTTGTTAGGTAAATACTTTTTCGCTAATTGAAAAAGTGGTCCGTGATATACACCATATCCCGACTCAGAAAAGGTATAAATATTTCCTACAAATCCTTCATTCGGATTCCCACGTACACCATCTTTCATAAAATCAACTTTCTTTATTTCATTTGCTAATTTCATCTTATCGACTGTAATGCCTGCGTATTGTAACATCATCGCTAAGCTCGTCACTTCACAGCCTCTATCTAACTCTGGTAACTGCTGAATTAAAGGTACATTTGATAAGATAATCTTTTCACCATTATTACTAAACTCCGCTTCTTTTTCACTTTGTATATTGAAGAATGTTAACTTCTCCACATACTTTGTAATTCCATTTGTATATACATTCCATACTGCTATACCGAGTACAGCCATACATATATACCACTTCCATTTCCGTATCACTCTCACGCCCTTTTTAGTTCGTTAAATAAGAATAAAACGCATCAGCATCCGTGCGAATCACCGGTACAAAATTTAGTTCTTTTCCTTTTTCAGGCTGATCTACTTTTATTTTTTCTGCTAATTCTTGAACGTTCATATTCATTTTATCCATATTAAGCTCCTCTGCCATTTGCAATACTTTTTGTTCATTAATTTCGCTTAATACTTGATATATATCTTTACCATACAGATCAATATGATATTTTTTTGCCTCTTCTTGCACTTTTTGTTCGTACACTTCTTGTGCTAGCGCTTCTATCTCTTTTCCTTTTTGTGAAATACCTAACCCCTCTGCTTCCTCTCTTACTTTCACCCCATATATTTCTTCCGCAATGTCCTCTATTTCTTTTCCATTTGTCGAAATACCTAATTTATCTGCTTCATCATGAATTTTAATTGTATTAATTTGATTAATTAAATTTACAATTGATGTATTTTCTATAGATATGCCTAACTTTAACGCTTCTTGCTTCACTTTTGTTTCATAGATTTCTTCTGAAAGAGTTCCAGCATCTTTTCCTTCAATCGAAATTCCTAGCTGCTTCGCTTCTCTTCCTACTTCCGTTTCATGAATTTCTTTTTCTAACGTAATTTGTTCTTTTCCTTCCGTTTCAATACCTAGATTCTCCGCCTTTTCTTCTGTATGCACAGCATGTATCTTTCCATTGTTTAATTGTTCTTTGCTACGCTGTGTGTAATCTGTCTTTCCTTTTGATGTTTCAGAAGGAGAGGCACCCCCTAATATACTTAAGCTCATCACTCCAATAGTGAATACCATCATCATTTTCTTTTTCAAAATTAATTCCTCCCTCTTACACTTTCTTTTCCATCATTCCCTATTCATAATCGAAATAACATTATGATCGATATAATCTACTCAAATACGTTTTTATAATCGCTTCTTTATAGGGCGAACTTTTTGTATATAATACATGTTATAAATAGTTTCTTAACTTTCCCTTAAAAAAAGACGACCTTGTAAAAACAAGATCGTCTTCTCATTTATATTTTTTGATGTTTAGGGAAAATCACTTCAAAACAAGTACCCTCTCCCCATTTGCTCTCTACTGATATTTTTCCGTAATGTTTTTCTACAATCCAATTTGCGATTGAAAGACCTAATCCAGCTCCTTCTGACGTACTTCTTGCTTTATCCCCTTGATAAAAACGATCAAATAATTTCGGAATATCTTCTTCTTTCACTCCTATCCCGTCATCTTTCACCTGTATACGAATTGAACTACTCGTTTGCGTGCAATTAATTTGAATCTGCCCGCCTTCGTTCGTATACTTCATCGCATTATCTAACAGTATGACCATCATTTGATGAATCCGCTCTCTATCACCCATAAAAGATACGCCACGTTCTACTTTTAGTATCATTTCTTTTTCTTGATAAGAAGCAATCTCCTTATATGGAGCTACTATTTCTTCTAACAATTTATCGAGTTCAAATGTTTTCTTATCCATCTCAATTTGATTAGAATCAGAACGTGCTAGCAATAATAAATTACTAACAAGTTTTGATAACCGCCTACATTCTTTTGAAATTGTAGAAATATCCATCGCTTTTTCTTCTATCGTAGCGGATGGTGACTGGAATAAAACATCCGTTTTTGATTGAATAACTGCAAGCGGTGTCCTTAGTTCATGTGATGCATCAGAAACGAATTGCTGCTGTTTTTCCCATGAATTTTGAATGGGTACGAGTGCCCTGCCAGCTAGGAAAAAGCCGATTCCTATTGCACATAAACTTCCTACACTACAACCTATAATAAGAATTAAAAATAAAGTATTTAACATTTCTTCTTCAGCTGTTATATCGCGTACGATTTGAACTATTTTTCCATCTCGTTGAAATGCAAACGTCCTAAAATATATTCCTTGCACTTCTATGTCTTGCAAAATTCCTAATTTCTTTGGCGAAAACTTTTCCAAATTGTCTTCAAAGATAATACGACGTTTGCCGTTTTCAACACCTATCTCCACTGTATTTCCAATCCATGTTAATTCCATTATCCTTGGATCCCCAATTGGAGGATATCCCCTAATTTTTTTAAGTAGTTTTTTATCATCTGAATTTTCTCTATGCTGGACGGCTTTTTCTATTGATTTATCTACTTCATTATAAATACGATTATACGTGTACGAATAAATAATACTGCCTAATACGCCTATCAAAATAATAAATACTAATGAATTCAATATAGTCAATCGAATACGCGTCTTCTGAAACATGCTTCCCTTTTTCATTGTTCTTTTAATATATATCCAATACCTCGAACAGTTTGAATATCTTTCTGATAACCGAATGGCTCTAATTTTTTACGTAAATGATGTACATACACTTCTACAATCGCTACTGTTGTATCTGAATCAAATCCCCAGACGCGATCAAAAATTTGTTCACGCATTAAAATCTTTCCGCTATTTTGAATAAGATACTCTAGTAGCTCATATTGTTTTAATGTTAACTTCATACCTTGTCCATCTACTTGAACATCTTTATCTTTTCCGAACAATTCAATCCCTTTATAGCGAATGGTCTGCTTTGTTGTTAGACTACCACTTCTTCGTAACAAAGCACGAATTCTTGCTTTTAATTCTGGAGCCTGAAACGGCTTAACGATATAGTCATCTCCACCAAAATCCAATCCCTTCACCCGATCTTCTAAAGAATCTCTCGCTGTTAAAAACAGGACTGGTGTTTCAATCTTTTCATCACGTATTTTTTGAATCACTTCAAATCCATCCATTTCTGGCATCATCACATCAAGCAAAATTGCATCATATATATTTTGTAACGCTAGAAATAATCCCTCTTCTCCATTCAATGCTGTATCTACTTCAAATTCATCACGTAAAATTTGTACGATAGACTCTAATAACGAGGCATTATCTTCTACTACGAGTAAGCGCATATTCTCACCTTCCACCATATTGTTCAATTCTATTTATAATTACACTTTAACGTTTTTCACGATATAAAATTTAGAAGATTTATTATAAAAAACCTTCCTTAAATTTTGCTTAATAAAAAGTTGAAAGAAATAAGATTCTCCTTATCTCTTTCAACTTTTTACTACGTACACCTTTTTACTCGGCAATTCTAAACAATTTAGCTGGCCACCATATACAGCACCACCATCAATTCCTATAATACGGTTATTTCCAAAATACACATTACAATTATCATTTCCATGAAACGTTTTTGTTTCCGTATGACCAAATACAACAACCTTTTCACCGCTATATCCATTATGAAACTCATTACGGATCCACATTAACGTATATGGTTCACATTCAGAAACTCGTTTCAATGGCTCAACACCAGCATGTACAAATATATACTCTTCTGTTTCAATGTAATGATCTAATTCTTGAATAAACTTTACATGTTCTTCTAAAACATGCGATTGTAAAATCGGTTTTTGGAAGTCTTTCTCATTAACCGCAATATCTTCTTCTACAAACCCATAGCTATATAATGTCTTATCTCCACCGTTTCTTTTTACCCAATGGTTCCATGAACGTTCTTCATTTGTAGTTAACGCCTTAATCATCATATCTTCATGATTGCCTTTTAAAACGAATGCTCCTTCTTCTTTTAACTCTTTTACCTTTTCAATTACAGCACGCGCATTTGAACCACGATCTACATAATCCCCTAATAAAATTAGTTGATCCTGTTTTGCATCGTATTGAGCTTTTTCCAATAACTGTTCGAACTTTTCTATTTCTCCATGAATATCACTAATAACAAGAATTCTTTTCATATGATTCCCTTCTTTCTAAGCCACTCTCTTTCTAATTATAGTTCAAAACGGCTGAAATTTCTGAACTCAAATCCGAAATCACATTTATTACAAATAAAATGATTATCCTTACAACAATGTAAGTCTCTTGTCATCCAATTCGATAGTTGCAATTGCTATATTTCTTTATAATAAAAGTAAGAAATGAAACAAAAAACAAGGAGAGATGAGAAATGAAAAAAGTGATGGAAGTTATGGTAGCAGTGGCAGAGGTTTTCGTAAATGGCAAACAAGTTGCAATGGAGTTAAACAAATAATGAAAAAGGAAAGATTCATTCTAGATCCTTTACTCATATAAAAGAGATAAGACTTCTTCATTTTTTTGATTCCTTATCTCCCTATAAAGAAAGCCGTATCCCTTTTAAGGATACGGCTTTCTCTTATTTTTGACTCGTACGAGCTGAAATGCTAATTGCTCTATCTGTTGCTTTGGCTGCTTCATCTAACGCTTCTTTACTATTCTTCCCGTCATACATTGCTTCTAATGCTTTTACAACTGCATCTCGTGATTCTGGGAATACACTAATTAAAGCACCTTGTGTTGCTGGAGATTGTTTCGTCGCTTGCAATTGATCTACTGTTACTTTCAACTGTGGATATTTTTCATATTGCTCCTTCACTAACGGTTCATTATATGCGTCCGGATTAATAGAGAAATAACCTGTTGCAGTATGCCATTTTGCTTGTACATCTGGCTTCGTTAAATATTTCATAAAGTCCCAAGCACCTTGTTGTGTTTCTTCTGAAACCATATTCGTCATCCATAATGATGCACCACCAATAACAACACCATTTTGTTTTGAATCTTCTGGGTATGGAATATATGATACGCCTACATTAAACTTAGATGCATCAATTAAATCACGAACACCTGCTGAGGAATCTAAATACATAGCAACTTGTCCAGACTGGAACGCGGCACGAATATCATCCCAACTTGCTCCATACTTTCCTAGTGCACCAGCTTTATTTAACTCATCTAGCATCCCAAATACTTTCTGTCCTTCTTTACCGTTAAATACAGCTTTCTTTGCAGCATCTTTACGACCATTTTCATTATCTACATATAAAGCACCTTGTGTCGCTAACAATTCTTCAAAGAACCAACCATAGTTAAGCATGGAGAACCCATATTGTTTTACACTTCCGCCTTCTTTAATCGTTAATTTTCTCGCTGCTTCTTGTAATTCCGCATATGTTTTTGGAGCTTTCTCTGGATCTAAGCCCGCCTTTGCGAAAGCATCTTTATTATAAATTAATACTGGTGTAGATGAATTAAATGGCATAGAATACATTTTTCCATCAACTGAATAATAATTTGTAATTGCTTTTTCTAATTTTGACGTATCGTACTTATCTTTTTTTATCCAGCTATCAATTGGTGTGATTTTTTTGCTATCAATCATATATTTCGTTGTAATTTCACTCGATTGAACAAGAGCTGGCGCTTCTTTCGTTGCAGACATCGTTCTAAACTTCGTTAAAGACTCTTCATATGTCCCTTGGAACTCTGCCTTTATCTCATATTTATTTTGTGACTTATTATAGTCTGAAACAAGCCCATCTAGCACGCCTTGTGTTTTTCCACCCATCGCATGCCAAAAACGAATTACAGTTTTATCACTATTTTTTTCGACTGGTGCTACTTTTGCCTGCGCTTCAGGTTTTCCTTCTGTTTTACTATTTGAACAAGCTGCACTAGATAATGCCATTGTCGCTACCATTAATAGAGCAGCACCTTTTTTAACTAGACTCATTTTAATCTCACCTTCTCTTAGTTATTTAATTGCACCTTTTGTTAATCCTTGTTGTAATTGCTTTTGCCCTAAAAATAGTAGAATCAATGTCGGAATTACGATAACCGTAACACCAGCCATTACGCTTCCCCAATCAGTTGCAACTTCTTGAGATTGAAGTTGCTTCACACCAATTTGCACTGTTCTTACCTTTTCATCAGTAGTCACTAAAAGTGGCCATAAGTACATATTCCATGTTGTTAAAAAACTATATACTCCAAGCGTAATAAAACTCGTTTTACAATACGGAATTACAACGCTAAATAAAAATCTTACATTTCCAATCCCTTCAATAAAAGCAGCTTCTTTCAGTTCATTCGGAAGTGTCATAAAGTGTTGACGTAATAAGAAAATACCGAAAGCTGTTGCAAAAAACGGCACTGTCATCCCAGCGAAGCTATTGATCCATCCAAAGTTTTGAATCGTTAAAAAGTTTGGTACCATCGTTGCTTCCCACGGAATAAGCATCGTTGAAATAAACAGGAAGAAAATTAAGTTTCTTCCTTTAAACTGGAGAAAAACAAAAGCATACGCCGCTAAGCTCGATACAATAAGTTGTCCAATCATAACGACTGTCGATACAATTAAACTGTTATATAAGTATGTAAAAAGTGGTACTTTTTGAAAAATATTAATGAAATTATCAAAAGTAAATTGAGTTGGAAATAACCTTCTCATTTGAATATCATCTGGTGTCATAAAGCTTATTAAAAACGCATACAGTACAGGAAAAAATACCATTACTGCACTAATTATGAGCAGCATGTATAGCAGGAAATTTTGCTTCCACTGTTTAACAATCATTTATAATGCACCTTTCTCTCAGCAAACTTAAATTGAAGTAATGTAGCAATGAAAATGAAAACAAATAATACCATCGCTTGTGCACTTGCTGTTCCAAATTGATGATTCACAAACGCCTCTTTATAAATCGAGTACACAATTAAATTCGTTGCATCATTTGGTCCACCGTGCGTTAAAATATCAATTTGTCCAAAGCTTTGGAACGCACTAATTAACGTTACGGTTACAATAAAGAATAAAGTTGGTGATAGCATCGGTAATGTAACACGGCGAAGTTTATATAAATAACTAGCACCATCTATAGATGCACTCTCATATAAAGACGTATCGATATTTTGTAAACCACCTAATATAACTAAAAATGCAAAGCCTGTATTCACCCAAACTGTTGTAACTGATACAGAGAATAGCGCCCAGTCCGGACTCGTTAACCATGCGATTGCAGGGAGGTTCATAGAGGCTAATATGTTATTAAATAATCCTACACTTGGATGAAATAAAAATAGCCAAATCACTGCACTAGCAGCTACTGATATTCCCATCGTCGAAGAAAACAGAACTCGGAATAACCCAATACCTCTTACCTTTCCATTTGCAATTAATGCAAGAAACAAAGCGAATATAATACTCGTAGGCACTGTATATAAAACAAATAGTAAAGTTGATTTTATACTTTTGTAGAAAGCTGGATCAGAAAATAAGTATTGATAATTTTCTAAGCCAACAAAAAGATTAGCTTCTCCGTGTATATCTGTTAAATAAAAGCTATAGTAAATCGTCCTAAATAATGGATAAAAAAGAAAAATCGAAAACAGTAAAATAGATGGCGCCAAAAATAATAATCCTATTCTTAACTCTTTCGTTCTACTCCATAAATTCTTCTTTTTTGACACTTTTGCTTGAGCTGGTAACTTACCTACTTCAATCATTATTTCGCCACCACTTTCAACGCTTCTTCAGCTACCACGTTTAATCGTTCATTTGTATTTTGATGAAAGAAGCATAACTTATCTTGTGAGAATAATAATTTTACTTTGTCACCTTTGTTCAGGAGTAGTTGTCCGATGACTTTCGCACTCCAAGTTGTTCCATTTACCGCGAAGTTTAATATAGATTCATTCCCTAATACTTCTACAGATTGTAGCGTAACTTCTTGCCCTTCCTCAGACAGTGCAATATGCTCAGGACGCATACCTATTCGAATTGTTCCTTCTGGTAATTGCTTTAACAGTCCAATAGATAATGGCATTTGCAATTGTCCTATATGTAATACACCTTTTTCTTTGTCCACTTCTCCATCATTTATATTCATCGAGGGAGAACCTATAAAGCTTGCAACAAATTCATTCGCTGGTTCGTTATATATATCAAGCGGTGTTCCAACTTGCTGTATACTTCCTTTATTTAAAACCATGATACGGTCCCCCATAGTCATCGCCTCTATTTGATCATGAGTAACGTAAATCATTGTAATTCCTAAACGCTGCTGAATTTCTCTAATTTCAATTCTCATTTGCGCACGTAATTTCGCGTCTAAATTCGAAAGCGGTTCATCCATTAAACAAATCGGTGCTTGGCTCACGATTGCTCTAGCAAGCGCAACACGCTGTCTTTGTCCACCTGATAATTGACCTGGTTTCATTTTCACATACTCTTTCAGCCCTACCATTTCAATAGCTTCCATTAATCTCTTTTGCCGCTCTTCTTTTTGTACTTTCCTTACCTTAAGTCCAAATAAAATATTTTCTTCTACAGATAAGTGTGGGTATAGTGCGTAATTTTGAAATACCATTGATAGATTACGATCTTTCGGCTCTAAATCATTTGCAACACGTTCATTAATAATTAAATCCCCCGAAGAAATTTCTTCTAGGCCAGCAATCATTCGTAATAATGTGCTTTTTCCACATCCTGAAGGCCCAACTAAAACAAAAAACTCGCCCTTCTTAATGTGAACCGATACACCCTTAACCGCTGTCTCTTCTGCATTTTTATATACCTTTGAAACATTTTTCAATTCAATCACAAGATTGCACTCCTTTTTTCTTCTTGTATCCATACTTCATAGTGACTCGTCGAAATCGCACTCGCTCCTGCACGAATGGCAACTTCTGCATCTTCTCGCGTTTGAATCAATCCGCCTGCAATGATAGGAAATTCTATTTCCTCTGCTAACAACTTAATAATTGAAGGCATAATACCAGGCATAATCTCTACTGCATTCGGTTTAGTCGTTTTACAATTCTCAATTGATTTTGTAAGAGATAAAGTATCAACAATAAAAATACGTTGGATCGTTTTTAATCCAATTTTATTGGCATTTCGAATTGTCGATCCTTTTGTTGAAATAATGCCTTGTGCTCCGATAACGTCTTGAATATACAAAAGTGCTTCCTCTGTATTCGTATTTAAACCTTGTATAAAATCACAATGAAGAAAGACATCATGTCCATGTTTCTGTAATTCATATACACGCTCTGGTAACTCCAGCATTGAACCCGTCATAAGAAAAACTGTTTTCGGTAATTTTTTGTATGTGTTGTATCCTTTCCAATCCTTTATCATCGCAATATAAGGTTCTTTAAACATTCATTCCACCTAGCTTTTCTGTTTTTATCCAAACTAAAAACACCTACTTACATAGAACACCTTTCTCCTTATTTGAACTCTAGGGAATAGAGCACACCTAAGAAAGTGGCACGTTATATGTAAGCGGGTGTTCTCAAATGTTCTCTACCCTAGTTATTTTGTTACCTTTACTATAGTATGCATTTATTAAGTCAGTTTTGATAGATTGTTAATTAGCTGTTAATCGAATGTTAATATTCACCATATTTTCTTAACATTAATCTAGATATACGAATAACTCCCAACAGCAAACAACTATCTTTAAAATTTAAGTAATATGCAAATTCATTCCATAGTTAATCAATTTTAGTTTTCTCGCAACTTCTTGTGAGGCATAATTATCCCAAGAAGTACTATAAAGTGGAATGCGGTTTTCTTCTTGTATTGATATCGCCCAGGCTGTAACAACATCAGTACCATATCCATTCCCTTGAAACTCCGCTAAAGTTTCCACACTCGCCTCAGCAGCTACAGGTGTACTCCTAGCACTGCAACATATAGAAACTACCTTTTCATTTTTTACAATTGCAAAGTAAGGTTGCCTCCACTCCATCTGTTCTATTAGATTAGGAAAATTCCCTCGCAAAAGCTCTTTATTCTTCTCTGTTATCTGTATTGTTCTAGTTGGCTTATGTAAATTATTAGAGAACATGAAAGCAGGGCCCATCCAAATATTTTGTACTGTTCTTTCTTCATTTAATACTTGGATAATCTTTGCTATCTCTATATGATTTGAAGGTTCTCGAATTAATTTCTCAATCTTACCTACCGTTTCATCATCCAGATCACAATGATATCTTGTTATACTCCCTTCACGAGTTCTGCCAAGAAAAAAGCGTGGTGCTTTCGGATTTCCTTGTTCATTTACATATTTCATTTTTCCTACTTGATTATGAACAAATAAAACCTCTACTTGAATTGCTATTAAATCAAGTTCTGAGGGCCTCATTTATATCCTCCTTAGTTACTTCATATACCATTTACAATCTATTTTTCATGCTCAAAATAAAAATCCCATTTACATACACATTACTGAATCCATCATGCTAACTGATTTCTTCATTCTGTCTATCTAAATGGGATTATTTTTCGTTTTTTATTCTACTGGTTGTTGTGGCTGTACTACTTCATTCGCTCCAGCTGCCCTCAACATATTTGCAATATCTTTAAAACCTCTTTTTTCAGCATATTGCAGTGGCGTAATATTTTCCTTATTGACCATATTTACATCTGCCCCGTGGTCAATAAGCATTTGAATTACTTTCTTATGGTTTTCACTACCATTTCCTAATACGATTGCTTCTACTAAAGCTGTTCCACCACGAGCATTTTTATAATTCACATCAATATCTGTATGCTCTAACAATTCTTTTACAACCTCTACATGGCCACGTTCAGATGCAGAAATAAGTGCCGTTCCACCTGACTTAGTCGTTTCTTTCGTATTAACTCCTGCATTAATTAATACTTTTACAATATCCGTATATCCTTCTCTACTTGCATAAAGAAATGGATTACTTTGTTTCTCATCTTTAATTTCAATATTAGCACCTGCACCAATTAATGCTTTAACTGTCTCTACATGATTTTGGTACGTTGCTGCAAGGACGGGTGTTTCTCCATTGTCACCTTCTACGTTTATATTCGCCCCATCTTGGATCAACTTCATGGCTGTTTCTGTGTCTCCAAGAGTTGCTGAAAGTAACAACTGTTTGTCCATTAAATTTATACTTTTTTCTTCTTTAGATTCTTCCTGTTCTTTATGCTTTTCTTTTTTCTTTTCATTTTTCACATGCACCGGTTTCGATTCTGGCTCTTCTTGCTTATCGCAAGCCACTACCGTCATTAAAAGTCCTAATAACATACATAATAAAATTTTTTGTTTTCTCACAACTACAGCTCCTATGAAAGATAATGTTTTCTTAACCATTCCTCCATCACATACAATAACTCTTCTTGAGTACATTTATCCATAAGCCCTTTAGATTCCTTCTTTAATCGGATTATCTTAAGCTTATACTATGTTTCTCAACCTATTGGAATAATACGCCTGATGGCCTCATCATTAACATTATGAAGCAATTAGTTTAGCACGTTTTTACCGCATTTGTATACATTTCTAAAAAGTACATAAAGTGAAATTTTAATCAGTGGGAGGGTTCACCCCACTGATTATTAGTTGAACCAATCGGGTATTTACGGGCTGTTGATCTCCCACCTAATTTCTTTGCTCCTGCCTAATTTTGAGGTGGGAGTTTTACTGCCCGTTAATACGGGGTAAATGATTGCTTTAGGTTACTATATTCCATTGTAACCGTTCTTCTAAAAATTTTACACCTTTTCTATATTTGCACCTGAGTAACAATAGAAAAAGACAACTATATAGTTGTCTTTTTCTATTATTAATGATGTCCACCGTGATTTCCCTTTTTCGGGTTCCCTATCATTTCTTTATTCATTTCCCATTTATGCTCTGCTAGCTCTTTATACGAAAGAACTTTCCCCTTATAGTTGGATACAAAGCTCTCTGCATCTTTTTTGTTTTTAAATGAAATGACATTATAAGCCATTGGTGTTGTAATTGTTTTATCATATACGTAAGTAGCGTCTTCTAACGAAACCCAATCTTTCGAATCATAATCTCGAACAAATTTTTCTTTCGTCTTTTCACCTGGATTAATCTCCATCCATTTATACATACAACCGATATCATCAAACTTTAATGCTTTTCCATTTTCTAAAATGATTTCTGTTGCAAATTGATTATCCATTACCCCAATTTGGCAAATATCACACTTATCATGTTTTTCATCAATTGCCACAGCCTCTGCTTGTTTCTTACCACATCCTACAATTGTAAAGACAAAAAATAAGCATATAGCAAACATCACATACTTTGTTCTCATTGTATTTCCTCCCTAACCCTATCTTCTACAAGGAGCATATCAAAAACTTGTGTGCGATTTGTGAAAAAACAATGTGTCTTTTGTAATATATAGAACAAAAAAGATGTGTAGCCATATCTACACATCTCTCATCATTCACAACCTGTAATTAATAAATCATCTTCTATTTTAACTAATAATGTATCTGTATGAATTTGCTGCCCAACAACTACATTTACTAATCTTATATTTCCACTGATGCCGACTGCAACCTTTTCAAGCTCACCGTTATTTTTTCGGATCATCATTAATTTTTCCCACTCATATACGTAAGAAGATTCATTAACAAAAATCTCTTCTACTTTTCCTTCATAAGAACTACAAATCTCTTCCATTCTTGTTTTCATATAAAATCTACTCCCTATTTCACACTTCAATATTTTCATCTTATTCTACCATTCTTATGGAGAGCAGCTTACTTTTTAAAAATTCAAATTAACTACCGTGAACAAAATGACCAAAATAAAAATTATGCTTCTAATGATGTTATTTTTCAAATTATTTACCATTCGAATGAATGCTTTTATGATAAACAAAAAAACTTTTTTCTGAATTTTTATTTTATTTTGAAAGCGCAATCATTTTTAAGGGGGAGATTACATGTTAGCACTACTTGGATTTGCGATGGTATTTGTCTTTATGTTTTTAATTATGACGAAACGTATGTCAGCACTAGTAGCATTAATATTAATTCCAATTACTTTCGCATTAATTGGAGGCTTTTATGCAGACATGGGGCCTATGATGTTAGAAGGAATTCAAAAACTAGCACCTACTGGTATTATGCTTATGTTTGCTATTTTATATTTTGGAATTATGATTGATAGCGGTTTATTCGATCCTGTCATTAGTAGGATTTTGAAATTTGTAAAAGGAGATCCTTTAAAAATTGTTGTTGGCACAGCAATTCTTACGATTATCGTTTCATTAGATGGGGATGGAACGACAACCTATATGATTACTGTTTCTGCAATGTACCCACTATATAAACGCCTTGGGATGAATCCACTTATATTAGCTGGGGTTGTTATGTTAGGTGCAGGGGTGACAAATCTTACACCGTGGGGTGGACCGACAGCTCGTGTTATGAGTGCACTTGGACTAGACGCTTCAGAGCTCTTTACACCACTTATACCAGGAATGATCGCTGGTGCACTTTGGGTAGTTTTCGTTGCTTACTATCTTGGAAAAAAAGAGAGAAAACGTTTAGGAATTATGGATGTACAATATTTGAAACAAATGCAAACAATGGATGAGCAAGCTGCAACAGTCGAAGCTGCTGTTCATAAGCGCCCTAAGCTTCTATGGATTAACTTTTTATTAACCGCTACCTTACTTGTCTGTCTCATACTAGAAGTTATGCCGTTACCTGTTTTATTTACAATCGCTTTCGCTATTGCTGTTATGATTAACTATCCAAACTTAGAGCAACAGAAAGAGCGTATTGCTTCTCACGCAGGAAACGTATTAGCGGTTGTTTCTCTCGTATTTGCCGCTGGGATTTTCACTGGAATTTTATCAGGAACAAAAATGGTAGATGCAATGGCTAAAAGTGTAGTAACTCTTATACCAGACGCTCTTGGACCACAACTACCAATTATTACAGCACTTCTTAGTATGCCATTCACATTTTTCATGTCCAATGATGCATTTTATTTCGGTGTACTACCCATTTTAACAAAAGCTGCTGCTACCTATGGAATTAGTGCAGCTGAAATGGGACGCGCTTCCTTACTCGGGCAACCTGTTCACTTATTAAGCCCCCTTGTTGCATCCACTTATTTATTAGTTGGGATGGCAAAGGTTGATTTTGGTGAACATCAACGTTTTACTTTATTGTGGGCAGTTGGAACGACAATGGTGATGTTGATTACTGGAATTTTAATTGGGGTTATTCCAATATAAAATAAAAAAACAGTAGCGGACATATATCCTCTACTGTTTTTTATTATGAAGGAATAAGGAAATATCTTCTTTCTGGTCTCCCAACACTCCCATACATAAGCTCCGCATGAACTTTCTTTCCTGATATTAAATATTCTAAATAACGCCTCGCTGTCGATCGGCTTACTCCTACCATTGTACTTAACACTTCTGCCGTAATTCCTTCTTCATTCACTGTTAACATATGCTTTTTTATTTTTGCTAAAGTTAAGGGGTCTATCCCTTTCGGGGCATATTCTATTTCATTTCCCTTTACGCCTCTTTGAGACCATAAATGTTCAATTTGTTCTATAGATAACTGATTATTTTTCTTTAGCTGTACAAGCTTTTTTTGATAATTTTCCAAACTTGCTTTAAATCGATCAAACATAAGTGGTTTTACGATATAATCTGTTACTCCACCTCGCAGGGCGTGCCTTACTACATCTGTTTCCGATGCAGCTGTAATCATAATAATATCTGTATCATGTAAATTATGCCTAATATATGTGACAAGTTCCGTTCCTTGCATATCAGGTAAGTACACGTCTAATAAAACGAGCTGTGGCTTCACAAGATCTAACCATTCTTTTGCTTGTTCTCCAGTTGTCGCTGTTCCAATTACTTTAAACCCCTCAACTTTTTCAGTAAAACGCCGATGAATTTCCGCAATTCGAATATCATCTTCTACAATCAATACTTCAATCTCCTCAACCATTACAATTCGCCTCTCTCTTTTGGTAATGCAATAATAAACAATGCACCACCTAAATCCCCTTTTTCGATTGCGATACTTCCATTTAAATCTTCTACTAACTCTTTCACTTTTGCTAATCCATATCCTCTCTTCCCGCCTTCTTTCGTCGAGAAGCCTTTATAGAACATGCTAGTAATGACTTCATCATGAATTCCTTGCCCCGAATCTTCCACTTCAATGACTATTTCTTCTCCGATATCAGTTACAAACATTCTTACTTTCTTATCATGTTCTTCATTTCTTTCAATCGCTTCAAATGCATTCGTAATTAAATTCCCTAAAATAGAAACGACATAATTACTCTCAATGTGCGGGCTTAATTTGTCTAAGCTACTTTCTCTATCTAGCATAAAATCAATCTTCAACTCTCTTGCTCTATTATAGAATCCAATTAAAATCCCACCTAACCATGGATTTTGAATTCGTTTCATAATAAATTGAACAAAATCTTGATATACCGCTGTTTCCTTATGAATAAGCTCCAAAGCATCTTCATATAATTCTAGCTGGACAAGACCTGAAAGCGTATACAATAAATTGTTATATTCATGCGTTTGCGCTCGTAACGCCTCTGTATATTGCTTCGTCTGAGATAATTCTGCTGTTAACTGATCCATTTCAGATTTCAAACGTAAGCTCGATACAACGCCAGTTACTTTATTCTTTACTTTAATAGGTAGACGGTTCGCAATAACAGCCTGCCCTTTTATATTTAATTGGCGGTCAAACTGTTCTTCACCAGTTTGAAGTACATCTAATATCGTTGAATTAGGAATTACATCTAAAATAAATTCTCCAATAATATTTCGTTGTTCATCTAGCGAAAGAATATCATAGGCTGCTTGATTAACTAAACTAATCATGCCATGTTGATCAATGACAATAATCCCCTCACGTACAGATTGAATCACTGTACTATGCTCTTCATATAAAGATGAAATTTCTTCTGGCTCCATCCCAAACATCATTCTTTTTATACTGCCAGCTAAATATATAGAGCCGATTACTCCAATTAATAGACCTATTATTGTAATCCAAAACACACGCTTTCCATACACTTCTACCGCTCCATGAATATCATCCATTGAAAATCCAACAGACACCACACCAATGATTTCATTTTCCTGATTACGGATTGGAACTTTTCCGCGTAATGAAGGACCTAATGATCCAGTTGCTTTCGAAACATATGATTTTCCTTCTAATAGAACTCCTTTGTTATCTCCACCAATCATTGCTTCTCCTATTTTATCTTGCTCAGGATGTGCATATCGAATCCCCTCTTTATTCCCAACTACAATGAAGTCCGCCTCTGTATCCATTCGAATTCTTTCTGCAATCGGCTGAATGATAGAAGCTGGATTTTCTTTTTGAAAAGCTTCCTTTATTTCAGGTATAGCAGCAACTGTTTTCGCAACATGCAAAGCTCTTTTACCAATTTGCTCTTCTACCGTTTCAGATAATATGTAATAAAATAAATAACTCGTTAGCATAAGTACAACTAAAATAAGTGTACTAATAGTTAATGTAATTCTCGGTTGCAGTTTTAATTTTTTTAATTTCAAAACCATTCCCCTAACATGATTAAAGATAGAATTTAAAGAATATACAGTCTCTTTAATTATACTTAATCATAACACGGTTACTCTATATTTCTTTCTTTTTCTCTCCATAAAAAAGAAACGAAGTAAAATTATTACCTCGTTTCTTAACATGCGTTATTACACTTTAAATTTACCAATCATCTCTTGTAATTCTTCTGCCATTTGTGATAAATGGACTGCTGCTGCATTTATTTCATCTACTGAAGCTAATTGTTCTTCAGAGGAACCAGCAATATTTTGAACGCTTGCTGCATTTTCTTCAATCGTAGCTGCAATCTCATTAATAGATGCACTTACTTGTCTTGCATCTACCGTCATTTGCTTCGCTACATCTACCATGTTATCAATTTGTACAACTGTATCATCCGTAGATTTCAATATTTCAGCAAAGCTTTGCTTCGTTTCATTTGCAACTACAAGTCCTGATTGTACTTCTGTCCCAACTTGCTTCATAGAACTTACCGTTTCCTTTATATCAAATTGGATCTCTTTCACTAGTTTTCCAATTTCCGTAGAAGACTGTCCTGATTGCTCAGCTAATTTTCGTACTTCATCTGCTACAATTGCAAATCCTCTTCCTTGCTCTCCAGCTCTCGCAGCCTCAATTGCCGCATTTAACGCTAATAAATTTGTCTGCTCTGCAATATGTTGAATCACCTCAAGGATTGCTCCAATTTGTTTTGATTTATCATCTAACAAAACAATAACTTTATCTGATTGTGAAACAGACTCATGGATTAATTGCATTTGATTCACAGTTTGTTCAACTAACTTTCCACCATCTTCAGCCTTTTTCTTCGTATACATAGATGCTGTGGATACTAACGAAGAACTGTCTGCAACACGCTGAATTCCTTCTGTAACTTCTTCTAATAATGTTGCGCCTTCTTCAACCTCTTTCGTTTGTATTTCAGCCCCACTCGACACTTGCTCTATCGCTTGTGTAATTTGTTCCGTCGCGTCACTTGTCTGCTTCATACTAGCTGTTAATTCTTCTGAAGATGCCGCTACATGACTTGCTGAAGTATTTATATTGGAAATGACATGATGTAATGATGCCGCCATCTCGTTAAAACTTTCTCCTAGCTGCCCAATTTCATCTTTAGAATGAACTGTAATTGTTTCTGTTAAATCGCCTTCACTAATCTTTTTCGATGATATAACAAGTTGTTTTAACGGACTAATAATAGAAGCAATTATGAAGTAAATTAAAACCCCGCCAATTATTAATGAAATACCAATAACAGTTAGTGTTTTATAGAAAATAGGATTAGCTGCTTCAATAATTTCTTTTGAAGGCATAATTCCTGCTATTTTCCATCCAGTCTGCTTATTTGTTATAAAAGTAATATTGCGATCATCACTATCGAGTTTGAATTTAAATTCACCTGTTTCCTGTTTGTACAATTCCTTCGCAAGTTTTTCTTCTATTTTGTCACCTGGTTTCATCGTCGGATGTGCTATTACATGTTTAGATTGGTCGAAGATTGCTACATATCCTTTTTTGCCGATATTGACCATTTTTGAAGTATTTACAATATCATTAATAATTAAATCAATACCGAGAACACCACTTTTATCTTCATTTTGTTTTGCTATTGTAATAACAATATTCCCTGTTGTACTTGACTTATACGGGGCTGTGATAACCACTTCTCCGCTTTTTTTCGCTGCTTCTTTATACCAATCTCTTTCGGTAGGATTATACCCATCTGGCATTTGAATAGACGGTGATTGAATAAATTGTCCCGTACTAGATCCCGTATAAATTGCTTCTATTTCTGGATGTAATTTATTATATTCTTCTAATTTATTTTGCACATTTTGAAGCTGATCAGTTCCGTAACTTACTCCAGTAAATAACTTTGTAAAATATACTGCGTCTACCTTTTTACTGTCTATCTCTTTGTTAATAACATTATTTAAAATCTTTACGTTATCTTCCGCTGATTGTAAAATTGTTTCATTAAAATTTGTCTTCGCTTGTTGATAAGACGTCCAACCAATTACAATACTTGGAAGAATTAAAACAATAACAAATGATACAAGTAACTTTGCTTTTAAACTACTTCTCCTTAATTTCCCTTGAAACATATCTCTACCCCTCCATACCGTTTTAAATGTAATTACCTTACATTTAATTTCTTTATATAAATTATACGATTAAAACGTATCAACTCTTTATCTCTTTTTCTATTAAAGAATTAATACATACCCTTTTCATTCTATATAAATTAAATAATTAAAACAATATATTAAAATGTACATTATTCGAATAATTCACAGAAGAACCTCTAGTATCTCACTTACTAGAGGTTCTACCCACTATACTATTCTTTATCTTTTTCTACTTCGTTTTTCTCATCTTCTACTACAGATACAACAGGTTTATCGTTTGATAATTGTTGTACTGCTCCTTTTCCAGCAAACCCTTCTAATAACTCTTTTAAATCAATACCAGAAGAGGCTTTTAATGTTTCTTGCATCGTTGCCATTAAATCAGTCGCATAGCCTGCAACTTTTCCAGCGCCGCTATTTTTACCACCGCCGCCTGTATCGACAACTGTAATTTTATCAATGTTGCTAAGTGGACTTGCAACTTCCTTCGCATAACTTGGAAGCATTTTAAGTACCATATCCATAATTGCCGCTTGGCCATATAACTCAAATGCCTCTGCAATTTTTTGTTTCGCTTCTGCTTCTGCTAAACCTTTTAACCTAATAACATCTGCTTCCGCCGTACCTTGCGCTTTTTGTACTTCCGCTTTTGCTTGACCTTGCGCTTTTTCGATTTCCGCCTTCGCTAAACCTTCCACACGTACTTCTTCCGCACGCGCTCTCGCTTCAGCTTCAATCTTATATTGATCTGCATCTGCCTTTTTAATTTGTTTTACTTTTTCTGCTTCCGCTGATTGCTCAACAGCATAGCGATCTGCATCTGCTTTTTTCTTTACTTCTGCATCGTATTGCTTTTCACGACGCGCAATCTCTTTTTCTTCTAATTCAATTTGTTTCTCACGCTCAATGATTTTAACGCGCATTTGCTCTTCTGTAACACCTTGTTGCGCTTTCGCTTGTTGTAATTCGTAAGAAAGATCCGCATCTGCACGGGCTTGCTCTTGCTCTCTCTTATAAGATTGTACTTTTAATTCTTTATGTTTTTCAGCTTCAGCGATTTGGGCATCACGTTGGTATTCAGCTTCTTTCGCTTCTTTCTCAGCACGAGCTTTTTCAATACGAGCTTCCTTTTCACGCTCTGCATTTGCAATTGTTGCATCACGCTTAACTGTCGCAATTTGCGGCTGACCAAGTGCATCTAAGTAACCGTTCTTATCCATGATTTCTTTAATTGTAAAGGAAACGATGCGAAGACCCATTTTCTTTAAATCTGTAGAAGCTACTTCATGCACCTTTTGAGCAAATTGCTCTCTATTACTATACGCATCTTCTACTGTCATAGAAGATAATATCGCACGTAAATGACCTTCTAAAACCTCTTTTGCTTCTACCTTTAATTCTTCTGTTTCTTTTCCTAAATATTGCTCAGCTGCTGTAGATACTTCTTCGATTGTAGAACCTACTTTAATAATAGAAACACCATTTACTGTAACTGGAACACCTTGCTTCGTATACGTATCGCGTGTACCCACTTCTAACTTATAATTTAGTAGGCTTAAAGGTTCTGCTCTTTGCATAATTGGAACTACGAATGTACCGCCACCGCGAATAATCTTAATCTTCTTTCCATCATCAGTGGTAACTACATTTTTCCCACCACCAAGCCAGTTCCCTGTAACAATTAACGCTTCATCTGGTCCAACTGTTCGATACTTCGTAATGAATACTAAAATGAGTAGAATTAAAATTGCAAGTAAAACTCCACCAATAATTAATGGAATTGTCATGTAAATTCCCCCTTATAATTTTGGTTTTTTTAAAGAATAAGCGATGTTTTGTACAAGCAAAACACCATCTTGGACTCCCTCGATAATAACTTCAGTTCCTTGTGAAATATCTTTTTTCCCAATTGTTTTAGCTGGAATTGCATTACTTCCAAATTGGGAGGAGATTAATACTTCACCAAATCCTTCTGTAGGAATTGTCGTAATGACTTCTCCCTTGCAACCAATGAATTCATCCATACGTTGTACAGTATTTTGTTCTGCTTCTGCAATTGGCTTTAAAATTAATATTTTCATTATGAATACACCAATAAAGGATATAGCAAATGCAGCCACGAAAATAAGAATACTATTAAAGGAAAATAAATATTCTCCTATATAACTAAGTCCACATAACATGGCGAAAAAACTAAGCAATAAAGTAGCAACGGATACCGATCCGCCTCCAAAACTAAATATGGATTCAAATATATCCCCAAAAAAGATATAAATCACAGTGAGTATAGTAGCAATAATAAATCCATATAAATAAATTGTCTCAAGTGGATAACCAAACAAAACCATTTCTTATCCCCCTCTCTTAAACAATCCCTTTTTTGTTATGTGTATGCCCCACCTCTTCCAAAGATTATTGTTCTTAATTTTCAGTTATTTAACCTTTAAAGAAAAGCCTGCAATACAGGCCTCTAAAAAAGAACAGGAGAAACCCATTGTGACAGGCTCCTCCTAGAAAATAACCGATATATTATATATCTATATAATATACTATTTTCCACAAAAAGTAAAGTTAAACATACATTGGAAAAGCACTTATTTTACTGATAATTCGTATGTTCCATCGCCATTATCATATTTATATACATACAAGTAATACTTACCTGGTTTTGCATTAAAGTTTGCCTCTATATGATTTCCATTTGCTTGACCGTAAGCAACATAATTTTGCATATCTGATTCATGGTGAAGTACCCATGTCATCCCAATTCCATACTCATTTAAAACGGAAATATCGATATCTTTCGCTGATGCTACATTAAATGTATAAACATCAGTGTGGTCCCCGCCAATAAGACTACCTTTTATCGTACTATTTAGCCCGATACGATTTGCTTCCTCTGGGCGATTATTTGGTTCCAATTCTGTTAAACTTCCACCTTTAATCGTAACAGTTGTTTCGCTTTTGCTCTCTCTCCCTTTATCATCTTTTACTATTAACGCTACTTTATAAGAACCTTCTCTTTCATATACATGTACTGGATTAACTTCTGCACTTGTGCTTCCATCTCCAAATTCCCATGAATAAGAAACAATTTTTCCATCTTCATCGTTTGAGCCATCACTTTTAAATTGAATTCCCTCTTTTACAAGACCACTATAAGGGCCATTTATATTAACCGTTGGAGCTTTATTTTCTCCATCATCTTTTGCGATTCCATGGAAGACTACATCATATTCAAATTCATTTGAGCTATTCACACGATAATTGACGAAGTATGCTGTAATAGTTTTGTAGCCACTCCATTCTTTTTGCGCCAATTGTTCCAAAGATTCATTTATTTTCTTACTCATTGCGTTCCAATCTTCTGACTCACCTTTTGTTACACTACCTGTATACGTACCTTCTAATGTAAATGTATTAAAGAATTGGGAGCTATGTTTTGTCATTTTTGCATCTTTCATCGGCAACGTATCACTAATTTCTTTCTCTACTGCTGTTAACGATTTTGGTGCATGTTCAGCTAAATAATCATCTGCTACTTCCGGTACATTATATTTATCTTGATTATCAATTAACTGCTGCATATACTCTTGATACGCTTTATTTAACTTAGGATCTTTACTTAGATTTTCACGATATGCATCATAATTTTTCACGTCATTCGCACGAATCAAATCTTGAATTTTATCAAATGTTTCAAACTGATGCGTATATAAGTAAGACTGCAATGCGAACGAGTAATTATAGAAATCCCAAGAACCGTATTTAGCAAATAGTGTACGCTCTGCTGTATAACGGCTTGCAGGATCAGATGATAATCCGCTAATGATGCTCTTTCTCGGTACTACATTATTTGTTCGAGTAGACCCTGCGAAAAATTCTGCATTTCCTTCTTGGAACCAAGTTAACCTTTCATTTTGATACATATCTCCTCTTCCAAATAAACCTGGCACTTCATATCTCCCTTGCAGATAATGGGTAAACTCATGGCGGAATAACTCTTCTAAACTATAAATGCTTTGTTCTGGCGTGCGTTCATATGTAAAGAATGTTCCTGTTTCTTCAATATAAATTCCACCGTTGTTCGTTTCATATCCATACAGTTGTCTATTTAATTGGTACTCTTCTGGACTGTTATAAATTACTATCGTTAATATATCATCTGCATTGCCCGGCTCTAACGCTTTGTCATTGCCAATTACACGATGATACTGCGCTTTTACTTCCTTTGCAGCCCAATATAGTCTCTTAATTTTTTCTTCTGATACTTTATCTCCTGTTTTGAACACAATTGATCCATCGTCGAATGTATACGTTTTTGGTAAGTATTGCTCTTTTCCTTCTTTACGTATTTTCTCTAAATCTACTGTATTCCCGCTATAATCTTTTCCGTTATAATTTGTTGTAATTTGTTCTACTGCGACAAAATACGGTTCACTTAAACGTGGATACATATGCATTGCCTGTGTCACAACTTCTAATCCTTTATTTGGATTGCTATGAAACTTCCCTAAACGACTAGCAAAGTAAATTCCATTATTAACAAGCCACTTATTTTCTGGTGTTACTTCATTTAGAAGAGCAATACGATTTATTTCATTAATAAACCCATCTACTTTTCCATACCACATCGTTTCATTCGCTTCTTTACGAGCCTCAATTAAGTAAGACTGTATATCATAGTCAATCCCTTGCATAATATCGTATACAGCTTGTCCTTTCATACGATCGTCTACATACGTATGAAGATTATCATTATATTGTTTTAAAATATTAGCTGCGTATTGAACCGTTTCAACATCACTTGAAGCGTTACTAATCAATTTTCCGTATGCAGATACGACTGTATCTTGTTCATCTGTACCAAGCTTAAAGTTGGGATTTTTTGCAATCGCTTTTAAAGCAGGTAAACATTTGTCCTGAAAGCTTCTTTCATTTAATTCACTTAATTCGTTATTATAAAATGCCAGATAAAAAGCTGAACGTAACACTTCCGTAAATGTTTGAATTCCTTTTGAATCATCTCTCGTAAACGTACTACCTCGATGAGCTAATTCATCTATAATGACTTGCATTTTCCCCTTATCTTTATAAAAAGCTTTTGCATCTTCATTAAACTGGAATAAATCTGTAATTTGGTGCCACTTAATACTGCCTAACGTTTCAACTAATTCTTGATCATTCATTTTGTTTAAATCAGCCATTGAATAACTTTCTTTAACTTGCTTTACTGCTGCTTTGTTCGGAATAGATGCTGGTCGCTGTGAAAAGTCTCCTACTTTTAAACGTTCTTGAAACGATAATGTTTCCTCCGCTTTAGAAACGTGCCCAATCTCATCTACCGACTTTTCAATTCCAACCGGTTTCGTTTTCAACACGTTATACGGTACTTTTTCTTCCGCTGCTACATGAGTTTGAAGTGCACCTAACGATAAAGCCATTGTACTAATGCTAAGCATCACTTTATTGATCTTTGATTTCTTGTTCATATCCTTGCCCCCTATTTTAATATTCCATCCAAGAATTTAACATAAAATCTGGATACAACAATATAAAATGCAATATTTCATATTATTTCTTCCTATAATTTGTACATATCGTGAACGCATTGCTCTGTACCTCCCTAAAACAAATTGCATCCTTTCATATTATAAAAAGGGAATTTTTTGACAATTAAAAACTTAATTGTTATGATTATTATAATTGTTAACTTTATTAAACAAGGGTGGGATTCTATGATAAAAAAAGAAAACAGTGTATTTTATATCTCCTTCTTGCTAACAACATTATTCATTATATGGGGAATTACCCCAGCAAGTTGGATACAAGGCTACGATTTACAAAGTGTTACATCTTCTTTAAACTCATTTATCCTCAATAAATTTGGGTGGTTTTACTCTCTACTTATGACTACAATGATTATTTTGGCTGCTTATTTAGCATTTTCTAAGTACGGTTCTATTCGTCTTGGTAAAGATGGAGAAAAGCCAAAATATAATTATCCATCTTGGTTATCCATGTTGTTTGGGGCAGGAATGGGAATTGGACTCCTCTTTTATGGAATCGCTGAACCGATTTCACATTTTACAGATCCGTTAACAGGAAAAGCAGGTACAGAAGAAAGCGCTAAACTTGCTATGCAATATTCATTTTTTCACTGGGGACTCTTTCCGTGGTCACTATACGCAATGGTCGCTTTAACAATTGCATATTTCACATTCCGCAAACAAAAAGGTAGCACTATCGGGGCTACAGTTACTCCATTATTTAATCGATCGAAAAATTCTCGTATCGGAAAAACAGTTGATATTTTAGCTGTTTTAGCCACAGTATTTGGCATTGTACCATCTGTTGGGATTGGTGCTCAACAAATCGCCGGAGGATTAAGCTATTTATTCCCTTCTATTCATAACACTTTACTTACACAGCTCATACTTATCGCCATCTTCGCTGTTTTATATTTAACAAGTGCACAAACTGGCTTAGATCGTGGGATTAAATATTTGAGTAACTTAAATTTCTCTCTTGCAGGTATTTTACTCATTTCCTTTTTACTTTTAGGACCAACTGTATTTATTATGAAATATTTCACATCTACACTCGGTTCTTATATTGGAGCTTTACCTAGTATGGGATTAAATTTAGGAGCATTTAATGAAAAATCTTCTTCTTGGATTGAAAACTGGACTATTTTCTATTGGGGATGGTGGATCTCTTGGTCTCCATTCGTCGGTACATTCATCGCTCGTATTTCTAAAGGGCGCACAATAAAAGAATTTATTTTTGGAGTTGTATTAGTCCCAACTCTTATCTGTACATTTTGGTTTGCGGTATTTGGCGGTACCGCTATCCATATGGAAATGTTCCAATCGCTTGGAATAGCTGATGAAATTGCAAAAAACGGTACAGAGATTGGATTATTTGCTGTTATTTCACACCTACCATTCTCTACATTTTTAACAATTATCGGATTAATTTTAGTAGCGACATTTTTTGTTACTTCTGCCGACTCGGCAACATTTGTTGTTTCCATGCAAACGAGTAACGGAAGCTTATCACCGAAAAATAGTTTAAAACTTATATGGGGATTAACAATCGCGATAATCGCAGCTATTTTATTACAAGCTGGAGGATTAAATGCACTACAAATTGCAGCTATCATTGCAGCACTACCATTTTCTATCGTAGTCGTTCTTATGGTTACTTCGCTCTTTAAAGAGTTGCAAAAGGAAGATGTTAATTCACAAACAAAAGAAGTTCCCCAAAAAATAAAAAAGGTTATGTAACGATTGGCGCCTCAAATCACTCCTAAATCCTTGATGGATGAGGAAAAAAGTAGATTAATAAAACCCATTCATATGAATGGGTTTTTTACTCTTTTATATAGTGTTGTAAACATGCCTTCTCCTCAAAACCCACTTTCTTGTACAACTTCATCGCACGATCATTATTCGTATTCAAACATAGTTCTATCTCTCTCATCCCTTGGAAGGAGAAAATATACTGAATTGCAGCTTGCAATAAACACTCTCCGACACCTTTTCTTCTACTATTTTCAGCGGTTGCAATAAATTCGATATTTGCTTCTTGAAACTCCGGATTTACTTCAACATATACGTAGCCTTCTAACTTATCATTCTTCATACTTACAAATAATTTATTCGTATCACTTAAACGTTCGATAATTTCATTTCCCTCATAATATGTATTAGGAAAAACACGATTGTGTAAAGCGATAAATGGCTCGAATACTTGTGGTAAAGCTTCTTCTACATTACATATAGTATGTTGTTTCACGCCACTATTACTTAACCTGAAAATACTATGTAGCTCTTGTTCTTTTGCATGTAAATCCTTCATTAAGCGGGAACAATTATTATTTTCCACATGATAAAAACCATAAAATTTCTCAATATGAACAGGTACCTTTTCTATAAGTTCCTTCCACATATGTAACGCAACTTCTTCCCAATTCGCTGAAAGAATAAACGGTCCCCATATTTCTGCACATTTCTTTACTTCATCCACATCAAATCCTAATACACCTATTAAGTTATTATTCTCATAAGTAGCAACAAAAGATTGTTCCCACCCTATATCCGAAAAATCATGGATAATTGTCTGTAACAACTCCTCTTTCTCATCTCCACAATACCCAACATGATGAGTAGCATCTTTATTCATATTCGCAATAAATGATGCTACCTCTTCAATTTTCAAAATAGAACTGACATACATAACCTCTCCTCCTTCTCTAATACATTTACACCTTTTCCATTTATATCCTCCTTTAAAAAAACATTATCATAAGCCTATTTCAAAATGAAAATGCCATGATAATGTCTTCTCAAAAACTTATATAATTATTTTGCAATATAATAAGATAAAACGTTATTTACTTCTTAAATAATCTCTTTCTAAATACAAGCATACTAAGTGCTGAAAGAACTAATGCCACGCCTGAAAGTAACTTTGACGTATTCGCTTGTCCACCGGTTGCTCCTAATGATTTCTTACTTTCTTCCTGTTTATTAACAACTGGTTTATTTTCTTTCACAACTTGATTATTCACGTTTTGTTCTTGGACTACTGTGGATTGATTTACTGCGTCTTTTGAACCTTCAATTTCTTTTCCTGTTTCTTTTATCTCCGCTTTCGACCCTTCAACTCCTGTTGTTGGCTCGTCCACTTCTTCTTTTGCTTCTTCAACTTCTTTTGTTGATTCTTTTACTTCCTCTTTTACCTCTTCAACTTCTTTTGTTGATTCTTTTACTTCCTCTTTTACCTCTTCAACTTCTTTTGTTGATTCTTTTACTTCTTCAACTTCTTTTGTTGGTTCTTTTACTTCCTCTTTTACCTCTTCAACTTCTTTTGTTGATTCTTTTACTTCTTCAACTTCTTTTGTTGGCTCGCCCACTTCCTCTTTCTCTTCTTCAACTTCTTTTGTTGGCTCATCCACTTCCTCTTTCTCTTCTTCAACTTCTTTTGTTGGCTCGTCCACTTCCTCTTTCTCTTCTTCAACTTCTTTTGTTGGCTCTTTTACTTCTTCTTTCGGTATTAATTTTTCTACTATATTCTGCACGACAATGCCACTATATAATATGCCAGTCTCATAATGATCTGCATCTAAATCAAATTCATATATTTTTTCCCCTAGAGTACTCCAAATAATTCCCTCATCAGTAAGTGTTCCACCTTCACTCTTTAGTGTAATCTTTTCAATTGGCTCTCCTTCTAAATCATATACAGGAATTATCACTTCTTTATTTATTTCTGCATCATCCAAAATGACTTTTTGCCTTCTAACATCAATTGTTCCCCACTGACCTAATTGTATTAACGGCCTTACATCACGAATCTCATTTTCAGCTAATTTTAAACTAAGTAAATCTAACATTGATCCAAGAACCGACACATCTTTAATACGATTATCTGTAAGGTTTAACCATTGTAAATTTTTCAATGAAGATAACGGTGTTATATCTTCAATTTGATTATGAGATACATTCACATTATTCAATTGTTTCAAGTTTGAGATGAACTCAATATTTTTCAAACCTACTCCTTCTAAAGTGAGGTTTTCTAAGTTCGTCATATACTCTAAACCTGCAATATCTTTTATCTCATTTCCTTTTTCTTTAAGTATCTCTAATTTTTTAATCTGTAATAAATCTTCTTTGGTGATAGGAGCGTTTAAATTCTCTCTACCCAAATTCTCTTTATTAATATGTTGTTGTAAAGTTTTATCGAGAATTACATTTGCAATTTCTTTTTGTTTTTCAACTATATTCTGTATAACCGTACCATTAAATCTTATTTTACTTTCAGTAGAATTAGTATCTAGTTTAAATTCGTATATTTTTTCTCCAGGACTATTCCATTTTATAAATCCGTTATTTAGAGTAGCCCCCTCACTTTGTAAATTAATATTTTGAAGTGGCTCTCCTTTAAGGTTGTATACTGGGATTTTTATTTCTTCATCTACGCTTGCTTCATTTAAAAAGATTTTTTGTCTTTGAATGTCAATTGAAATTCGCTTACCTAATTCTTCAACAGGCCTTACGTCAGAAATCTCATTTGCTCCAAGATTTATCTTATATAAATTTGTTAAGGTACTCAACGGCGATATATCAGAGATATAATTCTCTTCTAAATTCAGCACTTGTAAATTTCCTAATTGAGATAATGGTGATATATCTTTTATTTCACTATCAGAAATTTCTAGTTCAATAAGGTTACTTATTTTACTAATAGGTTCAACATTATTAATTTTATTGTTCCCTATCCATAATAGTTTCACATTATTTAATCGATCAATTCCCGTAAGATCACTGATTTGATTATTTGCTAAGTATAATTGTTTCATAGTTGATAATGTAAATAATGGCTGGATATCTTTAATGTTATTACCGATTAAATCTAATGTTTTAATTTTTTTCATTTTACTTAATGGTGTAAGATCAGAAATTTTATTATCTCTTAAAAAAAGCATATTAATATTCTCTAACTGCTCAATTGGGTGAATACTTTCAATTGAATTAGACGTTAAATCAACGTACTTCAAACCTCTCAATTTCGAGATGGCTGATATGTCTTTTACATTAGACTCTCGTAACGTCAACTTCTCTAAATTTGTCATATACTCTAAACCAGTTATTTCTCTTATTCCTTTACCTGAATAAATGGATAATGTTTTAATTTGTAATAAATCTTTCTTTGTGATTGGCGCATCTACATTATCTCTATCTAAGTTATATTTATTAATATATTTTTGTAATTGCTTATCTAATATTACATTTCCACTTTCATCTTGTTGTTCCACTTTTTCCTCTTTATTTTCCTTTTGTTCTTTTGGAACATTATTTTCTAAATTTAAAGCATTCACTTCAAACTGCACTTGGTATTTATTATCGTAAAACATTGTCGGAATATAAATATGCATTTGCATATTATACCTTTTTCCTAATTCCCCTACTTCAAACTGAATTACTTTCGTCCCATTTTTCTTTTTATCTTCTGATATTACTTTCACATCATGAAACACACCTGGAGTATGAATATCCTCTGTTTTCAAGTATTGAAAGAAATCACTATCACTTAACGTTGCTGTTACAATTTTCTTTCCATTCTCAATTGTTAATGTAGGGTTTTTTATATAAACAGCTGCCATAGACTCTTCATTCGTTTTATCTTTATACGCCTTAATAACAGCGTCATATGTACCATCTTCTAAAACATGTCCAGTTTTATTCGCCTCAATTGCCACTGCCGCTAAAGCAGGTGTTGAATAAACAGCAAACGGAAGTGATAACGCCGCCGCTATAACCATTGCATTTATATGTTTTCTTTTATTTCTTTTCAACTTGACATCTCCTCCAAAATATATAAATTAAAATGTAATCATTTCTCGAGTAAATGATAATGATTTTCATTATCGTTGTCAACCAAAAAAATAAAAAGTTTACAAAAAAAATAACCTCCTTTTAAAGAGGTTATGCCATTCTCTCACCTGATTCTTCTCTAAAAAAGCTTTTCATCGCATGGAATACATCTGCTTTTTGCTTTAAAATATAATATCTGAAGTTCTCATCTTTAATATTTTTATAGGCTGACATAAGTGTACTATGACGGTTGTACTGATTCACTTCTCCATACCCAAACATATTACACTTCTTCATTAATTCTTCAACAAGTTTTACACATCTAGCGTTATCTGAAGTTAAATTATCACCGTCTGAAAAATGGAATGGATAAATATTATAGCGGTCTGGTGAGTATTTATTATCGATTAGCTCGAGTGCTTTTTTGTATACAGAAGAACAAATTGTTCCGCCACTTTCTCCTTTTGAGAAAAACTCTTCCTCTGGAACTACTTTTGCCTCCGTATGATGGGCAATAAATTCGATATCTACTGTTTCATACTTTGTGCGTAGAAATCTCGTCATCCAGAAAAAGAAGCTCCGTGCCATATATTTCTCCCATATTCCCATCGATCCACTCGTATCCATCATCGCTAATACAACAGCTTTTGAATCTGGCTTTAATACTTCATTCCAAGTACGGAACTTTAAATCTTCTTGATGAATTGGATGGAAAGATGCTTTACCACGCATCGCATTTCGTTTATATGCGGATATCATCGTTCTTTTCTTATCGATGTTGCCCCATAATCCTGTTTTTCTAATATCATTAAATTCAACATGTTCAATCCGGTTTTCATCCATTTCTTTTCTCTTTAAATTAGGTAATTCTAATTCTTTGAAAAATGCTTGCTCTAATTCTAGAATAGAGACTTCAGCTTCATAATAATCTTCTCCAGCCGCATCCCCTGCTCCTTGCCCTTTTCCTGGTCCTTTTTGCTTTTGACCACCTGATCCATCTCTCGCAACGACATCACCAACTTTGCTGTCACCATTTCCTTGCCCAACGTGTTTGTTTTTATCATAATTGTACCTAATCTTATATTCATCTAAAGAACGAATCGGTATTTTTACAACATCCTTACCATTAGACATAACAATGCTTTCTTCTGTTACAAGATCGGGTAAATTATTCTTAATTGCCTCTTGTACTTTCTCTTGATGGCGTTGTTGGTCGTCATATCCTTTGCGATGGAGGGACCAGTTTTCCTGTGAGATCGTATAATTTGGTTGGTTTTCTTCACCCATTTCTTTCCCTCCTTACTGTAATTGTCTTCCTATATGAACAGCAAGCTAGAAAGTTTGTTTTATACTGTGCAAGCTAGAATGAAAGGTAACTGCCCATCAAAAATCATCCCATAAACATATATAACGTTTTTCATATAATACTCCGAGCATCCTAAACAAAATTTTGCCACTCACATACTAGAAAGAAACATTCAGCCGTTGATAAGAAAGAAACACAATGCATAGTTGCACACATTTACACTTTGCAACATATTGTATTGTGTTGGCTTTTTTCGTATGAATGGTTGGTTACTCTATCATATGCATATTGTAAAAATAATTGACAATAAATTCATGAAATTGCATCTTAATTTATTACATTTGGACAAGGTATGACACTTTACACATATGAACGGATAATAAAACGCTGTCCCGCAAAATACAAGAGACAGCGTTTTGTTATCAAACTATCGGTTTAGCAGGCTACCTACATAGCGTAATAATTCATTTGCTGAAGAAGAATTATAGCCATGCTCATCAATTAAGCGTGCAACAACATCATTGATTTTCTTAAGCTGATTTTCATCCGGTGTTTTCGTTGATGTTGTAATTTTCACTATATCTTTTAAATCAGCAAATAGCTTCTTCTGAATCGCTTCACGAAGACGTTCGTGCGAATTATAATCGAAGCGTTTTCCTTTACGTGCATAAGCAGAGATGCGAATTAATATTTCTTCTCGGAATGCTTTTTTAGCATTCTCTGAGATTCCAATTTGCTCCTCAATCGAGCGCATTAATTTTTCATCTGGGCTCATTTCTTCCCCTGTTAACGGATCACGTAATTTTGACTTATTGCAGTAGGCCTCAACGTTATCTAAGTAATTATCCATAAGTGTCTTCGCTGATTCTTCATATGAATACACGAATGCTTTTTGTACTTCTTTCTTCGCAATCTCATCATATTCTTTTCTCGCTAATGAGATGAAATTCATATAACGCTCTCGGTCTTCATTACTGATCGATGGATGCTGATCTAATCCATCTTTTAAAGAGCGAAGTACATCTAATGCATTAATAGATGGTACCTCTTTTCGAATAATTGTAGAAGAAATTCGATTAATAACGTAACGAGGGTCAATACCTTTCATACCTTCATCTTGATATTCGCGTTGCAGCTCCTCTACGTCAATCGCATTATAACCTTCTACTGTTTCTCCATCATACAAACGCATCTTTTTAATTAAATCAATATCTGGACGCTTCGGATCTTTTAAACGAGTTAAAATCGTAAACATTGCTGCAACTCGAAGTGTGTGTGGTGCAATGTGAACATTGGACACATCACTTTCACGAATCATTTTTTCATAAATATGTTCTTCTTCACTCACTCGTAAATTATATGGAACTGGCATTACAATAATTCTTGAGTGTAATGCTTCATTTTTCTTGTTTGCTATGAAAGAACGATACTCTGTTTCGTTCGTATGCGCTACAATTAATTCATCTGCTGAAATAAGCGCAAATCTTCCTGCTTTGAAATTCCCTTCTTGCGTAAGAGATAATAAATGCCATAAAAATTTCTCATCACATTTTAACATCTCTTGGAATTCCATCATTCCTCGGTTTGCCTTATTTAATTCTCCATCAAAGCGATACGCTCGTGGATCTGATTCTGAACCATATTCTGCGATTGTAGAAAAGTCCAGACTACCTGTTAAATCGGCAATATCTTGTGATTTAGGATCAGACGGGCTAAATGTACCAATCCCTGTACGGCGATCTTCCGAGAAGAAAATACGCTCTACAACTACATCCTCAATTCTTGAACCATATTCTTGTTCTAGACGCATAACGTTGAGTGGTGATAAATTTCCTTCAATTCTAACTCCATACTCATCAAAGAAATCCTCCCGTAAATGGTGTGGAATTAAATGAAGTGGATCCTCATGCATTGGGCATCCTTTAATTGCAAAAATTGCTCCTCGATCTGTTCTTGAATATGTTTCTAATCCTCGTTTCAACATCGTAACTAATGTTGATTTCCCTCCACTAACAGGACCCATTAATAATAAAATACGTTTTCTAACATCTAATCGTTTTGCAGACGGATGAAAATACTCCTCTACAAGACGTTCTAATGCATCCTCTAACCCAAATAGCTGATTACTAAAGAAGTTATACTTTCTTCTACCATCTACTTCTTCAATTCCAGCATCTTTTATCATATTGTAAATGCGAGAGTGTGCTGTTTGAGCCACCCATGGTCTTTCCTTCACAAGCTCCAAATACTCCGCAAACGTACCTTCCCATTGCAAGCGTTCTTCTGCTTCTCGATGCTGTTCAATTTTTTTTAGAATATCCATTATAGCTCCTCCCCCATCTCCTTGTTCAATCGGATTATTATAAAAGGTATGCTAGGATGTCCTCAAACATTCTTTAAATCAAAATGAAATATACAGTAGTGTTATAAAATTCTCTCCAAAGTTCAAAGAAAATTCTGTATAATATAGGTATTAAAGTTTTTACACCGCTATTCATTTTAAATAAATTCTTTTCTTCCAAGAACCTTACATACATTTCGATTCAATTTAAGATTCGTAAACTGAAAAATAGGAGGGATATTAGTATGAAATTATTATTAATTTTAGGTGTATCACTCACATTTCTTACAGCTATTTTTACATCCGGTTACAATGACAAACCAGGTACACACAAAAAATGATGTGCTTTTAGCACATCATTTTTTTATACATTATTTATAATACATCTTTTCCATATCATATTTTGATAAAGGTCGACTATAATAATAACCTTGTACAAACTTCACATTCTTTTCCTTCAAAAATTGTATTTGTTCCGCTTTTTCTACTCCTTCTGCAATTACATTCAATTCTAAAGTATGAGCTAAATGAATAATTGCAGCCGTAATATTCGTATCGCGTTCATCTACATGTATACCTTCCATAAAAGAACGATCTATTTTCAAAGTATCAATTGGATACGTTTTTAAATAACTTAAAGATGAATATCCTGTCCCAAAATCATCTAAATGAATCTTTAAATTTTGTTCTTTTAATTGTAGCAATACTCTTTTCGATATATCTTTATGTATAAGGGCACCTTCTGTAACTTCTATTGCTAGTAGATGTGCTGGCACATTGTACTTATGTAAAGCTCGTGTAATCATCTCTATTAATGTAATAGAGCGAAAATGCCTAGCTGAAATATTAACTGCAATTGGGACAACCTCGTATCCTTTATTTAACCATTCGCGTATTTGCCGACACACTTCATTTACTACCCATTCATCAAGCTTAATAATAAACCCTGTTCTTTCTGCTAGCGGAATAAATTGATTGGGAGAGACAAACCCTAATTCTTTATTCTCCCATCTTATTAAAGCCTCCATACTAGCTATTTTTGTTGTTTCAATATTAATTTGTGGCTGATAATATAAAAAGAATTCATTTTTTTCTATAGCTCGATGTAATTGGTTTTCTATTATAAATCTTTGTTCACGCTCACAATCTAATCCATTGCCATAAAAATGATAATGCCCTTTTCCTTTTTCTTTTGCTTTTTCCAAAGCAGCATCAACTCTTTGGAATAATATTTTTTCATCTTCTCCATCTGTTGGAGCCATTACAATTCCGATTGACGCACTTAAATACACGTCCTCTTCTTCAATTACAAAATGTTCACTAATCTTTTTTTGTATGTTTTTTGCAACTATCTTTACACGTTCTTTCGTTATATTTTCTATTAACATAACAAATTGATCATCGTGTTCTCTAAATAAGTGCATACCGTCTATTTGGAGACTACTTAAACATTCTGTAACTTTTTGTAATACTTTATCTCCTTCTTTATGACCAAACGTATCATTAATAAGATGAAATTCATCTAAATCTATAAAGATAAACGCAAAATCTACCTTCTCATTTAAAAAATCATTTAACTTATTTGTACATGAAATTCTATTCATTAATCCTGTTAACTGGTCATAGTAAGCTAAATATTCCGTTCTCATTTCATTTAATACTTGCCTTGTAACATCCCTCGTAACAATATATACCCCAACAATTTCACCATTCACAATAATTGGAATAGTTCTCAAAGAAATATAGAGCTCGTACCCTTCTTTATGAACATATTTCTTTGAAACAATTTGCTTTGCTTTTCCTTGCATGGATCCCTTAAATATAATTTGAAAATCTTTTTCATACTCTTTATTAATAAATTCAAAAATAAATTTATTGTTTAATTCTTCATATCGGTATCCAAATATTTCATACGTTGCTGGATTTGCATATGTAATTCTCCCTATAGAATCTATAGATATAATCGAGTCATTATTATATTCTAGTAATGACTTAAACAGCATTTGCTTTTCCTCTATCTCAATCTTCTCCTCTATTTGAGCTGTGATATCCCTCGTAATACAAATAATAAACTGACATACTCCTTCTTCGTCAAATACAGGATTAAGTGAAGATTCATAATGTAGCTCACCTTTTGGTAAACTAACTACATCACAAAAGATATGTGCTTTCGCTTCTCTCGCTACTTTTGCATATTGCACTTGCAATATTTCCGCCGTATCTTCCGGTAATACTTCTGCAAAAGTTTTTCCATAACATTCTTCACTTAGCTTCGCATAATCCATACCTAATTTATTTACATAAATATATTTAAACGTTTCATCATCAATAACTTTCACAATAAATACTAAATCTTGAATAGCATGTAATAATCCTCTTCTTATTAAATCCATATCTATCATACTTAAAAAGGTATTTTGATTACTATATCGTTCCTTCATATTTATCTCAACCTGTCTAATCTATTTTTATTCATATATCCCCATTCTATATGAATATGTACCCTTTTTTAAATGTATGATCACATATTTATTTTTATTTTTAGAAAAAAAGTCGCCATATGGCGACTTTTAATAAACAATTTCTAAATCTAATCCTGGATAATTTTGTTGACGGAACGCTTCATAAATTAAAATAGCTGCTGTATTAGATAAATTTAATGAGCGCACTTTATCAGTCATTGGAATACGTAAACAATGATCGAAGTTTTCTTCGATTACATTAGCTGGTAAGCCGTTTGTTTCTCTTCCAAATACAAAATAGTAATCCTTCTCACGTTTACTATAATCAAACGCTGTATGAGCCTTCTCACCATACTTTGTTAAATAGAAGAATTCACCATCTTTATTTTTCTCATAAAATTCTTCAATTGAATCATAATACGTAATTTTCACGTGCTGCCAATAATCTAATCCTGCACGTTTTAACATTTTATCATCCGTTGAAAATCCAAGCGGTCTAATCAAATGTAATTCTGTTCCAGTTGCTGCACAAGTACGAGCAATATTCCCAGTATTTGCTGGAATTTCTGGTTGATATAAAACAACATGTACTCCCACGCGATATTCACCTCTGTTTTTTGTCTACTACGTATTATACCACTTGAGCGAAAAATCTCTACCCATTAATAATATGAAAGAATTTATATTTCATTTGTGGTGTATATTTACTAGAATCTTCATAGTTCCAATAACGCCTACGACTATTAGCTGAATGTGCATTTACAAGTGGCATACCATCTGCGTCTTTTGCTACTACAATGGTCGTATGATTCCACCTACCATCATCCTCAAAATCATAAGCGATGACATCACCAAGAATAAGGTCCTCAGGCCTTTCTACAGCTTTTGCTCGAAGCCCTGTTGTAGCACCTGACAAATACCAATAAAAAGAGTGTGCAACAGCCCAGCTCCAACTCCACTGATTCTCCCTTTGCCACCATCCTTTACGAATATTAGGATATCCATTCATTGGTACTTCTCCAGTATGAAGACACTGAGAAATAAAATTCGTACAATTATCCGGGAAATTACGATATACAGGGTTTCGATCATCCCACCAACGTTCTGCATATTTAACTGCCTCTAAACGGTTATACTGATAGGAACCATACTTCTCTTTTGTAACTTCCCTTTCTAATGTCTCACTCATTCCAACTGCTTCTGGCACTTCAATAGCATAATCATCTACTACCTGGCTATTATTTAAACAAACTCTTCGTTTTAATTGTTCCTCTTCAATATAAAATAATTCTTTATGCTTAATTAAATATTTAAAATGTATTTGATAATCAATTTCTTGATGATTGCTATTATTTAATTGCCTCATAAAAGAAACGTCCGCGGTTGCTTTCACTATATCTGCACTACGCTTTTGAAACAATTGTTTCTTTCTCTGTGCTATTTGTAATAAATCTTTAGCAATACCATCCACATTTGTTCGCTTCTCTGTTATATATGATAAAAATTGTTGTACTTGCTTTTCGATATTTATTTTTACAACCATTTCGTCTCCCTCCCATATTACAATATGAAAAAGGAAGATATTATCTACTCTTTTTTCTGCGCTAACAATTCAAGTCCGCGATTCATTTCATGAAGAACCTCTTCGTCTTTCTCACGTTGCATCGCTTTTTCAATAGCTTCGCCCACACCATCTCCACCAATTTTCCCAAGTGCCCACGCTGCTGTTCCGCGAAGTACTGGTCTTGGATCATCTTTCATAACACCTATTAAATCTGGAATTGCTGATACTTCTTTAAAATGTGCAAGTGCCAAAATCGCATTTCGTTGCAACGGCTTTTTACCTCTCCATGAACCAGACATAATTCCATATTTCTCTTTAAAATCACGATTACTAATTGTTAAAAGTGGTGTTAATAACGGCTTAACTAACTCAGGATCTGGTTCCATCTCAGGGTGATTATGAAAATCCATTCCTTTATTTTTCGGACAAACAGTCTGACATGTATCACATCCATAAATACGATTTCCTATTTTGTCGCGATACTCTTCCGGTAGGAATCCTTTCGTCTGTGTTAAAAATGCTATACATTTCTTCGAATCTAACTGTCCTCCTTGTATTAAAGCGCCTGTAGGACAAATATCAATACATTTTGTACAGCCCCCGCATTGATCTTCTATCGGCTGGTCTGGTGGGAATGGAACATTTGTAATCATTTCTCCTAAATATACATACGAACCAAATTCTGGTGTAATAATAGAGCAGTTTTTACCGCTCCATCCAATACCGGCACGCTCTGAAACAGCTCGATCACTTAATTCACCCGTATCAACCATTGACTTAACTTCTATATCGGGAAGTTTTTCGATTAAATATGCTTCTAATTTTTGCAAACGATCTCGTAAAACGAGATGATAATCTTGTCCCCAAGAGGCACGACAAAAAATCCCGCGGCGTTCTCCGCGTTTACTTAATGGTGCATTTTTTAATTTGGAAGGATACGCTAATGCAATCGCAATAATTGATTTTGCACCAGGTAATAGAAGCTGTGGGTTCGTTCTCTTTTCTATATCAGGCTCTTCAAATCCAGATTGATAATTTAATTGTTGCTGCTGGATTAAGCGCTGCTTTAATTCTTCAAATGGTGAAGCACTAGCAAAGCCTATTTTATCTATACCAATCGTTTTACTATACGCAATAACATCTTGCTTTAATTGTTCAAAATCCATTCCTAATCGCCTGGTTTGAAATTCTTATAAAAATCTATAAATTGTTGGCGAACCAAGTCAAATGCCAACTACCGAAAAGGAATCTCACCTTTTTCCTGTCCGTAAGGGTTGTGACCTTTTCATCCACCTATTGTGAAAGAATGACGGCAGGTTCCTGTTAGGAACGATCTGTCCTTGCATACTACCATTCATCCAAATCAGTAGTATGCAAGAGGTTATAAGAAATAAACCAGTACCCCCCTTCTCATTTAAATTTTAAATACGAATTGTTGATTGTTCATATAAACAGTTTTGTGAAGAATGCTCCACAATTTCCAATTATGATATTCTTTCCACGTTTGAATTGTTTGTAACCATTTTTTATATACTTTTTGCGTATTCTTTTTACTTTCTTCCATGGAAGCAACAAGAATACGCAGTTTTGTTGTAATTTGGTTTTTTAATAATAATATAATTTCTTGTGGTAATTGTTCTTGCAATTCTAATCCACGTCTTGCGATCGTGAATGCGGCTGCTTCATGAACGCTAATACCGAAATTTTTACTATATTTTAATTTTCCGATCACACTTGTATAAGCGGGGTTTACTGTTTTAACAGAAAATCCGTTACGAAGAGCCATACGAATTAAACTGTTCAACATCTTTTTATACGTGAATTGATGGAAATTACGATTACTGTATTTATCAGTATCATGAGATTGTTGAAACTTTAAATCTTCTAAAACAATTCCACCTACATTGTTTTCTAATAACCATGTTTTAATTTGTTGTACGATTTGTCCAATTATCGTTGCGCGTTTGTTTGTTGAAAATGTATTCAGATTGTGTAGATAAAAAATTTTTGAACCTTTAAAATTACCTTGTTTTGTACATAAACTAACTGCAATGCGGTCCGGATTTACATCAATTCCTGCAATTACATCTGATTGTGGTGTTTCCTTGAAATCTAGTACACGACCTATTTCTGTTTCATCAAACGTAATATTTACATAAAATTCATTTTGTTTACGAATGATTTCTACACTATATTTTTGATGCTCTATAATCGGTTTTCCTTTTGAATTTACACCGATTTGCTTTCCCATAACGACATTTGTAATTTGATGATAAAAACGATATGGAATCATAATCGGAACTTTGATTCGGGGGCTCTTTGTTTTTCCATTTGTTCGTCCTAATGGATTTGCAATTTCTAATCATCCTTGCCCACAATCATCAACTGTAATGCGCATGTTCAAATTCCCTTTTTTACTTTTATCTCCGCGAGAATATAATTGCCTTGTACGTAAATCTTTCCATTCTTGATTGGATATCTTATCTTTCATTCTTTCATAGAAATTTTTCCGTCCACCAAAAATAATAGGAGGTAATGTTCCATTTTTAATATGTGTTTCATACATTTCAATTTTTTGTTCTAATTTTTGTTGTCTTTTTCTTAATCCAATTAGACAAATTTCTAATGAAACTTTTTTTGGGTTTTTCCTGCCACTTTCATAATCATCTTTTTTTTGTAATGTTTTTTCTAATTTTTTTTGATTGTTTTCTAGGTAAACAGGAAGAAGTTCTTTTTGGGAGGAAAGGATGGTTTGTGCTTGCAAAACTGCATCTTCACAAAAGCGTTTGTTTAACAAATATTTAAGTTGTAGTTTTTTAATCAATTCTTGCTCGTTTTCTCCTTCAATTAAACGATTAAAACTATATCGTTTTGCACTTTCGAACGTACGGATCAAAGTAATTAAAGCTTCCGTTTGTTCTTTTGTAATAGAATTGATTTTACAAGCACGTGTTGTTTTCATCCTTTTCCCCCTTTTCATCACCTGAAAATATTATAGGTTGAATTCTGTAAAATATAAAAACTGTAATTGTAAATTTTTATAGTTTTTTATAGATTCTTATTTACTGTTATTTCCTCCTCAGATGAATCCATCCTTTATGTAACGATCTATTAGTTAGCAATTCACTTTCGGAATACTATTCTTTACTTCTATTTTCGCATACAATTACGTTTTCCAAACATTAAAAAACGCAATGCCTCGTTTATCTCGGAAACGAAACACTGCGTTGATCACAATTTATAGAAAAACATTTAATAAAATTTGGAGCGGGTGAAGAGAATCGAACTCTCGACCAGAGCTTGGAAGGCTCTTGTTTTACCACTAAACTACACCCGCAAATATGAAATACATATAAGATATTAGAATAACTTATGTAAAGTAGTATAGCATGTACAAAAAGCGGAAGCAAGAATTTTATCGAAAAAAGTCGAAAAAGTGATGAGATACTCATCACTTTTTCAATTCTTTATCAATCGCCTTCTTCATACTATCGAAATCAGGATTTGCAAGATTTCCGTTTACATATACTGAAGGAGCACCTTGAACTTTTAATTTTTGAGCACGATCTGAATCTTTACGTACTTTTTCTTTTATTTCTTTACTGTGTAAATCCTTCTTAAATTGTGCTACATCAACTTTTGGAAGCTTCTCCTTCACAATGTTAAGAAGTAATTCTTCTGTAATCCATTCTTCCGTGTCTTTCTTTTGACTTTGATAAATCTCATCATAGAAAATCCAGAATGAATCTTTATCTTGTTTATAAATTGCTTCACCAGCTGCTGCACCTAAATCAGAGTCTTTTCCGATAAATGGGAAATTAATAAAGTATAACTGCACTTTACCTTTGTCGATATACTCTTCTTTTAATCGTGGCAATACCGTTACATCCCAAGTACGACAAGCAGGACATTTGAAGTCTCCAAATTCAACTACCTTAACCGGAGCATCATCTTTCCCTAAAGATTGTTGTGTGGAATAAGCAAACATCTCATTCCCTTTATCTTTTTTGTCATTTATGATGCTATACGCAATCGTTCCGATTACAATCAATACTGCAATGGAAAAAACTATACCGAGAGCCATGAGTTTGTTCGATGATTTCATATACATTCCTCTTTAAATTCATATTCTGTATACAGCATTGTACACAATACACATAATATCAATACTTATATCTGTCACGCAATGAACACGCTCACATAAATTACAAAAATACAACAATTGTGACGATATTGTGTCACAATTTGTCACAATTTATTCAAAAAAAGAAGCTCCTATGTAGGAACTTCCCTTAGCTTACTGCTTTTGCACGCGCATTATTTAGCATTGACTGATCTGTCTTTATATCATGACGAATGACTAATTTCTCACTAACTGCTTGCACATACTCATCATGATTGATATAGCCTTCTTTCTCCATTAATCTCAAAACAACATTCCGTCTCTCTACGGCCTTATCATAATTTTGTGCAGGTGAGTAATAAGCGGGTGCCTTTACTACAGCAGCCATCATTGCACTTTCAGCCAACGTTAATTGGCTTACCTTTTTACCGAAGTATAGGTTTGCTGCTTTTTCAATTCCCCATGCTCCTTCTCCGTAATAAATATTACTTACATACAATTTTAAAATTTCATCCTTCGTAAATGTACGTTCAATTTTTTTCGTATAAAAAATTTCTTTCCACTTACGAGAAAATGTACGTTCATTCGTTAAAAAAGCATTTTTGGATAACTGTTGTGTAATTGTACTACCACCTTGCACAACACCACCAGCTTTTATATTCTCAACAGACGCTCTGATAATCGCTATATAATCTAAACCGTTATGATGATAAAACCTTTTATCTTCTGTTGCAATAAATGCATGTGTTAATGATTCTGGCACCTCTAACTTAGTCGGTACTTGTAATTTACTAATATCACTTTTCTCAATCATTACATTTCCAATGAATAATAACGTAAAACTTAACAATAATAATAAAATAATGGCTTTATAAAAAAATTTAGTCATTGGATTTAATGCAACTTTTTGATGATAGTTCACCCTAGATAATACTCGTTCTTTCATCTTAAACACCTCTTTTCCACACAGCGTATAATTCTTACTTTAAGAATACCTTGTTGTAAAAAAATATCCCATCGATTTCTCTTACACGTACCTTACATCATTGTAAGGTATAAATTGAAACTTTAATCAGACCGTACCGATCTGGCTGCCTAGCAAATATCGGGATAAAAAAGTATTGTATCACAGTCCTTTTTTATCTACTATTCATCTGAAATATTGAATATAGATTATGCTAAACCAATAACAGATTAACCCTTAAAGCTATTATACTTTCTATATGAAAGCACTCTATTTTCATTATATCATCTACAAATATATATACTTTTAAGTATCTAGTAATCTAAATGTATATAATATATCATATATTATATAGAACAAACGTTCTTAGAATCAATAATAACGCTATTATTATTTTGACCTTTTTCTTAAACAGTATACAAAAAAGAGTAGTGATTTGATTGCATCTCAAATCGGCTACTCTTTTCTTTACAATCTTCCTATTAAGTTATACGGCTGTACTTCCCACGTTTCATACGGAATAAAATGTGATACTCTCATCGCATCAAGCGTTCTGGATTTCATATGAGGACGCGTTATATACTCATCTATATTCTCTTCATTTAAAGCGACAAATTTTGCCTCTTGTATTTCTTCAGGCTGAATTTGTATTTCACCGCTCACGTATGCCACTTTAAAAACAACAGATAAAATATGCATAGAAGCATTATAGTAAACACCTGTAACTCCAAGCGGCTTCACAGTTAAACCCGTCTCCTCAAGCATTTCCCTACAAACAGCTTGATCAAGCGCTTCTCCTTCCTCCACCTGTCCTCCAGGCAACTCCCACGTATCCAATCGCCAATGTACTTTAGCTAATAACACTTCATCTTTTTCATTTGTTAAATAACCTGCTACAGCAACGATATGCTTTGGTGTTTTATGTTCCATATTAAACCTCCTAGCAATAATGATTATTTCACATATCCCTATAAGCATATTCCCTGTCTACACCAAAATATCTTTACTAATTTCTCACCTTAATTATATTCATAAAAAAAGCCCCTATTCGTTAAACGAACAGGGGCTTCTATCGTATTATTCTCCTAAGTCTACGTTGTGGTAAACTTGTTGCACATCTTCTAAATCTTCTAATGCATCAACCATTTTTTCAAATTGTGCTTGTGCATCTTCAGGAAGTGTTACATCACTTTGTGCAAGCATTGTTAATTCAGCAACTGTAAATTCTTCAACACCGGCATCTTTAAGAGCAGATTGTACTGCATGGAATTGATCAGGTTCAGCATACACGATAACAGCATCTTCTTCTTCAAGAATGTCACGTGCATCTACATCTGCTTCCATTAAAATCTCAAGAACTTCATCTGATGTTTTCCCTTCAAGGCCGATAACAGCTGTCGCATCAAACATGTAAGCTACAGAACCGTTTACACCCATGTTACCACTGTTTTTGCTAAATGCAGCTCGTACATCTGCTGCAGTACGGTTTACGTTGTTTGTAAGTGTATCTACAATTACCATTGATCCATTTGGTCCGAATCCTTCATAACGAAGCTCGTCATAGTTTTCTTCTGAACCACCTTTTGCTTTTTCAACTGCACGATCGATAATTGTTCTTGGAACATTGTATGTTTTCGCACGTTCTAATACAACTCTAAGCGCTTGGTTTGATTCTGGATCTGGCTCGCCTTGTTTTGCCGCTACATATATTTCACGTCCAAATTTTGCGTATATACGGCTAGTATTTGCATCTTTTGATGCTTTTTTATCTTTAATATTATTCCATTTACGACCCATACTTTCCACTCTCTTTCCCGTTTTAAATCTACATAAAAATATTAATATGAAATATCATGTGTGTTCAACACATTTTTAAAAGAAATATAAAAAGTTCATTTTTGATTCATATTACAGACATAATATAAATCACTATCATTTTGTTCTTTCGACAAGTTATATTATACATGAATTCCTACATTTATCACGAATTTTAGAATCACATAACATAATTTAGCAAAAAAACTCTAACATTTCTGTTAGAGTTTTTTTCATCGCCGATACCAATTTTTATAATTTTTCCATATACCCTTTTTATTGCTGTATAATTAAAATAGGAAAAAATTAGAAAAAAGTATAGAGGAAGAATTATTATGACACATTCAAATGAGAAAAAAGTACATAGTCTTAAAGAGATAGGAGAAAAGCTAAACCCAACTATCTATCAAGTGAGATTCATGAAATTAGATGAACCAATTCAATTTGAGTCGTTTCCTGAATTAAAGGAACTAGGGGACTGGTTGAGTACTTCAACGCACATGTGGGCGTGCCACTCAACTATGTACAAGTACAACAAAGAAGAGGTTAAAAAGAGGTTTTTAGAAATCACAAACTTAACCGTTGATAACGTACTAATATCTACTGGTGCTGTCGGATTTAACTTCATGTCACCAGGTTGGAGAAATTCTCTATAAAATAATGAAATTATATAAAGGGATAAAAATTTATCCCTTTATTGTTTTGTAGTTTGCTCCAACTGTATCGCATGTACTAAATGAATAAGTTTACCTTAATCATTTATAACCATTTCACCAACACACCATTTTTGCTTATTTTATAGTATGATAAAAACATAAAAAGACCCTACACATTTAGTGTAGAGTCTTTTTATTACGCCGTTCATGATACCGATGGTCGGGGTCGAACCGACACTCCCGAAGGAACACGATTTTGAGTCGTGCGCGTCTGCCAATTCCGCCACATCGGCACAAAAGAAAAGGCGGCAACCGGATTTGAACCGGTGATAAAGGTTTTGCAGACCTCTGCCTTACCACTTGGCTATGCCGCCATATAAAATTTTACTGGAGCGGAAGACGGGATTCGAACCCGCGACCCCAACCTTGGCAAGGTTGTATTCTACCACTGAACTACTTCCGCA
>NZ_MACG01000050.1 GCF_001884035.1 Bacillus tropicus
TGGAACCAGTAGGTCCGGTGGAACCAGTAGGTCCGGTGGAACCAGTAGAGCCAGTGGAACCAGTAGGTCCGGTGGAGCCAGTAGGCCCAGTGGAACCAGTAGGCCCAGTGGAACCAGTAGGTCCGGTGGAACCAGTAGAGCCAATGGAACCAGTAGGTCCGGTAGCCCCGGTAGGTCCAGTAGGGGAATGTGGGAGAATAATACGGTTAATATCTAAAAGCGGAAAGTTAATGAATATATCTTTGTTTTGATAATCTATCAAAATCACCTCACTAGTATGTTTAAAGAAATAGTAAAGTAATAATTCTTATGCGTATTTCATTTCTATATTATTAATGCAACTTATTTTGAAAATAGTAAATAGCTATTGTGACTGTAGGTGTTAATTTTTAATATAGTCTTTTTTAAAAGATAAAGAGCGCTGTTAAAGGCGCTCTGAGACAAGTTTCATGTTGAAAAAGGGAATTGAGGATATTATGTGCATACTGTTTTAGAATGTTGTAGATTTTTAATTAAAAATAAAAAGACCTTATAAAAATTTTAAATTTGTATTATTAGATAGTCACTATACATTAAAATATGCTTGTTTGATATAAATGTGTGTTAAATTTGCCAAAATATATTTTGGCATGCACAAGAAAATGAAAATACTTTGTTAGCAAATACTAGCAACTTCAGTGCCAGACGGGAGAAATAATTTACGTGGTATTGTAATAATCTCAAGAGCCATCTGGGCTGAATAGAGAAGTATTGGAGTTAACTCTAAAGCGTGTGTTAATAATAATATAAAGCTTGTTAGGATTGCAAAGCTTCCCCAAAAGAAACTTTTTGAAGTGTTACGGAAATCTTTTATTAAGGAAAAGAAAGAAAAAAATGCTGTAACAATGAGAATTAAAAGTTTAAACTTATCAGCCATTAAACCCCTCCTATAGAGCAATAACTTATATTATAGCGTGTTTTTCTGTATTATTATAAAAAGATTTTAAAATGAATGATAAAAAAGTAGATGTCGCAACTTAAAGTGTTAATTGAGGGGATTATTTTTGATTTTTTTATTTAAAAAATAGATTAGCGCCCTATTTATTATTTGCAAGTGTTGTACTGGATATTTGACCGGACAATAAGACGAGCTTTGAATATGTTAATAAAAAAGGGGGTGTTGAAAAATGGCTAGATATAGTTTACATGCAGGTCATAACAGTATTGTACAAGGCGCGAATTATGGAAATCGGAAAGAACACATTATGGATCGCCAAGTTAAGGATGCAGTTGTTGCTAAATTAAGAGCATTAGGGCACACGGTTTATGATGATACTGATGAGGTAGGGACAACGCAGGCGCAAAATTTAAATAATATTGTATCAAAAACAAACTCACATGATGTAGACTTAGTAGTTTCATTTCACTTAAACTCATATGATACGAAAGCAAATGGTGTTGAAGTACTTTACTATGATCAACAAGCTTTATCAGCAAAGATAGCATCACAACTTTCAAAAGATATTGGCTGGTCAAATCGCGGTGCAAAGGAACGAAAAGACCTTTATGTGTTAGCGAATACGAAAGCACCTGCAATATTAATTGAACTTGGATTTATCGATAATGAAGCAGATATGGCAAAATGGAATCCAGATAAGATTGCAAATTCAATTGTTTATGCATTAACTGGGCAATCTGGTGGGACAACTCCGCCATCCCAAAAAAATATCATTCAATCAGGAGCTTTTTCACCGTACGAAACACCGGATGTAATGGGAGCATTAACGTCCTTAAAAATGACAGCAAACTTCATCTTACAATCTGATGGTCTAACATATTTTATATCTGAACCAACTTCAGATGCGCAACTTAAAGGAATGACAGATTACCTTGACCGTAGAGGCTGGTGGTATGAAGTTAAGTGAAAATTTGAGTTTAGTGGAACAGAATATTTACGAAACAATCGGCCTGAAAAAGAGGATTACTTATAATGAATAATCCTCTTTTTAAAATTTTTATTCCGGCCTAAAACTAAGTAATGCATGTAAGTAGGATGTTCATCGAACATATCAGCTATATTTGTAAAACATACTTTTAATAAGAAAAGAATTTAGAATTTGAATTTAATTGATTACAATTGAAATAGCGCTGAAAACTAATAAAACGGCCATAATGATGTTAAATGATTTAGTATGTTTTAATAATAGTTTTTGGAACATGGAACCCAATAAGCTCCAACTAAATGTACTCATTAACCCGACTACACCGAGAAATAATGAAAAAAGTAGATAACTTGAATATGAATTGTAATAAGGGAGAATAAAAGTGGATACTACAGTTAGTCCGAATAATATCCCTTTAGGGTTAACAAACTGAAGAAAAATCCCTACTGTAAATAAATTTTTATTATACTTTTCATCGAGATCTGTACTAGCTTTACTAGTGAGTATTTTAAAAGCTAAATATAGCATGTATGCTACACCAAAGATTTTTAAAGGAAATTCAATTATGGGTAGGATTTTAATTAGTACAATATTAAAGAAACTACAAAAGGAAGTTAGGATGAAAAAACCAAAAGCTACTCCGAAGCAAAATTGCATACTCCTTTTTACACCATGTTGATTGGCGTATGTCATAGCTAAAAAATTGTTAGGTCCGGGTGTGAAGCTACTTATAAAAACAAATAACAAAAAAGAAAATATAGGCATTTCAAAACCCCCTAATTATTTCGTGTGTTATAATGACCGAAAAGAACAATATAACGTGTGCTTTTTATTATACATAACGGTCGTTATATTGTATATGATGTGGGAGTGTTTTTTATGGAAGAAATTCAACTTATTCTGGCGAAAAATTTAAAAACAATTCGAGAAAAAGAAAAATTAAGTTTAGAAAAGGTTTCCCAATTAACAGGTGTGAGTAAAACGATGATTGGACAAATTGAACGAGGAGAGTCAAGTCCAACATTAACAACGATATGGAAAATTGCGAATGGCTTGAAAGTGTCTTTTACTTCTTTAATCAATAATCCGCAACCGGATACGAAAGTTGTTTTACGAAATGATATTCAAGTATTATTAGAAGACAATGGAAGATATAAAGTGTATCCTTCTTTTCCTTTCCAAGATGATAGGAACTTTGAAATTTATTCCGTTGAAATTGAAGCAAAAGGAAAATTAAGTTCGGAAGGCCATAAAGAAGGGACCGAAGAATTTATAACGGTGTTTGAAGGAGAATTGACAATTGAAATAAATGATTGTCAATATAGATTAAATAGTGGGGATGCAATTCGCTTTAAGGCGGATAGACCGCATTCCTATCGTAATTTTGGAAGAACGCTAACTCGTTTAAGTATGACCATTTATTATTCAACTTCATAAATTTACAGCTGCCTTAAAAATAAAGAAAGGCGTAATGATAAAACCATCTATAAGAGATGGTTTTTATTTATTATAATCCAAAAAAAGACACTCGTTTGAGTGTCAACATAGTGTTGCTCTCGCGTATAGGATTGGAGTATGTTTCTCAAATATGTTTTGAGATGGTTCGCATTTGAGAAACTATCTTCATATTCAATGTAACATTAGCAGTGAGGAGTGTAAATTGATAATGTATATACGGAAAATTTAGTATAGATACTTTGTACTATGAATATAGTGCAAAGTGTTTCTTATTGCATAATCACTTACGTGAAGTTATTAAAATATAAACTAAAGGAATGACCTAGTAGTTACTATTTTAGCATTCAAGAATGATTATTATAAAAAGAACGAATCATTTTTAAATCGATTCGTATAAATGTTAAAGAGGCACCTGTTGAACCACCTTCAACTAAATTAACTATGGATAATACGCCGAATAGTTGAAGTGAAATTGTATTACCAGCAGTTAAATTAATTATTAAATTATTTTTATAATTTGAAGTTGATAATGCGGGGGGAAAAATAGATCCGGAAAGTGGAGTCGAAGAGTTTAATAGTAGCGATTAAGTATTTTGGCATGGAACTATCATGTAGTAACGGTAAAGAGTTTACTTTATGTAAAATCATTTGAGTATGAAAAAGTAGTTATGGAATTTTTCTAAAATGATAGAGGTTTTATTTTGTTAATTAGTAAACAAAATGTGAAATGAGGTAGTAAATTGAATAGCAATGAAAAATTATCTTTGAATAAAGGTATGGTAAGACCAGAAAATATTGGACCTACTTTTCCGGTTCTTCCGCCAATTTATATTCCAACGGGAGCAACAGGAACAACGGGAGCAACAGGAACAACGGGAGCAACAGGAACAACGGGAGCAACAGGAGCAACAGGAGCAACAGGAGCAACAGGAGCAACGGGAGCAACAGGAACAACGGGAGCAACAGGAACAACGGGAGCAACAGGAGCAA
>NZ_MACG01000051.1 GCF_001884035.1 Bacillus tropicus
CGGGAGCAACGGGAGCAACAGGAACAACGGGATCAACAGGAGTAACGGGAGCAACAGGAGTAACAGGAGCAACGGGAGCAACGGGATCAACAGGAGTGACGGGAGTAACAGGAGTAACAGGGTCAACAGGAGCAACAGGAGTGACAGGAGCAACAGGAGCAACGGGAGCAACGGGAGCAACAGGAGTGACGGGAGCAACAGGAGTGACAGGAGCAACAGGAGTAACAGGAGCAACAGGAGTGACAGGAGTAACAGGAGCAACAGGAGTAACAGGAGCAACAGGAGTGACGGGAACAACGGGAGTAACGGGAGCGACGGGGGTAACGGGAGTAACGGGAGCAACAGGAGTGACAGGAGTAACAGGAGCAACAGGAGTGACGGGAACAACGGGAGCGACGGGGGTAACGGGAGCAACAGGAGTAACAGGAGTAACGGGAGCAACGGGAGTAACAGGTCCAACTGGAGTTATTGGCCCCATAACAACAACTAATTTATTATTTTACACTTTTTCAGATGGAGAAAAACTTATATATACAGATTCAGACGGGCTAGCTCAATATGGTACAACTCACATATTATCTCCTGATGAGGTTTCGTACATTAATTTGTTTATTAATGGAATACTTCAGCCACAGCCATTATATAAAGTTAGTACTGGTCAGCTAACTTTATTAGATAATCAACCACCATCACAAGGTTCTTCAATTATTTTACAATTTATCATTATTAATTAAAAAAGACAGATTCTTAAATAAGAAGGATCTGTCTTTTTGCTCTACATTAAAATAGTTAAAACTAAGTGACGATAAATTCGATTGTAATTGGAATGCCACCGTCTAATGCATCCCCGCCAGGAATTGTAATAGCACCAGTAGGTCCAGTAGTAACACTGGAGTTCACACTAGGTTGAAGAATGCCGTTTACATATAAGTTGTAATACGTAAAAGTCGGAAAAGCAGTTGCAGTAGTACCCGCATCGTTTAAACAAGCTGTAGCAGCAATTGCGAAAGCTGCACCAGTTCCGGTTCCAGCTCCTAGTGTAGATGTGAATCTTCTAGATGCCATAAATGGTTGAATAATTGGCAATTAATTTTCACTCCCTAAATTATTTTTTGAACAATGTATGGGATAACTTGTCCAATATATTGTATGAAAGTTTTTGATAATAGAAACGGCTTCATGATAATAGAAGGAGCACAATTTTAGTAAAGGTAGCATTGTTACTTATGGAGCGTATGCTATTGGATAATGGGAGTTTTTATATGCACATCAATATGTGCTTTTGGACCTAAGAGATAAACGTGGAAAAATAAAATAAACTCTTAAGTTTAGGTGTTTAATCTAAGCAGTCAATTATTAAAAACATATAATTAATATGTGAGTCATGAACATAATTAAATTAAGCTTTCAAGTTTAATTATCATTCATGTTTCCTATCTTAAATGAAAAAAATAACTCAATTATTTTTTTCAATCGGATCTTTTATAGTTCTTAGAATAGGAAAACACTCAACTATAAGACAAGTCAGGAGGAAATAAATGTCACATAACAATTGTTTTGGTCATAACAACTGCAATAATCCGATTGTGTTCACTCCAGAATGTTGTAACAATCCACAAACAGTTCCAATTACTAGTGAGCAATTAGGTAGATTAATTACTTTACTAAACTCTTTAATTTCGGCTATTGCAGCGTTTTTTGCAAATCCAAGTGATGCAAACAGATTAGCTTTACTCAATTTGTTTACTCAGCTATTGAACTTACTAAATGAATTAGCACCTTCTCCAGAAGGAAATTTCTTGAAACAATTAATTCAAAGTATTATTAACTTACTACAATCTCCTAATCCGAATTTAGGTCAATTACTTTCTTTATTACAACAATTCTACAGTGCTCTTGCACCATTCTTCTTCTCATTAATTATTGACCCTGCAAGTTTACAACTTTTATTAAACTTATTAACTCAATTAATTGGTGCTACTCCAGGAGGCGGCCCAACAGGAGCAACAGGGGCAACAGGAGCAACAGGCCCAACAGGAGCGACAGGTCCAGCAGGTACTGGTGGCGGAGCAACAGGAGCAACAGGAGCAACAGGAGCAACAGGAGCAACAGGTCCAACAGGCCCAACAGGAGCGACAGGTCCAGCAGGTACTGGTGGTGCAACAGGTTTAACAGGAGCAACAGGCCCAACGGGAGCAACAGGTTTAACAGGAGCAACAGGCTTAACAGGAGCAACAGGCCCAACAGGAGCGACAGGTCCAACAGGAGCAACAGGCCCAACGGGAGCAACAGGTTTAACAGGAGCAACAGGTTTGACAGGAGCAACAGGAGCAACAGGTGGCGGAGCTATTATTCCATTCGCTTCAGGTACAACACCATCTGCGTTAGTTAACGCATTAATAGCTAATACAGGAACACTCCTTGGATTTGGATTTAGTCAGCCTGGCGTAGCTTTAACAGGTGGAACTAGTATCACATTAGCATTAGGTGTTGGTGATTATGCATTTGTAGCACCACGCGCAGGAGTTATTACTTCATTAGCAGGTTTCTTTAGTGCAACAGCTGCATTAGCTCCATTATCACCTGTTCAAGTGCAGATACAAATATTAACTGCACCTGCAGCAAGTAATACGTTTACAGTACAGGGTGCGCCTCTATTATTAACACCAGCATTTGCTGCGATAGCAATTGGTTCTACAGCATCAGGTATCGTACCTGAAGCTATCCCAGTAGCTGCAGGAGATAAAATACTACTTTACGTTTCATTAACAGCAGCAAGTCCAATAGCTGCAGTAGCTGGATTTGTAAGTGCAGGTATTAATATCGTCTAGTTTGCTATAATGTCTGTTTGAAATTTGAACTGGCATTTGTATATAGCCCTTCCTAATATAATTAGGAAGGGCTATATTTTATCTCGCATTAATGAGCAGTAAGACCCTCACCTCAAAATTCAGCGAAGGCAAAGAAGTTAGGTGGGGGTCGGGCTGCCCATAAAAGCCCGATTGGTGAGGGCTAATAATCAGTGGGAGATGAAGGAAACCCCCACTGATTAAAGTTTCACTTTATGGGAAGATAGGTGATAAATCAATTGAGAAATTAGTCTTTGTTAAGTTGGTATAAAAGAAAAATCAAAATTTATGATTTGCAATCTATTGTTTATGAAATAAGTTATATTTTTTGAAAAATTATCTATAAATAAAAAAGATGAATTCTATTAAAAATAGAATTCATCTTTTAAATAAAAGGGAAGTAAATTATTTATCGTGAGCGTTGCAATGTTATTGTTCAAATTAATAATAAACTATTTGTTTTTATTACAGTTACATCCTTTTTTCTTTACATAGCCTTGCTGGGCTAAGTCTCTTTGTGATTGGGAATTGGAAGATTGAGAATTTGAGGATTGAGAGGATGCGGATGAACTACTATTTTTATTATGAGAGTAGTTTTTTCGATAGTTATAATTACTCATAGTACTATCACCTCCAATTAAATATATAAATATTATATGCATGTACTCTATTAATTGTTACGAAAGTAAATAGGAATGGGGGATACAATAAAAAATCTCCTGCGTATTTTCCGAGGAGATAAATCATTTTTTTTATATTATAAATTAATATCCCCAGTAAAGAGGAAAATAATACGAATCTTGGTAATATAAATTTTGTTGTGGATTAGGAGGCTGATTTGGAGGGTTTATCGTTCCGCGATTTTGATTACAGTTTGCTGGGGGACCAATTACTGTAGTGGATTGAATAGGGGACACCGCTTGCTTCCATTGTTGTTCATCGAGACAGTAAGTATGAGCCATCATATTAGGAGGGGTTAACCTTAAAATATCAGAACCAAAAATAACTTCCGGTGTTGGGGCATCGAAAATAGCTAATAAATGAGTATTATCTGCTGTAGCAATTTCATAATGCCACCACGCTTGTGGAATATTTGCAACTTGCCCCGGTTTTATTGGTAAGTTTAATATTTGATTTGTAAAAGGGTTAAGTAAAGAAACAACCGCAGATCCTGAAATACAGTAAACAAGTTCAGCTGCATTTTGATGAATATGCGGTTCTACAACATTACCTGAACTTAAATAAATATCTAATAAAGAAGTGTTTTCTAAAGTGTTTAATTGTTTCATGCCAAGTACATTTATATAATTCTGGGCATCTTTCTGAAAAAAATTACTTTTATTTAAATCATAAGTGAAATTAGTTGAGGGGGAGGTGTAGTCGATATTAGAAGTCAATTGTATTACCTGCCTTTCTATTAGTAAGTAAGGTTATAAAATTAGGATATGTGTCTAGTGTTTGTTATGTGCGTTTGTTGGTATCATAATAAATTTGCCTATGCCATAAAGAATATGGGGTGTATTTCGTATTTTGAATAACAGACCAATCCTTTTTCATAGAGGTATTGGTCTGTTATTCAAGATAGTTTTTGCTGAATAATTAATTGTGCTTTAGCGGTATTGGCGTAATTTAGCCACTCTAATGCCAAGTTTTGTTTTAAACCAAAATGGATTTCTATGATGTCAAAATGAGATACCTTTGTTTTAAGTGGAACAGGTATACCGTTTACTTTTGCATTTTTCATTTTATGTGCAATTTTTGGAAATGCAGAGAAAGTAAAATCAATAATTGTAGCACCATCTGGTAAATAAATAGGCTGTAAATCTGAAGTATAAGCCGTTATGGTATTTTCAAATAGTTCGTACGATACTAGATTGTGGAACGCAATTGGATCTGTAGTTAATAAATTGTTATGCACAATTGTATCATTCATTATTTTATAAGATATGGATTGGACATTTGCAGTTCTATTATTTAATAAAGAAAAAATGCCGTTATCTTTTAATGTTTTTGCTAATTGTGTTTGAATGATAATTGTTTGTTCAGTATTATTCATATTGACTTTAGTTTTTAAATTATTATTAAAATAGCTATTTTCAAGTGCTATATTGTCTTCGAAATAGTTTATAGTTGGATTGTATAATTGATGTATCATTCCAAGGATTTTATAGCAATCTAGTACACTTGTAGTTGTAATACAAATTTGTGAAACCTCTGATACGTTTTGTATTTCTTGTAATTGTGAGTAAGCAGTATAAATTGGAGGGAACTCATAGCTTATTTCAAATGAAAGGTTAGTATCACAGAAAGAATGAATTCCTTTGCTTAAATCGGTTATATTTTTTTGAAGATGTGGAACATATCCCGTTAAGAATTTAAGTACCTTGCTATATCTTTCTTTATGTAAATATTGAAAAGCAAGATTTTCTAATTCATACTGGATTGTATATAATCCAAGTCGCTTTGCAAGTGGCGCAAAAAGTGTTAATGTTTCATTCGCATATGCTACTTGTTTCGCGGTTTTTTTAACATTCAAAGTTTTTATATTATGAAGGCGATCTATAACTTTAATAATGCCAACACGTATATCATGTTGAGAGGATAATAGTAATTTTTTAAAATTAATTGCTTCGTATAATACTTTGTTTTGATCTTGTTGTTTTTTCCCTTTTGTTAATCCATTTACAATATATCGAATAGTCGCACCAAAATGTGATTCGATTTCTTCTAGAGAATATTCGGTATCTTCTACAACATCGTGTAATAAAGCAGCAATCAATGTTGTAATGTCAGCTTTATAATTTAGCAGTATTTCTGTAATTGCGAAAGGATGAATAATATATGGTTCTCCAGTTTGACGGTATTGTCCATCATGTGCTTGCTCTGCAAAATATATAGCTTTTTTCAAGCGTTTTAATTCATGAGATTGTAGATAATTTGCCTTTTGTAATAATACCTCGCTCATATAAATCCGTCCCTTAAAATTATTTTTAATAGTAATTCTATATAATAGAATAAATCCCCTTTGAAATTATTTTAATTATGTAAAAAATAAAGGTATTGAGATGAAACTATATTCGTATATCCATTCATACTTTGGATTGATGGAAAAAAGTAAAGAACGTGTTAATTTAATATTACATCAATCATTAATAAGGGGTGAAGGTTCATGTCATTTAGTGAAATGATTAGAAATGAAGTACTTGGCTGGGCAGGTGTCTCTGAAAAACCGCATCGATTTGGCGGCATTGAAATAAATTATGGCAAGAAAGAACTTGGTCATCTGCATGGAGATAAGTTAGTTGATTTACCATTTCCAAAGTTAAAGCGGGATGAATTAGTAAAACAAAGATTGGTCAAACCACATCACGTATTACCTGAATCAGGATGGATAAGTTATTATATAAAGAGTGAAGAGGATATACCATTTGCAATTGAGTTATTTCGTATGCAATATGACCGAATAAAAAAATAATGAAATAAAATAGATGAGTAAAAATATACTTTCATGTCACATCCCTCCTTAATCGTTCGTCTTGTATGTAGAACGATAAGGAGGGATTTTATTATGAAGAAATTTGATGTAGCAATTGTTGGTGGTGGCCTTGCTGGATTAACAGCATCTATATATTTAGCGAAAGCTGGAAGAAAAGTGATTGTATTAGAAAAGTCCAGTCGCTTTGGTGGTCGAGGGATGACTATTAATAAAAATGGGATCTGTATGAATCTTGGTGCACACGCCTTATATAGAGGAGGAGCCGCATTTTTAACTTTTAATGAGCTCGGTATGAATCTACCGGGTGGAATTCCATCTACAAAAGCACATGGAATATGGAAAGGGGATATATTCACCATCCCAACAGATTTCCGCTCAATTTTATCAACACCACTACTTTCGTGGTCTGCAAAAGTACAATTCTCACGTCTTATGATTCGTTTAGGGAATTTAGATGTAAGAAAAGTTCAAAAAGTGAGCCTAACTACATGGGCAGAAAATGAAATAAAAGATCCAATGGTTCGCAATATATTTTATGCGCTATGCCGAACAACAACATATACGTTTGCTCCTACAATACAATTAGCATCATCTGTACTAAAGCAAATACAGCTTTCGATAAAAGATGGGGTATTTTATGTAGATGGTGGCTGGGAGACGATAATAACAAAATTAAGAGACATTGCGAATCATGCCGGGGTGCAATTTTTGGATAAAAAGCATGTTTTGGAAATAGAGCATTACGAAGATAAACAAAGAATATATTGTTTTGATGATGAGGTATTTGAAGTGGGTACAGTCATTGTGACGACTCCACCGAAAGAAGCTTGTAACATAATTAAAGGTGTGGAAGGAACAAGTTTGCATAGATGGAGTGAACAATCGGTACCGGTTACTGTTGCTGCATTAGATATTGGTTTAAAACGATTACCTAATCCGACACATCAATTTGCATTAGGGTTAGATCAGCCTATATTTTTCACGAATCAATCAAGAGCAGCTAAATTAAGTGATGATGGATCAATTGCAGTGAGTTTAATTAAGTACCATAATCCTGTACTAGAGATGAAACATACTCATGAAGATAAAGAACAGTTAGAAAGTACAATGGATTTGCTACATCCAAATTGGAAAAGAGAAGTTGTTGCACAGCAATATTTACCGAAAATAACGGTAGTATATGATTTTCCTCATATAAACCGAGTTGAAAACCCAGCTCCTAATATCCCTGAAATGCCAGGTGTTTACGTGGCAGGTGATTGGACTGGGCATGATGAAATATTAGCTGATGCTGCAGTAGCAAGTGGAAAACGTGCAGCATTACACATTTTAAAGCAATTAGAAAGTGAGGGAGTTCATCATGGAAACGGAGCAATTATATGAAGCGTATCAACCATTATTATTTTCGTTAGCATATAGAATCCTTGGGAGTGTTATGGATGCTGAGGATATCGTTCAGGATGTATTTATCTCGCTAAATAATATAGAAGATCTTCAGTCTATAGAAAATATGAAAGCATATTTGTGTAAGATGGCGACAAATCGTTCAATTGATAAATTACGTTCGGCAGCGCATAAACGTAACGTGTACGTAGGGATGTGGTTACCAGAGCCACTTGTAGAAGAAAGCGATGAGCCATCAGAGTCATTTGTTATGAAAGAATCCCTTTCCACAGCATATTTATTGCTTTTACAACAACTGTCTGAGGTAGAAAGGATTGTTTTTATATTAAGAGAGGTTTTCAGTTATGAATACGAAGAAATAGCTTCGATTGTTGATAAGAGTAGTGTGAACTGTAGGAAGATCTTTCAACGCGCAAGAAATAGTATATTAGATAAGCCGAAACAATCAACATTAAGTACGAAGAAAATGGCTGCTTATGTTGAAAAATTTGTATCATCATTACAGTGCGGGGATGCGCAAGGTATGTTAGAAGTATTAAAAACAGATGCGATATTGAAAGCAGATGGTGGTGGTAAAGTTACAACTGCGATTCATCCAATTTACTCTGCGGATCGAATTATACGTTTATTCTTTGGAATAGGGAAGAAGTTCCCGGTAGAGTACGATGTTGATTATAAGATAGTAAATGGTGCCCCAGGTGTTATTGTTAAAGTGAAAAATAAGGTGACTTATGTGCTTTCATTTACATTTGAGAATGAAAAAATTTCAAACATTTATATGATGGTTAATCCGGAAAAACTTATGCACTTAAATGTAATAGTATAAAAAAGACGCATTTCTTTAGAAGTGCGTCTTTTTTATTATTTCTCTAACATTTCAAGAGGTACGTCTTTTTCGCCGGCTACCTCAAATTTAATTTCCCCGTCTTCTTCATAAATACGTGAAATAATCGGTATAGTAATCATTAATTTTTTATGCTGTTTTCGCTTTCGAGCAGCATCTAAGCTAATCACGTTCATTGTAAGCATCCTTTCTTCTAGAAATATATAAACAAAAGAAAATGCGTCCGGAAAGGGCGCTTAATTGAATTTGAAATACCGATTCATTTAAATGGGGTTTATATGATTTAACAACTGCAATTGAATTAAAAATAGTATGAATGGAATAATTGCACGTAGAAATTAACTTTACCAAAAAACGAAACAATATGCTATAAAAAATTATAAATCTTTGTCATATAACGGGAAAAAGGCTTTCGTTTCGCATATAATAAAAAGTAGACGGGCAGCAAGAGCTTTTTCATCATATTGCTTGGAAAGGCGATGAAAAGAATGGATACGTTAGATTCATTATTATTTCAACTTGAACAATATGGAGAAGAGCATGATCGGAATAAAAAAACACGGGAAGAAAAATTACGGAATGTTTCTCGTGAGATGGGGCAATTTTTATCAATTTTAGTAAAAGGGTGCAATGCAAAAAACATTTTAGAAATTGGAACTTCTAATGGTTATTCTACATTGTGGATAGCAAATGCGGTAGAAGAAACTAATGGAAATGTAACAACTGTAGAGCTTTCTTCAGAACGAGTTGGAGAGGCACTTGTCAATTTTGAAAAGGCAAACCTGTTACAAAGAATTGATGTTCATAATCAAGAAGCTGGGGCATTTTTAGATTCGCAATTAGATCATTCATTTGATTTTATTTTCCTAGATTCAGAGCGTACGCAATATATGTGGTGGGTGGAGCATATAAAACGTATTTTACAACCAAAAGGTCTTCTTGTTGTCGATAATGCTACTTCTCATGCGAGTGAATTAGCTGAGTTTATAAAAATGATTGAAGAAGATGAAATGTTTGAAACAGTATTATTGGCATTTCAAAATGGTGCATTTGTAGCGCGTAAGAAGAAAGAGGATTGAGCGTAATATAATTATCACATTGAAAAAGGGTATATGTCAAAAGATCGTGTACAGAAGGATGGTAAGGACGTAATTTATATACGTAACATACGAAGAATCGGCCTTTAGCATGTCGGTCTCTAGGTCTTAAGTCTGAGGAAAATTATGTTGTTTACAGGTATACTTATAGTAAGAAACAGGGAATGACTGCATAAGCAGGTATTTCTTGAAAATTGATTTCATATAGGCTGTTTGGAAATGAAATACAATATATTAGATGAAATATAGTGCACATAAATTCGCACATATAAATAAAGGAGCGATTTTGTTGACTGAACTCGAGAAAAAAGAACCCGTATCAATTGTGAAAGATAATAATGTAGAAGTAGTAGTTGATACAGTAATAAAAGATGAAGAACTTGATGAATTAAATAAAGAAGCTGATCTTTATGTACAAAAGTTGAATAGCGAGCAAAATACAGATTTATCGAAAGTATTGTCTCAGCTAGGAGATTTAGGGGATAAAGAACAACAAGCAGCAGGACAAACGTTATCAGCATTAAAACGTCCTGTCACAGCGATGATGAATGGTAAGAATGAAGAAATTCCAAATACATTGTTAGAATTACGCAAAGTAGTATCAGAGCTTGATCCGAATTCATTAAAAGCAAGTGGTATGAAGAAAATTATGTTTAAAGTATTCAAGAAAAATCCACTTGAAACATACGTGCATAAATATCAATCTATAGATAAGCAAATTGAGGAGATTATAAGATCGCTTCTAATTGGTCGTGACAACTTACAAGAAGATACAGTTGGTCTTGAAATGCTTAAGGAGCAGTCACATGATAAAATTCATGCGCTTGATAAGCAAGTATACTTAGGGAAAAAACTGGCTGGCATGCTCGAAGCCGAGAAACAAAACCCAGAACGTCAAAGAGACATTCCATTAATTAACGATGCATTAGAAAAGATTCTAGTGCGTACACGTAATATGCAGCAAGCGAAAAGTGTGTTACTACAATCTATCGCATCAGTAGACATTATTAAGAAAAATAATGAAAAGTTAACAGAGGCCATTCGTAATGCTATTACGATGACGCAAAACGTTGTAACGGTTTCCGCTGCGATTCAGCTAGCATTAACGAATCAACGTAAAACAATTGATGCAGTGAATGCGACAAATGAAGCAATTGAATCCATGGTATTAAGTAACTCACAAGCGTTAAAACAAAATACAGAAGAAACAACAAAACTTCTTGAAAATCCTGCAATTAGCATGGATAAATTACGCGAATCATTCCAAAATGTATTTGCTGCGATTGAAGCTTCTGAGAAATCATCAGAACGTATTATCGAGTCAAGTAAGAAGTTTGTTATTGAACTAGACACATTTAATGATGAGATGAAACAAAAACTCATTCAGCGTCCAAGGAAATAACAGACTTTTAGAGGAGGTGAAAAAATGAGTTTCATTCAAACCGTATTAGTACTATTGGGTACATTACTTTTAATCGCTTTTACTGTTGTTGTTTTAGTTGTATATTTCGGACGTAAACTGTATTTTTCATGGACGAAGCCATATAAAAGAGCGCACGATTCTTTAGATAAGTTATCGAATAAATCATTACCGTTTCTACAAGAATTTACACAACATCCACTCTTTTATCGCTGGATTCGTACGGAAGGAAAGAAAGAACAACATATATTAAATACGCTTTTCTGTGCATCGGGTCAACGTACGAGAGAGCAAGTATTCTCAATGTTACCGAAAGAAAAACAGAAAAAAGTACATGTAATGGCAAAAACAACGAAAAAACTTACAAATGAAGATATTGATGTAGCGGCGATGAAAGTAAAAGATTTTTTAAGACAAGAAACGCAGCAAACAGTAAAACCGACAGACTTATCGTTTTATAAATTGTATTTTTATGATCGATATCCAGATGCATTAAATACAATTCAAGCGTATAAACGTTCAATAAATCCTTCATTACAACGAACGGTTGATGAAATTACAATTTCAGTATTAAATGCCTTACCGTATTATCAGGAGCAGCGTATGTTTGAACAACAACATAAACTCGAAACGTTCTTAATGAAAGATTTAACAGCGATGCTATCTTTAGTGGTGCAATTACCACCTTCACAACGACCAGAAAAAGAAGAAGAATTAAAAATCTACTTGCAAAATTTCCAAAAAGAAATGGAAGTAGTTGAGCGAGATATTCGTGACTCGATTGATCACGATTTGAATGTGAAGATGAGAGCAGCGACTGAGAAGTTTAAGAATAAATAAAAAAGGCGCCTTAAAGCTATAATACTTAGCTTTAAGGCGTTTTTTTATTATCTGTTATTTTGCTTTAACGGTAGTATGACTAGATGCAACACTTTCATTATGCAATCGATCAACCGCAGTTACTACATACGTATATGTTTCTCCAGAAATAGCCGTTTTATCTACATAAATTTCTCCGGGCTTTGTCTTTCTTACAGTAGTAAGTAAATTTTTCGGATTTTGTATATCCAGTTCATTTTTCCCATTCGTGCGGTAAATGGCGTAATAAGCAGAATCATTCTCTCTATTATCAATGATACCTATAGCAATACCTTCATCTCTTGGAATGGCACCTTTTAAAGTGGGTTGCTTTGGTGATTCATGATCAAGCCAAGGCATAGGTGGGATTAATGCAGGATGTTTATATATTTCTTTTGAGAGTCTATCTTTCACTCTTAATGGGTTGTTATTAATATCTTTTAAGCTAAAATGCATACTACCTTTTATTTCAGGGAATAATCGGTTTAATGCAATCTGTCTTGGATATTCTTCCGGATCAAACCAGGCGGGGACAGAGTTATTATTAATTTTATAGGCTGCCTGACCGATGTATAGGTGAATCGGTTTATTATTTGTTTCTTTTACCCACCAATCTACTAATATGTCATACGCAGCGGGAGTGAAACCTATATTCCAATATATTTGCGGTGTGATGTAGTCAATGTAACCTTTTTGTATCCACTCACGTGTATCAGCATAAAGGTCATCATAGTTTCTTTGGCCAGCAGTTGTGTTAGAGCCAGTCGGATCATCAGCTATATTTCGCCATACGCCAAATGGGCTAATGCCAAACTTTACGTATGATTTTTCTTGTTTTATAGAAGTATTTAAATCCCTTACAAGTTCATTTACATTGTCACGTCGCCAATCTTCTATATTTGTAAATCTACCGTTATTATATAATTCGTACGTTTTTTGATCGGGGAATTGTTCACCAGCCACTTTATATGGATAAAAATAATCATCCATATGTAATGCATCAACATCATAATTTTGTACGATTTCTAAAGCACCCTCAGTTATAAACTTTTTCACTTCTGGAATACCAGGGTTGTAATATAATTTTCCGCCATAAGATACAACCCAATCCCGGTGCTGTCTTGCAGGGTGATTATTTGATAATCGATTTATATCAGTGTGATTCATCGTTATTCGGTATGGATTAATCCATGCGTGGAATTCTATATTTCTTTTATGTGCTTCTTCAATCATAAATGCTAGTGGGTCGTATCCGGGATCTTTTCCTTGTGTACCCGTAATGTATTCAGACCAAGGACCGTAATTTGAAGGGTAAAAGGCATCAGCGGTTGGTTTTATTTGCACAACGACTGCATTCATACCAGTGTTTTTTACATCGTCTAATAATTTAATGAATTCTTGTTTTTGATTTTCAATTGGTAAGCCAGTTTTTGATGGCCAATCAATATTAAGAACAGATGCGATCCATACAGCACGTAATTCGTGTTTTTTGTACGTAGTAGTTACTTCAGCGTAAGTAGAGTGAGGAGAAATGAAAGAGAAAGGGATAAACAAGATAACGATACAACATATCATAAATAAACGTTTAACGATCATGTATACGCCTCCCTATCATATGATTATCTAAAATAATATTCGAGGTGAGGTTGGCCTTGCAATAGAGAAAATTGCATATTGAAACATTAATTTAATAGGAAAAATATTTTTGATGAAATTTACTTTCATTATAACTAAATTCATTTACTACTTCATATGCTTGTTAGTAAAGTGAAACTTCCTTTCATTTGAAGGGTAGTAAATTATAAGTATAGGAGGATTCATAAATGAAGGTTTTGTTCGTTTGTTCTGGAGGAATGTCCAGCGCAATTGTTGTAAACGCTTTAAAAAAAGAGGCGGAGAAAAAGGGTATGAACATGGAAGTGCATGCGATTGGAACAAGTGAGGTGGAAGAAGAAGTAAAGAATGGTTGGGATGTTGTAATGGTTGCACCACAAGTAAGACATCGATTTGACTCTGTAAAAAAATTTGCAGAAGAGGAATCTATTCCATGCGGTATCATACCACCGCAAGCATATACGCCGCTTGGTGGACCAACTTTATTAAAAACTGTAAATGATTTAATTCGTTAGGGGGAAGTGTTATGAATAAGTTTGTCACGTTTCTTGATAAAAACTTATCTGGACCGATGGCAAGGCTTTCTGAACAGAGACATTTACAAGCAATCCGTGATGGAGTTATTTCAGCATTACCATTTATCATTGTAGGAAGTTTCTTTTTAATCGTAGCATTTCCACCATTACCGAAAGATAGTTTCATATCAGTTTGGGCATTGAAAAATCAAACAAGTATATTAATACCATATCGGTTAACTATGTTTATTATGTCTTTATATATAGCATTTGGAATAGGATATAATCTAGCGAAGAGTTATAAGTTAGATGCTTTATCGGGAGCACAGCTTGCAGTATGTTCACTGCTATTAACATTAACCCCCGAATTAATTGATAAAAAAGGATTTATGCTTCCAATGACAAATCTCGGAGGTCATGGGTTATTCGTGACGATGATTGTTTCTATTTTATCCGTAGAGATTTTAAGATTTTGTAAGAAGAAAAATGTAATGATTAAAATGCCAGAACAAGTACCGCCATCTGTGTCGCGATCATTTAAAGCACTTATACCTGCTGCATTCGTTATTATTATAATGAGTCTAGTAACTGTCGTTTTTAGCATTGATTTACACCATGTTGTTGATAAATTAGCAGCACCATTAGTAAAAGCTGGGGATAGTTACTTCGGTGTAATGATTCCAGTGTTTTTAATTACGTTTTTTTGGTCATTCGGAATCCATGGTGTGTCGGTTGTTGGAACTGTTGCTCGGCCATTATGGGAAGTATACCTAGGGAAAAATGGTGAAGCAGTTGCTAGTGGAGCAGATCAGTTGCCATTTATTTCACCAGAGCCGTTATATCAATGGTTTATATGGATTGGCGGTTCTGGTGCGACGTTAGGGCTTGTATTAGCTATGATTGTATTTGGTCGATCAAAATATTCGAAAGCATTATCAAGAACTTGTATTGTTCCGGGTATTTTTAATATTAATGAACCAGTCATATTCGGATTACCGATTGTACTAAATCCAATTTTAATTATCCCATTTATCATTACACCACTTGTAACAGCAACTGTTGCATATTCAGCAACAGCGATGGGATTTGTAACACCAACACATATTATGCCACCGTGGACATTACCAGCTCCAATTGGTGCGTATTTAGCTACAGGCGGAGATTGGCGTGCAATAGTATTAGTTTTTATAAATATAGCAATATCGTTCCTTATATATTTACCATTCTTTAAAATGTACGACAAAAATATGCTTGAAATTGAGAAGAATGGTGAAGGCGAATCTGTTAATCCATAATCTTTATGCTTTAATTTATGAGTGATAGGTATTTTGCCTATCACTTCTTTCACATGAAGTCCAGAGAGGATGAAATGGAATGAATATAAAATTTAGTTATAAAGGTGTATTTTTATTATTATTTGGAGTGATATGTGCGAATTTACTTTTTGTGCCTTTATTAAGAATGCTACATCTATCACAAATGCATAGTATATGGCTCGTTACAAGCATTGCGGCAAGCATTTTGCTTACAGTAGTTGTTTCTTTCATTGATGGATCGTTTGCATCGAAAGCTCAGTTGTTTTTTAGATTTATATTCTTTTCGATCGGTTGTACGTTTGTAACTTACATGATTGTTTTTTAATAAATAGGAGGTCACGCATGTTATGTATATTGCAGGTGTAATGTCCGGTACGTCATTAGATGGAATAGATGTAGCGCTCGTTCGTATAGAAGGGAGTGGTGTAGATTCTAAGGTTAAACTCATCCATTTTACTACAGTTCCATTTCGTAATGATATAAAAAGTGAAATACAACAAGCATTATCAATAGAAAATTCAAATGCCCAACTCATATGTAGTTTAAATTTTAAGTTAGGTTTATGTTTCGCCAACGCTGTAAAAGAAGTTTGTAAAGAGGCCAATTTTTCTTTGGAACAATTAGATTTGATAGGTTCTCACGGACAAACGATTTACCATCAGCCAAAGCCAGAAGGGAATATGATAGCTTCCACATTACAAATTGGGGAGCCTGCAGTAATAGCATATGACACGAACACGACGGTTATCTCAAATTTCCGAACGATGGACATGGCAGCAGGAGGACAAGGTGCACCACTTGTACCATATTCAGAAGTTATTTTGTATCGTGATCCAAGTAAAAATAGACTACTACAAAATATTGGTGGGATTGGTAATGTTACAGTAATACCAAGTCAAAAAAGTGATCAGAACGTTATAGCTTTTGATACTGGTCCGGGTAATATGATAATTGATGAAGTATGTCAAAGGTTATTTCAGTTGCCATATGATCAAAATGGTGAAATTGCAGAACTGGGTGAAGTTGTAGATGAAATTTTGACATATTGTATGAATCATCCATTTTTGAAAATGAATCCACCGAAATCAACTGGTAGAGAACAGTTTGGTGAAGAGTTTGTAAGTCAGTTATTGAAGCGGTATGAAAAGCATAGTAAAGAAAATATAGTAACGACTGTCACGATGTTTACAGCAAGTTCAATTGTTCATCATTATAAGGAGTTTATTCTGCCGTATTATGAAATTGATGAGGTAATTTTAGGCGGTGGCGGCAGTTATAATAACACACTTGTTGAAATGATACGGTATGGATTGAAGGATGAAAAATGTACAATATTCATTCAAGAAGATATAGGCTATTCTTCAGAGGCGAAAGAAGCAATCGCCTTTGCCATTTTAGCAAACGAAACGCATCATCGTAATCCGAGTAATGTGCCGAGCGCAACAGGTGCAAAGCAATCTGTAGTTTTAGGGAATATAACATTTCCTTCAATATGAAGAAAATGGGGTGAATTTATATGAATTATATGATTGGAGTAGATGGCGGGGGAACGAAGACAGAAGCAATTGCATTTGATCAAGACGGAAATGAACTTGTAAGAGCTACGAGTGGTTTTGGAAATATATTAATTGATTTTGAAGAAGCACTTTTTCATATTATGGAATCAATTGATCAATGCCAAAAAGGTTTATTAAATGGGCATTGCGTTTGTATTTGTTTAGGATTGGCAGGTGTAAGTGGTGCAAATACAAATGAATTAACATTACGTTTAAAAAAGAAGTATGGAACACAAATTGAAGTTTTAAATGACGCAATGATTGCACATGCAGCTGCTTTAAAAGGGAAAGATGGAATTTTAACGATTGGAGGTACAGGCGCAATTTGTATTGGAAAGAAAGGGGAAGTGTATAAGTATAGTGGTGGATGGGGACATATTTTAGGTGATGAAGGAAGTGGATATTGGATTGCATTACAAGGTTTAAAGAGAATGGCAAATCAATTGGATCAAGGCGTTGCACTTTGTTCATTAAGTTTAAGGATTCAAGATGAGTTTCAACTTTTGACGTCGTCTCATATAAAAAGACTAGTTTATAGTTCTGCAAAAGATAAAGTTGCAGCAATCACACCATTAGTTATTCTGGAAGCTAGAAATGGGAATGATGCTGCACATGAAATTATGATGCAAGCTGGAAAGGAATTAGCAAGGATTACAATAGATGTTTATAACAAGATGCAGTTTGATTTATCAGCTTCCATTGCAGTAAGTGGCAGCATATTGCGTTTCGTTCCTGAAATATATGATGAATTTAAGAAATGCTGTGAGAAAAGTGTAGGAGAAGTTACATTTGTATTACAATCCGAACCAGCATTGAAAGGAACATATTATTTAATGAAAAATATGTATTTTAAAAAATAGCTGTATGAGAATTTTTGTATGAATTGTAAATATATGATGTTAAAATGTATAAAGGGATGTAGATAAAAAAGTACAATATACATAGTTTTTGAATATTGTATAAGTACTCCTACGTAGAAAGTGAATGATTATATGATTAATAGTATGCAATTTTTGTATTTGGTCGCTTCTTATTTATTTGGAAACATATTGACTGCTTATATAGTAACGAAATGGAGACATAACGTTGATATTCGGGATGAAGGAAGTGGTAATCCTGGCGCAAGAAACATGGGGCGCGTATATGGAAAAGGGTATTTCGTTACTACATTTTTAGGTGATGCGATCAAAGGGGCAATCGTAGTTTCTATTGCAAAATACCTTTTTGAAGATTCTACATTCGTAATGCTAACATTATTGGCTGTAATAATTGGACATATTTATCCAGTTTTATTTAAAGGTAAGGGCGGTAAAGGTATTTCAACATTTATCGGAGGACTAATCGCATTTGATTATTTGATAGCGCTTACCCTTGTTGCAGTTTTCATTATATTTTATTTAATCTTTAAAGGATTTACGAAGCCAGGACTAATTACAATTGCTTGTTTACCACTTTGCATGATTTTGTATTCTTACTCAATTGTTACGACTATTTTAAGTGCACTTATCATTGTACTTATTTTATATGTAAATCGCGAATGAAATAAACATTTAATAAGTGGGGTTAATCTCCACTTATCATTTTTTATTAAATAGATAAAGGAGATAGGGCATGGGGTTAATTTATAAAGTTGCTGATCAAGTTTGGGAATTTGAAAGTATACATAAATTGAATTATAAAACATTTGTAGAAGAAATTCCGCAACATGAAGAAACGAAAGATCGTGTTCGTATAGATCGTTTTCATGAAGAAAATACATATTTAATTTGTTTAGATGACGATAAGTTAGTAGGTATGGTTGCGTTGCGAGGAAAACGACCATTCTCGTTAGATTATAAAATTTCAAATCTAGATTTTTATTTGCAAGAACATGGAGAAAACGTATATGAAATTCGTTTACTTTCAGTAGAAAGTGAATATCGAAATGGAAGAGCGTTACTAGGTTTAATTCGCTTTTTACATCGTTATTTGCTTCTAAATGGATATGAATTGGCACTCATTTCTGCAACAACACGTGAACTACCTTTATATGAGCAAATGGGATTCAAATCTTTCCATTCGTTAGTTGGTACAGAAGCAGCAGCATTCCAGCCAATGTATGTTACCCCTGCCATGTTTGAAGCGTCGAGTGTTGGGGGAATTATGACGAAAGAGTATACGTTTTTACCCGGCCCAGTAGATATTGAAGAGAATGTTCGAAAGGCATTTTCTACTAAGCCTATTTCACACCGTTCTAAGTCATTTCAAGTGACGATGGATAATGTAAAGAAACGATTACTTCAAATGACAAAAGCAAAACGTGTGCAAATCATGTTAGGAACAGGGACATTAGCGAATGATGCCATTGCTTTACAGTTACGTTCTTTAAAAGGAAAGGGGCTCGTATTAACAAATGGGGAATTTGGTAATAGATTAGTTGGACATGCAACACGTGCAGAGTTACGTTTTGATACGTATAAAAAAGAAATAGGAGAACCGTTTATTTATACAGAATTAGAAAAAATAATGGGAACTGGAGATTATGAATGGCTTTGGTTTGTTCACCATGAAACATCAACTGGAATGTTAAATGATTTAGATGAGCTGAACACCTTTTGTAACAAGTACGAAATGAAACTTTGTGTAGATTGTATCAGTTCGATTGGAGCAATACCGATAGATCTAAAGGATGTATATTTTGCAAGCGGTGTTAGCGGAAAAGCAATGAAATCGTTTACTGGATTATCTTTCGTTTTTTATAATCACAATGTAAAAGTAAACGAGACATTACCAGCCTATATGGACATTGGTATGTACGAAGAAAATGAAAGTATTCCGTATTCTCATTCATGGAATTTAATTTATGCACTGCAAGAAGCGTTGAAGAGATTTGAAGATGAAAAAGCATTTGTAAAAATTAAAGAGACATATGATTATATGGAAGAAGCTATTACTAGTATAGGGTTAAAACTTGTTTCACCTAAAGAATATGCCGCGCCAATTATACTTACGATTCAATTAAATGGAGGTCTTTCTTCTAAAGCGGTCGGTGATGCGTTAGCGTTACAAGGATATATTGTCCATTATGAATCAGCGTATTTACGAAAGAATAATTGGATCCAAATTGCATGCTTAAATCATTATAAAGAACGTGATATGAAGAGGATGTTAAATTGTTTGCAGATGTATGTATTACAGAGTGGGGTACATATATAAAGACTTTTTCATTTCGAATAAAGGAGCTGCGACTTACGAAAACTTAGGAAGAGAACATTGGAAGAGGTGTTAGTATGATAACTAAAAAACTACCATTGCATATAGACGATATTAAAAAAGCTCAAACTATTTTGGACAGAAATGTTCGTAAAACGCCATTAGTAAAATCATTTTATTTGACTAGTAAAACAGGTGGAGAAATTCACTTGAAATTAGAAAATATGCAATTAACAGGTTCGTTTAAATTCCGTGGTGCGTTTAACAAAATGTCACAGCTTACAGATCAAGAAAAAGAAAGAGGAGTAATTGCTTGTTCTGCTGGTAATCATGCGCAAGGAATTGCTTTATCTGCTCATTTACTTGGTATTAAGAGTAAAATTGTTATGCCGATTTCTGCACCGCAGGCGAAAGTTGATGCGACTAAAGGATATGGATCTGAAGTAGTTTTACATGGTGAAACCTTTGATGATGCGAAGGCAAAATGTGAGGAGATTATTAGGGAAACAGGTGAAACATACTTACATCCATATGACGATGTAGAAGTAATGGCAGGTCAAGGTACAATAGGATTAGATATTCTTGACGATATGTGGGATGTTGATACTATCATTGTACCAATTGGTGGAGGTGGAATTATTTCTGGTATTGCTGTTGCATTAAAGTCTTTTAATCCATCGATTCATATAATTGGTGTCCAAGCAGATAATGTTCATGGGATGAAGGCATCTTATGACAAAGGTACAATTGTAGAACATTATAAGGCACCTACTATAGCAGATGGTTGCGCGGTTAAAATACCAGGAAATTTAACTTTTGAAGTTGTAAAAGAATTAGTAGATGATATTGTAACAGTATCAGAAGGCGAATTAGAAGTAGCGATGAAAGACTTATTACAACGTGGGAAAGCTGTTGTAGAAGGGGCAGGGGCATTAGCTACTGCTGCTCTACTTGCAGGGAAAGTGGATACATATATTAAGGGGAAAAAAGTAGTAGCGGTTATATCTGGTGGGAATGTAGACTTGCAGCGCATTTCAAGTGTTTGTGAGCAATTTTTTGTGGCGAATGAAGTGAAATAGTATTTGAATAACATTAATTTTATGAAAGAAGAGCTAAGAGAAATTATCTTAGCTCCTTTTTTATTATGTTTGTGCTGAAGTAAATAATGACTCCATTTTCAATTTACTCTTTTCTCTAATTTTAGCATCGGCATGGCGCATAACATATTTATGTGCTATAGCAATTGCTAAAATATCATCTAATAATCCAATCCCAATAATAGCAGCTATATCTGGAATAAAGTCGATTGTTAATACGTAATAGGATAGAGCGGCTAATATGATGAATTTCGCTTTAGTAGGTAACCCTTTTTTTCTCATTGTGTAATATAAAATAATACTTTCATATACGCTAGATTTACCGAGATCTGCGGAGCTTTTCTTGAATTTTTTCCAAAGTGTCTGTTTCTCCATATAAACACTCCTTTTACAAAAAATAGATTTTTTAAAAGGATAGACAAAGAAGTGAGAGACTAATCAATTTTATAGTTTTTCTTAATGTATATTTCAATAAAAATAGGGAATTACCTGTTCAAAATAATAGAATGTTGGTTATGTAACGACTTACAGTGTATATGTTTGTTCCAAGTAAAGGTACTACATAGATAACGTTTGGTGGTAATACGTATTAAAGTTCATTTTTCACATTAATCTCTGCATTCGTACAATGTTGAATTACTTCTAAATAATCTAATGGTACATCTATTGATGAGTAACTTTGCAATTCTTGTTTTGAATCATTTTTCCCTCTCTTTTCTCCCATCTTCTTGAAAGTTGTCACTTCGGTGATGTTTTTTTATTTTTCAGATGAAGCCGATGAGTTTGAGTTTTAGAATTTTATCGTGGTATTATTTATGTAACAAGGGGATATTGTAAGAAAAAAATACAATTTGAGGGGAAGATGGGAATGGGAATTTATAACTATGAAGCGAAAGAGGATTTGCAAGTAGGGGAAGTTTGTTTAGAACGAGATATTTATGAAATTATTAATTTTTACAAGAAAGGTTCAATAGTTTTATGTGATTCAGTATCTCGTTTCAGTGCGAATTCAGACAGAATGTTTGAAGTGATAAATAGGATAGAAACATATATGCATAAAAATGAAGACTATACATATCAGGTTTCGGATAGACCTAAGTTGATTTATGTAGTTGAACAGGTAAGATAAGGAAAGCATTCATAACGGATGCTTTTTTCTTTGCTATATAGCAAGTACACATTAAACGTAAATTTGAACGAAATGTATGTAGATGATTTAGTTTTTATTAAACATTTATTAAGTGGTAGGGGGGAAGAAAAATGAAGATAATAGAACTGCCAATTGAATTCGAATTTAACGAGCAAAAACAATGTATTTATCCAAGTTTAATAATAGTAAACGATGAATTAACTTTAGTAGATACAGGGTATATGAATTTTTTACCTTTAATTGAAGAGGCAATTTTAAAACATGGATACAAGATGAAAAACTTAAAAAATATAATTATTACTCATTATGATGACGATCATATAGGGGCTTTATATGATTTCAAAGTTAAATATCCTTACGTTAATATTATTGCTAGTGAAATTGAATCTAACTATATTAATGGTGATATAAAATCAGAAAGATTAGTTCAAGCTGAAGATATGTTAGAACGTATGACAAATGAAGAAAAAGAATTTGGCAAATGGTTTATACAACAGTTAAAAAATATAAAACATATTTCCGTCGATGAAAAAGTACATAATGATCAAATGATTTTGAATGGTGAATGTCAAATAGTAGCGACCCCAGGACATACTTCGGGACATATTTCATTATATTTTCCGAATTTAGATTATGTAATTACGGGAGATGCGGCTGTTCAAGAGAATCGTGAGTTAGTAATAGCTAATCCGGATTTTTGCTTAGATATAGAAAAAGCGGAAGAGTCTTTAAAGAGGATTAAAGACCTTAAAGCTGTAAAGTATTATTGCTATCATGGAGGGGAATTTAATATATAAAATAATAAAAAACCGATCTTTCTTATATAGAAAAGATCGTTTTTTAAATTCATAGATTCTGCAATTTGAATTAAATCCTTTATGTTATATTTTCCTTGTATATAGCGTTTGTTACAAACTGCAATTATATATTGAAAACCATTCTTCTGAAAGATAAGTTCATATGCTGAATCAAAATGAGGATTATATAATGCTTTTATATTATTTTTTAAGCTGTAGAACTTAGCTCCCCTATATACATAGAAGCCTAATCTATTTTGAACTGGTGAAACAGTGATTTTTAAAATCCCATTAATATCTTCATTGTAGTATTGGAGGTTTAAGTAATCGTTATTGATGTACCCTTGAAATTCGTGAATTTCGAACGGGAATTTTGTAGGAGTAAGTATATGTTTCTTACACTTCATTTCATATTCTTTTACGATAGTAGCTTCTTTCATAAATGGATTCGTTCCATCATAAATTTGATTAATTCGAGATATTTTATTATTCTTTGTTACTATTTCCAAAATGAAACCGATAGTAAATTCATCATTAGTGCCTTTGAAATAAGAAATAAGAATTGTAGTATCTTCTTTTGGAGATGGTACGGTTTTAATTTCATGAATAGGTTTTTCCCTTTGGAAAGTAGGTAGTTTAACTCCTTCTGTTACATATGACTGCATTAATTCTTTATCATTTTTGAGCAAAGCATGTTTGAATTCACTGATTACATCTGTTTGAGATTTTGCCGTTATAATTGTGGTGGATTGAAAATATAGTAAGTGAAATATGCAAAAGATCCTTATGAATGTAGTTGTCAATTTTATCACCCTATAACTATATTTCCGTATCATTGAAATATATATGTATAGGAGGGGAGAAGATGAGTTTATTGTTTGATGTAATTGCAGATATCATTTTATTTTATCCTCGAAATGACATGAAATTAAAACATCATATTGCCAAATTAAGCGAATTTGAGTGGTTTCGAAAGTTACACGAAGATACAAAGTATACAAGATTAATTTGGAGTAATAGAAAAGTTAAGAAGTTCATTTTGTCTTCTACTAACATGGAAGCATTAATAAATTCTGAGAAAAAACAAAAAGAACTTGTCCAACTAGTACATGATGAATATAAAAAAAGAAGATAAGAATTTTTTTATTTTTCATATTTGGGGAAACAAATGGTACAATGAAAGCTAATGTGAAAAATAAGGAAAAGAAGTGGTCAATGTGAAAAACTTTTTAGAATTAGGAATTAGTGAAACGTTTAATCATACATTACGTGAAAATGGAATTACAGAAGCAACCCCAATTCAAGAGCAGGCAATTCCTGTTATACTGTCAGGTAAAGATATTATTGGGCAGGCGAAAACAGGAACGGGTAAAACGTTAGCATTTGTGTTACCAATTTTAGAAAAAATCGATCCAGAATGTAGCGATGTTCAGGCTTTAATTGTTGCACCAACAAGGGAACTAGCGCTGCAAATTACAACTGAAATTAAAAAAATGCTTGTTCAAAGAGAAGATATTAATGTATTAGCGATTTATGGTGGACAAGATGTAGCACAGCAATTGAGAAAATTACAAGGAAATACACATATAGTTGTTGCGACACCAGGACGCTTATTAGATCATATACGTCGTGAAACAATTGATTTAAGTAATCTTTCAACGATTGTACTAGATGAAGCGGATCAAATGCTTTATTTCGGTTTCTTATATGATATTGAAGATATTTTAGATGAGACACCTGGTAGTAAACAAACGATGTTATTCTCAGCAACGATGCCAAAAGATATTAAAAAATTGGCGAAGCGTTATATGGATGAACCGCAAATGGTTCAAGTACAAAGTGAAGAAGTAACGGTAAATACAATAGAGCAGCGTGTCATTGAGACGACAGATCGTGCAAAGCCAGATGCACTTCGTTTTGTTATGGACCGTGATCAGCCATTTCTAGCAGTTATTTTCTGTCGTACAAAGGTTAGAGCAAGTAAGTTGTATGATAATTTAAAAGGACTAGGTTATAATTGTGCTGAACTTCATGGTGATATACCTCAAGCGAAACGTGAAAGAGTTATGAAGAGTTTCCGCGAAGCAAAAATTCAGTACTTAATCGCAACGGATGTAGCAGCTCGTGGATTGGATGTAGATGGTGTAACGCACGTATTTAACTTTGATATCCCTGAAGATGTAGAAAGTTATATTCACCGCATTGGCCGAACAGGACGTGCAGGTGGATCAGGTATTGCAATTACGTTCGTTGCAGCGAAAGATGAAAAACATTTAGAAGAAATTGAAAAAACGCTTGGTGCACCAATACAAAGAGAAATAATCGAACAACCCAAGATAAAACGTGTAGATGAAAATGGAAAACCGGTACCAAAGCCGGCTCCGAAGAAATCAGGCGAGTATCGTCAAAGAGATAGCCGTGAAGGTTCAAGAGGTGATTCAAGACGTGGTTCGAGAAATGGCTCAAGAAGTGATTCAAGAAATAGTTCAAGAAATGAAAACAACCGATCATTTAATAAGCCAAGTAATAAAAAAGGTAGTACAAAGCAAGGTCAGCAAAGACGTGGCCGTTAAATAGTTATAATTGTAAAGAGTCGCAAAATATTGTGGCTCTTTTTTTGTTTGTATAGAACAAGGATGATAGCAAGAAAAAAACAAAAATTTCATTCACCGTATTTAAAACTTATAAAGGAAATTTTATAACCCAAAACCAGTAGAACAAGGGTATTACAACCATGTCGTAATTCAAGAACAAGTGCAACTTACATATAAACAATATTTAATCGAAAAAAATCAAGAGAAAACAATTCGTACTAGCTCCTCTGATGATGATACGAAAATATCTTTTGTAAACAAAAAATTGGACGATTTGGTGAAAGAAATTCGTAACACATTCACACTGTACGGGAATGTTATGCTGCAGCAAAAAGAGAACGGAACTTATTATGTCGACTATTTCGGTAGACCACTTTGGTTGAAAGAAAAGGTATTTAAGTGAGCGAGTATTTTAATTACACATTCGGCAATTAATGATATGCAACAAGAGAAGTTTATGAAGGAAAACTAATTTTTTTGTTTTGTTCGATGAGGAACTAGAGAAGCACAACTGCCATTCTTATTGGGAAATTGCTTACTTACGACGATGAAGGTAATGTAGTGTGAAACTACCAGAAGGGAAAGTGATATAAGAAAAAAGGACTAGCAGTCGTACCTGCTGTCCTTTAATAGGAGAAAAAGTAATCTTGTATAGAACTACGCATAAACAGAAAATCTGCTTGTGATTAGTTTTACCCTAAATATAAGTGTCTATACAAAAAAAGGGATAAGTAAAAAATACTTATCCCCGGAAGGGAAATCCCAAGCACCAAAATGGCTCGTATTGGTCTGCAGGTTCAAAAGTAGTATATGTAAAACAAAAGATCTCATACAAAAAGCAGACAACGATTTTGGTTGTCTGCCAGTGAGTTCAATGAGTTAGCTAATTGTGATAAATTGCATCCCCATTACGAGAAGAGTGAAGCTGCTAGTTCAAACAGCTTGTTGGTATTATTTTCAATTTCTTAAAAAATATACAGCAAAAGCAGATAAGTGAAGAACCTACCTACTTCTGCTGTAACAAAAGAAAGAAGTATTTGTTTGATCAATGTAATTTGTGGTGTTAACCAATACGAAAACCTTCTTTTTCCTAAAATGAAAGGGGTTGATAAGAAGCGTGAGATACGTTTTAAACAAATTGAACGGACGTTAAAAATAAAAATTTATAAAGGAAATTGGAAGTAGGATGTTGTATATGTATAAAATAGGAAACTTTTTACTAATTAAACATATAATTAAAATAGACCGACAGTCGGTCTGGTTGGAAGGAGAACGTGAATGCGAATAATTAAGGAGTATGAGGAGCGTAGAAAAGAAATTTTAGAAACAGCTGAACGATTATTTCTTACGAAAGGTTATACGAAAACAACAGTAAATGACATTTTAAAAGAGATAGGGATAGCAAAAGGGACGTTTTATCACTATTTTAAGTCGAAAGAGGAAGTAATGGATGAAATTATTATGAGGATTATTAAAGAAGATGTTGCTAAAGCAAAAGTAATCGTCTCGAATCCAAATATCCCAGTGTTAGAAAAGTTATTTCGAGTTTTAATGGAGCAATCGCCAAAATCAGGGGATGTAAAAGATAAAATGATTCAGCAATTTCATCAACCAAATAATGCGGAAATGCATCAAAAAAGTATAGTGCAATCCATTATTCATTTATCTCCTGTTTTAGCAAAGATTTTAGAAAAAGGAATCGATGAAGGTGTATTTTCTACACCATACCCACAAGAAACGATTGAATTATTACTCTCTTCAGCGCAAGTGATATTTGATGAAGGTTTATTCCAATGGAAGCCAGAAGAAATGATGAGAAGAGCGAAAGCTTATATTAAAATGATGGAAGTATCTGTTGGAGCCAAAGAAGGATCCTTTGATTATATGATGGAGGTTTTAATGAAGCAGAAATAATGCTTTTCTGTTTGTTTATTATAGACCGACAGTCGGTCTAAATTAAAGGAAGGGTGTGATTATAATGTCTATTAGTATAAAACCTTCGATGAAAGATTTTTATTTAATGGTGAGTGGACAAATTATTACTATTTTAGGTTCAACACTTTTACGTTTTGCTCTGTCATTATATGTGCTAGATATAACAGGGCGTGCTGATATATTCGCAGGATTATATGCGGTAACAAGTATTCCGTTTTTGCTAGCTCCTCTTGGCGGTGCGATAGCAGATCGTTTCAATCGCCGTAATGTAATGGTTATATTTGATTTTATAAACGCTGTGATTGTATTAAGCTTTATAGTTTTGTTATTTACTGTATCTGTATCTATTCTATCGATTGGAACAATTATGTTTTTACTAGCAATCATTAGTGCAATGTACGCACCGTTAGTAATGGCGAGTATTCCGCAATTAGTTCCAGAGAAAAAGTTAGAACAAGCGAACGGTATCGTAAATGGTGTGCAAGCGTTATCTAATATAGTTGCTCCTGTATTAGGAGGAATATTGTACGGCATAATTGGTTTGAAAATGCTCGTAATAATAAGTTGCTTTGCTTTCTTTTTATCTGCGATTTTAGAAATGTTTATTACAATACCTTTTATAAAGAGAATGCAAGAAAGCCATATTATACCGACAATTGTAAAGGATATGAAAGAAGGGTTTATATACGTTTTAAAACAGCCATTTATTTTGAAATCTATGCTTTTAGCCGCATTACTAAATTTAATACTTACGCCGCTATTTGTTGTTGGTGCTCCAATTATTATACGAGTAACAATGGAAAGTAGCGACATGTTATACGGAGTTGGAATGGGATTGATCGATTTTGCAACTATTTTAGGGGCATTATCAATAGGTTTTTTTACGAAAAAGCTACAGATGAAAACATTGTATTACTGGATGATTTTAATAGCTTTATTAGTAATACCAATGGCACTATCAGTTACACCATTTATTCTTAATTTAGGATACTATCCACCATTTATCCTCTTTATATTTTCTTCTATTCTAATTGCAATGATCATGACAATTGTATCTATCTATGTGATTACTGTAGTTCAAAAGAAAACACCGAATGAAAACTTAGGAAAAGTAATGGCAATTATAACCGCGGTATCCCAATGTATGGCACCGATTGGGCAAGTCGTTTATGGTTTTATGTTTGAAGAATTCATTATGAAAATTTATTTACCTATATTAGTTATTAGTTTCATAATGTTATTAATAGCGGTTGTGACGAAGAAAATACTATCGAATGAAGGGAACTAGCTTAATATGATTAGGAGAATGTTAAAAAGAGATTTCTCTCAAAATAAAATGATGATTACCATTTTATTTATGTTTATCATGTTATCAAGTCTTTTAATGGCTAGTGCTTCAAGTAACGTTATAAATCTATTGAACTCAATGGAGCAATTGGTTAAAGTATCAAACGCACCGCATTTCGTACAAATGCATGTTGGAGAAGTAAACCAAAAATCAATTGATTCCTTTGTAGAAAAAACTCCGTTTGTAAAAAAACAGCAAACGGCTGAGATGGTCCAAATAAACGGATCTAACATTTTTATAAAGAAGAAAAATGAAGCGGAACATAATAGTGTAATGGACATAAGCTTCGTTAAACAAAATAGTAAGTTTGATTTTTTATTAAATTTAAATAATGAAGTAGTTGATATTAGGAAAGGGGAAATAGGTGTACCAATTTACTATATGCAAAAATATAATTTGCATATTGGAGATAAAATATGGGTTGTTAAAAATAATAATGAACAAGAATTGACTATTTCGTCATTTGTTCGTGATGTTCAAATGAACCCATCAATCGTTAGTTCCAAACGATTTGTAATAAGTGATGAAGACTTCGAAAGAATAAAGGGGAATTTTGGAGAAAGCGAATATCTTATTGAATTCCAGCTAACAGATGTAAATAAAATAAATGAATTTGAAACTCTATACCAATCATCGAACTTACCTCAAAAAGGTCCCTCTATTACGTATTCACTCTTTAAAACACTCAATTCATTAACAGATGGAATAATAGCTGCAGTGCTTATCATAATAAGTGCATTATTAATGTTAATCGCAAGTTTATGTATAAGATTTACGATTATGACTTCTATGGAAGAAGATTATCGGGAAATTGGTGTTATGAAAGCTATCGGCATTACAAGTAAAGATATTCAAAAACTATATGTAACAAAATATGTTGTTATTTCAGCCGGTGGATGTTTATGTGGATATATACTTTCACTATTTGTTACAAAGATATTCACTTCTAATATCACTCTTTATATGGGGGCGGCAGATAAAAGTATTTTACACAATGTTGTGCCATTAATAATCACAACATTGTTATTTTTAGTCATTATCCTGTTTTGTCGCATTATTTTGCGGGAATTTAGGGGAATTACAGCAATAGATGCTTTACGATCAAGAGATAAACTAGGAAAAAGAAAGATTAAAAACTCCTTTTCACTCAATCAATCAAAAATTAAAAATGTAAATATATTTATTGGTATACAAGATGTTGTGAAGCGATTTAAGTTATACAGAGTGTTAAGTCTCATTTTAATAATAGCGGTGTTCATGATTGTTGTACCTGTTAACTTTTTGTATACGATTCAGTCACCGCAGTTTGTAAATTATATGGGAACAGGAAAAAGTGATATTCGAATAGATTTACAGCAAACTGAAAATATAGAGAAACGGTTTAAGGACGTTATATCATATTTACAAAATGATGATGAAGTAGAAAATTATGCAGCATTTGTAACGAGTACATTTAAAATGGTAAACGCTGATGGTACACATGAAAACTTAAATGTAGAAGTGGGAGACTTCACTACATTTCCATTAGACTATATGCAAGGTATGGCACCAAAAAATGAAAATGAAATTGCTCTTTCTTATATGAACGCAAATGAATTAAAAAAGAATGTAGGGGATAATATTGTTTTATTTGTTGATGGGAAAGAGAAAACACTAACTATTAGTGGTATGTATCAAGATGTAACGAACGGTGGGAAAACAGCTAAAGCTAGTTTTTCTTATAATACTGAAAATATATTATGGTATGTAGTAAATGTAGATTTGAATCCTAATGTAAATTTGCAAGGAAAAGTGAAGGAATATAAACAAAATTTTCATTCAGCAAAAATAACAGATACGGATGATTATTTAAAGCAAACTTTAGGAGAGACAATTAAACAATTAAGACTCGTGACTCAAGTGTCAATTTGGATTTCAATATTGATATCAGTTTTAATTACTGCAATGTTTTTTAAAATGTTATTGGCAAAAGACTCCTCCCAAATATTAATAATGAAAAGTATTGGTTTTTCTAGCAAAGATATTCGTATACAGTATGTAACTCGCTCAATTGTCATTGTATTAATAGGTATTTTAACTGGGACATTTTTAGCTGCTACGTTTGGTGAAATGTTAGTAAGTTGGTTAGGCTCATTTATGGGAGCAGCTCATATAAAGTTTGTCGTAAATCCTATCGTTTCTTATATTATATGTCCAGCTATATTATTTATATCTGTGACTGCAACAACACTTTTCAGTAGTTTTACTATAAAGCAAACAAACGATGTAAAGCCAAATGGGGAGTAGGGGTGTAAAACTTGAAAAAAATTTTAGAAGTAAAGCAAGTAAACAAAACATATTCAATAGATGGAAATGCAAATTATCACGTGCTAAAAAATATAGATTTAGAGGTTTATGAGGGAGAATTTGTATCGGTTATGGGGCCTTCTGGTTCTGGGAAATCGACGTTATTATATAATATTAGTGGAATGGATCAAATGTCATCAGGAAGTGTGAAAATTGGTAGTAAAGAAATATCTTGTATGAAAGAAGAAGCGTTAGCTAAATTACGCCTTACTGAAATAGGATTTATTTTTCAGCAGAGCAATCTTCTTAGAAACTTGAATCTATTTGATAATATCATTTTGTCTGCGTATTTAGCAAAATGTGAGAGTAAGAAAATAATAAATCAACGTGCCCTGGAACTAATGAGGAAAATGGGGATAAGTGATATAGCGTCTCATTATATAACCGAAGCATCTGGAGGGCAATTACAAAGGGTCTCTATATGTAGAGCGCTCATTAACAGTCCAAATATTATTTTTGCTGATGAGCCTACAGGTGCTCTAAATTTAAAATCAACGGAAGAAGTAATGCAAATCTTATTAAATATTAACCGTGATGGGACGACTATTATGTTAGTAACTCATGATGTAAAGGTAGCAGCGAAAACAGAAAGAGTGCTCTTTATGGCGGACGGAGAAATTGTTAGTGAGTTACAGTTAGGTAAGCTTAGGAATGATGATTTAAAAGAGCGAGAAAAGAAGTTGTTAAAATGGTTAGCTGTACTTGGATTTTAAAGAGAAAAACTCCTATTGAATGTAGGAGTTTTTTCTTTGTCTTAAAGTTCTGAAAGATATATAATAATTTTCTGAATATTAAAATTGGAGGGATACAAATGGAAAATGAAACGTTGCACACGCAAGAAGATATTATTAAAATGCTGGATTCATTATTAAGACCAGCAGAACCATTTTGGAATGAATTTTATGCGAATAGAGAAAAAGATGTTCCGTTTTTTGAAAATGTTCCAGATGAGAACCTAGTTTCGTATATAAATAAAAAGTGGGTTTTAAAAGGAAAAGTACTAGAACTTGGATGTGGTCCCGGTAGAAACGCAATTTATCTAGCAAATGAAGGATTTGATGTAACAGCAGTAGATTTATCTATAGAAGGTATTAACTGGGCGAAAGAGAGGACTTTAGCAAAAGGGGTAGAAATTGAATTTATTTGTAATTCAATTTTTAATTTAGAGGTTCAAAATGAATTTGATTTTGTATATGATTCGGGCTGTTTACATCATATTCCACCACATAGAAGAGTAAATTATGTGGATTTAATTAAAAACTCATTGAAATTAGGTGGTTATTTTGGATTAACATGTTTTGCGGCAGGCGATTTAGATGAGCGAAATGGCTCAGAAATAACAGATTGGGACGTATATAGAGGATGGAGTCTGCAAGGTGGTCTTGCTTATTCGGAAGAAAAATTAAGAGAGATATTTAAGGGATTTGAAGTGATTGAAATTAGAAAGATGGAACAGATTGAACAACCAAATACTATGTTTGGAGAATCATTTCTTTGGACAGCATTATTTAAAAAGAAGTAAGGAAGTAGATAATTGACAAACTCATCGTTTTTATTGACAATATAATTGTGGGAATATACGTTCGGTTTCGTTGGCTGATGTATATTTTGCATAAATACATAACAAGGGGTTGTCTCTATATGAGTAACACAAATCAAAAAATCACTACATTTTTAATGTTTGAAGGCAAAGCTGAAGAAGCGATGAATTTTTACACATCACTATTTGATCAATCAGAAATTGTAAGTATCTCTCGCTACGATGAAAATGGACCTGGTAAAGAGGGTACTGTCATACATGCAACGTTTACGCTAAATGGCCAAGAGTTTATGTGTATTGATAGTTATGTAAATCATAATTTTACGTTCACTCCAGCTATGTCTCTTTATGTAACTTGTGATACGGAAGAAGAAATTGAAACAGCTTTTAATAAACTAGCGGAGGATGGAGCAGTACTTATGCCTTTAGGTGCCTATCCGTTTAGCAAAAGATTTGGTTGGTTAAATGATAAGTATGGTGTGTCTTGGCAGTTAACGCTTGCGGAATAAAAAAGAAAAATTGTAGCTTATTTGTTTAATGAGTTCAGTTAAGAGCTTTAGAAATTAAATAACATTAAAAAAGGCATTCCAACTGTCAACAGATTTGGAATGCCTTTTTATGTGTAAGTGAGTGGTTTAAAACTGCCAATTCTATGGTTATTTTAAGTAAATGGAATGGATATATAATTTTGTGATTTTTTATAATTTTTAGTAATTATCATCATTTATCTGTTAATATAAATATAGACAACTATGTAATAACTATCAGGCTGATTAATAGAAAAAGGAAAGCATAAATAATTAATAAGCTTACACTTAAAATGCAACTAGGTCATTAGGAGGAATAACTGTAATGGATACTACACAACAAAACAGTAATGCATGGGATAAGAAGGTTGAAGAAGGTTCTAGATACACGCAGCCTGTAAGTAGCGAAGTTATTGAGAAAAGTAAATCAGGTGAATGGGAGATTACAGTGACTACGGAAAAATCAGTTCCTAGAGATTGGTTTCCAAAATCATTAGATGGATTAAAGATACTTTGCTTAGCATCAGGTGGAGGGCAACAAGCACCTGTTCTAGCTGCTGCTGGGGCGGATGTAACAGTTACTGATATATCAAGAAAGCAGTTGGAACAAGATGAAAAGGTAGCAAAACGGGATAGTTTAACTTTAAAAACAGTACAAGGAGATATGTCAGACCTTAGTGATTTTGAGGATGAATATTTTGATATTGTTGTAAATCCTGTTTCTAATTTGTTTGTAAAAGATGTTCATCTTGTATGGAATGAAGTTTCAAGGGTCTTAAAGAATAAAGGTATTCTCATTTCTGGATTTACAAATCCATTACTATGGATTTTTGATGATATCCAAGAACGAAAAGGTATTCTTGATGTAAAACATTCAATTCCTTCATCGACATTGGATTATTTACCAGAGGATGAAGTTCAAGATTACATCGATTCAAATCAAACAATAGAATATGCGCATACACTAGAAGATCAAATCCAAGGCCAAATTGAAGCGGGTTTTATTATAACAGGTTTTTATGAGGATGATTTTGGTGGAACAAGGATATTAGATAAGCATATTAAAACATTTATTGCTACAAAAGCTATAAAGTTAAAGGTTGATTAAGAATTTTGACTTGTCACACGAGATTTTAGTCGAAGAAGATTCTTAAAATAGTATATATAAAAGGAAAAGGGTGGCACTTTCCATCCTTTTCTTTTTATATAATTAGGTTATGCTTTTTATATTAAGAATTTTGTTGGCCGAATCTTTTCCCAAGTTTAGCTAGCAGTTCAGGCTGATCCCCTTGGCTCATTACAACTTCAACAAAGGTAAGTTGATCCTTATCATTACTTATTTTAGTTAAGACTTCTTGTAACTCTATTTCATTTTCCACTTTACATGTTAGGCTTTTTTCTTCTGTTCCGAATACGTTCGCTAGTTTTGTGTAATCCCACATTTGTATGTCATTATACGGTTCGTTTTGACCATGAATTGCACGTTCAACAGTATAACCATTGTTGTTAATTAAAAATATAATTGGGTTTAAATTTTGACGTAGTATAGTTGATAATTCTTGGACAGTTAATTGAAAAGAACCATCACCAATAATTAAAATGTTGCGCTGCGATAAATTAGCGAGCTGTGTACCAAGTAGAGCAGGTAATGTATAGCCGATCGATCCCCATAATGGTTGCGCTACATATGTAGTGTCGTTTGGTAAAGGGATAGTGGCACTACCAAAGAAAGGTGTTCCTTGTTCTGCAAGTAAGACGTCCTTTTCTTGTAAGAAATGGTATATTTGTTGACAAAAACGTTTTTGTGTAACCATTTGTGCTTTTGGATTGAACTCTTCTGTCATAGATAGCGATTCTGAAATAAATGGCTTAATATCAAGCGTTTCCCCATTGCGATGCTCAATTAAGTCACTTAAATGTTGTAAAACATCTTTCATTACAACTGGTCCATATTTTTTATCTGTAATTTTCACAGTGTAGGGATGAATTTCAATAACTTGTTCTTTCGTAAAACCTTGTGTGAAGCCACCTGTAATAGTATCAGTTAACTTCACACCAATACTAATAATACAATCAGATTCATCAATTCGTTTACGCAAGTATGGAGAACTTACATCACCAGTATAAATCCCTATAAATTGAGGGTGTTTTTCTGGAAATATTCCTTTTCCCATACTTAACGTTGCGATAGGAAACCCTGTTTTTTCTACAAATTGATATAAATATTCTTTAGCGTGAAATCGATCTACTTCAAAATCCGCTAAAATTACAGGTTTTTTGGCACTGTTTATTTTTGAAGTGGCATGTAGAAGCATTTTATCCAGCGCATCTTTATTACTTACAACTGGTTTATGTAAAATCGGTTCCGTAGGTTTATTAATTGGTTTATTATACACATCAATCGGTAATTGAATATGAACAGGGCGTTTCGCACTCCAACATGCACGTAACACATGGTCGATTTCTTCAGCGGCATGCTCAGGTGTTAATTTTGATTGTGCCACCGTGATTTCTCTATACATATTGGAAAAATGATCGAACTTTCCATCACCTAACGTATGATGAACGAGTGCTCCATTTTCCATTACTGTTGTTGGTGGTGTCCCCGTAATTTTTATAACAGGTACATTTTCTGCATATGATCCAGCAATACCGTTAATGGCGCTTAATTCTCCAACACCGAAAGTGGTAATAAGAGCAGCGATTCCTTTTATACGAGCATATCCATCAGCAGCATATGCCGCATTTAATTCATTACAATTGCCAATCCACTCTACATTTTCATGTGCTATTACATCATCTAAAAAAGCCAAATTATAATCACCAGGGACACCAAAAATATGTTCAATTCCTAATTCGCTTAGTCGGTCTAATAAATAAGTACTAACAGTATATTGCGTTTTCAAGTGAATCATCTCCTCTTTGTTTTGCTGTCTTGTAATAAACGAAAGTAGCTCTAGAGTATGGATTTAAAAATTCATTACGAGAATGTGGTATAATTTACATACAGGGGGAAAGTAGATGACACAACATAAAGAAGAACTGATGAATGAAGCATTAGCCTTATTTTACTTTGCATATAAAACATTTACTGAAAAGCCAGATGAAATTATAAAAGAGTATGGTATTCAAAGAGTACATCATCGAATTTTATTTTTTATCGCACGCTTTCCAGGGATAAGTGTAAATGAGTTATTATCACTACTAGAAATAAGTAAACAAGCTCTTCACGGACCATTACGACAACTTGTGGAAAAGGGCTTAATTGAGAGTAATGAAGCTACACATGATCGCCGTGTGAAACAGTTATCTTTAACAGAAAAAGGTACCGATTTAGAGAAAAAACTGAGCGATGTACAAAGGCAACAAATGGGTGCTATTTTTTCAAAATTTGGTGAATCGTGTGAAGAAAATTGGCATCAAGTTATGAATGAAATGGCAAATAGCCGATCAGGTTTTGATGCTTGGATATCGAAACGGGAAATACCAGTCGATCAAAAATAATGAAAAAACTTCTGTTTTTATCGTTTGAAAAAGAACAAATTTTATCCATACATTTGGCAACTATGATTTGGTCATAGAGTGAATGGATAAAAAGATACATTACTAGATACTTTATACGTGTACGCAATGGAACAATAAAATTCACATTTCCGAAAGGGGAATTATTATGATAAAACTTGTACTTATTCGTCACGGACAGAGTTTATGGAATCTTGAAAATCGCTTTACTGGATGGACAGATGTAGATTTATCAGAGAATGGATTAAGTGAAGCGAGAGAAGCAGGAGCGATATTAAAGAAAAACGGATATACTTTTGATGTAGCTTATACATCTGTATTAAAACGAGCAATTCGGACGTTATGGATTGTACTTCATGAGATGGATCTTGCCTGGGTGCCAGTACATAAATCTTGGAAGCTAAATGAAAGACATTATGGTGCATTGCAAGGGTTGAATAAAGATGAAACGGCGCAAAAATATGGTGAGGAGCAAGTTCATATTTGGAGAAGAAGTATTGATGTAAGACCACCGGCACTTACTGAGGATGATCCTAGGTATGAAATAAATGATCCAAGATATAAAGCACTGAAAAAAGGTGAGTTTCCATTGACAGAATGTTTAGTGGATACGGAGAAAAGAGTACTTGCTTATTGGCATTCAGAAATTGCGCCGAAATTAAAGAATGGTAACAAAGTAATTATTTCATCACATGGTAACACAATTCGCTCGCTAGTAAAATATTTAGATAACCTTTCAAGCGATGGTGTCGTTTCATTAAATATTCCAACGAGCATACCACTCGTGTATGAATTAGACGATGATTTACGTCCAATTCGTCATTATTACTTAAGTATGGATGGAGAAGTACCTGAAGGGGAAATTCCGAAACATATTTCTTTTTAACATGAAAATTTGAAACGCATGCTTGTCTACATATACAATGTAGATTCAAGGTAAAAGACGTGGCACCTTCTAATGTATATGCGATGTAGCTAAATTTAGAAGCTTGTCCACGTCTTTTGTCATAAAGAGAGTTGCTTGTGCATGTAATGATATCGTGAGTAGTTTTTGAATGGAGGGTGATGTCATTGGTGATCTCTAACATTCGAATCGGCTTATTTATTTTAGTAATCGTTTTTCTAGTACTTGTTTTCTTTTATTGGAAAAACGAAGAGTTGTACGAGGAGAAGAAGCAACGTATTAGAAAGACTTGGTATGGGTTGTTTATAATATCAGTCACCGTGTATTTCATGATAAAAGGAATTGATTTAACCCTCTGGAAAAATCTTTTAATGTTCACTGCAATGGTTATTTTCGTTGATATTGCATTTATTTTAACACCTAATATTTCAGAAATATGGGGAGCGAAATTTAGCGATATCGGCAAGACGGTTCAATCGATAAAACGGTCATTAATTGCTTCTAAAGCAAGAGGAGAAATATACACAACAATTATTCAAAATGTCAATCCGGCAGTATTCGGTACGATGGAATGGCATACGGAAGAAGAATATACAAAAAGCTTAAACGCATTTTTAGATTCGTATGGGGAAAAGATTGGAGCAAAAATTGTTGTATTTGAAGCGGCAAAGGAATTAAATACAAACTTTCGTGGTATCCGTTCTCAATTTAGTACTATGATTCCGTTAGAGTACATTGAGCAATTGAATGAGCAGAGAGCAGTACAAGTAGAAAATGTCGGAATTATACCAGCAAAAATAGTGAGTGATGTTTTCATTGTTATTGATGGGAAGAAAAATAACCTGCAAGATCGAGATTTTGAAAATGTATATAATTTAACAATACATCATAGTTATTTTAGTAAATAAGGACAGAATTTTTTTCTGTCCTTTTCACTTATACATAAAGGTAAAGCGAATTTAGACAAACTTGTATAAAATCGGACAATCATTCCTACACTAGCACGTAGAGGTGATTGTAGTGATAAAAAATAATGACAATGATTTTTTTAAAGAAGATAATGAAGATACAACGGATTTCTCGTTAATTAAAGGGGATACGATGCAGCAAGTAGAAGATTTAGAAGATGAATTAAAAAGAAAATGATACTTGTACATGCTGTTTACATTTACGATATAATATAAATAGAAGATTGTATCTTTTTGAAAAGGGGGAGAAGAGATGGCTGAAGTAAATGTACAAAAGTCTTCGTTTTTTAAAGAAAAAAAAGAAGAACCGAATACAGATTTCTCTCTTGTGAAAGGTGCATTGACTCAAAATGTAGATCGATTAGAAAAATTTGTAGAGGCAATTCCATATAAGTATATAAAAGAGAATGCGTAAAAGCATTCTCTTTTATATACACTCTTTATGATTTGCTTATCTGCTATTTCTTTTTTGTTTAAAAATGATTTTATACATATAATACCCAAGGGCCGCAAAAAGGAGTCCAATAACAGCACCAACTATTTCTTTCATAAACAATAAGTATAACGAAGCAATAATTAGTGTAAATAAGATTAAAATTAATACATACTTTGAAATAAATTCTAACCCTTTGTACACTAGTAGAATGACACCTGAAAGAACAGTGATGATAGGTAATATCCTATTTTCGAAAAAACCTTCCTTTTTTTTGCTAGAATGCTGTTGTTTATTCAATATAAATATACTCCCGTCTTAAAGGATTAATGTTTTATTAGTTTTGCTATTTCATTTTCGAAAAGATTTTTGGTTAAATAGGTTATATCAAAGGAATCATTTATTATATTTCGAGTTAATAGCCATTGGGTGTTTGTTGATTCAATAACAAAGAATCCATTGTTAGAAATAACCTCATTCTTTTCTGTTGTATCTAGACGTATAATAGTGTAAATAGACTGTGTTGTTTTTAAATCCATTATAAAATTTTCAGCATATAAGGAATTAAATCCATTCTCTATTAACGTTGTTTTCCCTTCTTGAATGGACAGAGGGAATAACTTTTCGATATTTTGTACGATATGATTTGGAAGAGTCCCTACAATGTTACTTCCTTTTTCCTCTTGCTGAAATACTAGCTGTAATAAATTTTTAGATTCTAAAAATAATCTATCGTCTGAAATTTCTTCGATTTTATGTGCAATCCCATCTAAACTCTGATATGTAACGTTTGAAGTGTTATCAATATAAATGTTAGCAGTAATCGTTGTTTCGTTTATAAAATCGACTTTTTGAAGTAATAATGAAAGTTGCGGGTTACACATAGTGTTGAATAGTTTCTCTATACTCGGTTGTAATTGCATTTCTTTAGTTTGTTGATTAAAGTTTAATAATCCTCTAGCATATAGGGAATGCGCTGCAGTCAATAATATTTTTTCGACATCTGCTTTCTCTAGTTCATCATAAATAAGACTTAGTAATTCTTTTGCATAAGTTTGATTTTCTTTGGAATTCATTAGAAATGCTAATTCCTCTATAGAAACAATTTGTTTTTTATTCATAGCTTTTAAAAAGTCTAATTAGAGACTTTTTTTACCTCATTTCTTCAATTGATTTTTAATTTATTTTAAAAAATTAGTGAAGCTATCTGTAAAACTTGAAATACTCTCTTTAAACTTTTGACGGGGTACAAATTTATCTGCTAATTCATTGAATGCGGTTCCACCTACAGTAGAACCAATAATGCCACCTGCAATTGCACCAACAGCTGTACCAACTGGAGGGAAAATTAATGAGCCAGCTAATGCACCGGCTTCAGCACCCGCTACTCCACCTGCATAAGTTGAAGCTAAATTTCCAACTACTTTTCCTGTAGAATAAACTGTATCCATAGCAATATTAACACCAGCTTGAGAGCCATCATATTTTTTAAAATCACCTTTTATGGCGGATGTTAATGAATTTACTTCTCCTAATGCAGTAAGGGAAATGGAAGCTATACCAAAGGGTTTCATATTTTTTATAATATGCTTAGAAATATTAGATTCTTTAATACTATTTTTAGGAAGAGATTTATCTAATTTCCCTAACGATGCAGCGGTTTTTTCTAATGTTGAAAAGTTTTTTAAGGGAATTAATTTATTCCATATTTCTCCTGCCTTACCATTAACCCATTTACGAGTGACGATATCTACTAAATCATTTCTTTTTTTGTTAGGAATAACATTTAATACACCTGCCATTATACCTAATTTAACGGTGGGAGATAATGAGGTCATCAATCCCTTTTTGAGAGATTCAAGCAAACTTCCCTCATTTGTAGATAACTCAGCTCCTGTTTCACTATCTACTTTTCTGAATTTTTCGGCCGCTCTTTTTAGTTGAATTTCAATCTGTTGAAGGCAATGAATATATTTATTCATTACTTGGCTAGATTGTTGAAAATCATAATAAAACTTTTCTTTGGTAGAACCATACCAAATTGATTCAAGATATAAGATATCTTGTCGAAGGTTAGTAAATTGTACTTGTGCTTGCTCTTGAGCACTTTTAAAATTGTTAGCAGAAGCTTCTAATAATTCTGGAGTCACGATAATATTCAATATGGTTAACCTCCTTGTGTGAAAAATTATTTTAACCAAAAATATGTTAGATTATAATTCCAATAAAATCTACTTTTTTATAATATCAAATATTATTATTAAATAGTAGATTAATATTGGTAATTTTATGATAATTAACAAAAATAAAAAAGAGATAATGCCAGGTAGGAGTTGAAGATACAACAGATTTCTCGTTAATAAAAGGAGATACATTACAGCAAGTAGAAGATTTAGAAGATGAATTAAAAAGAAAATGATACTTGTACATGCTGTTTACATTTACGATATAATATAAATAGAAGATTGTATCTTTTTGAAAAGGGGGAGAAGAGATGGCTGAAGTAAATGTACAAAAGTCTTCGTTTTTTAAAGAAAAAAAAGAAGAACCGAATACAGATTTCTCTCTTGTGAAAGGTGCGTTAACGGAAAATATAAATCGTTTAGAGAAATTAATGAATAATAGTACTTCAAAATATATGAGAGCAAAAAAAGAGAAAGAAAATGCATAGTGCATTTTCTTTCTCTTTTTATATGCAATTTAAATGTTTAACGAGCGGATATTAAAGTATGAAATAGAAAGTGAAAATTATGAATCATGGTATAATGATAAAAGACTTACATATTATTTTGTTATTTTGAGAGGAGCTTAAAAATGTATTCTACTTTAGAACAATTAAAAAAGCACCCTGTATTTTATCATTTTGCAGAAATTTCAAAGATTCCTAGAGGATCAGGTAATGAAAAGGAAATTAGTGATTTTTTAGTTGGCTTTGCGAAAAAGCGTAATTTAGAAGTGATTCAAGATGAAGCATTAAATGTCATCATTAAAAAAGAAGCAACTGCTGGCTATGAAAATGTACCGGCTATTATTATTCAAGGTCATATGGATATGGTTTGCGAAAAAAATCAAGCAACCGTACATGATTTTGAAAAAGATCCAATTGAATTACGAATCATTGGGGACATGTTATATGCAAATCAAACGACTTTAGGAGCTGATAATGGTATTGCAGTTGCATATGCATTAGCTTTATTAGATTCAAAAGACATTCCACATCCAGCACTAGAAGTAGTTATTACTACTGAAGAAGAAACGACAATGGGCGGAGCTTTCGCTGTTGATTCAAATCATTTTGAAGGAAAGATTTTTGTTAATATTGATTCTGAAGAAGATCATAAATTACTTGTAAGTAGCGCAGGTGGAGCGAAAGCTGTTGAAACAATTCCAGTAATTTGGGATGAAGCTCCATCGAATACGGATGCATACCGATTATATGTTGGTGGTTTAAAAGGCGGACATTCTGGTATGGAAATTGATAAACAACGCGGGAATGCGAACAAAGTATTAGGACGAGTATTACATGATTTATCAGTAAATATTCAATTTGATATAAGTGAAGTTCACGGTGGATTAAAAACGAATGCAATTCCGCGTGAAAGTGTAGCTACAATCGTATTATGTACAGAAGATGTAGAGAAAGTAGAAGAAAAACTAGAATCATGGACACGAGTATTACAAGAAGAAATGCGTGCTGTTGATCCAGATGTTCATGTTACACTTACAAAATTAGATGAGAAAGTAGAAAAAGTATTTGCTAAAGAAACACAAAAGCAACTTATTTCATCATTATACTTAATTCCGAACGGCATTCAAAGTATGAGCATGGATATTAAAGGTCTAGTAGAAAGCTCAACAAATTTAGGTGTTATTGAAACGTTGCAAGATGAAATTAAATTACGTAACGAAGTGAGAAGTTCTGTAAGTAGTTTAAAACAACATATTGCAGATGAGATTAAATGTATTGCCGAATTAGTTGGTGCAACATTTGAAATCGAGTCAGAGTATCCAGAGTGGCCATACAATCCGAATTCACAAATTCGTAATTTATTTGAAAAAGTGCATCAAGAAAAATACAATAAAGATGTTGAAATCTTCGCTGTACATGCAGGAATCGAATGTAGTGTATTCGTTCAAAAGATGCCTGAATTAGATGCAATTTCATTCGGTCCAGATATATTTAATGTTCACACTCCAGATGAACATATTAGTATTTCTTCTGTTGTGAATAACTGGGGATTCTTCGTTGATGTAATGAAGGGCACGAAGGAATTAGCTAAATAATAGTAATGAAATGAAAAGTAGCCTATAAAACTTTATAGGCTACTTTTTTGTATCGCGTTTTATTAGAAATTCGTTTTTACGTAAGTATTTCATTTTTGCTTTAATTTCTAGAGGAGATTGTACCAAAAATTGCTCCGGATATTGCCCCTATTAAAGTCATGAAAATTGCACTCCACGCTGCAAATGACATTATTACACCTCCAAATAATCAATTATTGTTTCTTAGTCTTTTGATAGAAATGATAATTGCAACAACTATTAAGAAAATAAGAGGAGACCAAGAATAGAAAGACATGTAATATTCTCCTTTCAATATTAACTTTGAATATTTTTATAAATAAATTATCGCATTTTTAAAGAGTGAACATATAGAATATGCAATATTGCATATTGAATTGTAGAACTTAAAGAGGTGGAAACAGTTATTGAATAAAAATGCTGTATTAAAAAGATATGTATTTTTTCTAACCTTAAAAAAGGAAAATAATCAAAAAAGCTCCCCTTAAATAAGGGGAGCTTTTAAAATGGTTTTTTTCAATATTTTTTGAAGAGATTTAATTATTTTGAGATTTTAAAGCTACCCCCATAATAATAATTTTCTCCAAGTTTCATAACAGCTACATATGTTCCTGGATTATAAGCCTTAGTAATAGGTGTTACAAATCTACCATAATTATGTTTCAAACCCGAGTCATAAATGGTTTTATATCTATGCAAGTTTATTTCATCATTTTCATTTTCACTCAATTGATATATTTTTACAATACCAGTATCTTTACCACCAGTAAATATAGTAACATCGAATGTATCTCCATGTTTTAAGTCACCAACTGCTAACTCTTCTATAAAATCTGCATTATGATGTAATAAAAAATAGCTTTGCCAACGCCAATTATCTGAAAATCGTGATTCTGTTTGTGTAAGTTGCGATTCAGCAGACACAGGTGGGAGCGTACCAATTGTATTCGAAAATAAAAATCCTCCAACAGTCAATGCACCAATAATTGTTGATTGCCTTAAAAATTTCATCTTTTAGACCTCCTAATTAATAAAGAATTTAGAAATCGTTTTTGTAAAAAACTAGCTGTGAAATCTAAAGGATGATAATATCTTCTATAATGATATTAACATTTATTGATTTATCAGACAAATTAAAGTGTAATAAGAATATATCAAGGAAGTTACGGCTAATACAGGAAAGAAGTTAGATGTATAGTTAAGAAATCTTTATCATATGTAATTGGGATTTGTTATTTGAAAACTCGATTGTTTTAATGTTTAAATTTCAATTTAACTTTAAGTTTCAGTACATAATTTTACAATTTGACTTATGTAATTTATCACGTTATGATTTTTTTATTATAAAAGAAAGGCTTGAATATAATGATTCGTCGTTTGAAAAAGCTAAAAAATGTAGCAGTCGTAGTAAGCTTCTAAGTAAATTGCAAAAATCTACACTACTTAGAAGCGAGGAATAAAGTTATGAAGCATCCATTATTTAATCATTGGTCGGAAACAAAGTATATAAAAGATATAGTAACAAATCCACTCATTGAAGTAGGAGAGTACTCCTATTATTCAGGGTATTATGGTCATCAAAATTTTGAAGATGGCTGCGTAAGGTATTTGTGGGGGGATGCTAAGTCCCGAGCACTTTTCAATCCAATTGAACAGATGGGATGGCATCTTGATAAACTCATTATTGGGAACTATGTTTGTATTGCCAGTGGAGTAGTCATTTTAATGGGTGGTAATCACAATCATCACTCAGAATGGATTACAGTATATCCATTCGCTGAGAAAATTGAACATTCATATGAACCGAAGGGCGATACAATTATAAAAAGTGATGCCTGGATTGGAATGAATGCTATTATTATGCCTGGCGTTACAATCGGTGAAGGTGCAATCGTTGCAGCAGGATCTGTCGTAAGTAAAAATGTTCCGCCATATACAATAGTTGGTGGAAATCCTGCTAAGGAAATAAAGAAACGATTCACTGATATAGAAATAAATATGCTAATGGAAATGCGTTGGTTTGATTGGGATAGAGAATTAGTTAAGAAGGCGATTCCTTTTTTATCTAGTTCATCTATTGAATTATTATATGATTTTTATAACAAGGAAGTAAAAAATAGATAGATCTGTGAGAAAACTACATTCTATATAGGATGTAGTTTTTTATTATAAAAAATGAATAGTCTAGACTAAGGGAAATTCATCTCTGGTATGAGTATTGTAAATAGCTGAATTAAGTAATTTAAAATCCTTGATAGCTAATAAAACCAGTGTGTCTCGATATCTAATCAGGACACACTAGTTTTATTTTTTGAAAATGTGGAACAAATGTATTACTTAGATTGCTATTTAAGTGTAATCCTAAAAAATATGAAAGTACGAATCATTTTGAAAAATACAATTAATAAGAGGTAAGTGTGTGGGAATACTAAATGCCAGTGTGTCTAAAAGGGTGAAATGAGATGGACTATATGAAAGTGATTCTAATGTCTTATATGTATATAGAATTTGATAACGCTGTCTATTTTTTGAAGGATTATGTTAGAATAACGTTTTTTGAGTACAAAGATATTGGAGGTAACAGAATTGAAAGGTATGTTTTGCAAGAGATTTATTGCAATAGTAACAGTGCTTACACTAATTTGTAGCTTGGGTGTTACATATGAGAGCGTATCAGCAGAAACGGTCTCGTCTATAGAAGTAGAAGCAGGATCAGCAATTTTAGTAGAAGCAAATTCTGGAAAAAATTCATATGGAAAAATGCAGAGGAATCATTAGCAGTTGCTAGTATGACAAAAATGATGAGTGAATACTTAGTTCATGAAGCAGTAGAGAAAGGACAACTCAAATGGGATCAAAGAGTTAAAATTTCTGTATATGCACATAAAATCTCGCAAGATCGCTCATTATCAAATGTTCTATTAGAAAATGGTGGATCTTATACGGTCAAAGAGTTATAGGAGGCAATGGTAATTTATTCTGCAAACAGTGCAACAATTGCTTTAGCTGAAGAGATTGCTGGAAAAGAAGTCAAAGAGTTTCGAAGCTTTATAAATTCTTATTAGAAAAACTATTAAGGATATTGATTTTTAGTATCAATACGAGATTCAACATATAAAGGAGCTATCATGCTCCTTTTTATTTGAGTTTTGAATTATTTTTGTGTAGAAGCTATTGATTTTGTTTGAGTTTTACAAATATAAAACTTAATGAATAAATAAGTAAAGAGCGGCACGGCTATGTTGGGTAATAAAAAATGAAATAAGGAAGGAATTCCTACGAGCTGTACATAGTCAAAGCCTTTTACAGGGATAAAAAGCTGATTTCCTAATGGACCTTTTGAAAAAATTTGATTGAGTGTGAAGTTCCATCCTAAATGTAATCCAATGGGTAATAGCATTGATTTTGTTTTTTGAAAAGCATAAGCCCAGACAAGACCAGTGAATCCGGTTGCTAAAAAGATAAGAATCATTGGTATGAAACTTCCAAATAATCCATAAGAAAACCAGTGATAGATACCAAAACAAATAGCAGAAAAAGCAGCCCCCTTTTTTTCTCCAATTTTTTGCATTATTATATATAGTAATGCTCCTCTGAAAATAAATTCCTCGAAGAGAACGGATTTTATATTCCACCAAAAAACTGTTAGAAAATTCATAAATGAATAGGTTGGATTGAGTTTCCAATATTGATGTGTAATCAAGAAATCTATACTTTGTACCAACGCGCATAACATACCTGTAAAGAGGAATGCGAAAATAAATTCTTTTGTTCGTTTTTTTGTTGGCAGTAAACCTAATACTGAGAGAGGTTGTTTTTCGAAGATTTGAAGTGCAATCCATGACAGTATGAATAATGCCACTATTCCTATCATACATAATCTCCTTTCTAGAAAATTGATTTTTATTCTTAAAAGATTAATGAAATAGAGATATTCATTATTTGAGACTCCCATTGATTAAAGACGAGTAAAAAATCAAATTATGTTAATCCCAAAAATATCAAGGTTTATTATATCATTAATTTATGCAAGATCTGTATGAGTATTGCCATAGATTCTACAAATGAATGGCTGATTATTATATAAACTAAATTTTCCTGTTCTTGTGTCTAATAAAGGGCAAACAAATTATTGGGGATATTTAATTAAGAGATTTGTAAGAATCTATATTTCTTATTATTTTTGGATAATCATTACCTTTGCTTTATTAATGTTGTTTTCGCCGTATGAAGTGGTAGGGCTACGGGATTGGTTCTATGATAGGTGGCAAGGATCTATAATGAAATTAGATATTTTAAACCACTTTGTGCTTATTAATAACTTTTTTACGGAAAACTATAATCCAGTTATCTGGTCATTGGCTCAAGAAATGCGTATATCTATTGCTTTTCCTTTGTTTTTCCTTCTTACTTTGTGCATTACAATGACACTACTTTTTTCTATAGTTTTGTATCATTTAATCAAAAAGAAATGTATTAACTGGTCAAAACAAAGAACAACAAATTTTTATATTACCTAGAGGGATTTTATTTCTTTAGTAAACGAATATGACAGATTCCTAAGTATATTTGGAATCTGTCAATTTGGATTCTAAATGTAAACATACTAAAATGGAATGTAATTGAAATCGAAAACCATTTAGAAATAACAATTACGTTGTGAGCTATTGTATAGTATAAATATGGTTCATAATAAAGGGGGAATACATATGTGGCAGCGATTTGTAGCGATTGGTGATAGTTTTACAGAGGGGATAGGGGATGAAGTTGAGGGAATCGCATTAAAAAGCTGGGTAGATCATTTTGTTCAACTGTGTGTAAACGATATAGAATATGCCAATTTTGCAAAGCGCGGGTTAGTAACGAAAGAAATTCGCTCACAGCAATTGGAAAAAGCATTAGCTTTTAAACCAGATTTGGTTAGTCTAATTGCGGGTGCAAACGATGTATTAAAAGGACGTTGGAATCTTCAAACATATAAGAACGATATGGAATTTATGATAGATACATTAAGTAAAACAGGTGCTGATATTATGATAGCAAATCTTCCAGATTTTACAGTTAGGCTTCCTTTTTCTTCAGAGAAAAAACAAATATTAAAAGAACAATTATTAGAGGCAAATGATGTTATACGTTTACTGAGTAGAGAGTATAAGCTTCATCTTGTTGACTTTTGGAGTCATCCGTTAGTTAATGATAATACGCTTTGGTCTACGGATTTCATTCATCCAAATTCAAAAGGGTATGTAAAAGTTGCTGAATTGATTTTTAATAGTTTGCCTGTACATGACTCTTCTAAATAAGCTTTAGAATGAGCTAAACCCTTGTCGCAAACAGCGCAGGGGTTTTTTGAAACGAAAAGAAGTATATAGTGTGCCTATAAATTATACTTTAAGTAATTCTTTTTATTGTTTATATTTTTGATATTTTCTGTTGCAGAACCCTTAGTATAAGGGTTCTTTTTTGTATCTTCCATTGCAAATTAACCATAAATTTAATTTCTTTTGTAAATGTGGAACAATTTCAATACTTACGCTGTCTATTAATCGTTACACGTTTTTATCCCGCTTTAACTGCCCGTAAAAGTTCGATTGATGAGGGCTAATAATCAGTGGGGGCATGAATAAAACCACCACTGATTAAAGTTTCACTTTATTTAATATATCAAGAAAGGAAAAAACATTTTTAACTAAGGGAGAAGATTGAATTGAAAAAATTATGGATGCTGCTTTTCATTTGTTTTGCAGTGATGTTGGTAGGATGTAATAAAAACGAATCGCCAAAACAAGCATTTGAAGAATATATAAATTTATGGAATGATAAAAAATTTGCAAATATGTATGATCATTTATCAGAACATGCCCAAAAAACAATTTCTAAAAAGGAATTCATAGAGAAATATCAAAAAATTTATGAAGGTATTGGCGTTAAGAATTTAAAAGTTAAAACGAAAGGAGAGAATACGAAAGATAAAAATCTTTTTCTTTTTGAAGTTAAGATGGATACAGATGGAGGGCCGGTCTCATTCATCCATGAAGCAAAACTTGTAAAAGAAAAAGAATCTTGGAAAATAGATTGGACACCAGATTTCATTTTTCCAGGTATGAAAAAAGATTATAAAGTACGTATGCAATTAGAAAAAGGAAAACGAGGAGAAATATATGATCGAAATGGGAAAGGTCTTGCAACGAATGGAAAAGCGACTGAGGTTGGAATTATTCCAGAGAAGCTAGGCGAAACGGCGGCGCAAACAAAAGGAATAGTAGCACAATTACTTGATATGTCTACAGAAGAGATCGAACAGAAACTCACAGCGAAATGGATAAAACCAAACTCCTTTGTACCAATTGGTATTTTAAAAGAGGGAACCAGACAGAATGATTATATTGAATTAGAAGGAGTTTCATCTCGCCCAGTAAATATTCGGACGTATCCATTAGGAGAAGCAGCGGCACATTTAATTGGCTATTTAGGAAAAGTGAATGCAGAGGAGTTAAAATCGCTTCAAAAAAGAGGTTTTCAAGCTGATGATTTAATAGGTAAGACAGGTTTAGAGAAAGTACTGGAGAATAAATTGCGTGGTGAAAAGGGTGGACGCGTATTTATAGAGGATGAGAATGGAAAAGAGATTAAAAACGTAGCAAAAAAAGAGGCGGTAGCAGGGGAAAATGTTACGTTAACAATTGATGCTACAATTCAAGAAAAACTCTTTAATGAGATGAAAAATGAAGTAGGATCTAGTGCAGCGGTTAATCCTAAATCGGGTGAAACAATTGCACTTGTAAGTAGCCCTGCTTATAATCCGAATGCAATAGTGCGAGGTGCATCAAAAGCACAAAGAGAAGCGTGGACTAACGACGTGAAACTACCAATGATGAATCGCTTCACACAAGCGTTTGTACCAGGTTCCGTATTTAAAACGATTACAGGTGCAATTGGTTTGGAAACAAACGTAATAAATCCTAAGGAAGAATTTAATATTCAAGGATTGAATTGGACAAAAGATTCATCTTGGGGAAATTATTATGTAACACGTGTGAAGGATGCAAGTCCAATTGATTTCGATAAGGCGATGAAGTACTCTGATAATATTTATTTTGCTCAACAAGCTTTGAAAATAGGAAAAGATCAGTATATAAATGAACTGAAGAAATACGGTTTTCATGAAAAATTACCAATCGAATACGAATTTCCTACGTCAATCATTTCAAGAGATGGGATGAAAAATGATATTCAATTAGCAGACACGGGATACGGACAAGGACAAGTATTAATGACCCCACTTCATTTAGCATTAACATATGCACCGATTGTGAATGAAGGGAATATTCCGTCACCCCATCTTTTAAAAGAAGAAAGAGTAACGGGAAATTGGAAAGAAAATGTGGTTTCTAAAAAGAATCAAGACATATTAAAGGGTGCATTAATAAAAGTCATTAATGACCCTGATGGCGCAGGGAAAGTTGCTAAGGTTGATGGTGTAACGCTTGCGGGTAAAACTGGTACAGCAGAGCTGAAAGAGTCGAAAGAAGCAGATGGAAAAGGACTTGGATGGTTTGTAGCTTTTGATGCAAATGCGCCAGACATGATTGTTACCATGATGATTGAAGATGTAAAAGGAAGGGGAGGAAGTAACGTTCCAAGTGAAAAAGTAAAACGTGTTTTTCAGAAATAATACTTAATTATAAAGTAAATTATTTTACTACAGTCATTGTTTGCTTAACTCAAATGTATAAATTGAGAAAAAATGAAGAATTAAGTTTCGAAAAAGCATTCTTCCTAATTGAGAATGCTTTTTCTATTTTGTTGTTGCTCTAGGGAGTTAATACCTCATTATATTCATTGTTTAAATCAGATTCTATCGTTTTAAATGTGATATTATGGAACTTGTCATTTAAGAGAATATATTGGTGATTATTTAAGATTTCTACTATTGAAAAAATAATCAATGGAACAAATGAAACTTGTATCTTGTCTATATATTGAAACCATAATAAAAGTGAGGGCAGCTTTATATTTATCTAAATAAGTTTGAGGTGTGGAAATGGAACGGATGTTTGTTGAAAAGTGTAATCATGATGAGCTGGACGATGTTATAAAAGACTATTGGCAAGATGTATGGAATTATTCATTTATTATTACGAAAGATCCACACTTATCAGATGATATTACGCAAGATGTATTTATAAAGGTATTTAAAAATTGGAATTCATTTCGAAAGGAGTCATCTATTAAAACGTGGATATTAAAAATCACAAGAAATACGGCAATAAACTATTTGAAATCATCTTATTTTAAAAGAATATCTTTAATAGGTTTTTTTAGTGACGATAAGCAATCCCAGTCGGCAGAACAAGAATTTTTTAAGCAAGAAGAAATGAATGATGTGTGGAAAGTTGTACTAAAACTCCCTAAAAAGCACCGTGAAATAATAATATTGGACGCGAAATATGAATTATCTTATGAAGAAATGGCTGAAACACTAGGAGTATCTATTGGAACTGTAAAATCTAGATTAAGCAGAGCAAGAAGTAAGGTTTCAAAATTAATAGGGGAGGGTGGTAGTGATGAACAATAAACAAAATCCTGACTGGTATAGAAAATTAAAAAAAGGTCCAATGGAACACCGTAAAGACGAAGAAGAATATATTTATAAAATAAAGCAATCTATATATCAAAGTAACGAGGTAGGTTCTCCAAAACATACAAGGCCGTTTCGTAAAAAAGTATTGCCAATTGTAGTGGTTTTAGCTTGTACATTTTTATTTTTTATTGTTCAACAACCTTGGCTTGATGATAATAAATCACCGGTACAAAGTAGTACACAAATTAAGCCTAAAACAAAAGATGAGTCTGATCAAGATCCAACATTAAAACAATTTATGAATGTATTATATCAAAGTACAAATGCAAAAAATGAAAATGAGCTGTACAAAGCGTTAAATGATGAAGTTCTATTTAAAGGGAAGAGTTATAAAAAGGATGAATTGAAGTTTGATGAAGATATTTTTCATGAGTTGCAAGTCGCTCTTACAATGGGGGGAGAATTTGCAAATGATACAAAACAAGTATACAAAGTACCAAGTGGATTGACAGAAAGTAACCAATCAAAGCAAGCACACTTTATATATGCAACTGTTACTGGAAATAAAACGAAAATTTTAGCGGAACCAAAGCAAGAATCAAAAGTTTTATATGAAGTGTCTAATGAAATGGTAAAAGCTTGGATTCCAGAAAAAGTGCAGAATGATGAATATATAAAAATATCGACAATTAACGGTAATACTGGATATGTACAGAAAGAGTACGTTTTAACTGATATTAAATATTCATTTACGTTCGAAAAGAATCATGAAGGCATATGGAAAATAATAAATATAGATTCTATATGGTAAAAAAGGAAGGTTCACTTTAATGAACCTTCCTTTTTGTTTTTATTCTCTTTTTGAAGAGTATTCCAGGACTCTAAAATTTCTGATGTAACGAGAGCAGCATTGTTTTTTTCTGAGTTACTACCAGGAATAATGACAGAAACGGCAATCTGTGGATTTTCGATAGGAGCATATGCAATGAATAGAGAATGATTTATCATTCTTGCTTGCTCATTCGGAAAACCTGTAATACCTGTTTTACCTGCGACGTCAAAGGGTAACTTTTTAATCTCCTCTATATTTTGACTCATTCCACCTTGCACGACACTCCAAAAGTTCGCTGGGTAACGATTTGAACTTTCTAAAATTGGCTTAAACTTTTTTGTTTCCTTACCCTCTTGACCAATAATAGCACTTGCCATTTGAGGTTTATATTTATCACCTTTACTTGCTAAAGTTGCTGCATATTGAGCCAGTTGAAGAGGAGTATGCACTTCATTTCCGCCCCATGAGGCATTTAATAAAGCGGAGATTCCATTTTCAAACTTATTTGAAGGATGGAATTCATATTGTCCGTCTTCTTCAAAGGGGAGATCAATCCCGGTTTTAGAACGTAGGCCGAATTGCATTAAATAATCTGTCCATATATGTGCCACTTTTTCTACATTGCCATTATTTTGGTTAAATAGTGGCAGAGCTACTTTTGCTGTCATAAATGTGTTAGATGAATTAATGATAGCCTGCCTCGGTGTAATCTCACCTGTTGGCGTTCCAGGTGCATTCGTAATATTATTCTGATTATCATACTTAAAAGTACCTTTATCTAAATACGTATCTTCAGGTTGAAAAAGCTTTTCGTTTAATCCAATTAAAATAGTGAGTGGTTTTATAGTAGAAGCCATATTGACATAAGATTCACCATACTTTAATTTTTGAATTGCTTTATTTTGCGAAAGAGATTTAATGTTTTCTTTTCTAGAAGATACATGAGTACTTAATATATTTGGATCAAAAACTGCCGAGTTAACCATAGTTAAAATCGCGCCAGTTTTTGCATCGCTCACTACAGCATAACCACCTTTAGCATCAGGTGTTTTCTTAATTTGAGATCTTAATGCTTCCTCTGTTTTTTGCTGTAATCTAGAGTCTAAAGCTAGCCGGACATCTTTTCCTTTTTGTACTTTTTGAATGTTCCATAATAACTTTTTATTACTTATTTTAAAAATAAGAGTTTTACTTGGTTTTCCTTTTAAATCATTTTCATATTGTAGCTCAATCCCACTTTTCCCAACAGTCATATACTTTGAAGTATGGTCATTTTCTACATACCCAATTACCTGTGAACCAATTTCGTGTTTAGGATAATATCGAATCCATTCATCTTTAATTATTACATTATTGGGTTTGTTTTTGTTTATGAATGCAAGTTCGTTCTCAGTTATGTCAGAGTATAACGGTACATCATTCATAGTTTGCTTTTTACAAGATTTTTGTAATTGAGATTTTATACTCTCTGTAGAAATACTATATTGAAACTCGCTTGAAAATTGATTGAAAAAAGCTAATGTGTTTGATGTATCTTGTTTCGATAGCTTTTCATCATTAGAAGTGCAATATAGAGACTTAACTTTCTTATTTGTAGCTAGTATTACACCATTTTTATCAAGTATTTCTCCTCTTTCAGCTGAAGAAGTTTCGATAGTAATTGAAATGAAGTTGATTTTAAATAAAATTAGTAAAATCAAACCTACAATAGAAAGAACCGCAAAAAATCTCCATTTTTTCATTTTTATATGTAACATAAAACCCTCCCTTTTGTAGCCTATTTCATCTTATAGTTAATTATTTTTTTTGTAAATGTGGAACAACTTTATTATTTAGGTTGTCTATTAAGTATTACAGCATGAAGAAAGGAATAATTAGTATGAAAAGTTACTAGCAAGCCTATGTGTAAATATAGTATGAGTCACATTGCAAGCGACAATAAACTAAAGAGAAAAAAGGAAGGGAGATCTATCAATTACGCGGCTATACCAAAAGGAATTGATACTTACAAAGATATAGAAAAAAAGATAAGACACTATTTAGAACCGAATAATGGTTTCAAATATATAGGGAACGTTTAAGTATTAGTGAGGAGTTCCGGAAGAATTATATGGAGGATTTATGAAAGTACAAAAAGGAAAGAAACAGAAGACATATATATCTAATCGGTTAAATATCATGTTCCTTTGCATATTTTTACTATTCTCAGCTATTATTATGCAGCTAGGGAAAGTACAAATTGTTGAGGGAGAGGCTTATAAGAACCAAGTGGAAAGTAGTCAAAATGCAATAACTAGTATTCCCGTTCCACGTGGACAAATTTTAGATCGAGAAGGGAAAACAGTCGTTAATAATAAACCTCTTCGCACAATTACGTATACAAGGATAAAGGGAATTACGAGTGAAGCTATTTTAAAAACAGCAAAAGAATTGGCGGAAGTACTTGAAATGCCCGAACAAGATATAAATAAATTAACCGATATCGATAAAATAGATTTTTGGATGCAATTGAATTCGAAACGTGCGGAGACAAAGATTACTAAGAAAGATATAGAAACGTTTAAAGAAAAGGGTATAGAGGGGAAAGAGTTAGATAAACAAATAGAAGACTTAAGACGAGGTCGCGTTACAGAAGGTGAATTGGCAGAATTAACAGCGCAAGATTTAAAGGTGTTAGCTATTAAAAGTAAAATGAATTCAGGTTATCAACTAACACCACAAATTATTAAAAAAGATGTAACAGATGAAGAGTATGCGCGGATAAGCGAAAATCTTGCGAATTTTCCAGGAGTAGATGCAACTGTTGATTGGGAACGTAATTATGTAAACGGTAATTTATTTCGTTCTGTATTAGGAAATATTACGAGTAGCGAAGAAGGTTTGCCAAAAGAAAATTTAGATTCTTACTTAGTACGTGGATATAACCGTAATGATCGTGTTGGAAAAAGTTATATTGAACAACGATATGAAGATGTATTACACGGCACAAAAGAAGAAGTGAAAAATATTACTGATAAAGCAGGAAACATTGTTAGCACAGAAATAATCTCTAAAGGAAAAAGTGGTAATAGTTTAACATTAACGATTGATATGGAATTACAAAAGAAAGTGGAAGAAAGTATAGAGAAAAACTTGAGAGCTTTTAAGAGTTCAGAGCCACTGCTCGATCGAGCTTTTGTTGTCATGACGAATCCAAATAACGGACAAATTTTATCAATGGCAGGCAAAAAGATTGTAGAAAAAGAAGGGAAAATAGAGGTTGAGGATTTGGCATTAGGTAATATGACAACTTCGTATGAGCTAGGGTCGGCTGTAAAAGGTGCAACTTTATTAACTGGATATGAGACAGGGGCTATACATCCAGGAGATCAATTTTATGACGCGCCGATGAAATTTAAAGGTACACAAGCTAAGAAATCGTGGAATGTATCCGGATTTGGTAATATTAATGATTTACGGGCTTTGCAAGTATCTTCAAATGTATACATGTTCCAGACAGCTTTAAAAATTGCGGGAGTTAATTACGTACCAAATGGCTCATTGGATATTAAACAAGGTGCATTTGATACGATGCGCTATTATTTTAAACAATTTGGATTAGGCGTGCCAACAGGTATTGATTTACCGAATGAAATAATTGGGCAAACTAGAAAAGTAGATAGTCAACCTGGCTTTTTACTAGACTTTTCTATCGGTCAGTATGATACGTATACGCCGTTGCAATTAGCGCAATATATTTCAACGATTGCGAATGGAGGTTATAGAATGCAACCTCAAATTGTACAAGAAATACGAGAACAATCAATAAAAGAAGAGGTTGGTAAAGTTATACGCTCTATAGAGCCAGTCGTATTAAATCGAGTTGATATGAAGACAGAACATATTGATCGGATAAAAGAAGGGTTTAGATGGGTATTCCAAGAGGGGGATGGAACTGGCGTAAAGCATTTCAAAAATGCTCCATATAAACCAGCGGGAAAGACAGGGACAGCCCAAACTGTGTATGGTGGAGATGACCCGATTGGTAGAAACGCAAAAGGAGAACGAATGAAATGTTACAACTTAACGTTAGTTGGATATGCTCCATATGATAATCCAGAAGTAGCCTTTTCTGTAGTAGTCCCATGGCTTCATAACGATAAAAGTGGAATTAATTCTATAATCGGAAAGGAAGTTTTAGATGTATATTTTGATTTAAAACAGCAACGTATACATGGTGAAGGTGCTAGTACAGATAGTTCTAATCAAAATTAGTGAAATTTGATTACTTTTCTCAGGGGAAGAGACCCTATTTTATATAAAAGCATTTATAAGTAAAAAGATGAGGTGTGAAATAAGAGATAGAGGAGTCGTAGCTACTATCTCTTATTTTGTTAATAACTCTCATACTAGCTATAATTTTTTTAGTTTATGGAACAAATTTGGTTCGGTGATTGTCTATTATGTGTACGTATAAAAAGGTGCTAAAAATTTGGAAGGAATGATAATTTTGAAAAATAAGAGGATGCTAAAAATAGGAGTATGCGTTGGTATATTAGGTTTAAGTCTTACAAGCCTAGAAGCTTTTACAGGAGGGGCACTGCAAGTTGAAGCGAAAGAAAAGACTGGACAAGTGAAACATAAAAATCAGGCGACGCATAAAGAGTTCTCTCAACTTGAGAAAAAATTTGATGCTCGAGTAGGTGTATATGCGATTGATACTGGTACAAATCAAAAAATCTCTTATCGACCTAACGAAAGATTTGCCTTTGCATCAACTTACAAGGCGTTAGCGGCAGGAGTATTACTGCAGCAATACTCTACTGAGAATTTAAATGACGTTATTACTTACACGAAAGACGATTTAGTGGAATATTCACCTGTTACAGAGAAACATGTAGATACTGGAATGAAACTAGGAGAAATTGCGGAGGCTGCTGTTCGTTACAGTGATAATACTGCAGGGAACATTTTATTTCATCAAATAGGTGGACCGAAAGGATATGAAAAAGCGCTTAGAAAGATGGGGGATCGGGTTACTATGTCTGATCGCTTTGAAACAGAGTTAAACGAGGCTATTCCAGGAGACATTCGTGACACTAGTACAGCGAAAGCAATTGCTACGAATCTTAAAGCTTTTACAGCCGGAAATGCGCTTCCAGTCCATAAGCGTAACATTCTTACAGAGTGGATGAAAGGAAATGCTACAGGAGACAAACTTATTCGTGCAGGCGTGCCAACTGACTGGGTAGTTGCAGATAAATCAGGAGCTGGAAGTTACGGGACACGAAATGATGTTGCTATCGTTTGGCCACCAAATAGAGCACCGATTATCATCGCAATTTTATCTAGTAAAGATGAAAAAGGGGCTACCTATGATAATCAACTCATTGCAGAGGCGGCTGAAGTTGTCGTTAATGCTTTTAAGTGATAATCTCTCAATTCTTTATGTAATGTAATTGAAAATATGAACTTGGAAAGCGATTCTTTTTAATGTGAAAAGAATCGCTTTTTGTATTCCTAATACATTTATAATTCAGGTAACAAAAGAATTAAATATATTATATGTAGTATTACCAATAGCTATACTGGTTAAGATTCCTATGAAGGCGCTTTATCAGTAAGAGAAATATGTAATTATACATATTTCTTTTTTATAATGTTTTTATATACAAAATCCTTTACATATGCATTATCGATTATATTCAAAATGCCACAGGCCTTGATATGTCTGTAAAAACGTATCAAAATTTTACTTTAAGACACACGGTATATAAATTTTTGATTGGGCAAATTTCTCTTTTTTAGGAAGAGTAAAAACACCTACTATAAAAATTTTCACAACAGAGCCAGATAACGTGATAAAGTATTTATTGCTGTGCATGTAAATATCAAAAAAGCCTTACAAAATGATGTTTGTATTGGTGTAGCTTATACAATTTTAGGAAATTAATAGCATTTTATGACGTTATTATTAACCTAGTTTTCAAGAAATAGAGGTGAATGTAGGATGACTAAACCTTTTAAAAAAAATAGTCGTTATATGGTAGGGTTGGACAGTCTAAGGGGTCTAGCTATACTAGGTGTTATTTTGTATCATATTAATTTTAATTGGATGCCTGGAGGGTTTTTAGGAGTTACAGTATTTTTTGTACTTTCAGGTTATTTAATTACAGATATTCTAGCCATGGAGTGGAAGAGAAATAAGAGAATTGATTTGAAAAAATTCTGGCTTAGTAGGGCAAGAAGATTGCTTCCAGGAATGCTTGTTATGCTCGTTATAACATTGGCATGGATTACGATTTTTCATAGCTCTTTACTTGAAAAAATGCGTGGAGATTCATTAGCGGCATTATTTTATGTTAGTAACTGGTGGTATATTTATCATAAATTATCGTACTTTGATAATTTTAACCAGATTTCGCCATTAAATCATTTCTGGTCGTTAGCAGTCGAGGAACAATTCTATGTTATCTGGCCGTTTATTATTAGTTTAGGACTTTACTACATAAAAAAACAATCCCGTATGATTTTGTTGATTTGTCTAGGAGCATTTGCTTCAGCTTTAGCAATGGCAATTTTGTATGAACCTGGAGTTGATCCGAGCAGAATATATTATGGTACAGATACGAGGGCCTTTTCATTACTTATTGGAGCGGTACTTGCCTTAGTTTGGCCAAGCAATAGGCTTGCTAATAAAATTATCCCGAAGGCGCGTTTCATTCTTGATGTAGTGGGTGGCATTGCTCTTATTATTATTTTGGTTATGTTTTGGAAGACCAATCAATATGATCCATTTCTATACAAGGGAGGAATGGTTCTCTTATCAATTGCAACAGCATTGTTAGTGGCAAATCTAGCTCATCCAGCTAGTCGCATTGCTCAATTTTTACGATTTAGACCTTTACGTTGGGTAGGGATAAGATCGTATGGCATATACCTCTGGCATTATCCAATTCTGACATTAACGACCCCAAAAGTAAATGCAGGGGATTTTTCAATAATAAGAGCCATCCTTCAATTTCTTCTAATAATATTGATTGCGCAAATTTCATGGAAGTTTATCGAAAAACCAATCCGACAAGGTGCGCTCCGGAACATTCAGTTTAAGAACTTAAGACTTCAAAATGTCACTTTAGGTGTTAAGTTAGCTTTAGTTTGTTCATTATTCTTTACGTCAATAGCAGTTTTAGGCTTATCAAATGCTAGTAAGGCTAAGGGGAATTATCAACAAGATAAGGTGGAAGCAGTACAAACACAACCGGCGCCACATCCAGTTGCTGTTTGGGAAAAACCAAATCAAGAAACGCCTCTAAATCAAGGGGAATCAAAAGAAGTAAATTCTGCACACCCTAAAAATCCACTCACAGTTACTGCGATAGGCGATTCCGTTATGATTGATATTACTCCATATTTAAAAAATACTTTTCCTGATATTAGGATTGATGCGCAAATTGGCCGTCAGCTGTCAAAAGCGATTCCAGTAGTTGAACAGTTAAAAAATGAAGGGAATTTAGGAAACTATGTCATTATCGGATTAGGTACAAATGGAGCCTTTACTACTGAGCAACTTGTTTCATTAATAAAATTAATTGGAAACGAACATAAAATAATATTTATTAATACGAGAGTGCCACGTCCGTGGGAATCAATTGTGAACGAGAGACTGAAAGTAACAGTAACTAAATATCCTAATGTAACTCTAGTTGATTGGTATGCAGCAAGTGCTGGAAAGAAAGACTACTTTGCACCTGATGGTGTTCATTTAACCAATGTAGGTGCAGAAGCATACGCAGTCCTTGTGGCTAAAGCGGTTAATCAATAATTAATTATATTTGATCAAATTCTTTTGCAAAGTTAGCTGAAATAAAAAAGATCTATGTTTGAAGAAATAAACTTTTGGCATTTAGCAATAATTCCTGTAATTCATAATACAATGACAAGCGAAGTTTGGTTGAAGACTTCGCTTTTTTGTACAGGACATGAATGGTCTCTATACCTTTTACTATACATACGGCATAACAAAAATGTTGAATTCCTGTGGTTTTAACAAAATGGTTGTCACTTTATATGTTAATAATCCTGTTCTGTAGGGTTCGCCGTTTTTTATTATATGTTATGTTGTAGTTTTTATATAAAGCATATTAAAAAGTGAGCGTTTCTTTCTGAGAAGTTTTGGGATTAATTTACTAAGGACTATGACAAATTTATGAACAAGAAGAAAAGTATTTAATACTAGAATTCTGGAAGCGCTTGGATAGAAATTAAATGTTTTTGTAAAAAAAGAATTGACTTCTATACTAGTTGTAACTAAAATGGTTACATAAAAGTGTAATCAAATCAGTTACAACTAGTATCTGTTTTTAGGAAAAATGTGCTCAGTTATCTTTTGTTAAAAATCATAGTTAATCTTTTTTGAAAGGGTTAGTTTTGAAAAATATATTAAGGTAACTCAAAAAGAACAAGATATAAAAAGATGTACTTATATAAACCAGAAATTTAGCTGAGCTGGATAATAAAAATAAAGGTAGGAGATTTAAATGGAGACGAAACAAGATAACCTTATTTATGTATGGGACGCTTATTGTGGATGGTGCTATGGCTTTTCAGAAAGTATTAAAGGGTTTTACAAAAACCACACTGAAATGCCGTTAACCGTTTTATGTGGAGGTTTATTCTTAGATAATTTACCAATGAAAAATTTCTCATATATAGAAGAGGGAAATAAAAGAATTAATCAACTCACAGGTGCAGAATTTGGTCCTTCATATCAAAAATTTGTGGAAGAAGGTACTTTTAAAATGAATTCGAAAGATGCTGCAATTGGTTTTTCAGCATTACGCTCATTAGCTCCAGACCGTTTGTTAGAATTCACTTCGGCTATGCAAAAAGAGTTTTATTATGAGGGACAAAGTCTAAGTGATCCTGAGACATATCGTAAGATTGCAATCGAGCATGGTTTGGACCCTGAACAAGTATTAGAACGCTTAAACGCTCAAGAAACAGTAATAGATGTCCAAAATGATTTCAATAAAGTTCGACAGCTTGGTGTTAATAGTTATCCTTCATTACTTTTACAAAAGGATAATCAAATTATTCCTATTGGTGGCGGGGTAATGACGCCAGATAAAATCGAAGCACGTTTTAAAAGTTTATATTAAAAAATCTTAAGCTACAGTATATTGCATGTAACGTTTTAAGAAAAACTACTATAAGTAAATGGACTAAACCTTTTTTATAATAGTTGGTTTCAATTTGTATTTAAACAGTCCAATTTTATTATAGGCCATAGTAATAAACATATTATCTGACGCCAACTGACATTTATCTCCCGAATAATTGTTTGTGCTGTCATACTTTCAGGTGAATTGAATAGGGAGTTTCTATTTGAACAAGAAAAAATGTGTGATTTATATAAAAACTTTAACAAAAGGAGAGAAACATTCTATGTTTAAAACAATCGATACAAATCAAAAAGATGTAAAATTGACGGTGTTTGGTTCAGACGAGAAAAGTTTCATGGTCACTGCAACCTTAGTTGAGAAAGCAGGACATGCATTTTTAATAAACTCAAAATTTACTCAGTCTGATTCGAAAGAAATAATTGATTATCTGAAAAAAAATAACTTATCTCTAGATAAAATCTTTATTATTCATGGGGATCCAGACTACTACTTTGGATTAGAGAGCATTAAAGCTGCTTATCCAGAAGCTATAGCGTATGCTACAGAGTCTACGGTTGAACATATTGTTCATTCTGTATTAGGGAAATTGAAAGTTTGGAAAGATGCACTTGGAGAAAATGCACCAAGTAATGTGGTATTACCTCAAGTGTTTAAGGAAAAATCTATTAATTTCCAGGAACTAACATTTGAACTAGTAGGCTTAGACGATTACAGAACTAGCTTATTTAACAGAGAACTGAAATTATTAATTGGTGGAATAGATGTATTTAACGAAATCCATCTATTCTTAGCAGATACTAGTTCAAAAGCAGCAATGGAGGCATGGATTGAGAACTTGAGAGTGTTACAAGTATTACACGCTGACGTAATTGTACCTAGCCATGGATCAATTGAAAAATCATTAGATAATCAAGCGATTACTGCAACTATGGATTATTTAAGAACTGCAATTCAAGCTTCTGAGGAAAGTAAGAATTCAAAAGATTTTGTAGCAAAACTTGATGCAGCATATCCAGGCTATGCAAATAAAGGTGTATTAGAATTAAGTGCAAAAGTTGTAACAAAAGAAATACCTTGGGGTTAATGCTATGAATAAATATCAAAAACTATTACATGAAACGTATGTGTTAACTGGCGAAGGAAAATTAGATGCTTTTAAAACGTATTTAAGTGAAAATGTATCTTGGACAGAAGCTGCTGGGTTTCCATATGTGGGCACTTATGTAGGTCCTGATGAAATAGTTAAAAATGTACATGAACGTCTTGGAACTGAATGGGATAACTATAGCGCTAAAGATGAAATTTATGCCTTTCTTTAATAACAATACTGTTATCGTGTATGGAAAATATAGTGGAACGTATAAAGTAACAGGGAAATCATTTGTAGCAGATTTTTGTCATCTTTATGAGTTTGATGAGAACGATAAGGTTAAGAAGTTTATCCAAATTGTAGACAGTGCAACTGTTAATGAGGTATTAAATTAGGATTACCAGTTTCTAATATGCCTCGTATAAGAAGTATTGTTAGGATAGATGGATTTTCCTAACAATATTTTCTTACATCATATTCTGGGTAAGGTTTTCCTTTATCGAGCGTATTATTGAAGGTGAATTATAAAATTAGAAGAGGTAGATATATATGAAATTAGAGAAAAATTTAATAATAATAATTATTTCTGTATTTATTTTAGGAATTGTGTCGACTTTGATATTTCAAGCTTCAACAGGTAATACCAAAGGCCAATCAATAAAGAGTGAGAATGTTGCACCAGTATCGAAAGATAATGTTACAGAAAAAGAAAAGAATAAAAAGATGGTAGTTGATTTCTATAATGAAGTTTTTAACAAACATAATATCGATATTATCCCTAAATATGTAAGTGAAGATTATAAGCAACATAATCCTTTTGTTGCTGATGGACGAAAAGCCTTCATGGATTTCTTTAAGGAGGACTTTGTAAAAAATCCAAATTCCTTTGCAGAGATTAAACGTGTAGTAGCTGAAGGAGATACAGTTGCTCTTCATGTATATTCTCGTACTAATTCTCAAGATAAGGGAGTTGCTATAGTGGATATTTTTCGTATAAAGGATGGAAAGATTGTTGAACATTGGGATGTAATTCAAGAGATTCCAAATGAGGCAGCTAATAATAATACGATGTTTTAGGTAGAAGATATCTCTAATATTTGTTTAATTGTTAGAGATATATAGAATCTTGAAATTTAGACAAGTTATGTTTTAAGATGAGTAAAAATAAAGGGATGTCCTAGATATGTTACTAGGACATCCCTTTTTGTTTTAATAAGATTTAATCTAATATGATGTATAGGGTACTTATTGTATGTATTTTTTATCATTAAATCACTTTATGATTAATGACAATCGCTTATGTCTTGAAAAACTATTCATTTATTTGAAATATAGTTTCATCAGGTCTAGAGAATCCATACAATTTCCTTGCGAACTTTAAAATACCTTCTTCGCTCTCTGTTAAAGTTTTAATATCGTTTTCATAATAACGTCCTATGATTTCTAATTCAGACAATCTTTTCTTTTCTTTATTTAGTGTAATTTGTTTTTCTTGAATCATTTGTTCTTGCTTATAAATGCAGATTTGAATGGAAATAACCATAGGTAGCATAAAAGCAAGTGCTAATAAAAGACGACGTCTTAGCTTTTTATTCGTTTGTAGATTGTTGTTAGGATTAATTTGTGTTTTTGAGATGGATTGTTGTGGTAGTGAATTTGGGATAGTCCCCATTTTAATGCCTCCATTACCTATGTATAGAATTTAAACTGCTTAAAAGTATTATATATGCTAAATAGATAATTTTGAACTTATATGTGTAAAGAGAAGTTTTATGAAATTTAAATAAAATCCCTATTTAGTTGCAAATAAAAAGCACCATAAAAGGTGCTCAATAACTACCACTGAGTTGATCATGATTATTTTACGTATGTTCTTGATAAATGTGCATTTTTGTATAAAAACTTTATTTTATCAATTTGTAGGTTGATACTGTTCCCCAAACGAAAAGAACCAAGTAAAAAAGTCTTTGTAGTAGGCCTGCAGGTAAAGGGAAAAGAAAAACAAGTGAGATAAGGATTGTTATTACTATTAAGCTTAGTAAACAGAAATATGTCCATTTTCCAGCTTTTTTAAGATTCTTAGCAAAAATAAATAATCCTGGAAATACAGTAAGCATACCTATCCAAACTAGAATAGAATGTCCAATTAGGTTTATATCTGCAGGAATTAATCCTGAAACTATAGTAGAGACTCCTATTATAAGTATAAAAAATGTTGCTATTTTATTAATTTTTGTTTTTTCTAGATGTTGTGAAATATATAATACTCCAATACAAAATGTTATTCCATTAAGGATAAAGAGTAAATTCATCCAAAAGTGATTAGGGGAGCATATTTCATAAGGCGCTATTTCGTAGGTGAATTCTCCACAGGTTGTTACACCTAGGTCACTCATTGCATGATGAAAATAGTTATAAGGTGCTGTAGAAATGAAAATAAAGAAAGGTTCAATTAAAAAGTATAGGCAAGTTAAAATCCAGCTAAATAAGCCAATTTTATTTGATATATACATTAGATTCCTCCCTTGAAAAAGTATAGTTCCATTATAGATGGTTACATTATCGGAAGTGAAAAATTGTAAATCAAGAGTCGATAATTCTGTTCAATAATATAGGATTTCCTGGACAAATATGCTTAGCAGAAAGACGTATAAAAAATGGATGGAGCAAAACTTAACTAAATAGTTATTTGAAAATAAATAACGGCAAAAACGTCAGGCAATCAATTAAGTTGCCTGACGTTTTTGCACGGTAAAGGATAGATTCCTCTACAAAAGGGAGAAATAAAGAAAAATGTTTTTAAATGAAATTCATAAAAGATTTATAGGCACTACCGAGGGGAAATACCGTAGCTACCGCATGGGCAGTCCATTAGGCTATTTAATTTTAATATGGTGTTGTGTAAGATTCCGTATACGATATAAATGATCAATACAAATGCAATTAATTGAAGTGCTGACAAAAATAGTGGGTGTTCTAAAGCACTAAAGTCAAGTTGTTCCATTAATTTATCACACTCTTCATTTAATATATTAATATAATTAAAATGAAGGGTGTGAAGGTTTTTACTATAAAGTTTCAAATCTGTATATATTTAACGGTAGATAAGTGAATGTTAACCAAAACCCTACTGTATAAAAAAAGAGAAGCGCTTAATCCGGACGCTCCTCTTAATGCCAATATACAATAACTATTCCATTATAATGTATAAGCGTAAAATATTTAACAATTAGCTATGTGGTAAAAATTTCATTTTGTGTTAGTTTAAAAATAAAAAAGAGCACGTAATAAAGTGCTCTCGTGACGAGATTCATTTTGTAAAGACTATTTTATAAAGAAAGGAACACTGAATATTATATGTGCGTGCAGTTAATTGAGTTCGTTTTTTACAAAAAAAGAGCAGTTAGTAAAAGCTAACTGCTCCAATCATGGAATATGGTTCGAAATGGGTTGTTTATATTATTGACGGAATATTGAGGTTTATTTAGGGGTACCTAAAGGATTTCTTTTCAACTTAATGCATATACCACAAACAAAATAATGGCTAAAAATACAGATAATGAAAATGTCAGAAAGACTGTTATTATACTCCTGAGCATCGCTTTCCAGTTGCTTACTTTAGTTGTGTTCTGCCATTATGGTGAGATTTGTAATTCTATTAAAAATAGTAACAGCTCGTCCAAACTTAACTAATCTATCTTACATAGTATGTAGTAATAAATTTAAAGGAGGAATTTAGTATGTCTTATTACTACGATGATTATTGTAAGGATTCCAAAAAGAAATATCATGACTGTCATAAAAGCAGTAAGAGTTATGACAAATGTGATAAAAAACATGAGGAAAAGCCTTGGTTTAATGTAAAAGTGAATTGTTGTTCTGATGATAGCGGATATAATCTTGTAAGAGCATCTGCTTTTAGAGCTGTGAGTACAGTTAATCAGAATTTGCCAGCAAATACATTTGTTAAAGTTTTATTCCAAAATGAACAATTTGATTTAGCAAATGAATATAATCCTGCAACATCCATTTTTATACCTAAGACAAGAGGTGTTTACTCTGTTATTGGAACAATTGCGTTCATTCCCAATAATCTAAATGTAAACTATAGAGCGCGGGTAGAAATTCGTGTTAATGGGAATCCGGCAATTGCAATAGATAACGATTTTTTTGGCCCAATAAACTTTGCTAATGTTGTAGCTGTTTCATCGATAATTCAATTGAATGCAGGGGATATAGTTGAGGTTTTTGCACAAAGTAGCGTAGCTGGAGTTATTTCAAATGTAGAAAATAGTACGCATTTTGAAGCTGCAAGATTCCCGTCTCCACAAGTATAGGTAGTATGAAATCTTATCAGTAATTTTATCTAAGTAAAGTCCCTAATTTATATTTGCCCTGCATAAATGCAGGGCTTTTTTCTTTGTAAAAAAGTTATTCGAAGAGGAAAATAAACGAACTTCTTCCTAGTTGTATAGAAAGTGGTGGGTGATATGAAGTGAAGCAAAAACACGTGTTAGCTCAAGAAGATTACATGAAAGGTATGAAGTGCAAGGAACTGGCTGAGAAAAAAACATGGTTGGAATCGAAAAGGGCTGCACCTAGATGCCTAAAGGTGAAAGAACAAATTGTTTGGCAGTAACATTGCAAACTTATCAATCTATTCTAGGGTTTGTTACAGGGTACGATGAGACTAAGAAGTTCTTAAAATTGAAAAAATCCCCTTAATAATGTTAAAGAGACCGTGCTCACGCAAATAATATTTATAAAGAATTGCTAAAGAATGAAATTACATAAATGCTTTTAGAAGTTCTTGAATTAATGGGATTGCTCCACCAATAAATTTTAAAACTGTCATTGCGATTTCCATATTATTCTCTCCTCTGTTTTTGTATTAAGATGTGTGAATCTTTATAACCATATTATAGTAAGCGCTTATATTTATAACGATACATTTTTGTATGCAATATATTGAATGTGAAATTATCAAAGTTGATTTAATAATAATTATTGTATTCTATAATCATCGTGATTGCAGGAGATTTTTTCTGGAATAATGAGATAGTAATGTTAAAATAGATTAGTCTTATGAAGCACGAATTAAAACTATTGGATAGGATTATTGATGTCTTTAGGCAGTGGAAACAAAAGATAGATTAATTAAAGGTGGTGGATATCTTGAAAACAAAAGCCAAATATCAAACTTGGATACGAATGTACAAACTACTGATCTTTTTGGTTATTTCACTCATGCTTTTTTTAGTAACAGTATTATCTGTTAATTTATATCTACGAATTCTATCGGGGTTTTTAGCATTACCTTTTATTTATATAGCAATTATACTTTCTTATTCTGTTTACCAATTTACAGCATTCGGGGGTAATTATCAGTCAAAAATACATGATTTAATTGTTTCTAAGGTGAATTGGGATGGAAAGGGAAAAATACTGGACATCGGAACAGGCAGTGGTTCACTGATTATTAAATTAGCAAAGACTTTTCCTAAATCCTTTTTAACTGGAATCGATTATTGGGGAGGAAATTGGGAATATTCGAAAGCCCAATGCCAACAAAATGCGGAAATAGAGGGGGTCTATAATAGGATTAATTTTATAAAAGCTAGTGCTTCCAAAATTCCTTTTAATGATGAGGAATTTGATGTAATTGTAAGTTGTTTAACATTTCATGAAGTAAAAGATGCAGAAAATAAAACGGAAGTAATTAAGGAAGCATTAAGAGTATTAAAGCCTGGCGGTGAATTTGTCTTCTTAGATTTGTTTATGGATGAAAAAATGTTTGGGGAGAAAAAAGAACTCTTAAATATTTTAAAAGAATATGATGTATCTGAAGTTAATGGCTACAAGCTTGCTGAAGAAATGAAGATACCAAGGATTTTATTGAACAAAAAAGTATTAGGAAATGCAATGATTTTGAGTGGGAAGAAATAAAAATGTATTTAATTTAAATCCTGTATACATCTTTTGTACTAGTAGTTCTAAGTCTAAAAGTATTTACAATTACACCATTTGACTAATGGGTAAACTTTCTAAACTGATATATACTAGTATTGTGTCTTGCATTTTTAGATGCAGTACACAGCCGGTGATTGGCTAGTGGATGTCCTTCCATTTTGCCAGTGCCGGTTTTTTATTGGATAATAGAGAAAATGAAGTTTTTATAAAGAAAGAAGGGGTTGTTTTGAAAGATTTAAATTCTATCTTTATGAGAGAAAAGATTGCCAGTTCTTATCTTTATTTTATTTCTTTTCTTGGTTTGGTTACTATAACTATATCTTTACTTGAAATTAAAATCCCTTCTCATCCAACAATACTCATATTGTTGTTACTATTTATGGGGATTGCAGAGTATTTTCCTGTAAGATTTTGGAGAGGAACTAGCTCGCTTACCTTTCCGATCATTTACACTATGAGTTGGCAGTTTGGAATCCATATAACTATTATTGCTATTGTATTCGTAACACTAATTATTCACCTGTATCGTCGTTCACCGATACAAAGAATGTTATTTAATAGTACTCAGCATGCACTTAGTTTGATCTTGGCCGAATGGTTTTCAAACAAATGTATGTCCTTATTAATTAATAAGATAGTTATGTCAGTTCTATATGAAAATTTAATATCTTTGTTATTATTTAGTGTGTTTTTTTGTTTTTTCAACAATCGTTTTTACGATTTGTTAATGATACTCCTTCCACAGTCATATTCAATCAATCAGTGGTATAAAAAAACTGTAACGGTATTTCTGTGCGAAACTTTTGGTTTCTCTTATGCGGCATTGATGCACGTATTAATTAGTACATATAGTGTGGAAGTAAACGAGATTACAGTACTGTTTTTCTTTTTTCCACTTGTAGCAACTTCCGTTATTAGTTCTTTTTCTGTACGAATAAGGATGGAGAAGGAACGATTATATGAGTTATTTCTTATTACGACCGAAATTAGTCGAGGATTAACCGGAGGAAACTTGAAACATATTAAACAAGCACTTAAAGGTTTTTTTGGCATACAAGCATATGTAATATGGACAAAAGATGATGGGAACTGGAATATTCTATTAAAAGATGGGAAAGTCCGCTCTGATATATCTGATGATTCAGAAAAGTTTAGGGAGTTTGAGGCACTTTCTAAAAATCTTGTATTTAATGATTGGAAAATTGGTACGGCTCCTGGAGATGAAATATTTGATAGTGTTATACGCTCACTTGTATATTTTCCTCTTATAGTAAATGATGAATTAGTTGGAATGTTTGTTGCAGGGAAAAGTAGAAATGCAGGTTTCTTTCCGGAGGATGTACAGTCGTTAGCTACATTTTCTAATCAATTAGCTAACGTTGTTAAAACAAGGATATTGATTTCTGAACAGGAAAAAAGAATAATCTTAGAAGAAAGAAATAGAATCGCCCGTGAAATTCACGATGGTATTGCGCAAACATTAGCCGGGGTGATATTCCAACTAGAATCTGCGCAGAAAAAATACCGTGATAAACCAAAAGATATGCAGCAAGTAGTTGAGAAAAGCATAAAAGATTTAAGAGGAAGCCTAGGAGAAGTTCGCTATTCTATTTATGCTTTAAAACCATATCCGACACAACAATTAGGCCTTAAGCAGGCAATAGCAAGTAAAATAAAATCTTTAAAACAGGAATATGAACTAGACATTACCTATCATGAAAGAGGTCATGCACGGGGGCTTAGTTTTTCAAAAGAAAGAGTTATTTTTGATACGTTGCAAGAGAGTTTGCAAAACATTGTAAAACATGCCGCAGCAAATAAGGCAGATGTTTTACTCAGTTATCAAAGTGAACACGTTCTTTTAAGGGTTAAGGATAATGGCGTTGGCTTTTCACTATTTGAGTCTATGGTTAAAACAAAGAATGAGCCACATTATGGTATATTACATATGAATGAACAAGCTGACCAATTAGGGGCTACTTTACAGATTGATAGTTCTGTAGGAAAAGGGACAGAAATTACACTGTTAATTCCAGATTCACAAACAAGGGGTGCGTAAAATGATTAAAATATTAGTAGTAGATGATCATGCTTTTTTACGGGATGCAATTCGGAGCATACTAGAGGATGAATCTGATATGAAAGTGGTTGGAGAAGCTAGCTCTGGGGATGAAGTATTGGGGAAAGTAGAAGAATGCGGACCAGATTGTATTTTGATGGATATTAACCTGCCAGGGAAAAATGGGATTGAAGCTACAGAGTTAGTGAAAAAATTTCATCCGAGTTGCCGAGTACTTGTGTTTACAATGTATGAACATGATGAGTATTTAATGGATGCACTTCAGGCCGGTGCTGATGGCTATTTATTGAAGGATTCCTCATCAGAGCAGGTAGTAGCAGCAATCCGAATGTTATATCGAGGCGATTCAGTTATTCATCCGCGTATGACTAAAAAATTAATTACATATCATCAGCAAAAAATGAAAGTAGAATCAAAGGAAAATGAACTGACGGAACGTGAAAAGGAAATTCTTTTTGAACTAGTAAAAGGACTTAGTAATAAAGAAATTGCTGAAGTTTTATATATTAGTGATAAAACAGTTAAAATTCACATCAATAAAATTTTTAAAAAGTTAAATGTGAAAAGTCGATCGCAAGCGGTGATTTATGCAGTTCGAAATCAATTAGTTCCTCTAGACTAAATAAGAAATCTTTCAAAGAACTATCATGTTGCTTTATTCTGTATCACAAAGAATAAAGGACAAGATAGTTCTTTTGTACTATGTAGGCATAGAATCCTTAGAGAAAAGATACTCCTTTTGTTCAATTTTCAGAATAATCAAAATGTGAAATAATGAAAGTAGAATTACATTTTAACTTTATTAATAATTCATTTTGTGAAATTTTTTTTGTTGAAAATAAATGATGGGGGGCTCTTATAGAAAGAGTAAAGTGAGTAATTAGCTATATGAGGTATGGGGATGATAGTAGTATTGGAAATCTTTCATGATACAAAAGATTAAGATTGATAGAGTTTCCAATACTAAGTAGGAATGGAAGAATCTATTGGTTTCAAAAATAATATGAATAATGGGGAGATGCAATATGAAACGAGGGAAATTTGGAAAGATTCTTATTGGAACGTTAACAGTTGGAATGTTATTGTCTCAAGGAATTCCATATAACGTATTAGCAGAAGAGGTAAATACTTCAACTTTAACTGGAATTGATGATGCAAATGCTGTCTTAAAAGGCCTTACAAAGGAACAACGTAATGCCTTAAAAACGTTAGATACAAAACCGGGTTTTGTTATTTCGCCAGGTATTAATACAGCGAGTCCTAATAATGTGAATGTGATTATAGAATTTAAGCAAGCACCTAGCAAAATTGAGGTATTAAAACAAGCGGCTAAAGGGAAAAAGGTAGCTCTTTCAAATGCGGAACAAAAGGTAGAGGCATCACATAAAGGATTTAAAGCAGAGCTTGAACAGCTTCAAAAGAATAAAGAGAAAGGGACAAATGTAAAATCTGCAAAAATAACAAGAGAATATAAGAATGCTTTTAATGGTGTAGCGATTTCTTTACCAGCGAATATGATTGAAGACTTAGTTCGTACTGGTATCGTTAAGCGCGTATGGGAAGATCATGAGGTCAAAATTGATTTGCCGAAAGACACAGCTAAGACTGCTGTTGCACCGAAAATGGCAGATAGTGTACCGCAAATTGGTGTGGACAAGCTGCATGATGAAAAAATAACAGGTAAAGGAATTAAGGTAGGTGTACTGGACACGGGTATTGATTACAACCACCCGGACTTGAAAGATGCATATAAGGGATATCGTGCAAAGCAAGGTGAAGATCCAAGTAAAATAGATCCGAACTCAATAAAAGGATGGGACTTTGTTAATAATGATGCCGATCCAATGGAGACAACGTATAAGGATTGGCAAAATTCTGGAGGATACCCTGAGATTTATGATGGAAGTGCATATTATACATCCCATGGTACGCATGTAGCTGGGACAATTGCTGCAGACAAACAGAATAGTGTAGATTATGCAGTGAAGGGCGTTGCTCCAGATGTAGATTTATATTCATATCGTGTACTAGGTCCATATGGAAGTGGACAAACAAGCGGTATTCTTGCTGCGATTGATAAAGCAGTGAAAGACGATATGGATGTTATCAATTTATCACTAGGAGCGTCTATTAATGATTCTTTATATCCTACTTCTGTTGCAGTGAACAATGCGATGTTAGCTGGTGTTGTTACAGTAGTGGCAGCTGGTAATAGTGGTCCGGAAGAAGGTACGATAGGATCACCTAGTGCAGCGGCACTTCCAATTACAGTTGGAGCCAGTGACGCTGCAATGAATATCCCAACGTTTTCCGCCGATGCAGGTGATGTACATGTAGATAAGATGATGCTACTCGGAAAAAGCTTTACTGATAAGATTGGAGATTTGAAAGGACAATCCTTATCGGTTGTATATGGAGGGCTTGGGAAATCAGGTGATTTTACAGGGAAAGATGTAAAAGGGAAGTTAGCTCTTATCCAACGCGGTGAGATTACATTTGATGAAAAAATTAAAAATGCTAAGGAAGCAGGCGCGAAGGCGGTAATCGTATACAACAATGTAGATGGGGAAATTACAAGTTATCTTGGGGAAAGTACTTCATCTATTCCATCGTTCCGCTTAACAAAAGTAGATGGTGAGAAATTACAAGCAAAAGCTGTACAAGGAGATGTGTCGTTAGCATTTGGAGAACTTAGTAGTATAAAAACAGAGGGAGATCACTTGGCTGATTTCAGCTCCCGTGGTCCTGCAACTAAAACAGATGATATTAAGCCGGATATTGTAGCACCAGGTGTGTCTATTTTTTCAACTGTTCCTGAATATATTAATGATCCAAAAGATGGAGAAAATTATCCGGTAGCATATGGACGTATGTCAGGTACATCAATGGCAACTCCTCATACTGCAGGGGTAGCGGCACTCATTTTACAAGAACATCCAAACTATAGTCCATTTGAAGTAAAAGAAGCACTTATGAATACCGCAGTTGACTTAAAAGAAGAGCGTTCTGTATTTGAGGTGGGCTCAGGGCGAATTGATGCATATCGTGCAGTTCATGCAGATACATCTATAGAGGTTATCGATAAAACATCAAACGTTGTAGATGATGAAGAAGTAGAAATTGAAGAAAAAACAGGCTCTATTGCATTTGGGTATAAAAATCAACTTGAAAATGGGCCTATTAAAGATAGTCGAAAAGTCTTAATTAAGAATAGCAGTAAAACTGATGGGAAAGAGTTTAAATTAGAAGTAGAGTTTTCACCTACAAGTGTAGGTGTGCAAGATGCAGCGAAGAATGGTGTGAAGCTAAATGTACTAGATTCTATTAAAGTAGCTCCTGGTGCATCAGAGGAAATTAGCCCTGAAATTATTATTCCAGAAAACGCTGAATTTGGTAGATATGAGGGCTATATTCATATTTCAAATAAAAACAATGAAAAAGAAGTATATCAAGTACCATTTGCAGTTAAATTCACAGAAAAAGGGATTGCGTCTGTAGATTTACTGAGAGATGCAATGGCAACAGATGCTTCGAAATTCCATCCATTTATGGAAAGACCAAGTTCGCCGTTGACATTTAAATTAAATAGCCCTCTTGAAACCATTGATGCAGTTGTAAAGGACAGAAAGACAGGGAAGGCATTAGGAGTCGTTGGTACACTTAATGCAAGTAGGCTAACACCGAATGTTGAATATATGATGTTTTCTGGTATGGGAGGCTATGTACTTCCATTCACAGGAGATCCAGCTCATCCAATTGCGGATAAACCTGTTATGTTGCTTGATGGAGATTACGAATTGAACTTCGTTGGATATGATAAAGAAGGAAAATCTTATACGAAAGGCGATAGCATTATCATTGATAATGTAATACCTGAAATGAAATTTAAGGATGTACAAGCTGGTATACACGAAGTCAATGATTCTATGTTTAAAGAAGAAGACGGCCAGCGTGCATTATGGGTGCATGGTAATATTTATGATTCTACAGTAGATGCATTAAAAGCAAAAGGCTTGAAGTATGATCAAAAAGCGAATCAAATTGTATATTATCAAAACTCAGCCTTCCCATCAGGCTGGTTGAATACAATTCAAGCAAATGGTGATTTTAAATTTGGGGTACTTCCAGAGGAAATAAACGAGCCGTTAAATTTAAAATTATTTGGATATGATCTTGCAACTGCAGGGAATATGGCAACTGGATATAAAGATTACGTCTTTGTAAAGGAAGGGACAGAATACGCTGTTCCAAGTTATGACAAAGAGAAAATAAAATTAGGTGAAAAAATTACGTTAACTTTGAATCTCAATAATGTAAAACAGCTTATGTCAGGTACATTTGAAATTCCTTATTACAAGCAGCTCTTTAAATTTACGGATGTGAAACCAAATCCAGCACTTACGGAATATGTAAAACAACATGGACTGAATCTTAAATTAGAAGATTCGAAGGTAAGTGAAGAAGGAGCTTGGGAAAACAAGGTGAAAGTTGGCGCGTCATTGGAAGGAAAAGAATTTAAAGGATTAGATGGAGATACACCATTTTTAGATGTTACATTCGAGATGACGAGCGATGAATACTTTAATGATTTAACTGCATTTGGAGTAGATAAGTTCTCTTATACAAAAGTTGGCGCAACAGAGGGAAATGAGATTCCTGTATTTAAAGATAAATCTTTTGCTATTGTTTCGAAACATTCAACGGTTACAGGATATATTGGTCCGGAAGCTTTCTTGAATGAAGAGGGGTATTTAGGTAAGAAAGACTATACAAAACTAGGAGCAAAAGTGTACGCAGTTGGCAAGGATGGAAAGAAATATACAGGAACGATTAGTGATAACGGACAATTTGAAATTCATAGTGTTCCAGTAAGCGATAAAGAATATGATATTTTTGTAGAAATGCCAGGTCATTTAAATAGTAAATTAACAACAAAAATAGGGAAAATGCAGGATGGAGAATTAGTGGGACAAAACTTTAGAGCGGACATGGATGATAACCTTGCAGGTGATGTAAATGGAGATAAAATGGTGGATATTCAAGATGCTAGAATAGTAGCTCTGTCATATGGAAAAGGAAAAGTATCTGTAAAAGATGGAGATATAAATCAAGATGGTGTTGTAGATGAAACGGATATTCGTTTTATTGAGAAAAACTTCTTGAAAAAAGGTCCAGATGCCAAAGAAAATCAGAAACCGAAAGAAAATGTAGGGCCAGTGACGTTAGATAAAATCTTACGATCTATCGGTTTAGAACCCAAAAAATAAGTGGACAAACTTCTAGAGTAAATAAAGTAATCAGACAATGAATAGTAAATGAAATGAGATTGGCTAACAAATGACCGGTAATGATATACGGCAACATTACCGGTTATTTTAAAAGTAATAGTCATTGGGGTACATGAAGTAACTAGTTTAAAGTAAATTCACTTTCGTTATGGGAGAAGGTAGTTGCTTAATTAGTATTGTTTGTGGAATGGAAATTAGATTTGTAGTTTGAACTTTAAAAATAGGGGGACTTGTGAAATGAGTATGAAGAAAAAACTTGGTATGGGTGTTATAACTGCAGCGCTTGGCTTATCCTTAATTGGCGGGGGAACATATGCGTATTTTAGTGATAAAGAAGTATCACAAAACACGTTTGCAGCGGGTACTTTAGATTTGAGTGTGAATCCTGAAGTTGTTATTAATGTCGACAATCTGAAACCAGGTGATGAAATGGAGCGCGGTTTTCAATTAGTTAACAAAGGAACCTTAGCAATAGGAGATGTGAAACTCCTGACAGATTACAATGTAATCGATGCGAAAGGGGATAATGGAAATGCTGATTTTGGTGATCATATCCGTGTGGATTTCTTGTGGAATTTGGATAAAAATGAGGTTCCAATTTGGTCTACTACACTATCTGAATTAAAGGTAGCTACGCAAAATGGAAGTATTCCTGATCTTGTAAAGAAAGGTATTGTAGATCGAGAAGGAAATGGACTTGCTCCTGGTGATGATGATACCTTTTATGTAATGTTCACATTCGTAGATAGCGGTGAAGACCAAAATGTATTCCAGGGAGATGCATTGAAATTAAATTGGACTTTTAATTCCATGCAAGCAAGTGGAGAAGAAAAATAAGTGAAATAATTTGTATAATCTATGTTTAAAATGTAACAAGAAGCATAAGATGGCCGTTTTGATTAACTTGGCCAACTTATGCTTCTAATGTGTATACAACAAAAATAACAACTAGCCCCTAGTAAGAGATGCTAGTTGATGTAAAATTCGTTATTGGAAGTCAATTAATCTTTTTGTTGACGTTCTTTAAAAAGTTGTAACTATAATGACTACATGTCGAATGATAATGGAAATCAGTTGGTGAATAGATATGATTGGAGATGTTTTAGCATATGAAAAAAGTCATTTTAGCTGGTGCATTAGGAATTGCAGCATTTACAGGAAGCAATATACCAGGATTAGATTCACTAACAGCAAGTGCAGCTGTACAAGAGTTCAACACTACAGTTGAGGGGAAAGTAATAGAAGTACAGTCAAAGTATTTTATCATTGAAAGTAAAGAATGAAATGAAAGTGTAACTATTTATACTGATTTTCAAGCAAATGCAAAACCAGGTGAGTATGTAAAAGTAAATAGTAATGGTCCATTACTTCAAAACGCATTTACTACAAGCTTAACGGCTAATTCTGTTGAGCATTTTGAATTAGCTCCTGGAAACTACGAACAATATACAGTAGGGCATGTAAGTGAAGTTTCTTCTAATGAGTTATTAGTTACATATATAGATAATAACGGAAATCCAGAGGATCTTCGTGTACCTCTAAAAAACACTCATAACTTTAAGGTTAATGACTTAGTGAAAGTGGAAAGTGATTTTTGGGTGAGATCCATATCACCTATAGCTGTAAATGCAAAAGTAGAAAAAGTTAAAATGCAAATTAATGATTATAGTACTAGTACTGAGTCTTTAGAAAAAGAAGGTACAACATTGAAACTAGGAATGTATGAAAAAAAGATGGTCAACCTAATTTTGTAATCGGAGAAATTACAAAAATAGACAAAGATTATACCGATTATGTAGCTGTCAAGTACCCTTCTAAAAATGGGGAAAATGATGTTGTTTATGTGGATTTAACACAGGGTCAACAATTTAATATAGGTGATATGGTTCGAGTAGATTTTCATGATGGATCTAATTTCCATGGAATGGATAAAACAACGTATGATCATATCCAGAAAATTAACGATAAAATTAAACAGAATACAAATATAGAGCAATGGGTTCGGTCTTGATTTTAATAAAATAAAATTATCCATCTATAATGTATATACCAATTCAAAAAGTCTTGTAATATGTTACAAGGCTTTTTTGAATTAGTTACTTTAAAACATTATCTTCTGTTTCATTTTTATTAGCTGCTTGCAAAAATGTCATATTTCTGTCGTGGACACCCATCCATTTAAGTAACTATAATTGCTCCATCAATTGGGTATATGTTACATTTATATAATTTCTCAGAGATACATGTTTATATAATGATTGTCCCGTTTATATTCTTTTGACTGGAAAGTCTATACATACAATTAATTTCGTAGAATTTTTTTATAGAGATATAAAAACTTTTTTTGTTGATAATATTTAATGCATCTAATCCGTATAAGCCTTTCTGTAATCTATTAATTTTGGAATCATGATGTTAGCATTGTCCAATCCATTTTAAAGCATGCTAGAGTACTAGACACATTTGTGGCTTTTTATGAGAAAAAGGATGCAGAGAAATATGGTGATTTATCATTTTCCGACAGAAGATTCCTTTCGTTTTATACGGTTAGAAGCATTTTTATAATTCCTGTTCTATAATTGTTGAATATTAACAGGTGTAATTTGAGGTTGCTTTATTTTGAAAGAAATCTTTTGAAATGGTCATAATAGAAATAATAATTAGAAACAAATTTAATAAAAAATGATGAAAGACTTAAGAAGGTGAATATATTGAGTAAACATTCGCATGTGCAATTTTATGTATTGATATTGGCTCTAATAGTTTATTTAAGCTTTTGCTTTATATTTTTATTTGTTTTTCCGAATCAGTATTTTGTATCAGATTTTAATATACGACTCTCATCTTTAGTTGTTGAAACTATTGTACTTATTTCATTACTCTATTCTATAGTATCCAGAAAAGTTAAGTTAGGAGTGTTTTGGGGTTGTATTACTATTGCAATAGGGTGTTTCTTGATAGGGAATTTTATATCTGCTTTTCAAGTACTTAATATAGAATTACCAATACAAAATTTTAATATCTCTGATGTATTTTTGTTGTTTTTCTTATTCTTCTTTCTCTTTGCGTTCTTTTATAAAATCATGATGGAATGTAACAAATGGGAGAAAGCGTATTTGATTTGTGATTTATGTATTGTTGTTACTGCTATTTTCACCTTAGAGTGGTACCTATTTAATAAACCTTCTGCAAATATTTTATTCTTATCAATTGGAGATGTTTTTCTTTCATTTATTTTCCCGATTATAGATCTATTGCTTCTTTTACTAGGAGTTAGCCTTATCTTTCGACCGGCAATTTTTAATGCGAAAAGTAAATTATTTATTTTCATCTTAGTATTAACTGGATTGTCTATTATGGATTATTTATATTTCTATTTACAAGATGATTTATCACATCGTTCACTCATATTATTAAGGTGTTTGTATAGAGTTTTTCTATTATTTATTGCCATTGCCGCTACTATCCCAAGGAGTGCATCTTCTAGAAGAAATTATTTTATTATTAATCCGACATTTGGAAAGAAGCTTCTTGTCATATTTCCTTATCTTGCAGTTGCAATCTTAATTGGTTTTACTTTAAAAGAGCAAACTGCTTCATCTACACTGATTACGGGCAATTGTATTGCTTTTGTATTTGTACTGATTCGTCATACAATTGTACGAATGCAAAACAAAGATTTAACCGAGACCTTAAAAGTGTTTAATAATCAATTAGAGCAAAAAGTATCTCAAAGAACAGCGGATTTAATAAAAAAATCTAATGATTTGGTGAAAAATCAAGAGAGGTTTAAGTCCTTATATGAGTACCATCCAGATCCTATTTTAACGATTGATTCAAATGGTACCGTTTTAAATATAAACCAGTCTGGAAGTATATTATTAGGGAAAGACAGTGCTGCATTAATAGGGAAAGAGTGCTTCTCTATTTTTTTAGATGAAGATAAATCTGAATTGGAATTGGCTATAAAGAAAGGGAAACGATGTAGTTCATCTTCGTTACAGTTACGTGTGAAAAATAACAATGAGAAGGATATACTTTTTGGGTATGTCACTATAGTGCCGATTATGATAGAAGGACAATCCTTTGGGAGCTATGTAATGGTAAAAGACATAACGAGGATGAAACAACAACAGGAAGAGATAAATTATCTTGCATTCCATGATACGGTGACGGAGATTGGAAATCGTATATTCTTTCAACAAGAATTAGATAGATCCATTAAGCGTGCACAAAAAACAAAGGATAAGTTTGGCCTCTTGTATATAGATTTAAACCGTTTTAAGACTATTAATGATACACTGGGTCATTCGATTGGTGACAGGGTTTTAAAAGAAGTTGCCAAACGTTTTAGGACATGTCTGTCACCGTCTCTTCCTCTAGCAAGAATAGGTGGTGATGAGTTTGCAATCATAGTCCCTAACCGCACAGAGAAACAGCTATTGGATTTATGTGAAACTCTATTTCGTATAACTGAAGAACCATTTGTAGTAAATCAGCATAGTTTTTACTTATCTCTTAGTATAGGAATAGCAGTGTATCCATTTGGAGGAATAAATACTACTACACTTTTACAACACGCTGATATCGCTATGTATAGTGCAAAGGAAAAAGGTAACAATGCTGTTTGTATGTATGACGAGACATTATCTCAAAAAGTAACTCGTCGATTACGATTAGAACAGGATTTACCAAATGCAATTGAAAATAATGAATTGTTTTTATTGTATCAACCACAAATTGATAGTAAGGCAGGTAAGGTTATTGGTGCAGAGGCTTTAATACGTTGGCAACATCCAGAGCTTGGGCTGATTTCTCCTTTTGAGTTTATACCTATAGCAGAAGAAACGTCACAGATTATTTCAATTGGGAAGTGGACGTTACAGAAAGCGTGTCGACAACTGAAAGAATGGCATTCTGCGGGCTTTTCAAATCTAAAGATGGGGATAAATTTATCAGCTATAGAGTTTGAACAGAAAGATTTTATTCAAACGATTATTTCTACCATAGAAGAAATAGGAGTACCAGCTAACTTGATTGATTTGGAATTAACAGAGCGAATTGCCATGGTAGATGAGAAAGAAACTTTATTGAAGTTAAAAGCCTTAAAATCATATGGTGTACATTTATCAATTGATGATTTTGGTACAGGTTATTCTTCATTAGCGTATTTACCCTTGTATCCAATTGATACTTTGAAAATTCCAAGAGAATTTGTTAATAGGATTGGAATTTCTACTGACGGAGATGAAATTATACAAACCATTATTTCACTTGCTCACACTTTAAACATGAAAGTGATAGCAGAAGGGGTAGAAACGAAGGAGCAATTAACAGTGTTACAACAAAATGCATGTTATCTAATTCAAGGTTATTACTACAGTAAGCCTGTAAATGAAGAAGAATTTATTAATTTTTTAAATACGACACAAAATAAATAAGTCCCAAAAAATATATGAATTAAAGTGAGAAGACGTTCTACTCATATGGAGTAGAACGTTTTTCTTATGTTTACTTTCAGAAGGTATGCAGTTAAGTTTCTGTTTTTGAGAGTAAATTTAGTATCCATATTCTCATTATTAGATTTGTTTTGAACTACACGCTTATTTAAGTGAATAAAAGTTAGAATAGTTAAGGAAAAGGATAATTTTGTTCTTAATTTACATAATTTTCAAAAATAAAATCCATGGATGTTAATATTTGTTATATAATATAGTTGTCAAAGTACTACCCCTGTAGTTTCTATGATGAATCGGTAAGATAGTTTGTTTGTCCCATATATTCACCTGATATAAAAAACTTGTAGAGATTCCTGCAAGTTCTTTTTTAAGGATTAAATGTGAATCTGAAATAAAGTAACGAGTTTTTGAGGGGAGAAAAGTAAATGTTTATAAAAGCAGAAAGATTACTAATACGAAAATTTGAATTCAAGGATTGGGAAGCTGTTCATGAGTATACATCAGATAGCGATGTTATGAAATACATACCTGAAGGGGTTTTTACTGAGGAAGATACAAGAAACTTTGTAAATAAAAATATGGGTGAAAATGCTAAGAACTTTCCTGTGATACTAATAGGTGAAAATATCCTGATTGGTCATATTGTTTTTCATAAATATTTTGGTGAACATACTTATGAGATTGGGTGGGTATTCAATCCTAAATATTTCAATAAAGGATATGCTTCTGAAGCAGCACAAGCTACATTGAAATATGGGTTTAAGGAAATGAAATTACATAGAATTATAGCTACATGCCAGCCAGAAAATACCCCATCATATCGAGTGATGGAGAAAATTGGAATGAGGAGAGAAGGCTATTTCAAGAAGTGTATACCCCATGGAAATGAATGGTGGGATGAATATTATTACGCTATTTTAGAAGAAGAGTAGTGTCTCAGAACATATTAGTAAAATCAAAATCATAATTAAAATTGTGCTATCATTTTTTGAGAATTGCTTGGTCTATAAAATAATTAAAATGAACAAACTAAAAAGGTTATTGAAACGTAAAACGATTTGGATAATTCTTATCCTATTTGTATTTGTTTATGTAAATAACAGTTCTTTTTTTGCTAAGAGGGACGATGGAACTCCTCTTCTTCTTGCTCACCGAGTACTTTCGCAAACATTTAGCATGGAAAAGATTGAGAGCGATACATGTACAGCAGAACGTATAAATAAACCTGAACATTCTTATTTAGAAAATACAATTCTATCTATGGAAGCGGCATTTAAAGCTGGAGCTGATCTAGTAGAGTTTGATGTTCAACCAACTAAAGATAATAATTTTGTTATTTTTCATGACTGGAATCTTGATTGCCGTACTAATGGTAAAGGTGTTACAAGAGATTTTATAACAAAAGAACTACAAGCACTTGATATTGGTTACGGTTATACAGCTGATGGGGTAAAACATTCCCGTTTCGTGGCAAAGGGATTAATCTTATGCTAACAATTGATGAAGTACTTACCCGTTTTCCAGACCGTTCTTTTCTTATTCATATTAAAAGTGATGATGAAAATGAAGGAATCCAATTAGCTACTCACCTCAAGAAATTACCAGCGGAGCGCCTTGATCAACTAACTGTATATGGTGGTGATAAACCAATTGCTGCGATAAAAGAGCGCATCCCTAGTTTACGAACAATGTCAAAAGCGACCATGAAAAAATATCTTATTACTTATATAGCATTAGGGTGGACTGGCTACCTACCTACCTACCTACCTACCTTCAAGTCTGAAGCAAGGAGAGTTACATATACCAGACAAAGTAGCTCCTTGGCTTTTGGGATGGCCAAATCCTTTTCTTAATCGAATGGATAAAGCAGATACTCGAGTTATCATTGTAGGAGGAAATGGGTTTGGGTTTTCAAGTGGATTTGACTCATCTGAAGATATAAAACGCCTTCCTAACGATTATACAGGTGGGATTTGGACAAATCGCATTGATAAAATAGCACCTGTATTTAAGAAATAAGGCATAATATAACAGTGGAAGTTTTTTTATCTGTTTAATCATTTATATTTTAAAAGAAGACTTATTAATAATTTTAAAGGTTTATATACTGATAAACACCCCTGATTTCCTATGAATAATAGAAATCAGGGGTGTTTTTTGGATGAATGGAACTTATTTTATAGGATGGTTATCATGCGATAGCTGACATTACGGCAAAGTTTTCTATTAATTCTGGAACGATTAGAGCTTGGAAAATAAGCTATGAAGTGAATGGTGAAGAAGGCCTAGAAGAAGCGCTTTCTTGGAAAAAAGAGATAAAGATAGATTTGAGCGTAGAGAGAAATTGTAATTAAAGTAAGATAGGAAGAAGACTAGCATTGAGAAATATAAAAGATAGAAGTAACATAGGGGATTTACGCATAAAGTAATATTGACAGTTGAATTAACAAAATTTTCATTTTAATCAAATAAATTCATGGTGTTTTAAATTATAATAATGTTATTACGATGAAAATAAGGCTACTAAATAGTTATTTTAAAAATCAATTTTAGATAGGAAGAGGATAATGAAGACCAGAGATAGTTATAAAATTATTGTAATTGGTGCTGGGACTGCCGGAATATCTTCTACTGCACATTTGTTACGAAATGTACCCCTATTGAAAGAAAGTATTGCAATTATTGATCCGTCAAAAAAACATTACTTTCAACCACTATGGAGTTTAGTGGGGGGAGGAATTGTTTCCAAGGAAAGTACGATGCGTGATCAAGAATTGCTTATTCCAAAAGGGGCAATCTGGATCCCTAAAAGTGTTGTTAAGTTGTTTCCGGATGAAAATAAGCTACTTTTAGATGATGGACTGCTGCTTGAGTATGAAATTCTTATTATAGCAGCCGGTATACAAATAAATTGGAACGGTATTAAAGGTTTAAAAGAGTCTATTGGCACTAATGGGGTTTGTAGCAATTACTCTTATAAATATGTTGATTCTACTTGGAAAGAAATTGAAAAATTTAAAGGAGGAAATGCAGTTTTTACCCACCCCAATACTCCTATTAAATGCGGTGGTGCCCCACAAAAGATTATGTATTTAGCAGAAGAGTATTTTTCTAATAACGGTGTAAGAAACAAAAGTGAAGTAATGTTTTATACCGCGAACGCTAACATATTTCAGGTTTCACGATATGCTAATACATTAGAACAAGTACTAGAAAGAAAGAAAATTATAACAAATTATAATAAAAACTTAGTAGAAATTATTGCCGAAAAGAGAGAAGCAATTTTTGAAGATACACAAACACTGAAAAGAGAAACTGTACCATACAGTATGATCCATGTTGTTCCACCAATGGGGCCACCTAATTTTATGAAAGAGAGTGAAATAAGTGATTCTCAGGGGTGGGTAGATATAAACCCTTATACTTTACAACATGTGCAGTATAAGAATATTTTCGGACTTGGAGACTGTACTAATTTACCCACCTCTAAAACTGGAGCGGCAATTCGAAAACAAATACCTATCTTAAAACAAAATATTATGGACGTACTTAACGGAAGAGACTTGCAGGCTAAATATGATGGGTATACATCTTGTCCGATTATTACTGGTTATAAAAGTCTGATACTCGCTGAATTTAATTATAAACATGAGCCTCAAGAAACGTTTCCATTTAATCAAGCGAAAGAACGGTATAGTATGTTTTTACTTAAAAGATATATGTTGCCCTATATGTATTGGAATTTTATGTTGAAAGGGATCCTATAAGAGAAAAGAGAAAGTGGTTATAAAAATTAAAATTGAAAAGCAATTTGAAATAACTAATTGGAGGGAATAGCTATGCTTTTAAAATATTTTTATGATGAAAAATTAGCACATGCTTCCTATTTAGTCGGTTGTCAGAAGGAAGGTGTAGCAATTGTAATTGATCCAGGTCGATATATAGAACAATATATAGAATTTGCTAAGAAAGAGGAGATGGAAGTAATAGCTGCGGCTGAAACTCACCTTCATGCAGATTTTCTTTCTGGGTCTAGAGAACTTTCTACTCTTTATCATGCCAATTTATATGTATCTGATGAAGGGGATTGTGATTGGAAATATCAATATCTTAACGAAGGTCGATACAAATTAGTTAGAGAGGGCTCAGAGTTTAAAGTAGGTCATATAAAATTTAATGTAATTCACACACCAGGGCATACACCTGAAAGTATTTCTTTTTTAGTAACTGATACAAGTCAAAATAGCTATACGAATGATAAGCCAATAGGAATATTTACAGGTGATTTTATATTTGTTGGAGACATAGGAAGACCCGATTTATTAGAAACTGCTGTAGGTATGAAAGATACCGCAAAAATAGGAGCAAAACAATTATTTGATTCTATACAAAAAATAAAAACACTCCCTGATTATTTGCAAATATGGCCATCACATGGTGCAGGAAGCGCATGTGGAAAAGCATTAGGAGCAATTCCAACTTCTACATTAGGCTATGAAAAGATGTTCAATTGGGCATTTCAGTGTAATGAAGAAAGTGATTTTGTATCGACTTTATTGACGGGACAGCCAGAGCCGCCAAAATATTTTTCATTAATGAAGGATTTAAATAAGTACGGTCCACCAATTCGTAAGAAGAGAGAAGTTTTTGCTATTAAAACAGTAGAAGAACTTCAAGAAGTTATGAGGAGCGTTCAGCAAATAGTTGATATAAGGGATGTAGAGAGTTTTGCTTCTAGTCACATGGAGAAATCAATTAACATACCGTATAACAATTCCTTTACAACCTGGTGTGGATGGTTACTAGATTATAAAACAGAAACTTTAATCATTCTAGATGAGGAAAAGGCTAGAGTGGAAGAGGTTATTAGAGACTTTGAATCTATTGGGCTAGATAATATTATTGCTTTTGCCCCCTTACAAGTTATACAAAGACTTGATAGATTTGAAAGTTACAAAGAAAAAACGCCAATTGAATTATATCCGCATATAAAAGATGAAAGCGTTAAGGTAATCGACGTACGTAGTAAAAAAGAGTGGGACGAAGGACATCTTTATGATGCAATACATATCCCTTTAGGAAATCTATTTAAGCAGCTAGATTGTATACCAAAGGATTGCCCAATCGTTTTACAATGTCGAACCGGATCGCGTTCCGCTATAGCAGCTAGTATTTTACAGAGAGCTGGTATAAAGGAAGCGGTTAATCTAAAGGGAGGGTTTCTTGCATGGAAAAAAGAAGAGCTTCCTTATACAACTTGTAATCTCAATGTGTAGGAAAATAATTTTTATTAATTTATCCGATAAGGAAAATTACGGATTACATAGGAGCACCACATTAAAATAGGAGAAATAGATAATTTATTCTATAGACCTAAATTTATTCAGAATTATGCTGATGAGCAAATAGATATAGTTTTATTAGGACACGCTCAGGGTGGACAATTTAGGTTACTATTTATCAGCAAATTAGTGGCTCCAAATCAAGGTGTTTTACCTAAATATACAGCCGGTTTATATGAAAAACAAAATACATCTATGGTAGTAAGTAGAGGATTAGGTAATAGCATCATTCCGCAAAGAATTTTTAATAGGCCAGAACTTGTAGTCGTACAGTTAAATTGAACTGTACGACTTTTCTATACAGAAAAAAATAGGACATATGCATTTTATACAAGTTAACATTACAATTTTGTTAAAAATTTTCTACGTTACATAAAGTAACAAAATTTGACCCAAAGAGTTTGTTATAGTGTAAATAATCAAAAAACTTAAAAATTAGTCGAGTGAAATGTGTGATAAGTAATTCATGTAAAAAACTTAAAGGGGTGTACACATGCATAAAGAATATGAAATTGAAGAGTATACGGCGATTGAGGAACAAATACATTATTATTGCAAATGTTTATTAGTAAGTCATCCTGATCAAATTATAAAGTATTTAGAAAAAAGGTTAGAAAAATATGCGGAAACATTACAATATGCACATTTATATCCTGACACAGTTATTTTACCGTTACAGCAATTAGTTATCGAATATTCTTTAGATGTTGCTAGAATTAGGAAATATATGAATTTAAAAACGTAAAGCAAATTATATAATTTAAATGAAACAGAGTCGACTTTAAGAAAAGATATTCTAATGTCGACTCTGTTTCATTGTTTAATATTGTTGACGGAAAACCATACTAATCAATGAAGTTTGACATATAATTACGCAAGAGTAAAATAAAAGTGAGTACTCACTCATTTTGGAAAAGGGGGAAGAATACGTGCAGCAACCTGCCATTGTTTTACGGACTGTATCAAAAAGTTTTGGGAAAAAAGAAGTTTTACACAATCTTTCATTACAAGTTGAAAAAGCAGAAATATTTGGTTTAGTTGGGCCTTCAGGTTCAGGGAAAACGACTCTTATTAAATTGATTGCAGGTATTAACGAGGCAACGGAAGGTGAAGTGCTTGTTTACAACACGTACATGCCTAATTTAAATGAAATGAAAAGAATTGGTTATATGGCTCAAGCTGATGCATTATACGAAGAATTATCAGCATATGAAAATGCAGATTTTATGGCAACAATGTATGGATTAAAAGGAAAGCATAAAAAAGAAAGAATTGAAGAGGTTTTTGACCTTGTTCAATTATCACAACATATGAAAAAGCAAGTGCAGCATTTTTCAGGCGGGATGAAGAAGCGTTTATCATTAGCAATAGCACTCCTTCATGAACCTGAAATATTAATTTTAGATGAGCCAACAGTGGGGATAGATCCGCTTCTTAGAAAAACAATCTGGGAAAAATTCTATGATTTGAAAAAGAAAGGTACAACGATAATTGTAACGACACACATTATGGACGAAGCTGAATTTTGTGAACGTCTAGGGTTAACTAGAGAAGGAAAGCTAGTTGCGACTGGTACACCTGAAGAATTGAAAAAACGGGTGTCATCAGGAAGAATTGAAGATGTCTTTTTGTTGGAAGAGGTGACTCCATCATGAGAGTTACCGGTGTAATTATTCGTATTATTCGCCAATTTTTTCGAGATAAACGTTCGTTAGCGATGATGTTTGGAGCACCCATGTTATTACTTTGGTTATTGTCGCTAGTGTTTACACAAAAGGACTATGTACCGCATATTGCTGTTGTTGATATGCCGGCTCAGTTAGTAAAAGTGATGGAAAATCAGGAAGCGTCAATTTATGAATATAATATAGAAAAGGCAATGTCTGAGTTGGAAAATCAAAAGCTAGATGCAGTCATTCTTTTAGAAAATGGAAAAATGAATATTGTATTAGAAGGTAGTGATTCGTCAAAAAATCGTGCTGTACTTCAAATATTACAAAAAAGTACAGAAAAGAACGATGTATCGATTATGAAACCTGAAGTAAATTATTTACATGGCTCTAAAGACTTTACAATGTTTGATGGTCTGGGTCCCGTATTAATCGGTTTCTTTACATTTTTCTTTGTATTCATTTTATCAGGGGTGTCTTTCGTAAGAGAACGTTTAAGTGGTACGTTAGAAAGGTTATTATCGACTCCAATAAGAAGATGGGAAATAGTTGCAGGGTATATTATTGGTTTTGGAATCTTTGCCTTTATACAATCCATTATTATCGTAAGTTTTTCCGTTTACATTTTAGATTTGTATGTAGCTGGTTCCATATGGCTAACGCTACTTATTACCTGCATGCTTTCTTTAACGGCATTAACTTTAGGGACGTTTTTATCGGCATACGCAAATAATGAATTTCAAATGATTCAATTTATACCGCTTGTTATTGTGCCACAAATCTTCTTTTCTGGATTGTTTCCAATGGAATCTATGAACAAGTGGCTACAAATGTTAGGGAAAATATTTCCACTCACATACGGCGCTGACGCAATGCGACAAGTGATGATTCGGAATCAAGGATTTACAGAGATTGCATTAGATTTAATTGTGTTATTACTTTTTTCACTATTATTTGCAATAGGGAATGTATTTGCATTAAAGAAACATCGAAAAATATAATGATGATACAAAGGGGCATTATAGATGAAGAAGGATTGGCTGGAAGAATTAATTGCTGCAACAAATACGGATAAACGAAATGAACGTCAAATGCGAATATTAGAGGCGGCTGTTGATATGTTTGGAGAAAAAGGATACGCTGCAACTTCAACAAGTGAAATTGCAAAACGGGCTGGTGTAGCGGAAGGAACAATCTTCCGCTACTATAAGACGAAAAAAGATCTATTACTAGCAGTCGTCATGCCGACATTAACGAAGTTTGCTGCACCATTTTTCGTACAAGCATTCGCAAAGGAAATATTTAAATCGGAGTATGAATCATATGAAGGGCTTCTAAGAGTTGTTATTCATAATAGATTTGAATTTGCAAAAAAGCATTTTCCAATGATAAAAATATTAATTCAAGAAGTACCATTTCAGCCGGAATTGAAAAATGAAATACAACATTTAGTTGAAACAGAATTACTGTCACATTTTAAAAAGTTGATTGCAAAGTTTCAAGAAGAAGGGGAAATTATTGAAATGCCTCCATCTTCTGTTTTACGACTTACTTTATCAGCTGTATTAGGTTTATTATTAACACGATTTTTATTATTGCCCGAAGAAAAATGGGATGATGAAGTGGAAATTGAACATACGATTCAATTTATATTGTTTGGATTAACGCCACGAATTTAATTATAGGCAAAAATGTGATGCAATGTGAAGTACATTTTTTACATTTAAGAAAATAATAAATCGCCTTTAAAAAGGCGATTTATATACAATATATATTTTTGATAAATAAGTACTTGTTTACTAAAAATCTTCTAAATTAACGTGTTTCTTTGTCTCTTCTTCTAAGACCTAATAATCCTGCTAGTCCTAATAAACCGAGCCAAGCCCAATTATTATTTCTATCACGATTATCATTTAAATCATTTGTTGTATTTACATTTCGAGTTCTTACATCATTATTAACTCTGTCTAAGTTATTGTCATTAACTCGAGTTGAAATGTCAGTGTTATTAACTCTATTCATATTAGTTCCATCATATTCAGCTTGGGCAGATGTACCTAAAAACATAATAGATAGTGCTAAAACACTTACAATAGATGATAATTTCTTTTTCATAACGCTCCCTCCTTTCTTACGTGTTAATTTCTCCAGAGTATGTGTATATTATTCGTTTCACAGTATCTAAACCATCATTATAGAGCGCACATTTATAGAAAATAGAGTTGAACGATTGCTAATATATTATTTGATATATATTTGTCATAAAATTAAATGAATCAAACTTTGCTTAAAATGTTAATCTTAGTACAATTTATATTATACGGACTAGCACTAAGGAGGTAATGAGATGCGACAATTTGCAAAACCAACAATCGTCGTAAGTAAATGTTTAGAATTTGATGCTTGTCGTTATAATGGAGAGATGATTCCAGATGTAACAATACGAAATTTGCAGCCATTTGTTACATTTATACCTGTCTGTCCAGAAGTCGAGATTGGATTGGGGACTCCTCGTGAAACGATACGCATTGTAGAAGAAAGTGGTGTGAATAGGCTTGTGCAACCGTCTACAAGAGAAGACGTCACTGAAAAAATGAATCAATTTTCAAATGAATTTTTACAAACGATATCTGATGTAGATGGTTTTATTTTAAAGAATCGCTCACCAAGTTGTGGTACGCGTGATGTGAAAATTTATTCTGGTTTTGAAAAAGCACCAGCAAAAGGAAAAGGACCAGGCTTATTTGGTGGTGCAGTATTAAAAAATTTTTCGCATCTTCCAATTGAAGAAGAAGGTAGATTGTCGAATTTTATTATTAGAGAACACTTCTTTACAAGATTATTTACAATCGCATATTACAAGATGATTAAACGTAATAAAAATATGAAAGACCTCGTATCGTTTCAGTCGGATAATAAATATTTATTTATGGCATATAATCAGGTAAAACAAAAGGAATTAGGGCGTATTATTGCAAATCATAAAAATGAAAAGATTGAAGTTGTATTTGAAAACTATGAGAAGACTTTATATGAATTATTTATGCGCACACCCCGCTATACATCGAATGTAAATGTATGTGAGCATATTTTTGGATACTTTAAAACAAAGCTGAAAAAACAAGAAAAAGATCATTTTTTAAATTTAATACAAAAGTATATAGAAAAGAAAATTCCGCTTAGTAGCATACTTGCAATTTTAAAATCATGGGCTCTTCGATTTGATGAAAAGTATTTATTAAGACAAACATATTTCGAACCATACCCTGAAGCTTTAGTAGAGATTTCAGATTCAGGTAAAGGTAGAGATTATTAAACATAAAAGTACATAATTCGACAAGAAAACTCCTATGTTGTTGTAGAACAATGTAGGAATTTTTTTGTGCATTAGTACAGAATCTGTTTTAAAATTAAATTATGACAGAATTATAACAATTATCTTACTAATGTTCTTGTCTTTTCATTCGTAATGTTTGTAGTAGAAACTCGCACGCTGTCGAAACTCAATATTCGATAAGGGGTGTGTAGCGGAATGGAATTTACTCTAACTCGCGAAAAACAAATGATTAAAGAAATGGTACGTGATTTTGCTGAAAAGGAAATCGCACCGAAAGCTGTATATTATGACAAAACTGCGGAATTTCCATATGAAACATTTCAAAAAATGGGCGAACTAGGATTATTAGGCATCCCATTCCCTGAAGAGTATGGAGGCTCAGGTGGCGATACTGTATCGTACGCTTTAGCAGTTGAAGAAATTGGTCGCGCTTGTGGTGGGACAGGATTAAGTTACGCTGCAACAATTTCATTAGGTGCCTCTCCAATTTATTATTTCGGTACAGAAGAACAAAAACAGAAATATTTAGTTCCAATGGCATCAGGTAAAACGTTAGGTGCTTTCGGATTAACTGAGCCGAATGCTGGATCTGATGCAGGTGGCACACAAACGAAAGCTATATTAGATGGAGACGAGTATGTTATTAGTGGTGAGAAGTGTTGGATTACAAATGCAGAGTATGCAAATACAATTATTGTAACCGCTGTCAACGGTGTTGAAGAGAATGGTAGAAAACGTATTTCTGCATTTATCGTACCGACTACTAGTGAAGGGTTAACGATTTCAAGCCCTTACGATAAGATGGGCGTACGTGCTTCAAATACATGTGAAATCGTACTTGATGGTGTACGTGTACCGAAAGAAAATATACTTGGTGATGTAAATAAAGGGTTTAAACAATTCTTATATACACTTGATGGAGGACGTATTTCAATCGCAGCATTAGCTGTTGGTATTGCGCAATCTGCATTTGAACGTGCACTGCAATATGCGAAAGAACGTCAACAATTTGGAAAATCAATCTCTAATTTCCAAGCGATTCAATTTAAATTAGCTGATATGGCAACTGAAGTAGAGCTAGCACGTAATTTAGTACATAAAGCAGCTTGGTTAAAAGATAACGATAAACCTTTCGGTAAAGAAGCGGCTATGGCAAAACTTTTCGCATCTGAAGCAGCAAGCCGTATTGCAAATCAAGCAGTACAAATTCACGGTGGATATGGCTATATGCGTGAATATGAAGTAGAAAGACATATTCGTGATGCAAAACTATTAGAAATTGGTGAAGGAACTTCTGAAATTCAACGTCTCGTAATTGCTAGACATTTAGGATGTAGATAAAAAGGAGGAATCACTATGTTTCAAAAAATATTAATTGCTAATCGCGGGGAAATCGCAGTTCGTATTATGAAAACTTGTCAAAAACTTGGCATTCGCACTGTTGCTATTTATTCTGAGGCAGATGAAAATGCTCTACATGTAAAAATGGCAAATGAAGCTTACTTAGTAGGTGGGCCACGTGTCCAAGAAAGCTATTTAAACCTTGAAAAAATTATTGAAATAGCTAAGAAGACAAATGCTGAAGCAATCCACCCGGGGTATGGATTATTATCTGAGAATCCATCTTTTCCGGTTCGTTGTAAAGAAGAAGGAATCGTATTTATCGGTCCATCAGAAGAAATCATTACGAAGATGGGAAGTAAAATCGAATCACGTATTGCGATGCAAGCTGCAGATGTGCCAGTAGTTCCGGGTATTACTACAAATATTGAAACTGCTGAAGAAGCAATTGAAATTGCTAAACAAATTGGTTACCCATTAATGTTGAAGGCATCCGCAGGCGGCGGAGGCATTGGAATGCAGTTGATGGAAACTGAGCAAACGCTCACCAAGGCATTTGAAAGCAACAAAACAAGAGCACAAAACTTCTTCGGTAACGGAGAAATGTATTTAGAGCGCTATATTGCAGATGCACATCATATTGAAATTCAGCTTTTAGCAGATACACATGGTAACACAGTGTACTTATGGGAGCGTGAATGTTCAGTACAGCGCCGAAATCAGAAAGTAATTGAAGAAGCACCTTCACCATTTTTAGATGAAGGTACACGAAAAGCGATGGGTGAAGTTGCTGTACAAGCTGCTAAAGCTCTAGGTTATACAAATGCTGGAACAGTTGAGTTTCTTGTAGATGATCAGAAGAACTTCTATTTCTTAGAGATGAATACGAGATTACAAGTAGAGCATCCAGTTACAGAAGAAATTACAGGTTTAGATCTTGTAGAACAACAACTTCTAATTGCATGTGGTGAAAAATTATCATTTACACAAGATGATGTAAAACGTAGTGGTCATGCCATTGAGGCACGTATTTATGCAGAAGATCCGAAAACTTTCTTCCCATCACCTGGGAAAATTACAGATTTAACGCTTCCAACAAATGTACGTATTGATCACTTTTTGGAGAATCGAGTAACGATTACACCTTTCTATGATCCAATGATTGCGAAAGTCATTGCTCATGGTGAAACGCGTGAAGAAGCAATTTCGAAATTACATGATGCTCTAGAAGAATTAAAAGTAGAAGGTATTAAAACGAACACGCCAATGCTACTTCAAGTATTGGAAGATGATGTTTTCAAAAGTGGTATTTATACCACGGGTTTTGTAACGAAACAACTTGTTAAAAAATAAGATTTAACAATACTAAGGGGGAAAAAATGATGACGAAAGTATATGCATCGATGGCAGGAAATGTATGGAAGATTGTTGTAGGAGTAGGAGATACAGTAGAGGAAGAGCAAGATGTCGTCATTTTGGAATCTATGAAAATGGAAATTCCAATCGTTTCAGAAGAAGCTGGCACGGTTATGAAAATTAATGTGCAAGAAGGCGATTTTGTAAATGAAGGAGATGTATTACTAGAAATTGAATAGGGAGATATAGGGGGAAGCGAATTGAAACTACCTAATTTTGCTGTCATTAAAGAAGTCGGGCCACGTGATGGCTTACAAAATGAAAAAAAGATTGTTGGCACAAAAGATAAAGTAAAATGGATTCAACTGCTTACAGAGGCGGGATTATCGTACGTTGAAGTTTCCTCATTCGTTCACCCTAAATGGGTCCCTGCATTAGCAGATGCAAATGATGTGTTTTCAGAGCTGAAAAGGGACCCAAATGTTACATATGCAGCGCTTGTTCCAAATCAAAATGGTTTGGAACGAGCTTTTTTGCAAAATGTAGATGAGGTGAATGTTTTTTTATCAGCAAGTGAATCTCATAATAAAAGTAATATTAATAAATCCATTAAAGAAGCATTAGTTGTAATTGAAGATATAACCAAACAGGCGTTATTTGAAGGTAAAAAGGTAAGAGGCTATGTTTCTACTGTATTTGGATGTCCTTATGAAGGGGATATAAGCGTCATGGCAGTTGACGAATTATGTGATCAACTATTTTCGTACGGCATTTATGAAGTGTCTCTTGGTGACACAATCGGAGTAGCGAATCCGTTACAAGTAGAGCGAGTATTAGAGTATTTATTAAAGAAATATGATACTTCGCAGTTTGCAATGCACTTCCATAATACGTACGGAATGGCTCTTGCGAATGTAGTAAAGTCTTTAGAATATGGTATTACAACATTTGATAGTTCTTGTGGTGGTCTTGGCGGCTGTCCATATGCACCAGGGGCATCAGGCAATGTTGCAACTGATGACTTAGTTCATATGCTCCATAAGTTAGGTGTCCAAACGAATATTGATGAAGAGAAGTTATTGAGAGCGAGTCAATTTATTCAAAGTAAATTAAATATCCAATTACCGAGTCATGTGTATAGAGCGCTTCAACATAAAACGATAAGTAGGTGAGAAGATGCTACAATTACAAAACATTTCAGTTGATTATGTAACACCGCATGTTGTAAAGATTTCCTTAGATCGTGAAAGACAAGCCAACTCATTATCTTTAGCGTTATTAGAAGAGTTACAAAACATATTAACTCAAATAAATGAAGAGTCAAATACTCGTGTAGTTATTCTAACAGGTGCTGGTGAAAAAGCGTTTTGTGCGGGTGCTGATTTAAAAGAACGTGCTGGCATGAATGAAGAACAAGTTCGCCATGCTGTTAGTATGATTCGCACTACTATGGAAATGGTTGAACAATTACCACAGCCGGTTATTGCTGCCATAAATGGAATCGCACTTGGTGGTGGTACGGAATTAAGTTTAGCTTGTGATTTTAGAATTGCGGCTGAATCTGCAAGTCTTGGTCTTACTGAAACTACACTTGCAATTATACCAGGAGCAGGTGGTACGCAGCGTTTGCCAAGATTAATTGGTGTTGGTAGAGCGAAAGAATTAATTTATACAGGAAGACGTATTTCCGCGCAAGAAGCAAAAGAATATGGTCTAGTAGAATTTGTTGTACCAGCTCATTTACTTGAAGAGAAAGCGATTGAAATAGCAGAGAAAATTGCTAGTAATGGTCCTATTGCTGTTCGATTAGCGAAAGAAGCAATTTCAAACGGTATTCAAGTTGATTTACATACCGGATTACAAATGGAAAAACAAGCGTATGAAGGTGTAATCCATACGAAAGATAGATTAGAAGGGTTACAGGCATTCAAGGAAAAACGCACACCAATGTATAAGGGGGAGTAAATATGTTAGACCAAAAACAACAATCGAATACATTTGAAGAACGAGTTGAAACGATTAAACAAGGCGGCGCACCAAAATATCATGAACAAAACAAAGCGAAAGGTAAACTATTCGTTCGAGATCGCTTAGCTCTTTTATTTGATAATGGTGAATATGTAGAAGATGCATTATTTGCAAATTGTGAACAAACAGGATTACCTGCTGATGGTGTTATAACAGCAACGGGAAAAATACATGGTCGTACTGCATGCGTAATGGCAAATGATTCTACAGTAAAGGCTGGATCATGGGGCGCACGTACAGTTGAAAAGATTTTGCGTATTCAAGAAACGGCAGAAAAATTACGTGTTCCGTTATTTTATTTAGTTGACTCTGCTGGAGCACGTATTACTGATCAAGTTGAAATGTTCCCAGGGCGCCGCGGTGCAGGAAGAATCTTCTATAATCAAGTGAAATTATCAGGTAAAGTTCCGCAAGTATGTTTATTATTTGGGCCTTCTGCAGCTGGTGGCGCATATATTCCAGCCTTTTGTGACGTTGTTATGATGGTAGAAGGAAATGCTTCTATGTATTTAGGATCTCCTCGTATGGCTGAGATGGTTATCGGTGAGAAGGTAACTTTAGAAGAGATGGGCGGAGCTCGTATGCACTGCTCAGTATCAGGATGCGGAGATGTTTTATGTAAAACAGAAGAAGATGCAATTACACAAGCAAGACAATACATTTCATATTTTCCAAACAACTACTTAGAAAAGACTCCATTGGTTACACCTCAAGAACCGAAACAATTCGATAAAACGTTAGAACAAATCATTCCAGAAAATCAAAATGCTCCTTTCAATATGAAAGATCTCATTAATAGAGTTATTGATGAAGGTTCTTTCTATGAAGTAAAAAAATTATTTGCCCAAGAACTAATTACAGGTTTAGCACGTATTGATGGTAAGCCAGTTGGTATTATTGCAAATCAACCGCGAATGAAAGGCGGCGTATTATTCCACGATTCAGCTGATAAAGCAGCGAAGTTTATTAATTTATGCGATGCATATCATATTCCGTTATTATTCCTTGCAGATGTACCTGGATTTATGATTGGTACAAAAGTAGAACGTGCTGGTATTATTCGTCACGGTGCAAAGATGATTTCCGCAATGAGTGAAGCAACTGTACCGAAAATTTCTATCGTTGTTCGTAAAGCATATGGTGCTGGTTTATATGCGATGGCAGGTCCAGCTTTTGAACCAGATTGCTGCCTAGCATTACCGACAGCTTCTATTGCGGTAATGGGTCCAGAAGCCGCGGTCAATGCTGTATATGCAAATAAGATTGCAGCTTTACCAGAAGAAGAGCGTGATAGCTTCATTGCTGAAAAACGCGAAGAGTATAAGAAAGATATTGATATTTACCATTTAGCATCAGAGATGGTCATTGATGGTATTGTTCATCCAAACAATTTAAGAGAAGAGTTAAAAGGACGATTCGAAATGTATATGAGTAAATATCAAGTATTTACGGATCGTAAACATCCAGTTTATCCAGTTTAAAAGCCCTATTTAGGGCTTTCTTGCTCAAAAAGTCAAGGAGGGGAAAACATTGAAACAAGCAGTTTGGTTTCCAACAGAAGAGTATAAAGAAAAAACGCGTTTATATGGTTGGATGAAATCATTGGGCTATGAAGATTATGAAACGTTTTATAATAAGTCAATCGAAGAAACAGCTTGGTTTTGGGGAGAAGCTGAGAAAGCAGTTGGCTATCAATGGATGAAACCTTATACAGAAGTGCTAGATTTAGAAAATGGGATGCCGTTTGCACAGTGGTATAATGGCGGAACATGTAACGTTGTAGAATCAGTGTTATCACGCTGGCTTGCAGATGATGAAACAAGAACGCAACCAGCACTTCAGTATGAAGGAGAAAATGGAACTTCAAAATCATTTACATATGAAGAACTTGATAGCTGGGTAAGTCGCGTTGCAAACGGTTTGAAACATGCAGGTATTGAAAAAGGTGACCGTGTAACAATTTATATGCCGATGATTCCAGAAACAGTTGTTGCGATGCTAGCGGTTATGAAAATCGGAGCAATTATTTCACCAATATTCTCAGGATTTGCATCTGATGCAGTCATGACACGTGTACAAGCGGCAGGGTCTAAAATGATTATTACTGCTGATGGTTTTTCACGCCGAGGTAAGGTTGTTTCATTAAAAGATGAAGTAGATAAAGCTTGTGAGCATTGTCCAACTGTTGAAAAAGTTGTTATCGTGCGTCATGCAGGAAATGATTTTACACCGCATAATTATGATTTCTCATGGAGTACGTTAGAAAAAGAAAAGCCATTTGTACATGCTGAAGAAATGCATAGTGATGATCCATTAATGCTTATTTATACATCAGGTACAACTGGAAAACCGAAAGGGACCGTACACACTCATGCTGGATTTCCTTTAAAAGCAGCTTTTGATGCGGGGTTCGGAATGAATATCAAACAAGATGACCGCGTATTATGGGTAACTGATATGGGATGGATGATGGGACCATTTTTACTATTTGGCTCTCTCATTAATGGAGCAACGATGGTTATGTATGAAGGTGTTCCGGATTTCCCAGAAGCAGATCGTTTATGGGAGACAGTTGATAAATATGAAATTACACATCTCGGTATTTCACCAACATTAATTCGTGCGTTAATGGCAAAAGGTGATGAGTATGTAAATAAACATTCGCTTAAGAGTTTAGAAGTATTCGCATCAACAGGCGAGCCTTGGAATCCAGATCCTTGGATGTGGCTTTTTGAAACGGTTGGAAAAAGTAATGTACCAATTTGTAACTATTCAGGCGGGACTGAAATTTCTGGTGGAATTTTCGGAAACGTCCTTATTAAACCAATTGCACCGATTAGCTTTAACGCTTCTTTACCAGGAATGGCAGCAGTTGTGCTCGATGATCAGGGCAATCCGATTCGTGATGAAGTTGGAGAATTATGTTTAGAGAAACCTTGGGTTGGTATGACGAAAAGTTTCTGGGAAGACGATGAGCGTTATGTGAACACATATTGGTCACGTTTTGAAAATAAATGGGTTCATGGTGACTGGGTGGTTTATGATGGTGAACAATATATTATTACAGGACGCTCAGATGATACGCTAAACATTGCTGGAAAACGCATTGGACCTGCTGAATATGAATCTATTCTTGTGAAGCATAATGATGTCATAGAAGCTGCCGCGATTGGTGTACCAGATGATGTAAAAGGTGAAGTTTGTCATTGCTTTGTAGTATTAAGAGATGATATAACATTTACAGGAGAATTAAAGAAAGAATTAATGAGTTTAGTAAACTCTCATATTGGAAAAGCATTATGTCCAAAGGATATTCACGTTGTAGAAGATTTACCGAAAACACGTAATTCTAAAGTAATGCGACGCGTCATTAAAGCCGCTTATTTAGGAAAAGAATTAGGCGATTTATCATCACTTGTGAATCCTGAGGTAGTTCCGTTTATTCAGGGGTTGCAGTCTAGTAAATTATAAAGTTAAAAAGGAGCTCTATATAAATAGTGCTCCTTTTTTATTTTTATAAAAAGAGAAGAAGTGCGGTTGATGAAGAAGAAAAATTCTACTATTAGTGTTAAGTATGTTTTATAGTTTTAATCAAAATACGATATTATGGGATGTCTATTCGATGGAGAAATACTAATTTACAACAACAAGGTGATGACAAAGCGTGACTGCTTATATGTCTGTTTAAGCCTTTACGTGTTCATATATAAAAAGCTGACTATCTCAGTCAGCTTTTTATATATTACATTCTAGTATTTATCTCGCTATTTGCCGGGCAGTAATGCCCCCACTTCAAAATTCAGCGAAAGCAAGGAAGTAGGTGTGGGATCAACTTTCCGGAAAAGCCCGATTGGTTCCAAAAGACATATTCTTGCCTTTAAGTTGACATCGAAAATATTACCAATTCTTCCTTTTACAATGGCAACAAATAAAGAAACATTTACAACGACACTTATTTCGTTTAGAACTCCAATCATCATCACGATGACACTTTTCTTTAGATTTCCACCAATCATCATTACAATGTTTTTCCTGAGAACTCCAATCATCATCACAATGACACTTTTCTTTAGATTTCCACCAATCATCATTACAACGCTTTTTCTGAGAACTCCAATCATCATCACAATGATGTTTTTCTTTAGATTTCCACCAATCATTACAACAATGCTTTTTTTGAGAACTCCAGCAATCATTTTTCCAGGACATTCATTTCTACCTCCTTTCAATAGTGTTCATATTATTCTATGTTTTAATAAAAAAATGGCTTGTTTATTAACCTACTATTTTACCTTTATATGATAGAGTGCTTTCTACTTGATATAGAGTTCATACAAACTATGCTAATTTTCAAGAGATAGTAGAGAGAACTTTTATTTATGATATTGTTCAATAAACACTTGTTGAAGAAAACGTTATGTTTATAAATAATATCTTATTTTGGAGTACGCTTTTCTGAATGTATATTTCATAATAGCGAAGGAAAAACCTACTATATTAGCGCAAACAAAGTCTATGTATATGTGAAGCAATGGGGAAATCTGGTGCACCTTTAAGGGGCGACTTATTTAAAAGAAAAAAGATTTTTTTAGAAAGTGGTGCTTAAACATTAAATGAAGTAGGAATAAATTCACGGCTTCTAATGAAACAAGCTTTTAATTAGGAGAGGTATGTTTTTATAGTTAATAATGCAAGAAGAGTTTAGTACAATCGTTTGTTTTTTTCTTTCTATGTGTTTGCCTCGTACCCTTTTAAGCTAGTGGACATACTTTACTAATAGAAAGGATTAGGGGGTGAGGTATTGGGTTCTCGATTTAATAATTGTAAAAAGAAGTGTACATGTAAACAGGATGATTGTTGGGAAGTATTCGAAGAGTGTAAAAAAGAACAGCATGAGAAATGTGATAATTCTTGTGTACAAGGAATTAGAGATGAACTTAAGAAATTAATTAATCGAACAGTTCAAATTAATACAGAGGGACGTACTTATGTAGGTACTGTTTCGTCTGTAAGTTGTGATGTAGTTAAGCTTGCAGCTATTCCTGGATCGGTTGGAGTAATTATTTCCATTTGCAAAATTGAAGCAATTTTCCCACCTGTTACAACGGTTACTGCTGAGTTTGATTTTAATGGTGTCGATGTAGCAAATAAAGCATAATTATGCTGTTTATTTGTAAAGCCATTCATATGAATGGCTTTATTTTAATTTTGTATAAAAGGAGAATATATTCTTTACGTAGAATTAAGGTTGAGGCTAAAAATAATGCTTTAAGAAAGGAGAATAGGAATGATTAGACTAGAGCCTTTTAAAAGAAAGGATTTTAAACAGTTAATGAACTGGATTCATTCTGAGGATTTTTTAATACAATGGTCAGGAAATGCATTTACATATCCTTTAAATGATCAGCAATTAGAACAATATATAGAAAGTACAAATACACTTGCATTTAAAGTAATAGATGAAGAGACTAAAGAAGTAATTGGTCATATTTCACTTGGACAAATTGATAATATAAATAGATCTGCAAGAATTGGAAAAGTACTAGTTGGTGATACGAAAATGCGAGGACGTTCTATAGGGAAACATATGATGAAAGCAGTACTTCATGTTGCTTTTGAAGAATTAAAACTACATAGAGTAACACTTGGTGTTTATGATTTTAATACATCAGCCATTTCATGTTATGAAAAAATAGGATTTGTAAAAGAAGGTTTATTAAGAGAGTCAAAAAAAGTAGGGGAAATGTATTGGAATTTATGGGAAATGAGTATGTTAGAATATGAATGGAGAGCTAAAAAATAATCATTTCCTATAATTATATTATGTTAATTAAAAGGGGGTTAGGGGAAAATTATGAATAAAAAGACGAAAATCATTACAATTGCAGCTGTTTCAGGGGGAGGTAAAACTACTGTTACAGAAAGATTAACTCATAAGTTAATAAATTCAAAAGCTCTATATTTTGATAGCTACCACTTTGATAACTGTCCTGCAGATATTTGTAAATGGATTGATGATGGAGCAAATTATGATGAATGGGTACTCACACCATTAATTAAGGATATTCAGCATCTTATACGAGATAGTAATGTAGATTATATTATTGTAGATTATCCTTTTGCATACTTAAATAGTGAAATGCGGCAATTTATTGATGTAACTATATTTATAGATACGCCTTTAGATATTGCGATGGCTAGAAGAATTTTGCGAGATTTTAAGGAAGATACAAGGAGTGAAATACATAATGATTTAAAGCATTATATAACATATGCTAGAAAAGCTTATTTGGAGGCGCTTCATACTGTAAAGCCAAATTCAGATATTGTTTTGGATGGATCTTTATCTGTAGATGAAATAATTAATCAAATTGAAGAGGAACTTAATCGAAGAGAAGTGATCGTCGATGGTTAAAAGTATAGAAAAATATGTACAAGTTGATGATTTTAGAATGTATTCAAGAGTATTTCAAGGAAAGAAGTTGCAGCCAGTTATTATAATGGATGCAGGTTATGGCGATTATTCAAAGGCATGGGAGCATATTGCTGAAGAACTGACTGAATTTGGGACTGTACTTACATATGATCGAGCGGGATTGGGGAAAAGTGGGGTTAGTTCCAAACGACGTATTAGTTCTGAAATGATAAAAGAATTAAGAAGTTGCTTAGAGAAATTGCAACTGAAACCGCCTTATATTTTCATAGGACATTCTTTTGGCGGTATAAATGCACGTTTATTTACGACTTTTTATCCCGAGAATATGATGGGAGTAGTTTTAGTTGATTCGACACCAGAAAATTATAAAGAAGCTTTTTTGCCGATCATGTCTCCTGAATTTCAAGAAGCTTACTATAAACAATTTGTACATGAAAGTTCTTATGAAGAGTTTATGTTTAGTCTAGGTGAAGCAGATAAACATTGTCAGTCAATGAGAAATATTCCACTTATCGTGTTAGCTGCTGGTAAAAAAGCCTTTTATTTGCAAGAAGCACAAATGAAATGGTTACAATTGCAAGAAGAATTATTACGATTATCAAGCAATAATAAGTTTGTAATTGCAGAACAAAGCGGTCACTATATTCAAAAAGATGAGCCACATTATATTATAGATGCTGTAAAGTGGATAATCGAGGTAGGGGAGAGGTAAATGTGTACACTTTATTTCGATACAATTGGCAAGTAAGAGATGATTGGTTTAAGTGGTGTGAGCAACTTTCAGAGGAAGAATTACTCCGCAAACGTGTTGGTGGTGTTGGAAGTATTTTAGAAACATTATTTCATATTGTTGATGTTGAGTATAGCTGGATTAATGCGCTTCAAGAAAAAGAAGATCGAGCACCGCAGTTTAAAGAGTATCAATCAATCCAGAAAGTGAAAGCGCTATCTGATTTATATAACAGAGAATTAGAAGAGTTTTTACAAGTATGGTCTGCTAACTTAGAAGGTAAAATATTAAAAGCTTCGTGGGCAGATAAAACATATACATATGGTGAGGTTTTAAGGCACGTAATTGTACATGAAATTCACCATATCGGTCAGCTATCTATATGGGCGAGGGAGTTAAATCTTCAGCCTGTTTCAGCGAGTTTAATTGGGAGAGGACTATAGATTTATAAAACAGCTTGCACTGAAAATGCAAGCTGTTTTATATATATAAGAAGATTTCCTAGTTGAAATCCTCGGATTTTTTCTGACGTATATGTAAGAACATTAAAATTGTTATAATGAAGAAAATCAACAATGTTTGTATAATCAAATTTTTAAACTGAAGCAAAACCCCCCAAGATGTAACAGCATCTTTAAACGCTTGGAGTGCAGAGTATGAAGAAGGATCAAAGCCGTACTGAAGTAACTTTTTTGTTTCAATAAAAGTACTGTTTTCATTTTCAGCGTCTAATATTACTGAAATAAGTCTAGTATCTCCTCGTTTTGCTGTACTGACAAAACTATAATTACCATTAGTTGAAAAACTAGTTTGTAAGCCATCAACACCTTGGTGTTTAATGTTTTTATTAAGGGAATAAATCATTTTGTTGGTGTTGAAAACTTTCGTATCTTTGAAGGTGAACTGGTAAGAGGTTAGTTTTGTAACGTTCAGTACATCTGGAAAGTCTGTTACTAATTGTTTTGCTAGTTTAGCAATTTCAATTGCTGTTGTAGTTGAAAGTTTATTTGTATCGTTATTCATTCCAGTAGCGTTTAGAAACGGAGATGATTGTGATAACTTTAGGTGTTTTGCCTTTTCATTCATTAACTGTGTGAAGTTCTCTTCGTCTCCAGCGATGTGTTCTGCAAGGGCAAGTGCGGAACGATTATTTCCTGTCAATAACAGTGCATGAAGTAAATCACGAACCGTCGTTTTATCTTTCGAAGTTACTTGTATAGGACTCGTTTCTGCTCGGAAAACTTCGTTACTTATTTTTACTACTTCATCTAACTGTATAGTTCCTTCATTTAGTTGTTCCAGTGTGATATATTCAGTCATTAATTTAGATAAAGTAGCTGATTGTATAGGAGTTTCTTCATTTTTTTTATAAACAACTTCACCTGAATGAGCATCTATTAACATAGCTGATTTAGCTTGAATAATTGGGCCATTTACATAAAGGTAAAAATATAAAACGATAAGTGCGGTAATAACAAAAGATAAAAATAAAATTGTAAATTTTTTTAAGAATTGCATAAGCGATCCTCCTATTATGACATCGATAATAATATTGTAAAAAGAAATGCTTAATTAGGAAGAAAGAAAAGGTAAAGAATTTCTAAAGAATTATAAAGGATTATTAAAATTTGGATGTTACTGGAAAATGAAAGGTCCAATTTCTTATATATATAAGAAATTGGACCTAAAATTAAGCTGTATTAACATTTGTATGGTTGTAGTTTTACAGTGAATGTTGTTTTTTTGTCATCACTATACACTTCAATTGTTCCTTTATGCAATTCGACAATACTTTTTGCAATTGCCAATCCGAGTCCAGAACCACCAGTGTTTGTAGAGCGTGATTTCTCAACGCGATAAAAACGTTCAAAAATATGAGGTAAATCGGTACTTGGAATAGGTTGGCCGTAATTGGTTATATCGATTGCGATCATATTATTACTTTCATAAGCAGTAATATCAATATACTCACCGTCGTTACCGTAAGCGATAGCATTAATAATTAGATTTTCAAATACGCGCACTAATTTGTCTCCATCAGCTAATACCATTAGCTTCTTTGATGGGAAAAAGGGGCGACAATCAATATTAGCCTCTTGAAGCTGTATTCGAAATTGAACGGTTAATTGTCCAATAAGTTCCACAATATCAATAGGGACAGAATATAAACTTAATTCTTTATTTTGAACACGTGTATATTCAAACAAATCGTTCATTAATGCATTAAGACGGGTTACTTTATCGTAAATGACTTGTATATAATGTCGTAATTCTACTTCATCTCTATAATTATCATGGTGGATTAAGTTCACGTATCCAACTATAGAGGTTAGAGGAGTGCGTAAATCATGCGATACATTTGTAATAAGTTCGCTTTTTGCTTGTTCTGCCTGTCTTTCTTCATCAATCGAGACTTTCAATTGTTCAACAATTTGATTAACCCCACTTGCTAACTCTTCTAGATAATTATGGTTTACGATAGAAACTTTATGATTGAAGTTTCCATTTGCAATATAGCGAATCTCTTCTATCATTTTTTTAATACAAGTTTCATAGTAAAGCTTTCTTTCATGACGATAAAAAATGTATAGGTAGGATGAGAAAATAGAAAATAAAAATAAATAAGAGACAATCATCATCCATAGAGATTCTTTTATTCCCTTATATTTTTCATAACCAAAAATTCTAATGAATTCTTTGCCAAGTTCACTTAACGTAAGCGAACTCTCAATTACACTCGTAACGAGGCGATATATAATTAATTCAGTAATAGGGGTGAGTGTGATAGCTAATAAGAGCCAAAAAATAAGTTTCCATTTCGGGATATCTTTTAATATATCAAATGCTTCATTTCTCAATTTTATAGCCTACTCCCCAAACAGTATGAATAAATTTTTCTCCATTCATTCCTGTTTCAAGCTTATCTCGTAAATTACTAATGTGGACCATTACAGTTTTATTTGAACCATAACCATCTTCATTCCAAACACGTTCAAATATTTCTTCAGAACTAAATACTCTTCCTGTATTACTCGCAAGTAAATATAAAATATCAAATTCAATAGATGTAAGTTTAATATATTCTCCATTTACTTTAACAGTATGATTATGTTTGTGAATTTCAGCAGAACGAATGCGAATCATACCATCTTCATTTTTTGGAGAAGTAGCATTTTGGAAAGATGATCTTCGTAGTAAAGCTTTCACTCTAGCTACTAATTCTAATGGATTAAATGGTTTAATCATATAATCATCGGCGCCTGTCATAAGTCCTAATATTTTATCCATATCTTCTGCCTTTGCACTCAGCATAAGAATAGGTACAGTATTATTTTCACGAACTTCTTGGCAAACTTCTAATCCATTTCGTTTTGGCATCATAATATCCAAAATCATAAGGTCAACTTCATATGTAGAAATCATTTGTAATGCTTCATCGCCATCATATGCTTTATAAATGTTATAGCCTTCATTTCGCAAATAAACAGCAAGTAATTCAACAATCTCTTTATCATCATCAATAATTAATATATTTTTATTCATTATGTAGTTCCTTTCCTTACAAATCATTAACATTACTATAATATCAAACATTTATGTGTTTTGTAGCAATGATTCCACATAAAATTTCATGTAACGTATAAAAAGGGATTAAAACATTCATAACGAATACAAATAAAAAGGATATCTAAATGAAACGTTATATTGAAAGTTTGGAAGAAGGGGGGACTTAAGATGTTATATAAAGATATTTATTCATTTACTCCGACTGGAAAAATTGAAAATGATATAAAAGTTTTTCTATTAAAATACAAAAAAGAACTTACATACAAACATTCAATTCGGGTGGCAAATGAAGCGCGAAAAATTGCGATTAAGTATCATGAAAACGAGGAAAAGGCAGCAATGGCAGCATATTTACATGATATTAGTGCAATCTTTCCGAATGAAGAGCGGGTTGAAGTTGCTGAAGAATTTGGAATAGAGATATTACAAGAGGAACGAGAATTCCCGATGATTATTCATCAAAAGCTGTCGAGAATAATTGCAAAAGAGATATTTAAAGTGGAAGATGAAGAAATTTTAAATGCCATTAGTTGTCATACTACACTGCGTAAACATGCAACGAAGATGGATTTAGTGTTATTTGTTGCTGATAAAATAGAATGGGATCATAATGGGACACCACCTTATTTAGTAGAAGTAAAAAAAGGATTAGAAAAATCTTTAGAACATGCTGCTTTTGCATATATTTCATTTTTGTGGGAAAGAAAAGAAACGTTGAAAGTTATTCATCCTTGGCTAAAAGATGCATATTGGCAGTTAAAAGAAATTGTAAAGTAGAAAGAATATAAAAAATATAGTTAAAAGAATATATGAATCAAATATTTCCTGGAGTTACATTAGTACCACATATATACATTCAGTGGGAAAATCATTTGCATTTTTATTTTGGGAAAGGCCTATATGTAGAACGAACCGACGATGTAAATATGGAATACTTCACTCAATTTTATACATATGATAAATACTTATTTGAAAATATATTTTCAAAAGAAGATGAAGTGTTTTTAGTAACAAATGTTTATCGATTTAAAAAGGAAAATGTGAAAAATCCGCAGAAAATAAATGTATACAATAGTTTTATTAAAAAGAGGGATTTAAATTTCAAGTTAAGACAAGAAACATTACTTTTTCTATTTGAAGATGAAGAAGCTGATTTATATTGTACATATCAATTTTCGTTAAAATGTTTTGCTAGCGATATAAAGTATAACCAGCTTATTCAAGTTGCAAATCATGAAGATTTTCCAGGTTTTTATCCTCGTTTGGACGCAAAAAAAGAAATTTCTTATTCAGATGTATTTCTCATATATGCAACAAAAGATATTATCATGTGTATTTACGATGATAGAGGATGTAAAGTAATTGCGAAGAATAAAGAAACAATATGAAATTTATATGAGAAATATAAAAAGTGGATTCTAGATTATGAACGAGAAAGTATAGATACCTTATTTAAATGACAACAATGGGGGAAGTGAAACGTGTAATGAAACGTATTGCAATCGTATCCGCATGGGAACCAGAACTTACGTATTTGCATCAATATTATCCAAGTGAACGTATTGAAAAACGAGCAGCATGGGAATTTCATTTTCATTATATAAATAGTCTGGAAGTTATCTCCGTTATAACTGGAGTTGGCAAAGTAAGTTGTGCAAGTTGTGTACAATTATTAATAAGTGAGTTTCAGCCTGATGAGTTGTTTATGACAGGGATATGCGGAAGTTTATCAAATAAGGTGAAAAATGGTCATATTGTAGTAGCCCTTAATGCAATACAACACGACGTTACTGCTGCTGGTTCAGGCGAAGATGTTTTTAACTTATATAATGGTAGAACAGCACCTATTGAAACAACAAAATCGCTTGTAAGAAGAATAAAAAAAATACGATCTTATGATTCAATCCATTTCGGTACATTTTTATCTGGAGATCAACGTATCCGTAGTTCAGAAATGAGATATTTACTTCATACTGTATACGGAGCATTGGCGGTTGATCAAGAGGTCGCAGCTTTTGCTTATGTATGTCAAATCAATAAGAAGCCTTTTTTATGTTTAAAAGCTGCTTCAGATCAAGCAAATGATAAAACAAAAGAGGAACAAAAAATATTTAAAATGTTAGCATGTGAACGGGCTTGCGAGCATTTAATTGCTTTTTTACGTGTGTATGAGATTAATGTAGTAAATCATAGATAGTAAGAGGGGTTTAATATTGGAAAGTACAAATAAAATAGCTATTTTGGGTGCAAACGGAAAAGCTGGGAAATACCTTGTAAACGAAGCTTTAAAAAAGGGATATGAAGTAAAAATATTAACGAGAAATTCTAATAATATGACGATAACTAATGAAAGTATAGAGCCTATTATTGGGGATGCACGTGATTTTTCCTCAATACGCGAATTACTTAAAGGGTGCCAAGTTGTAGTTAATGCGGTAGGTCAACCGAAAAATGAACCTTACATTTTTAGTGCAGTAACGAAGCATGTTTTAGAAGCGATGAAGGAGTTTGAAATTAAAAGATATATTCTAATTTCCGGAGGTTCTTTAAATGTTACGGGAGATCAGAAGGGAATGGTAAATAAAATAGGAGCTACCTTATTTAAATTGTTTTTACCAAAGATGATGCAAGATAAATATAAAGAATTGCAAACTATTCAAGGTAGTGATGTAGATTGGACAATTGTTAGATTACCATTTGTTATGGAAGGGAAGGGCATTGGAAAGATAAAAGAGAGTTTAGTAGATATGCCAGGAATGAAAATTCAAAATAGTGATATTGCACCGTTCGTTATAAAAGAAATAAATAGTGAGAGATATGTAGGGAAGTGTCCGTTCATTTCAAATTAAGGGATAGAATTAAAAGTTAAAGAATGATGGGGAAAGTGGAATTAGTACATTTTATGTATTTGTATGCTAAGTTTAAGACGAGTAAGAGGGGGATAATTTTATATGATTCAATACAAAAGATGCAGTGAAGTAAATATAGATTTAGTGTATGAGGCTTTTAGGGATGGGTTTTCAGATTATATTATTAAGATGGAAGTTTCAAAAGAAGATTTTATAAAAAGATTTTTTGGAGCAGAAGGGAATTCGTTAGAACACTCGTTTCTTGCTTTAGATGGTGACAAGCCAGTTGGTGTAATACTTAGTGGTATTAAGGTTTATGAAAGTATAAAAACAATGCGCTGCGGAACATTAGCGATTCATCCGAATTACCGTGGTATTGGTGTGAGTCAAAAGGTATTTGAACTACATAAAGAAGAGGCGATTCAAAATGAGTGTAAGCAACTTTTCCTTGAAGTCATTGTAGGTAATGACCGAGCGATTCATTTTTATACGAAATTAGGCTATGAAAAAGTGTACGATCTATCTTATTATAATTTAAAAGATATGACTAAAATAATAAATAAAGACTGCAAGGGAATTGAAGTAAAACAATTAGATTTTACATCTTTTAAACTTGAAGTTCAGAAATGGTTACACTTCCATGTAAATTGGCAAAATGATTTGGATTATATCGAAAAAACAAATCATACATTTTACGGCGCATATGTCAATAATGATTTAAAAGGTGCTATATGTATGAATGAACAAGGTAAAATTAGTTTTATTTTCGTAGACAAAGATTATAGAAATCGTAGTATTGGATCAAAATTATTACAAGTAGCAAGAGATGAGTTGAATTTAGAAAGTTTATCAATTGGATTTCCAAATAACAATTTACTAGAAGGGTTTTTAAAGAAAACCGGATTTGAAAAGAATTCTTTAGCACAATATGAAATGTATTTACTGCTATAAAAGGCGAAAGGAATTATTCTTTCGCTTTTTATTTTTGTACTATATTGCTATTTTACTTTGTATAATATTATTTTTTTATGTAGAATAGATAGGATGGGAGGGAATGAAATGAATAATGTATTAAAGTTTAAGATTTTTGAGTTGCATTGTTTCGTTCAAAAGACTTATTCTGATATGAAAATATCATGTGATATTGCTATTTATCAAGAAAACACTTCTAAATATTTAATTTCATTAGGTTTTTTAAATAAATCATATATAACTTATATAGAAGCAAAAAGATTTTATCGTGAAAATGAAGAACTTGTAAGTGTAGAATTTGATAATTTCTTTCATACATATGATAAATTAGAACAGGAATTAAAAAAAGTTATTTCAACTGAAGATAAAAATCCTTCATTGTTACATAGCAGGTTTGATCAGTTTCAGCAGAAAGTTGAAAATATAAATGACCTAATAAAAGTAATGCAAAATGCTCGTTAATGAATACTTTTTTCTGTTTATATAGAAATTATGCATTAAAAATATATTAGGGATATTACATATTGAAGGGATGACTTTTGTTGATTACAGAAGTCATCTTTTTATGATAGGAATAAATTGTATGAATTTTAGCAGTTTCATATTTTAGAAAATTATATGAGGAAAATAACATGAAAAATAAAAAAGAAATAGCTATAGTTGCTTTAACAACAGGATTAGCTTTAGCAAGTGTAACACCATATGGGGTAGGTTATGCAGAAGAAACGGTTCAAATGCAAGTTGATGTTCAAGAGGATTCGTTCCGTACCGGTGAACTTACACAACCATCACAAAAGACGCCAGAGAATGTAGTGAAAGATGCACTTAAGGAAAAGACGGAGCATGCTTTGTCTCCAAAACAAGTTAGTGGAGACAAAGGGGTAGATTACAAGGTTCTTCAAAAACGTGGTTCATATGATGGGACGACACTTTTGCGTATGCAACAAATATATGAAGGAAAAGAAGTATATGGACACCAATTGACTGCTCATGTAGATAAAAAAGGTGTTATTAAAAGTGTTTCAGGAGACAGCGCACAAAATTTAGCAAAAAAAGATTTAAAGAATCCTATTAATTTATCAAACGAAGAAGCAAAACAATATATTTATACGAAGTATGGAAAGGATATTAAATTTATTTCTGAGCCAGAAGTTAAGAAAGTTATTTTTGTTGATGAAAATCGTGGGCAGGCTACAAATGCATATCAAGTTACATTTGCAGCTGCCACACCAAACTATGTATCTGGAACTTATTTAGTGGATGCTCATAGTGGTGATATGTTGAAAAATATGGTGCAAGAGTCAGATTTAAAAGTAAGTGAAGAGCATGTTGAAGCTATTCAGGAGAGTAAAAAAAGTAATTTTAAATCATTAACTGGAACAGGAAAAGATGACTTAGGTATAACTCGCTCATTTGGTATTTCTGAGCAAAGTAACGGAAAATATGCACTTGCTGATTATACAAGAGGGCAAGGAATTGAGACGTATGATGTAAATTATAGAGATATTAATTTTGAAGAACAATATTATCCTGGTATATTAGCAACTAGTACTTCAACAACGTTTAATGATCCAAAGGCAGTAAGTGCTCATTTCTTAGCAACAAAGGTATATGATTTCTATAAAGACAAATATAAACGTAATAGTTTTGATAATAAGGGGAAAAAAGTAGTATCAGTTGTACATGCATGGCATTCAGGAGAAACAGATGATCCTAAAAATTGGGGGAATGCATTTAGTGCTAATATTAACAATGCTAGTATGCTTATATATGGTGATCTAATGGTTAGAGCGTTTGACATAGCGGGCCATGAATTTACACATGCGGTTACATCTAGCGAATCTAATCTTGAATTCTTTGGGGAATCGGGGGCAATTAATGAAGCATTATCTGATATTATGGGAACGGCTATTGAAAAATATATAAATAATGGGGAATTTAATTGGACAATAGGAGAACAAAGTGGATCCGTTCTCCGTAATATGAAAAATCCATCTTCAGTCAAATTTTTTGATGGAGTACCATATCCAGATGATTATAGTAAATTTAGTGATTTAAACGGAGAAGATAATGAGGGCGTTCATTTTAACTCAAGTATTATTAATAAAGTCGCGTATTTAATTGCGCAAGGTGGCACTCAAAACGATGTAACTGTAAATGGTATTGGTGAAGATAAAATGTTTGATATTTTCTATTATGCAAATACTGATGAATTGAATATGACTTCTAATTTCTCTGAATTAAGATTAGCGTGTCTTAAAGTTGCAACAAATAAATATGGAGCAAATTCAATTGAGGTTGAAACGGTCCAAAAAGCTTTTGATGCAGCAAAAATTAAAGGAACAGTGAAAGAAAATGAAAAAGCTGCAGAAAACCAAGTCCCTGAATTAACTGTACCGCTTACAATTACACTACGTGTTGGTGATACGTTTGACCCGATGAGCAATGTAAAAGCTATTGATAAAGAAGATGGTGATTTAACAAATCGAGTAGAACATGAAGGTGAAGTAGATACTTCTAAACCAGGAAAATACATTGTGGATTACTCTGTCGTTGATTCTCAAGGTGGGAATGCAACGGCAACACAAACTGTAATTGTAGAGGGAAATGGAGAAACATCAGATCTAAATCCTACACTAACAGTACCTGTTGCAACGACAATTACTGTAGGAGATTCATTCGATCCAATGGTAAAAGTAAAAGCTATTGATAAAGAAGATGGCGATCTTACTTTTAAAGTAAAAGTTGATGGTGAAGTAGATGCCTCTAAAGCCGGTACTTACATATTAACGTATACAGTTACAGACTCTAAAGGCCATGAAGGAATTGCGAAACAAACTGTAACGGTCAAAGATAGAGAAGAAGTTAAGAATGAAATACCGATACTAAAAGTACCTGCTACAACTACAATTACTAAAGGAGATCAATTCAATCCAATGGCAGGAATATCCGTTACGGATAAAGAGGATGGTGATCTTACTTCTAAAGTAGCGTATGAAGGAACTATAGATACCTCTAAACCTGGTACTTTCGAAATAATATATAGTGTTAGAGATTCTGTAGGTAATGAGGTACATACAACACAAAAAGTATTTGTAAAAGATAAAGATACTAGAAAAGCTAATGACCATGCTACTAACAGTAATATCCCGAACAACAGTAATTCCAATAAAAATGAATCTACATATAAAGAGCTTCCCAACACGGGGGCTAGCACAACTAACAGTACAACAATGGGCTTATGGATGGTTATTGTAGGTACAGTACTCATTTTGGCTCGTAAATTTAGAAAGGTGCAAAAATAATAGTAGGGATTATTCGTTTTAAAAAAGTTCATTATTTAGGAGAAATAGAAGAGTTATGTATTATGAACTGATTCCATAAAGGTAGTCAGATTGTTGCATTAAGTAATTTTTTGTGCTTGAATTCAGTAGTGTTCTGGACTCTTGATATCGAATTTCTTCCTTAATTCGTTTTTTTGTTATAGCAATCCTTATATTCTTCTTAATTTGTTGAAGAAGGAAGGGTATTAGTAAACATAGAATATATTAATAAATTAAAATGTTTACGAGGTGAAAATGATGGCAATAAAACAAGACGAAATTAAAGTAGTAGTCGGAGCTGGAGTGTTTAATAATAATCCAGGCTGGATTCAAACACAAGAAGATGAGCTTAACTTACTAGATAAAGCTACGTGGGAAGAAAGATTTGAATACAACTCTATTTCAGCTATTTTAGCAGAGCATGTATGGGAACACCTTACGTTTGAAGAAGGTGTAAGAGCAGCTGGAATTTGTTATGAATTTTTAAAGCCAACAGGCCACATTCGGTGTGGCGTTCCTGATGCATTTTTCCGAGATGAGGCGTACCAAAATATAGTTCAAATAGGTGGACCTGGTCCGAAAGATCACCCAGCAGCAAGTCATAAAATTGTTCATAATTATAAAACATTAACGAAAATGTTTGAAACTGCTGGATTTGAGGTAGTTTTACTTGAATATTGTGATGAAAATGGGCAGTTTTATTACAACGAGTGGGAAGCAAACGACGGTGTTATTTTCCGTTCGAAAAAGTATGATTCTAGAAATAAAGGGGATAAACTTGGTTTTCCATCGCTAATTGTTGATGCGATTAAGCGCTAAATCATTCAAGAAAAACAGGAGTAATTCTATAAATTTATGAGTCGCAAATGCGGCTCTTTTTATTTGTGCGTAAGTCTATATTTAATAGGGAAACGTACAGTTATGATAGTTAATTCTAAAGATTATAAAATTCGATTTAGAAAATATTTAATTTTTTCTTCATCATTAACTTTAAATTAATACTTCGTTTATATAAAGATTTATTTTATATTTATATTCGTGTAAAATAAATTAAGAACATACATTCTATATAGGGAGGTAATCAATATGATAGCTGAAATTGGGAAACTAACTAATGGATATATTGTAAAATTTGAACGTCAATTTGCATATACGGTTGAAGAGGTTTGGTCTGTTTTAACAGAAAACAGTAAGCTGAAAAAATGGATGTCTAATTTACAGATTGAAAGCCTTAAAACTGGTGGAATCATAAAATTTGATATGATGGACGGTTCATTTATAAATATTGATATTTTAGAGTGTCAAGTAAACGCAGTACTTGAATTTACTTGGGGTAAAGATCGTGTCCGATTTGAAATACATAAAGAGGAAAATAGTACTCTTTTACTTCTTAAAGAATACATTCATGTATTAACTGATCATACACCGAAAGATATAGCTGGTTGGCATATTTGTTTAGATCTTTTTTCTGCTGTTCTAGAAGGAGAAGAAAAAGAATTTTCTAAAGATAAATGGAAACAATGGTTTGAAATATATAAAGATAAGGTTCTTGAATTAAGAGGATAATCAACTTAAAGATTATATTCATTGTGTAATTATTATATCGCAAATATGATTTTAATGAGAAATAAGAATAGAGGTTAATATGAAGGTAAATCAATTAATTGCTAATAACATCAATAAATTAGTTACAGACATTCCATTTAATAAGTCGTTTGGAATCGCTGGTTTATCGGGGTCGGGTAAAACAACTTTTTGTCAAACGATAGGTGAAGAATCAAAAAAACGATTAGTTTCTTTATTACCAAAGGCTGAATATCAATATTTATTTCCTAATATCATGGAAACAAATTTTAGTGCAATTAAGATGGAGAATATGCCATTAGTACTTTTTCTAGGGAAATCATCAATTTCTTCCAATCCACGTTCAACGATAGGTACACATACTGGTGTTTTCACTGAAATTCGCGAAAAACTTGCTGAAGTATTTCACCTTTCCCCTGAGGTCTTTTCATTCAATAACCAGTTAGGTTGGTGTACTGGTTGTAAAGGCCGAGGTACTACTAAAAATATTGAGTGTAAAAAATGTAAGGGAAAACGTTATAGCGAAGAAATTGAACAACATACTATAGATTTATTTGCTAAACCACATACCATTTCAAATATTAATGATTTAAGTGTTGAGTCTATTCTTTCGCTAGCGGAAGAGTTAAATATTAGTGAAGCAAAGCAACATATATTACAAAATATAATTAATATGAACATTGGGTATTTAACATTAAATCGAATAATGGGTACGTTGTCAGGTGGAGAGTTAACACGACTATATTTGGCTGAATTCATGGCAGTAAGTGAAAATGCTGTAATTATTATTGATGAGATTTCAGTTGGACTTGATCATGAAACATTATTACAAATATTAGAAGAGATCAAGCAATTAGGGTGTAAAAATCAAATTTGGCTTATAGATCATTCAGATACAGTACTGGATACAACTGATGAGCAATTGTTCTTTGGCCCAGGTAGCGGAAAATATGGTGGACAAATTGTGAAAGAATCACCAAGACCAAAACCAATACTGTGGGATTTAAATAAAGAAGTACCAGCAGAATATTATACATTTCAAGAATTATATTGCCGTAATATCCAAATGGCAGAGTTTCAGATTCCAAAAAATAGGCTTGTAACAGTTACAGGAGAATCTGGATGCGGGAAATCTACACTTGTCAATGAATGTTTAGCTACAGATTTCATGAAACGATATCCAAAAGATAAATTAGTTATGGTAGGACAAGATCGAAATCAATCCATTACAAGTCGATCAACTGTAGCAACTTTCCTAGATATTAAAAAGAAATTAACAAAGTATAGTGAAGAAATTGATGATATTTTTGAGCGTTCGATTGAGGATATTATTGGGGAACTTCCAAATGAAGATATTGCGTATAAACGCTTGAGTCTACTCATTAAATTAGGACTTGGTTATTTAACGTTAGAACGAAAAACACAAACATTATCAACAGGTGAGTTTCAATGTGTTCATTTAGTTTCGGAGTTATTTGCAAACACTAGAAATCCACATACATTATTTATTTTTGATGAGCCTTCAAAAGGTTTATCACAAAATATTTTAAATCAATTTATAGATAGTGTTAGAGGGATATTGCAAGATGAATCAGTCTCTATCATCATGATTGAACATAATAGTTACATGTTAGAAAGCTCTGATTATATTGTAGATTTCGGGAAAAGACAGCTTGAATCTATCAATCATCTTGATGTAGTAAGTCATGAAGATTATTATCGTCAAAAAAGCAGTGTGAATAATGCTGAACAAATACATATTCCTTCAGCCCTTAAGCAGAAGGAAGGCGTTCATTATTTAGAAGAAGATCATATTAACTATTTTAAAAATGCCGAAAACATTTATAAGGGTGGTATTTTAAAAAGCTTATCATCAATGGCAAGGTTAATATATGGTGAATATGAATCGGATATAATTGCACCAGTTATTGCTATTGATCTTGAAAGACATTTGTATAGTCAATATAGTTTCTTATATGAGGTCGGTGGACTAATTAATCATATTGTAGCTGCTTATTCAACTAATAAAGATACGAGAAGTTTTGATTTCTATTCACAGGACAATCATTGTCCATCTTGTTCTGGACGTCTTCAAATTGAAGTTTTCGATAAAGATATTACAATTCAAGATAAAAATGTTCCATTTTGGGATGGCTTATTCGATCCAGAAATCATGAAAGTATTAAAATTTTATCAATATGAAAAAATAGAGTTTCTATTCGAAGAAATTAAAAATGAGCTTGGTCACGATTTGTCAAAAAGCTATAATGATATGTCAGAAGAAGAAAAGCATACGTTTTGGTACGGATATTTTGAAAAATCATTTTATGATAAAAAGGGAAAGACACGCAGAACATGGGTAGGATTTAATACGATCATTGGTGGATATATTGTTATTTCAAAAGCAGCTATTAAAGAAGAAATTAAGACTTCTAAAGAAATGATGACATGCCCAATTTGTGAAGGGACTGTTTTAAATCACCATAAACCACTTAAATTCGGTAATGTAGATATTCGTGAAATTATCAATCAACCAGTTGATGAAGTGTTGGAAATAGTCGGTGATTTACCTGCACTTCATAAATTGAAGTATATAGTTGGTGGCGATATGAGATTGACAGAAGATGTTTCTTTATTGCCAAGAAAAACACAAGTCGCACTGAAGATGTTTGAATTAGAACAAGCAAGCTTTTCAAACTATGAAATGGTGTTGCAAAATGTCTTACCATTCTGGGATGAAATAAAATGGAATATCGAATCCATTAGTGTTAATAATCAAGTAACTATTTGTGATTTCCCTAATGTTTATGAAACGAGAGAAAACATGATAGATAAGTATTTCACAAATGGTAAATATAAAAAACTTACGTATGTATATGAAGCGTTTGGATACAAAAAGTTAGTTACCCAAATTAATAAAATTAAAAAAAGCAATCCATGTCCATTCTGTAAAGGAAAGAAAGTTATTACTGAAGATAATTTGCATGATGGTGTGTTTAAACTAACAATTACATGTGTAACTTGTAATGCAAGTGGTATTAATGATGAAGGGCTAAAAGAAGTTGTTGAGGGTGTGGATGTACAAACATGGTTAACTGGAAAAGTTAGTGATGTTGTGGATGAGAGCTTATTAACAGAAGCTGTTGCGCAAATACCAATTTTTAATCGTATTCGTGAGTTGGATAAGCGAGATATGATGGCGGTTTATGAATGTCTTGAGCGTAATCAGTAAAGTTTTATTAGCTTATGTGTTATTAATATAACTTATATAAAATGTATATTCTTTATAATATATATATTAACGCAGTATGATTAATACAAGGTAATGAAAGAAGATTCAATTTCTTAATGTTAAAATTAAGAAATTGAATCTTTTATTATTTTTATGTGCTGCATACAATGTTTTTTACTAAGGAAAGAATTATGGAAATGAGGAGAGGTGGGGAACTAAAAAGAATAAACAGTTGATATATTATGTAATTATTATATTATAAAAGTGATGAATACGCATAAAAATAGTTCTTAAGTTATATTGTTTGCTTATTAATCTCTTTGTTTTATTGTCTGATTTTTAAAATTTAACAGAAATATATACTTGAATGAAGTATATATTTCTGTTAAATTTATCCTATGGATAGAACAAGCTTAATTAAAGGTCATTTAGAAATGTGTGTATTATCTATTTTGTCGAAAAAGAAAAGTTATGGTTATGAGATTATGAAAGAACTTGAAGTATACAATTTAAAATTGAAAGGAGTAGGAAGTATTTACCCCATTTTAACTAAGCTGAAAAATCAAGAGTGGGTTAATACTTATCAAGAAGTAACAGGCAGTGGTAAAGTAAGAATTTATTATGAGATTAATGAAAATGGAAAATTACGTCTTGAGAAGAAAATTAATGAGTGGTTAGAATTGCAATCGGACATTCAAGAACTATTAAAAAGCGGTTTGAAAGGAGACCTTCTGAAATGAGGAATAAATTGATAGGTAAAGAAAAGCAATTTTTAACAGACGTACTTAAGGAATTAAAGCAATACGATATTAGTTTAGAAGAGAGGGAAAATATAAAGCGACAAATATTAGAACACATTCAAGAATGTCGTGAACATGGTGAAGATAGTATAGATGATTTAGGTACACCTCAATTATTTGTTCAAGATTTTTTAGAAATAAATGAAATTGATTTACAAGTCAAAATGACACAACTTCAAAATGAAAAAGGGAAATTTAACACATTTATGTTCCGCAGCATATTCATCGCAGTTATTACTTACCTCATCTCGCAAACTACATTTTCAATATTTTTAACTGAATCATTTAATTCAACTAATAGTAAAAATACATTTAATTATAATATTTTATATCGCATATCAGAGAATCAATGGTGGAACGTATTATTAATAATGCTTAGTTTTACGCTCTCTGTAGCAGTGTTTATTAGCTTAGTAAGTTATAAAAAAAGAAAGCATCTAAAGTATAATGAAGAATACGATCTATAAACTGTCTCTAATTTGTATGCTTTGTAATGTATTAATATTATGTATCACACCTTCCAAAGTTTATGCTCAGCAAAATATTAAAGCTACATTAGATAAGTATGTTGAAAAGTTTATAAAGGAGCAGAATATTCCAGGAGCTGCTGTTGCAATTGTACATAATAAAGATGTATTCTTCACAAAAACGATGGGGATTACTGCAGAATCTGAAAAAAAGGTAACTAGTAAAACTCCATTTGCAATCGGCTCAATAAGTAAATCTTTAACAGCTTTAGCTATCGTGAAATTAATAGAAGATAAAAAAATAAAATTAGAGGATCCCGTTCAACGATACCTCCCCTGGTTTAAACTAAAAGATTCTAAAATATCCTCAACTATAACAATCCAACATCTACTAACTCATACAAGTGGAATAAGCACATACGAGGGCTTGTTATTATCAGATAAGCAATCCAAAAGTTCTACAGCATTAAAAGAAAATGTAATGAAGCTTTCAAATGTAAAAGTAACTGCTCCACCAAGTGTAAAATATCAATATAGTAATGCGAATTATATGGTTTTAGGTGCACTTATTGAAGAAGTTACAAATGATACATATTCCTCATATATGGAAAAACATGTTTTTCGGCTATTAAATATGAATGGTGCGGCAGCAAGTAAAGAAATTGCATATGAAAAAGGCTATTTAACAGGTTATCAGTCGTGGTTTGGCATACCAAGAAAAAGTGTAGTGTCCTATGATAATGCCGGGGCACCATATGGCTATATTACCGCGAATTTGGAAGATATGATTCAATTCATTATGTTTTTGAATCGCCAAGAAAATCCTCAATTTTTAAAGCAAGAAAACATGGATCTTTATCTTTCACCACTTTATCAAATTAATTCAGAAAAAAGTTATGGTTTTGGATTAAGAACAACAAATATAAATGAAAGCGAAACGATGATTTGGCATTCAGGATCAACGCCCGATGCTCGTGCAGAAATATTTACTTTAAATAAAAGTGGCTGGAGTGGTGTGATTTTAACAAATAAAAATCACGTATTAGAAGAAACCGCACTATCAGAATTGAAAAAGGGGATTATTAGTATTTTGAATGGAGAAGAACCGGTTGATATCCCTAAAAACATCCCATTAATACAAATTGTTTTGTTGCTAGTTACACTTATACTTTTCATAATATCAATTATGTTAATTAAAAAGTATAAACATATGAAAAGCGTAAAAAAGCTAATTTGGTTATTCATAGGGAGTCTATCCCTACTATTATCTATTATTTTCATCCCACTTCTTACTTATAGTACAAGTTCACCATGGCGTACGATAAAAATATTTGCGGCAGATATAGGTTTACTTACAAGTATTATAGTAATTTTATTAGCTGTGAACGGATTATTATCAATCTTCATAGGTTTAAGACGAAAGAGGGTATACGAGTAAATAATTGAAGAAATATAATTCAAGTGTTATAAACAGTTGACTCTCACACAATGTCATTGTTTAAGATAAAGTTGAGCTTCGAAGTAGATGTAATTTATAGGAGGAAAATATGTTTAAAATAGGGGATTTTTCAAAACTATCTTCCATTAGTATTCGTATGTTGAGGCACTACGACAAAGTGGAATTATTACAACCAGTAAAAGTCGATGAGCTGAGTGGATATCGATTTTATTCAGCAGACCAATTAAAAAAAGTAAATCAAATTCAAATATTAAAAGCTATGGGGTTTAATATTAATACCATTAAAGAAATAATAGAATGCGATAATATAGATAGCATAAAAGAGCAATTTTTAAATCGTAGTGTTCAAATTAAAGAAGACATGTATAACCTCCAAAAACAATTACGTCTCCTCGAAGACTCAATGAAAACGATGAGAGAGGATGTTGTTGAGATGAATTATCATGTTTCAATAAAAGAAATTCCAGAAAGAACTGTAGCTAGTGTTAGAAAGATTATTCCATCGTATAATTGCGAAGGTGATTTATGGAGTATATTAATGCAAGAAATTCAAATGGAGAATATTAGTATTGACCATCCGAGTTATAGTATTGCGGTTTTCCATGATCGTGAATACAAAGAAAATGATGTAGATATAGAAATACAGCTAAGTATTCTAGGGAAGCACGAAAATACAAAAGACGTTACATTTGAAAATGTGGAATCAGCTAATGTAGCTTCTATAACAGTTAATGGAAGTTATGAACAGATGACAGCTGTAAATGAAGCTGCGGCAAAATGGATTGAGACAGAGGGTTACGAATTAGCAGGCCCAATGTTTAATATTTATCATGTGAGCCCAGCGATGGAATCGGATCCTAATAAGTGGGTTACAGAAGTTTGTTATCCAGTTAAATGATTGTAAAGAAAAAAGGCATTATAATATGCCTTTTTTCTTTATAAACTTATCCGTAATTGCAATTAACCAATCATACATAATTATCTTGCCTTCCATCATAGTTTTCGTATTGGACTATATAGTGCAATAAAAACTTCAACTAGCTTCGTGAAAGCAGCTAAAGCAAATACAAAGACAGGATTATAGGCTGAAATAATGCCTCCTACTAATGCCCCGAGTGGCATAGCTAATCGTGTAAGTACACGTGAAAATCCTAAAACTCTTCCTTGCATATTTGATGGAACTGTTTCCTGACGGACTGAGGCTACAATTGTATTCCATGCAATATTGCAAGTCATTGCAATACCGAAAGCAATTCCGGGAGCTAACCAATATGTACTCCATAAAGCGATTGTTAATCCAAATGTACCTAATAATAGGAGTAAAGGGATAAGTAGGCCACGCCGGAATTTCTTTTCTAAAGGGACCGCAATAAAGCTACCTAAAAGTCCTCCAATCCCAATTAAAGTATAGTTATAACCACTTTGTGCAGAGGTAAGATGTAATGTGGATAATAAATAATACATAATACATGAATATACCTAAAACTGCACTTGCTCCAAAGTTTCCTATCATAGCTTGAAAAGATAAAGCTAAATTTAAGCGGTCATTTTTGAGCCATTTAAATCCATTAACCAAATCAGATAGTACATTTTGAAGTGTATTTTTATCTTCACATTTTTTATTTGTGGATTTCATAGACGGCAATAACATCACAGCAACTAATGTTGCAATAAATGAAAGAACATTAATCCAAAGCATCTGAAAGCCCCCAATAAAAGAAATGAAAACCCCAGCTATCATTGGACCAAATAAACTAGCCAATTGATTAACCATTTGATAGAAAGAATTGGCCTTCGTTAAGGATGCTCCAGCAAATTGCGGAATGACTGTAACAGTTGTTACATCAAAAAGCATGGACATAACTGCTAGGATAAAAGTAATTACGTATAAATACCAAATTTCTAATAGATGTAATGAATGTAGTATTGGAACAAGACTTACTAAAATAATATTAGTAATATCCGCTACCAAAAGTAACTTTTTTCGATTATAACGATCAATTATTACACCAACTAAAGGACCAAATAAAACGATTGGCAATACGTTAATAGCAAATAAAGAACTCATAATTACAGCTGAACCGGTTAATTGATAGGCAATCCAAGGTAACGCAAAAGTATATAGTGAATCCCCAATTCGTGAAATGAGTAAACCCAAAATAAAAATCTTGTATTCTTTAGAAAAAGTTGTCTTTATGGTAAACCTTCGTTCTTGTATAAATTTCACACCGCTTGAACCACCTTTATTATAGAGGAATTTGAAAATAATCCGTCCAATATTTGTTATGTATAGAATTCTATGATTCTTTTGTGAATCCTACTTTTTAGATGTATTTTTAAATTTTAAGGAGGAAATAAAATGAAGGTAGTTTTTTGATTGAAGATTATTTAAGAACATAACAAAATTATAGTAAACTAGTTTGTAAGATGGCTAATTTAGGAGGGAAAATATTGATACATATAGATAAGAATGTACGAACATCTGGTGCATATGTAATGTATAAGAATTCATTTGTTTTTCAAGTGGGACCAACGAGTAAAGGGGATACATTAGGTGTAGTAAGACTTGGAGGACATAAAGAAGCGGATGAAACAGCAGTAGAAACTGCTAAAAGAGAAGTGAAAGAAGAAGCTTCTATTGATATTACTATATTGAATTCACCAACTACATATTATAAAGAGTATTGGAATGCACAATCAAAGAAAATAAAAGTAGAAAATAAAGTCAATCCAATATTAATTATTGATAGCCCAGATGAAAGTTTATCGATCATGTATGTTGCCTATTCAAAGATGCTACCTAAACCATCTTCTGAAACAAAAGGACTACTATTACTTTCATTGAATGATATTGAATTAATTTGCACGGGGAAAATAACATTAAATGATTATATCAATCAAGGCGGGAATGCTATTTTAAAAGAAAAAATGAATAAAAATTTAGTCTTACAACCTTTTCCACAACTATTATTTTTAGCAGAACTTTTAAAAGAAGATCCTATATTACTATATCACTTTCTAAATTAATAATAGCCTCCTTTATACTAGTTAATACAAGGAGGCATTCAATTTTTAATAATTAATGATAGGTGTACCCTCCATCAGGAAACAATACATTGCCTGTAGTAAAACTATTTTGCATTAAATATAGAACAGTATGTGCAATTTCATCATTATGCCCAGGCCTTTTTACAAGAGAAAGAGATTTATAAGCTTCATAAGCAGTTAGTCTATTTTCGTTTTGTTCGTGTTCCCTCCGTATCGTTCCAGGAGAGACAACATTAACTCGAATTGGAGCTAATTCAACAGCTAAAGCTTTCCCTAAACTTTCAATAGCACCATTACAAGCTCCGTAAGCAGGTGCCCCTTTAAGTGGCCGTTGACTAAATGCACCGGACATTAACACGATCGATCCAGAGTTTGAAAGAAAAGGAATTGCATATTTTACGGCATAATATTGTGGCCAAAACTTTCCAATGAAGCTGCTTTCAGCAATATCATTTGTAGCGGTTATTGGTCCAAGTGTGTAAGAAGCTCCTGGTGTGAACAAATGATCAAAATTCCTAACCTTTTTGAAAAAACCTTGTAATTGGTTTGTATCCTGATTATCGAGTACATAAGTTTGAAGATGATTGTTATTTATTACTTCTTGAGCGACCATTAATTTTTCTTTCGAACGCCCTGCAATAATAACATGTGCTCCTTGTTCAATTGCTTGTTCTGCTGTTGCAAATCCAATACCAGAACTCCCACCAATGATAACGATACGGCTACCTTTTAATGTAGTTATAGACATATTTAAGCCACTCCCTTAATAAAAACTTTAAAATAAAACTGTTATGCCTTTTATTATTCGCTAAAAGATAGCAAGTGAAAAGTACGCACTTTATATGTACATAGTCACAAATTTCGTACTAATCGCTATTCATGTGGATAAGTAATATGAAAAATAGCTAAATATGTTTTATGCTATCTGAGGAGAGGTGAGAAAATGGATTTACAAGAACCGAAGTTAAAAGGGGTAATAGCAACATTACAAATAATCGGTGGAAAATGGAAGCCACTCATTTTATTTATTTTGCTAACAGATGGAACGAAACGATTTGGTGAATTAAAGCGATTAATACCCGATATATCTCAGGGGACATTAGCGAAGCAATTACGTGAATTAGAGCAAGATCAACTAATAAAACGCGAAATTTATCAAGAAATACCACCTAAAGTAGAATATAGCTTAACTGAACATGGAAAAACAGTTAGTACAGTTTTGGATAGTATGTGTAGTTGGGGAAGAGCGCATTTAGAATATATCGATAAAGATGAACTATAAAATTGTTATGTAAACTTAATGTAGTGTGAAGTGAAATGCTGTTTTAATAATTTGTATTTTATAATATATAATTAAATAGCGTTGTAGGTTATTATACATATTTAATTCATTTTTACAAAGGGGAGTTATAAGGTGAACGAATTAGAGTACAAAAACTTTTATGATAAAGTAGGCAGATTAAATGGATGGGATTTTAGTAAAATAAAATGCGAAACTGTAGGAAATACATGGGACTTTTATGGAGAAGTGAAAGAAAGATGTACATTATCAGACACTCTACTTGATGTTGGTACAGGTGGAGGGGAAAATGTACTTAACATAGCATCTTCAGCTAAATTGCTAATTGGAATTGATAATTCTAATGGCATGATTGAAACGGCACATTCCAATTTAAAAAAATCAGGTGTACAAAATGTTGAGTTTTTTCAAATGAATTCTGAAGCGTTAACGTTTCCGCTTGCCCATTTTGATATCGCTTCTAGTTGTCACGCACCGTTTATAGCATCTGAATTAGCAAAAGTAATGAAACAAGGTGCTTTTTTCTTAACGCAACAAGTTTGCGAACATGATAAATTAAATCTTAAGGAAGCATTTGGACGAGGACAATGCTTAGGGGAAAGAGATGGCACATTAAAAGAAAAGTATATGAGTGAACTTATTAGTGCAGGATTTGAACTCGTGCAAGTACGTGAATATGATGTGACTGATTATTACAGTACGCCTGAAGATCTTATTTTCTTATTAAAACATACGCCTATTATACCTAGGTTTGGAGAAGAGGAAGAGGATTTTACTATTTTACAAAAGTTTATTAATGCAAATAGTTCTGAGAAAGGAATTCGTACGAATTCAAAAAGATTTATGATTATTGCTAATAAAATATAATATATTTTATCGTGAAAGCTGCTTTTCTTGTATGGAAAAGCAGCTTTTTGTGTGAAAAAGAATGCAAGAAAAACTTGAAAATGTACTCTTATTGATAGTGTATATCAAACAAAAAGAGTTTTGGAGCTAACATATTCATACTAAAGTTGTAGTTTTTATATGAAAAATCCATCCTTCCGTTTGATTTTATCTATTTATAATTGTAATACAATACGAATAGATAGTATGAAATAGGGGGACGTAAAATGATTACACATATTTCTGATATAAAACTACAAACGGTTTCCATAGAAGGGGTAAAACAAGTTTATAGGGACGTATTATCTTTTCCAATAAAAAAAGAAACAGCATCCTACATTCAATTTGAAGTAACACCATATACAACAATTAGTTTTCAAGAAGTGTATGAGCCAATTGCACCTGCGCACTTCGCCTTTGAAATTTCATATTCAAAATTTCATGAAACAGCAAAATGGCTCGAAAAGTCTGGGTTACTCATTGTGAAATGGAAAGATGGAAATATAATTGGTGAGGAGAATAATTTATTCAATTTATACTTTAAAGACGGAGATGGAAATCTTCTCGAAATTATTGCACATAGTTATGTTAAAGAAGATGTATTAATACCGCATTCACCATTAAACGTTTTATATGTAAGGGAAATCGGTCTTCCCGTTAAAAGTGTACCTGTATTTACGGAATGGTTGAAATTAAATCTAAATTTGAAAACAATGGAAGATGGGGATATTTTTAACTTTGTAATAGGCGGCACTGCATACATTGTTGCAACTTGGTGGCAGCGACCATGGATTCCGATTGCGATGAAAGCTTTACCACCGAAAGTACATGTTTCTTTTGGAACACCAGATCAGGCATTTTTACAACGCATACAAAATAATTTGAAGAAAAATAGTGTTCCATATGAATGTAGACATAATGAAGTATCATTTATTCAGCAAGGGTATTCATTTACTATCTTGCATACACCAAATCTCCATGCTGATATTCCAAGTAAATTAAACTTACCGCTTTCTATTTAAGGATGGAAAGCGGTAAGTTTTTTTGTATAGTCGTGAAGAAGGTTTTAGCTAGGGTTATAGTGAATGTAAAGAGAAGTATAAGATGTTATTCTAATTTATGTTAAGGGGAGAAATGAAGTGGTTTTAGGTAATCCAATTGCAAAAGGGAATACAGCGGAAATTTATCTATATGATAATAAGATTGTGAAATTATTTAAAGAATATCTTCCAGATACAGAGTCTATGAATGAAGCAAAAAAACAAAAATATGCTTATTTATGCGGGCTGCCAGTTCCAAACGTATTTGAAGTGACAAAGATACAAAATAGACAAGCAATTATTATGGAATATGTAAAAGGGGAGAACATTGGTGATCTCCTGCTTAATAATTTGAATGAGGCAGAGCGTTATATCGGCCTTTGTGTAAATGAGCAAAAAAAGATCCATGCTATACGTGTGAATACAGATGGAATGGAGTTAATGAGGCAAAGGTTAGAACGTCAAATTAAATCTGGATATAAATTGGATGAAAAGCAAAAGGGAAATATATTGAATAGGTTACATTCAATTAAATTTGAACCTAGATTATGTCATGGGGATTTCCATCCATTTAATCTAATTTTGAGTAAAAAGAATGTGAATATTATAGACTGGGTAGATGCTAGTTCTGGTGATATTCGGGCAGATGTATTTCGAACATATTTATTGTATGCTCAGACTTCTTTAGAATTAGCTGAAATGTATTTACACTTATATTGCAAAAATACTAGTTTGTTAAGAGATGAGATTTTTCAATGGGCTCCTATTATTATTGCAGCTAGATTTTCTGAAAAAAGTATCACCGCAAAATGAAGTGTATTTGAAAAGATTATTGAATCAGTATTTATAAGTCATAAAAAAGGTTGTCAGCTAATTAATAAACGCTGTTGTTTAACTAAGGTTTCCTTGTAGTTAAACAACAGCATTTTTAAACATTGATATAGGTATACTTATTTTCAATTTTCATCCTATAAAGGTTCATTATCCGTACTTGTTCCTCAGTTAATTCTTCTTTATCCCAATACATATGCATTAAGCTATATTCAAAAATCTCCTTTAATTTAATAAATAATGGAAACTTGTCTATCATTTCTTTAGGTAGTTCATTTTCTTCTTGATACCCTTCAAATAGTGCTTTTGTAATAGAATGCTCATAGTCAATGATATTCCCATTGCCAGCAAATGAATATTCTAAAGCACTATAAATGGGAACTGCTAAATCGAATATATAAAAATGTTTTTCACAGTCTTGAAAATCAATTATTGTTAAGTTTGAATTATTTTCAACTAAAATATTTTCTAACCATAAATCTCCGTGAATTAAGCCGTAATTTGAAGTGGATTTTTGTAACTCTTTTATAGAAGTTAAAACATCTGATGCAATTTCTCTTATAGTAGTTTCTTCTTGAGGGATATACTTAAGAAAATTATATTCTTCATTTTCATACCAATCGTTTATATGTTTAACTAGTTTAGTCTTTTCAAAGCTTTTAGAAATACGATGTAATTTTCCAATTTGTTTACCAAGCTTTTTAAATATTTTAGAATCCCATTCGTACTTTGGTAAATGTATACCAGGCGCAGCTTTATATAATACGGCAAAAATCTCTTTATCTAATGTTAACTTTTCTACAAAATTCCCTTGTAATGAAGGGATGATTGGTGGAACAGATAAACCGTTTTGGTATAAAAAATTCGTATATGTAACTTCTTCTAATTGTTCTTCATACGTTTTATAGTTTGTAATTCTAATGAAGTATGTACCTTGTTCTGTAAGACATTTATACATTTCATTTGTTATTGGTGTAATGTTAATAAAATTCAACGGATATAGTTCATTTATGAATTGAAGTATTTCTTTTTCTAGTTTGTTCATTGTAACGTCCTTTCTAAACTTTTATTTTTTAATTAGAGAATTAAAAGAATCTTATTTTACAAAATTCTAGTTTTATTTTTGAAATCCTTTAAAATGAAATATGATGTAAATTGACCTTTAATAATTAGTTAGGTCTTGCCAGCATACGAATTAACACTAAATTGAAAAATGAATAGAAGGTATGTCAAAATAAGATAGGTAAAAAATATAAAACTAATACTCATATATAGATTTTACAGAATGGCTCATGTTTTAAAACACAAGAAATATCAAAAGAATGAAACGCACTTCTCTTATACTTTTATATAAGGAGTGAAGGAAATGAATGAACATATACAGCAGATGATTGATTGGATTGAGCGCAATTTGAAAAAGGGATTTTCATTAGATGAATTATCTCGTTATATGGGGTATTCTCCTTATTATTGCTCTTTTAAATTTCATCAAGTAACGGGTTTCAGTATTAGACGTTATATTCTTCTTAGAAGGTTGTATTTATCTACAGAAGATTTAAAGAATGGTAGGAAAATAATTGAGATCGCATTGGATTACGATTACTCTTCCCAAGAGGCTTATAGTAGAGCTTTCAAAAATGTTTTTGGAATGAATCCAAGAGAATACCAACTTAGCAAAATGCCTATTCAATCATTTGTTAAACTAAATTTAAATAAAGAAGGGGCGTTTCATATGAATATTTCTAGAAAATTAGAGGTTGAACAGTTACGAAATAGGAAGAGTGAGCTATTTGATAAAGAAGTACTTAACATATTAAATGGTCAAGTTATGTATGAAGAATTTAAAAACGAAAAGTTAATGGGTGATTCTGATTATGCACCATTTAATGAGGCGATGTGTGTGAACCCCGCTACTATAAAAGTTTTTGATGACGATTTTATTAAAACAAGAGCAGAAGGACACAACAGTTCCGTAGAGAGTTATACAAAAAAGGTTATAGATCCGTTAGAAAAACTTTTTACGAAAAAGTATAAATGTATTGTTTTATGGTTTGGTGAAGATATGTTTTGCCAAATGAATCTGCTTACAATACTTTCATACCTTGAACAGTCTTATTATGAAGGGAAAGTATATTTGAATAGCTTTAGAGAGGATGAATTTAAAGTAAGTCAAACTGAAATAAAGTTAGAAAACTATCACTCTGCATATAAAGAAGTGCTCGTGAATCATGAAAAACCATCTATTGAAACATTGCCAGTAATGTATCAGGCTATAGACTTATTTTTAGAAATGCTAAAAGAAGATAATGCAGTAGTGAAATTTATCTCTAAAAATAAAGATTTATCAACTCAAGAATTATTAACGAAGTTGTTTCACCTTTTTCCTACAATCGGATATGGTGATACTCAGTACATAGAGCTGATTAATAAAATAAAGAAGAAAGCTACACCTAAAATATAGGTGCAGCTTTCTTCTTATATTTGTTCAAGTACTTCTAACTCTTTTTCCACAAATCGCATCAGTTCTTTAATTGTTTCACCAGAAAAATCAAAACGAATTCCAGCTGCATCATACACTTCTTTTATAGATTGCGAGCTTCCTAGTGATAATGCCTTTTTATAATTTTCTAGTGCTTGCTTAGGATCCTCTTTATATTGTTTATACATTTGTAATGCACCAAGTTGGGCGATCGCATATTCAATATAATAAAATGGTACTTCAAAAATATGGAGTACAGGTAACCAACTCGTTGCTATCCAGTTTTCGTAGCCATCAATATGTATGACGTTAGACTGATAATGTTTTTGAAGTTGTAAGTATTTTTCATTTCTTTCTTCAGAAGTATGAGTTGGATTTTCATACAGCCAGTGTTGAAATTGATCGACAATAAGCATAACAGGTAAATATGAAATAACATCTTTAAAGAAGTTAATTTTTGCTTGTTTTAAATCTTTTTTGTCTGTATAGAAGGTATCCCAATAATTAAGCGAGAATAATTCCATTGTCATACTGGCTAGTTCAGCTGTTTCAGCGGGAATTTCTATATACTGTCGTAATTTTAATGATTTTATAAGTTCGTTATGAATACTATGCCCCATTTCATGTATAAAAGTGATAATATCATCCTGTGTATAATTTAAGTTCATAAAAATAAATGATAATTGTGAAGCTGGTAAGTACTCACAAAAGCCTCCAGCTGCTTTTCCTTTGCGGCTTGTTAAATCAAGACAATCGTGTTTATTCAATCGGTTTAATAGTGTTGAAAATTCAACATCTAGTTTATTAAAGATATGAGTGCTCTTTTCAATTAAATCATTTTCATTTGCAATTGGTTTAAGTACTTTTTGATCTGGAGTTACAGCTGATACATCCCACGGGCGAAGCGTATCCACTTGTAGTTTCTCTTTTTTCTCTAGTAATATTTTATCTTTAAGAGGTACAACATACTTACGTATGGATTCAGCTAGTTCATAGCAATCTTTCGCCGAATAATCAAAACGTTCGTATTTTTTGAACATATAATCACGATAATTCTCTAGTTGAATATTTTTTGCTTTTTGATGGCGAATTTCAATTAATTGATTTAATATGTTTTGGAGTTCTTTTTCAACAGATAAAAATTGTTCAGAAATAATGGTTTTTGCCTTTTTACGGATGTCACGATTCGAATCTTGTAAATAGGATTGTAATTCTGTTATCGTTTTTTCTTCTCCGTCCCAAATTCCACTTAATCCTCCAGTGATTTCAAAATACTCTGTGACTAATTTGTCTTCCTTTATTTCTAATTCGATATTTTCCTCACAAAATAACTTTTGAGCATTTTTTATTTTTGTATCTAATAAACCATATACGTTAGAATCTAATTCCATTCGAAAAGGTGACTCTAAATATTTATTATCCAATAAATTTTGGTACCGCTTTAAAAGTGGCTTTACAAATTGTTGATCATGTTCAAAAGTATCCTTTGTTTCTTCATCATCCGTATTACATTGAAAGGCGATATAATGTGATCTTAATTGTTCTTCGATTTCCCAAATCACTTTTGACTGCTCTTTTAACCAGTTTTCTAGGTCTAGTTTTGAAGAAATCTTTTTATTTAATAAAGACGAAAGAGTTTTTTCTAATTGTAGTACATTACTAATATCAATCGTATTTAAACGTTGCATTATATATCCCTCACTTTTTATTTATTCATGAAAATATTCTACTTATTAATTGTAATTTCCTTTTTAAGAGGAGGAAATGTGAAATAATGTTAAATTTAAAAATTATAGAAGGTATTTATATGTGAAAGTAAAAGTTTATCGTAAATGAAAATTTACGGAGGGAAGTACAATGAAAAGAGGAAAGAAGTTGATTGTATTTTTATTTTCAATTGCTTTATTGTGTGCTTGTGAGCCTGAAATGGAAGAATCCAAAAGTGAAGATTCTATAGTGATAGATATTGCTACAGCGACAGTCAAGGAGGAATCATTTTTTAGTGCTGCTATATGGGATGAAAAGGAAAGAATAGTAGATTTAGAGATTGCTGATAGCGAAAATGCTAACGAAATAAAAAAAGAAATTAATAAAAGATTGCAAATTCAAGGCATTAAGTCTTATAAAGTAAATATATCTCAAAGAAACAAGGAGATTGTAAATGCAGAACATAGATGGGAGTTAGTTTTTGGACAGATATTTGATGACGTATTCAGAAAAAATGGATATGAAGGGTTTAGGATTCAGCAAATAAATTATAAAAAGAATCAACCTGTTGCTATTAATATAAAAACTAAGATTAGCAATGATGAAGTAAGAACGAGAGAACTTGGGCAGAAAATAGAAAAAGAGGTTGAAGGTGTACTTAAAACAGAAGCAGTAAAGAAATGGATTGAAAATGATTCATATGCTATTGGGATTTACGATATAGATAATCGAAAAATTAACTAATTGAGGAATGAATGCTATATGGATGAAAAATCGATGTAATTAAAAATAAAATTGCTGAAGGAGGTGTAAAATGTATAAGTATTTACGTATTTTTAATGATATAGAAAACATGATTGAACATGGAGAAATAAAAGAAGGAAAGAAATTACCGTCTATACGATCGCTTGTTACACAATATGAATGTAATAAGGCGACAGTTATAAGTGCACTTCATGAATTAGAAAAGCGTCATATTATATATTCTGTCCCTCAAAGTGGATACTACGTTGTTAAGAAATCTAGGAGTACCATAGAAAATAACGAGATAATTGATTTCGCTTCTTCAGCACCAGATCCAGATGTTTTCCCATATTTAGATTTTCAGCATTGTATGAATAAGGCAATTGATACTTATAAAAATGATTTGTTCGTATACGGAACACCGAAAGGGTTACCATCTTTAATTCCAGTCATTCAAAAACAGTTGGCAAATTATCAAGTGTTCACGAAAGAAGACAATATTTTTATAACATCAGGTGTGCAGCAGGCACTTGCAATATTAACTTCTATACCATTTCCAAATGAAAATGAAACAATATTAGTTGAACAGCCAACGTATCATTTATATATAGAATATCTAGAAATAAATAAAGTCCCTGTAATCAGTATTAAACGTACGAATGAAGGTATTGATTTAAATGAATTGGAGCGTATTTTTCGAACTGGTAAAATAAAATTCTTTTATACAATACCGAGATATCATCATCCACTTGGAACTTCTTATTCTAAAGATGAGAAAGAAAAAATCGTACTATTGGCTAAGAAATATAATGTATTTATAGTAGAAGATGATTATTTAGCAGATTTAGAAACAGATTCAAAAGCCGATCCGTTATATAGCTTGGATCATGGTAATTATGTTATATATTTAAAAAGTTATTCGAAAATTATTTTTCCTGGTTTACGAGTTGGTGTAGCAGTTATCCCACCGTCTATTGCAAATGATTTCTATACATACAAAAAGATACTAGATATTGATAGTTCAATGATATCTCAAGCTGCTTTAGAAATTTATATAAAGAGTGGCATGTTCGAACGCCATAAAAATAAAATTAAATCTTCCTATAATAATAGATCTAAAAAACTAGCAGAAGCATTAGAAAGAATGCATAGTGAAAACCCGCTTTTATTCACATATAAAAAGCAAAATACAATTGGAATCCATACTTGTTTAGAAGTACATAAAACAAGTATTTCGGACATGTTGATACAAAGACTAAGTGAAATACAAATCAGTATTGATTCGATTGATAAAAATTATGTGAGAGGTTTTCCGAAACAAAGACTATTAAAGTTAAACGTATCGAATGTAAAGGAAGATAGGATTGAGGAAGGAATTCGTAAAGTAGTGGAGGAAATCAAACAAGTGGAACGTCTAAATTTTCAATTTAAAAAAGAATAAATTGAATTAGGAGGTTTGTTGTGAGACGCAAAATGATTCTCTTGTTTGTGTGTATCACTGCAATAATTGGAGCTATAGTTGTGACTAATTATTATAAAAAATATGATCAATGCATTGCAGTTGGTAAGTATTCAAGAGGTATTATCATAGGTCAAAATAACGAACCTATATTTAATGTGAAAATTTATGAAGGTTCTATTAAAGGTAAGGAACGCAGTATTTCAAATGCAGAAGGTGAATTTGAAATACTAGATGGAGTTTGTGGTGAGATTGTATTACAATTCGTTACTCCAGATGGAGAAATCTATACGAAGAAATATGATAGGAAGCATATACCAAAAGTTTAAAGCTTAAATAGAAACATAAAGGTGAATAAGATGAAACCATTACGGAGAAAAGTAGCAGTTGTGGCCGGAGCAATTATATATGTAACTGGATAATTATTTGTTTTTTAAGAGCACTCTTAGCAAAGGGTGCTCTTTTTCATCATAAATATTTACTTAGCATCTTTTTAAAGTGATTTTTATCATAATTTACATATTGTGTAGCTGTATTTCGTATTGGATCTCCCGCGTAAAATCTTTCGTATAATTCGTGTCTTGATCCTAATGGGCTTCCAATAATATCCCAGGCTAACTTAAATAATTTTGTGCGTTGTTCGGCATCTATATTTGTTCCTTTAAAGTGCTTTTTTAATAAATCAGCTATTGGACTCTGGAAATCAATCGAGCTTGAAGGAAGTTGAATGAAGCCACCTGCTCCAATTAATTGTAAAATTTCTATTGCACGGGGATAGTATTTAGAACCAAGATTCCTTGCAGTCTCGATATATTTAAAGTTTGGTAAATAAGTTTTTGTTTCATTTGTAGTACCTTCAACTTCTGCAGCAATTAAAAGTGCGCGAATTGTTTCGATTTGCATAATTAATTCTCCGAGTTTTTCTTGAACATGCAAATAAGTGTGAGCTCCAATTGCTTCAGCAATTTCAAAAGCAATCGCAGTTATAAATTCTAGCTTTATTAGTAATCGTACTATAGCTTGATGATAAGCTAAACTACTAGAGGCTGTATCTGATTTTATAGCCCATATTGCTTCTGGATTGTTATAAAGTAAAACACGTTCCCAAGGGACAAATACATTATCAAAGATTAATAGTGCATCCATTTCATCGTACTGTGAGCTAATGGGGGAATCAACTGTGCTTGAAGTTGTATTCGCATACGGTTCTCTACAAACCATATGTAATCCTTGAGAATTGGCTGCCACGATAAGAAAGTGAGCTAAATCTTTTTGAGCGTCAGTCAGTTTTGTTAATGGGTAGATTAATAAATCATTTGAATACGGGGAAGCAGTTCCTATCATTTTCGCACCACTTAAATAAATTCCATCAGAAGTTTCCTTTGTAACTCTTAACAACCCTAATTCATTTGCATTCAACATTGATTCTGTTGAGCGATTTATTTGTGGATCACGTTGGACTACACTTAAAAACAAGTGATTATCCCTAGCTTTTTCGTAATAAGCTGCTATTTTATCTGGAAACTGTGCATCGAACTTTTTATAAAAATCTCTTGATACGTACCAGCCAGTAAGTCTCGATCTTGCGTAATCAGATAGTCTACTCATTACACCGTCTGTAGCATAACTCCATGTTTCAAATGCAGTTCTTCTCATTAATAATTCATTATAGGAATTCGGAACTAAAAATGATTTATGAACAAAGTCTTTCGTTTTTGGGCTCACATATCCAATAGAATCTCTCTGTTTGGGATCATCAAATAACGAAAATAAATTAGAAATTGTACATAGTGTCCCCGCAAAATTGTTGTCTGTAGTTACATCTACTTTTTTTCCATAGAGCCAAACATTTCGACCATCTTGTAAGCTCTTTATATAGTGATCCTTTAAATTTTGCATATTTCCTCCTTTTAAAGACTACTCATATATTTGTACATCTTTTAATGGTGGTGAATATACGTGGAATGTTATTGCTGTTGAATCTGTAGCATTATACATTTTATGCACAGTATCTTTTTTTACGGTGAAAATATTTCCCTCTGTAAACTCTTCAATCTGTTCGCTATTTTTTTCGTACGTAATATTTTGTAGCTTACCATTGACTATTAATATACATCCTATAGATATTCCGTGATCATGAATAAGAGTCTTTGCTTTGCTAGGGAAATTTAATACTAAAATCTCCACAAATTCAGACTTATAGATAACATTTCTTCCGTATTCAAGGTTAATTGGTGAAGTAATAAAAGGAGATATTTTATGAAGTGTAATATTTAATGATTGAATAGCGGATATTAGATTGGCCGTATCGTAGTCACATAAGTTATTAAACGCTTTTTTTATGTTATGAATCAATTGCATGTAAAACTTCCTCCTAAGCATGTACATTAAAAGAAAAAGTAATTTAATATTATATAGAGCGTAGTGAATTATATAATATTGTATTGAAACATTTAAAAAAAGTGACTTCTTTTACTTAGGAAAATTGTTTAATTCGGAAATTATGGTAATTAATTCCGTTAACATGATATGCTTAAACTATATACTTTTTTATTGGAAAGGTGATGAAATAAATGGCAGTTCTTTTAGTGGAAAATCTATATCAAATGTCTATTGTTTTACTAATCTTATGTTCATTTTGTTTTTATAGATATTTAAAGAAAATAAAAAGGGAAAGAAAACTTACAGGTTTTGAAATTACGATGTATATCGTGACGCAAATTGCGTATTTCATTTGGGTGGCAACAACTTTTTTGAAAATGTTATCAGAATAGTTAATGTATGGTTAATTGTTTATTAGGTGCTGGGCAGAAATGTACGGTAAACAAAGGCAAAGGACAAAGATAGGCTTATAGATTAGGTAAATAAATATAGTCGGTATCTAGATCGATTACAATATCACTTATAATGTCTTTACAAAAAGAGCGGGGAATACGTTCATAATTATGTCGAACACAAAACAGATCGATGACAGCACCGTTAGAAATCCCCTCATGTTTTACATTCAAATACATCCTTTTTAATTTCGTAATTGAAACGCATTGTCCAGCTACATACTCATTTATACCATATCCATCAAATTCAATTATCATGTTATCACTGTTGGGTGCTAGCCAACGTTATAGCTTAAATTTTAGATGGATTTATTATACATTGTTTGAAATTGAGTGAGAATATATTTTTATAAAATGAGAGGGTTATAAATGGAACAAAATAAGTTAGTTTTAGAAGGGCCCAAACGGCTTAAGTGGGAAACGTGTAAAATTAAGCCTATACAGGATGATAAAATTATCGTTAAAACAATTGCCGGCGCAATAAGTATTGGAGCAGAGTTACCACAGTATAATGGATCCGATGTTACAGATACACATCCTATTTATCCAAGAAAAACTGGATATGAAAGTTACGGTGAAGTGATTCAAGTTGGTAATAAAGTAAAGAATTTAAACATAGGCGATAAAGTAGTTTCTTTTTATGGACATGAAACGATAGGAGTAGTTCAGGGGTATAAAGTAATTCGAGTACCTAGTTATATAAAACCTAAAGTAGCTTTATTATCTATTCTTTCGTGTGATGCTGCTAAAGGTATATTGAAACTAAATCCGCGACAGGATGAAAAGGTACTTATAACTGGAATGGGAGTAATTGGTTTACTCGCTTGTTATTTCTTAAAATACTATGTAGGCATTGAGCACGTGGATGTTGTTGAACCTAATAAAAATAGAAGAGATTTTGCAAAGAAGTTTGGTGCGAAAAACATATATGCTTCAGAAGAACAAATAATAGAAACATATAATTACGGTTTCGAATGTTCTGCTACAAATAGCGGATTTCATACATTACAAAAAGCACTTAAAACTAATGGACAAATATGTATACTTTCTGATGGTAATATTGAAGAACTAACATTAACCGCCAATTTTTATCAGAAAGAATTGCAAATTATTGGTTCAAGTGATGGATATGATTATCAAAAACATGCAGATTGGTTCTTTAATCAAATAGAACAAACCCCATGGATAGAAGAGATTTTTCAACATGAAATACAGTATACTTCACTCATACAATGCTTTGCAGAATTGAGTTTAGGGATTATTAAGCCATTAAAAGTATTTGTTTCATATGAATAACGAAAAAATAAGGGATATATGTCACACATCTTATATAAGTTTCGTCATATTTATGATTGCTAAATGAGGAGGAACTTATATGAAAATATTTGTGGCAGGTGCAACTGGTGTAATAGGGCGTTCTTTATTACCGATGTTAATAGAAGAAGGTCATACAGTATTTGCAATGATTCGTAATGAATCGCAAGTAGAGAAAATGAAAAAAGTTGGTGCTATCCCAGTAATAGCTAATATATTTAATCGACAGGCTGTATTTTCTGTATTAAAAGAAACAACTCCCGATGTAGTGATTCATCAATTAACGTCATTATCTACGTGGAATTTTGAGGATAATGCCAAAATTAGAATCGAAGGTACTCGTAACCTTGTTGATGCAGCTAAAAATGTAGAGGTAAAGAAAATGATTGCCCAAAGTATTTCATGGGCGTATGAACCAGGCGATTCATTTGCGACAGAAAAAGATTCACTAGATATTACTGCTACCATGCCTCGGCAGCTGACTATTAATGGCATATTAAAATTAGAAGAGGCTGTTTCTGAGTTGCCAGAAGCGGTTATACTTCGTTACGGTACGCTATATGGTCCAGGTACATGGTATGCGTAAAACGAATTAATTGCAAATCAAGTTCGTAATAATGAAATTATCGCATCAGACGGGATAAGCTCGTTTATACATGTTGAAGATGCCGCTAGAGCAGCTATGTTAGCTCTTTATTGGCCGACGGGAACCGCAAATATTGTAGATGACTTTCCAGCAACAAGTAAAGAGTGGTTACCGATATATGCAGCTGCATTAGGAGCGCCTAAGCCTAAAGTTCAAGGTGGAAAAAATAGTTGGGAAAGAGGAGCTTTAAATAATAAAGCGCGTAAAGAGTATGGGTGGGAGCCTTTATTTCCATCATGGGCTGAAGGGTTTAAAAACTTGGTAAGTATGTAAAATACAACTTTAATGGGAATGCTAGTAACATTCACCATTAAAGGATTGGGCTATTATGAATATGATTTTTGAAAGCATTATTTTAATTCTGACTGGGATAATTGCATTAAAAATGACAGGTAGTACATCTGTTAGCCAAATGACAAGAGCTGAAATTATTATAGTAGTATCAATTGCACGTATTATTGTGGAGCCTGTATTAAGTAGGAAAGTAGGCCCATCTATATTTGCAGCTGTAATATTTGCAGGCGTCCTTCTTATCATTCATTTCTTTGAATTGAAATCAAAGAAGATGGAACAATTCCTAAATGGCAGTAGCATTATAGTAGTAGAAAATGGAGAGATTGTAAAAGAGAATTTGATGAAGGCGAAAATGTCGGAACAACAACTATATATGCAATTAAGAGAAAAAGGGATTCATGATTTAAAGAGTTTACAACAAGTTACAGCTGAACCGAATGGGCGTATTGGTTACCAATTAATAGAGAAAGCTCAACCGATAACTTTAGAAATGTTAGAAAAAGTAATAGATCAGTACAGTACAAAAAGATAATTTCTTTTGAGAAAAGCCAATACTACAACGGAAGTATTGGCTTTTTTTATTTTTCTACTAACGTAGGGATTAATAAAATAGGGTGGGGTTTAAAGCAATCGTTATAATAGATATAGACTTATAATTATGCTATATTCAATGGACCTAAAGTGAATGTGGTAAAAAATTTAATTTGGTATAGGTAGCTGCAGCACTAAAATTTATAAGTTTTTAATGTGATACTAAAAACAGGATTAGAACAAGGAGATAAAAACATAATGGAATTTTGGGAATCAAGTTTTATTGAGAAACAAACGATGTGGGGATTTGAACCTACAGAATCTGCAATTTTGACAAAGGATTTTTTCCTAGAAAAGAACGTTAAAGATATATTAGTTCCAGGTATTGGATATGGCAGAAATGCAAAGGTGTTTATCGATAATGATATAAATGTAACAGGGATTGAAATTTCAAAAACAGCTATTGATTTAGCGAAACAAAACGGATTAGAAGATATTAGTATATATCACGGCTCGGTAAACGAAATGCCTTTTGATAATAAATCTTATGATGGGATATTTAGTCACGCCCTTCTTCATTTGTTAAGTGAGAAGGAAAGAGTGACATTTATTAAAGATTGTTATAATCAGTTAAAACCTGGTGGATATATGGTTTTTACAACTGTTTCTAAAAAAGCTCCAATGTATGGAAAAGGAATACAGTTGGATAAAGATTATTATGAGATAATGGAAGGTGTAAAAATGTTCTTCTATGATTCTGAATCTATAAAACAAGATTTTAAAAAATATGGATTAGTACAAGTTTCGGAAATTGATGAACCAAATAAGAACATGGTCAATAAACCTTCAATCAATTTCTTAAAGATAACATGTCAGAAAGAACGATAACGAAAAGTTATTAAGAATTATTAAAGATGTTTATATATTGATTATGCACAAATAAAAAGGACAAGCATATAATAGAAATACCTATTAACTTTAAGTAACCGTAACTTTCGTTAATAGGGTATCTCAAAATCCCCAAAAGAGCACTTGCGGAAACAAGTGCTCTTTTATTTTTTGTTTATTTAAGATGAATAAATTTCGTTCAACTAATATGGGATTTTAAGCCATTATTTTATATAAAGTGGTAAAATAAATAGGGGGAATGTGTAAGGGGGCGGGAAATTTGAAACTAAAAGAGCTGGCGAATTTGTTATTGGTTAAAGAAACTATTGGCGATATGAATGTAAAAATTACGGGATTAGAAATGGATTCTAGAAAGATAACTAATGGAAATTTATTTATATGTGTATCAGGTATCGATGGTTTTCTTGAAGATCGACATCAATTTGTTGAGGATGCAGTGAATAATGGTGCTGTAGCACTAATTGTAGAAAGAGATGTAAATATTGAGATACCTAAAATAATTGTTAAAGATGCTAGGTATGCAATGGCAGTTATTGCGTCACATTTCTATGGTTATCCATCTAATAAAATGAAGTTAATTGGAATTACAGGTACAAATGGGAAAACAACTACTTCCTATTTACTTGAAAGAATTTTAAGTGATTATGGATATCATACGGGGCTTATGGGGAATAACGGAGTGAAAGTTGGTTCAAAATGGTATCCTACTGATATTAATACGCAAGAACCTCCAACACTTCAACGGAATTTGCAAATGATGAAAAATCAAAATGCAGATTATTGTGTTATGGAAGTTACGTCACAAGGTTTACATATGGAAAGAGTTAAAGGGTGTAACTTTAAAATAGCTGTTTTCACAAATTTAACGCAAGATCATTTGGATTATCATGGTACATTTGATGAATATAAGCATGTAAAAGGTCTTCTTTTTTCAAGATTAGGAAATGATTTGACTATTACAGATAAAAAAATAGCTGTATTGAATGCAGACGATACAACAGTCGAATACTTTAAAAAAATTACTCCAGCTGAGGTTATCACATATGGGATACATAATGGAGCAGATGTTCAAGCGAAGAACATAACTTTAAGTGCAAAAGGAATTCGTTTTTTAGTTTCATCCTTTAATGGAGAAATAGAGGTTAGCCTTAATCTTATTGGTCGTTTTAATGTTTATAATGCATTAGCAGCAATAACAGTTGCAATGGTTGAAGGTATTCCACTTACAAACATTAGTAATAGCTTAACTAACTTAAAGAGTATTGAAGGTAGAATGGAAATCATAGATGAAAATCAAGATTTTCTTGTAATAGTGGACTATGCTCATACACCGGATGCGTTAGAAAATGTTCTCTCTACAATTAGCGAGTTTTCAACAGGTAAAGTTATTACTGTTTTCGGTTGTGGTGGAGATAGAGACGCAAAAAAACGATCTATAATGGGCGGAATTGCTGGAAGTTATAGCGATTTTGTTTTTATTACTTCTGACAATCCACGTTCGGAAGATCCGCAGGCAATAATGAAAGATATTGAAAAAGGATTTTTGCAAAATAATAATTTGAATTATAAAGTAGAAGAAAATCGTGAACTTGCAATAAATCACGCAATAAACATGGCATCTTCTAATGATATTGTTTTGATTGCAGGGAAAGGGCATGAAACGTATCAAATTTTAAAAGATTCAACTATTCATTTTGATGATAAAGAAAAAGCTCGACAAGCAATTATTAATAAATGAATGGATTCAATTAATAGCTGAATAGTATTTCTAATAAAAATAATGTTTTAAATGAAGTAATAACGAAGCAATTTTTTGAAGAATTTACAATTGAAAGGTAAGGATGTTTCTCTGAATATATGAGGGAAAAACCTTACCTTTTATAGTTTTATTTCTTAAAAACAAATGTTATAGCATTTGTTTTTAATTGAATATGCCTTTTATCGCGAACAATATTATAGACTAATTCTTTTATTTCAACTTTAATTTCTTTCCATTCCTTATAAATACTTTTTAATAGATGTATCAAATCATCGGTAGGGAGATTAATTTCAATTAAAGCATCTAATTCTTCATTTGTATGTAAGTCAATTTCTTGTATGTTCGAGTTAATAATTAAACAATTTATACCGCCGCTTTTTGTACCTTCTTTCATGGAATGGAGCACGTGTTTTAATTCTTCTTCTGATTGAACATGCTCTAAACTGGATACTGCAACGATATAATCATAAGTATTAGGTTGGATATAGTAGTTTTCGATTGCTGCTTGTTCTATTTTAATATTATTAATTACACCATATTCTTTACTATAAGTTTGTAATTTTGTTAAAGCAGAATCAAGTAAATCCACACATGTAACAGTACCACTAGCATTTTGAATCTTTTGGGCAATGGGTATACTATTTCTTCCAACGCCAGAGCCGAGATCAAGTACTTGCAAGTTGTTTTGTCCTTCAAAGTAATCCATTAAATCCATAACTGTTTTAACCGGTTTGTACAGCCAAGAACCAGTTTCAAATAGTTTATATTGTTCATAACAAAGGTCGTGATATTTCTTTTCTTCTTGTCTTATGTAATCGATACGATTCATAGTGTTTCAGCTCCAATACTTTCATTGCAACATGATCCTTCAGTTGAAAATTATTGAAAAAGGTATAAACCTCACTTTTAGTGATATTTATATAATTCGATAAAAATTCAGAAAAACCTTTTATTAATAATATATGGATATAGGAAAGAAGCCTTCTCAAGTTGCTTGATGATAGGTTATAAGTACGAGGAGGAAAATGCATATGATGTTTTATGAGATTGTTTGCTTTTCTTGTAAACATATATTTCGTGTTTATGAAGATAGTGAAAAATATAAGCGATTTAAAGAGAAACCAAAAGGGGTATATTGCTGTGATGAGTGTAGTCACAAAATTCAATTAGAAGCTATAAAGAATTTTTTTAGATAATTATAGGATCTTAATTTAGAAAAGTATATCGAAAAATCCATCACATTATTAGACTACTAGAACTTAGTTAAAAATAACGCAAGTACCCAAAATTCTAAGTACTTGCGTTGCAAATTTTACTACCGTGAATACAATTTCGGACATTCGTCACCACTAGGTTCATAAAAACAATGACTTTTAAACTGTCCTACAAACGGCTGATTATACCACTCAGGCGGACAAGCTCCAACTGGACGGAAATACCAAAGAGCCCATCTTGCTGGCCAGCGCCACTCACCTTGTAAAACTTTTCGTGCGATTTCTTTTTCTGATTCACGAGCCCGTTGATAAAAATATCCGTATTGCACTGCTTCGAATCCACCAGGGCTTTGATACACAGCGTCACGTACAGAACGAAGTTGTTTAAAATCTAAGCAATCACAAAACACACGATTTACTACTACGCAGCCAACAAGTTGTTCACCTTGTCGACCTTCGCCTTCAGCTTCAGCACGCATTAAACGAGCTAGTAAATCAACATCGCTTTCGTTATATGGAATAAGGGGCATAGTGATACCGCCTTTCTTTACCTGTTATAGTAAAGAGTGTATGTATGAAAATAAGCTAAGTGCTTTTCTATATGTAAATTCATTAATTATTAAAAGGAGGTTTTATGAAAAAAGCTAATTAGTAATTGTAGGTCAATATAAAAGGGGAGAGATAAAATGTTTCGAATTCAGAAAGAACATATCATTTACGCAATGTCACCCGAAAATAAACCATGTATGGAAGTGGAAATTGGGAGTCGCCTTATATTTGAAACATATGATTGCTTTGAAAATCAAATTGATTCTGAAGATGTTGTGTTTCAAGAATTAGATTGGAACCGGATTAATCCAGCGACTGGTCCGGTATATATTAACGGTGCAGAACCTGGTGATATATTAGTTGTTACGATTGAAAAGATAAAAATTGCAGAGAAAGGCGTTTTAACTACAGGTGCAAATCTTGGTGTAATGGGTGAAGAGCTACATGAAAATACAGTGAAAATTGTCTCAGTACATAATGAACATGTTTTGTTTTCAAATGAACTACAAATCCCGATTAATCCAATGATCGGTGTAATTGGTACTGCGCCGAAAGAAGAGAGCATTTCATGTGGCACACCGCATGATCACGGTGGGAATATGGATTGTAAAGAGATAAAAGAAGGGACAACATTATTATTACCTGTAAATGTTCCTGGTGCTTTATTAGCATTAGGTGATTTACACGCAGCGATGGGTGATGGTGAAATTGGTGTTAGTGGAGTAGAGGTTGCTGGTGAGGTGACGGTAACAGTTCAGATTATAAAAGGAAAGAAATGGCCACTACCAATGGCTATCCAAAATGAAAAAGTAATGACGATTGCTTCAGATAAATTACTAGATGATGCAGCGAATCGCGCTGTACGTAATATGGTGACATTTTTACATGAAGAATTAGTAATGTCTAAAGCTGATGCTACTCTTTTATTATCAGCTGCCGGCGATTTAAAAGTTTGTCAAGTTGTGGACCCGCTTAAAACGGCACGAATGGAACTAAGTATGGACTATATGGAGAAGCTAGGTTTTAATTTGAGTAAATTTCATATTAAGTAAGAATAATAGAAGAAGGATGCTTTTGTATAAAAGTATCCTTTTTAAATTTACGAATTAAATAAAAAAAGGTATTATTTATTTTATATAATTGCATATACGATTGCGGATCGAAAAAGGAGTAAATAATGGTTAAAATTATGATTGTAGAAGATGATATGAAAATAGCAGAATTATTATCAACACATGTTACGAAATACGGGTATGAAGGAATTATTGTATCGGATTTTCAAAATGTATTAAATATTTTTTTAGAAGAACAACCAGAGTTAGTTTTATTGGATATTAATCTACCGAGTTTTGATGGGTACTATTGGTGTCGTCAAATTCGCGGAGTTTCTACATGTCCGATATTATTTATTTCAGCTCGTGAAGGTACGATGGATCAAGTTATGGCGTTAGAAAACGGTGGCGATGATTTCATTTCAAAGCCATTCCATTACGAAGTTGTAATGGCTAAAATTCGAAGTCATTTAAGACGTGCTTACGGAGATTATGCACCAAAAGTAGAAGAACGGATGGTTGAGCAACATGGTCTTTGTTTATATCCTGAAAGGCTTGTATTGAAGCTTAAGAATCAAGAAATTGATGTAACGAGAAATGAAGCTATTTTATTAGAAATGTTAATGAAAAATTATCCGCGTGTTGTGAGTAGGGAAGTATTGTTAAATAAATTATGGGATAGCGAATCTTATGTTGATGATAATACATTGAGTGTAAATACAACACGTGTGCGAAAAAAGTTAAAAACGTTACATATTGAGGATGCGATTGAAACGATTCGTAGTGTTGGATATAGATTGCATATTACTTGGGATACAGGTATGGAAAAATGATAAAGCTGTTTATACGTGATCATATACCTCTTATTTGTTTTACAGCAATCCAACTACTATCCATATTTCTCGTATATTGGTTTGATGGACATAAGCATATCGCGACGGCATTGTATGCAATGTTTTTAGGTGCCTTTTTTATGGTAGGCTATTTAGTATTTCGTTTCTTTACTCATCGTACTTTCTATGAACGATTAGCAAACCCGATGCAATCTTTAGATGAATCTGTTCAAAAATCTGATTTTGCAGCTGTGTCGACTGCTCTTGAAGAACTACTTGAGATGCAATATCGCCATTATCAAAATCAGCTTCAGATGCAAGAGAGAAAAAATAATGATCATTTAACCTTTATGAATCAGTGGATTCATCAAATGAAAACACCTTTATCTGTAATAGAATTAATTACACAGGATGAAGTCGATCCACGTTTTGAAAGCATAAATGAGGAAACAGATAGGCTGAAAAAGGGGTTAGAGATGGCACTGTATGTCGCACGTTTAGAAGCATTTACACAAGATTTTTATGTGGAAAGAGTACAATTACATAAAATAGTGAATGATTCCGTGCATGAACATAAACGCTTCTTTATCCGTAACTTTGTATATCCTGAGCTTAAAATTGATAAGGACATTACAGTAGAAAGTGATGCGAAATGGTTACAATTTTTAATTGGACAAATACTATCGAATGCGATTAAATATTCATCTGGTAGTAGAGAGAAGATTAAAGTGAAAGCTTGTAAGGAAGGTAATAATGTTATACTTGAAATTACCGATAACGGCGTAGGAATACCGAAGCAAGATTTACCAAGAATATTTAAACCTTTCTTTACAGGAGAAAATGGCAGAGATTTTAAAGAATCAACTGGAATGGGGCTATATCTCGTATATGAAATTACGAAGCAATTAGGACATAGTGTAGAAATCCATTCAGAAGTTGGGAAAGGTACCGTTGTACGAATTATATTTTTTAATGTGTAAAAAATGACTAAGGCTAAAGAACTTTTAAAATAAGTTTTTTAGCCTTACTGTATCCCGCTTTAATGGGCAGTAAGACCCCAACCCCAAAATTCAGCGAAAGCAAAGCATTTAGGTGGGGCGGGCTGGGCTGCTCATAAAAGTCCGATTGGTGAGGCCTGATAATCAGTGGGGGATGAAGAAACCCCCCGCTGATTAAAGTTTCACTTTATTTTGATTAAATGAAATGATATAAAAGACTGGTATGATTCTAATGTAAGGTCGTGTAAGTATGTGTAATGACACAATAATAAATAAGGCTGTTAAATGAGAGGGGTTTAATAATTTATTTATATATAAATAGTTTTTTATAAGAAAAAAGCTAGCTCTTTGAAAGAGCTAGCTTTATGAATTTTAATTAAGCAAACAAACTTAATAATTTATATCCAATTAATCCTAAAATAGTGATAGGAACCATCATTATGAAAGAAGAAATTCGATTAGCATTAGAGCGTTCTAATACAAGGATAAAGATAATTCCGACCACCACTTCCGTATATCCAACAGGTAACATATGACTATAGTCTTCAAAATGTAAAAGAATGTGAAGTCCATCCGTTACAAAAACTCCACCAATAAGTGCACTTCCTAATTTGTGAAGTGAATTTGTAGTATCTTTCCATAGAAAACCTGCAATTCCAAAGATAGTTCCTCCAATGAATGCACATGTTATCCATACAGAAATAAAATAAATTGAATGAGATACATTTTTAAATATTATTGCATAACCGTAGTAGCCTAATACCATACCGAGTAGTGCAAGGATACCAGAAAGTATTGCCGTACGCTTAGAATAACTAAAGCTAGCCACAAAAAAGGATGGAACTAACCAAACGCTTCCTAGATTAGCTAATGAATTCCAATGTCCAGGAAGTATACCTTGCCCCAATTTAGTTAGTATACCAACAATTATCCCTACTATAATCGGGATGAGAAAAATCCTTAAAAACATATGTAACTTTGTGATTTTTAATGTTCTGTCCATAAATTCAACCCTTACTTTAATATTTTCTGCAACTATATAATAGCTTATTAAAGGAGAGTAATCAATAATAATTTATTGAAAAACAATAAGTTATTATTGCATAACGAACAAAATTATATTTTCATATAATAGAGTGTTTAGAAGTTTTTTACTGAGGAAATATAAAGGACGTATTACAATCAATGTAATTTGTGCTTGTTCCATATGAAGTTAAGAAATGATAAATAAACCTAAAAGAAAGCAATCTTTTTAAAAGCACAAATAATTGCATTTACTCATACAGTACTATCATGGTACAATATGGTTACTAATGACGGAAAGGAATGATGGGTGGACGATGATTAACTAATCTTATTTTTAAATGTTGAAATGAAATAAATTTCAATTTCTAAAAAATAGGATTAGTCTGCCCAATTCCAAACAACGGTTTTGCTATTTGATTTTCGTAATAGCTTATTTGGGTATAAATAATGTAATGACTAATCCTGCCAAATTTATTTGGGAGGATTTTTTTATTCTCCCTTAATGAAAGGGATCGGTATTTATGAAAGAACTATTAAAATTAAATGATGTTTATGTTGAAATAAAAGAGAATATGTTGTTAGAGAAAATGAATGTGACAGTAAAACAAGGGGATGTTATCGGATTAATTGGTAAAAACGGTGCTGGTAAATCAACGTTACTTCAATTAATAAATGAGAAGATTGAACCTTCAAAAGGTAATGTTGAATGGCTGCAAATGAATATGACAACAGCATATGTTGAACAAGAAAAAGAAACTTTCGTTAATAAAGATATAATTGCAAAAGAAGCAGAACTGCTTGCGAAATGGGGCGTGCCAACGAACGACTTTCATACTTTAAGTGGTGGTGAAAAGCTAAAAGTACGATTAGCAAAAGGATTTGCTGAAAATCCTAATGTCTTAATATTAGACGAACCGACAAATCATTTAGATGAGATAAGTACAGAATTTCTCATTAAGCAAATTAAAAATATGAAAGGTACAGTTATCGTCGTATCACATGATCGATATTTTTTAGATGTTGTCGCGACTAGAATATGGTCAATTGAGGATAAGAAATTAATTGACCATAGCGGTAATTATACAAGTTATATGAAAGCACGTGAGCATAAAAGAATGACGCAGCAGCGTGAATATGAAAAACAACAAAAAAAGATAGAACAAGTAGAAACTCATATAAAAGAACTAAGTTCATGGTCACAAAAGGCACATGCGCAGTCTACAAAACAAGAAGGAGTTAAAGAATTTTATCGTGTAAAAGCGAAGCGCATGGATGCACAAGTAAAGTCGAAACGAAAACGTCTCGAAAAAGAACTAGAGAAAACGAAGGTAGAACGTGTGAAAGAGGACTATTCAGTTGAATTCTCTATTCAAGCGAGTAAAAAAGTAGGGAAACGTTTCTTAGAAGTAAAACAATTACGGAAAGAATTTAATAATCGGACATTATTTGAAAACGTTAATTTTACCATTCAGCACGGTGAGAAGGTTGCGATTATTGGGCCGAATGGTAGCGGGAAAACAACTTTATTGAAGATGATCATGGGAAACGAAACTGCTGAAGGAGAAGTATGGATTTCACCATCAGCAAACATCGGTTATTTAACACAAGAAGTATTTGATTTACCACTTGATAAAACACCAGAAGATTTATTTTATAAAGAGACATTTGAAGAAAGAGGAAAAGTCCAAAATTTAATGAAACATTTAGGGTTTGAATCGTCCCAATGGAAAGAGCCGATTCGATATATGAGTATGGGGGAACGAGTAAAATGTAAGCTAATGGCTTACATTTTAGATGAAAAAGATGTACTTATTTTAGATGAACCTACGAATCACCTTGATCTTCCTTCACGTGAACAGCTTGAAAATACATTAGCTGAGTATAATGGTACACTCGTTATCGTTTCTCACGATCAATATTTTCTGGAGAAAACAACTAATACAAAACTCGTGTTTGTAAACAATACGATACAAAAGCAGCTCGAAGAACCTACGAAAACAAGAGATGAAATTGAAGAGCTACGTTTAACATTAGAAACAGAGAGGCAAGAAGTATTAGGTAAATTAAGCTTTTTAACTTCTAAAGACAAAGAATATAAAGAACTGGATGAACGGTTTATGGAACTTACGAGGCAGATTAAGGAGCTTTAATGTAAGCAAGGGGGATTAACATGGGAGAAGACAGTTTAACTAAGTTATTTAAAATAGATTGTGGAGATATATACCTGCAAGAGTTTACGGTCAATGATGCAGAGAGTATTTATCAAATAGCAAATCAACCGGAGATAGAAAAATTTTTACCGGACTGGAAATCAACGAAAGAACAACGAATTGTTTGGATTGCAAATTATGAAACACCTGCAAACAAAGCGTTTCTTGATGCTGTAAGAACTACGAATAACATAGATGACCATATATTAAAGCTAGGAATATTCAAGAAATCGACTAATGAATTTGTTGGATGGTGCTGCACTGGTATGAAAGACGAACTTCCTTCACCAAATAGAGAAATTATGTATGCTGTTTCAAGTGAATATCATAATAAAGGTTATGCGACGAAAGCGACAAAAAGCTTGATTAATTATTTGTTTAAAAATACAAATGTAGATGTCCTTAACGCAATTGCTTTAATTAACAATGGAGCATCAAATAAAGTTATTGAAAAATGCGGATTTATTTATAAGGGCCAACAGAAGATAGAAAATCAAATATATAATCATTATATATTGAGAAAATCTGAGTGGTTAAAAATATAACATTGAGTAGTAAAAGACCGATCAAGTAATCGGTCTTTCCTCATTTATCCCGCTTTAATGGGCAGTAAGACCCTCACTGCAAAATTCAGCGAAAGCAAAGAAGTTAGGTGGGGAATCAACTGCCCATAAAAGTCCGATTGGTTCAACTAATAATCAGTGGGGGATGAAGAAAACCCCACTGATTAAAGTTTCACTTTATATAATAAAGGTTTCATATACTTTGTATTTCCTGCTACTATACAATTATTATAAAATAGTTATGCGTTAATTTTAGTTTGAAAACATCTTTATTGTCAGTTTTTTTAGAAATCTTACAAGCGTGTAAGATAAATGAAAGATGAATCAATATGAGCTATAAGACAATTCATTTACACTCTGTTATGAGAAGTGCAAATGAAGGGAGAATATACATGGAAATTTTACATGCAAAAAGTATTAGTAAAGTATATAAAGGGAAAGTACCTTATAAAGCATTAGTTGATATTGATTTATCAATTCAAGAAGGTGAATTTGTAGGGATTATGGGGCCATCTGGTAGTGGGAAAACAACGTTATTAAATATGGTATCTACTATTGATTCTCCATCATCGGGAGAAATTTTAATAAATGGTACAAATCCTTTCCAATTATCATCAGAAGATTTAGCGTTATTTCGCAGAAAACAATTAGGATTTGTTTTTCAATCATTTAATCTTCTTAGCACACTTACTGTAAAAGAAAACATCGTATTGCCAATGACTTTAGATGGTGTTTCTGTGAAAGAGATGAACAAGAGAGTGGAAGAAATTGCAGAGAAATTAAATATTACAGATATATTAAGTAAAAGAACATTTGAAATATCAGGGGGACAAGCTCAAAGAACAGCAATCGCTCGTGCGATTGTCCATAAGCCGCAATTATTACTTGCAGATGAACCAACAGGGAACTTGGACTCTAAATCTTCAAATGATGTAATGGAGATGCTTGATACTCTAAATAAAGAAGAAAAAGCAACGATGATGTTAGTTACACATGATCCGTATGCAGCGAGCTTTTGCAGCCGAGTAATCTTTATTAAAGATGGTCAACTATATAATGAAATTTATTGTGGTGAAAGTAGACAAACTTTTTATCAAAAGATTATGGATGTCCTTTCTTTGTTAGGAGGGAAAAGGAATGACTTTTCGTCAGTTCGCATTTAATAATATTTTTCGTAATAAGCGTACATATGCAGGACATTTTTTAAGTAGTGCATTTTCAATTATGATTTTCTTTACGTATGCTCTTTTATTATTCCATCCCGATCTACAAGGGGAGTTGAAATCGACAAGTACAACTATAAGTACATTTGGTACATTAGGATTTAAAGTTTCGCAAGGTTTGATTTTTATATTTTCATTTTTCTTTATTTTATATTCAGTTAGTTCGTTTTTAAAAACGCGTAAAAAAGAATTTGGTATTTTAATGATGCAAGGTATGTCAATGAGACAGCTTAAGAAGTTATTGTTAATTGAAAATATGTTAATTGGGCTTGGTTCAATTTGTATAGGGATTTTCATTGGACTCATATTTTCTAAACTAGTCTTATTAATAAGTGCAAGTGTATTAATGATTAATAATGGTTTACCTTTTTATATACCAGTACAGGCTGTATTATTAACAGTTATTACATTTCTTTTCTTGTTTTTAATTGTTTCATTATTTACATTTAAAATGATAAAAGTAACGGAACTTGTGGAACTTATTCGAGCAGAGGAAAAGCCAAAACCTGAACCGAAATCTTCAATTTTATTATCGCTACTCTCTTTAAGTAGTATAGGATATGGATATTTCTCAGTATTTCGCTTCATTTCAAGTTCCAGTTTTACTACGCTTGGAATGGGTGTCCTACTAGTAATTATAGGAACGTACTTTTTATATACACAGTGTAGCGTTTATATATTACATCTTGCTAAAAGGAGAGAATCTTTCTTTTTAAAGAGAACAAATATATTAACGTTTTCTGAATTAATTTACCGTATGAAAGATAATGCAACGATGTTTTTTATAGTTTCTATTGTTTCAGCAGTTGCATTTACAGCGATTGGTACAACAGCTGCAATTGGAAGTAAAGATTTGGTAAGGATGACAAATCCGTATACATTTTTATATGGGGATTTTGAAAACAACAAAGCATTAAATAAAAATCTTTCTATTATAAAAAAACATCTTGCTGATGCTAATATTCCGTATCGAATGGCTTCAGCTTCATATATATACACAGAAAGTAATGTAATTGTAATGAAGTTAAGTGAATATAACGATCTTGCTAAAGCACTTGGGTATCAACAAGAAACGATTGAAAAAGAGGATGAAATTTTATTAATTCCTGGAGTCGTATCACAAAAACAAGAATTTAAAAATGGTGACTATAAAAAAAGTATAGAAGTCATTCAAGGTGAATGGACAAAGACATTTCAAGTGAAAAAAGCTGTAGAAAATTTAGTTTTACCACATGATACGAGAAATATATATATTGCTGTTCAGGATCATGTATATGATGAAATACCTATTACTAGTGATCCAGATAATATTGATATTCCATATCGTACTTACGGATTTGTTGTAGATGATTGGATAAAAACGAAGAGAATTTCAAACAAATTAATTAGTACATTCGCGAAAGAAGAAGGTAGTTTTCAATTTCGAGCTTTAACTCTAGATTTGTTAAGTGCGAAGCAAACGAATGGGCTATTACTTATGGCAAGTGTTTTAGTCGGAATCGTCTTCTTTACATTCGCTGCTAGTTTTATTTATTTCCGATTATATACTGATTTGGATCGTGATCAACAGCAATATAAAATGATTTCGAAAATGGGTTTAAGTAAACGAGAGCTAAAGAAAGTTGTAACGAGACAGTTATTATTAATGTTCTTCTTACCGATTATCATTGCAGTGATACATACTGTAGTCGCTTATATGGCATTACAACAATTAGTCGATTTTTCTATTATGAATAGTTCTATCGTAATTTTAATTTCATTTATTTGTATACAAGTTTTATATTTCTTTATAACCCGTTGGCGTTACCTGCAAAAGCTTTATAAGGTTATGGATGAATAGAGTTTATTAGCTTGTAAGACTATATGAAAGCATGTGAAAAAATCAACTGTATGATGAAAGGAAACGCGATGAAAAGAACTTTAACTATTTTTATGTTAACGATACTACTATTAATAAGTTTTAGTGCATGTTCTAAAAAGGGGAATCTATTTCCTGCAAACGGTGTATTAATTATTGGAGATGAAAATAATATCTCACCAATTATTAATCGTTATCAGGAAATTACGAAAGAAAATGAAGTGTTTTCTGTGAAAAAAGGTGAAGTTGGAAATGGACATGTATTAATTTTAAATGAATCTACAGCACTAGCACTGATTAAAGAAAAAGTTTTACGTAAACGAGATAATGGCTCCAATTATATTTTAGATACGTTACCAAAATTCCCAAAAGAAGGATCGCTATTGTTTACAAATGAAGACGAAAAGACTATGAAAAGTATTAAAATAGAAGGAAACGAGATTCCTGTTACATACGATAGTGACACTTGGATAGGTAACACTCGTAAATATCCAACGCAATCGTATGTAATTGTAGCAAAAAATAGCGTATATAAGGAAATAAAAGCAAATGAAACGAAAATGCATCTTCTTCAATTAAAGAAATCTCTAGGTGATGAAAGACCTAAAATGTCGACAGATAATACAATAGTTAATGAAAATGTCAAAGTAAAAAAGCTAATTAAAGGTTTGGAAGGAAAAGTATCTTTTCAGTTTGTAACGATTGGAGAAAAATCATAAAAATAGAGTTCGAGGTTGATAGAAACTTTATCACCCCCGAACTCTTTTTAGTTTGTAGACCAATCAAATATGATGCTTTACATTACTTCATTTAATCGAGTCTCATTCGTTTCCTCAATCGCATTTGAATGTTGAACTGAATTATTTTGAGCTTCTTTTTCTTTACGGGCTTTTTGTAGCATTTCAAGGATGATCCATAAAGGAACACCTTTATCCTTTAACATCTTCCATAAATCTAATTCATTAAATTTATGCTCAGGCTGTTTCATTTCTTTTTCAGATGAACGAATATCAAACTTGATAGGATCATTTACTTTCTTACTTTCAAGTTTAGTAGAAGAGATAGTATTATGCTCAAGATTAGATGGAGTTATTTTAGTAGGTTGAGACAATGTATGAATATTTGATCCGATTTGCATGATTTTTCCTCCTTTGAAGCAATGAGATTAGTTTTCTTATGGTTTTTAAATCTTTTTAACATGAGGAAACTATATCTAATTATAAATTCAAATAAACAGATTTACAAGTTGAATTGTAAAAAGTAAATATTTATCAACATTTGTATATGTTTTCTATATATACAACGTATATAAAATACTTTACATTATGTTTAAGTTATTAAAGCATGCTGTAAATTTAAAAATGTAAACGTTTTATTAGGGGGAGTAAGTATGGGGAAGTTATTTTTAAAAATATGTTTTTTTGCATTGATGACTGTATGTTCATTCGCCACGAAAGTAATATACGCTGAAGAGAGTCAACAAAATAATTATCCAATCATTTTAGTAAACGGGTTTGCCGGATGGGGTAGAGAGGAAATGCTAGGGGTTAAATATTGGGGTGGTGTTCATGATATACAGGAAGATTTAAAACGCAATGGTTATACAGTTCATACCGCAGCTGTTGGGCCAGTTTCTAGTAACTGGGACCGTGCATGTGAATTATATGCTCAAATTAACGGTGGAACAGTAGACTATGGTGCCGCACATGCTGAGAAACATGGACATAATCGCTTTGGACGAACTTATAGTGGTTTCATGCCGAGTTGGAGTGAAACAAATAAAGTACATTTAGTCGGACATAGCATGGGCGGACAAACAATTAGAACATTGGTACAGCTATTAAAAGAAGGCAGTTTTGAAGAAAAAAATTATGTGAAAAATCACCCAAACAACAAAATATCACCACTATTTGAGGGCGAGAAATCATATGTTCATAGTGTTACAACATTAGCAACCCCTCACAACGGTACAACACTTGCGGATGGTAGTCTTCTACTACCGTTCGTTAAAGATTTACTCATTACAGCTGCAAGTTTAGGAGGAAAGAGTAATTTATCATTATATGATTTCAAATTGGATCAATGGGGGTTAAAGAAGAATGTTGGAGAGTCCTCTTTACAATATACTGATCGTATTTTAAATAGTTCAATTTGGAAAAATACAAAAGATATAAGTCAATGGGATTTAAGTACAGATGGTGCAAAGGAATTAAATAATTGGGTAAAGACGCAATCAGATGTTTATTATTTATCTTATAGTGGACATGCATCACAAGCGGCACCCATAACAGGTTTACATTTGCCTCATATAACGATGAATAAAGTGTTAATGGGGAATGCATTTTTCTTAGGCTCTTATGCGAGATATGAAGAAAACCGCCCATTAATTAATACTACTTGGTGGCAAAATGATGGTGTAGTAAATACAAATTCTATGATTGCACCTTCTTCCAATGCAACTGTAAATAATAATGAGTCATTACAGATTGGAAAATGGAATCATATCGAAACGAAAGCAAATTGGGACCATCTCGACATGGTGGGATTAAGTGTTTCAGACACTTTAGGTTTTTCTAACATTCAAGAGTTTTATAGAACGATTGCTGAAAAGCTATCACGTTTACCGAAATAGGTAATAATAAAGCGCTCTCGATGGAATTCGGGGGCGCTTTATATTATATTGAAAGAGGGATTTGGTAGAAAAATATGGGGGGATATTATGAAAATTAAAGTTGTATTATCAGGATATGGAACAGTAGGAAGAGAGTTTATAAAATTACTACATGAAAAATGTTCATATATATATGAAACATATGGTATAGAGTTAGTTGTAAGTGGCGTATTAGGTAGAAATGTTGCAATACACAATGAGGATGGGTTATCTATTCAGGACCTATTAACGTATGGTAGCAGTAGTGCTGCAATTGAAAAATATATAGAATATCATCCGGGGGAACGTGCAACAGATAACATAAGTGGTACAGTGCTGGTGGAATCAACAGTTACAAACCTTAAAGATGGAAATCCAGGGAAACAATATATAAAACAAGCGATTGAAAAACAAATGGATATAGTAGCAATTTCAAAAGGTGCGCTTGTTACAAACTGGAGAGAAATAAATGAAGCTGCAAGAATCGCAAATGTACGAATTCGATATAGTGGTGCAACTGCTGCTGCGTTACCGACACTTGATATTGGTCAATTTAGTTTAGCCGGTTGCCGTATTGAAAAAATAGAAGGAATATTAAACGGGACTACAAATTATATTCTTTCGAAAATGAATGAGGAAGATATTACGTTTGAGGAAGCACTAAAAGAAGCGCAAAGTAAAGGAATTGCTGAAACGAACCCATTATTAGATGTAAGTGGTTCTGATAGTGCTTGTAAATTGTTACTTTTGACAAACAGTTTAATGGGAACAGAGAATACACTTACCGATATACATATAAAAGGAATCGAGAACGTTACAAAAGAACAAATTCGAAATGCTAAGGAACAACATAAAATTATTAAATTAATAGCATCAGCTTATAAAGGTGCAAAAGGTAATGTGAATCTAAGTGTTGAACCGTACGAATTACATAAAAATCACCCGTTATCAAAAGTAAACGGGACGGAAAAAGGGATCACGTTCTTTACAGATACGATGGGACAAGTTACTACAATTGGTGGTGCTTCTAATCCACGAGGCGCTGCAGCTGCAGCTTTAAAGGATGTTATAAACTTATATCGAAAAGATTTGTCCTAACTGGTGAAGCGTAATAATCAGTGGGGATGAATATTCTCACTGATTAAAGTTTCATTTTATAAGACCGTACCGCCCTTAATAAAAAATACATATGTAGTGGACCTTTTGAGAATGAAATAATTATGCAAAAATGATTGCAGGGGGTAAGGAATTGTTTAAGGATTTTAAAGTTGTCAAAGATCGTCCCGTTTATATTCAATTGAAAGATTATTTAAAGAAGATGATTATGAAAGGGCATTTGCTCGGGGAGCAAAAAATCCCTTCAACAAGGGAACTAAGTGAATTACTTAGTGTAAGCAGAAATACTGTACTCGCTGCTTATGCAGATTTAGAGCAAGAAGGGCTCATTTATGCAGTTAAAGGAAAAGGGAATTTTGTTGCGAAGGTTGATATTGCAAACACTTCGTCTGTTGAAATAGATTGGAAAAATAAACTTAATACAGTTACTTTATTAGCGGATGAATTAGATTTAATGAAACATGGTGTTCGCTGGGAAAAAGGAATGATTGTTTTTAACAGTATCGCTCCGGACGAAAAGCTATTTGATGTGGAAAATTTCAAAAGAGCTTTTCTTACTCGTATGTCCATTGAAGGTGATGTCGTATTAAATTATGGATACGCAAAAGGTTATAGACCGTTAATGAAATATCTACTACATTATATGGAAATGAAAGGTGTAGATATTTCAAACAAAGATATTTTAATTACAAATGGATTTACTGAAGGGCTAGACATTGTTCTATCCTCGTTATCAAAGAAATCAGGGCGGGTTATTTGCGAGAATCCGACTCATCATGCTGCGCTGAAGCTTTTCCGCTTACATGGTCTTGAAGTGAACGGAATAAATATGAATGAAGATGGCATTGATACGAACGAAGTTGAAAAAAGCTTGTGTGAAAAAGAGTTTGATTTTGCGTATTTAATTCCTTCTTATCATAATCCAACCGGTATTGTTACGAGTTCAGAAAAAAGAACGGAACTGATGAGGTTATTCTCGAAATATAAGGTTCCTATTATAGAGGACGGATTTAATGAAGAATTACGTTATTCTGGTTCACATTTAGCCCCACTATTAACTTTTGCTGGCGCTGGTAATAATGTGATTTATATTAGTAGCTTTTCAAAGGTACTTTTCCCTGGTTTACGTGTAGGATGGATTATTGCAGATAAAGAGCTGATCCATCATTTAGAAAGTGTAAAAAGAGCAAGAACAATTCATACATCTACTTTAGATCAAGCTGTTCTTTTTCAATATTTACATGAAGGATATTTTGAAAAATATTTAAAAAAGGCAAGGTCTGTTTATAAGAAAAAATATGAGTTAGCTGTTGGGGCGTGTAACGAGTACATTCCGTTTCAAAGAATGACAGGTGATGGTGGACTTCATTTATTTATAGAGTTACAAGAAAAAATTCATGCCCGTACGCTTTTGCAAAAGTGTTATGAGCAAGGGGTTACATTTTCTCCTGGAGATGTTTTTTATTCTGATGGAGGAGGAGCGAACACGTTTCGATTAGGATTTTCACGTTTGAAAGAAGAAGAAATAGTTCGGGGAATCAAAATAATTGGTGATACAATAAAGTGAAACTTTAATCAGTGGGGGGGGTGTTCATCCCCCACTGATTATTAGTTGAACCAATCGGGCTTTTACGGGCAGTTGATCCCCCACCTAACTGCATTGTTTCCGCTGAATTTTGAGGTGGGGGTCTTACTGCCCGTTAATGCGGGATAAAAAATGAAATTTGGAGTTGAGGAAATGAGAATTGGCGTTATTATGGGAGGAGTCTCCTCTGAAAAACAAGTATCAATTATGACTGGAAATGAAATGATTGCACATTTAGATAAAAGTAAGTATGACATAGTTCCAATTACGTTAAACGAAAAAATGGATTTAATCGAAAAAGCGAAAGACATTGATTTTGCGCTGCTCGCATTACACGGAAAATACGGAGAAGACGGGACTGTTCAAGGAACGCTTGAAAGTTTAGGTATTCCTTATAGCGGGAGCAATATGTTATCTAGCGGTATATGTATGGATAAAAATATTTCGAAAAAGATTTTACGTTATGAAGGAATAGAAACACCAGATTGGATTGAACTTACAAAAATAGAGGATCTAAACCTTGATGAGTTAGATAAGTTAGGATTTCCGTTAGTCGTAAAACCAAACTCTGGTGGCTCCAGTGTCGGGGTAAAGATTGTCTATGATAAAGACGAATTAATTTCAATGCTAGAAACTGTATTCGAATGGGATTCTGAAGTAGTAATTGAGAAGTATATAAAAGGTGATGAAATTACATGTTCAATTCTGGATGGAAAACAGTTACCTATAGTTTCAATTCGACATGCAGCCGAGTTCTTTGACTACAATGCAAAATATGATGATGCTAGTACAGTTGAGGAAATTATCGAACTTCCAGCAGAAATTAATGAACGTGTAAATAAAGCGTCACTTGCTTGTTATAAAGCATTAAAATGTAGTGTTTATGCAAGAGTTGATATGATGGTGAAAGACGGTATTCCATATGTAATGGAGGTTAATACATTACCAGGGATGACACAAGCAAGTCTACTACCAAAAAGTGCAGATGCAGCGGGAATTCATTATAGCAAACTATTAGATATGATTATTGAAACTTCATTAAGAGTAAGAGAAGAAGAAGGGTTTTAAGTAGTAGTATTATGAATACTTTTGACAGTTACATGAAGTATGTTATGATGAATACAATACGAAAATTAAATATTTATCCACTAGGGGGGCCTATTATAGGCTGAGATCAAATGAGAATTTGAGACTCTTAGTACCTGATCTGGTTAATGCCAGCGTAGGGAAGTGGAAAAGACATTGCTATTTTATGTATAAATACTGTCAATTTCACTTTCTTTACGCCTGTAAAGAAAGTTTTTTTATTTTAAAGCGTTAATAGCTGTGGATAAATACTTATATTAAATGAATTATTGGAGGAATTTAAATGACTTTTTCACAATCATTGCGTAAAGAAGTAGATTCAATTTGGGAAGCTAGTTTTCATCATCCTTTTGTAAAAAAACTTGGTGAAGGAACGTTAGATTTAGCTAATTTTCGCTATTACGTGCTTCAAGATTCATATTATTTATGTCACTTTGCTAGAGTACAAACATTAGGAGCTGCAAAAGCGCTGGAATTAGAAACGACAGCTCGTATGGCACACCATGCCCAAAATACATATGAGGCGGAATTATCTTTACATGAGAATTTTGCGAAGAAATTAGGGATAACACAAGAAGAAAAAGATAATTTTATCCCTGCTCCAACTGCATACGCATATACTTCACATATGTATCGTGCTGCGTATGAAGGGCATTTAGGCGATATCATTGCAGCAATTTTACCTTGCTATTGGTTATATTATGAAATTGGTGAGCGTTTAAAAGAGTGTCAGCCAGAAGAGCAAATTTATAACGAATGGATTTCTGCTTATGGATCCGATTGGTTCCGAACATTAGTTGAAGAGCAAATTACAAGGTTAGATACTATCGCTGAAAAAGTAACAGAGGCAGACCGTAAGCGTATGAAGCAGCATTTTATTATTAGCAGTCAATATGAATATTCATTTTGGGAAATGGCTTATACTTTAGAAAAGTGGCCAGTGAATACAGAAGTAAAAGATGTAATTGGATAAAGAATGGAAGTAATGTTATAGATAGGTATGGATCATGCCTATCTATATATTTTTCTTGCCAGATTTGCGTAAAGTCGATCGTGTTACGGATATGGAAAAATGGCATATCGATAAGTTAGTTAAGTTAATTTTTTACGCATTAACTGGTTAAACTTCTGCCATATTTATATTACAAACAAACGGATTAACATACTTTGTTACTGCTTCAACTTCAGATGCACAGCGTAATGGAATGAAATTCTACCTTGAACGTAAAGGGTACGGCATCATGGTTATTGAGAAATGAATTGAACTTAGTAAGCATGAAGATATAACACTAGAATTCAAATTTTATAATTTCTATTTATAAAAATGAGCCCATAGTAAAAATAGGTACATAAACAAGGTGCATCATCTAGTGATAAGTCATACTTTGTTGGTGTACGTATTGAACTTAGTTTATAGCGCTATTTCTACTTAGATTTAACGAACAGAGATATAGGAAAGCATCGATAAGGTTTTATTTTATAAACGGAGGTTATGAAAATGAATCAGTTTCAACAAGAACTACAAGCGTTAAGCCTTAATGATTACCGGTCTGGAGATATTGTGTATTGGGATCAGCAAAACCAATATCCATATTACTATATTGAAGATGCTGCTCGTCGCTGTGGAGGTTGTGGTCGCTGTGGAGGTTGTGGCGGTCGTTGTGGTGGATTTCGTTGTGGTGGATTCCGTTGTATTGGTTGCTTCGGTTGTTTTGGTTGTGGCGGTTGTGGAAGTTGTGGTGGCTGTAGTGGTTGCTCTAATTGTTTTAATGGTACTTATGATACTACTGGTACTATTATAACATATGAATATTAACTACATTTATTAATTAATAAACATTAGATTTATACATGTACATGCCGATGAAGAATATAGCCACCGCTAATAGGTATATTCAATTATTCAAGTGAAAGAGTAACAATAAGATATATAGGTGTAAATCAAGATGAGGTAGATAAAGCAATGACTAGATTTCAAATCTAATTATTGCTTTTTTTCTTATGATTTTACCATCAAATATCTGTCTAATTTAGGGAGTGATTTCTTTTAGTTAGTGTGTAGGTCATGAAATGATTACAATTGTGTAAGATTAATGTAATGTTTATCGATAGTAAATTAAGATACTTTAGTGTATTTTAAATAGGATTAAAAAGTACTGTTTATCTATAGAATAATGGGTAAATAATATTTAATTAGGAAGTGTATTAAAATGATTGAATTTAAATCTATTATCCATTCTTACAAACTAAAGAGAAAAATAGCTAAGGATTTATACGGAAAAAGAGATGAATTGACAATGTTATTAAATGAACTTAATTACATGAAAAGTAGTGTAACATCTGAAAAGAAGAAAAATAATATATTATCTCGTTTAGAATTAATTTATCAAAATATGAAATTAGATAAGCTGTATCCTCTTCCAGTTGCTTGTAATAGTAAATTATTGGAACGATTAGAAAAAGAATCTCTACATACTATTGAGGATGGTGTAAACTGTCTACATTACATGTTAGATATGAATTATGAGAAAATAAAACAATATGGATCGAATACAAGTAGGTCATTTGTTCCGTTATCGCAGTCTTCCATTTGTCTTGCTGATTGTATTTGTTTAACAGGATTTGTATTAGGTTTACTAGGAGCAATTTCATTTGGAGGATTCATGTTATCCTTATGTTCAATTACATAATGGTTCATATTTGTAAGAAGAGCACCGACTTAAGGTGTTCTTTTTTAGTTTTATTGTAAAGTTATTGTAAATGATGAATACATTAAGTCATTTGTATTGTATAATTTGAATGTATTGAAATATTGTTTTTAAGGGGGGCTGAATATGATAATTACTTTTTATTTTTAAATGAGCTGTTTCAATAATATATGATTCGGAGAAATGTTTTTTACTTTTCTTTTAAATACTTGATTTAAATGGATTAGAGCAAGTGCTAGTTTTTTGACAATCAAGACAAATAAAGAAAGGAAGTAATGATTTTATGAACAAACTAAGACTGTTAACATTTGAAAATATAGTAGAACCTCTTTTAAACGAAAGCGTATCATTTATATATTTTCCTATTGAATGGCTCGATATTGTAGAAATACATTATAAGACATTTTTATTAACGAGTAAGTTGAAACGATTAAATGAAAGATTATATGATATGTTTTCTGATATATTATTTATTCAGCATAATCCATATGTATTAAACGAAAATACACCATGGATTGTATGTAAAGAACCTATTAGAAAAGAACAACTCGATTATATTTTTCAAAGTTGGTATGAGATTATTCATGATTGGAAGCCTAATAAATTAATAGAATCGCCAAAATATGAATGGCATTACGATTTAATTTCTAATTTAACAGTACTACATGATAAGGAAGTATATACTAAGTGGGTGCCCGCTTTAATTTCACATATTTTTTGTGAACGTCCTGTACAATTAGAAAATATAAACGAAGAAGATATATATTTTTCTCCTCTTAGATCACAAAATATTTGTGAGGCGATGTCAGAGCCTATTAAAGATAAAAAAACAGAAGACTATTTCGCCTATGTATTTCGGTTCGAATATATAACGCGTGGAGGAGAGAACATTCCATTATTAAATGTTTCAATAGGAATTCGGAGGTTTTATCAAGAATATAACCATCCAGATATTCCTTTGCTTTTGAGACGAAAACGGGGCATGATATTAATTTCTACTCCAGAATTTGCATTGAATAATAAAAAATTACGGTTTGTAAAACTAAAAGTACAACAAGCTACAAATGGTATTAAGTGGATTAAAATATTTAGAAATTTAAAAGATGATTTTCATATAGGTGGAGAAGTTGAATTAGAACATATTCTTCAATATCCGAAAGATTATATGCTAGGAGCAAATCTTAGAGTGTTGCTTCCATACAATGAGAGAATATATAAAGTTCAAGGTACTAAAATAAAATCTGGTATAAAAGCAAAAGAAAGAGAATATCTATTTAAAGGGTTTCAGCAAAAATTTTCTTATTTCACATTACTACCAGAATGTAAAAGGATGGAAACGGATAATAGGAAAGAATTATTCCCTTTAATTGCACCAAAAGGATTAGAGACTATAACGCTAGAAATATGGTCTGAAAAAATATCGCTGGAAGTAGAACAAGCTTTATTTGAAAGTGAAATGGTGTTAGCTCAAATCAGTGAGTCATCATATATATTAAATGCAGATTCTCCAGTATTGTTAAAAATAGTAAGATGTAATATTGAAAAGGTATTGCAAAATCCATATAAAATGCAATACTGCCAGAAGTATAAAATGAATTTAGTAGAGGATGTTATGAAAGCGGTTTATGCTACTGCAGGTGAGCGCAATGATGCGACATTGGCGTTAATTGCAATGAAAAATTGTGATGGACGTGAAAAAATTGATCCAAAGCAAATTGTTAGAGAAGGATTTGCAAGAACAAACCGTATTTCAGCATTTATAAATTTATTTATAGGCCAAAGTGTATCTCGTAAAACGATTATAAATGGTATTTTGAGTTTATTAGAACAAAAAGGATTTTTGAAACGTAGTTGGAATAAGATAAATTTACCTTGTACATATGTTAATTTATCAATTGAACGAATCTCGAAATTTGATTTCTTACCTATTTTTTCACAAATTAAAGGAAAAGAAATTTTATATAAATTATATGGGAATACAGAGTGGCAAACGATTGATCGTCTATTATTGAATATAAATAAACATACTACCTTTTTACCGCAGCCTTCAAAAAGAAATGATATGGGCATTCAATTTAAACAATTTGTTTTTGAAACATTAACGGAAATTTTACAACCTGCAAAAGAGCAAAATGAGCAAGTATACTTCATTATAAATGCGAATGTAAGAAAACATTGGATAAAAGAGTTACAAAATGAAAAAATTGATATAGATACTTTCCCTGACATTGTTCCAGATTTGCTAAAGGTTCCAAACTTAAATGCTGTAAGAATAAATACATCTTTTGATGTACCAAAATACGGTGTGATAGAATGTGATGACGTACTGGATAGTACGAGTTTATATATAGATCAAAAAGGAATGTATTATAGCACTGGTGAGTATTCGTCTAATGATAGTGAAACATTATATCGATATATACTGGAAATATTACCGCTAGGTGTAAAAGCTGTTGAAAGGAACTATATTGCCAAAATGGTACATTACATGTGCTGTAATTCAAGTATGCTTTTGGAAAAGAATATACATATGCCATATTCCATGCATATGGCGAAAGTAATAAAGAGCTATATGACGGATATAGATGCAAGAGAGTTTAAAGAGTTTGATGATGAATTGGATGTAGATATTCTAAAAATAGAAAAGAAAGATTCAATTATTCTACTTTAAATAATAATAGACAAATCCTGTTCATTATATAGGTCAGGATTTGTCATTTTTTCATGTAAATAAGGATATCTTTTGTCATGTATCTTCTCTTTTACATATTTACTTTATTTCCATACAGGATTAAGATGTTTTTTAGAAATAAAAAACTACATCATATGGAAAAGCAATATGTATTAACTCAAAAGAAATTTGAAAGGAATGAGGAATTGTGAAGAAATTAGATGTGCTATTAATGCTATTGAGCGGCCTCTTTCCAGTTGCAGGAATTTTAAAGCAAATCCCACTAGAACAATCTTTATATATTGGAGGCCTTTTATTTTTTACTAGTTTCGGTAGTTATTTTGCGAAAAAAATATATTCACGTATATGCAGTTGGATAGCGTATGCGCCATTTATTACACTATTGTTAGTCATTTGGCATCAAGATATTTCAACTAGTTCAATAATAGCGAATGCGAAAATTGCCGCTTGTATAGCTTTAATCCCATGTTTATTTCGTTTTCGTACATATGGGCTTACTTTCGGGTTATTCGCATTATGGGTCGCTTTACTTTGGGATATGAAAGAAGTACAGTCGTTAGTCATACTTGAACGTATGTCTAGCTTAATGACAAGCAATTTCAAATATATCATGCTTTTAGTTGGTGGACTGATATTAGGTGGATTACTTGCGATGTTAATTCACCGCAGAGAGAAAGATGATAATAAAGAAAATATAAATCTATTTAAACAAAAAAAGAAACGCAAAAAATTATCCTTTAAGATTCCACTTCCAAGATTACCTAAATTTAGGATGGAATTATTCAAGTTTGGTGGAAAAGTATCTAAACGAAAAACTCCAGAAAAAATACGTGAGCATAATTACGAAGAACCGGCTCCAGCTGCAACATATGAATTGAAAGAGCAAATACATCAATATAAAGAAGGTACTGTTCAAGGACAAACAAGGATGGAACGTCGTAGAAATAGGTATAATGCATAATGAAGTTAAAAGCCCCTTAATGATTAATCAATTTTAAGAAAAATCATTAAGGGGTTTTTTATGTTATTAAAAATAGATTGCTAAGGTGAAATTTATAGCATACTCTAAAATCGAGGACTAAAATAAAATAATGGGAGGACAAAATGTTTATTATTACATATATTTCTGTCTGTATATTATTTTTAGTTAGCTTTTTACATGTTTATTGGGCTTTTGGAGGTAAGTGGGCGACAAATAGTGTCATTCCAACAAAAGCTGGAGAAAAGGCGTTTACACCGGGTACAGGGATGACATTGTTCATCGCGCTATTACTAAGTATGGCAGCGATAATTTTATTACAACAAACGAATATTGTTCATTTCGCATTTCCTAATATTATTGTTCAAATGGGATCATGGGTTTGTATGATTGTGTTTTTCATAAGAGTAATTGGTGAGTTTCATTATTTTGGTATTTTTAAACGCGAAAAAGATACGAATTTTGCTAGGATGGATACTGTTTTATTTATACCACTTTGTGCATTTCTATCTTTATCATTTTTACTCGCAATTATAACGTGAACGAAAAATAGTAGCAGCTTTTTTATATTAAATATAAACGTAAAGTGGCAAGTGTAAAAGTGAAAAATCTAGTAGTAAATAAAAGGATGTAAGCGCCTTTTTATCGAATTATAGATTATTATGAAAGGCGGGTGCACGATGAAGTATGTAAAAGTCAGTATGAATGGTGGAAGTGAACACAAATTTTCGATGACTTTAGAACGGTTTGAAGAACTTATTACAACAGAGAATGGACTATTAGAAAATAAATTAGTTAGTATTGAAAATGTAATGATTAATCCTACTAATATATCTTCTGTAGTTGAAAAAATTGGTGTACCAGCTAAGTTTATGGAAGCTTAAAAATCGGTACATAAAAAAACATCCACGGGGGATGTTTTTTTATGTATAAATATGTTAATGGCACAATGAATTTATAGTGATACTTCGTACACGCACAAAAAATAAGTACAAGCATATATTAGATAGTGGGACAAGACCTTCGTGTCCTGCTTAATACTCAGAAAAAACCTCTATCACATGAGAGCATCCGATTGCAGGGTGCTCTTTTTTTATTCAGCTCTTTAACTTTGAATTTTAAACATATCTTTGATGTTAATAAATATTAAAAATAATATAATAGCAAAAATTAAGTTAGATAAATAGAAATCTTGATGAAATAGTAATTCAAAGATGACATCAAAAGCATATAAAAAGGCGATAGCAGGTAATATACAAATAAATATAAATCTCCAATTTTTTAGATAATATTTATAATTAGTAAATACTTTTTCCATACATATAGCTCCTATATTTTTTATTTTCTATATAATTATACATTTAAATTAAATGATTTACAAAATGTTTAGTAATTTTAGCTGTAGCAATCTGTGTAATACATGATTTGACCAAAAAGCTTTTAAAGAATGATAATAAAGTGATACACTATAATCTACGTTATTTTTGAAATGAATAGAGGGAATTATATGATAGATAAAATCAAAAATGTTGTAGAGGATATGTACGAAGATGAAGCAAAACATTTACTTCAAAGCATTCTAATTCAGTTAAATTTATTAGAAGAAAACTATAGTGAAGATACAATTAAAAATTTAATGGATATTCCTAATCAACTAACGAGTAATACATCTTATAAAAGAAATGTAAAAGAAAGCTCACACATTCATATTGCTTTTGATGATTCAACAGCTGGATGTTTAAAGCATATGCTAAGTCAAGAAGAACGATTGGAAGAGATGGTTATTGCTTTTTCTGAATTCTTTTCAATTGGGCCGATACACAAGTTACATATGAATGAGGGGCAACTAGCAAGACAGAAATGGTTAGTAAACAACTTAACTGCGTATGATAGTTATTTTGAAGAGGAGTATTTACTAAGGTTTATAGAAACTTTGGAAGAACTACACACTATTCCTATTGAAACACCTATTACAATTTTGAAAGCTAATAACGCACATGAACATGTAGGCCTAAGTTTTGTAATGGCACAATTAAAGGATAAGAAAAACATTCGAGTTATTAATACGTCTGAAGCAAGCAGAGAAATATTAAAACAAGAGTATGATATTCGTGGAACGGGAGAGTTAGCGCCTGAAAGTTTAGCCCTAATTCAAAAAAGTTTTGTAGAATTGCCTTATTTAACTGCAGAGAAACGTATGCAGTTTGAACATGAGTGGGATCGTCTATCGAATAGTACGGAATTTTTAAGAGTTTGGAAAGAAAATGAAGTACATTCTGTACAAGAAGATTATTTTGATCAATTTATTATTGAATGCGCGAGAAGTATAGGTGCTGATCGAGAATTTTTAAAAGCCCCTAGAATAATTGGTGAAGCACTTGGTCTTGTAGAGCAGTTAGTTGGTGATACGTTTTTAGAATATCGCTTAAAGGAATTGATTAAACAAGAAGTATTTGAATTTGAAGGTTTGTTAGATGAAATGCGTTTTTATAGTGTGAAATTAAGAAAATAATACATCTATTCCGATTATGAAAAAGCTCGTATTTTTAAAATCCGAGCTTTATTTTTTTGTTGAAATTAGGCTATACATAAGCTTCCGATAGAGCGCTTATCACATATGAATGGTAAAGGTAATGAATGAAAAGAAGGTGATTTGTTAATATGTATAACCAACAAAATTATCCATATGATCAAGCAATGTATTATAATCCACAAAACTACGGGTATGAACCTACAAATGAAGTGAGAGATATTGAACAAGAAGATTACAGACCAGATGATGCGGAAGATGCTCCAACGTCACCACCTCCGTCACAAGCGCCGTCGTTACCGTCTACATTTGCTTCTCCGGCACAACCAGGTAATATGAAGTCATGGATGTGTAACTGTCTAGGAAGATGGGGCTATTTACGCTTACATCGTCCTGGTCCTTTCGGAAGGGATTTATGGTTCTTCCCGACTGAAGTGAGAAGAAATGGAGTGTCAGGTTACACGTGGCAAGGTGGTCGTCGTCGTAAAGTAAGTTACCGCTATCAACAAATTAGTAATTTTATGTGCTTCGCATAAAGAGAAGTGAGAGAGTGAAACGATTTTACTCTCTCACTTTTTTATTTTTCAATATACGAAGTAAGATTCCGATTAAAAATTTACAATTTTCACGTTTTTATTAGAGTATAATGCATATGTTGGGTTGGTTTTCAAAAACAAATGAGAGTGAGGGAATACAATGTCAATGAAAAACAAAGTTGGACTAAAAATAGAGGATGGCATTAATTTAGCTTCAGCTCAATTCAAAGAAGATGCGTATGAAATTTATAAAGAATCGAGAAAAATACAACCTATATTATTTGTAAACCAAGTTGAAATCGGTAAAGAATGGCTCATTACTAGATATGAAGATGCTCTGCCACTTTTAAAAGATAATCGTTTAAAAAAAGATTGGACAAATGTGTTTTCTCAAGATACAAAGAACATGTATCTTTCCGTTGATAATAGTGACCACTTAACAACACATATGCTAAATTCAGATCCACCTAACCACAGTCGTTTACGATCTTTAGTTCAAAAAGCTTTTACACCGAAGATGATTGCACAATTAGACGGAAGAATTCAGAGAATAGCAGATGATTTGATAAGTGATATAGAGCGAAAAGGTACATTAAATCTTGTGGATGATTATTCATTTCAATTACCAATTATTGTAATAAGTGAGATGCTCGGTATTCCAAAAGAAGATCAAGCGAAATTTAGAATTTGGTCTCATGCTGTTATTGCGTCACCAGAAACACCTGAAGAAATAAAAGAGACCGAAAAACAACTATCTGAGTTTATTACATATCTTCAATATTTAGTTAATATTAAAAGAAAAGAGCCAAAAGAAGACTTGGTAAGTGCTTTAATACTTGCAGAGAGTGAAGGGCATAAACTTAGCGCTCGGGAACTATATTCAATGATAATGCTATTAATTGTCGCAGGACATGAGACGACAGTAAATTTAATTACAAATACGGTATTAGCACTTCTTGAAAATCCAAATCAATTACAATTATTGAAAGATAATCCAAAACTAATTGATTCGGCTATTGAGGAAGGATTGCGTTATTATTCTCCAGTTGAGGTTACAACTGCAAGATGGGCAGCGGAACCTTTTCAAATTCACCATCAAACAATACAGAAAGGAGATATGGTTATTATCGCATTGGCTTCAGCGAACCGTGATGAAACAGTATTTGAAAATCCAGAAATATTTGATATTAAACGGGAGAACAACCGTCACATTGCCTTTGGTCATGGTAGTCATTTCTGCCTAGGGGCACCGCTTGCTAGGTTGGAAGCAAAAATTGCTATTACTACGTTATTTAATCGAATGCCTAAACTACAAATAAAAGGGAATCGAGAAGAAATCAAATGGCAAGGTAATTATTTAATGCGTTCTTTAGAGGAATTACCATTAACATTCTAGAATATTTATTGTAAGACATGCATACATAGAAAATGATTTACATAGAGTATGTATGTGTTATTTAAATTCGAAACGGAAGGGTGAAAACATCCCAATGATCAACTAATTCTATTTGTAAGAGATCTTCGTTAAAAAACGAAATATTCTTCTGAATAGGATTAGTCTGTACATTTATAGAAAAGGGATGTATTTCGCTCTGCGAAAAATATAGTCTTTTCATATGATTTGTGCTGTCTCCTGTTCAGAACATGAAATAGGAGGCTTTTTTATGTCGGCAAATGTAGAAACGAAACAAAATAATGGGGTATCACAAGTATTGAAGAATAGATTTGTACAGGGAATTTTAGCTTCAGCATTATTTTTACAAATTGGAATATGGGTTCGGAACTTTGCCGTATTACTATATGTAATGGAAATGACAAAAGGTGATGCTTTTGCTATTTCGATGATTTCAGTTGCGGAGTTTGCTCCAATTTTCATCTTTTCCTTTATTGGTGGAACGTTTGCTGATAGGTGGAAGCCGAAGAAGACAATGGTATGGTGTGAAACGCTAAGTTCTATTTCAGTATTTGCTGTATTAATTACTCTAATGTTTGGAACGTGGAAAATCGTATTTTTTGTAACACTTATTTCTGCAATCCTTTCGCAGTTTTCTCAACCATCTGGAATGAAATTATTTAAACAGCATTTATCTGCAGAACAAATTCAATTAGCGATGTCTATTTATCAAACAATATTTGCGATATTTATGGTGTTAGGACCGATTCTTGGAACATTTATTTTTCATAGTTTTGGAATTTATATTTCAATCATTATTACAGGTATCGCTTTTTTACTTGCAGCAGCTGTGTTGTTATTTCTTCCGAAAGATCTTGAGAATGATAATGAGAAGAAAGAAATCACTCTATTACAGGAAATGCTTGATGGAATTAAATATGTGAAAAAGAAAAAGGCATTAACTTTGCTAGGGCTTTGTTTTATGGCTGCAGGACTAGGGATAGGATTGATTCAGCCATTGGGTATATTTATCGTGACTGAGCAGTTAGGGCTGTCAAAAGAGAGTTTACAATGGTTACTAACAGTAAATGGTGCAGGGATGATTGTTGGCGGTGCTTTAGCGATGGTATTTGCAAAAAACGTTGCGCCGCAAAAAATGTTAATTATCGGTATGCTCGGTCAGGCAATCGGCATCGGTATTATAGGTTATTCCACAAATTTATGGGTAACACTCACAGCACAACTTTTTAGTGGGTTAGCTCTTCCATGTATCCAAATAGGTATTAATACGCTTATTATTCAAAATAGCGATACAGATTTTATTGGTCGTGTAAATGGCATTTTAAGTCCTTTATTCACCGGTTCAATGGTAGTAACAATGAGTATAGCTGGTTCATTAAAAGAAATGTTCTCATTAAGTATGATGTATGAGGGCACAGCTTTACTATTTATAATTGGATTATTATTTATTTTACCTATATACAATTTAAAGCCAGTTATAGCGGTAGAAAGTGAAATGAATAGTAAAGGAAGTGCTGTGCAACATGAATCCTAATCCAAATGTTAAATACCCTATTGAAGGAAATAAAAATGTTCACTTTATTAAAAATACAATAACGAAAGCTAATATACATGTTGGAGACTATTCATATTATGATGCGAAAGATGGAGAAACATTTGAAGATCGAGTATTACATCATTATGAGTTTCTTGGAGATCACCTTTTTATTGGAAAGTTTTGTTGTATTGCAAATGGAGTTACCTTTATTATGAACGGAGCGAATCATCGGATGGATGGATTTTCGGCATATCCATTTAATATATTTGGAAATGGGTGGGAGAAGTATACACCTAGTTTAACTGATTTACCATACAAAGGAGATACAGTTATAGGAAATGACGTTTGGATTGGTATGGATACAACGATTATGCCCGGAATAAAAATAGGTGATGGGGCAATCATTGCAGCTAAATCTGTTGTGACTAGAGACGTCGCACCATATACAATTGTTGGCGGAAACCCTGCAAATAAAATAAAGGACCGATTTACAAATACAATAATAGAGGAATTATTGCAAATTCAATGGTGGCATTTTGACATTGAAAAAATAACTAAAAATATAGATGCTATTGTACAAGGGGATATAGAGCCATTAAGAAAGCTAAAAAGGGAATAAAAAATGCATAACAAAGAGTATCATACCTCCGAATTTTGTTAATGATAATAGAACAAGGAGGTGTGATACTATGGCACAAGACGTTTTATGTGAAGTAAACAACTGTAAATTTTGGGCTAACGGCAATAAATGTAGTGCAGACGCAATTTATGTAGTAAGTCATAAAGGAAAACAAGCATCGACTACGGAAGAAACAGATTGCAAAACTTTTGATCCAGAAGTATAAATTTTTGAAGGGTAGCCAAATCGTGGTTGCCCTTTTATAAATTATAGTATTGATAATAAATCTCATTTTCATTCATTGTTTTTAACTTTTCTTTTATTTTTTCATATTTTCTTCATAAGTGATGTAATCCAGAGCAATTCATGTTCGATACGTGATTTACTAAATTCAATGACTTCTGTAATAAAAGATGAGCTAGCATCTAGAGATTGAATAGCAGTAAGTTGTTTATTTAGTATGTCTTGGCGTATTGTTAAAATTTCTTTTCTAGCTTCATAATCAAGTTTTTCAAATAGCGCGATACGAACAAGAAATTCTATATTGTTTGTCGCAAGTTTTTCGGGAAACTCGCGCAACATTTCAGAAAAGATTTCTTCTCCTGTTTCAGTTATGTCGTACATATTTCGGTTTGGCTTACCGACTTGTGTATGTACTTTTTTCGTTATAGCCCCCATATTCTCAAAACGTCGAAGAGAAGGATAAAGCATATTATGATTTAATTCAAAATTCTCTCCTAACCGATTTTGGATATTTTTCTTAATTTCATAGCCATATTTTGGCCCTGACGTCAATTCTGCCAGCAATAAAATATCAACATACATAAAAATCCCCCTATATATTTCTCAAGTTCTCCTACGGAAAATCCCCTTTAGTATATGTTAAAATAACATATGTTAGATTATACAACTTTGAATTACCGACCTATCACTTTTATTGTAAAAGAAAAGGGAGGAAAGGACTATGGCTTCGCCTGAAAATGTGATTTTAGTTCATGAAATTTCAAAGCTGAAAACGAAAGAAGAATTGTGGAATCCGTATGAGTGGTATCAATTCATGAGGGATAATCACCCTGTATATTATGATGAAGAGCAAGATGTTTGGAATGTATTTTTGTATGAGGATGTAAATCGAGTTTTATCGGATTATCGCTTGTTTTCAAGTAGAAGAGAACGAAGACAATTCTCAATCCCGCCTTTAGAAACCCGAATAAATATCAATTCTACTGATCCACCAGAACATCGTAATGTACGTTCTATCGTTTCTAAAGCATTTACTCCAAGAAGTTTAGAACAATGGAAACCTCGAATACAGGCTATCGCAAATGAACTTGTACAACATATTGGAAAATATAGTGAAGTTAATATCGTTGAAGAATTTGCAGCCCCTTTACCTGTTACCGTCATATCCGATTTATTAGGAGTGCCAACAACTGACCGTAAAAAAATTAAAGTATGGTCTGATATTCTATTTATGCCGTACAGTAAAGAAAAGTTTAATGATCTGGATGCAGAAAAGGGGATAGCACTAAATGAATTTAAAGCATATCTTCTACCGATCGTTCAGGAAAAGAGATACCATTTAACCGATGATATTATCTCAGATTTAATACGAGCTGAATATGAAGGCGAAAGATTAACTGATGAAGAAATTGTTACTTTTTCATTAGGTTTATTAGCGGCTGGTAATGAAACAACTACAAATTTAATTATTAATAGTTTGTATTGTTTCGTAGTGGATTCACCTGGAACATATAAAGAATTAAGAAAAGAACCTAAATTAATTCCAAAAGCGATTGAGGAAGTACTACGCTATCGCTTTCCTGTTACATTAGCTAGGAGAATTACAGAGGACACCAATATATTTGGACCTTTAATGAAAAAGGATCAAATGGTTGTTGCGTGGGTTAGTGCAGCAAACTTAGATGAGAAAAAGTTTGCACAAGCTTCTAAATTTAATATACACCGAATAGGAAATGAAAAGCATTTAACATTTGGTAAAGGTGCTCACTTTTGCTTAGGGGCACCACTTGCACGTTTAGAAGCTGAGATTGCATTAAGTACTTTTATAAATGCTTTTGAAAAAATAGATTTATCTTCATCTTTCGATTTAGAAAAATGTATATTGGAAAATGAACAAACTTTGAAATTGTTACCGATCTGCTTAAAAACTCAATAAACTGTTCAGCAAGGTACAAATTTATTGTACCTTGTTTTTTTATTTCTCAATTGTAAAATTTCGGTTAGTTATTTAGTATGGAAGTGTGTGAATAAGAGTATAGGAGGATGCTTATGTTAACGTGTAATGGAAGTAAGACGTTCCAAACATTTATTAAAGCTGTAACGGATTTAATAAATAGTAATTTGTTAGAAAATCAAATTGTTTGTGGAATTGAAAAATTATTAGAAGAACTTTTAGAAAATAAAACATGGCTTCCGTTAGAAAAACAGAAGGCGAATTCGGCTCAATATGCACGACACTTATTATATGAAGATCCTTTAAAGCGTTTTGAAGTATTAGCTCTTGTATGGAAAGATGGACAATCGACTCCTTTACATGACCATGATGGTACATGGGGAGTAGAAGGCGTATTTACAGGAAGAATAATGGTGCAGAACTTTATACAAACTAAGCAGCTTGAAAATTCACTTGTTTATTTAACTCATACAGGAAATCTTTATTTGGGAGAAGGAGAAACGGATAAAGTCATTCCACCAGCTGATTGTCATATCCTTGAAATAGCTAAAAATGAAAGCGTTGTCACGATTCATATTTACGGAAAACGTTTAGAAAAGTTTAAAGTATATGTCCCAACTAAAGAAAAGAATATATACACGTGTGAGACAAAATATATTTGTTATAATTCATAGTTTAAAATCCAAAGCCCTTGCTTTGGATTTTATTTATAATTATTTCTTGACCTGAAACGCTTTTCATAAATTATAAATAAGGAGTACTTTACGAGATCGGTATGAAAACGATACCTTTCATTTAATATGAGCTCGTGTATATATAGAAAGTGGTGAAGAAATAATGAAATTAATCGCAATTGATTTAGATGGAACTCTTCTTTCGGGGAACAAAATGATTAGTAAAGAGAATGCAGAAGCAATTCGAAAATGTCAGGAAGCTGGCCATGTTGTAGCAATTTGTACAGGTCGTTCTATCGTCGATATTGAACGACTATTGTTAGAGGTTAATTTGGAGTGTCCAATTATTGCCGAAAATGGTGCGCTTATATATAATGATAAAAAAATGATGAAGAGATATCCAATTCAAAATATGCAGGCGCTTGAGATTGTGAATTACCTTGAAGAAAATGGCTTATATTATCAGCTTTATACTAATAAAGGTGTGTACGTACCGGAATATGGAGTAAAGAGTGTACGTAATGAAATTGAGTATGTGAAAAGTTCAAATGAAAATATCGACTTGAAAGAGTTAGAAACGATTGCAGCATTATACCTTGAACATACAGCATTTTTTAGTGCAGAAAGTTGTAAACCAATTGTAGAAACAGATATACATGTGCATAAGCTTTTACCATTTTCTTATAACATTGAAAAATTAAAAAAGTTAAAAGAAACGTTTCTGCATAATACTGATTTAGCAATTACATCTTCCTATTGGCATAATTTAGAGATTAATCATCGAGACGCTCAAAAAGGAAATGGACTATATACTTTAGCAGAACATCTGAATATTCCAGTTAAAAATACTGTAGCGATAGGTGATGGGCTAAACGATGTATCCATGATGGAAAAAGCAAATCTATCAATTGCAATGGGAAATGCAGTTGAAGAAATAAAAGGGATGTGTCAATACGAAACATTGACTAATGAAGAACACGGTGTTGCACATGCTTTATATAAATATGTAATGTAATATAAAAAGAAAAAAAGAATCTAAATAGATTCTTTTTTTCTTTTTATTAGGGGTAAGGTATTCTATGAGATTAATAGAAGCCTTATTACATTTTATTATATAGAATATATTGGAATAAATGTTTATATTTTTCATGTTAATTGTGAAAATTTTATGAACTTTATATGTAATGTATATTTATTTTGCTATTAATGTGTATAAATCCATGTCAAAACTGAACGAATGTAAGAACGTTAAGGAGAGTTCTTACAACAAAAAAGATCATGATTGGATCGGATAATAAACAATCGGAGATGAATAAACCTTATTAATTAGAGTTGCAATTTGAACGGATATTCTTTTTTGATTTTAATTGAAAAATAAAATTTGTTCGAATAATTATTCTTCAGCTATATACCTACAGGCACATTCTTCGTATAATGGAGAAGTATGAATTTTAAATTTGTATGAATTTTACATATTGAGGTGAAAAAGGAATGAATGCGCGGCTAATGGAACTTATTGATGTGAGTACAATAGAAACCATGGCAGAACAATTTTATCAATTAACCAATATATCACATCAACTTCTTGATGCTGAGAAAGAATGTATATTTTCATTTGGAATAAATGAAAATAAAATATGTAAACTTCCCAAAATTGAAATCCCCATTTTTTTATACAATCAATATTTAGGATCTTTTGTTGTTTGGTCTCAGAAAAGCGAAATTTACAATTGCCAAAAATACTTTGAAATGCTTTCGAATCTAATTATAGGTGGAGTAATGAAAGGATTTCAAAGTAAAAATACAACGTTACTTACTCGAAAAGAGGAGGAACTACATACAATCTTACAAAACATGCCTGTTATGGTTGATGCACTTGATTATAATGGAGATTTTGTTTTGTGGAATCGCGAATGTGAAATTGTGACAGGCTATACTGCCGAAGAGGTAATTGGAAATCCAAACGCACTTCGATTACTGTATCCGGATCATGATTATCGTCACGAGATACAAAAGAAATTTTTGACTCGCGGAAAGAACTTTAGAGATTGGGAAATGCGCTTAACATGTAAAAATGGTGAAATTAAAACAATAATGTGGTCCAATATATCAGAGCAGTTTCCTGTAAATGGATTTAGTTATTGGGCTGTTGGTGTAGATATTACACATTTAAAAGCAATAGAAGAGAAATTAATACAACAAACGTCTGAATTAGAATTAATTTTTCAAGCTTTACCAGATTTATGTTTCTTAACAGAAGATGATGGAACAATTATTGATTATAAAGCAGGATCCCCTACAAAATTTTACGTACCCGCAGAAGCTTTTATGGGAAAAAAGTTTTACGAAGTATTACCATCTTCAGTAGCACAAAAATTTCAAGAAGCAATTTATCAAGTGAAAGAAAAAGGAACAAATGCAATTGTTGAATATCCGCTTACAATTAATGAAAGTATCGATTTCTTTGAAGCTAGATGTTTACCGTTATTACACGATAAAATTATGATTATTGTACGGGATATTACAGAGCGGAAAAAGACAGAAGAATTGCTAAATAAATCAGATACACTTGCAGCAATCGGTCAATTAGCAGCTGGTGTAGCTCACGAAGTTAGGAATCCATTAACAGTCATTAAAGGGTTTATACAGTTATTCCAAATTAATAAAGAAGATCAAGAAAAATATTTTGATTTAATGCTTTCTGAAATTGAAAGAATAGAAGCAATTCTTCAAGAATTTTTGTCGATTGCTAAAACAGACGAAATAAGTACCGAAAAGAAAAATATTTATCAAATATTTAAAAATGTCGTCTCATTAATGAATACAAAAGCAATTATGACAAATATTCAAGTTGAATTATATACAGATTCTAAAGATATAATCATTGAATGCTCAGAAAATCAACTGAAACAAGTATTTATTAACATTTTGCAAAATTCAATCGAAGCTATGCCAGATGGTGGGAGAATTTCAATTCACATTAAAGAAATTGGTAAAGATGGTATCATTATTAGTGTAATTGATAAAGGAATAGGAATACCTGAAGAAAGAATTAAAAGATTAGGTGAACCTTTTTATAGTACGAAAGAAAAAGGCACCGGTATTGGATTGATGTTAAGTTATAAAATAATTGAAAGTCATCAAGGGAATATAAGTATTATGAGTGAGGTTGGTGTTGGGACAACAGTAACTATTTACTTGCCAAAATTTCAGAGTAAAAAGCCTTTATCAAATTATGATGATAGATTCGAATCGATACGTCCAATTATTAACTCTTAGATTATTAAATATCCAATAACGAAAAGTTAAGCTTTTTGTTATTGGATATTTTGTATTTCATTTAGTAAATTAAATGTACTAAGGAGAAGAAGTCTTGGAAAGGGTTTGGAAATATAGACGACCAAAGAGAGCTATAAGTTTCTTCAAATGTGTATATGTTTATATAGATCATTGAAAATTGCTGGCGTGGATTATGTGAAAAATAGTTTACCAAATATTAAACAGGAATAATTTCATAAAATGAGGTAATATTTCAGGCAATTTGAATTAAGTATTCTAACAGGCATCGATTTACTGTATGAAACAGCTGGACAAATTGATAAAAGAGATAATCAACCTGGTTTCTTATTAGACTAGTCAGCTGGCCAGAACGTCACGTATATACATACCACTTCAACTTGTACAATGTATTTCAACAAGCGCAAACGGTGGATATCGAATGAAGCCACAAATTGGTTAAGAGGTAAGAGTGCAACCGTCGCAAAAAAGATGAGATTGGTAAAGTTGCGCATGCAGTAGAACCAATTGTTTTAAATGAAATTGATATGAAAGAGGAATATATAAATCAAGTAAAAGAAGGATTTAGTAAGGTATTCCAATAGGGTGATGGAACAGGAGTAAGTGCGTTCCAAAAAGCATCTTATAAACTAGCAGGTAAAACAGGGACAGCACAGACAGTATACGGTGGAGAAAGTGATATTGGAAGAAATGAAAAGGGCGAGAGAAGAGAATGTTATAACTTAACGTTAGCAGGATATGCGCTATAAAATAATCCAGAAGTAGCGTTTTCCGTAGTTATGCCGTGGGTTATTAATGATAAATCTGGTATTAACTCTGATATTGGAAAAGAAGTTTTAGATGCTTATTTTGAATTGAAAAATAAGCGATTGACTGGAGAAACTAAAAAAATAGATAGCTCTAAAGAAGTTTAAAACATATGAAATGTAATAAAAACTAGAGTCATCTTATTTAGGAATCGATTCAAAATGGGTGATAGAGAGGTGAAATTATTCTATCAATTATTCACATTTTATAAAAAAAATCATATATTGATAGCATAGGACAAGCTAAAAAGCTTATTCTAACCTCACAGAACACTCCTTATCACGGTTAGGCATCTACATATGTAGATGCCTTTTTTAATTAAATAACTGATAATTATTTATCAATCTAAAGTAGCAAGTGTATTAGGACTATTAAGGGAAGATTGACGGTAATAATTACAGTATGATGAATAAGAGTATTGAAATGTAAGGAGTGAGAAAGAAGTGCTAAATATTTTAATAGTTAATTTTCCAGCAGAGGGACATGTAAATCCTACATTAAGTTTAGTCAAAGCCTTTACTGAACGGGGAGATCACGTACATTATATTACAACAGAACACTTTAAAGGCAGAATTGAAGATTTGGGAGCTACTGTATATACCCATCCAGATTTATTGAAGGAAATTTCTATCGATTCTGAAACTTCATCTGGGTTAAATGCTTTCTTTCGTGTACATGTTCAAACTTCTTTATATATATTACAAATTACGAAACAATTATGTGAAAATATAAATTTTGATTTCGTAATTTATGATATATTTGGCGCTGGTGAGTTAGTAAAGGAGTATTTACAAATTCCAGGCATAGTTTCTTCTCCTATATTTTTAATTCCTACTGAATTTTTGGAGACATTACCTTTTCATCCAAATGCAGAAATGCCATTCCAACCTGATGAATTTTCTGAACAGTTACTATATCGAATAGAACATGAATTTGGAGTGAAGCCTAAAAATAATCTTCAATTTATGCATAACAAGGGAGATATTACTCTCGTGTACACAAGTCGTTACTTCCAACCTAATAGTGATTCGTTCGGAGAAAATAACATTTTTATTGGGCCAAGTATTTCAAAGCGTAAAACAAATGTTGAATTTCCACTTGAATCGCTTAAAGATAAGAAAGTTATTTATATTTCAATGGGAACACTGCTTGAAGGGCTCGAACCATTCTTTAATACATGTATCGATGCTTTCTCAGATTTTGATGGGTTAGTTGTAATAGCAATTGGTGATAGAAATGATCGTTCTAAAATTAAGAAGGCGCCAGATAATTTTATAATTGCTTCATACGTACCCCAAACAGAAGTATTAAGTGAAGCAGATATTTTTATTACACATGGCGGTATGAATAGCGTACACGATGCTATTCATTTTAATGTTCCATTTGTTATAATTCCACATGATAAAGACCAGCCGATGATAGCACAAAGATTAACCGAACTGGAAGCAGCAAATCGGTTATTGAAAGAACATGTTAATGTGCAAACATTAAGAGAAGCGGTAACAGATGTTCTTTCAAATGAAAAGTATAAGCATGGAATACGAAAACTGAATGAAAGTTTTTTAGAATGTGGTGGTTCAAAAGAAGCAATTACAGTCATTACATCTCTTTTAAATAAATAGTTTAGACAATATAAAAGCATAGGGGCTCTACCTTTATGCTTTTATATGATTATCCTGCAAACTGCACAGCAGTATTTGCATGTAAAAAAGCAGTATCAAAAACAGGAACAGTTAGGTCGTTTTGGGAAATGAGCAATGGTATTTCAGTGCAGCCTAGTAATATACCTTCTGCACCGTTTTGAATTAATGATTTTGCAATTTGTAATAGCTTTTCTTTTGATGTTTCTGAAATAATTCCTTTACTTAATTCATTTAAAATAACGTGATGAATAAAATTTCTTTCTTCATTATTTGGAATGATTGTCTCAATGTTAAAATTCGCAAGACGTGATTTATAGAAGTCTTGTTCCATCGTTTGTTTCGTTCCTAATAGTCCGATACGTTTTATATTCTGTTCTACCATTTCCTTTGCACTTACATCACCGATGTGAAGGAGCGGTATTGATATTGCCTGTTCTACTTCTTCAGCAAATAAATGGACCGTATTGGAACACATTAATAAACAATCAGCCCCGGATTTTTCAACTTTTTTTGCAACGATGACTAATTCATTTTTCACTTCTTCATATTGATGATTTTGTAGTAAGGTAGTTACCTCACCAAAGTCCATACTATATAAAACAAGCTTTGCATTTTGATCATATTGAGAGAGTGTAAGTGTATTAATATGTTTATAGTATAATGATGTAGATTCCCAACTTAGTCCACCAATTAAACCGATTACTTTCATCGTACATTCCTCCCGTAACTATTTTGAATTTATTATTTCACAATTCCGATAAGAATACAATGATTTAAACGTACTGTTAAACAAAAAATAAAAATAATTAGAAAAGTATTGAAATTTACATTTTTTAATGCCATAATACGAATTACAAATTAATACTTATCCAGAGAGGTGGAGGGAACGGCCCTATGAAACCTCAGCAACCCCTATATATATTTATAGGAAGGTGCTAATTCCGCAGAGAACACGATGTGTTTTTTGAAAGATAAGAGGATTCTTGAACGTGAAAGAAAATGGCCTCTTATATAAGAGGCCATTTTTTGTTGTATAGAAAGGGAGTGTCGATGCATAATTCATTTTGAAAATAAATATAGAGTAATAAAAGTTGACTAATAAGAGAGGGGAATTGTAATGAATAAATTATCAACGAAGTTAGTAGTGGCAATCGGAATTGGAGCAGCATTATACGGGATATTAGGACTTTGGGGATTTTCTATTGCACCAAATACGTTTATTAAACCTGCATTAGCTATTTTAACCGTTTTTGGAGCTTTATTTGGTCCAGTGGCAGGCCTGTTGATAGGACTTATCGGTCATACCGTAACAGATACAATTGCTGGTTGGGGTATTTGGTGGGGGTGGGTTATTAGTTCAGGCATTATCGGCTTTGCAATGGGACTCATTCAAAAAAGAGTGGGCTTTAGTGTGAAAAACGGGACATATAATAAGGGGGATATTTCTTATTTAGCTATTACTGGGTTAATTGGTATCGTCATTGCTATTATATTTGCTGGGGCATTCGATATTATTGTGATGGGAGAACCGTACGATAAAATTGTTATACAAGTATTAGGTGCAACAATTGCTGATGTTATTGTATTTTTAGTTCTTGGATTGCCAATTACAATAGGGTTAGCTAAATCTAATAAGAAACATACACATTTAAAAATTGAAAAGTAGGGATGTTAACATGCAACCAATTATTTCTTTTGAACAATTCAACTTTCAATATAAGCATGCAGCGCAGCCTACTGTTAAAGACATTACATTTCATATATATCCTGGGGAAAAAGTGTTAATTGCTGGACGAAGTGGTTCAGGGAAATCAACATTAGCTCATTGTATGAATGGGCTAATCCCATTTTCTTATGAAGGGACTAGTACTGGTACTATTTTGATTGACGGAAAAGACCCGAGGAAAGGGAGTATTTTTGAACAGAGTAAACAGGTTGGAACAATTTTGCAAGATCAAGATGCACAATTTATTGGTCTTACAGTAGAGGAAGATGTAGCTTTTTATTTAGAAAATGAATGCGTAAATGAAGATGATATGAAAAAGATTGTTTCGGAATCATTAAAAAAGGTAAAGATGCATAATTTTCATAAACAAAGTCCACATGAATTATCAGGAGGACAAAAACAAACTGTTTCTTTAGCAGGTCTGTTAACAACAAACGCTGATATATTGTTGTTCGATGAACCGTTAGCAAATTTAGACCCAGCTAGTAGCATACATACAGTAGAACTTATTAAAGAAATACATAAACAATATCATAAAACAATTGTAATAATTGAACATCGAATAGAAGAAATGTTAAACCTAGATCTAGATAAAATTATTTTAATTGATGAAGGAGAAATTGTTTCGATAGGCACGCCAGAAAGAATTTTAGCATCAAATATATTACCATCTATCGGATTAAGAGAACCTATGTACATAGAAGGATTAAAGAGATTGCATTTTGATAGTAATAATGACGTAATATACCCACTTGAAAATCTTCAAAGGGAAAGTGTTAGTGGCGTAATAAATGAGTGGATGGAGAAACAAGCTTTTTGTAAAGATACCCCTACAAAAAAAGAATTATTGAAAGTAGAGAATTTGTCATTCTCATATCCTAATAAACAAAAAGTATTAGACAATGTAAATTTCTCTCTATATAAAGGGGAAATAGTAGCACTCTTAGGCCATAATGGAGCTGGAAAATCAACATTAGCTCATAGTCTTATAGGGATAAACAAAACAAAAAATAATAGGATTTTAATTGATGGAGTAAATATCAATTCTTGGTCTATTCGTAAACGCGGTGAAGTTATATCTTATGTGATGCAAAATCCAAATCATATGATTACACAACCTACAGTTATAGAAGAGGTTTCATTTTCATTACAATTAAAAAAGTTTTCAAAGGAAGAGATTAAGCTTAGAGCGGAAAACGCATTAAAAGTTTGTGGTTTGTATCCATTTCGAAATTGGCCAATTCAAGCATTAAGTTATGGGCAAAAAAAGAGATTAACGATTGCAGCTGTACTAACAACAAATCCCAAACTTATTATATTAGATGAACCGACAGCCGGACAAGATCATTATCATTATAAACAATTTATGACATTTATTAGAAAACTAGCTGCAAAGGGAATATCTTTTATGTTTATCACACACGATATGAATCTTGCATTAGAATATGCAGACAAAGCAATAGTTCTAAATGAAGGGGAAATTATTGCGAATAATACCGCGTCTATTGTATTAGGACATCCAGAAACGTTAAAAAAAGCGAACTTAAAGGAGAGCTCTTTATTTAAACTCGTTAAATTTAGTGGTATTGCAAATCCTGAAAGATTTATGAAACTTTATTTTGATGATATTAGGAGGGAGGAAGGTGTATAATACATATTTTCATCGCATGGACGGAGCAGTGAAATTGTTGTTATTTATTTTTTGTATGACACTTACTTTTTTATTTTTTGATTTTCGCATATTGCTATTCGTATTTATGATTGGATGTATCGGACTTCTAGTTGCTAAAATTTCATTTCGTAAAATTTTTATTGTTTTTACTGTTATATTTACATTTAGTTTATTAAATTCTGTCATGATTTTATTTATTACACCAACCCATGGATCTGAATTAACAGGATCGTATACTTCATTTGTGTATATTGGATATGCAACCATTACATACGAAACCTTATTTTATGCAGCTACACTTTCGTTAAAGTATTTTACGTTATTACCATTTACACTTATTTTTATTTATACGACTGATCCAAGCGAATTTGTGAGTAGCTTAAGTAAATTTCGAATTCATTATAAAATTACTTATGCGATAAATATTGCATTACGTTATATACCTGATATTCAGTCCGAATATAGAGTTATTAAACATGCCCAAGAGGCGAGAGGAGTAGCTTTTGAAAAAGGAGAAGCAAGTTTATGGACTCGCATGCAAAACCGTGTCTTAATTTTCTGGCCTTTAATTATTCATTCTTTAGAGAGAATTGATACAGTATCAAACGCAATGGATTTAAGAGGATTTGGAAAGAAGGATACACGTACGTGGTTCTATACAAATAAAGCGAAAAGCGGAGATTTCATTGCTTTATTTGTAGGTGTTTTTGTTTTAATTGCTGCAGTATATTTAAAGTTACATGTATTTCAAAATTTTTGGTATCCATTTTAAAGCACTCTCAAATGAGTGCTTTTACTTATTTTTATATAGACATGCTCAAAAAAGGGATATTTACATAATGTATAATACGAACCAGTTAAAATGATCAACTACCTATTAGTTTTCAAACCAAAAGGAGGAGAAAATATGAGTTACGGTGGTTCTTGTGGTTTTGGTGGAGGTTTCGCTTTATTAGTTGTGTTATTTATTTTATTAATTATCGTTGGATGCAGCTGCTGGGGCGGAGGGTACTAATTTTTAATTAGTCTCCACAAATGTAAAACTAAAAAACATAGAAGATACTTCTGTATCGAAACAAATAAAAAAGGAGCAATTATGCTCCTTTTTTATTTGTTGTTAGATGAGTTTTTATTACATTTTGGGAATGTAATTGTCAAAGTAGTACCTTTATTAATAACGCTTCGGATTTTCAAACTACCTTGCATCGTTTCAATGATTTTCACAGCAACCATTGTACCTAAACCTGTACCTTTCGTTTTTGTACTAAAATATGGTTCGCCAAATCGATTTATTTGCTCTTGTGACATACCAATTCCGCTATCTTCGATTCGTATGATAACTTTATTATTACTAATAGATGAGGAGATATTTAAAGTACCACCATTAGGCATTGCTTCAATACCATTTTTTATTAAGTTTAAAAAACATTGCTGAAAGTGCTGTTTATTACCAACTATTGTTGCCCTAGAGAAATCTTTTGTAATGTGTATTGTATTCATATTACATAAAGGTAAGATCATATTAATAACTCGATTTAACTCTTGTTCTACTGAAATCTCATCTAATTTTTCTGAAGCAGGTTTTGCAAACGTTAAATAATCATCAATAATTCCTTGGGCACGATGTAATTCTTCAAGTATATGCTTAATATACTCGTCTCTTGATTCTGGAGTTAAATTTGGTGTTTTTAAAAGTTGAGTAAATCCTTTTACGACAGTTAAGGGATTTCTTACTTCGTGTGATATACTAGCAGCGAGTTGGCTAACAATCTCCATTTTTTCCATTTTAATTAACTTGGATCGCATACATACTGCATCTTTTAAAACTTCATTAAAATAAATTACAAACAACATTAAAATAGTTGGTAATATTATGAAATAAATGATGTACAAATTATTCACTTCAAAATCTGATAAAGTTAATACAATTACAGTTGTAAATATTGCTAGAAAAAATGTTAAAAACATTGCATAAGCTACTTTAATTTTTCTATTATACGTATTAAATTTTGCCGATGCGAATGCTGTAATGATAAACATTGTGCCATAAACTAGTATCGTTAACATACTAAATCCATAAAATGAAAATCTTGTAATTAATAAAATAGCAAACAATGTTATACCGACAGGGAAGCCACCATAAAGTGTACCTACTATAACCGGTATTTGTCTTAAATCATGAATACAACTCTCATCCATGTAGATAGGATAACGCATACATAAAATAAGAGGGACACTCGTACAAAGTATAATAAGTAGTTTTTTATATTTCTTCAAATAACGCCCGCTATCATATATAAAATAAAAAATAAATATACTACTTAAAATGTAAAGAAGATTATTTAATACGTTTTGATTAATATAAACAAAGTCCATAATATTTGCCTCATTATTTTGAATTTCCTTTTCATATATATTATACATGATAATAGTATAAACTATATATTTGTTTAAATAATATAGGTTTATACTATTTCAGTATTTGACTGGTGGACCCACTCTTCATAAAATTCTTCAACTGATGCATATCGTTCGGTTCGATTTTCATTTACAGCGCGATACGCTATTTCATATAGATCCCTACTTGCTTCCCATTCTGTAAAGGAACGATCTTTTCCACCACCTAAAATTGTGAAAGCCATTGCCCCCATATTAAATACATTTGTTCTCGAATCAATCATAGCGTTTAGCTCAAATTCTTCAGGAGACATAAAACGTGAGGAACCCCACATTCTTCCCATTTTATTCACAAATGGTTTTTTAGAATATAAATCAATATCACAAATCTTTGTCTCACTTGTATGGAAATCATATAAAATACTACCATCATAAAAATCTATCGCTACATAGTTTTTCTTTTCAACATATGTATGGAAAGAGAAAATGGAATTTAAAGATTGAATCCGTTTCATAACGGGCAAATGCTTAAATTTATAAAATGGAGAGTTTGGATTCTTATATTTCTCAGGAGGCGGGAAGCTCCAGTGCGAATGAAGACATTCACCATCAAACCAATCGAAAATTAATACATATCCAGATTGAACGGGAAAATGTTCAATTAGTTTTATAAGCGAGTTATGCTTTAATTCCTCGTATAGGGAAACTGAATTTTTTAACCGTTCAATAGCGTCGTTTATTGTTCCTTCGTATGCAATTGTTTGTGCCCCTGCGTATTTAATGAATTTCTTATGCCCATTTTTTTCTACACCAAAACTTATATTACCTGAGTCTTGTTGGTCAAAAACTGCAAATACGGTTCCGAATTTCAAGAGCCAATCAAAATTATGATGTTCTTTTAATTGGAATGTTATTTGATTTAACTGAATTTTAACTGGTTTAACTTCCATAATATACCTCGCATTTATTATAATTAAGTTATATATTTCAGTATTCGACACATTTTGTAAAAATCCTATGTGAATCACATGAAACTTTATAAATATAATAATAAACAATTATAAGAAGGTGGATAAAATGGAACAACAAATCGTTATTAAACCATATGAAAAAGATTGGCATGAAGAGTATGTAAAAGAAAAAGAGAAATTTATTTCTTTATTCGGAGTAGATTGTATTGCTATTGAACATATAGGGAGCACATCTGTAGAAGGGCTAGGAGCGAAACCTTTAATTGATATGATGATTGGCGTAACAGATTTGCAAATTATCGAAAAGTGGATTGATGATCTATTAAAAATTGGATATGAGTATGTTCCAAAAGAAACACCTAATTGGCGTTTTTTTAGAAAGGGAAAATGGAGAGCGGGTACTCATCATTTACATGTTTATATTTATAATAGTGACGAATGGAAAAACAATCTTTTATTTCGGGACTTTCTAATAAAGCATGAATGGGCACGTAAAGAATATAGAGAACTCAAAGAGAGACTTGCAGCTACATATCCTTTTGATCGTGTTTCTTATACAAATGCAAAAGCACCGTTTATTCAAAAAATAATAAAGGAAGCAAAAAAATTTAATTGATCTTGAAATTCTCATTTTATTTTAATCTTTCTCTCATGTTCCTTTCTTTTTTATTTGATATTCTGCTTGTTACAGAAGCTTTTTAAGAAAGGAGCTTTAATAAAATGGAAAAGCTATTAAGAAATAAATCTTTTCACATGTCTGTAAAAATCATAGGCTTTACTATTATTTTTTGTAGTGTAGCATTGTTATTTATTAATGTAATATGTGGCAACGCATTAAATGTAAAAGGGTTAAATAAGAAATTAGGTACTTTCGGTGAGTATGGGGCAATTTTAGCTGCATCGTTATGGTTTTTACGTCATATATGGTTGTTTTTTAAGAAGAAAGATATAATTGGGTTTAATGTGATAAAGAATTTATATCTTTTCATTAAAAAGTTTCACGTATTAATTGGATATGCTGTATTAGCTGTATCAATTACTCACGGTGTTTATTTTTTATTAACAGGAAGCCGACATATACTTATAATTTATAGTGGTATATTCTCTCTTTTTATCTTAATCGTACTAGGAATAATTGGGTTTTTCTTACAGAAACATAATGAAAAAAGAAACCTGATTTTGTATAGAAAATCACATCAAATCATTGCAATTATATTTGGAATAGGATTACTCATTCATTTAACTGTATAGGAGGAATTACTGTTGCAACACATATTAATTATTGAAGATGAAGAAAATTTAGCTGATTTTTTAGAGTTAGAACTAAAGTATGAAGGATATAAAGTCGATATACAGTTTGATGGAAGGAAGGGTTTAGAAGTTGCACTTGAAACAAATTATGACCTTATTTTACTGGATTTAATGTTACCAGGCTTAAATGGACTAGAAGTTTGTCGTAGATTAAGGACAACTAAAAATACACCTATTATTATGCTGACTGCACGCGATAGTATTATGGACCGCGTGACAGGTTTAGATAGTGGAGCGGATGATTATCTTCCGAAACCATTTGCAATTGAAGAACTGTTAGCACGTATGAGAGTGATATTTAGAAGAGAAGAACATATTGAAAACAAGCAGGTTTCATTTCTTACATTCAAAGATTTGCAGCTTCAGATTGAATCTCGAACTATAACTAAAGGAAATGAAGAAATTGAACTTACAAATAAAGAATTCGAGTTATTGCTTATGTTTATGAAAAATATTAATCGCGTACTTACTCGTGATGTTTTACTGGACCAAGTATGGGGATATGATGCAATGGTTGAGACAAATATCGTTGATGTATATGTTCGTTATTTACGCAACAAGTTACATAGTGTGGATAAGGATGAATATATCCAAACGGTCCGTGGTGCTGGATATATAATGAAATGATTAAAAATATTGTGCATCGAATTCGAAATCTACCTATAAAGTGGAAATTAACACTTTGGTCCACTACACTAGTATTTATTTTATTCATCTTATATAGCGCTTTGCAGTTTATTGTAATCAATACGTGGACTATAGATTATGAACAGAAACAAATAAATAGGCAAGTGACAGAAATAGCGGCATATTTCCAAGATAAAAGTGATACTCTTTCGAGTAAAACGTTTGAAAACAGGAAAGATTTCTTAAATAATATGATTGATAAGCATCAAATGATTCGTATTATCGGCATGGACGGGAAACCAATTGTTACTGTTTCGCGAGATTTTAATGAAACATGGATAAAGCCAAAACAAGTTTCACAAGATGAATCATTTATAAAAAGGCATGTAGAAGATCGCATATTAGTTAAACGTATACCAATCCAAACAAAAGAGTTCACTGGTACTATTGAACTTACGAAAAACTTAGAGGCTTTTGATCATTTATTAAAAATTATTCTAGTGGTAATGGTTATTGCTGGAATATGTGGACTAATCTTTAGTTTTTTAGGTGGGCTACTAATTGTGAAAAAACTATTATCAAACGTTCAAAATATAACGGATACGATGGAACGCATTAAGAAAAATGGATTGAATGAACGAGTTCCAGTACGTGAAAATAATGATGAACTTGCAAAATTATCGTTTCTTTTTAACGAAATGATGGATGAGGTAGAAACTTCTTTTACACAACAGAAACAGTTTGTTGAAGACGCATCCCATGAACTGAGAACACCACTAACAATTATTCAAGGACACTTGTCTATGTTAAATCGGTGGGGGAAAAATGATCCAGCAGTTTTAGATAAATCGCTTCAATCCAGTTTAAAGGAAGTAGATCGTTTAAATAAGTTAGTTTTAGAATTGTTAGAACTATCAAGAGCCGAATCAGAACAGATGCATCCAATCGCAGCTGAGCCAGTCCATGTAAATAGTATATTAAAACAAGTTACACAAAACTTTGGCGTACTTCAAACTGAATTTCAATTTGAAATGAAACTGGATGGAGATACGGCATATGTCTCAATACCCTCATCTTACTTAGAACAAATCATTATTATCGTAATGGATAACGCAGTGAAATATACAAAAGAAGTTAATAAATATATTTGTATTGAATCTAGTGTACAATCAGGGAAAGTTAAAATTCGTATTATAGATCGTGGAGCAGGAATACCCGAAGCAGATTTACCTTTTGTTCTTAACCGCTTTTATCGTGTGGACAAAGCAAGAAGTCGAAAACAAGGTGGAAACGGTCTAGGTTTATCTATTGCTAAACGACTTATAGAGAAATATAACGGAACTATTCAAATAGAAAGTAAAGAAGGTGAAGGAACAATCGTTACGATTACACTGCCTACCGTTTCACTTTAATAATTTAGAAAGAAGGGATGTTTTTGTGCACTCCTTCTTTTTTACGGGCAAATTATTTTGTTTATTTCGAACTTTCTAGTACATTAGAATTATGAAGGGGGAATAATAATGAAAGCTATCGTACAACAATATAAAGCTGGATTTGAAGGGGTAGAATATAAAGTATTACCAGAGATAATACCTAATGTTGGAGAAGTGAAAGTGAAATTAAAATCAGCCGGTTTAAATCACCGAGATTTATTTATAATGAATAATAGAAGAGAAATGCAAGTACCATTAGTTCTAGGATCAGATGGTGCAGGTATTGTTACGGAAGTTGGAGAAGGTGTTTCAGGTGATTTATTACAAACCGAGGTCATTATTAATCCTAGTATTGGATGGGATCATATTGCTGAAATACCCGAGTTACCAGAGGTTTTAGGTGGACCGAAAGATGGGACGTTTGCTGAATATGTAATTGTGCCCGCTGAAAATGTAGTAGCAAAACCGTCATATCTTACTTGGGAAGAGTCTGGTGTTTTATCTTTATCGGCACTAACTGCATATAGAGCGCTTTTTACAAAGGGGAGATTAAAGCGTGGGGAACATGTTTTAATTCCTGGGATAGGCGGCGGTGTAGCGACATTTGCCATGTTATTTGCAAAAGCAATTGGTGCAAAAGTAAGTGTTACTTCAAGGGTAGAGAACAAAAGAAAGTTTGCCGAAACATATGGCGCAGACTTTTCTTTTAATAGTTCCGGAAATTGGGAAGAGAGTTTATGCGGAGAGAAAGTAGATTTAATAATCGATAGTATAGGTCCAGCAACATTCTTAAAATACTTTGATGTATTAAAACCAAATGGGAGAATTGTTAATTTTGGTGCAAGCTCCGGAGATAAAATTGAATTACCTTTACGAGCGTTATTTTATAATCAAATCGATATTATGGGGACATCTATGGGTAGTAGTGAAGAGTTTAATGAAATGATTAAGTTTATAGAGAAATATAAGATTAAACCAATTATGGATAAAGTTTATTCGTTGGAAGAAGCGATTCAAGCGTTAAAACGTATGGAACAAGGCGAACAATTCGGTAATATTGCACTTCGTATGTATTAAAAATATGATTTTGTAACAAGTATATTTAAGTAATTATGTTATGTATTCTACACATGAATAGTATGTAAGACGTATTGTTTTAAAGGTTTTTCGGCCTTATACATAATTAGCCGCTATAATTAGTCTTAATTTTGTCAAATGAGTAATAGTAAAATGAGAATTAGGTGAGAAAAGTTTCAGCCAATTTTCATATTGATGTTGTATACTGTGTAAATCAAGAACACTTGTAAGTAGGGAGAGAGTATTATGAATTACACAGTATTTCAATGGTTTAATAATTTTGCTGAATCGTCCAAACTATTAGATACGCTAATGATTGCTATTACAAATAGCGCTGCATACGTAGCTATTTTATTTATGCTTATCTTATGGTTTAACAATGGAAAGAAAGAGAATGCAATTAGAAAACAATATACAGTTTTATATACGACGCTTTCAGTCATTATCGCATTACTAGTAAATGTTGTGATACATGCGGTATATTACCATCCACGTCCGTTTGTATCACATGATGTGCATCAATTAGTGCCACATGCAGCAGACTCATCATTTGTTAGTGATCATTCAGTACTTGTATTCTCAATTGCATTTGTATTTTTGCTTAGAGGAGAAAAACTAAAATATATCGCTCTTATTTGGGCGGTATTAGTTGGTGTATCGCGTATGTACGTAGGTGTTCATTATCCTCTAGATATACTTGGTGCTGCTTTCTTAACATTTATCACGAGTGGCTTAGTAATGCAAAGTACACGTATGTTGGAGCCGATAGCGAAACTTGTATTCAAAATGTACGCATTAGTAGCAAAACAAATTCCTTTTTTAGCGAAATATAATCATATAGTTTAATTGTTATAAATAACTATTCGTAGTTTTTTTAAGTTCTCCTTTGGAAATCCAAAGGAGAACTTTTTTATTGTGTACATGATAAGGATATACGTATTAAAAAATCAACCCTATCATGTCGGAATGTTCATAAATTTCACGCACCGCAATGTAAATAGATAAATAAATAAAATAGAAACAATGGCTACTTTCAGAACGTTTTAAAGGAATTGAAAGGAAAACTTCGAAACATATAGTATTGAAAGTGAAAATTACATATTTTGAAGTACATCCTTGCATGTATCAATAAAAAAGAAAGGAGCGAAATATGTATAAACTTCAAACGAATAAAGGCGCGCGGTATATGATGATTGCTTTTATTGTTTTGTTTCTTATTATGCTATTGCGTTTTTTCTATATTCAAGCAGTAGGAGTCGTGCATAATGTGAATGTAAAGGATTTAGCAAATGAACAACATAATAAAAATGGTGTTTTGGAAGCAAATCGTGGCACGATTTATGATCAAAATGGAAAAGTACTCGTTCAAGATTCAACAACGTATCGTGTTGTTGTGAATTTGAAAGGTAATGACAAAGTGAAAAATAAAGATGAAACTGCAGGGCAATTAGCTGATGCACTTGAAATTGATAAAGAGGACGTATTAAAAAATTTCCATGAGGGGCGTACGCAAGTTGAAATCGGAAAAGTTGGCCGGAATTTGTCTAGGGAAAAGAAAGAACAAATTAAAAAAATGAAAATCCCGGGTGTTTCTTTTATGCCTGAGAAAGCAAGAGTGTATCCAAATGAAGATTTCGCATCTTATATACTTGGTTTTGCTAGACCAGACGATAAAGGAAATACAGAAGGGAAATTTGGACTTGAAAAAAGTTTGGATAAATATTTGCGCGCGACAAATGGGAATATAGAATACGTGGGAGCGCGAGGAGGTATCCCGCTTACAAATGATATAGGGAAAATAGAACCCGCCAAACATGGAAATAACGTATATCTTACGCTTGATAAACAAATTAATAGTTTTTTAGAAGAAGCAATGAATAAGGCGCAAGAACACTATGATCCTTCTATGTTACTAGGTATCATAGCGGATCCAAAGACGGGGAAAGTTTTAGCTATGTCTAGTAAACCTAGTTTTAATCCTAATAAAGGGGATATTGAATACTTTTTAAATGATCCAATCGCAAATGCATATGAACCAGGTTCAACGATGAAAGTATTTACGTTAGCCGCTGCAATCAATGAAGGTGTATATAACGGGAAAGAATATTTTCAATCCGGAAAGTATTCAGTGGGTTCATCGGATATAAAAGATCATAATGGTGGATTTGGATGGGGTTCTATTACATTTGATGAAGGTTTTGAAAGATCATCAAACGTAGCTTTCTCTATTTTAGAAGATCAGTTATTAAAACCCGATAAATTTAAGCAATATATGAATAAATTTGGATTCAACCAAAAAACCGGAATAGATTTACCTGGTGAAAGTAAAAATACTTTACTATTAAATACACAAATTCAACAAGTCACAACTTCTTTCGGACAAGGTTCTACAGTAACTCCAATTCAATTAATTCAAGCCGCTAGCGCTATAGCAAATGACGGGAAAATGATGCAACCATATATTGTTGACAAAGTTGTAAATCCAACAAACAAACAAGTTATTATGGAAAATCAACCGAAAGAAATTGGGAATCCAATAAAAAAAGAGACAGCGGACAAGGTAAGAGACTTAATGGAGCGTGTTATTACGTCTTCAAAAGGTACAGGTACGATGTATAAAGTGGATGGTTACCCAATAGGAGGTAAGACAGGAACAGCTCAAATTCCGAATCCTGAAAATGGACGATACATGGAAGGGAAAGAAAATTATATTTTTTCATTTTTAGGTATGGCTCCGATTGATGACCCGGAGTTAATTGTATACTTGGCAATTAAACAACCAAAGTTAAAGGGAGACGAGTATGGAGCTCAGCCGCTTGCTGAAATATTTAAACCAGTTGTGAAAAATAGCCTTGAATATTTAAAGGTGAAACCATACACAGAAAAACAAATGGCCGATGCAACGAAAAAATCCCAATTAAAAGTGCAAAACTATGTGAATCAATCCATGGATACGGTAGAGAATAATGTAAAAAAAGAGAAACTTCAACCGATAATTTTAGGAGAAGGAAGAATAATAAAACAATATCCGCAGTCTGGTGAAGTAATGAGTGAAGGTGATCGTATATTTTTATTAGGAAACAACGCAATAATGCCCAATTTACAAGGTTGGTCAATGCGTGATGTTATGTACTTTTCTAAACTATTAAAATTAGATTTAAAAACTTCAGGTACGGGATATGTAACAAATCAAAGTATCGAAAAAGGACAACCTATACAGGAAGGCGATGCATTAGAAATAGAATTAGAACCACCGTTACAACCGTTAGCAGAGGCAAATACAAATTAATTAGGATATGTGAAGGGTCTATATATAATAGACTCTTTTTTTAATGATTCAAGTAATTTCACACACCGTAATTTTTAGAAAAAATAATAAATAAGATTTTTAACAGTTACTAAAACAAAAAAACTTACATATATTGAAATTAGAACGATTGTTCAAATTTTTGTATGAAACGACGGAAGGAGTCTACATTGAATAGAAGACGATACGATAGCGATTTAGCCAAAGAAATAATAGCAGAGAAAGCGATAGAGTTATTTTCCTTAAAAGGATATACAAGAACCTCAATTGATAACATTGCGAAAGCCTCTGGTTACAGTAAAGGGCATATATATTATCATTATAAAAATAAAGAAGAACTATTTGTTTATTTAGCTAAAGATAGTATGAGAAACTGGCACGGTAAATGGGAAATAGCAGAAAAACAGTATACAAATGCTACTGGGAAATTATATGGAATGGCTAAATTTGTACTTTATAATTACAAAACGCCGTTATTAAGGGCAGGACAAGAACTTGCCTCTGATCCGAGCACGAATCCCTCTACAGTTCAACAGCTTTATGGTTTAGCTGTTGTCCCTTTAAATGCATATCAAAAAATTTTGATTGAAGGTATACAAAGCGGCGAGTTTTATATAAAAAATGTTGAGAATTCAAGTCTTTTATTAGGTTCATGGCTAGGTGGATTATGTCAATTTATTCATTCAATTGAAACAGAGAAATTAGAAGCTTTATTTGATGAAGCCATTACAATTTTTTTACTCTCTATTTCAAATAAACATGTGTAGCGTTAAGCGAATTAGAACGATTGTTCAAATCCTTACACTCGTCCATTTGCATTATATGAATTAACAACAGGAGGTTTTTTATATGGATGAACAAAGAGTTGCAATTATAACTGGTGGAGCTTCTGGTATCGGTAAAGCTTTAGCTCTTCAATTAGCAAATAAAGATATATTTGTAATCATCGCAGATATTAATGAAACATGTGGTCAAGAACTTGTGAATAATATAAAAAATAATAATCAACTAGCTAGGTTCGAATATTTAGATGTTACTAATGCTGAATTCGTAGAGGATCTTATTATAAAAATAGTTAATGAGTTTGGTAGAATTGATTATATGTTTAATAATGCTGGAATTGCTATGTATGGAGAAGTATTCGATATGTCTTTGGATCATTGGAAACATATTATTGAAATAAATTTACTAGGAGTAATTTACGGAACACAATCAGCTTACCAATTCATGAAAAAACAAGGATTTGGTCATATTATTAATACTGCTTCTGCAACAGGTTTAGGACCAGCTCCACTTTGTACTGCGTATGCAACAACCAAACATGCTATTGTAGGTTTAACAACTTCATTACATTATGAGGCAGAAGAATACAGTATAAATGTAAGTGTGCTTTGTCCAACTTTTGTAGATACACCCATATTTGAAAAATCAATTGCAATTCATATGAATAAGGATGAAATTTTAAAACAACAAAAAATAAGTAAACCGATTTCAGCAGACAAGTTTGCTGAAATTGCACTGAAAGCTATTCATAAAAATAAAGTAGTGATATGTCCAATGCCATTTAAAAAAACAATGGACGTATTCTTTACCTTATTTCCTTATTTTCATAAGAAGCTAATGCGTTACGTATGCCGAATTGGACGAAAAGCAAAAATGACGCAACTATAAATATCTGATTATTCTTTATTTACAGTTAAAAATATTTGTGATAATATGGAAAAATCAAATGCAGTGAAGAGAAGAGTAAATAAAATGAATTTTTCACAGAGAGCTCCATTTAGCTGAAAAGGAGTAAAAATTCTTTATTGAACCAAGCCTCTGAGCAGCGCATCGGAACCTATATTAGGGGATGGTGTGACGGGAGCTCCCGTTATAGAGCTATGGTATAAGCATGAAGAATGCAGTACCTGATAAGGTTAATATGGTGACATATTAACAAACTAGGGTGGCACCGCGATGATAAATCTCGTCCCTAAGACTAAAAGTCTTGGGGGTGGGATTTTTTTATTGGTTTAAAACAATTTGGAAAGCGGGGGCCTAAAATGAAAAACTTACTTAAAGATTGGAAATATCCTTTATTACTACTGTCCGGAGTTGGTATTGCAAATTTAGGGGCATGGATTTACTTAATAGCACTGAATGTACTTGTCTATCATATGGGTGGCTCAGCCTTAGCTGTTGCTACTTTATATGTAATTAAACCATTAGCTGCTCTATTTACAAACGCTTGGTCAGGAAGTATGATTGATCGTTTAAATAAACGGAAATTAATGATTCACCTCGATATATATCGCGCGGTATTTATCGCTATTTTACCTTTACTTCCATCACTTTGGATAGTTTATGTGTTCGTATTCTTTATTAGTATGGCCAGTGCGATTTATGAACCAACTGCTATGACATATATGACTAAATTAATTCCAGTTGAGAAAAGACAACGTTTCAACTCATTGCGTAGTTTAATAGGATCTGGTGCATTTTTAATTGGTCCAGCGATAGCGGGAGTATTGTTAATAGCAAGTACACCAGAGTTTGCAATATATATAAATGCTATAGCGTTTCTCTTATCAGGAGTAATTACATTGCTATTACCTAATCTTGATAAAAAATCCGATATTCATACATCAAATGACACGTTATCTTTAGCTGTACTAAAAAAAGATTGGAACATCGTTTTAAATTTTAGTAAAAAATCTTTGTATATTGTTTTTGTGTACTTCTTATTTCAAGGGATGATGGTTGTAGCTACCGCAAATGATTCGCTTGAATTGTCATTTGCTAAAGAAGTTCTATTGTTAACAGATAGTGAATATGGCTTTTTAGTTAGTACCGGCGGGGCTGGAATTATTTTGGGAGCTATAACAAATACGATTTTATCTAAAAAACTAGCGCCTTCATTTTTAATTGGAATAGGATCATTATTCATTGCAATTGGTTATTTAATTTATGCTTTTTCAAATGGGTTCGTAATAGCTGCTATCGGATTTCTTATTTTATCTTTCTCTATGGCATATGCAAATACAGGATATTATACCTTTTATCAAAACAACGTTCCCGTTCACATAATGGGACGGATTGGAAGTATATATGGACTAGTAATTGCCGGCATAACCATTTTGATTACGATTCTATTTGGAGTTGCTACTCAATTTATTTCTATAAAAGTTGTAGTTATTGTAGGCTCATTGGTAATGTTACTTATAACTATTATATTGTGTGTGTTTACTTTATTACCTTCAAAATCCAAGGTATATCATGCTGAATCAGTAGATTCCAAATAATTTTTTCTTCCATTTTTCAATTAGTATACATCACTAGAGGATTCTTCCATCTATATATTGAATAATAATTAGGTGGAAGAATCTCTTCTGCATATGACGGTGACAAATATGATTAATGCAAAGGATATAGTCCAGGAAATTATTATATCTAGATTTAGATTGTTCAATTGATTATATGTCTAAAGCAACGAAGTAGGAGTTAAAAAATTAATAAAAATATAGAGGGAGCTTTTAGATTACATGGATATTAAGATTAGAGCATATAAAAAATCTGATGAAACCGGTTGGGTACGTTGCCGTGTGTTATCTTTTTTAGATACAGCATATTACGATAACGTATTTAGAGAGAAAGAAAAATATGAAAATCCTGCAATTGAATTAGTAGCTGTATACGAAAATCAAATTGTGGGTTTAATAGATATTGAATATGAATTAGAAGAACGTACGGTATGTTCAAGAGGAACAGGTCTTGGCGGCATGATTTGGCATATTGCAGTTCATCCGGATTTCCGTAGAATGAAAATTGGTAATCAACTATTAAATGAGGCAGAAAAGTTAGCGAAAGAACTTAACCTAAATCGCCTGGAAGCATGGACTAGGGACAACCTATGGGTACATGGATGGTATGAAAAGAACGGATTTGTAAACGTAGATTCGTATTTACATGTATATAGCGATCATACAGACGAGATAAAAGGTGTAATGAAAAGTAATATTGATCAGTTATATCCGGTTCAAACATTTGCTCATTATACAGGTGAAAATAAAGAAGACATAAGAAAACAATTTAAACGAGTTCATGATTGTTTTTGTTTTGAAAAACATTTTAGTTGACTAGAAAACTTTTATTTTATAAATAAAGGTACTAAAGACGTACGGGTAAAAAGTACGTCTTTTTATTTTTAAAAATAATGCTTCAGGCTGATGGGAAATCACATTCCACATCATACAATTGAAAGTAGCTATCGTATTTCAATTATGAAATGAAAAGAAGAGAATATAATTTTTAAAGGCAAACAACTATATAGGAGGACTTTAAATGGATATTGTACTTGTTATTCTTATTATTGTTTTGCTGCAAGGGAAAGAGCGAAAAGTCAAAATAAATCGCATTTGGCTTGTTCCAGTTTTGTTGGGCTTTGTAACAATCCAGTCCATTATTCATATGGGACAAATAACTTTGCTGCAAGGACTATTATTTGTTGCAATGCTTGGAATTGGTTTAGGTCTTGGAATTATACGGGGAAAAGTTTTAACATTTCGATTAGATAGTGAAACGGGTCATGTATTACGAAAAGGAAATTGGTTAAGCACAATGATTCTTCTTGTTATTTTAGGTGCGAAAATTGTAATTAAGCAAAGTATGTTTTCAGGTAGTACACATTCCACATTAATGGTTGTAACGAATGCCTTTTTATGTATTACATTAGGTACGGTAATAAGTAGACGATATTATATCTGGAAAAAATATAATGAGTTAATACAAAAAGTGTAAATACATTTATCCCTTGTTTAACAATGCTGTGAGCGGTAATACTAAATAACATTGAACTTTTATAACAAGGGATGATAATATGATATTCATTTACACGGATTTCGGTGGAACGCATTCAACTGCACTCGCTGCAGCTTATCATTTAAATAAATTGCCAACTGACCGTAAGTTAACGAAAGAAGAAATATTAAATGTAGATTACTTTAATAAATTGAAAACCGAAGATATGGGGAAAATTATTTTTCATGGAATAGATGAAAATGGTAATCCTGTATATACAATTGGGTGCGGGGCATCTAAAGTCGTTGTACCTGCGATGAAGCATTTAGGAGAGATTTTGCAAAAACATTATCAAAGTCATGAAAAGATTATTTTTTCTAATACATCACCAACAGTACCTTTACCAATGACTTTTGGCGGTCTGTTTTCTAGAAGGTTTCATATTGACTTTATTGGTGTACCATTACTTGTATGGGGTGCAAAACTTAGCTGTGATAACATACAAAGACTTGTTAGTTATACGAAAGAAGCCGGGCGATTAACAAATGATTATGTTGTGATTTTAGATAATGAAACTTTTAAATAATGTAAGATAAAAAGAAAATCGAGCAAATTTCTTGATTTTCTTTTTAATTTGTGAAAAAGACAAGAAATATTCACATTTATCATCTATCTACTATAGCCAAAACAATAAAGTCCTGTTACTATTACAGGGATATTCTCTTTTCATAACATAAATATATAGAAAAATTAGAAAAGAGGAATTGAATTAAGGGAGGAACAACATGAAGCGTGTTGCTTGGATTACTGATAGTACAACTGCGAGTTTTACAACAGAAGGAGATAACTTTGTTATTCCAATTGAAGTTATTATTGATGGTGTGTCGTACAAAGATTGTGAAGAAGGTGTGCGTGAGCGCGTTTATAATGCTTTAAACGAAGGTAAAACTGTCACTACATCACAGCCTAACATAGGGGAAATGGTAGAGTTATTTTCGAAATGCAAAGAAGAATATGAAGAGGGATTTGCAGTTGCTATTAGCGGAAAAGTAAGTGGAACCTATCAAAACATGAAGTTAGCTGCAGAAATGGCAGGTTTCCCATTAACAGTATTAGATAGTGAAACAACAAGTTATCCAATGGATGAACTAATTAGAAAAGCGAAATCGTTATACAATGATGGTATGACTTTACAAGATATACACAAAACATTAGTAGATGAAAAAAGAAGACCTTTCCATGTATTCCCGAAAAGTTTAAAAGGCCTTTATGCAAGTGGACGTGTAAAGGGAGTTCAATTTTTACTTGGAAGTTTATTAAGTGTCAACTTAATATTAGAAGTAAAAGGCGGAGAGCTTTTACTTGAAAAGAAAGTTCGTAAAATCCAAAAATGCCGAGAATACATTAAAAATGAACTTGAAAAAGAATTGCCAAAAGTACTTCACATGTTCCATGCTAACGATAAAGATGGAGCTGAAGAATGGATTTCAGATATTAGACAAGCATTCCCTGAAATGGATTTCAAATTATATCCATTACCAATTTCATTTGCGGTTCATGCAGGTGAAGGTACAATAGCAATTAGTTATTAAGAAGAAAACCCGTGAATGATACGCGGGTTTTTTTATTTATAAATGGTGCATACCACGCCACCATCAATTTGAAGTTTTATAGCACTCTAGAACGAAATTTGTATTAACTCGAAACAAAAATCTTATTTTATCATTTTTGGGGAGCAACCACAATTTCTTGACTTGATTTGAGATTAAAAATATAAACCTTTTCCTACTGGCTGAACCGTTTCTAGTACAATATCAACCATTTCTTCATTAAGTAGGGTCCTTATAATCCAAGCTGATAGTTCTTGAGCAGCAAAACACCCCGCAGCAGTCGAGATATTTCCTTCGTTTACGAAACTTTTCTCAATAACGTCTACACCAAATTCTTTAAGTTGTTCTACTGCTGAGGGATATGTAGTAGCTTTTTTACCAGTTAGTAATTTTTTAGCTCCTAATAGTAGTGAACCAGAACACATAGATCCTATTAATTGTCTTTGAGGATCTACATGAATGCTATTAATATATTGTTGATTTTTATATAAATCCTTTACACCTTTACCACTTGCAAATATTACAGCGTCGGCAAAAGGGATATCAGATATGCTTCCTGTCATGGGAATACGCAAGCCAGACATAGATATATGAGTTTCTTCCGTTCCTAAAAGCTGGACATCCCAATCAGAAATACCACCGACTAAACGTACACGATTTAATAAATCCCATGGTAGAAAAACATCTATATCGGTAAACTTATCGAAACAGACTATTGCAATTTTCATTTTCTAACCCTCCACTTATGTATATCATTTTATTAATAATATAAACATCTCTTTTTTATGTTCTATATCCAGTTATAAAGCCCTGTATATTACACGTATATGAAGGAGGTGTAGTGATTTTTTAACGCCTCTAAACATAAAAAGATATAAAATCTTTTTCTTGGTTTCTATCGATTTTGTGTACAAAACCAAGATCTGTAGCAATAACTCGTAAGGTATTGGGGATGAGAATCTTTAAAATTCTCAAGGAAATAGGTGTAATTTATTACACATACAAATAGAAATAAAAATGTCATCCTTTTTTATAAATTCTCAGATAGAAACACGTTTTTCGTTTTTAGGAGGGCATTTTTTCATTAGCTTGCTAATCTATATATAATATGATTTTTATAATTTCCCTAAAATAATTTTGACGTATTTATTTTTTCAATATAAAATAATATTCATCCAAATTTAACCAATAGTATATAAAAGATGTATCTTTTTGTATGCATAGGTATAAAACTCTTTAGTTTTAAGGGGAAAGGTTAATATGAAAGTAAAGAAACTAGTTACGCTTGTAGTACCATTTATGCTATTATACGTGTCAGTTCAATTAACCAGAATTCTTCAAGGCCATTTCAGCAACTGAACGAAATCGGAATGGATATTATTTTGAAGAAAAAGTTTCCGGAGCAACAAAAGATTGTAAGAAACTTCAAAAAATGTTAGAGGTTATACAAGAAGGTGACATCATTTATGTTACGGACTTAACTCGGATTACTCGTAGTACAAAAGATTTATTTGAATTAATCGATAATATACGGGGTAAAAAGGCAAATTTAATATCCTTAAAAGAAACATGGCTAGATTTATCAGAAGATAATCCCTACAGCCAATTCTTAATTACTGTTATGGCGGGTGTAAACCAATTAGAACGTGATCTTATCCGTATGCGATAGCGTGAAGGAATTGAACTAGCTAAGAAAGAAGGAAAGTTTAAAGGTCGGTCAAAGAAGTACCATAAAAATCATGCAGGAATGAATTATGCAGTAAAGCTTTATAAAGAGGGAGATATGACTGTAAATAAAAACTTATGAAATTACAAATGTGTCTAGGCCTTATTATATAGAAAGCTAACGGAAAGGAACAGTTGATGAGTTATACCAAAAATCGGAAATATATAATAGAAAATAAGTTTCATATAGAGGTGAAATTATATGCCTAAAATTGACAATATGCTAGCAATTCTATGGATGCTTCGTTCAGGTGAAAAAATTACTGCGAAACAAATTTCAGAAAAGTTAGAAATAAATATAAGGACTGTGTATCGTTATATTGATACAATTTCAACTAGTGGTGTACCTATAATTTCAGAACCAGGACATAACGGTGGATACACTTTATTGAACAATTTTGTAGAGGCTCCTCTTTTCTTTGATTTTGAGGAGCAAACTTCACTATTTCACGCTGCTGTTTTTGCAGAAGAAGCCGGATATTATGGAGGTGAAGCATTAAATAGGGCCATTTCAAAACTAAGTAAATACTCAAATCAAGAGCAAGAAACAAAGATAAACCAACATTTAACTAGTCTTGAAGTAATAAGTCGATTAAGTTCACTCTCTATAGAAACTTTTTTGAAGGAGTTGGAGCAGGCCGTAGCTAACGGGTATTCAGTAAAAATTCTTTACCATAAAAGTGGCGAAAAGCAATTAAATTATAGATTGGTCGATCCATACAGAATTATCTATTGGAATAATAAATGGTATGTAATTGGATTTTGTCATCTTAGGAATGATATCCGTAGTTTTAGAGTAGATCGAATTGAAAGTTTAATACAAACCGAAAATAAGTTTAACCGGCCAGACAATTTTTCAGCAAGTGACTTTTTTATAAAAAGTCTTCTTCCAACTATAGAAGATAAGGAAAGTATTATTTCTTTGGTTATTAATGGGGATAAAAATGTATTGGCTGATATTTGCCAACATTGGTTTTTAGGACATTATTTACAAGAACGGACTTCAAATCAAGCAGTTTTTCTTCTTGAAAAAGATATGATACATAAATATGTACCTTATTTACTTTTACCGTACAATAAATCTATTAAAGTTATTGAGCCAATAAGTCTTAAGAATAGAATTATTGAAGTTCTGTCTGAATTAATAAAATTTCATCAAGTATGATAACTTCCCTGACGTTAACTGTCAGGGAAGTTATATTATAATAGCTATATAAATTGTGATTGGAGTGTTATTAGATGCAAACAAAAAAAGCTTTTTTATATGTGTTTAATACAATGTCGGACTGGGAATATGGATATTTAATTGCTGAACTAAACTCAGGAAGATATTTCAAAAAAGATTTAGCACCTTTAAAAGTAATTACAGTAGGAGCTAATAAAGAAATGATTACTACTATGGGAGGGCTGAGCATAAAACCAGATATTTCCCTTGATGAATGTACTCTTGAGAGTAAAGATCTTTTAATTTTACCAGGAGGGACTACTTGGGGTGAAGAAATTCATCACCCTATCTTAGAAAGAATTGGCCAAGCTTTAAAGCTTGGCACTATTGTTGCTGCAATTTGTGGTGCAACTGATGCCCTCGCGAATATGGGATACTTGGATACTAGAAAGCATACAAGTAATAACTTAGAATATACTAAAATGGTATGTCCTAACTATAAAGGAGAAAAGTTCTATGAGTTGGGATTAGCGGTATCTGATGCGAATTTAGTTACTGCATCAGGAATAGCTCCTCTGGAATTTGCAATGGAGGTACTGAAAAAAATAGATGTATTTACACCAGATACATTACATTCATGGTATAACCTAAATAAGACTCATAAACCTGAATACTTCTTCCAGTTAATGAATTCAATAAAGAAATGAAATAACTAAAAAGCTCAATTTCTCTATTTTGATTTGGAATTCCCTTATCGTTGTAAATCGGCATTTTCCTGACGCTATCCCTATGTAACCTTCTACAGTAATCCTACTCCAATAGTTCAATAAAGCGATGCTATAATGTCCGTTTATAGGTACATTTCATTAAGTAGAAAGTAATAAATTTATTGAGGTTTAATAATTCTAATACTGATAATTCGACATACATAAAACTAAAAAGTTGCATGTTATATTATTAGGCGCAACAATATAAATAATACCATTTGTTTATTCCGTAAATACTGTTGATAAAAAAGGGGAAAGGATTTTTAAAGGTAAAAATAGAAATCTATATAAAAAAATATTTAAATGGTAGGGATATTATGAAAATCGGTAAGTTTGGAGAAGTAAATAACATAAGTATTGATACAATTAGACATTACATGGATCTCAGTCTTATTATTCCTGAAAAAAAGGGAGGCCACTATTTTTTTGATGAGTATTGTCAAACAGATTTAGAACTTATAATACATTACAAAGATCTAGGATTTAGCTTGAATGAAATTAAAGAACTATTTTTTTATAAAAATTTAGCAAAATCTATGAATTACGAAAAAGATACCTTTTACCAATCTTTATTTAAACTGAAATATGACAAGATGCAACAGGAAATAGAACTTTTGGAGAATAAACGGGATAAATTAAAGGAAGTGTTACAGGATTTATTATTAACAAATGAAACTTCTAATTCAATTATAGGGATAGATTTAAGTGTACTACATTTACTCATATGTTCTAAGTGTAGCAAAAAATTAATTCTTCAAGATGGAATTATTACTAACAATCAAATTATTGAAGGAAAATTAATTTGTAATTGTGGTGAAGAATACATGATTACATCAGGAATTATAACTGCTAGTGAATTATTTAAAGCAAATGAGCGGACCTTACTTGAAGATACTATTTCAGATTATATTCATGAAACTGATAATGCATATTTGGAAAATATGCATAGAGAAGGGGAATGGGCGAAAAAGAAACTACTACGTTTAGATTTAAATAACAAATTAATACTGGATATAGGATCAGGACTCGGGTTCTTTTTGAGGAACATTTATGAAGAACTACCCGAAGATTGCCTATATATCGCAGTGGATCGAGATTTCAATAAACTATTATTTTTAAAAGATGTATTAGCGAGAAGAAATCCGAGAAGAAATATTCTCTTTATCTGTGCGGATTTTTTGAACATCCCTATTCAAAATCAGTCTGTTGATATTGTAATTGATCACTCTGGTACGAGCAATTATAGTTTTGAGCATGAGAATTTTTTACTTCACGAATTAAATCCACTTTTTAAATCTAATTGTTATTTATTAAGCTTATTTATTTTATTTAAAAATTTCAGCTCAAATAGCCAAATTATAAATAACTTTCGAGCAAATTTTACACTTTCAAAAGTAATGAAAGAAATCCAAAATCTACAGTTTCAATCTATTGATGAACGAACGTCAAATTATTTGGAACGGGGCGGAAAATACGAGGATTTCTTTGTTCAAGGAGAAGAAATTTATACATATTCATTTTTCGGAAAAAGATGGGGTTAACTCCATCTTTTATTTATTTTTCCTTAAAACTTTTCAAATCGTACATATTGATATTGGGTTAACCCAAGAAATTACACTTAATGTAATACAAAGAAAAGTGGGGGAAATGTTATGGGAAGTTTACGATTACATATAGAAAATAAAAAAAGAAACCAAGAACTAAGAAATATTTGTCTATATTCAATCGCAAAAACAGTATCAATATTCGGTAGCTCTATTTATAGTTTCGCATTAGGATTGTATGTATTACAAATAACCGGATCTGCTTTAAATTTCGCGATTACGCTTATTTTAGGAACGATTCCAATGATTGTTATGAATCCATTTGCCGGAGTAATTGCTGATAAGCTTGATAAAAAGAAACTCGTCGTTTGTATGGATGTACTAAGCGGATGCTTATTAATAACTGTTTATATATTAAGCAACTATTATGGGTTAAACCTATTCATCATTTATACTACTACCTTTCTTATTACAGTATTTACAACATTTTTTGGAATCGGTTTAGAGGCTGCAAAACCCAATATCGTCTCTAAAGAGAGGCTTATGAGTCTTAACTCTATAAGTAAAATTATCGACTCTATATCTTTAATTCTAGGCCCTATGTTAGGGGGCTTTGTTTTTGCAGTCTTTGATATGAAAACTTTTATAATTATTAACGGTATTTCATTTATTCTTTCGGCTATATCCATATTGTTTATAAACTTTAAATTGTGTGAGCAATACATAAAAGAGGAATGTTCAATTAGGGAAATTAATTTTATTAAAGATATAAAGGAGGGATGCTCTTACTTAATGGAGCGGGAAAGCCTAAAAAATACGTTTAGTATTTTAATTTCACTTAATTTTTTCCTTGGATTTGCTGTAACTGTTCCATTGCCATACATTATTAATACAGTTCTCAACCTTAGTTCTAAACAATTTGGTTTGATTCAAGGGACTTTTCCAATAGGTATGATAGTTGGTGCAATATTAGTAAAAAAGATAACTGATCGTTTTTCTTATTCTTATCTATTAAAAAAAATAAGTTTTATGCTAGCAATTTTTATGATAGTTGCAGGTATCCCTGTTTTATTAAAAAGTATTGAAGTAAATAATATTATATTTGTTACTATGTATTGCGCTATTATGTTCTTTGTAGGGCTAACGATAGCATTAATCGATATCCCTTTAATTTATTTTATGCAAAAAGAGATTCCTGATGAATATAGGGGCAGAGTGCTTAGTATTGGATTAAGTTTAGGTAAAATGATGCAGCCGATAGCACTGGCATTATCAGGTCTATTATTAAATCATATTCCAGCCTACACACTTCCAATTGGAGGAGGGATCGTATTTCTTATTTTAAATCAGGCTTACTCAAGTAAATTGAATTTAGAAATTCATTCAAAAGGGTATAGTGTTGAACGTAATTAAATAATATCGAAATAGCGCAGGATAATTATCCTGCGCTTATCTATCGTAATTCAGCTGTTTTTCTAATAACAATCTTATCAATATCATCTTCTTCATCACCAATAAATAACCCGCGCTCTTTTAAATACGCTTCAAAATATAAATCTGCTTCTGCACGTTCATCATATGGTTTGACAGATAGAACAAAACCTAATTTGTTTTGTTCCTCTAGATGAGAAGTGGAAATGTATGCCGGTACATTGTGGCGTAAAAAGAGTTCTTTAACCGGAATAATCATATCTTTCATTAATTTCGTTAACATACCCATTTCAAACTCGAAATTAAAACGATCTATACTACATAAATCGGCGAATACTACACCGATAAAACCTGTATTAAATACTTCTTGATATTCTACGTCTTCATCATGATTTCCGTAAAAATTCTTTTCGATTAAATAATTTACGAAATAAGCAACACCGTCACTTTGTTCAAATGGTTTCGTTGAAAGAACAAAGCCGATTTTCTTTTGTTTATGTAAATACACACACGACATGTATGCTGAAATATTATGTTCTTTAAATAGAGAGCTTGTTGCTCCAGAGAGACCATCTAGTACATGATGAACAATTTGAAGTTTTTTACGAGCGAAATAATAGGATTTCTTTTGTAACTCCAATGTATCAATAAAGACAGAGCCGATAAAGCCTGTATTTGAAATAATAGGTGTTTGCTTTTTTCTTCCTCTGCGCTTTGCTTGAACCATTGTAAAAATCATCCCTTCATGTACAAGTAAATTTTAAAAAGAACGTTTGTTCGTATATTTATATTTTACTATTAAAACGCTCTAAAGTAAAGGGTTTTTGACGAAAAAACAACAAAAAAGACACCTATAAAAGGTGCCTTAAACGTTATAGGGAAGAGGATTTATCCCAACTATTTATATTATGATACAGAAACAACCTCTTCTGTATCTTCTACATCTAAATGACAGTCCATAGTACGAACATCTTGATCTTCATGACTTCCGAAATAAATAGTAATTTTCATATGTATCGCTCCTTTATTCTAGGAATACCTAAAATAATTACTAGTAATGTTAATATTTATTATATACCACTTTTTTCATTCCGACAACGTTATATCGTTTTTTTATTCTTTTAGGGCGCAAAGAGTGATGTAAAGAGATATTTTTATAGAAATAGGTACATTTCTTATATGTTATATTTAATACTGAAGTATTCGAATACAAATATTATGAAAGGAGCAAAATGAATGAATTTTAAACAGTTACTAATAGATAATTTTACATATAAAACTTCATATATTGCGCGGCAGGCACAGGGTATGAATGTGAAAGAAACGAAGGATTACATTGCTGTCGACTGTGGTTTACCTGCAGATACATTTAATATTATTACTTTACTAAACAATAATGTAACAGAAGGTATCGAGAAATTATATAAGGAGGTAGCATACTTTAATCAAAAGAAATATCCAATGAGTGTTTGGTTTTGGGATGAGAAGCTAGAGGATAATATAAAGAATGAATTAATAAAGCTTGGATTAAAAGAAGCAGAACAAAATATCGCGATGGTAGCAAACTTACATACAATACTTCCAACAATAAACATGACAGAAGGTTTTACGATACAAAAAGCATCTTCTTCAGGACAAATTAAAAAGTTTGGAGAAGCGTTAGCTAGTCTATTTGGTACATCAGAGGAAGGGAAATATGTACAAGCATTCTACAATCAAACTGCTTCTGCCCATTTATGGAATAGTGAAAATATGAAACTGTACTTAGGGTTTTATAAAGATGAAGTCGTATCGGTTGGTTCATTAGTATGTACACTAGATAGTATTGGTATTTATGATATAGCAACGAAAGAAAGAATGAGAGGAAAAGGATTTGGCTCTACTATGTTTAATTACTTGCTGCAAGAAGCAAAAGAATTAAACGTTGCTCAATGCGTATTACAGGCTTCACCTGATGGGATTAATATTTATAAAAAGGCTGGTTTCCAATCTGTTGGACAAATGTCTGTTTATGAAAATCGACATTTAATTGAATAAATCATCCAAATTAAACTACTTTCATGTAGGAGTTAATACATCATTATGAAAAAGATATATATCGTTACAATACTTTGCATCTTTATAGTAATAGGTACTTTTGTTTTTCATAAAGTAAATGAACTTAAGTACACAAAAGCTATTAATCAATCGAATTACATAAAAAACATTGCACATAGAGGGGCTTCGGCGTATGCACCGGAACATACAATTGCTGCGTATAAATTGGGACAACAATTAAAAGGCGATTATATAGAAATAGATCTTCAAATGACAAAAGATGGACATTTAGTAGCTATGCATGATGAAACAGTAAATCGTACTACAAACGGTACGGGGCTAGTTAAGGAACATACATTAGAAGAATTAAAGCAATTAAATGCAGGTTCTTCTTTTAATGAAAAACATCCAACTTTAGCAACGAAAGAATATGAAAATGCTAAAGTTCCAACACTCGAAGAAGTAATTGAAGTGTTTGGGCATAACGCGAACTATTATATTGAAACCAAATCACCTGATGAATATCCAGGAATGGAAGAAAAGTTATTAGAAATTATCAATCACTATGAAATAAAGGATAAAGTTATTATTCAATCATTTAGTGAAGAAAGTCTGCAAAAGCTACATAGTTTACATGTTAATATACCTCTAGTCCAATTACTATCTTACAAAAAGGCAGTTCAATTAACTGAATCAGAGATAGAGAAGTATAGTACATATTGCATAGGTCTTGGTATGAACTACAGATATATTGATTCAGCTTATGTAAAGAAAATAAAGAAACACGGATTAGAAGTTCATCCATTTACTGTAGATAATGAAAAAGATATGAAAAAGTTACTTTTATGGGGCGTTGACGGGATGTTTACGAATTACCCGGATCGATTACATTCGTTAGTACAATCTTAAACTATAATAGTGTAATTATCACTGAACCAATAAAACAAGTACCGCAAGTATACAAAGATAGTTCATGATCCAGGTGGTAACATCATGGAATACATAGAGCCGATATTGAAATGAAATCCAAAAAAGAATCCAAGACTTATATTGGATTCTTTTTATTTAGCTCTAAATGACTAACTTAAAGCAATACGACCTTCAATTTATAAATAAAATATTACATTGAGTATGATTTTTCATAATAATAATTAGAAAGTAACGAAAATGTAATGAATTTTAACTACGCTTTTTATATTTTTTTGATACACTGGCTACGAGAGGAATACCGATTAATGTAGGTAAAAACCAAAACCATATAGGCGGCAATAAATTAATTATGGGGATATGAATACCTACGTTTACTAATAGTGCAGTAACGGCACCGATATAAGAACCTAACATACCTCTAATATGGTGGTGAAGCCAATTTTTCCAACGTTTTTTTCGTGCAAGGTAGCCGTAAATCGCAAAAGCATAAGAGAAAATTGCTACATAAAATAAATATGCGATTTTATCCCAGTTTATAATGGATAATATAATTGCAGTAAGGGTTATGACCACATAGGATGCATGATATATTTCACCCCATTCCGTATGTTTTCCTTTCTTCTTTTGAGCAACCATCGCTACAATACCAGTGATTAAGCATATTGTTCCAAATAATATGTGGATGGTTAAAAGAACGTTGAAAATGCTCATAATAATTCCTCCTTTTTTATTTTTATAGTATTGCAGTATAGGAGAAAAGTTGAAACGTATTCTTTATTCGCCTTAATATATTGAAATAAAGGTACTCCTAGAACAAATATAAACGGACAAATTTTTCTTGAACTTAGCGAGACACGTATTACGTGAAAAGAAGGAGAGGCTTCCATGTTTACATCTATTACATATTTACAATCTGGGAATGAGAAGCAACAAAAAGTGTATGATGTTTTGAATAAACTAAACATAATGGAGGATTTAGCTTTGTATAGTCCCGTTCTTTGCGGGACTATACCTATAAGAATTGATACGCTTCAATCTGACTTAGATATAGTAATGGAAGTACATAACTTTGATGTTTTTGAACAAGCAATGAGATCTTTATATGGTTCTTATGAAGGATTCAAAATAAAAAAGAAAAAAATTAAAAATATCGAATCAATAAAGATGAATTTTAAATTTGAAGGTTTTGATTTTGAATTATTTGCCCAACCTAAGCCAGTGCGTAACCAAAATGCGTATAGACATATGATAGTAGAACACATGCTATTAATGCAGCATCCACATATAAGAGAAGAAATTATTCGCTTAAAAGAGAACGGTTTAAAAACAGAACTTGCTTTTGCTCAAGTATTAAATATTGACGGAGATCCTTATGACGAACTTATTTTATTGGGACAGGAAATGAGATTGTGGTAATGTATAGTGATAATAAAGTTATTGAATTTTGATTAAAAAAGATAAGAGCCTTACTACATTCTATATGCAGCAAGGCTCTTTAAAGTTGTTTCAAATTATATCCATCTGCTTATGTAATGCTTAAAAAGTGAATAATAAAGTTGTTTACTTTTTATTAAACTAACGCCCCCGTTAGTTTAAGTGTAACTCTTCACAATTATTTGATATTATATAGATAAATAGAAATATAAATCAGAATTTAGTTTATAGTTATAAAAATAAGTTATTTATACCCTTATAATTCTTCAGAAAGGAGAGTGTATGAAAAAGACTATTGTTTTTGTATTAACGATATTTATATTATTCTCAGGATTCGCAACACAAAGTTATGCGTTGTCAGATTCGAAATCTGTGGCAATACAAGCATTGCTAGATGATGCCTGTCGTATGTCAGGTGTGCCTGGAATGTCACTCTCAATACTTGCTGATGGTGAAGTGTTCTACTTTTCTTCTGGGTATGCAGATCTTGAAAAGGGACTGTCTGCAAGTGAAAATACACTCTATGAGTTGGCCTCGGTGAGTAAAGCTTTTACTGGTATGGGGATTTTGCTATTGGAAGAGCAAGGGCTGCTATCAATGACTGACCCTATCCAAAAATATTTACCTTGGTTTACGTTAAAGTATCAAGGTAAACCTGTTGATATGCAAAACCTTACACTAAATAACTTTCTTCACCATACCAGCGGCCTAACAAATATTAGACATAGTCAAAATATTCCACAAGGTAATACGCCTGATATGTTGCAAAAGACTGTGGAAACGCTGGTAGATGCAGAATTGGCGTTCTCTCCCGGTGAACAATATAACTATGGAACCGTTAATTATGACGTATTGGGTTTGGTTATTGAGATTGTATCACGACAAAGCTATGAAGACTTTATGAAGGAACAGGTATTTCTACCCTTAGGTCTTCACCAGACGTATGTTTATAAAGAAGATGCTCAAGCCACTGGACAGTTAGCACAGGGCTACCGTTCTTCCTTTTTTATAACAACTCCATTTAACGCTCCGGATTATGCTGGGAATAAACCTGCCGGCTATATCATTTCTAATACAAAAGATATGGCGCGTTGGATGGGCATACAGATGGGTATCGTGCAGGACATACCCGAAATATTTCACAGGGCCATCGAAAAATCCCATAGGGGTGATATGTCTGTTTCGGCTGTCAATGATATGTATTATGCGGCAGGTTGGTCGGTAAACGCCGAACAAACGTTTATAGAACACACTGGGGGTAATCCAAATTTTAGTACCGAAGTAGCCATACTGCCAAATGAAAGAACAGCCATCTGCTTACTGAGCAACGGCGCAAATACCAATATAAACCTGGTACTAAAAGTTAAAAATATATTAAACGGCAATCTAGCTCAGTCATATGAGATAAGCGGCACACAGCTTTTGGACATCATTTTGTCGTCTACCACAATTATTCTTTGTCTATTAGCCGTTCTGTTATTTTTCTTAGGATTAAGAAAAAGGAAAACGAATGAGCAGCAGCCAATGACAAAAAAGAGAACAATCGTAACAATTATTTTCCTAATCGCTACGATTGCCCAGTGTATAATGTTTTTTGCCTTCGATTGGTCAACGATACTTATTTGGCAAACATATAGTGTTCTTACAGCTTTAATTTCGTCAACAATATTAACAGCATGCATTACTTGGTTTGTATATACTCACCGATTAGATGCCTCGGTCTGAAAATAAGTACAATGTTAAGTAAATAAATCTTAATTTATCGATACCCTTAATTTAAAAAACAGAAGACACTTCTCCTAGTTAAAACCACTTGCTATTTCTTCCACTAACCTGCCTCGTTAGTAGAAGAAGGGTTTTTAAACAACTATATTATTTTTCAAATGACGTTATTGTAAATTAAACAACTTTATTATCTCTGTACAGGTAAATAAGATATACAAAAACTCCTACATAGAAAAAGAGGAGTTTTTGTTATGCCATTAGCTTACGAATTAATTCACTTAACAATTTAATCCCGTTAGTGATTTGTTCAGGGGAAGCATATCCATACGATAAACGTATGTACTGATCTGATTCTTCTTCATAAATACGTCCTGGGTTTAAAAGAACTCCTTTTGATAGTGCCTCTGAAAATAATTTCTTAATCGGAATGCTAGGTACTACCTTTAGCCATATAAAAAATCCACCACTAGGAATATCCCACGTTGCAACATCTGCACAATACTCATTTAAAGCCCGTATCATGATTTGTCTTCGTTCTTTTAGTTGAATTCTTACGTTTGCAACATGTTCCTCATAAAAACCTTTATTTATCCATTCAGTAGCAACTCTTTGAGATAAGGAACTCGATCCATAGTCTGTTTGCATTTTTATATCTGACAATCTATCAATTACAGGGTCTGGTCCAATAATCCATCCAATTCTAAGACCAGGAGTTAGTGTTTTAGAGAGACTACCAACATATAATACATGTCCATGTTTATCTATCGACTTTAAAGGAGCTGGAGGTGGTTCATCAATCCATAATTCGCGGTAAATATCATCTTCAATAATAGGTAGCTGTTCCTTTTCACATATTTTTAATATTTCTTTTCTTCGCTCTAGAGACATTAATATCCCTGTTGGATTTTGAAAACAAGGGATAGAATATAAAATATTTTTCTTTTGACTATATTTGATTCGTTTTAATAACTCGTTAGGTAAGATACCATGATGATCCATAGATATACCAGCTAGATTTATATTTGCTGATTGAAACACATGAAGTGAATATAAGTAAGAAGGCTGCTCGAGTAAAACGGTTGACTCTCTATGCAATAGACCAATTGATATTAATTGCAATGCTTGTAATGCACCCGAGACGATTAATATAGAACTTGGTGATGCTTGTATTCCAAATGATTTTACGTATTTACTTATTGCTTCACGTAACGGATAAAACCCTTTTTGTTCCTCATATCCAAAATAGTCTAACTCCTCACTTACTTTTTTCAAAATGGACTGCATCGTTTTTAACGGAAAAAGATGAGGAGCAAGTTCACCTTTACTTAGATGGATAAGTACGTTATTTGCTTCTGCTTCATTTATTTCTCGTACCATTAACTTGCTTGGTTTATGAATACCGGCCTTTACATATTCACTCCAATCTGGCGGGGGATTTGTTGCTAATAATGACCATGTATTATTCGTTACAATTGTTCCTGCTCCAATTTTCCCTTGAATCAATCCATCAGCCATAAGTTCATCTAGTGCAGTTATTACAGTGCTACGATTTACTTGAAATGATTTTGCTAACTGCCTTTGACTAGGGATCTTACTTCCAATTGGCCATTCTCCGTTTTCAATTTTTTCTTTCATATAATCTACTATCTGCCGATACTTAGGCAGTTTTTTATTAATTGTCATAAAAGAACTCCCTCGTTCACTTTAGAAATGCTAAGTGGTTGGTTTTTACGATAAGTAACTGGTTGAAGACATTGTATCAACTATTAAATATGATGAAAAGAAATAATTGGTAATTTGAAAATGGTTGGTTTATTAGGGAGGGAGAAACAACATGCATAATAAAAAATGGGATTTACGCATTATATGTGCTCACGCTTTTACGATTCTTATATGGGGATCTGCTTTTCCAGCAATCCGTATGGGGCTTGAATCTTATACGCCTGAGCATCTTACTTTACTACGTTTATTAATTGCTTCATTTATACTTCTTTTGTTTTCCTGTATATATAAGTTACGGCTTCCAGATTTAAAGGATATTCCAGCAATTTTTATGTTCGGTGCTTTAGGATTCACTTTTTATCACATCGCATTAAACTACGGCGAAAAAACAGTAAATGCTGGATCTGCAAGTTTAATTATTTCCGTCACACCTATAGTAACGGCAATTCTTGCTTCTGTTTTTTTGAATGAAAAAATGAAATTAAATGGTTGGATCGGTGGTGTAATTAGTTTTATAGGAATTGCTTTCATATCATTTAGTCAAGGAGATGCTATTCAATTAAATAGTGGGGCATTATTTATATTATTAGCAGCGATTTCAGAAAGCTTATTTTTCGTTTTTCAATCATCTTACTTAAAAAAATACGGCTTCTTACCATTTACCATATATACAATATTGTCTAGTACTGTATGTATGCTTATTTTCTTACCCGGTGTTTATCAAGAAATACTAGCAGCTCCTCTTGAAGTTAACTTGAGCGTTATATATTTAGGTGTCTTTCCAACAGTACTCCCATATATTGCATTGGCCTATATTATATCTCGTGCTGGTGCTTCTGAAGCAACAAGTTCTCTATATTTAACGCCAATAACTGCATGTTTTGTCGCTTGGATATGGTTAGGAGAAGTGCCAACTTTAGTTTCGATAATTGGCGGAGGGATTACTATACTTGGAATTGTGATTGCTCATTTACCAGTATTAAGAAAAGAAAAACATAGGAATTTAGCAAATAATCAATCCGTATAATGTAATTCAATAATGATTTTATGATACTTTTTTATATAGTTTCTTTCTTATGTTGATAAATATAATATTTTGTATTTCAGTTAAATATTGTATGTTACATTTTATGTAGTAAGCATTTTAAAAGGAGCTGACAACATAATGAATGGAAAAAGAAATATTTTCACATGTATTTCTATTGTAGGAATCGGATTAGCTAGTTTTTCTAATTCTAGTTTCGCTGCAAATGTAACGGACAATTCAATACAAAATTCTATTCCTGTAGTTAATCAACAAGTAACTGCTGCAAAGGAAATGAAACCATTTCCCCAGCAAGTTAATTATGTAGGTGTTATAAAACCGAATCATGTGACACAGCAAAGTTTAAATGCTTCTGTAAGAAGTTACTACGATAATTGGAAAAAGAAATATTTGAAAAATGATTTATCTTCTTTACCTGGTGGTTATTACGTAAAAGGAGAGATTACGGGTGATGCGGATGGGTTTAAGCCACTTGGAACTTCAGAAGGTCAAGGGTATGGGATGATAATTACAGTATTAATGGCTGGTTATGATTCGAATGCTCAAAAAATCTATGACGGTTTATTTAAAACAGCAAGAACTTTTAAAAGCTCTCAAAATCCTAATTTAATGGGATGGGTTGTCGCAGATAGTAAAAAAGCACAAGGTCATTTTGATTCTGCTACTGACGGGGATTTAGATATTGCGTATTCTCTTCTTCTTGCTCACAAGCAGTGGGGATCAAATGGAGCAGTTAATTATTTAAAAGAAGCACAAGACATGATTGCAAAAGGTATTAAAGCTAGTAATGTTACAAATAATAGCCGACTAAATTTAGGAGATTGGGATTCTAAAAGTTCACTTGATACGAGACCATCTGATTGGATGATGTCACACCTTAGAGCATTTTATGAATTTACAGGTGATAAAACTTGGCTCACTGTTATTAATAATTTGTACGATGTTTATACGCAATTTAGTAATAAGTACTCTCCAAATACAGGACTTATTTCAGATTTTGTTGTAAAAAACCCACCACAACCCGCACCTAAAGACTTCTTAAATGAGTCAGAATATACAAATGCATATTATTATAATGCTAGTCGAGTACCTTTAAGAATTGTAATGGACTATGCGATGTACGGCGAGAAGCGAAGTAAAGTCATTTCTGATAAAGTATCTTCATGGATTCAAAATAAAACGAATGGAAATCCTTCTAAAATTGTGGATGGTTATCAATTAAACGGATCCAATATTGGTAGTTATCCAACTGCTGTATTCGTTTCGCCATTTATTGCTGCAAGTATAACAAATAGCAATAATCAAAAGTGGGTAAATAGCGGTTGGGATTGGATGAAGAATAAGAGAGAAAGCTATTTTAGTGATAGTTATAATTTATTAACTATGTTATTTATTACAGGAAATTGGTGGAAACCTATACCTGATAATAAAAAGGCACAAAATCAAATAAATGATGCAATTTATGAAGGATACGATAATTAATTAAAATTGAGAATGGTTACTTAAGAAAGGAATTAGCATACGCTAGTTCCTTTTCCATCTATTGAAGGTCCTTTGCTACATGATGTGGTTGCTATAAGTGGATTAGTTAACCCAAGTTTTTTTGAATTTGCGCACCGTACAGTAAATGTAGATACATACGGAGATACGAAAGGACAAACATTTGCTGATTTTCGCCCTAGCTCTATATCTGAAGGAGCCCATATAGCATTAGAAATAGATGAACAAAAATTTATTCAAGATTTTATAAAAATCATGTTATAGGCTGTTGGCGAAAAAGGGAATTATTTCAATACGTTGAATTTAAAATATATCCTCTTTATAAAGGAGCTTACAATATTGAATATCCAGTTAAAGGTTGTTACGAGAGAGAATTGGGAAGAAGCATTAAAGCTACAAGTTAAAGAAAATCAGTTGAAATTTGTTCCATCCGTAGCAGTTTCGCTTGCTAAAGTATGTATAAAACCAGATGGTGACAATGTAGAGTACATGCCATTTGCGATATATGATGGTAACCATATGGTTGGTTTTGTTATGTATGCTGTTGTAAAAGAAACAACTGATATGTATTGGATAAACGGATTTATTATCGATCGAAAGCAGCAAGGTAATGGTTATGGAAAAGCGGCATTACAGGAAAGTATCTATTTAATAAAAAATACATATAAGGCTTGTAAAGAAATTAGATTAACAGTACATAAAGATAATATCTCTGCAAAGAAACTATATGAATGTTATGGTTTTCAGTCATTGGGACATGATTATGATGGCGAGCAAGTATATCGCTTATTCGTTTAATAATTATGTAGCAAAGGTGTGAAATGAATTATGCAATTTACTGAAGTCAAAATTGAAGTATTCATCCCTGAAGAATACAATGAAATGTTGAGGAATGAGTTAAATAAAATTGGTGCTTGTAAAACGGGAGAATATGATCATTGTCTGTCCTATAGTTCTGTGAAAGGATACTGGAGACCGTTAAAAGGCGCATCACCTTTTAACGGGGAAATTGGTCAGATTTGTGAAGGGCAAGAATGTAAAATTGAAATAAAGTGTAAACGAGAACTTGTAAAAAATGCTCTTGAAGTTATCAATAAAATTCATCCGTATGAGACACCAATGATTTATATTATCCCGATATTAAATGACTATTTTGAGCAAGTATAAATTGAATACCTAGGAGGAATATCAATTGAAAAGTAAATTCCATCATATTGTACGAGCTGTTATGGTAAAGGATAAAAAATTGTTAGTGGCGGAATATATTGGCCATCATTATTTTTTACCAGGTGGTCATGTTGAAGTTGGCGAATCGGCTGAGAATGCATTAATAAGAGAAATAAGAGAAGAACTCGGAGTAAATTGTAGCATAAAACAATTTTTAGGAGTCATAGAAAACCAATGGCAAGATCGAGAAGTTCTTCACCATGAAATCAATCATATTTTTGAGATAGATTCACAAGAGTTACATATTGATTTCATACCAAAATCTAAAGAATCTCATTTAGCATTTCACTGGATTGATTTTAATCAAGATGCTTTACATACTTATAAAATCATGCCAGCACCTTCAGTTAAAGAGTTACTAGAAAGAAAATTAAGTGATGAAATACTAAATTGTTGGATTAGCAATTTTTAAACGCCTCTATCAATAGTAAATCCGTCCGCCAAAAGGAAAATAAGAAAATAGGCTAAAAAACAAGGTACATCACCTAGTGTAAGTTCATATTTTGTTGATGTACGCATTTAGTCTATAGTCTTGTTTCTACTTTGTTTGCAAAAATATATTACTTTTCATATTTGGACGGAATTTATATTTATAAATGGAGGGTTTCATAATGAATCAGTTTCAACAAGAACTACAATCATTGAACCTTAATGATTATCAAACTGGTAATGTTGTGTATTGGGATCAACAACAAAGTCAATATCCATACTACTACATTCAAGACGATGCACGTCGTTGCGGCGGATGCGGAGGTTGTGGTGGACGCTGTGGCGGATGTGGCGGCAGATGTGGTGGTTGTGCAGGTCGTTGCGGCGGATGCATAGGTTGCGCTGGATGTTTCAGTTGCTTTAATTGCTGGAACTGGTGGATCATTTAAGTATAGAACATCAATGCTAATTTACTTGAAAGAAAGGTGTGAAAACTATTTTGCACTTTTCTTTCTAGCTGTAATTTTTATGCGTATTGAGGGGGATGTATTTGTATACATATGATAAGTTGATTGCTTGGGTAGAGAATATCAAAGAAAGAAACCATAGCTCTGCAGCAGCGCTTTGCATAATGAAAGATAACAAAATTGTAATGGAGCATTATAGTGGCTATCACTCAAATACATCTACAAGTAAGAAAGTAACAGCATCTTCACAATTTAATGTTGCTTCTGCGAGAAAAAGTTATTTAGGATTAATGATAGCGTATGCGCTTTACGAGGGGAAAATAAACTCTATTGATGATGAAGCGGTAAAATATTTTAAAGACTTTGATTCTGTATTGCTCGGTAAAACGACGATAAGACATTTAGTAACACATTCGCACGGATTAGAAGAAACGAATGACGGGACAATTTTTCGTGAATTTGAACCGGGACAATCATGGGCGTATAGAGATATTAATGTAAGAATGATGACACATCTTATTTATCAGCTATATAACAAAAGTTTTCCTGAATTGTTAAGAAAGCGTGTGTTTAGACCTGCTAATTTTCAAGGAACCGATTGGAGAGTTCAGCAAGATGAAAATTTAGTTGACGTTGTTAATAATCCAAATGAAGACGCGATTAGTGAAATTGGTACAGTAGATGACGGTACTGAAAAAAATCTATTTGTCTCAGCTAAAGAATTTGCGCAGTGGGGCAATCTTCATTTAAATCAAGGTATGATAGATGATAAACAAATTGTTCCAAAAGAAGTTATAAAAATCGCTACGAGTTTGCAGAGTCCAACATATGCAAATAAAGAGCTACCACAAAAAGGCTCGTATCAAATATTAGGAATTACGGGACCAACTATATTAGTAATACCTGAATATAATGTAGTTGTTGCGAAAATGTATAATAAAAGATACAACTACGGCGGTGATAATTATTTATATTATTTACGTGAATTTAGTAATTTAGTCGCTGATACATTTCGTAACGGTAATAGGGCATAATTACTCCTATAACAAAAAGGAGTGATTGAAAGTGAAAGATAAAGTGAACAAAAATAAAAAGCAAAATATAAAAGATGTAAATACAGAGCAAAATGCGATCTATAGCGATCCTAAAGATGCAGCTAATATGCAAACTGTACCGCAGCCGAAGGATTTTGACGAAATCGAATATTAATTTTTTATCCGACTATATGATGAATGAAAAATACGTCTTAAGTCGCATCACATATAAGAAATTATTTGATAACATATATACATAAGCATTTGAAAATGTCTTATCTTAACAAAGCTTTCTTTAGAAACATCTGATATAACCTGCAAAAGACACTTCTTTATGAAGTGTCTTTTTGTGTATATGAACTTAATTACCATTTTCCGTACAGTATCTTGCATTTTATGATGGTTATACTAACTGTGAAAATTCATGTCAAGATAAAAGAAGGGGACAGTTAGTATGAAACAAACTTCTATAAATCCGTTACTAATTGTTCTAGGTACAATCATTGTTCAAATTGGCCTTGGAACAATTTATACATGGAGTTTATTTAATCAGCCCCTTGTCAGTAAGTTTGGATGGAACCTCAATGCTGTTGCGATAACTTTCTCCATTACAAGCTTCTCTTTATCATTTTCAACTTTATTTGCAGGAAAGTTACAGCAAAAATTAGGACTTCGTAAACTTATCGCTACTGCAGGGATTGTTCTGGGACTCGGTTTAATACTTAGTTCGCAAGTTTCTTCCTTACCATTACTATATTTATTAGCCGGAGTCGTAGTTGGTTATGCAGATGGGACCGCTTATATCACATCACTATCTAATTTAATTAAATGGTTTCCGAATCGAAAAGGGCTTATTTCAGGTATATCTGTATCAGCATATGGAATGGGCAGCTTAATCTTTAGATATATAAACGGAAATCTTATCGACAGCCTTGGTGTATCACAAGCCTTTTTATATTGGGGCATTATCGTTTTGCTTTTAGTATTAATTGGATCGTTCTTCTTACGTGAGGCAATTGTAAGTAATGCTGTAACTGAAACATTACACAATGACTATACTCCACGTGAAATGATGCGAACGAAACAAGTATATCTTTTGTTTTTTATGTTATTTACATCGTGTATGGGTGGTCTATATTTAATCGGTATGGTAAAGGACATTGGGGTACAACTCGTTGGGCTTAGTGCAGCAACTGCTGCTAACGCCGTTGCAATGATTGCAATTTTTAATACAGTAGGTAGAATCGTTCTTGGAACGTTATCAGATAAAATAGGTCGAATGAAAATCGTTTCTGCAACGTTTATTATTATTGGATTGTCAGTCTTTACACTAAGTTTCATTCCACTAAATTACGGCATTTATTTCGCTTGTGTAGCAAGTGTTGCGTTTTGTTTTGGCGGTAATATCACTATATTCCCAGCCGTTGTTGGAGATTTCTTCGGATTGAAAAATCATAGTACAAATTATGGGATTGTATACCAAGGTTTCGGATTCGGTGCGCTTGCAGGATCATTCATTGGAGCACTACTTGGTGGATTTCAACCGACCTTTATTACAATCGGTGTTTTAAGCGTTATTTCCTTTATTATATCGATATTAATCCGTCCGCCAAAAGCAGAAAAGAAAAAAGAAACACAGCATTTATATCGAAAAGTAGCTTAAGTTTAAAAAGAGTCCTCATAAAGGGCTCTTTTTATATTACAAAACTTTTGATTTTCCTTTTTTAGTCATTGTGTAGGAAGGATACACTTACTTAATTTAAAATGAAATGATTTGAGAAGCAATAAAGTATTTTATTTATTAACGAATCAAGTAGCAGATAAGTGGAATATCCATATTGTTTTATAAAAGAATCAAAATGCTGTTATAAAACTATAGTTAACCCGCTTTGTTATTAGGCATACATTTCATTTATATACCATTATTTTATTATAAAGGTAGTTGGTTTATTTTGGTTACAACCATAATTTCTTCTTTTATTGCATTTACTTCAACAAATATTGATGATATTTTTATACTCCTTGTTTTATTTTCACAAGTAAAGACAGGAGTATGTAAGGAAGAAGATAGAACTTTCCAGGGAAAAACTAAGATAAAAGAACTTTATATTGTTATTGGACAATACTTGGGGTTTAGTGTAATTATTTTTCTAAGTATTTATGGGTTCGTTAAGCTCTTTTTTCATTCCTATATCGTGGATCGGATTATTAGGATTCGTGCCAATTTATATGGGGATTAAAGGACTATTCTCGCTTCGTTTTAACAAAAGTAATGAAGTCATTGATAACACTTCTGGCTCATTATTTAAAGTAGCTGCGATTACATTAGCTAATGGAGCTGATAATATCTCAATTTATATACCAATGTTCACTAGTCAATCCTTGGAAGCAAATTTCGTTACATTAATTATCTTTTTTTGCATGATAGCAATATGGTGTTTTATTAGCTACACATTGTTAAGAGCTCCTATTTTAGCTAAAGTACTTGAGAGAAATTGTCATATTATCGTTCCAATCGTTCTAATTGGTTTAGGAATGTTCATTCTTTTTCGCAGTAATACAATTGAATTATTGTACTAATATGTTGAAACTTGGATTAAAACGAATCAAGCGCCGTAAAAAGCCATAATACAGATAAAATGTAGTATGGCTTTTCTTTATATTAGTGAAATGAAATAGTGCTCTCTACGTCTATTAAGTTAGACAGGATATTACGATTATTAAATTGAATAGATACTTTAAAAGGAGCGTGATATTTAAAATGAAAATAGTAAAACAATGGGTCCAAGAAGATAGTGATTACATAAGAGAAAAAGTAATTGAATATAATCAAAAACATATTTCAGATGAAGAGAAAAAGCCTTCAGAAAAAATTAGTTTTATAGTGAAAAATGAAAATGAAGAAATAGTTGGCGGAATAACTGCAATTACATTTTGGCACCACGTACATGTTGATTTCTTGTGGGTTTCTGAAGAATATAGACACGAAGGTTATGGAACCAAGTTAATAAAACTTATTGAAGAATTTGCAATTGAAAAAGAGTGTAGCCTAATCAATTTAGATACTTTTAGCTTTCAGGCACCTGCTTTTTATAAAAAACATGGATATAAAGTAATTGGAGTAAGTGAAGATCACCCTAAAGGGCATAATCGATACTATTTGGAAAAAAGGTTAGAAAATATATAGAATCCCAAAATGAATCAATCAAATCATAAAGAGCGTACGTTGAATAATTACTTTCAAAATACGTTCTTTTTATTTAGAAATGAAGGGGGATCAATTATTACTTTTACTAAGGATAGATAAATGAAATACTCTATTAATTTTTTTATATTTTAAAACGATTAAATGGTAGAATGTAACAAAGACAGAAAATTCTCGTTATTGAAGGTGGACTTAGATGAAAAAAGTAAATGTTACATATGCGCTTTTATACGATAAAACAAATGAAAAGATCTTAATGGTAAAAAATAAAGGGAAGAATGGTTCTTATTACACGCTACCAGGTGGTGCAGTTAAATTAGGAGAAACGCTAGAGGAGGCAGTCATTCGAGAAGTGAAAGAAGAAACCGGTCTACATATAACTGTAAATGGTATTTGTTACATTAGCGAAGCTTTTTTCGAAGAGAGAGGACACCATGCAATATTCTTTAATTTTTTAGGTGAAATAATCGGAGGGGAAACAAATATAACCAGGCCAAAAGAAATTGAAGAGATTACTTGGATGGAATTACATAGAGCAGAACCGCATTTACGTATACCAGAACACTTATTAAATATATTACAAAGGAAAGAAACAGTACCTTACTTTTTTAACGGAACAATCATTCATCAATCTTCATAAAACTATCATTTCATGTAAGGCGGGGAAAAAATGGAGTTTATCGTTAATCATAAACATTTCACTCAAGCACTTTCAGAAGTAAGTAAAGCAATATCTACCAAAGCTATAATTCCTATACTATCCGGTATAAAAATAACTGCAGATCAATCTGGAATTACTTTAATCGCAAGTAATTCAAATATTTTCATCGAAAAATTCATCCCTAGTTCCATGGATGACGAACAAATTACGACTACCTTAAAAGCAGGAACAATTGTTGTACCTGCAAAATACTTCATTGAAATTATAAAGAAAATGCCAAGCGATATAGTAATAAAAAGTAAGAATGAGCAAACAATTACCATACAATCAGAAGAAATCACATTAAACTTAAATGGCTTTCCAGCGAATGAATTTCCTAACGTACCACAAATAGACGATCATGCAGAAATACAAATAGAAACAAAACAATTGATTGATGCGTTTAAACAAACAGTCTTTGCAGTAGCGAAAAATGAATCTAGACCCGTTCTTACCGGCGTACATATCGAGTTAGACCACAACAAATTAATATGTGCTGCAACTGACTCTCATAGACTAGCTATACGTGAAACATTAATTTCTACTAATGTGAAAGCGAATTGTATTGTACCAAGTGCAACCATTAATGAACTTTTAAAATTAATGAACAGCAATTTAGAATTCGTTTCTATTTATCTATCAGAAAGCCACATTATTTTTACATTCGGCACAACTACATTATATTCAAGATTAATTGAAGGGAAATATCCTAATATATCTAGTTTAATTCCAAATGAATTTCAAACAGTCATTAACATAGATAGACAAAGAATGTTACAAGGGGTAGATCGATCAAGCTTATTAGCAAGTGAATGGGCAAATAACAACGTTAACTTAGAAATTGTAAACGAATCTACAATTAAAGTTTCTTCTAATGCTTCTCAGATTGGAAAAATATCTGAGACACAACAGATAGATGCAATTCAAGGTGAAAAACAATTCAATATATCTTTCGATGGACGATTTATGTTGGATGCTTTAAGGGCAATAAAAGAAGAAACGGTTACTTTAAGTTTCAGCGGTTCTATGAGACCGATATTAATTGAAGCAGGGACACACTCTGCAGCAATCCATCTTATATCTCCAGTAAGAGCTTATTAAAAACGGAGGAAGGAATCACATTATGTACAAGCACACTTTATGTTTTATAAAAAGAAATGAAGAGATACTTATGTTAAATAGAGAATATGATCCTGTAAAAGGATTATGGAATGGGGTAGGAGGAAAGATAGAAAAGGGAGAAACACCTTTAGAAAATGCGATTCGTGAAATAAAGGAAGAGACTAATATAAAAGTTACGTATGACCAAATTCAATTTAAAGGCATTATTAAATGGGAGGATTCTTCATATTCTGGCGGTATGTTTGTTTATTTAGTAGAGTTACTTCATGAATTTACATATCACACTCCAAAAAAAGTCTCAGAAGGAATTCTAGATTGGAAAGAGATTTCTTGGATTCTAAGTGACTATAATTACGGCGTAGGAGAGATGATACCTAAATTTTTAGTTGAAGTACTCCACAATGAATTAATATTAGAGCATAATTTTATTTTATCTAATCATAAATTAATAGATTATAGGAATGAAGAATTAGCTAAGCAGGACAACTCTATAGATAATATAATTCCATTATAAAAAGTAAGAATCTTAATCTATCATACACAGCAAAATAATTATCACCTAAATATAAAAGCCATAGATTATTCGAAGAGTAGCTAAGGAGAAAATTTATATGAGGATGAGTGTGATGAAGAAAATAAGTATTTTACTTATAGGTATCGTTCTAATTACTATTGCTTTTTATCAATACAACAAAAAAGAAGGTTTAGCTAAAAATGATAAGGTGTATGTAGAAGACTTTAAAGGTAAAAATGATTCAAACAAAATACAATCTGCTATTAATAAAGCAGAATCTAGTAAAATTAAAACAGTATTTCTTGATGATAAGAAGTATAAAATCACGTCACCAATCGTAGTAAAACAGGGTGTAAAGTTATTATTTGGTTATGGAACACAATTTGTTGTTGAAGGTAATTTTAGAGTTCTAGAATTAGAAAAAAGCGCTTCTATTGAAGGAGCTTATATAGCTATAGATGATCCTACATTTAATTCTGAAGTTATATATGTAGACGGAAAAAATAAGTATTATAACACTTGGCACAAAACACAAATAAAAGATATAAATATTATCAATTGGACAGAAACGAATAAAGGTACCGGTATTTCTTTATATTCTGGTGGAAAGGAAAATGAAATTTCATTTATTAATTTTGAAAATATAAAAGTTGTAGGAATGGAAACTGGGGTGAAATTGGTAGCAAAGAAACCACAATCTGGACATGCATGGATAAATGCCAACCGTTTTATGAACTTCTCTCTCGAAGATTGTGTAAATATGATTTATATGGATAGTAATGTAACAACGCCAAATGAAATTAGTGGTAACCAATTTACAAACCTTCAAATACAGCCTTCAAATAAAACGAAAAGTATTGTAAAGGTAAGTGGACAGCATAACGAGTTCCATGGAATGGTGTGGGATTTACAGAAAATCAATCACGAAATCGAACTCATTGAACTAACTGATAAGAGTATGAATACAGTGATTGAAATGTCCAGCGTACCAGCACAAAGAATTTTAGATAGCGGGAAATCAAATATAGTGAAATAAGTTTAAAAATAGAAAAAGAGCGAATTCCTTATAAGAGAGTTCGCTCTTTTTCTATTTATAATTAAATTTCTCTCCACCAAGCTGTTGAAGGATAGTTCGTAGATTTTAACGTAATAGATTCGCCAATTTGAGGCGTTGTAATTTTAACTCCTAAACGGTTAGCTTCTTTCGTAACACGCTCTATCGGGTCACTCCATTCATGTAATGCTAATGTAAAAGCACCCCAATGAATCGGAAGAAGTAATTCTCCTTGTACATCAATATGAGCTTGTACTGTTTCTTCAGGCAACATATGAATCGCAGACCACCTCGGATCATATTGCCCACATTCCATCAATGTAAGATCGAATGGACCATATTTATCACCAATTTCCTTGAAGTGAGGGGCATAACCGCTATCACCACTAAAGAAAATTTTAGTCTCTTGACCAAGAATAAGCCATGAACACCATAACGAACAATCTCTATCTGTCATACTTCGTCCAGAGAAATGCCTTGCAGGGGCACAAACTAACTTAATATTATCAAACGTAATTTCATCCCACCAATTATGCTCACTAATTTTACTAGGTGAAACACCCCATTTAATAAGATATTGTGCAACTCCGGTCGGAACATAGAAATGCTTTGCACGATCTTTTAATTGCATAATACTTTTATAATTTAAATGATCATAGTGATTATGAGAAATGATAATCGCATCAATTTCTTGAAGGTCTTCACGTTCTAAAGAAAACGTACCGCTATAACGTTTACTATTAAACAGAGGAAACGGGGAAGAGGCATCTCCAAACATCGGGTCTAATAACAGTTTTTTACCTTCTATTTTCAAAAGAGAAGCAGAATGGCCAAACCATGTAACACTCTCTAATGGTTCATTATCTTTATTTGATAAAACGATAGGCAAATCCTTTATAGGACGCAGCTTTGATTTCATTTTAAAGTAATCCGTCATTACACTTATAATATCTTTCGGTTTAAAACTCATATCAGTATGAATTTGATTTGTATATTTATTTTTCATTTGTTCTCCTTTTTACGTTTAACAATATACGTATGTTGTTATTGTAGCTATTTGTAGTTTAAACGAAATCATTTTACCTTTCACCGTAATTGCAGTACATTTCATAAATTTGTCAAATTCATTATTTGTGTATATAAAAAAATCCTACAGCAGCAGATAAAAGGAATATGAAGTAAATGTAATTTGTTTTAATTTTGTAAAGTTCTTCTTATAAGCAACGAAGAACGTACGTTTCGTTATATGTTATAGAAGAAAATATGTCTCTAATTATTAAAAGGAAGGAGAGGACGTAAGTGCAAATAGAGAGAAAAAAGAACTCAAAATGTAAACTATCAAAATCTGAAATTATTCATTTGTATGCAGAAGGGAAGAGTACTTCAGAAATAGCTACACTTGCTAATGTGTCTGCAAGGTATATTCGTATGGTTCTAACAGACACCAACGTTCCAAGGCGTGCTATAGGGAGTTGGAAGAGAAAGTATGACATAACAGAAAATTATTTTAAAACGTGGTCAAATAATATGGCTTATTTTGGACAAATAAATCACATTGAAGAAAACTATTTAAAAAAGAAACGACCTTTAAGAAATAAGAAACGAAATTATTATGCGATTCAAGAACAAGAACTAGCAGATATAGAGGCTTTCGGGATGTATGGTAATACATATTTAGATTTAGGAGAAGTTCAAATTGGTCTTTATGGAAATTCTCGATATTCAACATTAAATTTAATAACAGCAAACAACGAAATATTTGAAGAATATTTTCAAAACACTAATACTGATATTAATTATAAGAAAAAGCTATTAGTAAAAGGTTTCGTAGCAGCAGATAGACAAAAAGACTTACATTTAAACGTAGTTTACGAAAAATTAGGCTTATATCAAAATTCACAACCTGTTATCCCGGTGTTGAAAAGAACAGACTTATCTACGCTTAACGAAATTGCAAACACAATCAGTGAAGATTTAGTCTTATTATTCAACGAAAACGATAAACCTTTAAAACAATACTTTGCCAGCAGCAGATACTCAAAAGAAATTACTTATGAAGAGTTTTTTATCTGGTGGTATCACTTTTTCTATACAAAAGTAACTGAAGAATTAATAAAACAAGGTGTAATTATAACAAGCACCAAAAAAAATCAAACGTACATAATCCATCAATAACTTTAAATTAAAGTGCTAATATACTTTTACAAATGTAGCAGCTGAACGGTAAATAATTATTATAGTAAATAAGGGATAATCTGAATTTAAAATCTAATATAAAGAAAATAAGATATTCAAAGAGGAGAAGAGCCATGCAAAAGAAATTTATCAATCCAGAAACGATGCCACCAACTTTTGGATACTCACATGTAGTGGAAGTTAGTAACGCTAAACGAACGATTTACATATCTGGACAAGTAGCAATCAATACCGATGGTCAAATAGTTGGTGTTGGTGATATAGCTATACAAACGCGACAAGTATTCGAAAACATTAAAAGTGCATTAGATACTTTAGAATTACAATTTAATGATGTAGTAAAATTAACATTTTTCTTAACAGATATTTCTCAAATGGCCACTGTTAGAGATATACGAGATCAATACATTGATACTAAAAATCCACCAGCAAGTTCAGCTGTAGAAGTTAGAAAGTTAATTAACGATAACTTTTTAATTGAAATCAAAGCAATTGCTGTAGCAAACTAATTTTAAAAACTTATTATGAATCATATCCATGCAATTCGTTTAATGTGTTCATTTAAAACGAATTGCATTTTTATTGTCTTAAATATAATTTATATCTGGAGACATTATCATCAACAACTCATAAAACAACAACAAATAAGCACACAATCGATTACACAGAATGAATCCGATGAAAAGGGAAGCGTAACAATATAAACTAACATATAATAAGTTTATTACTTTTACCTAGTTAACATAATATATATTATAGGTAGTTATAGAAGCAAAGCAATATCAGGTATCAAAAACCAAGTAAACTATACTTAATGAGACGAAATGGAGATTTTTAGTGAGATTCACATAAAATCTTATTTAAACACATTTATACAGTTTTTATCGTTTTTTTAGTTATAAATTTATCACAGCAAATTTTAATTGATTTTTAATTAAGATTTGACGAATTAAAATCATTTTTGATCGACATGAAATTTTTTATACAGAAAAATTTCATGTCGATCAAAAAATAAATTATTAAATTCATTTTATATTTTACTTAATAAATTTATATTGCTATTTACACACGTTTTATAACTTTAGATTATTTGTTGTTATTTCTGTCATTTACGCTTGACTTTTATTGTACTTACCGTTCTTGATTCTAGTTAACATAACGTTTATTTTTAACAAAAAAATCTCCCTCACCTTCAGGAAGATTTTTTAGCTTTTTAGTATGTCATTTGTGTTTTTTAGTAGCAATCCCAATTATAAATAACATTGGAAAAATCTAGATTTAACAAATCCTCTTTTTTTATAAAGAAATTAGCAACACCAGAATCTCCCCACATAATATTTAATGAATCATCTGTATCGATTTGCAGCAATAAGATATCATGTTGTTGGTATTTTTCTTCCCATTCTCTTGGATCTGTCTGTGTGAAAAACGGATAACCCCCAATTTTATGCCCTTGATCTTCGCATAGATCATCATATAGTTCGCCTAATTCTGTTTCATTTTCTTCATCAATAATTTCTTCCCAATCAACGTTATCACTAAAAATCATTTCAAATCGATAATCTCTTGGCGTTACTGGTTGATAAGCTAATTCAAAATTCAGTTTTGCTGCTTCGGGTATGATAAAATTCTCTAAATCTAAAGTGTTTAAATAATTAAAATCAGTAATAACCTTAGTTAAATCCGCTGTGATTGTAGAATGATAAACAATTCGAAAGTCTTTTTGACTTGTGGGATGATCAAAATCTGCTCCAAAAAGATCTTCTTCAGCACTTATGAAAAACTGTAACATTCCATGTTGAGGCATATGTTCAATGTGTGGTATTTCTTTAAGGTTTAACTGCGCAAGTAACATCATAGGTTGTCCGTTTGAGTCTTTAGGATGCTCTTGATCTATAGGTAAATACGGATAACCACCAAATTTACTTTCAAAAAGCGTTGTCTCTGCTAATGTTCCAGACACTTTAATATAAGGTTTCACGCTTTCTTCTAACCTACTACGATACTGCTCTAGTTCTTTCGGAATTTGAAGTTGATACGTATTTTTCATCATTTTTGCCTCCCTTTCATAATGAATTGAAAATACCTTACTTAATTATAAAGCAAGAGATAGCTTCGTTAAAAATTGTTAAAAATCCGTTTTCACCCTCGTTTTTTGCGCACTTGGTGGACAAATAAGATTATGTTCTAAAACCTTTTTATTAATAGTTCGAATTAAATCCGTTGCTTTTGCCGTATTTGTTTGTTCTTTTAGTCTCTCTTTTAAACTATCAATTTCCTTTGAAAGCTCAATCCACCTGGGTAACACATGATTGTTCTTTAACGTTCTATACAATTGCTTTTCAGGATTGTACGAAAGATCTTTATCAAGATTAAGAGGTTTCCCTTTACCAGGTAAATGATCAAATGACCCTTTCTTTTCTGCCTCTTTAACGATAGAACTAATATGATCCTCATACGTATAGGACCAAACTTTCTCATCTTTTGCTAAAATCTCTTGCTTTTTTAGTTTTTTATCTAATTCTTCTTGATTCATAGATACTCTCTCCTTTTTATTTTTTAGTGTGATTTTTGTAAATTCCAATGCCCTTAATCCATCGAATAGCTTTTCTCGCCACCACACGCTATCATGACCGCCTTGGAACTCTTCATAAGTGGTTTGGTATCTCTTTTCTTCTAAAGCTTTATTTAGTCGTCTATTAGCTGTTAAAAGAGGTTCATTTTCAAGTGTACCTACTGCTATGTAAGAATTGAGATGAGTCGCATTAACACCTATTGATGAAATTTGCTTTTCAATCCAAGGAATTGTATTTTCATAATCATCCTTTTTCCAATGTACAGATCCAGACATTGACAACACATTCCCGAAAATATGTGGATTTTGAAGTGCTGCATAACAAGCTGCTAGGCCACCAAGACTGAAACCGGCAATTGTTGTATGTTTTGCTTTTTGATACACATGATATTTAGTTTGAATCCATGGAAGTAATTCCTTCGTTAAAAATGCATTCATTTTATTGTTATAAGTTAGCTCTTCTAATCGATCAACAGGATCTATAGCAACAGCAATACACGATGGGATTTCTTTTTCGTAAATTAAATAATTAAGTGTTTTTGCGATTGAAAGGTTATGAATAAATGAATTCCCATCAAATACAATGAGAAGTTCTTGAAGATGTGAAGTGTGAGAATAATCATGAGGCGTATAAATATGAATTTTACGTGTGTTATTTAAAATCGAACTATAAAAAGAATATGTTTCAATTCTCCCAGATGGATAATGATTTGAAGGAAAACGACTGCTATACTGCACTTCTATACCTATTTGTAACACAGACGCTTTATTGGTACCTTCTCCAAATACACTTTCATTGAATTGGTTTAGTTGGTACTGTTCACTACGCTTTATCCAATCATTTTCGAAAAAATCATTTACTGTAAAATAATAAGTTGAAATAAAACTCTTATTTGTCCTAAACGTAACATACCAAATATCTGTCTGTAACAATCGTTGTAATTGATTTACAGACAAATCCCAACCGGGAAAACTACCGAATACATAAACGTTCTCAGTATTTTGATCCCCTAACCATATATACGTTATAAGCTTATACTGATTATCTGCAGAGCATTGTTCTATTAGTGGCGTGTGATTTGACTTTATTTCATGCAAAAAAGTATAAAGAGCTTTTTTATTTCCATTCTTTAATTGATTTTTAAGCTTCTCTAACTTAGGACTATTTATTGAAGTCACCCCTCTTCCTCCTTTGTAGTATTCTATATGTAGTTTTTTCATTAGAATCCCTATATAAAGGTAGTCGTAAGTTATGTGTTTAGAGAAGTTATTGATTAGAAAAATGATCAATTGCTTGAATAGAAAATTCCAATGATTTTATTCTTCTTTCTAAAAGAGTTCTTTGAGGACTCCCGAGCTTTGACTTAACATAAATCTTTTCAATTGATGGAAGCAAACCAATTAGAACATTTCGAGCGTCTGCTAAATCCTCTTGCGTGTAATGATGGGTTTCTTCATTCCAAATACTTTCTAACATAGCTAAGCCAATACTAGCTGCTTTGAGTCTTTTTTTCACTAATGTAGTATTTGCACCTTTTTGAGTCATCTGAGATCGTGCATTTTCAAGTTTACGGATTGTTGACTGTAAAGACTTTATTGATTCTACTTTATCTACATTTGGTACGTTTTCCATATTAAACCTGTCCCTTCTTCGTTTCTAAATTAGTTTTCTTGATATTTGATAATACCATTTAGAAGCGAACTTTACTCGAAATATTTGAGTTGGACATGAATTTAAAGGGAAAACAACTAACAAACTTCTATCTCCTCCCTCACACATATTCTATATGTACTTCTTTTTTCTCATTAAAATACCTACATGGATAAGTTGTAAATATTGTATATTTTATGAACAAAAAACGTACAAGCAGCATCACTTGTACGTTTTTAATCAGTAAGGTAATAAAGTAATAACTTTCGAGTCTTTTCATAATTTATGAAATCTCTATACAAAATGGGATACTTCATAATCTCTGTTTCTAGAAAACGATATTGTGGAAACCATTCAAAAAACGATTTCCTTAGCCACTTTATTTGATTAAACACAATCTCCTGTTCATTGTTATTAAGTACGTAACTTAAAGTACCTGCTGTATGCATCCAATAATAATTTAAATCAGCGCTTATACAATCATCTTCATTAAACATATTATTAAAATCTTTTCGTATTTTTCGAATGTCACAATTCGGAAACGGTTTATAAAGTGGACTATGCATTCTCTGCAATTCCTTAAAAATAATTCGTTTTCCTAACTTCAACTTTCCACCCCTTTATTTTTCTATCCAATTTAATAAGTTTTCATAATGATATTGAGCATCTGTATAGCCAAGATTATATAAATTAACGAGCTTTTCTTTACTTCTTTCTATTCCGCTTATTGGAAGCTGTATGCTAGGCTGAATAATATAAAAGTTGTCTTTTTGTTCTATTCGATTCATATAAGATATCGTCTCATTATAAAAACGATAATGTTCTACTAAAGATTCTGCGATATTCGGATATTTCCTATATAAAATTTTAGCTAGTCCAGAAAATTTATTTCGCTGTTTCTCATATCCTTCTGGTTTTGTCATAATTACAACGTTCTTTTCATAACCATCAGTTTGAGCTTTTAAAACTGGTATAGGATCTATAATTCCTCCATCTAGCAATTTTCGATTATCATATTCTACAGTAGGTGCTATAAACGGCACTGAGCTAGATGCACGAATGATTTTTAAAATATCATTTCCATGTTCTGCTTTATTATAATAAACAGCTTGTCCTGATTCGCAGTCAGTCGTTCCTATAACAAACTGTTCATTTGAGTTTAAGAAAGCTTGAAAATCAAATGGTACAATTTTATTAGGTACTTCATCAAATAAAAAATCCATTCCGAATAATTCACGTTTTCGAATTAAATTTCGATAAGATATATAACGATGATCTGCTACTAACTCTGTATTTACTTTTTTATTTCTCCCTTTTTGACGTGATAAATAAGTTGCTCCCATACAAGCTCCAGCGGATACGCCAACTACATAAGGGAAAAATAAGTTCTTTTCCATAAAATATTCGAGTACGCCTGCAGTATATAAACCTTTCATTCCTCCGCCTTCTAATACTAAACCGATATTCTTCATGCTACATCCCTCTGCTTCTTTTTTCTTAACTACATATTAGCACAAGATTTTATGACTAGATAACATAAATGAATTGTAACAATAACCAGAAACTACTAAAGTAATGTCATAATTTCTTAGTAAAGAGCATGGTACAATATAAGTAACACAATCCACAAATAATGGAGGAGGAATTTCCTATGGGTTTATTTAGCGGTATTTTAGGAAATGCATCAAATACGAGTACAGAAAGTGTAGAACGTGATTTAGAGAAGATTATGTTAGACGATGAGAAAGTTGAACATGCTTATAAATTAATTCGTGATTTAATCGTATTTACAAATCGTCGTCTTATTTTAGTAGATAAACAAGGAATATCAGGTAAAAAAACTGAGTATCATTCTATCCCTTATAAAAGCATTACACAATTTAGCATTGAAACAGCTGGGCATTTTGATTTAGATGCAGAACTTAAAATTTGGGTATCTAGTTTGAGTACACCAATTACGAAAGAATTTAAAGGTGACGATAGTGTTTTAAGCATTCAAAAAGCGTTAGTAACATATACGACAAAATAACGTCTTTTTGTATTTTTATTCATTTATAAAATTACTAACCCGATTATTTTGGAAGAATATACATCATTTTTGTATATTTAATCTGAAATAACATAAAAAGGTAAAGTGTATTTTAAACACTTTACCTTTCTTTTTTGTAATAATTAAGTGTAGTTTTATCATTTAATTTCTTTATTACTTCTGTTCTTTTATACCCCATTTTCTCGTATAGAAAACAATTTCTTTCTTCTTCTAAAATCGTAGCAAGTTCAAAACTTCGTGCTTCTGGAAACATCTCTTCAATTAAAATAAGTACCTTCTGAGCAATTCCTTTCCCTTGATAGATTGGATGAATAAACATTGGACTGATCCAAAATTTATAAGGTAGTTCTTTTTGGGATATACATATCGCTCCAACAAGTTTCGAATCTATTATCATCTTATAAAAATCACTGCTGGGATTATTTATTCTAAATATAGTTTTTTCAATAGGTTCATTTGCTGGGTTTGTTTTGTAGTCTTTATATTTATGTAATAAAGGGCTAAATGAGTCTATTTGCATTTGAAATAAATCTGTTGAATCACTTTCTGTCGCCTTCTCTAATGTAATCTCCATGTTACCAATTTAGTCGCTTTCTTAATGAAGTTATATGAGCTGTATGATGACGTCCGTGCCATGCATATAGTCCAATTGCAACAGCAAGTTTTGTTTCACCAGTCTCTGGATGGTTAAATGTCTTTTCTAAATCTTCAAGTTCTAAAGAATATAAAAGGTTAACCCATCTTTTATGTAATGACTCTAACATTACTAGTGAAACATCTACTGGCAATTTAGAATCAGGTAATTCTGCCCATTTCTCTTCTTTATATGGTTTAATCGTTGGATTCTTTTCTGTTAGCGCTAATTTAAAACGTATGTAGCTATTCATGTGGCTGTCAACAACGTGATGGACTACTTGACGAACTGTCCATCCACCAACGCGGTACGGTGTGTCTAACTGCTTCTGATCTAAATCTTTGATAGCCTTCGTTAGTTCATTAGGTAAATCTTCAATTTCTTGAATCCATGTATCTATCATTTCTTCCGTTATAGGACGTTTGTATGTAAATTGCCCAATTGGATAACGTAAATCATTCATGAATAAGTCCCCCTTCTTATAAGCGCGAAGTATTTCTCCAAATATAATGTACAAAATTGACCTGTTCCCCATTAAATTGTACAGATGTTGTATCTGCTTCGTTTTGATAAGAAGAAAATCCGCTTTTTTCTAGTACAATTTGTGATGCAAGATTATTAGAAGTTGTTTTAGCATGAATCTCATTAATTTCATTATTTTTTGCTACGTCTAAAATTAATTTTACGGCTGCTGTTGCAACTCCTTTTTTAGTAAACTTTTCTCCGACCCGATAACCTAACGAACTGATTCGAGTCTCCGAATCTATATCTACTAAATTAATTCGTCCTACAATTTCTTTTTCTTCATTACGAATTAAATAAAAATAAGAATCTCCATCTGCTTGTTCTATTAATAAATCGTCTAGTAGTTTTTGGAAATATTCAAATTCAAAATATTTTGAGCCACGATTTGGTACCATTGTTTCAAAAAAAGATTTATTCGTAAGTTCAAACGTAAATAAATCCTTAGCATCTTGTTTCTTTAATTGTTCTATGTATATTTTCATCTCGATTCCCCCTTCTATATCTACTAACTGCTATATATTCTTTTTTAATCAACTATTTTCCTGCTATTTCTTTTGTTTCAGTAACACAGCAAGTAGCACTTTCGGATGAAAAAGATGAAATGGACTACGAATTAAATTCATCACTTTTACTAATCGAATATAAACATCAGAATCAGTTGCAGATAGTTGATATATTCGTTTCGTATACCATAGCTGAAATTTTTGTTTTATTGTTAATTCTCTTTTTAGCTGTGGATGACGTGATATTTCCGTTGTTGTCATTTCCCAAGGAGTTTGTATAATATGAGCGGTCTCTTTATAAAACTGCTGTGTAAATGCATGATCGAGCTTTTGTCTCCTTTGTAAAAGTAACTGCAATTGGTGAGCTTCCATAGCTGCAACTGAAACACCTTGCCCGAAAACAGGATCAAAACGACAATGTGCATCTCCAACTACTAACAATCTTTCGGGTAGATTATTCACTAAATCAAATCGCCGACGTACTTGATACGGAATTTTGTATGTTTTGATATCTGAAATTGCCTCCGCTTTATTTAGGAAATCTGTAACATTGGAGATTGATAGATTTTCAGCAAAATTATAAAATTCCTCATCTGTTTGTGGTGCTTTCTCACTTGCATACCCGCTGAAAGTAACAAAATAACGATTATCCTCAATCGTTTGAATAAGAACACCATGCGGATTGTCAGGGAAACTTGGAGACATTAGCATATTACAACAGTCTAACTCCTCATTTTCTTTAAGTTTGAACAATTTCGTTGCGTAAAATAAATCAATACGAACTTTCTCTTCTTGTACTTCAATTTCGTATTCTCGTAGCCACTCTATACTTTTCGAGCCAAATCCACTCGCATCAACTACAAGATCTGCATGAACTTCTTCTTGTGTGTCTGTCTCTAAATATTTAACTTTTACTCCACACACTTTGTTAAGCTTTGCATCTACCAATAACCCTTTAACAAATGTTTCATATTTAATAGTAATATTTGAAATTTGATGTATTCGTTTTTGAATATGCCATTCAAGCAAAAACCTACTTTGCTGAATCATATGTACTTCTCCTATGAATGGCTGTTTCCATAAACCAAATTGATGCCATTTTAAATCGCGAGTAAAGTTATTTACGATACTACCTGCTTCTATTAATTCGCTCGTAATGTTAGGAAACAACTCCTCAATTGCGTTTTCTCCGCCTTTTAATAACACATGAGGATGATTACTTTGTGGAACTCTTTTTCTTGAAGACTTCCCATCCCATCTTTCGCCAGCTTCTAAAATGATTACTTCTTTAAAAGAAGTTGATAATGCTTTTGCTGCAAGTTTTCCTGCCATACTTCCGCCAATAACGATAGCCTTATTAAACATGTTTTCCCCCTTAATAAAAAGAGATCCTGCCTTGTATGAATGAAACAGGATCTTAAACGAATTAACTTCTTTATCATTATACTTAAAACACATGAGTAAATTGCAACGTTAAAATTAAGATACCTAATCCCCATACGTAATAAGCGAATACTTTTAAGGAATGATTTTTTAAATATTGAATCATCCATGAAACGGCTATGTAACCAAAAAACGCAGCTGATAACGTTCCGACAATTAAAGATGTACTAGAAATAGATTCTGCTTTCCCTTGAAAAACATCTACAAATTGCAAAATGATAGCTCCGACAATAGCTGGCGTTGATAATAAAAAGGAAAAGTAAGCAGCAGTTTCGCGGTCTAACTTCCTCCATAATGCAGCGACGATTGTCATACCAGAACGAGAAATAGCCGGAAAAATAGCCGCTGCTTGAAATGAACCGATGATAAATGCATCTTTATATGTAATGTCATCCATTTTTTTACGACCATTCTTTTGTTTATCCGCCATGTAGAGGAAGAATCCGGTCACTAAAAACTCCCAACCAATCGTAATACCTGTTTTTGAAATATCCTCAAAAAAGTCTTTAAATAACAAGCCTATTACAACTGCGGGTATCGTTCCGACAATAAGTAGTAGCATTAGTTTTGAAAATGGATTTTTGATTAAATATATAAATTCTTTTTTGTAATAAATAAACACTGCAAGTAAAGTCCCAATGTGCAGCATCGTATCTAAAAACAATCCTGCTTCATCTAATTGAAACAAATGCCTTCCTAAATAAAGATGACCTGTACTACTTATTGGTAAAAACTCTGTTAAACCTTGTATGATCCCTAATATAAAAGCTTCTAACCAATTCATGATGGGCCCCTTTCTTGTTTGCTTGTACCAATATATGAAGGTTAAATTTTCGATATGAAAAAAACTATATTTCTCTACGAATTTACTCTTAATTTATGGATATATATGTAAAAAGGGGTGAGGAGGCTTACTATGTGGCAACATACGAAATTCGGCAATGTATTACTGTGGGTAGGACCTATCCTTGTGTTTGTAGGGTTATGTATGACAAATGTTATTTCTGATATTCCTTTCTTTGAAGGAAAACATAAAATAATTGGAATTGTACTTATATGTATAGGTGTATACTGTTTTATTGTTGCTAATCATTTAAAAAAAGGAGAAAAATATGAGGACTAAATCTATAATAAAAAAACAATCCCAGTATATGTGCTAGGATTGTTTTTTTATTACTTATTTATAGAATACTTTATCAACGTTATATTTTGCTTTGTATTCATTAATGATATATGTTTCGTAAATTTCTCTTTCTGTTGGATCTTCTACGATACATGCATCAATGCGGTATACTTCATCACGGTGATTTTTAATTGGTGAAACATTGTCTTCGAAATGCTTCTTAATACGTTGTCTAATTTTACGAGCTTTACCTACGAAAAGTAGTTCGTCATTAATATTGTAAAACATAAAAATGCCGCCTTTATCTCTAGGGAACAAATGGAAATCGATAAAACCATTAATTGGCGTAATTCTTGGCTCGTCTCCTTTAATAACTTGTTTACGTTCAGTAATTGTAACATCAACTTCAGGGATACTAATTTTAATCAAGTTCATTCACGTCCTCTTTTATTATAAAGATAAATAATAGCATACATATGTAAGAAAAGCTACGTTCATAGGCATATTTCATTTTATAATTCAAATATTATAGGTGTATCATGTAAACTCTTCTTCCAAATCAAATGATCACTTGATTCTCCCCAATAATCTTTCAGTACATAACTAGGCTCTCCAAACTTCTTCGTCCATATACTTTGTGCTTTTTTGTAGCCACTATCTAAACAGAATTCTGTTATTCCTCTGCTAAGTAACGTAAGAAACATTGTGTTTAGTAGCAAACTTCCGATACCCTTTCTTTGATACTCTGGCAGTATAAAAACAGTTCCTATTTCATACAAATCCTTAAGTACACCGCCTGTACAACTATTAATCAACGTACTTGCTGGACCAACTTCAATTGTTCCAATGATTTTATCGTTATTTGTATCAATTGCTAATAAAAAGTAACGTTTTTCTCCATTACTATCAAAATCGGTTTTCAAATATTGCTTTTTCATGTTAATTTCATTTTCTATGTCATCCAATAGTTGTGATAATCCTTCGTCTTTATATGTATTCGTAATAACTATACGGAAAAATAAGTGTAGTTCCTCTAAATCATCCGAATTTGGTCTCCTAATTGCAACGTTATACATGTTTTAAGTCTCCATTCTATACAAGTGTTAAAACCATACTCTATATACTCTATTCAACAATATTCTACAAAGCCCTGCATAGATCCAGCAGTATAGAAAGCTCAGTATAAATATTGATAAAATAATTTTTATATCCATAGTTGTATGAATAGTAGGACCAAGTACTGGAAAACGGAAAATATCTAGAACAATCATAATTCCTATAAGTAGACAAATCGAAGAAAAGGAAACAACCCAAATTCTCCTCTTGAATTGTATAAAGGAAAGTCCTAAGGCTATACCTAATAAACCTGTAGTAAAAGGAAAAACGATTAGTTCACTTGGCTCAATAATAAATAATAGGAGAATAGTAAGAAGATAAGAAAGTACTCCCTCGCGAATAGAGTAGCAAATAGCCAAAAAAATTGGTAATGTCGCAAAAGGGCTAATGAATAATCCTATACCAGGAATTAAGTTCCCTGCTGCTTGAAACATGGTGGCTAAAGCGCTCATTAAAGCTGTTATGACTAACTTATTTGCTAGGGACAATTTTCTTTTAGGAACAAAGTTCACATCATTCTCTATCATAAGTTGACACCAATAACGTACAAACCGATTCATCAAAATCCCCCCTAAAGATATCTAATTCATCACTTTCTATCTTATTCATACACTAGTGGTTTATGAGCTGCTCTCTACTTGTAATGAGTTACTATACAATAAAGACTTTTAGGGGGAGAACTTGTACGTTTTAAAACAAAGGGAATTCCTTGTATGATTAAACTACAAGTGTATATCGTTTTAAGGGATAATTTCAAAAATGGTACCTTTGTTAAAATCAGTTACTTTCATAGAACCGTAAACTCCTAAATATAACCTAGTTTGATCCAAATTTGTTCCTAAACTCATATAATAAGCTGCTTGCGTACCAAAATCATAATCAGTTTCAATAACATGAAAGTCAGCATGTTTACCGTCTGTACTGGCTTTAGTATATGCTAAAACACCTTTAACTGGTGGCCGGGACTCTTCTTTCTTAGCAAGGTCAGTAAATACAACACTACCATGTAAATTCGGGATTGCAGTTCCCATATATGGTTGAACGCCTGTTAGTGAAGTTCCTCCAAACTTATCCGGTCTTGGATCTTTATGAAAATAACTAATGAGTGGCTGAATTCGCTTCACTGATGTTTCTATTGTTTCATTATAATAAGCCATTGTTCTCTCATCTAAAGTTGGATTCTCAGTACAGTGCCGTATAAAAGAAGTAGGTAATTCTCCTTCCCATCCTCTCCACCCAAAATTAATAAACCCATCTTGATTTGAAGTGAGTCTCATTACATGCATTTGAACAAGTTCGGTAACTGGTATTGGTTTATATTGAGCAAATGAAAAAATAGACTCTACAATATCCTGTCCGACATTACCTGCATATTTAATATACTGATTATAAAACCTTTGGAATGAAATACCGGTTATATTACGAATACCTTTCGCAATTACTGTAAGTGTTTCTTGTATAGATAGAGGAAGTTCATTAAAACGTGTAACTACTGGAGGATTATTTATAAATGTATTTTTACTTACATCGATTTCAATAATTTTACCTGCTATTTCTAAATCATCTTGGCTTAAATTGAACGGATCATAACCCGACCCACCATCTCCATTTGTAAAAACAAGGTTTCCCGTTTCTGGAGAAAAATTTAAAGTATTTACTCCATTATGATTAAAAAATGGGCGTTTTATATGAAGTAATGTTCTTCGTTTTTCAGGTTGACCGTTTGATTGTAAAATCCATTCTTCGATTGTATCGATATGATCATATTGCGTATCTCTATTTGTCCACTTTAAGTTTAACGTTTTCGGATCACAAGGATTCGGTTTAAATTGTTCAGAAAGTGCACCTGGTCCTTGGGTTCCAGCGACTGAATAATGAAGATAAAATAAACCGTTTTGATAAAATTGTGGATGAAATGCTAGTCCAAGCAATCCACGTTCATCATAGCCACTACTAGACACGCCTTCTTCAGATGTGCCTAATTTTATAATCCGTTGACGAATATTTAAAAATGTTTTTATGACTCCATCTCCTATGTAGAAAATCTCCCCTAATTGGGTTGCAATAAATAGCCTTTCAGCCGATTCACCTGGAAGAATAGCTGTTTTTATTACTGTGGGTAAATTTATGTGATGAACAATGGGTCGTAAACGAACCTTAACTTTTGTCAATTAACTTTACACCCCTTTTTATTCTTTTTAATAGAAGAGTATGATTAGAGTAACCTTATTAGTATTAAACAAGTCGCATTCCTTTTTATTACAATTTTGTATATAATATAATTATAACTAAACTAGGAGGGCTACTTATGACACTTTTACTACAAATCATCTTACCGCTTATATTTGCACTATATTTATTTACCCTCTATCGTAATACAACTATTGGAAAAGCTGCTTTTCTTTTAGCGGTCATTATTGGGATTTTTGGATTAGAGAACATTTTTCAGCATGCTAATCTAACAGATCATGCTATTTATCCATATTGGGGCAGTTTGAAGGCTGTTGTTATTATTTTATCAGTCTTATTTCTATTTAAAAAAGGTGGTTTAACAGGAAAATATTGATTTATAATGCTGTACATATTTTATTGTTAAACTGCTTTTAATTTATAAAAAAGAAATGTTTATGTAAAAACACGAAGGGATGTATTACATATGTCTATAAATATTATTTCTATAGTTTCTATAATAATATGGATTGTATTGATTACAGAGCTTATAAAACCTTCAAAAGAACAGAATGGACGAAAAATAGTAATGTTATTAACTGCTGGTTCCGCATCAACACTTATTTTGATGGTTTCATTTATTCAAAATATCCCGTTTTGGAATTAATAGTGAAATAACTAACAAAAATATGTATATATAAGATTAGGACCGTACATACTAGACATATCTAATATGTACGGTCCTTTTGTTTACTAGCAGTTCACTTATAAGTATTACAACTTGAATTTCTTTTTAAGCTTCTTATATTTTCTATACGAACGTCTAACGATGTTTAACATAAAATACGGAATTTTAACAGGGAAAGGCAATTTATAAATGAAAGGAAAATAAAATGTAAAATATGCCTTTTCTAGATCTCTCCACTTACTATCTTCATTTGTTTTTAAGAAATCAGATACATCGACTACATATCCCCTTCCTTTTTCCATCATCACATTTTTTCCGTGAACATCACAAGGAGTTAATCCTTGTTTCCTTGCATACTCTAAAGCTTTATTTATATCAAGAATCACCTGCTTAGGAATTTTAATTCCCTTATGGATAGCATCGTATAAGGTAATTTCTTTTAAACGTTTCAATACTATGAAATTTTCTCCTTTATAAATAAGCTTTGAATAAGAAGGATGGTTTCCGATTCTGCGGTATACTTCTGACTCTTTTTCAATTCCTTCTCCTTCGCGCGCGTAAACTTTCACTACCCAATCTTTGAATTCTCTGTGCATGAATACTGCGGCATAATTACCTTTCCCTAAACACTTCCAAAGTCTAGGAATATCTTTAACTACTACAGGCTCGAATTCATCTTCACTTCTTATGATTACCTCTTTTAATAATTCATCCTTTATCAATCCCACAAAACTATTTATACTCATCATTTCCACTCCGGTTTTGCTAAAAGTGGGCCTACCCACATTTTAACGAAAATATACACTAAGCGAATTTTAGCATAAAATGAGTCATCTTTCTTCTTCAAATAAAAAGATGACTCGTTTTATTTGAACTGTTGAATACTTAATATGTATTCCGCTATTCAGAGCCAAAAACCATACAACAAAAAATATTTCTAACTATTTTCATTTTTTCAGAGGCAACTGTATAGAGCTTTTCTTAGTGCAAGTTCTCTTGGTTCATTGACCATATCAAATCCATGTTTGATTTTTAGTAGTGTTCAATTCTTGTTCCGCTACTATCGTTGTTAGCTAACACTTTTATCCCGCTTTAATGGGCAGTAAGACCCCCCACCTCAAAATTCAGAAAAAGCAAAGAAGTTAGGTGAGGGATTAACTGCCCATAAAAGTCCGATTGGTTCAACTAATAATCAGTGGGGGATGAAGAAAACCCCCACTGATTAAAGTTTCACTTTATTGTTTTAATAGTCTTTTGTTTAATTCCCACAATGCTGTTTTGTTACTGTCCCATTTCAAAAGCGTTACTGCTTCTTCAAAGTATAACCATTTATAATGTAAGTGTTCTTTAGATAATGAGATGTTTTTTGTAGGGACGTTAACTCCAAAAGAAAATTCTTTTATTACATAAACCTCTTCACCCCAAAGGAATTCTCCAACTACATCCTCTACTGGTAGTGAAGACACAGAATCTAATTGTATATATGAACATTCTCTTGTAATACCAGCCTCTTCAAACGCTTCACGTTTTGCTGATTCAATAGGAATCTCACCGTCTTCACCACCACCGGCTATCCCTTGCCAATAACCATAATCACATCGGTTGAAAATCGCGTATTGAATAGAATCGTCAGTTTTTATATAAGGAAATATCAATACTTGATACGGTGCTCTCATTGCTTAACCTCCTCTCGAAAATAAACTTTAAATAAATATAAATAAAGAGCAAACATCACAATTTTACCTTAATAATGCAGGTTTATGGTGTCGGCTCTTTATTTTTAAAGTATTTTATTTTTCATAAACAGTCTTACTCTTAACAGAGAAAAAAACTGCTTATTTCCTATCGAATTTGCTTAGCGTATTTTTTCTATATCTTATGTTATTCAATTGCGCCTGCAACGTCATAATCATTTAAATCTAATTCAATTGGTTGTCCCAGCGCTAACTTAGCAAGTTCTGATCCTAAATATGGACCTGCAGTTAAACCTGAGGCACCTAATCCGTTTGCAACGAGAATACCTTCAAAGTTAGGAAGTGGGCCAATTACAGGTAAGAACCCTGGAGTAAATGGTCTGAATCCAACTCTCGTTTCAAGCATAGTAGCATTTTCTAAGCCAGGTGCAACTGTTATTGCTTTATGGAAAACTTCATTTAAACCACCAGCCGTTACACGATGATCGAAACCAGTATCATTCTCATGTGTTGCACCAATTACGACATGGCCATTGTCAAATGTTAAAATGTATTGATCATTTGGCGGCATAACAACTGGCATATTTTCTGTTGCTATATTTTCCATTTGTAGGTGAACAATTTGTCCTTTTTGGAACGTAACTAAAAAATTAATTCCTAAAGGGTTTAAGATTTCGTTCGCCCATGCGCCTGCGGTTACAATAACTTTTTCTGCTAAAATTGTTTCATCGTTTACTTTAACACCCGTAATATGATTACCTTCACGGACTAATACTGCATCGCCTTTTAAAAAAGTTGCGCCATGTTTTTTCGCAGCGCTTATTAATGCGTTGCGTAATAATCTTCCATTTACTCGTGCAGCACCACTAATATGAACAGAACTATATTCTTCTGATAATGCCGGGAATAATTTTTTCGTTTCTTCAGCTGATAAACGCGTAATTTCACCAATCTCTGGTGCATCTTCACGGCGTTTATAAGCTCGCTCTTCCATTTGATCTAGTTTTTTCTCATCAGTATGTAAACTAATTGCACCTACACGGTTGTAACCTGTATCCGTTTCACCGTCGTCTTCTAATTGCTGAATTAACGAAGAATAGTAACGTGCGCCGCCTTTAACAATTTTATACCATGCTTTATTACGACGTTGCGAAAGCCATGGACAGACAATACCTGCTGCAGCATCTGTTGCTTGACCTACTTGTTGACGATCCACGATAGTAACGTTCGCGCCAGCCTTAGCAAGATGGTAAGCAGTAGACGCACCTAAAATTCCCGCTCCAACTACAATATACGATTTCATTTCAAACACCTTTTCTCTTTTACTAATTATATAAATATAAGAACATCCCTTAGTATAATGGAAGGAATACTTTTTTCAATGTACTCATCGCAATTAATTGTTGCATCATTGTGACTTTCCTAATCTTATTTTTTCTTTTTGCGGAATAAATCAATTGTTTTATAGCCTTGTGATAGAACCTCAATCATCTTTTCAAAACGTTTTTCACGTGTTTTTTCTTGTTTGACAGAAAACAGATTACGTGCCCAATCTTTTTTGTATCCAGGTGTTAAACTTTGATAAAACTTAAGTTCATTTGGATGATTAGCTAATAAAGCTTCAACATCTTGAATTCGATCTGCATAATCAGCTACACATTGGCTCATTGCAGGCGTTTTTGTCGCTTTTTTCTTCTCACGCTTTAAACCTACAACAGTAAAGATGTCATCCATACTTACCATTCGCGCAAATTTAATATCGCTTTCTCCCACATATCCATCTTCTCCAACGTTTAATGCTGGAAACATCTCATCACGGTGAATAAACGTACTGTAGCGAGAATTACCTTTTTTCGGATATGCGAAGAATATGTATCCTTTTTCAATTAATAATTCTTTATTACTAATAATATAATTCGTTTGTTTCACCATTTCATCCAGTGTTTCTACAAAAATAAAAATGGCATCGTGTTCTTTTGAAAATACAGTTTCTTTTCCTGTAAAAACTTCGTAATCACTTGGTTCATTAATAACAACCATATTCGTATACTTATTAAGTTTCAATTTATCGATAATTGACATGAAGATCTTCCTTTACATTCAAAATTCATTGTTTATACTTTTTCATACTGTTCTAGTGTATTATATCTATTAAGAAAATCAAACTTTAATAGTTGTTTTAAATTAAAATAACCGATTCTACATAAGAACCGGCTAGCTATTTGTTTTATCATAACTCAATAGCAAATAAAGTATTTAAAAGCTCCCTATATTGCTCTTCTGTAATTTCACGTTTCGCTTTTTCGCCATGAACTATTTCAGTGAAACTAGTATTGGTTAAAGAGACATGACCAGATTCCGTCAATTTCACTGCAATTGGTCCTTTATTGAAAATAGATTTCTCATCTTCTACTACTCTTTTTTGAACATCATTCACTACTGCCTCATCAATGATACGATTATAAAAAGCATGACATACTTTCCACTCACCGTTCGTATCTTTTCTTTCTAGAACGTAATTCCCTTTACTCGTATCTTTTCGTCTCACTCGATACGTACCATTTTTAGAAGAAGCAGCCTCACCAGTAAAAGGCACAGGGACTAGAGGTACTAATGAAGCAATACCTACATCAATTACGTATCGTACGTTATCATAATTTAGAATAATCGTTATATGCCCATCCTCGAGTGCCCAAGTGTTTATATCATTTTTATATACGGTACCTAATGCGAGTTGTACATCATAACCACAATCTTTTAAAAAGTAGTACAAAAGAGTATTTAATTCATAACAAAGTCCGCCGCGGGATGTACTTAAAATTTTATTCTGTAAATTTTCCATAGTAATTGTATTCGTGTTACTTGCTATAACATCTAAATTCTCAAATGGTATAGTATGTGCAAATGCAAAAAGAATCGTATTTAATTCTTCAAACCTCACTTCAGTACGCTTTGCAAGATTCAATCTTGTAAAAAGCTTATGTTGTAGACTTGTCATAGTCAGCACCCCTTAAAATGTATAAGTTAAAATAGTATATGCTGATTGTAATTTTGATGGGGTACTGAAACAATGTACATTTCGTTTAACTGTACCGGTACAAAAAGTCTAACCAACAAGATTACTTAACATAAGAAGCTACGAATACAAATGTAATAGTTTGTCTATAGGTAAATTATTATGATCGCCTAAATCAACAAAATACTGAAGCTGCCACATTTGGCTCTTTTTAGCTTGGTTGCTAACAGGGGTATCCCAGATCGGATAAATCCTCATAGCCATCTTGCCTTTTTGATTTTGTGTTCTCAAGATTTTTTCCTTAAGAAGAATCTCTTTAGGGAAGATAAATTGTCCTAGTTTATTATCATCTATACAAGTGATAACTAATAAGTCAGTAGCAGCGTCATAAGAAAATGCTTGATTTTGCATATTATCATCTTTCTCCCAAAAAGAAACAAATTGACCAATTTTATTAGGAGTAATTTTGGATTTTCTAAAACGGATGGTTTTGTTATTTAAGTGAAATAAATATCCTGCATATTCTGCGTTTTGCTTTTCTTCTTTTACATTCGTAATCAGTAAATTGTTAGGTTTGTAAATTATATTGTTTAAATTTCGTATCGTCTCATTATAACTGTTCAAGAAAACTCCCCCTTTATTCATTTCTTAGTTTAACACAAACATCAGTTCTTATATGTTATAAATAATAAGGGATGTGAAAAAGAGGGGAATTTTACTGGGGTATTATTACTTTAATGTACTTAGTTTTTCAATTGCTTGTTGTTCAGTTGCTAAGTAAAAAATATCTTTACTTTTATTACATTCATAAATAAAGTCCTTTAAGCTTTCACTAGTATACATAGAGAAATCGCCAACAATAGCAATCTTTACTCTGTAATTTATAAACTTTTGAAGAATATCGCCCGCAAGACGTGTTTTTAGATCAAAGAAACTTTCACTTATTAATGATTTGTCTATAACAATATGTTTCGCATCCACCTCATATTGAACTGTTGCCATAAGATCCAACGCAGTTTGAACATCAGATATTACTACTGTATCACTTCTAACAAGAGCAATATTTATTCCGCCAATTACAACTTTCTTTATTTCCATAGTTCCACCTCTTTATAATTTACACAGTATGAGTAAAATTGTTTTACAAAACTTCGTATTAATCATAGATTAAATTAGCCGCAGCTATTAAAATGGCCTCTATTTTTTATTGTAAATATATATTTTTTAGTACTAATACGGTCAATGAAATTAATTTTACTTGTTAAAAAAATATTGTGGTGTAACATAACTTAACAAGCTATCCAAAGTGTTAATCTCGGCATATGGTTGTATTTTGGTAGTATTCTTGATTTTCTGAGGGTTAAACCACACACCTTTTATATTTGCATTTTGAGGACCAGCAATATCCTTTTCTAAGTCATCCCCAACAAATAATACATCTTCTGGTTGCACATTAAGCTTATTTAATGCTAGTTCAAATATACGTTTATCAGGTTTACTAAATCCTACTTCTTCAGAAATAATGATCGTATCAAAGTAATTGTTTAAATTCGTGTTAATTATTTTAGCCTTTTGCCTCTGAGTTGAGCCATTTGTTATTATTCCAACTTTAAAGTGCTTCTTTATATGATGTAAGAATTGAATAGTATTTTTGTCTATTGAAAAACATTTAGGGAAATTATTATTCCAAAAATCTTGGTTATAATTGCGTGGCAATCTATACTTCGGCGGGAATTCATCAAACAATGATTCTAAAACTATCGTTTTATCACTCATGCCGTATTCCTTTTTATCGTATTCTTTGAATTTCTGTAACATATTGTTTTTAACTGTATCACTAACATCCTCATAACACTTTTCTAAAACAAATAAAAACAATTTATCTACTGCCTTATCCCTATTAAGTAACGTATCATCTAAATCAAATAGCATAGCTTTATAACCCATCAAATAAATTCACAACCTTTCTGTATTTCTTAGTTCTCATCAAAAGGAATCAAAAAAACAATTCATATCAAAGAACGCCTAATAGAACGATATTCTAAGAGTTCAATCAAAAATCCTTTTTCTGTTTGTTAATGGATGTGAAAGTACACGATTTTGACTAAGGTAATAGATGATTTTTTTAATTACAATTTAGAACTTTCGGATTAATTTGAAACTCTTTTGTGATAAGCTGTAATTAAAGATTAAATATAAAGGATGATTTGAATGCAAATTAGACCGAAGGCAAGTGAATATAACTCTTATTATGCAACGTATATTAACTTAGTATCAGACGGAAATATCATACATATTTTAGAACAACAAATAGAGGAAACGAATCTTTTATTAAAGAAGATTTCTGATGGTGAGGGACTTTTCCGATATGCTCCTACTAAATGGAGTATAAAAGAAGTAATCGGCCATATTGCAGATACAGAACGTATTATGGCGTATCGTTTGTTATCTATTGCTCGAGGCGAGACAGCAGAACTTCCAGGCTATAACGATGATATGTATGTTCTTAAAGCTGCTTTTGATAAACAATCTATGCAAGATCTTCTTGATAATTTAATAGTTGTTCGCCAATCTACCGTGCATTTACTGAAAAGCTTAGATCAAGACAATTGGTTACAAAGAGGAAATGCGAACAAATCTGAAGTTACAGTTCGTGCATTAGCATACATCATAGCTGGACATGAGCTTCATCATCTGCAAATTATAAAAGAACGTTATCTTGGTTCTAATGCATATCCAATAAGTTAATGTTTGAAGAAAACGAGTCCCATTTATGTAGGACTCGTTTTCACTATTTATAAAATTCACCACATACGATGCAAACTAGCCTTTATAGGGGTACCGTCACATATCCATCAACTTAAGAATTCAGAATTACCCCAAAATGAAAAAATGCACTTTTTGTTACAAGGTAACACATAATTTCGTTCTGGAGGTACTAAAAAATTTAGCTTGATAGTGATCGGGTAGCCTCAGGATTTTGCGCCTTTACAAAGTTAAAGATAAAAAGTTTTGTGTATCAATGTTTTTTAGTTCGTTCCAATAGAGTAAAGCCTATTGAGACAAGGCTAATATAACGTGGAATAACGTTTTTGAATGTCTCATATGACTTATTTCAAAATTCAATCCGCATTTTCGGGACGGGACCCCATTCTTAAGAATGTCATTGAATTGTATCAATAGATTCTAGTGCAGTAAAATAAATTGTGCTATGATGTGAACAAATATAAAGCTATCTAACGGAGGGATTCACATGCCGCATGTTGTGTTTCGTGGAATTACTACTGAACAATTAAAACACATAAGCAAACCATTAGTAGAAGAGCTCGCAGAGATTTGTGAGTGTGGTACGGATAATTTTACGTTGGAACTACCAAGTTCTACGTTTGTATTTAATGGAGAAGAAATAGAAGCGTTTCCTCTTATTGAAGTAAAATGGTTCGAGCGTGGACAGGAAATTCGTGATCGATTTGCCAAGGCCATTACTACATATGTAATGGATTTTGGATTTCCAGAAGTAGAGGTTGTATTTACGGTTTTCACAGAAGCAGCGTATTATATTAACGGGAAGCATTGTGCAAGTTAGAGCAATTCGAAAGATTTTAGCAACCTTTATAAGGGGGAGAACCACATCACTATCAAGCTAATAAGTCAAAATCCCCCTAAAAAGAAAAAGGCGTTATTCTTTCTGAGAAATCATAGGAAAGGATAACGCCTTTAGTCAATATGACGGTATCCTATATAAAAAATTAACATCGTTCCAAGTTCCAAATTTATATATGGGGGTCACCCCACATGTCCATCAACTGAAGAAAATAAGTTACCCCAAAAACGATAAAAATAAACTTCGGTGCTAACTAAATGTTTTGCGATATGGCCTTCATTGTTATCTAAATAGTAGTTAATAAACTGTTTTAGTACCTAGACGTACTACCTATTCCTTTTCGTCTTCTTAGATGTAAATAAGTGTATTGATATCTCGGCCCATTCAGCTTGTGAAGAATAGTAATGAGGATGATAAAGGATTGTACTCACAATCCCTTTGATTTGTTTTTGGATGGTAAAACCTGTTTCTCTACTCTTTCATATTGAGTAAGTAATTGCCTAATAAAAGATAATTTCGGTACTAACCAATATGAAATTACCGCTGAAATACACCCTATTAAAGCCCCTACTGCAATATCAAAAGGATAATGAACCCCGACCCAAATACGTGAGATCGCTACACAAAGTGCAAGTATAAGCCATAGCCATCCAGTTTTTTTACGAACAAGCCAAAACGAAAGACAAATTGAAAAAAAGAGAATCGTATGGTCACTAGGAAATGAATTATCTACAGCGTGGTCGACAAGTTTATTAACATCAGGCAATACTGCAAACGGCTGATAATTCAGATGAAATTCCCCTGCTATTTTTCCAATCGCCTCAGCAATTACAAAAGCAACCATCGCTTGAATAACCATCATCCTACTTTTTCTGGACCCAGTAAACCAATAAGCTAAAATAATTAAAGCAAACATATATACCATATATTCTGCCAAAAATACGATGGCTGGGTTTAGGAATGAATATTGTTTACCTAAATCATTAATGGCTCGAAAAATATCAATATTGAATTGAGAAAAAGACATTTCAAATCCCTCCTTTTAGTAAAGTGTTTTACTGAATGCCATATACTTTCATTACATGAATAGTTTTGGTTATTGTACTCATCTAGAAATAAAAACTTCTTATGACATCGCTTTCTTCTTTTTCACTTTAATAAAAAAAGAAAAAGGAAAACATCGAATTTCCTTACAAACATTCGTACATTCTTACAGTTTTGTCATTTTTTCGTCACTTTGTAAATAGGTTCATCGTCTTGCCTTTTGCTATATTAACAAACTCTTATATCTACAACTACGGAAACGATAATTACACATAAAAAAAGAGAAGAACCTTGATAAGTTCTTCTCTTTTTTTATTAAATTGTAATATAATTACAGTATGTGAAATTATATTGTTTTAACTTTAAAAGCGAAGCGAAAACAACCTTCACTCCGCTTTTGGCATTTATTTAATCGGTTTCTCTGTTTTTAAAACTAATGAACTTAATGCAGGAACTTTAATTTTATTGTCATGGACAACATAAAGTGGTTTACTTCCCGCCTGCTTCCCGTCTACTAGTACTTTCCAAGGACCTTTCGATGGAAGTGTTATTTCAATAGCTTCTCTATTTGCATTGTGAGCCACCGTAAAGTATTCATTTTTATTCCCCTCTATTGTATAAGCTACAGTATTTTTCGGAGCATCAATAAATGATACATGTGTTTTTATTTGCTCTGCAGATGTCATTCGAAAAGCTGAATACTTTTTGCGTAATTCTATTAAACCCTTCATATAATCTACTTCATTATTAAACGTTGCTCGGCGCAGCCAATCCATCTGGTTAATTGAATCAGGAGATTTGTAACTGTTATGATCACCATATTTCGTGCGCATAAACTCTTGTCCCGCATGCAAGAACGGAATACCTTGTGATGTTAATAAAATCGAAGAAGATAATTTATGCATTTGTTTTCGTACTTCTTCACTGTCACTTGGATTAGTCAACTCAAGTTTATCCCATAATGTATGATTATCATGTGCTTCCACATAAGTTAGCACCTGCTCTGGATCTTGATAAGTCGACGAATTTGTATCGTAGTCAATGCCTGCCGTAATGCCTTTTTTTATACGATCTTCCATGTTTTCCTTTCCATTTACAAACCCATTTTCTTTCTCCTCAAATACGCTACCTTTCAATCCATCACGTATATTATCGTTAAAATGAGCAATCCCTTTCATTTTCTCTGCATTTTTTTGATTTGCTTTCAATTCTGCTGCAAGAGGTGTATTTAAATCCCAACCTTCTCCATGCAGTATAATAGAAGGGTCAATTTGATTAACCGCTTTACGTATTTCATTCATCGTTTCATAATCATGAATACCCATTAAATCAAAACGGAATCCGTCTAAATTGTATTCTTTTGCCCAGTATGTTACAGAATCGACCATAAATTTCCTCATCATTTTTCGTTCTGAAGCAGTATCATTTCCTACACCGGTTCCATTTGCCAATGTTCCGTCTTCATTGTAACGATAATAATAACCTGGAACTAACTTATGAAAATTAGATTCAGCAGCATTATACATATGGTTATAAACTACATCCATAACAACACGAAGATTATTATCATGCAGTGTTTGAATCATTTGCTTTAATTCATTGATTCGAACAGTTGGCTCATATGGATTTGTAGAGTAGGATCCCTCTGGAACGTTGAAATTTTTCGGATCATATCCCCAGTTATATTGTGGTTCGTTTACATTCTCTTCATTTACTGAGGCATAATCAAATATCGGTAAAAGCTGAACGTGTGTAACACCAAGATCTTTTATATGACCTAGTCCTGTTTTCACACCTTCAGGCCCTCTTGTTCCTTTTTCTGTTACACCTAAATATTTTCCTTTCTGTTTAATGCCACTTTCGGGCTGAATAGAAAGATCACGTACATGCAATTCATAAATAATAGCATCTTCTGGATTTTTTAATTTAGGCTTTTTGTTAGTGTTCCATTTTTTCGGATTTGTTTCTTCTAAATCAACAACCGCACCTTTATCTCCATTTACAGAAGTAGCACGTGCATACGGATCAACTGCCTCCGTCCACTTATCACCAATTTTCACCTTATATGTATAATAGAGACCTTTTTGATTCCCTTTAAGTTCTGCTTTCCAAGTGCCCTTTTCACCTTGTTGCATGTTTATTTCAGTACCTATTTTATCGTTCCATTTTTTATAGGTAACTAATTTCGCTTCACTCGCAGTAGGAGCCCATACACGGAACTTTGTATGTTGTGGTGTATATATATTTCCTAGATCGTTACCACCATAATAAAATGAATGATCAAACTCCTCACTACGAACGACTTTACCGATTTCAGCATTTGTATCAGCTAAGTTTTCAATTTTAACTTTGTATGTCTGTTTTAAATCAATTTTCTGCTCAGTAATTACTTTAACCTTATTCGTAACATTTCCACTGTTTATATCATAAGGACTAATATTCTTAATTTTAATGCCTTCAATTTCAATTTTCTGTTCCTTAATATGAAATGGGACATTAGTCGTTACAGTAATTTCATTGAAACTATCAATAGTTGCTTTTTGAATTGATAGTTTCGAAGAAGGCTTAAAGTTATATACCTTTTCATCACCAGAAAGAATCCATACTTCAGCACGACCGTCTTTTATATTTTCAATCCAACGATCCCCACCATCTTTTTCCCACTCATTTGTACGAATGATAAAACCTACACGATTATAGTCACCATCTATATTAATCTTTGCGTACTTTCCAAATTCATCTTCCCCAGTAAATTCATATGATTTTCCATTTGCATTTTCTCCCCATATCCAAAGGTTCCAGTCTTTTGTATTTCCAGGCTGCTCTTTGTAATGAATGATAACTTCAGTTGTTTTCGAATTTGAAACTGCCTTTACACTTTGAATAGAGAAAACAGATGTGAACATAACAATTATAGTAAGTAATAAAACTGATTTGTTAATTAATCTTTTTATCATTTGCACCACATACACCCTTTCTTTAAATAGTACGAACGATTTATTATGCCCGTACTACATTCCAATACTTAAATTAATCTAGAAATCTATTTTTACTTCACCCCCATGTTTGCTATTTTCAAATCTGTATTTCAATGATCCTTTTAATACGAAAACGTTTGCATTAATGTTTAAAAAAATATTTTGTTTATGTCGTCATATATTTGTAAATACGAAAGGATCAGGGAAATTATTTTAAAGCAATCGTTTGTTATCGCTTTCATTTTATAGCACTTCCCATTAAGAGGTCAATATATTATTAATTTTCTGTTTTTAAACACTATAAACTTTACATATTTGTCGTAGCTTCTTAAAGGTAAAGTTCCTAATTATTACTTATTGAGTGTATTTTTACTAATACATTGCTACGTAAAAAAACAGCTAATATCATTAAAATGAAATTAGCTGTTTTTCGTAATGTAATAATATATGAATGATAACTATATTTCTAACTTACTTAATTTTTGCTGCATCAAATGCCTTTTGTACCGCTTGAACTTCAGCTGTATTTGCACCATATTTATTTGTTGCTACTCGAATACATGCTGATCTCAATTCTTTGAAATTAGAAGTCATGTTTAACTCATCTGTATTTGCGTAATAGAAGATATCAAACATTTTATCTTCACCAATTCCTTTAACAGTTACTCCGTTATGAGTTCCGCCTTTTGCAATGAGATACGCAACTTTATTAATAATGCTTGAATTAAAATGAACGCCACCTTGATCCCATCCATTAAAATCATTAAATTCACTGTAATCATCTGGATAAGGTACTCCAAGTGAAGATGGAACAGAAGCTGGGTTTTCCATATCACGGAAGACAGATCCAGTTTGTTCTCCCATTGTCCAGTTAAAGCTGCCATTATTTACGTATTTCTCAATAGATGTTCCCATAATATCAGATAGTGCCTCATTAATCGCACCAGATTCACCGTAATATTCAAGATTAGATTCACTAGATGTAACAGCATGTGTAAATTCATGCCCAGCTACGTCATATGCTTTTACGATAGGATCTCCATATACAAGCATACTACCATTATTAGCACTTAACGCATTCTGCCAATTTTTCGGATCATTCGTATCTCCAGAATCCCAAGCATGTACAACTGAAACTACCTTTTGTCCTTTATTATCAAAGCTATTACGATTGTATTTATCTTTATAAAAATCAAAAACTTTTGTTGCTAAGTAATGAGCACTTACTGCTTTTGAATCGTTAAATGTTGTCGAAGTACTAGTTGCTAATGTACCAGGATAATAGCTTTCTTCTTTAGTAATATCTCTGTAATTCACATCATACGTTTCAATTCCTTGCCCTCTTGTATAATCAGCAAGTGCATATTTGCCATTACTTTGTTTAGAGATACCAAATGAACGAGAGATGCCTAAATCATCTTTTCCAGTGCCTGTTAATGATGTAAGGCTGCTTTTTTTACTTTTCTTTAAAGCTCCAACTAGTTTTTCGCTTGCTTTCAAGTTAGACTCTTGCACCATATTTTTTAACATATCACCATTTTGTGCATTTACTAAATATGTTCCGGAAACATATTTTGGTGTTGCAGCTTCAAATGTAACCTGGTATGCATTGCTAGCCTGTCCATTATTTTCATTAACAAAAATAACTTCCTTAACTTCTGGCTCCGAAATAAAATTGATATCGTTCCCGTACTTCGAATAAATATATTGTTTTGCTTCATCTTTTGATAGATTGATAGGCTTTTTCAATTCTTCTTGTTTTAAATTTTGCGCGCTATCACCTGAAACACTTTTAATTACACCGGCATTATCTACGTGTGCAGTTAATTGATGGCCATATACTTCTTTTCCTTCATATGTTTGCTGTATACGTACAAGTGTAGTCCCATCATATGAATCACGTTTTTGAAGAACTTTATAATCTACTCCAGTTTCTCCATTGACTTGCTTTGAAGAAAGGGCTTGTTCTGTTTTCTCCTTAAGAGCATCTTTTACTACATTTTCTGGTGCCTTTTGTGACGGTTGTGTAAGTTCGCCTGAACGGAATGAGTCCTCCTGAATTTGAACTTGTAGTTGATCTGTTTCCTCTGCATGACCTACTCCGTATGGTGCTACTGCTGTTAAAGCTAAACCTGTTGTTAATGCTACCTTAGTTAACGTCTTTTTGTTTTTCATTTTTTCACCTCGTATAATTTTGAAATAGAAAGCTTGTACAAAGTATACTTCCTGTTTCTGTCGAAAAAAAGGGAAAATACACAATTTATGTAACATTATGCAAAATTACATAATGTAAGGGCGATAATACAAATAAAGAACAACTTATATATGTGCATGAATTTCAATAAAAAAAGAGCACTTTAAGGTGCTCTTCAAATACGATTATAAATTATGCATTGTGTCATTTATTAGTATATGCTCGTCTCATTTAATTGTTTATTTAATGAGTTCTCTACCTAATAACCTTTTAAAAATACATCATCCAATACACCGGTATCCTCCGTTACTGTTTGATTAGCAAATAAAAAAATATAGTTAAGATAATGCTAGAAAGAAACATACTACTTATTTGCATTCATATTTATTGGTACTTTTTTAATTGGCACAAATAAATCAACCTTTAAATTTCCTTCTAGATCTTCCGCTACATTATTTAAGCAAAACTCTAAATTATCTCTATCATAATCTGCAGCATATTCACTATTTAGTAGCCACTCTGCGTACATATATTGATACGCTGCACTTAATTTATGAGATTCATCATAGAACTGGTATAGAACATATAGACCTCCATCTACACTTTTAAATTGTACATCCTGATGTTGTTCTTTTTTAAAGTTTTCAGGTATGGTTATGCAAGCATCATGTCGGCACATATGGCTTGCAACAAGTTCAGGATTATCTAATGAAATTCCGATAAATGATTGCTCCGGTGAATAAAGTTTATTTTCATTTGCCCACTGTAATAACCTTCCCCAGTGATCTTGTGGTTCAAAATAACTACCAGTTCGTCTTATATAGGCTACTTTTAATGGTGGTAATTTTTTTATAGTCACTTTCATTTCCATCTTCTCCCTTATAAATATGTACACTGTTTATTTAGCTTTCTTTAATATTTATCCCTTCTAAAATAAAAAGAATTCTCTAATCACATAAATATTAATTGAAAAATAATTGATTACTGCTACTAAAGTAGTATGTACTTTCATACTTTTATTTGATTTTAAATTCTTTTTAAGTCGATATCTTAATTTTAAGAAAATAAAAAGGTGGAGGATTTTAATTGATTAAAGGAATATACGAAGCGCATTTACCAGTGAGTAATTTACAAAAATCTATCGAATTTTATGAAAAACTAGGTTTGAAGTTAGCCTGGAGCGATGAATCAACAGCATTCTTTTGGATTGAGGAAGGGAAAAGTTGGCTAGGGTTATGGGCGGGCTCTGAATACGAAACAAAATATCATCCTTCTTTACGTCATATAGCATTTAGAGTTTCATATGAGGATTTAAAAGAATCATTAAATTGGTTACAATCGCTTCAAATTAAAGCTGTTCCGTTTGGGAATAATGAATCTATTGAGCCCTTTGTCCGTCCACATCAAGGTAATGCATCTGTTTATTTTATTGACCCAGATGGTAATAGCTTAGAACTTATTTGTCATATTGTTGTACCTAATGTACTAAAACATAAAACTGATAAATTATCCTTTAAAGATTGGGAGACACTATTAGCTGACACATTTGAGTGAATATTAGCTATAAATCATAATGGCCCACCTTTATTTTTATAACATGTATAACAATCCCGAATAATAATGTCCTATCAATATATCATTAAATAAAGTGAAACTTTAATCAGTGGGGGTTTTCTCCATCCCCCACCTAACCTCTTTGCTTTCGCTGAATTTTGAGGTGGGGATCTTACTACCCATTAAAGTGGGATAAATGTAAAAAATGACCCTATTTATTCATTTTTCATGCGTATGTATGTACATTTGTTAATTTATTCGATATATTATGTGTATTGAATGATTACGAAAAGCTTATAGGTCGCTAAAAACACCTTATATTTTTATATCCATGAAAACTACAAAATGTATAAAATTCCATTTGTCAAATGAATTTAATGCGGAAGGAGGTTTGTGGTTACTTCATCGGGATAGAATAATCAGTTTTAAACTGATAAAAATATAGGAGGCGACATAATGTTTCGTACGATTTCAAATTTCATGAGAGTAGCTGAGATAAGAAGGAAAATCCTTTTTACACTAGCGATGTTAATCGTTTTTCGAATTGGCACGTTTATTCCAGTTCCTCATACTAACGCAGAGGTATTAAAAGTACAAGATCAAGCTAACGTTCTAGGTATGCTAAACGTCTTTGGCGGAGGAGCACTGCAACACTTCTCAATCTTTGCTGTAGGTATTACACCATATATTACAGCTTCCATCATAGTACAATTACTACAAATGGACGTTATACCTAAATTTTCGGAATGGGCAAAGCAAGGAGAAATGGGCCGTAAGAAATCAGCTCAATTCACTCGATACTTTACAATCATTCTCGCATTCATACAAGCCATTGGGATGTCTTATGGCTTTAATAATATAGCAGGTGGACAATTAATAACAGATCAAAGCTGGACTACATACTTATTTATTGCGACGGTTTTAACTGCAGGTACTGCATTTTTACTTTGGTTAGGCGAACAAATTACCGCTAATGGAGTAGGTAATGGTATTTCGATGATTATCTTCGCAGGTCTCGTTGCCGCGATTCCAAATGTTGCAAATCAAATTTATTTACAACAATTCCAAAATGCTGGCGATCAGCTATTTATGCACATTATAAAAATTGTTTTAATTGGACTCGTAATTTTAGCTATAGTTGTTGGCGTTATTTATATTCAACAAGCTGTACGTAAAATACCGATCCAATATGCAAAAGCTGTTTCAGGAAACAATCAATATCAAGGAGCAAAAAACACTCATTTACCGCTTAAAGTAAATAGTGCTGGCGTTATACCAGTTATCTTTGCTTCTGCATTTTTAATGACGCCGCGTACAATTGCGCAGCTCTTCCCTGAATCAAGTGTATCAAAATGGTTAGTTGCAAATCTTGATTTTGCACATCCAATTGGAATGACACTTTATGTCGGTCTTATCGTTGCTTTCACATACTTCTACGCATTTATTCAAGTAAATCCTGAACAAATGGCAGAGAATTTGAAAAAGCAAAATGGGTATGTGCCTGGTATCCGTCCTGGTAAATCAACAGAACAGTATGTAACTAAAATTTTATACCGTTTAACATTTATCGGCGCGATTTTCTTAGGTGCAATTTCAATTTTACCGCTTGTATTTACGAAAATTGCTACATTACCCCCTTCTGCACAAATTGGTGGTACAAGCTTACTAATCATTGTCGGTGTAGCACTTGAAACAATGAAAACGTTAGAAAGTCAGCTTGTAAAACGTCATTATAAAGGGTTTATAAAAAAAGCGAATTAAGTAAAAAACACAGTTGGTTATTTTTCCAACTGTGTTTTTAATTCTACTGCGTCTAATTTTTCCACTAATGTACCAATGACTTTTTCCATGTTCTTTATTTTTTCTTCTAAGGCTCGAATGCGTTTATTGCTCTCGTCTACATCTTTATATTTTAAACTGTTATTGGAGACTTTGAACTGCTCCCCTAATTCAGAAGTGATATCTTCAATAGTTGATTTTGATTTTTCATCATTACCTAGTGCATTTGTATTTGATTTTAATTCAAATTGAAGCTCATATGTATTTCCAGTTAACTCCTTTGCTATTTGCGAAATTAAATCTTTATAAGACTTTTTAACCCACTCTTGTTGAAATTCATTTTCAAAATAAATGGTCAATGAAATTTCTTTTATACTGGCTGTTGTTTCTTTGACCCATGTTTCATATGATGGTCTCGAAATTGTTAATTGCATTTTTTCTTTTATTTTATTCCAAATTGTACTGGATTCCTCTTGTTCCGACGTAAGTTGATTATTTTGCACATGATGAATCTGAGCTATTGAAGTAGCATTTGATTTTATTTCAAACCAAATTTGATATTCTTCATTAGTAAGTTTCTGTACGGTACTTGAAATTATATTTTTATACTCCCCTTCAAGCAAATCACGATGAAACGCATCTTTACAAAAAATTATTAATTTATTATCTTCTATCGTAGCGTTTGTATTTCTAATCCATGTCATAAATGTTTTCTCTGCTATTTTGGGTCTTAATGCTTTTTTTACTTCATCCCAGCTATTAAGCCTTTCTTTTTGAACATCATTCAACTTAGATGGTTCGCCATTACATAGATCAAACTGAATTTCAAATGTCGTATTAAACATTTCTCTTAATGTATTAAATACTAATTCTTTATAGTGTGATTCTAACCAGTCACGTGCAAATTCATTTGGACAATAAATTGTTAATATATCATCCTCTAAATAAACTGTAGTATTAGTAAACCAAGTTTTATATGATGGTTTTGAAATTTGCGGTCGAATTTTTTCCTTTACTTCAGTCCAATTTATTTTCATAATAACTCCCCTCTTCTTACAGTTTTCTTTCATATAGCTTACTAATATTACGCTTTTCCAATAAATAAAGTCAATCGGTAGCATGAATAAAATGAAAGCCGCCCTGTTATATACAGAGCGGCTTCTTTATACAACTACATTTCCTTCTCAAATAATCTCCCTTGTTTGAAATAAGTACGAAGTGTGGATCGATTAGCTAAAAATACACCAACCAAAATGAAACAAGCACCTATTCCCATTGTAGAGTTTAAAGGTTCCCCTAATATGATATATCCTACAATTATAGCGATTAATGGAGAGACATATAACCAAGTTGACGGGAATACAGGATTTGTTTTTGATAAGAGCCAATAATATAATCCGTGCCCACCAATTGATCCGATAAAGATAAGATATAAAATGGGCCACTGTACACTCCATGAAGCCAATACAGATACATTAGGTCGTTCTACTATGATGGAGACGATTATTAGAAAAGTTCCTCCATAAAACATTTGAATACCGTTTATGAGAAATGGTGATACACTTTGTAAATCCGAAAGTATTTCTTTTGAGCGAATAGAGCCTATTCCGTAAAAAAATTCTCCTATTATTAATACAAAACAAGCGAGACTCCATATGAAACTTACTTCTTGATGCATTCCTGGTAAAGAAACAAAAACAACGCCTATTAGTGCAATAATTAAAGCTAGCAGTTGCTCCTTTTGTAGTTTTGACTTATTTCTCTTCGCTTGTAATAACAAAATCATCATCGGTCCAGTAGCAGAAAGCACAGCAGATAACCCTGAAGAAATATATTGTTCCGCCCAGTACAATGTAGCGAATGTCATAAACGTTAAGCAAAAACCAGCATACATAATACGTTTTGAAAATATATGTGGCATAATTTCTTTTCGCTTTAGCTTAAATATAATCATTAAGATTAATCCAGCTAATAAAAAACGAATTCCTGCTGAAAATAATGGAGGCGCTCCTGCTTCAATTCCGATTTTTATTGTTAAAAATGTTGTTCCGAAAATAATACATACTAAAATATAATTGAAAATGACCATTTTTCTTCCTCCTTTTTACTCTTAACATGAGTATAGAAGGTATGGTGTATAACAGTGTATTTATGTATATAACAGTTGCCTAAAATAGTAGTTGATTCTATATATATTTTCCGCTTAAATTAAATAAAAACGAAAAAGGTGAAACCATGAAGATTGTACTACGTAAAGAATCCAACATACCGTATTACAAGCAAATATATATGCAAATCGTTGAAAGAGTACAAAATGGCATGCTTTCACATGGTGACTCGCTTCCATCTTTACGCTCTATGGCCGAAGATTTACAGATTAGCCTATTAACTGTTCGTAAGGCGTATAAACAGCTAGAAAAGAAAGAATATATACGCATTGAACAAGGTAAAGGGGCTTATATACATAAACATGTAAAGAAAGATTTCAAACCAATTCCGTATAAATGGCAACAAACGAAAACGATTAATGTTATGCGATCTCAATATGCAATGAATCAGCACCGGAAATATTACGATTTTTCACAAGCAATTTTATATCCTCGTTTATTGCCAAATCCATTCTTGGCAGACGAAATGCATAAAATACTTAATAAAGACCAGATGATTCTAGCAACTTATGGGCCAGTTCAAGGAGATTATGAACTGCGAGTTGAAATAGCAAATTACTTAAATGAACACCAAAAATTAGTGACAGATCCATCTCAGTTATTAATTACAAGTGGAGCACAACAAGGAATTGATTTAATTGCTCAAACACTATTAAAACCTGGTGATATTGTATTAGTGGAAAGTCCGTGTTACAGTGCTGCGCTTGATATTTTCATCAATAAAGGGGCTCAAATTATACCTGTTTCTCTTGATAATCATGGAGTTCGCTCCGATTTAATCGATGATATTTGTCAAAGTAAAAACCCCGTTTTATTGTATACGAATCCGACTTTCCAGAACCCAACAGGTTCAATAATGAGTAAAGAACGGAGAATGGAACTTATAGAGCTAGCAGAGCTATATAAGTTTTTTATAATTGAAGATGATTCTTTCGGTGAAATATATTTTGAGAGTGCGAATGTTCCCCCTCCTATCAAAAATTTTGATACAAACGGCCACGTACTATATATAAAAGGATTTAGTAAAACGTTAGCACCAGGACTACGTATCGCATCGCTTATTGCCAATGGTCCTATTTTCGAATGGCTATATGCTGTAAAAGGTTCAATGGATATCGGTAGTCCTTTATTAACACAAAAAGCACTTCTGCCCTTTTTACGTGCAGAACGTATGAAAAACCATTTAGAAAAATTACGTACGGCTTTACAAATTAGACGTGATATAACGATTGATATGTTATCACCACTTAAAGAAATGCACTTTGAAATACCAAATGGCGGCTTTAATTTATGGATTACTCTTCCTGATTCGATAGATCCCTTTACCTTATTACAAAAAGCAAATGAAGTAGATGTTTCTTTTTTACCAGGAGCAGCTTGTCTATTAAATCCCGAAACAAATAATAATCACTTAAGAATTAGCTATTCGATGTTAAATGAAAAAGATATGATAATTGGATTAGAGAGATTACATGATACAATGCGAAAGTTTATGCTATAAAAGCAAATACCCCAAAATATTTTGGGGTATTAAATTCTGAAGCGTGCTAATTGCTTTTTATTAAATAAAACTCACCATATAAATAATATTTTCATAATCATTCCATTTTAATTACAATTTTACCTCTAACATGCTGACCTTCACTCAAAATATGAGCTTCTCTAATCGCTTCTTCACTAAGCGGCATAACTTTATTTATAATTGGTTTTACTTTTCCATGTACAACTAAATCTGATAATGCTTCTAATTGTTTTCCGCTTGGTTTTAGCCATAAAAAACCTGATTTTATCTCTTTTACTTTTTGAATTGGTTCATGGACAATCGAAACTAATGCACCACCAGGTTTTAAAATTTGAAAACTTTTTTCTTGTACTTCCCCACCTATTGTATCTAATACAATATCAAAACCTGATAGTAATTCTTCAAATTTATCTTTTTTATAATCAATAACGAGATCTGCCCCTAAAGACTTTAAAAACTCTTCATTCTTACTACTCGCAGTTGTCGCAACAAAAGCTCCAAATGATTTTGCGATTTGGATTGCCAAACTTCCAACTCCACCAGCTCCAGCATGAATAAGTACTCGGTCATGTTCTTTTATTTTTGCGTAATCTACAAGACTTTGCCATGCAGTAAGTCCTGCAAGAGGAATAGAAGCTGCCTCTTCAAAACTCAGATTTGTAGGCATATAGCATACTAAATCCGATTTTACTGTAATGAATTCAGCATAAGAGCCCTGCCCTATATTTTCAGGTTTCGTATACACCTTATCTCCTATTTTGAAACATTCTATCTCTTCCCCAACTTCTTCAATAACTCCTGCTACATCTAGCCCTAAAATGATTGGAAATGAAAAATGCAGCTGTTCTTGTAAGTCTCCTTTTCTTATTTTCCAATCAACAGGATTAATGGATGTCGCCAGAATACGTATTAATACCTCATTATTCTTAACAACTGGTTTTAAAACTTGTCTTTCTTTTAATTCTTCAACACTACCATATTGATCTATAACAATTGCTTTCATTTCCTCTCCTCCTTGGTGTTTATTTTAATAACATACAAATATTTCTCAAAATTTTTTGCCTTGCATTATCATAAACTTATTTTTGGGGGTAATTATGCAAGAAACATAGAAAATCTTACACACACCTTAGAGTCATTCAAAATTGTATTTTTAATTAAATTCAAAAGAAATGGAGAGAACTCTATGACTGAAAAGATATTTAAAATAAACGAGATTGATATGTGTACAGAAAGTTTTGGGAATCCTAAAAATCCAGCTATTTTATTAATTATGGGTGCTACGTGTTCAATGGTTTATTGGGATGAAGAATTTTGTGAACAGTTGGCGAATAGCGGGAAATTTGTTATTCGTTTTGATAACCGTGATGTGGGACGCTCTGTCGCATATGAACCTGGAACTTCCAATTATACAGTTACAAATATGGCTGAAGATGCAATTGGGGTACTTGATGCTTATCATATTGATCAAGCGCATCTATTTGGGATGTCTTTAGGGGGTATGATTGCTCAAATTGCTGCTGTAAAACATCCCGAAAGAATTTTATCGTTAACATTATTAGCTACAAGTATAATAGGCTCTGACGATAACACGCGCGATTTACCTCCGATGGATGAAAGAATTTTAACACATCACGCAAATGGAACACATTTAGATTGGACAAACGAAAAAGTTGTAGCAGAATATTTAGTTTCTGGGTCCCGTCTATTATGCGTGTCCAAACGAATCTTTGATGAAAAAAGAGTCTATAATCAAGTGAAACAAGAAATTAAACGAGCTAACAATTTATTAAGCATGTTTAATCACGCTTTACTTCAAGGCGATGATGCATATGAAGGGGTGCTTCACTCCATACAAGCACCTACATTAGTCATTCATGGAACAGACGATACCGCGCTCCCCTTTGAACATGGTCTCGCACTTATTGATGAAATTCCTAACTCAGTTCTATTAACACTTGAAGGCGCAGGACATGAAAATCATCCTGATGACTGGGAAGACATCATTCATGCTGTTACTGAACATACAGCTAAAATAATAGATAAATAACGAATAAAAGGGGCACGCCACAATTTGTGCCCCTTTTATTTGTTACATGTAAAAAAGCCCATCACTGTATCCGTATGTATAGTGATGGGCGATACTTATATTTTTCTATGTTTAAAAAAACGGACAATCTAATTGGTCAACAGCTTCCCATGATTTTTTTTTTATATTATCGGTGGATTTATTTGCTTCTAGTGGTACGTTTTTAAAAGGATTAACTTCAACCTTTAATAAGGATGATGGCTCTACGTATAATGAGAAAACATGGCTGCTTGGTATAGCTTTTGACACATCAATATCTCCTACTTGTTTAAAGAGTTGCTGCGCTGCAAAGAAAAAGAAATTGGTTGGGTTTGATTGTTTATTCAGCCATGCAAGCATTTCAGGTGATACTGATTTATGAATATTGATTTTCACTCGATCACCACGTTTATATCGCCTAGATCGCATGTTTCCACCAACTAACTTATCGTTAAGTTTGTAAATCCTAACTCTTTTTGCTTATGCTCTCTATATTTTGGTGAACAAGTGTAGACTAATAATCCACGTGCATTTGTAAATAATGGATTATCTACAAAGATTACATTTGTTAAACGCCCTTTTTGTTTTAAAATCATTTTCAGGCTATTTTTTATGATAACTGCGCCCCCGCCATAAATAAATACATATGGATCGTCTTTCATATCATCAATTTTGTTTATTATATCCGTTGCAACGCGCGCTGCTAAACCTAATAGTGCTGGTTGTGATTCCTCAACTAATAATGCATTTCTAGGGTGTTTATCATTTAAATAAATTTGATTGAATTCTGTAATACTATCAATCGTCTTTGTTGGATACTTCCGGTTCCATCTCGTAATAATTTGTAGTAACGTTTCTTTCACACCATACGATAACCCCTTACTTAGTTGCGGTCTAAAGTTTACGCCAAGTGAAACGACTTCTTCTGTCGTCCCTGCACCAATATCAAAAGATAATAGTGTTTTATCAACAAAATCAATTTCTGACACTTTATTTTGTTCACATTCTATTTTATGTTTGACAACATTTCCTTCTTCATCATACACAATGCCCCACGTCCCAGAAGCACCCTCAGGTAAGCATTTGCAATATTCGATGGAAATATTAATTGTAACATCACGTCCGTTTGGATAATGGAACACAACCTTATGATTCCCCATATAACGTTTCGAATTTTCCGCAGCTATTTCTTGTGTAATAAGCTGCATAGGGAGAGCAACAGATAAATCATATCGAATGTTAATATGGCTAGAAGTTGGACTTTGACGCATAGCACTTACGGCTAAACCAGATAGAATCGTAATAACCATTAACTCATCAGTTGACTTATTCGATTTCTTCTCAACCTCAGTACCTTTTAATTGATCTTGAATGACCTTTTCTCCAACGATATACCGCACATTATTTAACATTAACGATGGAGAACTAATGGTCACGTCAATGTGATTTTCTAATTCAGATAATGAAACATCTCCCTCATCTAACAACCCTGTAGGCTCTCCTATATATAAAGCATATATACTCGGAATAAAAATAGGCTCTTGCCCTTTCACCATTAACTTCAAACCGTTATTTCCTGCATCAGCACCAGCTTTTAATAGAATAGACATAACTACCCCCTAAATTAATCTGACATCCCTTCCAAATATATGCGAGCCCATTCTTTTACATTCAAATGTAATGTAATTTTTTATTAATCATAAAAACAAAATATCATATTCTCGGCTCTATATGTAAAAAGTATTTGACATGAAACTTTTCCAATTTTATACTATAATTGTAAAGAGTTTTTTACAACAGTGGAGGTGCCATTTTTCATATGAATCGCAAAAAATTCATTTTAATAACAATCGTTTTATCATTACTTGGAGTGCTTATACACGGGGCTTATAAATACATCGCTGAAGGTGCGATTTTAAGTGGAACAATTTTCACAAGCGCTTTAATACTTAGCTACCTTATCAATCATATTACATGGGGAGATTCCCACGGTGTATCAGAAGAAAGTCAGGATGAAATGGGACAACAAATTACATATAAAAGCTCTAAAATTGCATATTTTACGCTCGTAGTTGTAATGTTCCTTATATTACTCTTCTCTGAAGGGTTTTCTATGGGCTCCAATTTAGATGGGGTTAAAAACCTTCCTCTTTTTATCGCCCTGTGCTCTTCATTCTTTATTTATCCTATCATTGAACTCATTGTCGCAAAACAATATGAATAAAAAGATGAGATTTTCTAAATACAGAAAATCTCATCTTTTTATATTTACATACCCTCAACTATCGCTTTTAATTTATTCACAGTTCGCCAATTTCTTACTGTAGCTGGTGTATGTAACTTTTGAAACTGGTTCATTAATTTAGAATTCCGAATGCTATTTTTGAAAAACAAATACACAACTTTTTCATGTATATAACAATCTTCAGTCTCATTTTTTTGCATGAGCAACTGATCCTTTTCTTTTTCAGAAAGTTCATTTGCTAAGAAAGCAACGTGTAGACTTTCTCCCTCTAGCAATGCATTAACTTCATAAGGACACTTTTTTATAATGTTTATAAATTCATCATGTGTTCTTAGCATGACTGGAACATCAAAATCGAAAATATTTTTAATTTCAGATTGTATTCGTCCCTTTAGAAAGTCTATATCTTCCACAGATTCGAACACGATATTACCGCTTTGTATATATGTTTTTACTTGTTTTAATCCTATTGATTCAAACACTTTTTTCAGATCAGCCATTTTGATTACTTTATGTCCACCTACATTAATTCCCCTTAATAGTGCGATATAGATTGTCATATCATTACCCCTTACATTTAAATGGACTTAACAATTTCATTTTATACACATATATTTTACATCGAAAATTATTATAACAAAAAAACTTACTACATGATTATTCAAGAGCAAGTTTTCATCTCATTATTTCATTATAGGTAAATGCATGATGATTTGTTGGCCAATGGGGCCCATTCTTCTAAAACCTTTATCTTGAAAGCCAACTTTTTCATATAAATTTTGTGCTGGAATATTCCTTTCATTCACAGCAAGTACAACTTCATTTTTTATTGGGAAATAGTGTTTTACAAACTCTGATAATAATAACAATGACTTTTTAGCGTATCCTTTCCTTTGACGATTGTGATTTATAGAAAAGGATGTTAAAAGTAAAGCATTCTCATTATTTGTAAATTCCTGTACTCTATCTCCCGTTTGCAATGCGAAAACACCTACAGGTACACCGGTGTAATCTAAAATTACAATCACATTTTTCGAGCGATCACTTTTGGCTTTTTCCAGTAATTCACCTGGATCGGATGTGAATTGAACTTGTTCACTTGGTAAAGTAAATGATTGAATTATTTCTTTATATTGCTCTTTATATGGAACTAATTGAATTTCCCCAGTATGTATGTTCATGCTAAACTCTCCCGTTTTTTATCTTTTTAACTTAAACCTTGTTGTGATTTAGAATGTACTTTTCCATCTAGAAATGTAATTTCAACAATCGATTTAGGACTGCTTCCCTTCCAAGCAAAAATTTGTTTAATTTGTGCAGAGTCTTCTACTCCTTCTTCTATGAGTAAATCCCCTTCATAACCTATTAAATCCTTCACTTCCGCATAAGTCATTCCTTCATTTATTTTCGCGAAATGGTTTATATTTACAGATTCTTTCTGCTGAATTTCCGTCACAGTAGAAGAAGTGGCTGTTTGCTGTTTCACTTCTTTCGTCTGTTCACACGCTGTCATACTGAAACTGAGGCATAAACTACATAATATAAATGCACTTTTTTTCATCATAACAGTTGTCCCTCCCATACATAATTAAACCATATATTCCCTTATAAATAAACTGAATATTTAATGATAAGTAAAATAAGCCTCGCACAATGTAGTACGAGGCTCCTTTTACTTATTTAAGTGATTATTTGATTGGTCATCCTGTTCTTTTCTCAGTTCTTGTTCTTCATCTTTTGGTAATTGTTTATCATTATCTTTAATTGGATTCGTTTCTTTATTTTCAATCATATCATTTGGAACTTGTGGCATTACTCGGCCAACAATTGCTGCTAACTCATCCAGTATACCTTCACCTGTTTTTCCTTTTTTAATTTGCTTTCCAATTTGTTTCAGTCGTTCATACGTATCAACATCTGCTATAACGACTGCATTAGCACCATCAGGATCGTTTTTTAAACTTTCTGCAACAGAGTATTTTATGGACTCCACACGTGTTCGATCTAGTTTCGCTTTTACATCAATTCCTACGATTGCATATTTCCCAACTACTACCGCTGTCGCATCATTTACACCTGGCACACTTGCTGCTAAAGATGCTAAATGGTCCGCTGCTTTTTCATTTGGCTTATTTGACTTATTTGTATAATTAACATTTTTCATTGAAACATTTTTTTGCTCGGGCTTTTCGTTTGGATTATCCTTTTTTCCGATACTGCATCCAGTTATTAAAAAACAAACCATCAACATATATATTAAAATCTTCATTATTCTCACCACTTTACCATTAAAGTTTAATCATAAATTTTTTCAACAGCTTGCATTTTCTTCACTTTTTCTTCTGCTCCGCTATTTGCATTGATGAAAATTTGGTACGTATCTTTCCCTAAAGTACCTATAAATTCATAGCAAAGTACTTCGTTATGCAAATCATTTACTACGACAGCTTTACGCTCTTCCATAACTTTCACATCTGGATTAATTTTCTTTCTTGCTTCTGCTGCAGTTAGTTTTGCTGATGGAACTGTTCGTTTTTGATGTGACGCTAAATATTCTTTTGCGGAGAATCCAACGATAGAACCGTCATCTAAGGCGATTTTCATTTGGATTGCTTCTGGATAAATTCGTACGCCATTCTCATTTACTACATACGTAAATACTCCAACATTATCATATTGTGAGCTATCATAAAGCTCCATATTATTAAACTTATGATCCTTTAAAAATGTCAAACCTTTACTTCCTGCATCGTTTAAACTAATTTTCTGTTCTTTAATTTCTCGATTATTCATAACCCAAATTGGATATCCGCCTTTTCCGGTAATATCCATATAAAACTCATTATTTGTTGCCGCATCTTTAATTTTTACACTATAGAAAGATTCTTTCGCACCTTTTCCGCTTTTCTCGACTTCTACTTTTTCATTTCCTTTTAAATTTAAAAATGATTTTGCGATTTTCGCTGCTTCATCTTTAGAAATTGCTTTTCCTTCTGCTTCAAATCCGCCTTTTTTATTTTTTTGTGCACTTGTAAAGGTCGGTCCGAAGTTTGTAGATGAATACGATGTTACATTTTTTTCTACTGTCTTTAATCCGTCAATAATTGTATTGTCTGCAGGATCACGATTAGATGCGAGTGCCATCTCAACATCCATCCAGCGTAAATTGTTTTTCAATACAAGATGTTGGACTTTTCTTAGTTCATCTTGTATATTTCCTGCATTGGAATATAAAGTTTGCAACGTTTTGTATTCTTGATCATTTAACGGCTCTTTTTCTAAATCACGAATCGCTGCACGGTAACTAAAATCACCGATATTCGCTAAAAATTCTTCCGTTTTATTAAAAGGCATTAATGTTAAAGGAAGTTGCCCTACATCTGAACGAGCTTCAGATGTTAATCTCCATACATCTGCTAATGCAGGTGATAAAGATTGACGTGAATTCATCGCAAGCGTTGTTCCAATTTTATCGTGCAATAAATCAACCTCGTACGCTAAATCGTGAAACGCACGTTGATAGCTATTTTCTGCCCGAATTAATACTGCATTCTTCTCTTGATGCTCTTTATAGCCCCAGTATCCTGTCCCAACTACACCAACTGTTAATAATACGATTATAATACCTCTTAACATAGTTCCACCTCCGCTCTATTTACAGAAAATATGTTTCCCGATCTTTTTAATTTGTGGACGAGTCCAAATCCATTTACTTGTTGCAGTATCTGGATTGAAATAATACAATGCATTTCCTGTTGGATCCCATCCATTAATTGCATCTAATACAGCCTTTTTCGCTGTTTCATTTGGCGTTAAATATATTTGTCCGTCTGCTACCGCTGTAAATGCTCTTGGCTCAAAGATTACACCCGAAACGGTATTTGGAAATGATGCACTTGTAACACGATTTAAAATAACCGCAGCGACTGCAACTTGTCCTAAGTATGGCTCACCACGTGATTCTCCGTATACTGCGTTTGCCATGAGCTGAATATCATTTTGAGAATAACCGTTGGGAACATTTGTCCCTTTATTTTGAGGTGGTTTATTCTCTTGTGCTGTACCACCATTATTTCCTTTATTCGTTGTCGTTCCTTTATTAGCAGTTGACTTATCATACTTCGTTGCCTTCACGAGCATTTGCTTCGTTTTAGTTCCAGCTAAACCATCAACCGGTAAACCAAATTTCTCTTGAAAATTCCGAAGTGCCCAGTATGTACCCCATCCGAAAACACCATCTACTTTTCCCGTATAAAATCCGTTATATTTCAAACGAGATTGCAGTTCAATGACATCTTCACCAGATGCTCCCCTTTGAATGACTTGATTAGAAAAAGCTTCTACATTTTTTAGTTGTATACTACTGACCATCAAAGATAGTCCTATGAACGCAAGTAAAACCGCTATTTTAAAAATAGCTTTTTGGCGCATAATTTTCCCTCCTTAATTATGTAAATGATTTCTTGGTTATGTTTTGTAAAAGCCTCGCTTTTATGTAAAGAAGACAAAAAAATCCAAACTCATATCGTTGAAAAAATATGTAAACAATATAAAAAAGGTAAAAGGAGTTCATCATGAAAAAATTGTTAAAACGTATAGCACTCGTCATTCTATTCCTAACTACATGTTCAAATGTATATACAGGCTCATCAATTGTTCATGCGCAGCCGCCGTATGCGAAATGGGGGAAACTTGCTGTAGAAAAAACGAAAGAACAGTACCCAAAAGCGGAGATTATTGATTATCTTCATATAGGTAGAAAACCAAAAACCGTTCAAATAACAGTTGAAAAATTTAAATTGTGGTTACGTGAGGACGGAAAAGAATATGGTGTTTTTGTTGATGTAGAATTTGAAACGAAGACGGAGAAATTTATTAAAATGTCGTTTCAGAAAACGAGTAGATAAAATGAAAGAAACCCGGCTGTTATGAATTTAAACAGCCGGGTTTCTTTCATTTCTAAAATTTCGATTCCCTAAAAATCTTACCAATATACAAATAACGCCAATTACAACTGCTATCCCTATACTGTATAAAAGTACTCTACCATATCCACCTATTCTCGGATCTAAAAACGGATAAGGATACCAATTCACGATTGGACCACGTATTAAACTATATAAAACGTAAAAAAACGGGAATAAGAGCCAACTTGCGGCTTGTTTCCAAGTGATTTTCTTACTAGGCGGATTTAAAATCCAATCTAAAAGCATTGCGATTGGCATGATATAATGTAACACCGTATTTACCCATGGTATTGCGGTTTGAAGTGATTCTTCTAACCCTCTTAATAATAAAAAATAAATGAGTCCAGTCGTAAGAATGTATACCGTTGCTGCACCACGAAGTATACCAAACTGTTCTGATTGACCAAATGTAGCTGTTCCGATACTACTTAAAAGGAGAATACATGCAACTAAAATGTTACTTTCGATAGTGAAGAAACTAAAAAAGTTAACTGGATTGAACGGTTTCACTTGTGCCCGTATTATAAATTGCGTAATGATTGCACTAAATGCTAGAAGGCTTAAACATAGTCTAAATATAGATAATGTTTTTACATCCCCCATACAGTCCCTCCTCTTCTTATACAAACTTATAATTCTCCTGTACATGCTCGATAAATAACTTTAATGGAACGAGCCCACGTTTAGGCAAACGACTACTTATTACAGCTATCAACTCTAACTGCGGAATGATAACGATGTATTGCCCGCCATATCCCATAGCAAAGTACATACAATACGGTATGTGAAATCTTTCGTTATTCAATACCCACCAGTGATATCCATATGCCCCGACATGTTCATACGTTTCAAACAGAGCCGTACTTGATTCTTCTAACCATTTCGATGATACGATTTCATTCCCCTGCCAATATCCACTCTGTAAACATAATATTCCTAACTTTAATAAATCTTTAGACTTCATTTTCATACCGAAGCCGCCAACATGTACTCCTTGCGGGTCTTGCTGCCACTCATATTCGGTAATTTCTAATGGATCAAATAAATATCTTTTCGCAAACTGCTCTGTCGGCATTCCAGTAGCTTTTTGGATAATGTAACTAAGTAAATGTGAAGAGCCTGAGTTATAATTCATTTTTGTAGCCGGTTCTTCAATTATTGGTTTTTCTAATATGTACTGCACCCAGTTATCCGATTCTACAAAATCATTTGGGAACACTACTCCATTTCCGAACTCTTTCCAATCCTCACCTGTAGTCATCGTTAATAAATGATAAAGAGTCAAATCCCGCTTTTCATTAGGTACCTTTTCAATCCACTCTGTAATCGATGTATGTATATCATTTATATAGCCTTTATCGATTGCAATACCTATTAATATAGATACAATGCTTTTTGTAATCGAATTTATTTTATATAAGTTATTTGCACATTCGGGTGTTTTATAATACTTAGTTGTTAATTCTCCTTTTTGATAAACAAGAAATGTATTTACTTTTTTCTTTTCAAATTTATTTTCTAGCTGCTTGAAATCCAATACTTTACCTCCAATTAAATAGTGACTCAATTATTATATCTTGTAGCTTCTATTAAAACATAATTGAATTCAAATAAAAAACAAACCTGTCAGTTTGACTGACAGGTTTGTTTTTTATAATTTCGTGCGAACATTCCAAAGCTCTGGGAAGAATCGTTGATCAAGTACTCGTTTTAAATAAGATACACCAGAAGAGCCACCCGTTCCCATTTTATGTCCGATAATACGTTCTACCGTTTTCATATGACGGAAACGCCATTGTTGTAGCCAATCTTCAATATCGATTAATTTTTCAGCAAGCTGATATAAATTCCAATATTTCTTCACGTCCGCATACACTTCTATCCAAGCTGCTTCCACAGTTGCATCTTCTTCATAAGGCTGCGTAATATCACGATTCAACACATCTTTATGAATAGGGAATCCTTCTTTTACAAGTGCTTGAATTGCAACATCATACAAACTTGGTGCATGTAGCGCCGTATGAAGTCGAGCGTGTAATTCTGGATCTTTTTCATAAATTTTCAATGCATGTGGCGTTTTATAACCAAGAGCATACTCAATCATACGATATTGATACGATTGAAAACCTGAAGCTTGACCGAGCGAGTCACGAAACTCAATGTACTCTGATGGTGTTAATGTCGCAAGAATATCCCAAGATTGAATAATTTGAGACTGAATTTTTGACACACGTGCTAACATTTTAAAAGCTGGTTGTAATTTATCTTGTTTAATAGATTCAATCGCTGCGTTTAACTCATGTAAAATAAGCTTCATCCAAAGTTCACTTGCCTGATGAATAACGATGAACAACATTTCATCATGGTGGTCTGATAATCTCTTTTGAGAAGATAGTAAACTATCTAATTGTAAATATTCCCCGTACGTCATATTCTCTTTAAAGTCCGTATGAATCCCTTTTTCCATAATTACCTTTTCATTTTCTTTCATATTAGCCAAACGCCCCTTTTATATATTTCTACTTATATTGGTCTAATAACTGCTCGAACTGGACTTCCATCTGCATCTGTTAAGGCAAGTGGTAATGCGATCAATTCATAATCACCGTCTGCTACATGATCTAGTACGACATTTTCTAAAATGTGAATTCCATGTTTAAACAATTGATGATGCGCTGCTAATTCTTTATCATCTAATGGATCAACTGATGGTACATCCACCCCGATTAAACGTATACCTTTCTCTGAAAGAAACGGTGCTATATCCGCACGTAAATGCGGGATTACATCTGGGAATTCATTCGCTTTACCATGTGAAGATGTTCGTAACAACAATCGTTCTACTCCTTCTAAATGAAAGCTTTCTAGTTCCTTTTTCCCGATGCTTTCAAGATTAGAAACGTCAATAATTCGCGCAGGTCCGACGTAAACTTGAATATCTAAATCTATTACTTTCTTCCCATCATTGTCAAAATGAAAAGGGGCGTCAATATGAGTACCTGTATGAATACTCATCGTTAACTTTCCAACATTTACTGAGCCACTCTCTTCTTTCGACCATGAAACTTCATACGAGAAGGGTGTATCACCTGGCCAAGTGGCAATATCATTATTTAGCGGTTGTGAAATATCAATCCACTCTGATGTTTTCATACTTATGCCACAACCTCTCGCTTATTTTCAAACTGCTTATACTCTTCATCTTTCATGATTTTCTTTAATATTTGTACAGATTTCCACACTTCTTCGTATGTATTATATAAAGCGACCGGCGCGAGTCTTACTCCATTAGGTGCGCGGAAATCAGGAATAACTCCATTTGCTTTTAACGCTTTACATATGCGTGCTGCTTCTGCATGCTCTAAATAAATATGTCCGCCTCGTTTATCATCCTCTAATGGATTTCCAATTGTAAATCCGAAATTTTTTAATTCATGCCCAATTAAATCAAGCATGTATCTTGTAATATCTAGGGATTTTTCACGTAAACGTTCTATACCAGCATCTTTAAATATTTCAAGTGAACCGATTAAAGGTGCAGTACTTAATACGTGCGGTGTACCAATTTGATACGCACCTGCATGATCAGCAGCTGTTAATGTATGTTCCATATCAAACTGCTTATCTTTTCTAGAACTAAACCAACCAGACAATCCTGGAAGTCTATTAAAATGTTTATTATTTATATAAAGGCCCCCAACACCGCCAGGTCCTGCATTTAAATATTTATAATTACACCATACAGCGAAATCAACATCCCACTCTTTGAAATGATGTGGAATAGATCCTATTGAATGACATAAATCAAATCCAATATGAATGCCTCGTTTATGAGCTTCCGCTGTTAAACGTTTCATATCAAGAATTTGACCACTTCTATATAAAACAGAAGGTAATAAAATTAAAGCGATATCATCTTCCATTGCCTGAATAATATCTTCTTCAGAAAGTGTTCTACCATCTCGGCTTTTAACTCGTACTAGATGCTCTTCTGGATCTAATCCTTTTAAACGAATTTGACTTTGAAGCGCATAAATATCTGATGGAAATGTTAATTCATCAGCAAGAATTTTTGTGCGTATTCCTTTCGGCTCATAGAAAGTTGCGATTACTTGATGAATATTCGTTGTCGTGGAACCGGTTACAATTGTTTCTTCCGGTAAAGCTCCAATAAGAGGTGCGGTCAATTCACCTAATTTTTCTGAAAGGAAAAACCAAGGATGTTCTCCTTCTGTCCACCCATCAATGCCATACTCTTTCCATGAATCTAGTAAAGTAAGTAACGATTTCTCTGCTCTTTTCGAAAGTAGCCCTAATGAATTTCCATCTAAATATATTGTTTCTTCTTTTTTATAAAATTCAGTTTGAAAATCTTTCAGCTCATCATGTTTATCACATTCAAGCGCAAATTCATAAGTTGGTTGAAATGGTTCTTTATACATGGTGTCACCTTCTTTTAATTTTCTTTTTATTCTAACTAATTGAAATATATCACCTTAGTTGATACAACGTCAATGATATTATGTCAGTTGACTTTATATATGAACTTCTTTTACAATACAGTTATATTTTCAGATATTTCAGTATAAAGAGGTGATTCTTTGAAAAACAGTACTCTTTCATCAAGAAAACACCGCTCCTTAGAGACAAAGAAAAAACTATTACACTCTGGTTACACTATTTTTATACGTAAAGGATTTCAAAAAACGACAATTACACAAATTATAAAACATGCAGAAACTGGTTACGGAACGGCATATGTATACTTTAAAAACAAAGATGATCTCCTCATCGTTTTAATGGAAGATGTCATGAATCAATTTTATGATATTGCCGAGCGCTCTTTTTCTCCTGAAACAAAAGAAGAAGCACGTAAAATGATTCAAAACCAAGTGAGAGCATTCCTCCAATTAGCTGAAGAAGAACGGGCTATTTTACAAGTTGTAGAAGAAGCGATCGGATTATCAAGAGAAATACGGCAAAAATGGGAGGAGATTCGGGAACGTTTTATAAAAAGCATTAAACAGGATATTACATACTCTCAAGAAAGTGGATTAGCACAACCTAATTTAAATAAAGAGATTGTAGCACGCGGTTGGTTCGCGATGAATGAATCGTTTCTTTGGACTATTACACAAAATGACAAAAAGATTAACTTAGAGGAAATTGTGTATACGTTAACGGAGATGTATACGACCGGGTTATATAAATAGCACACCTTCAATAAGTAAGGTGTGTTGTTTTACATCTATAAAAATATATTATCTGGGTATGGTATTGCTAAAGTAGGCTTTTCAGAAAATGAGAAATATTGTAGTTTTAAAGATTCACCATCTATCGATTTCAGTTTTCCACTAGTAATTTCACATTCAAACACAACAACAATATATTCTACTTGATCGCCATTCGGATATATATGACGAAACCTTTCCCCTCCAAATACCCCTTTTTGTTTTTTTACTTGCACTTTCAAACCCGTTTCTTCTCATACTTCACGAACTACCGCTTCTTCTGGAGTTTCTCCAGGCTCAATTGCTCCAGCTGGCAAACTCCAGTATTCTCCACCAGGATATTGAAATAAGATTTTCCCTTGCTCATTTTTAATAACAGCAGCTACACTCGGTATTCGAATTAGCCCATGGCCTAATTGCTCACGGATTTTTTTATAATATAGTGACATCGACATATAATTCTCTCCCACTCCCATAATAAACAACTGTATTTCCTGACACCTATTGTATAATAATACCAATAACAATTTCTATATAGAAAGGATAAGAAAATGCCCCAAGTACACTAGTAAATAGCTTTCTATCATTTTTAGGTACGACAAAACAGCCTACTTGCTTAAAGTTTTTAAATGAGCTTATTAAAGCTCATCAAGAAAAAATAAAATGGGAAACCCTTACTAAAATAATTGACTGGGAAAAGGGTAATGAAACAGGTAATTATTTTCCTTCCATTGAGACATACATAAACCGTATTACAACAAAAGGTCTCGGGGGTACTTGTTGGATGCACTCAATTGGATTCCATTGGTTATTATCAAATCTTGGTTTTAATGTTCATTATATGTATATGGATCCCGGACATTTATGCTTACGGGGTAAATTAGACCAACCTTATTATGTTGATGTTGGTTATTGTGCACCTTTACTCCAAGCTTACCCACTTTATGAATCATTTCAAGTTAGTAATGCAAGAGAAACTTTCACTTATGAAGTCTCAAATAATAGGATTAAAATTGCTAGAAATCCAGGTCTAGCAAAGATCTTACATACAGAGCCAATACATTTATCAAGTATGAAAGAACTCATTACAAAGTCTAACGATTGGCATACATCTCCTGTATTAAAGGAAATTCAGATTTTCGGTTATATCGATGGTATTCCAACTTCTATTAATGATAATGTTTTAAAACAATATTTCCAAGGTAAGAAAAGAGAACAAATCATTACATCTTCTGAACTTAATTATTGGATAACAGAAAGATTTTGTATTAATCAAGAAATATGTGAAAGAGCTATTGAGATTTTCAATGAAAAATCTTCAAATAGAATGTGGCCATAAAGCATACTCCTTATGATCTACATAACTAACAACATCCCATTTTAACTTTTCATTAATTTCACTCATAAGTTCGGGTATTACTACTTCACCATATTTTTTAAAACATTCATGAGTTTCTTCGTAATTTTAAAATAAAGTTTGATTAAAAATATCGTGTTAACCCGTATTCTATGGTAAATAAAAAGAATCCATTTTGAAAAAGATTGATCAAAATGGATTCTTATCCAGCAGGTTTATATTTTGATTTTATAAAAAAGTTTGATCATTTTCTATCAATGAAAACAATTGATTGACAATTTTTATTATGAAAAGGTCGGAGCAGGAAATTCATCAATTTTGATACGAAGTAAACTATAAGGTTTCTGTCGTAAGTCTTTTCCATAATGAAATCTAGGCTGTCGATGTAATTGGTTCACAATGACATACAAATATTGATCCGGACCAATTGAAAAAGTATCCGGCCACAAAACTCTCGGATCATGTGCGATAGTTTCCATTATGCCATTTGGCAATATCTTACGGATACTGTTGTTTTCATAATCTCCAGCATAAACAGTTCCCTTTGCATCGGTGATCATTCCATCAGACGCACCTTTTTCTCCCCAATACTCCACATAATAAGGTAAATTCATGTCCGGTATCGTTCTGTCTCTCAGGGCTTCTGTTGAGATCGAGAACAAATACCGACTGGTTAGTGGAGCAAAAAATAATATCTTTCCATCGGGAGAAATCGCAAGACTATCAGACGCCAACCTAAATGGAGAAGTTGAACCGTCTTTGTTTCGATTCATTAAAATTTGACCTTCTACTTTCGGTAAAAAATAGGGATCGGGTGAAGTTGAATTTGCTCCATTTAACCGTCTAAACGCGTTTCCATTTGATAAATCTACGACGATAATAGCTCCTGGTCCTCTTGAAGAAGAATCCGTTATATAGGCATAACCTGCTTTTCCAACACGAAAATCGAAACGGACATCATTCAGATAAGTTGTAGGCAGGACAACATCTTCTGTAAAGGTATAAACTTTTCTTATTGTATTGGTTTCTAAATCAACAGCGACTAATTTTGCCCCCCCTTTAATAGGTTCAGAAAAATTGGGTGCCGCTGTATCTAATATCCAAAGCGTTCCCCTTCCATCAGCAACTACACTTTGGACACTGATGAAAGTCATTGGGATATTCTCGGGGTTAACCAAATTGGTTTGTAAATTAGGATAAGGCTGCAATTTATCCTCAAAAATTTCCGCCACCGTAAATTTAACATCGTCTCCCCATTTCGGAAAGCAAATGAAAATACGACCGGTTTCTGAAACAGTAACACCTGTAGGCATAGCCCCATAAAATGCATAAACTAGTTCTAAATTACCGAAATATTTTTCACTAGGTAACATAGGTTTCATAATATCCTCCTCAAGCATTCAAACGGGATATCTCCTATATATGATTTATATTTTTTCTAGTGCATGTTTCTTAATATGTTTTTCTATACGAAAAGATGATTGAATTGATTGTTTTCGAAATTTAATAAGTCTGTCAGAAAAAAGGAAACATTTTAATTTAAATATCTCCAGATGAAGTAGAATTCAATTAGCAGGTAGCGAAGTTCAATATTCCCAAATCAACGTTAAGCTGGTATAAAAAATGGGGAAATTTCTCCCTTTAAATTTGTGAAAAAATGTACTTAAGCTAAACTGCCCATTAGTTTAAGTGTAACACTTCACAAACAATCTTTTGAGTATTCTTATTATTCCTGTTTTCTCAACAATCTGGCCCTTTAATTGAACAATACAACTGAAATTTAAGGAGCAAAAGAAAAACCTTATATTAATACAGGGTTTTATCAATCTTTTTTATAAATTATCAAACTTTATTTTAAATCAATACCACACTTCATTCCATGTACCATGAGTGACTAACGGGTGCTTTGAACAAGAAAATAAAGGTGAGTACATATTATACATGACTAATATGCGCTCACCTTTATTTTTTTAGGATTTTTAGCTTTTAGGTCTTGATAATAATTTTTAGTGGTTTTATTTACAATTTATATTTAGTAAAATTGCTTTTCATGAATTTGATATAAGTCAAAAGAATTTCCTGGTCAATATAACTTCGCATGTTAGCCCACGTTTTCTTTATCCAGTCTACTTACAATTCCAACTATAAATTTATATTCAATCCTCCTCTTCTTAACTTTTTTAAACCCTTCTTTCGTATCAAAAATTAAACACGTTTTCCGAAACCACATTCGTACATATAAAGACTCAAAATAAATAGGTTTTATAATTCCTCGTTCCTCAAATTCAGTTCCATCTTTATTTTCAGTTTCCGTTCGAACGAACCACCTATTTCCAATACCAATTTCAATATACTTCACATAAGTCCTCCCTTCCGGAAATTAATTTCTAACTATTCTATTATTTCCCCGGTAAGCGCATATTCCGACAGAACGTGAGCCCATAAAGAAAAGTAGATTACAAAAATCTACTTTATAGCTTATATTTTTGCATTCGTTTATAAAATGTACTTCGAGGTACATCTAAAAGTTTTGCAGCTAATGAAACATTTCCATTTGTCTTTTCTAACGCTTCAATCATGCTATCACGCTGTATTTTTTCACGGAAATTTAATGTGTTCTCTGTTTTATTTTCTGCTTGCAATTCAAATTGATGTTGATTTCCCATCATTGTTTGTAATAAAAAAGAGATTTGTTTTTCGCATATTTCTCGTCCTTGCGACAAAATGTAGATGCGTTCTAATACATTTAATAATTCTCGAATATTTCCGGGCCATGTATGCTGATAAAATTGATTACAAATACTTTTTGGAAATATAACATTCCAATTCTTTCGTTCGCAAAAATGTTTTATAAAATGCGGAATATCCTCTTTTCTTTCTATTAACGATGGGACATATAGTGGATAAACATGCAAACGATAATATAAATCTTGACGGAATTTTCCTTCTTCCACTAAACGTAATAAATCTTTATGTGTCGCAGTAATAATACGAATATTAACCGGTACCTCTTTTGCACTTCCAATTGGGGTTACTGTTCGTTCTTGTAAAACTCGCAATAACGCTACTTGCATCTCTGGCGGTACTTCACCAATTTCATCTAAAAATATTGTTCCTCCGTCTGCTTGTTCGAATTTCCCTTTATATCCTTGGCGCCGTGCACCTGTAAACGCTCCTTCAGCATAACCGAACAATTCACTTTCCATTAATTCTTTCGGTAATGAACCGCAATTAACAGCTATAAAAGGACCATTTTTTCGAGGACTATTTTCATGAATTGCTCTCGCAACATATTCTTTCCCTACACCTGTTTCCCCGCACACATATACTGTAGCGTCAGTTGGAGATACAAGCTTAATTTCTTCTAAAGTATGTCGAAATACATCGCTTGTCCCAATAACTCCAGGGAAAGTCATTCCGTTTATAAGTGGGGAAATAGAAAATAAATTTTCTTGTTTATTTTCCTTTACATAAATACATTTCCCAACCATTCTGTTATTACTGTATACTGGCACTTCTAACTTAGATTTCAATCCATTGTGCATTAAATCTTCAAGTTTCATTCGTGACCAATTAGAAACTCGTTCCCGAACACTCTTACTCGCAGAAACGATAACATCGCGATGATTACAAATTACTACTTGTTCATCACTGTCAATTACATCTAAAAAACGATGGATTAAATGCAGTTCATTTTGATGTATTCGAATACTACATTCACGTTCAATCGCATGTGCAATCGAAGTTACCATTCCGAGCATATATGGATGCGAAAATTCAATTGGACAGGAGAAATCTAGAACACCAATTAATTTCCCATCATCATTATGAATGGGAGCAGCTGCACAGCTCCAGCTATGAGATGCGACAGAATAATGTTCTGTACCACTTATCATAATAGCCTCTTCAATCTCAAGTGCGGTACCTATCGCATTTGTACCAACTGCTGCTTCTGTCCATTTCACACCTTCAATGAAATTAATATGTTTCGCTCGTTTTAACGTTTGTTGATTTCCACTTAACGATAAAACGTAACCGTCTGGATCAATTAATAATGCCATCATTTGCAGTTCATCAATGTTTTTTCTCATATTTTGTATTTGAGGGATTGCTATATCTAGGAAGATTTCACTCTTTTTCTTTTGGTCTTGAAAAATATTAGAAGACAAAATTTTCTGACCTTTATTCATATGAGGATTCACATTTGCTTGTTTACATCGATGCCATGACTCTGAAATTCTTTCGTTTATACGGTTTGAATCAAGGACTCCTTCATCAACAAACTTTTTCCATGTATGTAAGTAATATGGTGAAGCTAACATTGTATCATCTCCCTTTTAATTGTTTTGGAGATTTATAAAACATACTTTTATTATAAAACTGAATAAAAGCGTTTTCAATAAAACTAGAAAGACGACACAAATATGTTAATAATTTGAATATCTTAATGCGCTTCTTTGCGCTTTTTTAGTAGCACTATATTTTGTATAATGGACGCAACGAAAATACATAACCAAAACCACTTTTGTGGACTGCCATTTATAAAGAAAACAATCACGGCTATTGCAAATAAAATAGTGGATGCTACACTAAAATATAATTTTATTTTCATTCCCCTTATCCCTCACCTCTCTATCACTTTATAGTACATACTAACTCTTCATTTTTCATCTCTACTATGTACTTCTGTAAAACATATTCTCTTCCGCCATGTTTTTCATACCATTCATGTATTCTTCTAATATGCTTCTCGTCACTTCTAATTTTCGATTCAATTTCTTTATACTGTTCATAACTATCATATTCCCATATGGCAAACACTTCAGTCGTACCATTCTTATTATCTTTCATCCAACGTCCTATTAGCCTAGATCCATGCTTTAACTGATTAGGTAAGTTTGTGTTATTGAAATGATCATTAAATATTTTAATAAATTCACTTTTTACTATATAGTACTTTCTTCTATAAAACATACATTCCCACCTCTTTTATAAGCAGACTCAAATACACCTTCCCATTACAACCGTATTATAATACTTCCCATCCGACATCCTTTTATCATTTTTTAAAATACCTTCTACTTCAAAACCTAATTTTTTATAAAGCTCAATGGCTTTTTCGTTTGTCTCTAATACTTGTAATGATATTTTTTTAATCTCATTTCCATCAGCCCAATGAATAGATTGTTGCAATAAACTCTTCCCCATTCCATATCCCCAAAACTCCTTCAAAATACAAACGCCAAATTCTATTTTATGAGATAATCTCTCCAAATTTGAACCTTCGCATCTTGAAAATCCAACGATTCGATTGTGCACTTCTGCAACTAAAAACAGATTCTTTGTCTCGTCACTATCTGTTTTTATTATTTTTTGAAACCCTATCTTATCTATAAATCCCTCTCCAGCTTCTCTATCCATATTTTCAGTTTCTCCATCGATCTGAACTCTAATTTCCGACAACTGTTCCGCATCTGTTTCAGCTGCAGAACGAATTGTATAAGTTAATCCATTCACATGAAATTCTTGTCCTTTTATAATCATTTCAAACTCCTTTTACATGCAGTCTATTGGTGCTATTATAATCTCTTTACCTTGTTTCTCAAATTCTTGAATCGTTTCTTTATTTGCCTCTTCATCTGTTATTATAAGGTCAATTTCTTTCAGTGATGCTCCATTTATAAAGCAGTCTATTCCGAGTTTATTATGGGGTGCTAAACAAATATTCTTTCTAGCAATCTTACTTACTGTTTTACTAAAATAAGCAACTTCCGGCGTTGCAGTACTTATACCATTTAATGAAATGCCACCACCTGTAGAGAAATGAAGATCAATAGAAAATCTACTTATCAATTCAGAGGCGAGTGTATCCGTAATATTTCCTGATGCTTTTACCTTTCCACCAATTAAGTACGTATCAATGTTCTTATATTCCCGTAACGTACTAGCAATTTCTATGGAATTCGTAATAACTGTAAATGATGTTTCAGGTATATATTTTAACATGGCATAATGAATAGAAGACCCACCAATAAAAATGGAAACTCCTTCTTGTATATAAGAAGCTGCGATTTTTGCAATTGCGTCTTCATATATAGTAACATTACTATAACGCTCAAATGGCTCGGCAGCTAAATTCCTTACTCTAGCAAGTTCAATTGCACCTCCATGCGTTCTTTTTAACAAGCCATCTTTCTCCATAATAGACAAATCTCTTCTTATAGAATCGATAGACATATCGAAACTTTCCGCTAGACTCTTTGCAATAACTCTTCCATCTTTCTTAAGTAACTCTAAAATTTTCTCTCTACGCTCTTCAGTAAACATGTTCGCACCACCATCATTGAAGATTCAGAAAATTAATCCATATTTTAATTATATGCATGTTTTTTCTGTTTTACAATATTTTCAATACTTCTTTATTCAGCTCTATACAAGTTTTCTCCCTTTTTCTATCTCATTAAATTGACAACCAAATAAATGCATGGTTCCATCTGATTTTTCTTTAACTAACGACATTGAATTTAATATGAAAACTTCACCAAAAGATTTAAATAATATGTATCTATACATAGATAGCAAAGCCACTCCATTAACAGATACATATTGGAAACTTGATAATTTAGCAACTAAATAAAAAAACAGTCAAATATGACTGTTTTTTGTTTGTAAAGTTTACTAGTTATCTATCTCAAGCAATACATCTTTTGCACAAATCGTCACTTCTTCAAATGGGCGATCAAATAAAACACCCAATTCGAATCCTTCATTAGTAAGATCTATTTCATGACTTAACCACCAAGCACCTTCAAAATTTTCCGGAATTAAACATTTCGTTACGCCTGTAAAAGTTATTTGTAGTTTATCAAATTCACTGAAAGTACCACTGCAATCTAAAGTTATAATTAGCGTATCTTCTGACCTTCTCTCTACTGATTTGACTACACTATCATGTAGTGAGTATTCATGTAGTTGAACGACATTCTGCGGGAGCTTTTCTTTTATACTAGTATAATTATCTATATAAGCTTGTTCTAAGTTATTCATTCTTTTTTCATAATCTTCATTCCACTCAAGCATAAGTTTCTTTAACTTTGCTGATGGGTATTCTGAATTAATTGTATTATCATGAATGTACGGATGTAGTGACTTAGGTAGAAACTTTAATAAATCTTCTTTCTTTTCTTCCACGTCTTCTCTTAAACTTTGCTTATAATCCATTCCTACCTTTTCGCTCTCTCGCAACATCTCTTCCCATTCTTCTATTGTTTCTGGGAAATTTAAAAAACCAGATACTTGCATTTCTTTATACCAATCTTTATTAAAATACTTCAAAGACTTTCCCCCTAAAACATTTTAAGATCCAACAAAAGCGATATATCTATTTATTATATCATTCCAATAACTATTTTTTCTAAAGAAAAAATGCAAAACTGTAAATATTCCGCCTTTTATTTCTAAAACTTCAGAATATTTACAATAGTTGATAATTAGAATACATTTTACTAGTACAAATATTTCACCTGTACAAAAATCTAAACAAAAAGGGATGGTTATATGTTGAAGAAATTAGTAGCAGGTACATTAGTAGCGGGATTTGCATTAACTGGAGGACTAGGAGTAGCAAGTGCTGAAGAAAAAAGTAACACAATTAAGTCTTTTGATTATTTAAAAGTGGATGAACAGAATGTTAATTCACTTACAAAATTAAGTGATCAAGATAAGAAAGACATCCAAATTACTATGGTATTACCAGAGCAAAATGAAAATGGAGATTGGTTAGCTTATGGTTTTACTAGCCGCGAAACATTAGATGCTTATATTGAAAAGGATAAAAAAGTACTTAAAAATAAAATTAATCCTTTAGGTAGCGGTGCTGGTAGTACTGATTTTTATGAACATAAAGATAAAGGTGGTCAATATATTTACTGGAGCAGTGGCTTTAAAAACTTACCATCTAGCTGGAACGATAGAATTTCTTCTGTAAGTACGGCGTCACCTTCTGCAAGTTATTCAACAACACTTTGGGAGCATACTTCTACACAAGGATATGGAAAAGGTGTTATATTTAAACACGCTGATTGGTACGGTAAAACTGCTAATCTAGCTGCTGATTGGAACGATATTACTTCAGCGATTGACGTAAAAAAATAATAGGATATTCAATTTCTTCTGTAAAAATTCAAACCACTATTCTCTCTTTCATTTAGAGAATAGTGGTTTATTATATTTCTATTTAAGCATGTACAGCATGTCCTATCGCTTGCAATAACGCTTCATGAATCGCTTCAGATAAAGTTGGATGCGCTGCAATATAATCTCTCATAATATCAGCGGTAACTTCCGTATGAATCATTATAGTTCCTTGACCAATTAGTTCTGTTGCGCGAGGAACGATAATAGAAATTCCAACAATTTCTTGATATTTAGGTTCCACAATAACTTTTACTTTACCCGTTTGTTCGCCAATTATAAGCGCTTTTCCGTTTGCTGTAAAAGGAAATTCTCCAATTTGTATGTCACCGTACTGCTCTCTTGCATCTTTTTCTGTTAAACCGACACTAGCAATTTCTGGAGCTGTATAAATACAGCGAGGTACAGCATGGTAGTTTACTTTTACATCTTCTCCACTCGCGTGTAATGCTCCCGTAGTTCCTTCATGGAAGGCAACGTGAGCAAGCTGGATTCCACCAATCACATCACCTGCTGCGTAAATATGTGATACATTGGTTTGCATATGTTCATTCACAGAAATTCCTTTATTTGAATATTGAATGCCTGCTTTTTCTAAATCTAATTGTTGTACACGTGGTTTTCGGCCGACAGAAACGAGAACAAATTCCGGATTAACTTCTTGGATACTTCCTTCATATTCAAATGAAGCCTGCTTCTTATAATTATTTAATCCTTTTAAAGCTGCTCCTGTATATATTTCTACGCCATCATTTTCTAGTTTCCCTCTTAAAATGTGTGCGATATCTTCATCTTCACCTGGTAATAATTGCGGTGCCATTTCAACAATCGTAACTTTTGTTCCAAGACGACTATAAATACTTGCAAACTCGCAGCCTATTACACCACCGCCAACGATTAATAATGATTTTGGTATATGATCTATGGACATTGCATGGCTACTGTTTAAAATCCACTTTCCGTCAAATGGAGCAAAGGGTAATTCAGTCGGTTCTGAACCTGCCGCTATAATGAACTGTTCTCCATCTACTACATCTTCTTTATCACCGTATGTAACTCGCACACGATGATCCGTTTCAAATTTCGCTTTACCTTGTATAACTTTTATTTTATTTTTCTTCATTAAATATTGAATTCCTTGGACGAGCTGCGTTACGATTTGTGATTTCCTCGCCTGCATTTGCTTCCAATCAATTGATATACTTCCCTTGTTAAGTGTAACTCCATAATCATTCGCTTTTCTCACAATGTCATGCACTTCTGCACTTTCTAACAATGATTTCGTAGGCATGCACCCCACATTTAAACACGTTCCGCCAAGATCTGCTTCATCAATAAGAGTAACATCTTTTCCATTTTGAGCTGCGGTAATTGCCGCTACATAGCCAGCAGGTCCGCCTCCAATAACGACTAGTTTACTCATTCTCTCACCTTCTCTTTATAAAAGAATTGTTACAGGTTCTTCTAAATAACGTTTAATTGTGCGTAAAAATGCAGCTGCTGGTGCACCATCTAATACACGATGATCGAATGTTAAACTTAAAGGTAACATACTGCCTTTTTTTATTTTCTTTCCTTTATATACTGGAACATGTTTAATTGCACCTACACCTAAAATACCAGTTTCCGGCGTATTTAATACTGGTGTAAAATATTCAATCCCAAAGCTACCTAAATTACTAATTGTAAATGTTGTTCCTTGCATATCATCACTACTTAAACTGCCTGCTCTTGCCTTTTGTGCCACATTCTTAATCGCTTTAGATAACTCTACTAATGAGAGATTATTTGCGAAGCGAATAGCTGGAACGATTAATCCTTTTTCTAATGCGACTGCCATGCCCAAATGAACATGTTCAAATTGATGAATTGCATCATCCATATAAGCGCTGTTCATTTCTTTATGCTCTCCAAGCGCTAATACAACAGCGCGAGAAACAAAATCCGTAATGGTTAGTTTGTTATCGTAGCGTTTTTGCACAACGTCCGCTATCTCTTTATGTAAAGCAACTAAATCTGTAACATCTACTTTCATCGTTAATGTTAATTGCGCACTATTTTGTAAGCTTGCATGCATGCGATTTGCGATTGCTTTCCGCATACCAGTAACACTAATGACTTTACTTTCTTCTTGTTCAAGTACTTCTGGAATTATTACTCTTTCTTCAATTGCTTTTAATACGTCTACTTTTGTAATCCTTCCGCCAGGTCCTGTACCAACTAATGCCTTGATATCTAGATTTTCAGACTTTGCAATTTTCTTCGCTACAGGTGAAATCTTGATTCTTTGTTTTGTCACATCTATCGCATATGGTTCTGGATGTTGAACCTTTTTAGGCTCTAGATTCGGTGTTTTTTCTTCTACAACTTGAGTACTTTCAATTACTTCTACTTTTTCATTTGGTTTACCGATATAGCAAATGACAGTACCCGGCGGAACTCCCTCATCTTCACTTACAGCTATATCTAGAATAGTTCCATCAGCTGGTGCTTCTATTTCCGTTTCGATTTTTTCCGAATTAATACTAGCAATTAGTTCACCTTTTGCTACATTATCGCCTGCTTTAATATTCCAGCTCGTAATAATACCTTCTTTCATCGCCATACCTAACTTCGGCATTACAACTTCTACAGCCATGTGTCTCTCTCCCTTCCCATCGTTTTATTACACATGTAATAAAGATTCGTCTCCGATCATTTCTGATACAGTTTCAATTACTTTTTCTGGCGTTGGCAAATACAACTTTTCAAGTGGTGGCGAGAACGGAACAGGTGTATGTGGTGCTGTAATTCGTTTAATAGGTGCATCTAGCAAATCAAATCCTTTATCCGCTACAATTGCTGCAATATCTGTTGCGATACTACATCTTGGATTTGCTTCATCAATGACGATAAGACGATTTGTTTTTTCAACAGAGGCTAAAATCGTATCTTCATCAAGTGGTGATAAAGAACGCGGGTCAATAACTTCTACTTCAAGCCCCTTTTTTGATAATTGCTTTGCAGCTGCAAGTGCTGTATGAACTTGCTTTCCGATTGCGACGATTGTTACATCAGAACCTTCACGTTTAATATCTGCTTTACCTAAAGGAATTGTATAATACTCTTCCGGCACTTCGCCTTTCATATTGTAAAGTGTTTTATCTTCAAAAAAGATTACTGGGTCGTCATCTTCAATTGCAGCTAATAATAAGCCTTTTGCGTCATAAGGAGTGGAGGGAACGACAACTTTTATACCTGGAATACTCGTAAATAACGCATATAAACTTTGTGAATGTTGTGCAGCTGCGCTAAAGCCTGCACCGTGCATCGTACGTACCGTTACAGGTACTTTCGCTTTACCACCGAACATATATCGAAATTTTGCACCTTGGTTTAATACTTGATCAAGACAACTACCGATAAAGTCATTAAACATTAATTCTGCTATCGGACGTAATCCCGTTGCAGCAGCAGCCATTGCTGCTCCCATGTAACCAGCTTCTGAAATCGGTGTATCTAAAATACGATTTCGGCCAAACTCTTGTACAAGTCCTTTCGTAACACCAAGCACACCGCCCCAAGCTTCATCATCTTGCAAATGATCAACTTGCGCACCGCCTGCAACGTCTTCACCTATTAAAATTACATTTTCATCACGGCGCATTGAGATTTTCATCGCTTCATTGATTGCAGTTGACATACTTATTGTTCTAGTCATAATTTTTCACCCTCCTCTTATTTATAAGAAACATAAACATCTTTTAATAATTCTTCATCCTCTGGATATGGACTATTTTCACTAAATTCAATTGATCTTTGTACTGCCTCATCTACGGCTTTTTCCATGTCCACAAGTTCAGACTCTGTTAATAAAGCTTCATGGATTAAATGCTTACGGAAATTCACAATTGCATCTTTTTCGTTTAAATGTTCTTCTTTTTCTTCTGAAGTTTTATACGTTTGTGCTTCACCTTCGAAATGACCGTAATTACGATATGTCATACATTCAATTATGGTTGGACCACCACCATTACGTGCACGTTCTACTGCTACTTCAGCAGCTTTATATACAGCTAGAAGATCCTTTCCATCCACTTGAACACCTGGAATGTTATAAGCTTTCGCACGATCCGCGATAGAATCACAACTTGAAGCATATTCAAATGTCGTTGCTTCACCATAACCGTTATTTTCAGCGATAAAAATAACTGGTAACTTCCAAATCGCCGCTAAGTTAACTCCTTCATGAAAGGTCCCTTCATTATTCGCTCCATCACCGAAGAAGCAAACACTTACATCTTTTGTTTCTTTATATTTAGCTGTTAATGCTGAACCGCAAGCAAGCGGGAAACCACCACCTACAATGCCATTTGCACCAAGCATTCCTTTATCTAAATCGGCAATATGCATGGAACCCCCTTTACCTTTACATAACCCTGTCGCTTTCCCAAAAAGTTCAGCCATCATACCGTTTAAATCACAGCCTTTTGCGATACAATGTCCATGTCCTCTATGCGTACTTGTAATACTGTCACTATCTGTTAAGTGGGCACATACACCAACTGCTACCGCTTCTTCACCTGCGTATAAATGGACGAAACCTGGCAGTACGCCTTGCGCAAATAATTCATGTACCTTATCTTCAAACTTACGAATCTCTAACATTTTTTTATACATCCAACGAGCTTGTTCTTTCGTAATTTCATTCCCTTTACTTTCGGTTGTTTTTAACATGTCCAGCCCTCCTATTTTCTTGTTCATCTTTTATATTGCAAGTACTGTGCCAAATTCTAATCCTTGATTTAATAGATTTTCTCTTTTCTTTCATAATAAAAAAGTGGACAAAATGAGACACCTGTCTCGTTTTGTCCACTTTTGTTCACCTAATTTGAGAATTATGATCTTAATCATTATCAAAACTCTTCTGTAATTTTCGGATGTAAATAATTTGACCGATATGATATGCATTATGAGTAGTTACATTGGCTAGCACTTCCCACCACTTCGCGGAAACAGGAAATCCTAATACATCACTTTCAACCTTTTCTTCATTTATGAGATTTTGCCATTGTAACAGTTTCTCTAGTAGTTTCTCTCTTAATTCATCGAAGGTTTGATTATCTGAAAGCATAAAACTTTTATTATTATCACCAATAGCGGGGACGGCATTCACATTTGATTCTTTATACCTAGTTTGCCATGTTGAGTTCCAATACAGTAAATGTTGTACAATTTCTGCTATACTATTACTCTCTTCATTCGGTTTCCAGAATGCTTCTCTCTCAGGTAGATCTTTCACTGCATCGGAAAACGGAATATACCAACTAGGATCGTTCGCATTTGCTAATAACTGATCTGCTAATACATCTTTCACATGGACCATTTTTCTTCCTCCATTTCATCAACTTTTATATCATACTCTCTACTCTATACTCTATATACGGTGATTCTGCACAATTCCCTTCTTTAAAACCATTTCATACATATGCAAATTAAGAATATATAAGTACTTACTTGAACCATACATCAGTTCCTACAATTTAAAAATAAAATGAATATATATGGAAACAATATGTAAGATTAATAGATTTTCTGCTTTCAACTCGTTATGATAAAAGAAAAAGAAAGCGAGCAAAAAATGAATAAAAAAATCGCAGTTATTACCGGGGCTTCAAGTGGGTTCGGTCTTTTAACAACAATTGAACTTGCGAAAAAAGACTATTTCGTTATCGCTACAATGAGGAACCTAAAAAAACAAGTGAACTTACTATCTCAAGCTAATCAACTCAACTTACAGCAAAACATAAAAATTCAACAATTAGATGTAACCGATCAAAACTCTTTACATAACTTTCAATTATTTTTAAAAGGAATAAACAAAGTAGACCTTCTCATTAATAATGCAGGATATGCTAATGGGGGTTTTGTAGAAGAAATTCCAGTAGAGGAATACCGTAAACAATTTGAAACGAATCTATTTGGTGCTATATCGATCACTCAGCTTGTTTTACCATATATGAGAGAACAACAAAGCGGGAAAATTATAAATATAAGTAGCATTAGTGGTCAAGTTGGATTCCCTGGTCTATCTCCTTACGTTTCTTCAAAATATGCATTAGAAGGATGGAGTGAATCCCTTCGTTTAGAAGTAAAACCTTTTGGAATAGATGTTGCTTTAGTGGAACCTGGTTCTTATAACACGAATATATGGGAAGTTGGTAAACAACTAGCTATAAACCAATCTGATACTACTTCTCCTTACAAAAAATATATGGACAAAATACAAAAACATATGAATAGCGGCAGTGATACATTTGGTAATCCGATAGATGTTGCTAATAAAATTGTAGAAATTGCTGAAGCTAAGCGTACGAATTTACGTTATCCAATCGGTAAAGGTGTAAAATTTATGATTTTTGCGAAGAAGATTCTTCCTTGGAGATTGTGGGAACACCTTGTTTTGAGAAGCTTTAAGAAAATGTAATAAACTTTTTGAAAACTATTTTGAAAGGGATGCTAATTAAATGTTAGGTTTACCGTATGGGAAAGTGTTTTTAGTGCCGTGGACTGAGGAATGGGAATTGGAGTTTATGAAAGAAAAACAATTCATTGAGAAACAAATTGGCGAACATATTGTAGCAATACACCATATTGGTAGTACTTCTATTCCGCATTTAAGTGCAAAGCCAATTATTGATATTGCAATCGAATTAGAAGATTATACGGATGGTTTGAAATGTATTAAAAAGTTAGAACTATTAAACTATAAGTACAGAAAAGATGTATTGCCTGAACGATATTATTTTAATAAAGGTGACCCAAGAACTCATCAAATTCATATGTATGAACGAGGGAACAAATATTTAATAGAACAATTACAATTCAGAGATTACTTAATAAATAATAAAACTTCTCGTATACAGTATGAGCAGTTAAAGATTCGACTTTCACAAGCAAACCCTAATGATAAACATCAATATGCAGAGGATAAAACAAATTTCGTTAAAGCTATTTTAGCTAAAATAAATGCTTAAATAAGAAACCATTTAGTAGTAAATGGTTTCTTATTTATTAGTTATTTCATTATTTGTACCATCAATAATAAAATCTGCAAATTCATGTGGCATATGACTTTCTACATACATATCTTCTGTAATCATCCAATTGTTTTCCCACATATCGCGCGCAGCCTCCCCGTCTCTAGCAATCCCTCTTTTTATCCGTGTTTCACGAGGACAATTCACCCATATTTTCAAATCATACACTTCAGCTAGCTCCTGACGTGTTGCATATACACCTTCTATAATAACAATTCCGTTTGCAGGGACAATATGAGATTCCACTAAAGAATCAGTTTCCCAATCAAAACGTTTATAACATCCTTCAACACCATTATTAATCGGATCTAAAACTTCTTGTAAAAGGCGTTTCCAATCAAAATCTGCACCAATCGATTTATTCGTAGGATGTTCATTTACAATTTGTGCAGATGGTAAATAAAAATCATCCAAATGTACAACCGTTACAGTGGAAAACTCTCTTTTTATTTTAATTAGCTAACGTACTTTTTCCTGCACCACCACAACCATCAATACCTATTATTAATAGTGATTGCTTTGAAGATTTCTCGTAAATTCGTTCTAATATGTTACTGAACCCCAAACCATTTCATCCCCTCGTTTTATATCTACAGACTTACTTTTACGTTGAAATCGGATCGAAGTAAAGTAGCAATGAAATCATAACTACAAATGCAAGTAATCCGATTGTTGAATGGATGTATTCTTTCGATTCTCTATCAAATTTCCACTCCATCCATGCGCGTAACGTCCATAATGTTGTAAAAAAAAATAAAAAAGGCATACCCTATGTTTGCATTTTCATCGCTATTAATATAAATCATACTACTTACAAAATAAATAATAAACAATCCAATTTCCAATTTTACATGCAAGCTATTTACATACTTATATCCAAAGAAACCTCTCTTCTCCATATTCAACTTTCTTCTTAATAATTGTTCTAAAAAATAACCACCTATAGCAATTCCTATAATGATTATCCAAACTGTAGAATTCCACATGCTCAATCCCCTCTTATTACTACGTTGCATTACGTAAAATAAAGTGGATTACATGACAGTTATTATCTTCTAAATAGTTACTATATTATGCAGCGGGTGGAATAAGATAAAATAGTATTAAGAACATAATTATAAATGAAACTAGTCCGATTATCGAAAATATATATTCTTTCGACTCTCTATCATACTTCCATTCCATCCATGATCTTAAAATCCATGTTACCCCTAAATAAGTAATAATAGCATATCCAATATTAGTGTTTTCGAATTTATATATATTAATAAAACTAGTTATTAAATAAATTATAAATAATCCTACTTCCAATTTTACATGCAGGCTATTCACGTGCTTATATCTCCAAAAACCACTCTTTGGCATATTCAATTTTTTTCTTAAGTACTTATCGAAAAAATAGCCAGCTATGCAAAAAGCGAAAATTATTATCCAAAAAGTAGAATTCCCCATTGTTATCCCTCCCTATTACTTTATATATATTTAGAAATAAAGTGGACTATATTACGGTTACCCTCTTCTAAATAATTTATAACCCCTTCAGGATATGTGGGCTTCTCCATTAATTCATTTATACTTTTCCAAATTAATATAATATCTTCATATTCCTTATGTCTTATTTTATTTGTAATTGTCTCTTGAACAGTTCCCCAATGTATTAATGTACAATGATGTCCTTTTTCGTTGTTCCACTCGAAAATATGCTCACTTACAACAGCTAGCTCTTGGACATCAATCTTCAAATCGTATTCTTCCATTAATTCTCGTATTATCACTTCTTTTGCTGTTTCACCAAATTCAATAGAACCTCCTGGAAAACGATAAAATGTTTCACTTAAATCACATTGTACTAGTACTTTAGAATGATCTTTATTTACAATCATTGCTTCAGCACGTAATTTAGGCATTTTCATTTTGTCTCCCCATTCATTCCATATATAATTAAATCCAATATCTATAAAAGAAAAGATTAAGCATAATTCCTGTAATTATTAATAACGGAACCGTTCCTAAAGAAATGACATATTCCCTCGATTCTTTATCAAATTTCCATTCCATATATGATTGAAAGCAGTATAAGGTTATTAAAAATAAAATGGGTAAATTACTAATATAAATAGGATTTAAAGTAGCACATATCAGCGTAACAATTATATAAGAAACAATAAGAGCCCTAGTGCCCCATTTATGAGCGTTGTTTACATATTTACTATTCCAGTCTGTTTGTTTCGGTATATTTAATTTTTTTCTCACTACTTTTTCCAAAACAACTAAGAATATGATCCATACTATTAATAAAATTCCTTTAACTAAAAACAGTGATGTCTCCTCCTTTACTTTTTATCTGGCTGATCACTCGGATAAGTAGCTTTTCCTTTATTATCAATGTCCCAACTAATAATTGTCGCACTATCGCGTCCGAATTTATGATGAACGTGCTCTAATACATGATGAACACTTTCTTCAAGTTTTATATTATTTCTATTCATATCACTATACAGATTTACAGGAGTTTCATACCGACGTTCCCCGCATTCTAATACTCCATCTGTCACCATTACAATTCGATTGTTGCCATTACGTAATTCACGAATGCCTGTTGAATAACAAGGAACAGGTAAATCAAATGTGTTTACATTTCCAATCCATTCGTAAAAATGACGTTGATTTAATGCATATTGTCCTAACTTATGTAACTCTTCATGAAATACATAAACTAAACAGTCTCCAATAGATAGCCACCATATATAATTTTCTTTTCTTACACATAGTAAGCAAGCTGTTTCACCTTTAATTCTTTGACACTTTTCCTTAAATGAAGAAGATTGAAAGATAGTAAGAATATGATTTTCAATAGATCGAAATACTGTATCAATCGATTCATTCATCATTTCTTTTATATTTTCATATTCTTTTTGAATTGTATTTACTACTAAATCAACACTTTCTGCACTATTATGTCCATCTAATATAGCTGCAAATTCCCAATCACCATTTGACCAAACTAACGCACCATCTTCGTTCTTTTTTGCTCCGGCACTTATATTCCCACCATATGTACCGAGCACGATGTCACCATATTGTTTTACTGAAACTTCGTCTAAACACATTTCACTACTTCCAACCCATGAATGTTGTCTATTATTTGTTGTATGCATATTCACTCACCATATACTTTCGTAATCTTTCGCATAGTTTTTTGATTTTTTCTGCGTCACCATAAGGAGCACCATTCCATTTCGCTACTTCAGTCGGTGACCAAAACTCTTTTGGTGTATTTTCATAACGCGGTATGATGTGCATATGCATATGTGGTACACCATTTCCTGAAACAAAAGTGTAAATATGTTCCGCACCTTCACTTGCTTTTAGCGCTTTACTTACTCTACTTGTTATAAGTCCGAACGCTTTCGCTTCTTCATCTGTTAGTTCAGCGAGGCCAGGTACATGCCTTTTTATATCTATCATTACATAACCCAAGTATGTTTCTTCACTATCCCAGTGGACATGCCCAACATAAACCAGTTCATCTTCGTAAATAGCTCCACCTGGAACTATAATATTTCCTTTATGCTTTTCACAAATAAAACAGTTTAGTTTTACTCGATCGTTTGTTGACATATTCATCACCATCCTTTTCATATATAATATCATAAAAAAAGGAAAAACAGGATTTATATTCCGAAAATTCACTCTTTTGATACAACAATTTTTGAAATGAATTTAGACCTCATTATTTCTTCAAAAACGCAATCCCAATTACGATCCCAATCACAATTCCGATTACTAAATTATTTGTAAAATAACCTTGGAATACACCGATTACAACTCCTATACCAATACCTATTGCCAAAGCATCATTTTTATTATTTTTAGCCAAAATTACATCTCCTCCCATCATTTCTCGCTAAACAACATACACTTACTTGAATGTATTAATATATTCTCTATCTCACTTGAACATTTCCAAAAAAATGTACTTTAACTTTACATATAGTATTTTCCATTTTCTGTACATACTCCTTTTACACTGAAAAAATTTCAAGTAATCATTAAATATATATAGGCATTTACTATAAGAAAGATCAGTAATTTATTTAAGGAGGAACGATTCAAATGCATCCTCATTGGAATCCAAATATAAATCAACAATATGTTTATTCTCCTCATCCCGTAAGGAATACATTGCATCATGATTCACAATATATGATGCAGCGTATTGCAAGTCTTGAAAATCAATTAGCGAAATTAATCTCATTAATTGAAGAAAATAATCATGTAATTAAATCAATGGAACAACAGCAAAACCAAGTTTGTGCGCCAGCTGGCGGTTCTGTTATTGTTCGTATGTAATCTTATTCAAACAAAAAACACACTTTGTATAATAAAGTGTGTTTTCTTGTTATCTTCTTTTCTGATGAAATCCTTGTGTAATGCGGTCTAATATAATCGCAATGACAACAATAGCTAGTCCGGCTTCAAATCCCATTCCGATATTAACTTGTGTTACAGAGCGGTATACATCAACCCCAAGACCTGGTGCTCCTACAAGAGATGCTGTTACTACCATAGATAAAGAAAGCATAATGCTTTGATTCACACCAGCCATGATCGTTCCAGTTGCGAGTGGTAATTGTACTTTAAATAATTTTTGTGATGCGGTTGAGCCAAATGCATTCGCTGCTTCAATTAAATCTTCTGGAACTTGTCTAATTCCTAAATCAGTAAAACGAATTGTCGGTGGCATTGCAAAGATTACTGATGCAATAATCCCAGGTACTACACCTACTCCGAAAAATGTAATCGCGGGAATAAGATATACGAAAGCCGGCATTGTTTGCATAAAATCTAACGTTGGTTTTAAAAATTTTGAGAAACGCTCATTTTGAGATGCTAATATCCCAATTGGAATTCCGACAATAATTGAAATAATAACGGAAGTAAGTACGAGTGATAATGTTTGCATCGTTTGTGCCCAGTAGTTAATATTTAAAATAAATAATAACCCGATCAGTGTAAAAATGACTAAAGATACTTTTCTCGTTGTGTACCAAATGAGGAAACAAAGGATGATAATCATCAATATATCTGGTATTATTGTTAAAAAATTAGTGAGTAAATCAACGAATCCGCCGATAATATAAGAGAACCCTCGGAATAAGCCTTCAAAGTGCTCATATAAACTTGCAACAAATGAGTCGACCCATTCCCCTAACGGAATACGCGGTATACTATTCATCGTCTTTCACCTCTTCCTCAATATTACCTGCAAGAGCTTGAATGACACTTTCGCGTTTAATAATTCCTCTTAGCCTTTTCTTCTCATCAATTACTGGTAACGGATATCTCATCTCAGCCATTTTTGCAAACGTTTCCTCAAGTAAAGTATCTAAATACACGTGCGGAATATCGTTAAGTAATAAATCAGCAATTGGCCACTGTTTTTGAACTGCTTTACTTGCATCATCCGCAGTTAATATTCCTAAAAATTCATACTTTTTGTTTACAACATATACAGTAGAAACTCCGGCATTCCTCATAATTTGAAGTGCTACACGTGGTCCACGATCAATTAATAATGTCTCCGGTCGTTTTAATATAGATTCCGCTGTAATTACTTTTCCTAAATTCACATCCGCCACGAATTTCTCTACAAATTCATTGGCAGGGCTCATCATAATTTCTTCCGGTGTTCCAATTTGGACAACCTCTCCATCCTTCATTAACGCAATTCGATCACCAATTCGAAGGGCTTCATCTAAATCATGCGTAATAAAAATAATTGTTTTTTCCATTTTGTCTTGTAATTCTAATAGCTCATCTTGCATTTCTTTTCGAATAAGTGGATCTAACGCACTAAATGACTCATCCATAAGTAAAACATCCGGATCATTAGTAAGCGCTCTTGCAATGCCAACACGCTGCTGCATACCACCACTAAGTTGACTTGGATAATTATCTTTATGATGGTCTAGGCCAACTAATTTCAACGACTCTAACGCTCTTCTCTCCCGTTCCTCTACTGGTACTCCCTGTATTTCTAATCCGTATGCCACGTTTTGCAAAACAGTACGATGCGGGAATAGAGCGAATTTCTGAAAGACCATGCTCATCTTCGTTCTTCTCACTCTTCGTAACTCTTCTTTTCCCATCGTTGCGATGTCTTCACCATCTATGTATATGTGCCCCGCTGTTGGTCTAATTAATTGGTTTAACATACGAACTAACGTAGATTTCCCGCTACCAGACAAACCCATAATTACAAAAATTTCTCCAGTATATACTTCAAACGTTGCCTTTTTCACACCAACGTTCATTCCTGTCTCTTTCAAAATTTCTGATTTACTTTTTCCCTCTTTTAATAAGGAAAGGGCTCTTTGCGGGTGTTTCCCAAATACTTTTGTTACGTTTTCAACACGCACCTTTGTATTATCCATGTCACTACTCCTTTTCTACCCATCTATTCACATAGTGTTGCGATTTTGCAAAGAAATATTACATAAAAATGACATTCATAAGATTTCTTTAAAATTCTCGTTTCCGTTCATAATAAGAATGCTTACTTATACATTTATTTAAAAAGGCAAACGTTTCTTAGGAGGTTTTCAATGAGAAAGAAAATATGGCTTATATGCCTTGCATTATTTATTACTATGATTTTCACCTCATGTAATGCAACAAATGCAAATTCGAAAGGAAAAATTAAACTTGGTGTAACAAGTTGGAAAGAAAACATTGCAACCGCAAACATGTGGAAAGTTCTATTAGAACAAAAAGGCTATAAAGTTGAGCTCATGTATTTAGAAAAAGCGGCAATTTGGACTGGTGTCGCTCGCGGTGATGTTGATGCTAATTTAGAAGTATGGCTACCCGTTACGGATAAACCGCTAAACAATCGTTATAAAGATGATATTGTCTTAAAATCAAAATGGTATGAAGGTACCGGACTTGGTCTTGTCGTACCATCTTATATGAAAAACATAAACAGTATCGAGGATTTAAATGCTCATAAAGATGAACTAGATAACAAAATTGTCGGTATCGAACCCGGTAGTAGTCTTATGAATTTAACGAATAAAGCAATGAAGGAATATGATATAAAACTAAAACTTGTCCAATCTTCTGAAGCTGCGATGATGAGTGAATTAAAGAAAGCATATACGAAAAAGAAACCAATCGCTGTTACGCTTTGGAATCCGCATTGGGGCTTTTCAGAATTTGACTTAAAATACTTAAAAGACCCTAAGAAAGTATATGGTGAAAAAGATGACATTTATTACTCTGTTCGTAAAGGTTTCGAAAAAGATCATCCGGATATCATAAAATACTTTGACAAATGGAAAATGAACGATGAACAGCTTGGTACATTAATGGTCGAGTTAAATAAAACGAAAGATCCCGAAGAAGCGGCGCGAAAATGGATTAAGAAGAATCAAGTGCTAGTTAATGAATGGGTAAAAGATTAATAAAAACAGGCTAGAGGATTCGCATATCCTCTAGCCTGTTTTTATCTTATTTTTTCGTAACAACACCATCTACAATCCCATATGCCTTCGCTTCTTCTGCGGTCATAAAATAATCTCTTTCTGTATCATGTGCTACCCTTTCAATCGGTTGCCCTGTTTTTTCTGCAATCATTTTATTAATATCATGCTTTAATTTTAAAATTCTTTTTGCTGTTATTTCAATTTCTGTTGCTTGCCCTTGTGCGCCACCTAGCGGCTGATGAATCATAATTTCACTATTTGGGAGTGCAAATCGTTTTCCTTTTGCACCTGATAATAGTAACAATGCACCAAATGATGCTGCAAAGCCCATGCATAGCGTTTGTACATCAGGTTTGATTAAATTCATTGTATCTAATATAGCAAATCCCGCTGTCGTTGATCCGCCGGGGCTATTAATGTATAAAAATATATCTTTCTCTGCATCTTCTGCTTCTAAAAATAATAATTGAGCTACGACACTACTTGCTACTTGATCATTTATTTCTGAACCGATAATAATAATACGGTCTTTCAATAACCTTGAATATATATCATAGGAACGTTCTCCTAATTTCGTTTGTTCCACTACATATGGAATTGCATTCATTTTATATCCCTCCAATAATTGTTATGCTGCTAAAAGCATACAACTGTATGAAGAAGGGGTTTTCGCATTAAATAATAAGACTGGCTGTTTAGATGGTAACTTAGTAAAATCTATTGTCGGAAGAAGCTTTGTTAATAATTCTGGCTTTTCCTCACGAATAGACGTTACTACAACATCAATATCATCTGTGAATTCGACTATCTCAATTCCTTCTTCACTTACAGTTTTCAGCCTATTTCTACTCCGAAATAAAGAAGCTTTCACTGCACCTTCCGATACAGAACATACTTTAGCAATATCAGCGATACTATATTGAAAAACATCCTTTAATAATAAAATCGTGGATTGCTGTACATTTAATGAAGATAATACTTTCCCTACCATTTCATGCAAATCTGCAATGTTCTCTTGTGGTTCTTCAAAAGTGATTTGTTCCCTTATTTTTTCATGTACAGACTTAGACTTCATCTGATCTAACCAACGATTTCTTGCTATTTTATAGACGAGTGTCATACAAATATCTTTATTTCTATATTTTTGAAGCACTTTACACACTGTTTCTTGGGCGAGATCTTCCCCATCCCATTTGTTTTTCGTTAAAAAAGTACAGTATCTTTTTAACTCTCCATATTGTTCAATTAAAAAGTTTATATTTGAATGATTCAAATCGATACGGTTCTTTAAAACATGAGTTACTTTTGTGCACAAAATAACCACTCCTTTTCAGCGCTTACTTAATAAACGATTTAACATTAAAAAAAGTTACGGGGATATAAAAAAATAATGTTTATGTTCAATAATTCGCGGTCATAAATATGTTATGTACAATTTTACGTGAGGAGGAACAAATTTGCCAAAATTAACAATTGAAGGTACGGGAACTTTTGATGTAAAAGAAGGCACAAAATTAGTATTAGCGATTGAAGACAACGGTGTAAACATACTCCATCGTTGCGGCGGAAAAGCACGTTGCACAACTTGTAGAGTAGAAATTATAGCGGGTGATTTCTGTGAAGCCAGTGCGAATGAAAAAAATGCGATGACGGAAAAAGGGATTGAGGATCATTTACGATTATCTTGTCAAATGCGTGTACATAAGGATATAGTAGTTCGTCCGGTACTTACAGTTGAAAATTCAGGTCTTGATGCTGGACCACGTCCAGCGGAATAATATGTTAAATTTAAAACAGCTCGCTGGTGAATATGCTGCTAACTTTGTAAAAGATGGCATGAAAGTTGGACTTGGTACAGGTTCTACAGCATACTGGGTGATACAAAAATTAGGTCAACGTGTAAAAGAAGGGTTATCAATTCAAGCTGTCCCGACATCAAAGGAAACTGAAGCATTAGCACAGCAACTAAATATACCGTTAATTTCGTTAAACGACGTACAAAGGCTTGACCTGACAATTGATGGAGCTGATGAAATTGATTCTAATTTACAGCTTATTAAAGGAGGCGGTGGCGCATTACTTCGTGAGAAAATTGTAGCCTCTTCCTCGAAAGAACTTATAATTATCGCTGATGAATCAAAATTTGTGACACGTTTAGGGACTTTTCCATTACCTGTTGAAATCATACCTTTTTCATGGAAACAAACTGAAAATAAAATTCAATCTTTAGGTTGTCAAACAACGTTACGTTTAAAAAATAATGAAACGTTTATTACTGATAACAATAACATAATTATTGATTGTGTATTCCCTCATAACATAACTAATCCTTCCAATTTACACACTCATTTAAAAATGATTACTGGTGTAGTTGAAACTGGATTGTTTGTTAATATGACTAGTAAAGCGATAATTGGAACAAAAAATGGGATACAGGAATTATAATGAAAGCTGACTCTTACAGTCAGCTTTTTATATTTTCTCTTTATTACGTATCATTATGATATACTATGAAAACACAAGCTGTTTATACTAGAAAGGACTGAACAAATTGCACTCCAAACTCATAACAGAACTTACAGATTTAGAAACTGCCTTCTACATTCGAAAAGAAGTATTTGTAAAAGAACAAAATGTCCCTCTTGAAGATGAATTCGATACATTCGATGAAATCGGAGAGAAATGTAAACATATTTTAGTTTATTATAACGAGCTTCCTGTTGGTACAGGTCGCATACGATTTGTTGATGGAACTGGAAAATTAGAACGTATTTGTATTTTAAAAGACTATCGTAAATACGGATTAGGAAAAATAATTATTCAAGCGTTAGAAGAAATTGCTCGTGAAAAAGAATCTACAAAAGTAAAATTACACGGTCAAACACAAGCGGAAGGATTTTATAAAAAATTAGGTTATCAAACTTCTTCTGATGTATTTATGGAAGACGGTATTCCGCATATACTTATGACGAAAATGTTATCATAATAAAAAGGGCAGTATATGAAACTACATTATGTATTCATATACTACCCTTTTTTATTAATAGAAAAATGAATTCTCAAAATGTCCTTTTGCATCAAAGCCCATTATCTCTTAGTTCATACCTTATTATAGCTTATACTGTTTTCCATAATGATAAGGCATAAATCCAGTTTGGATCCCCATTTCCTTTATAACTCTGGACTGCTTCATATACTTTTCCCTCGTATAGAACTCTATCTCCTTTTTCATATGCTTTCGTTGCATCCCACTCTTCGTATGTAGCGCTTTCAGTTTTTGTAGTAATTGTGAATACATCACTCTGTACAGATTCATTTCCAACTACATCAACAGCTTTCACTACATATTTATAAGTAGTATTAGGGAGTAAATTTTTATCCATATAAGAAGTCGTATTGGATGTTGCAATCTTTTTCATCGATCCTTCTGTTTCTCTATAAATATCGTAATGGTCTACACCAATATTATCGTCAGAAGGACTCCACATTAGATCCACACTTGACGTTGTTGTTCCCATACTATGTAATCCTTTTGGTTGTGTTGGTGCTTCTGTATCAGGAGCCTCAACTGTCGTTTTTACTGTAAGCTTTGCACTTTCTTTCGAAGCATTTCCAGCTGCGTCAATCGCTTTTACAGTATAAGAATATTCCGTGCTTGGTTGTAATTTTTTATCAATAAAATGAGTGCCCGATACTGTGTCGATCATCTCTCCGTTACGGAAGATTTGATATCCTTTTACCCCTACATTATCCGTAGAAGCGGTCCATGCTAGTTCAATACTATGCGCTGTTACTTTTTGCGCCTGAATTCCATTTGGAATACTTGGAGCCTCTGTATCTGGTTTTACGTCATTGATGAGAGTAACATCAATAACATTATAGAATGCATTTGCTGTATCAGCTACATCCCATACTGCTAAAATCACATGATATCCACTACGATCAGTAGGCACATTGATTTTGTGAGTTAAATTGTTTGAGGCTGCAGAACCATCATGTTGTACAGTTCCAATAGGTTCAAAATCTGCTCTTGTGAGCGCTTTATTTGGATTCCATCCTTTTTTTGTAATATAGTAATGCCATTTACTCGTTAAGTGAGGTGCTGTATACTTCCAAGTAAATGTATTTTCTCCACCAGTGATTGTATTTTTAAACCAACGATCGGCTGTTTGTTGATCTAAAATACCACCAAATTTACCACCTGCAGAAGCGATTTGTCCATCAACTGGGCCACCTTGTGGGAAGCCTTTTGGAGCTTCCAAACTTTGTGGTTCATACATAACACTTCCGCAATTTGTATTTAGTGCACCATAGGTTGGACTACATAAAGCAGATCGACTGCCAGGCTTTTCAACAAAACCGTGCGCGTATGCGTTTTGAGGAATAAATGTCGTGCCAATAATTCCAGCTGTTAATGCAACAGCTCCTAGACTTTTTTTGTTCATTTTCATGTTTTGTAGTTGTTTTAAAAATCGATTCTTCATATTCCTGTCCCCTTCTTGTTATACTTCGTAGTGTAATGTGGGCTTTGATGTAAAAGAATAACAAGAGAGAATCTTGTATCGATGTATGTGTTAGTTTTACATACATCGCAGTGAAAATATATTTCTTTTTATGTGAAATATTTCACTTAATGAATATATCATGACATAAAAATTAACAAAGTATGTGCAGAAGTTGTGCAGGAACTATGAAATCATTAGTAACACGTAAAACTATGGGCTGAATTTATAAAACAGAATATTTAACCTTTCAATAAAATTGATTCTTTGCAACATATAACAGAAAAGTGTCTATATCATTTCATATAGACACTTTTCTTCTGTATAATCTTTCATTTATCACTGACCTATAAATGTAAAAATCTCTTCAACAGCTTCCTTATAGCCACCAGATTTTTGGAAAGACTTCTTTAAATGCATTGCAGCTACTTTATATGATTGATTATTTAATACAAGTTCTACACTTTCACGTAGTTGTTCCACAGTTAATTCTTTCATAGATAACTTAATCCCAGCCCCTAGATTCTCAACTTGCTTTGCAATTACTGGTTGATCTGCACTTTGCGGAATTACAATAAGTGGAATCCCGTTATATAGCCCTTCATGGGTACTGTTCATCCCGCCATGTGTAATAAATAACTTTGTATTTGCAAGTAATTTAGTTTGTGGTACATAGTTTTTCACAATGAAGTTTTTAGGAATGGTACCTAAATCACTTATTTTCGTTTTATTACCGATAGACATCACAATTGTATGCTCACTATTTTCAAACGTCTTCATACAAAGCTTATAAAAATCAAGCGCTTCATTAAAAACAGTGCCTAGTGAAATATAAACTACGTTTTTTTCTTCAATTGAAGTAAAATCAAAGTCTTCATTTTTTACTGGTGAAGAAATAGATGGGCCTACAAATTTATATGTTTCATCAAACGTATCACCAAAAGGTTGAAATTCTTTAATCGTATACACAATAGCGAGTGATGCTGGATTACAAAAAACTTCATACGGTGAGTTTATTTCTACATTATATTTTTCGGCAATTCCTTTTGTTAAGTTTTGAAAATCTTTATGTATTCTATCCTGAATTTCCAGCGGGATATTTTTAGAAAGGTGGTCTAACATTTGTTCAAATGATTTTTCATCCTGCGCAAAAGATGTACAGGAGTTTATCGCAGGAAGATTGAGAATTTGAGCAATTATACGGCCACAGCCAAACATCGAATCATGAATCATATAATCAAAATGTTCTCCTTCAATTTGTTCAAGAACACTTGGTATAATAACATCTGCTGTATATAAAAGACCATTTATTCTTTCTGGTAAATAATTTCGACCACCAGAAAGAAAAGCTTTTATAAACCTTTGGTCGTCAATTGTTCTTACAATAGCTCCTGTTTTTTCAATACGTTCTCTAAAAGCTTCTATTGAAAAATAAACCACCTCTTCCCCGCGCGAAACTAATTCTTCTACAACTTGCAACGTTGGATTTATATGTCCTTCTGATCCAGTATTAATGAATAAAACACGTGCCACTTTAAACACTCCTTAAGTCAAATCTTTTCTATCATATTAAGAATATGGATACTCTCCAAAATCTTTGTTTTATACTATTCTTTTATTAAATTGACCTTGCAAGCCTAAACCCAAGGTCATCTATATGAAATGTAGGATGACTACGGCGACGACAAGTCGCACCGCAACCTCTAGCTTCTTCAGCCCAACTGCCACCTCGAAAAATCCGGTATGATCCATACACCTTTTGATCATACAAATCATAGCACCATTCCCAAACGTTCCCTAACATATCATAAAGTCCCCATGCATTCGGCTCTTTTTTACCAACGTCTTGAATTTGTCCGTTTGAATTTTCATTATACCATGCTATTTTCTGAAGTTCTCCATATGTATATCCTGGCGTATCTGCTTTACATGCGTATTGCCACTCTGCCTCAGACGGTAATCGATAGCCATTTGAATGGAAGTTACAACTAACCTTTTTCCCATCATCTTGTATTGAATAAAACTCTGTAAGCCCTGCTGTTTTAGAGAGTGAATTACAAAAAGTAATTGCATCATGCCATGAAATATTTACAACTGGCTTATTGTTATTTTTATAATCATTACATGTACTATTTATAATAGCATCATATAATTCCATCGTTACAACATACTTTGCAAGAAGAAATGGTTTGATTTGCACTTGCCATTCTTTCTTTATTCGATCATCTCTTAATAGTACTTCTCCTTTTGGAATATTGACCATTAATGAATCGATCCTTTGAATTAAATCGTTATTCATTTACTATTCCTCCAAGCATTCTTTTTACATAGGTTCCTATTACAAAATACAATTTCCATGCATGTTTAAATACATCATAGTAAAAAAAGATTAGTTTTATTAAACTAATCTTTAATATCCACAAAGAATTGTTGTGTCACATGCTATTATATGCGTTCTAAAAACTTCTGAACCTCACTTGAAGATTTTAAAACAATAACCTTTTTCTCTTCTGGCAATTTCTCTAACTCTTTTATAATAGTAGGTCGTTTAACATTAGGATATTCCCATATCCATTTGAAAAATTGTAAATCAAATCTTTCTTCACATCCCGCGCCCATATCTGGTCTTGTTTTATTCCGATATTGCACAACTCTTTTAAAAGCACGATAAACACATATTGTTCTATGAATATCCAGAAAGATAATTGTATCAGCTGCGTTCATTCTTATGTCCATTGTCCCACCATAATTCCCATCAATAATCCACTCATCTTCTTTCACTAATTCATTCTGAACCGTTCTTTGCTCTTCTTTCGGTACCCCTTCCCAATTCGGTTTCCAAAATAGTGCATCAAGATGATGTACTTTAATATTTAGTTTATTTCCTAGCAGTTTTGCTAATGTAGATTTCCCTGAACCACCAGAACCTATTAATATTATTTTTTTCATAAATACCCCTTTTTACATCTTTTGTTTCTTCCGTAACATAAATTCACAAAACATTCCAATCCCAACACCAATTGTATAAGCCACCAAATCACTCCACAAAAATCCGTAACCTAACACAAGCCCACCTAAAGTCGTTGCACGAATACTATCTATCCATTCAGCATGATACAATTGACTCACTTCAATCCCGTAGCAAAACATTAAACTAATAAAAGCCAATTTCTTCGTTTCTATTTTAGGAAATAAAAATCCGAATCCAATGAAAATCATTAACGCCCATAAAGCATCACCTAAATAATCATTTAATAGAGCTGGCAGCGCAAAAGCAAATTTTCTTGAACTAAGCCCTAAAATAATAACAAGGATTGTAAACATTGCGTATAGTAATCTATTTCGTTTCGTATTCATTTCAAAACTCCTAATTCATCATTTATAACTGCAAAATAGCTAGTAAAATATAATCATTTTACTAGCTATTTATTAACTGCTTTAACAATAAGAAAATGTGGATTTTTATTTAAATAGTGATAAGATTTTTCATTTACTTCTTTCATCTTTTCAACTGGCCTTGGTTCGACCATTTTTTCTAACATAAAATAATTTGTTGTTTCATTAATAATGTCTTGAAGTGACCTTCTAAAAAATTCAACTTCAATTGTAATATTTGGTTTAACCCAAGTATCTACTAATAATTGTTTTTCGAAATAATTTTTACAAGTAAACTTTGTAAAGTCCATAAAAGGATGATGAATGGAGTATATAAATTCTCCACCTGGCTTCAGTACTCGACGAAACTCCTGAAATACTTGATTCCAATTTTCTAAGTAATGAAGAGTTAACGAACTTACAATTACATCAAAAGTATGATCTTCAAACGGTAATACTTCTTGCAAGTCATTACAAAGAAACGTTGCTTTATCCCCCATACTTTCCTTTGCAGCTTTTACCATTTCATAACTTACGTCAATTGCAGTAACATTTGCTCCTCTTTCTACAAATTGAGAAGTATACCATCCAGCTGCACATCCGGCATCTAGTATACTCTTCCCTTCTAATTTCTTTGGAACCATCTCCATCATCGCTGGTCTTTCATAATAGCTGTTATATGGATTTGCCACATCTAGATTTTCTTTATATGTACTCGCTAATTTATCATATGTATCTTTGATCGTGTCTTTCAATACATCCACCCCTTATACATATTAATCTAATAACTCTTGCTGCTTTCTCTTTGAAAATGATTGTAGAACTAAATCATACGACCAATCAATCATCTTATTAATTTGTACCTGTTCTACATCTTTATGTATATACACCGTATTCCAATGTTTTTTATTCATATGATACCCCGGAATGATTGTTTCTAGATACTCTTCTCTTAATCTTAGCGCAAGTTCTGGATCACATTTTAATGTAATTGTCGCTTTTTCGCCTTCTTCATGGTTCAATATCGCAAATATTTTATTATTTAGCCTCATACATGTTGCATTCCAACCATCAGGAGAATCTTCTGTTGCTTTTCTTTTCGATACACAATATGCTCTTGTTGCCTTCATTCTCATTCACACCTCATATTTCTTTTACTATTTGATTACGATGCATCACAATTTGTTTCGTCGCTTGAAATTGTTGTTGACCATAAAACTTTATAAGTTTCTCTCCACAAAATAAGCTCACAATATCGATATGAGATATTTCTTCAAGCAACATTGTAAGCATCTTCTCTCCAATACCTTTATTCCTTACCCTCTCATGCACAACAACATCTTCTATGTATGCTCGGAAGACACCATCTGAAACAACTCTAGCAAACCCAATTAACTCATTTTCTTCCCATACACCAATCGCTATACTGTTCTTCAACATTTTTTCAATATCGATTTCTTTTCTTTCTGGCCACCAACCGACAGAATTATAAAGCATCTTTATTTTTCCAGCGCATATTGGTTGATCATGTTGTAATTTATAAGTGTACATTTTCTTTCTCCCATTAAATAGAATGTATATTATTATAATTAATTTTACGAATAACCCACTTTAGTATTAGCAAGTTCGCTTGCATACTTGTTTGCACTTCTCATTACGTAACTACAATGAAATATCAGCGAATCCCTCAATACGTCTACAAAATGCAGTTTCTCCTCATATTTATTTTCCCTTACGTTCTTTCCTTCACTATAGTTCTGTAGTACAATCTGTTACCAAACCTTCATAAGATTAATTTATAATATAGATTTTACAATTGCAATATATATAGTTCCTAGCTCTATTTCATCACTATGTTTAGATTTGATGAATTCGTAAATACACACACTTACTAATAAGATATTTAACTATTAAACTTTGAATTACTTGTAAGAAATGGTAAAGTTAATAAGATAAAAAATACATTAAGTGAGGCGATTTTTTGAAAAAGTTTAGTTTATTACTAACAACATTTGTCATGATTTTAACTCTGTTCATTCCAAATCTTACAAGTGCTAAATCTTTCCCTGATGTCCAATCTAATCATTGGGCAATTAAAGAAATTAACTATTTATCGGATAAAGGAATCATTAAAGGTACGCCAGAAGGAACTTTTAAACCAAGCGATGATGTAACTCGCGGACAAATGGCCTTAATGCTAGATTTATCATTAAAATTAGAAAAACCATCTAGCTATAATCATATTTTTTCCGATGTAGCCAAAGGTATCTATTATTATGATTCTGTACATAAGTTAGCACATAATAACATTGTACAACGTGAAACGAATTATTTCCCTGATCGCTCATTAACTCGTGCAGAAATGGCAAAGGTTTTAGTTAAAACTTTTGATTTAAAGCCTACAGGTGCCGACGTCAATTTCCCCGATGTTCCATCTACTCATTGGGGTTACAATTATGTCAAAATTTTAGCTCAAAATAATATTACCACTGGATTGCCTGATGGTACATTTGGTCCAGGTGTAAAAGTAACTCGTGAGCAATTCGCTGCATTCTTGGCTCGTGTATTAGAACCAAATTTCCGTCCTGCTCTTCCTAAGCCTAAAGGAGAGTTAGAAGTTCATTATATTGATGTAGGACAAGGTGATGCTACTTTTATTAAATCGCCAAGTGGAGAAACGATTCTTATTGACGGTGGTAACAACGGAAAAGGTAAAGTAGTAGCAGATTATTTAAAAGGATTAGGATTCCAAACTATTGATTATATGATCGCCACTCATCCTGATGCTGATCATGTAGGCGGATTAGATGAAGTCTTATATTCTATGAATGTAAAAAACGTTTACGCACCTAAAGTAAGTCATACGACACAAACGTTTAAAGACTTTTTAACTGCAGTAGCTAACAAGGGGTTAACTATTAAAGAAACGAAGTCTGGAGTAACTTTACCAATTAATGGTTTAAACTCACAATTTTTAGCTCCTGTTAAAGAATACGGTAACGATCTAAACGAGTGGAGTGCTGTATTAAAAGTAACACATGGCAGCAAATCTTTCTTATTTACTGGTGATGCTGAATCTAAAAGTGAAAACGATATGGTTGCAACGTACGGTTCCGGCCTAAAATCCGATGTATTAAAACCTGGTCACCATGGAAGTAAGACCTCTTCTTCTCAGCCATTTTTAGATGCAGTGAAACCAAGTATCGCTGTGATCAGTGCAGGTGCAGGTAACCGCTATGGTCATCCTACACAGGAAACTTTAGCAAAGTTAAATGCAATGTCTGTTAAAGTATATAGAACTGATTTAAATGGAACTGTAATTATTACGAGTGATGGTTCTAACATTTCTGTAAGAACGGAGAGATAATTATGAAAAGAGGTATTATTGACCGTTTTGAGGGCGAACTAGCAGTTATTGAAGTGAATAACATAACAATGGATGTACCTAAATCCAAACTCCCTCCCACTGCAAAAGAGGGGGATGTTCTTATAATTGAGGGTGATACGTATACAATTGATAAGGACGAAACGGATAAAAGAAGACGTGAAATACAAGATTTAATGAATAAGCTATTTGAATAGTAAAAAAGAGCCCTCCAAAACCGGAAGGCTCTTTTTTTTTGTACAAATAGTAGCTAGTTTTTTTTATTATTTAACTTCATACCACCATCCTTTTCGATCAAGCCAGCTTTTCATTGCGTTTAATTGCGTATCACTAGTGGGTTCAGTAACAAAATATGTTAAACCATCCGATTGTAAAATGAAGGTAGCAGTCATTTTTAAAGAAGTTAACGCTCCCATAACATCTGGAGTTTCATAAGGTGAAAAAGCTCCAGATTGGATAATATTTTGTTTAGGAACTTGTGCTTGTATGTTTTCTTGTTTTGATACTGATTCAGTAAACCAAGAAAGTGGTTTATTTCCTATCAATTGGTTTAAATCACATTTACCGATACCCGGTACATTACCTGTCTCGGTGTATTGCCAAATATCACAAGGATATACTGGTTTATTACCGCCATACCTAGGAATCCATACAAAATCACTTTTTACGTTCGCCATACCGAAAGGCTCATATACATGATGCCCAACATATAAGCCAACTTTCTTAGCACCTAATCGGCGTAACTCATCGATAAAAGCTTGTGTACCAGCTCTCATATCATCCATTGTTTTCACTTCTACATCAGCAGCCCAAACGGTAGCACTCTTATCACCACGATTCCAAAAATCTTGTGCCTCCTTCTTTGCATCATCAATTGAAATAAAGCGGCAGAATGCATAGTTACCGAACGGAATATTTCTTGTTTTCATTGCTTGAACATAACTTTTATATAAAGGATCTACATAATTTGAACCATCCTGTACCCTAGCGATTACGAAATCTAATTGTGGAGCTGCTACATCCCAGTTAATGTTACCGTTCCATTTTGAAATATCTACAATGTAACCCATTACTTTACACCTCCTATAACATTATTATATTCAGAGCTCGTCTTATTGCTCTTCCCTTTAAAAAATTCAATACTGTTTGTTAGTGCACATAGTAAATAAGTTACTACCTTCTACAAAGACAGTAACTTATTTATATAACAAAAGAAAATTATTGTAATACAAATCGAACTATTTGTTCCCATAATTGCATCAGATTCATTAGTTTCTATAAACTAAAAATAGCATCACCTTGTTGGCGATGCTTTTAAAATCCACTTTTCTTGTAGAACACGGATACTATAACCTCTTCTCTAAAAAGTGTTGACTATGTCCTTTAGGATGATCTTCAACAACACCATATTCTCGGTAGCCGTGCTTTTTATAAAATTCTGGCGCTTGAAAACTAAATGAATCTAATAATATTAATCTACAACCTTTTTCCTTCGCAATGTCTTCAATTTTATATAATAATTGACTACCATAACCATCATAACGAACTGATTCATCAACCCATAAAAAATCTATATGAAGATGATAAAAATACATCGTACCTGTTACGCCGCCAAAGATTTTCCCAGCCTCATCCTTCACAACAAAACTTACTTGTTCCATCGGCTGTTTTGCTTCATCAGTTAAAATAGACATGTTATATTGAATGACTTTATTTTTTATGTATTCTCCTTCAGCACGGGTACCATTCTCTATGTGTTTCATATATTCCTTCCTTTCAACTTAGTAAGTTATCTTTAATTTTTACTTTTCCTCTTTAAAATACTAATAAATACAAATCCACCATATGTAACAAAGCATGAAAAACCAATTATCCCTGGTACAGAGACATAGCCTATTCTCATATAACTTATAACTGCAAAAGAAGCAATAGATAGTAAAATAGATGGCCAAAATAGAAGTGCTGTTTTTCTTCGTCTCTCTTTTGTTGTACTTTCTTTCTCTTTAGAAATACGTGTACCAAAAAGTAATACAATACAAATAAGGATCGCTGCAAAGTAAATTGTATATAACGATAAAGTATGATCGTAAATCGCGATTCCAACTTCCAAAGCGATGATTGTTACTATTAATATAATGATTGTTGATGTCTTTAAGTTTCTTTTCAATTACTCACCCCTAGTATACTCTGACTATATTCTTTGTATATGTACTTCAAAGCTACCGCAAAAGCTTCATCTACCTCTTTATTTTCAAGTCGATTAGGTAAATCTTTTCCCCCATAACATAAAGAAACGGGAATTCGTTAAAAATTCCTAACGATTGCTTTTTGCAGAATAAATAACTATCCCAACATGATCAGATTGTATCTCTTTCACTTTTTGAATGACAGTTTTCATTTTCATTCCTCATTTCATATCGTTTTATCACCTTCAATAATTCAATATAGAATGTAAAAAACCTTTTTAGCAGATTAAATTGGCTATTACAAAAAGAAAAAGGTAGCATGAATTACTCCTTGCTACCTACAAGATAAATATTTACGAAAAAATCTCTATTCTTCTAAAGGATTTTTAGGACCACAAAGCTCCAATTGATAAAAAGCTAAATCTAGCCACTTATTAAACTTATAACCAGCTTTTTTTATTGTCCCTGCATGAACAAATCCATAGTTTTCATGTAAGGCAATACTTTTCTCGTTTTCTGCATCAATTCCAGCAATTAAGGTCATATATTCTCTTTCTTTTGCAATTGTGATTAATTCTTTTATTAAAGAAGTTCCAATTCCACATTTTCTATATTCCTTATCAACATACACAGAATGCTCAATTGAGTATTTATAAGCTGGCCAAGCTCTAAACGGACCAAATGTTGCAAATCCTACTACTTTATTATCTAGTTCGCATACAAAAATTGGATAACCCTCAGCCTTTTTTTGTTCATACCAATCTATTCTATTTTCAAGGGTTACGGGTTTATACGTATATACAGCAGTTGTATTCAGTATCGCATCATTATAAATATCTAAAATGTATGTGACATCTTTTTCCGTTGCTTCCCTTATCATCGTTTTCTTCCTTTCATGTACGTTCTCTTTTTAACTACCTATTTGTTACACGGACACTAGCTTTTCGAAAGCCATCATAAATGTTTAATGCAGCAGATAAAGCGTAAATGAGAATACCCCCACCAATTAGCCACTTTTTAAGTTCTTCCGGAGAAATAGTGAACACATTTGCCACAAACGTAATAAATCCATCGGTAAATATGTGCGGATTTACTACAATTATAATGAATACTATCGTTCCAGCTATTTGGAGAATAGTATTCCCGATTGCCAATCTTTTCGTCCATTGTCCCTGTACTAACTTATAAAGAGATATCGCTATTTCAAAAACAATTATCATCACAACGATTGGCCAATACTGAAGTAACACATCTTGATTAAACGTTGGTGCGACAAACTTCAATCCACTTCCCGTACCACTGTATACGCCAACGAGATGATTCGCATAAAAATAAAGTGTAGCCCATATTGCCGTCCACATTAACCCTCCAAAAACTTCAAACTTGGAGATTGCTTTTTTCTTCGGAATGTGCGAAATGTTTTTCAAATCATCTGGCGTCCACTTTTTTAAACTTGTCGTCAACGGCTCGGTATCTTTGTTTTTATCCGCTCTTTCTAAAATAGCAAATACGAGTGTTAACCAGAAAAATACATGGAGGGCTACTTCAAAAAATTCTCCAATGCCTTTACCTATTACTTGTAAAATAACATTTAATACTGCTTGATCACCAGTATAACTTAAAAAATTTTCTGCAACCATTGCAATGAGGGCGATAACAGCTGCAATTGGAATGATCATTTTTAATAATGTCGTATATACATCAAAATAACGCGGTCCAATTAAATGCATCGGTCTATCCAAATATCCATTAGCTAATGAAACCGGACTCCCCAATTTTTCAAGAACTCTTTTTTCATCATCTTCATTATAATCATCAGGCAACATATCCTCAATTGTTGACCGTAGCTCAAGAATAATATCTTCACGATTTTTTTCAGGTAATCTCTTCGCTACTTCCTCGACATAAATATTAATCAAATTCATTCTTGTCCTCCTCCTTTAATAAGTTATAAAGTTCTTTCGAATCCTTTATCCATTCCTTTCTCAACTGCTGGAATATCTCTAATCCGTATTCAGTTAAAACATAATATTTACGAGGTCTACTCTCTGTTTTATCCCAACTACTCGTCACTAGCTCTTGCTTTTCTAACCGACGAAGTAGTGGATATAAAGTACTTTGATCGATTACGATTCCTGATTTCTCTAATAATTGGACAAGTGAATATCCATACTGCGGCGTTCTTAATTGGCTTAAAACTGCTAATGTTAATGTACCTCTTCTTAGCTCAGTAATTAATGAATTTAATAAAGCATCCATGTATTCACCTCATTTTCATTACTATATGTCATACAGTATATGTTTTATACTATGTATCGTACAGTATTATGGTGACAAAAACAATAATTATTCACTAAAAAATGGATAATAAAAAGCACAAACTATATGATTTGTGCTTTTCTAGCTAAATTATAAGTTTATAACATTCTTATCTTTGTACCTATAGTAAGATAAACTCTCCGTTTTCTTTAGGTAATGTAACAACATCTACAATCGCATCAACATTAATTACTCCATATACGTGCGGATATTCTTGACCGTTAGAAGCAGGTTCATATTTTGTTTCTGCTTTTAACAGAGTTGGATCAATTGTTAGTAATAAAATATCTTCTTCATAAACGAAATGTTTTTGAGCAACGTTTAAAGCTTGTTCTAAAGATGAACAGTGTATAAACCCCTCTTCTTTTAGTGAAACTTCATTAATCTCTCCATTTATCTTTGCGATTTCCCAATTTCTCTTTGTTATTACTTTTGTAATCATTATCATTTCTCCTATTTCTTTATAAAAACAAGAGGCTCTTCTATTCATTATTAGAAAAGCCTCTTGAATTTTTATTTCTTAATTAACGGAGATGCTTCCCCACTATGGAAAATCCATAAATCATGAAGTGATCTCGTACATCCGACATATAGTAACTTTGCATCGTGTTTTGTATTTTTGTAATGTTCTTCATCAACATCAATTAGTAGAACAGCGTCAAATTCTAGCCCTTTCGCCAAGTATACAGGTACTACTGAAATACCACCTTCATATTTACTTTGATCTGCTTCAATGACGTTTACAGCTAATCCTGCCTTTGTTAATTTCTCATATATAACGCGACATTCATCGTCTGTTCTTCCTATTACCGCAATTGTTTTCACATCATCATTTTGTAAATGTTTTAACGTCTTCATAATCTCATTAAATTGATCTTCTGCTTGAATTACTTTGACCTCTTCACCACTACGAAAAACTGGTGTCGCAAGCCCTACTGGAATCTCGGCATTTTTAATTATTTCGTTCGCAAATTCAATAATTTCTTTTGTAGAACGATAGCTTCTCGTCAGTTCATAATAACCTGTTTCTTGGAATACTTCCTTAAAAGCACTCCAATCTTCAATCCCTTGGTAATCATAAATTGCTTGAGATAAATCACCTAATATAGTGAAAGAATTACCTAATGTAATTTCTTTTAATACATAAACTTGGAATGGTGAGAAATCTTGCGCTTCATCAATAACGACGTGATGAAACTTTTGTCCAATTTCAATACCTGTGATGCGGTGATGTATGTATATTAAAGCGGGTAAATCTTCTACATACACTTCTTTTTTACGACAACTCTTTTCAGTTTCTTTCACAAGTTCTTCAGGTAATACTCCGAGTATTTCTTTACTTTTCAATATTGAACTATATATTGAAAGTGAGCTCATTTTCGGCCAAAACTTCATATAACTGTTCAATCTCTTTGTCGCTTCTTTTTTTAATAATTTCTTCTCGTTTGTTTCTCCATACTTTTTCAGTTCAATTTCAATCCAGCGTTTCATACGGCCAACTAAACGTTCTCTTCTTTTCTTTAATGGATAATGTTTATACTCAACTTGCATCCATTTTTTTATATCTTCCAATGGAATAACAGCGTTATCCCACGCCTCAAAATTACTTGTTGGTACTAGTTCTTTTTCGAATTGAACCATTTGCTCTTCAATAAAGAACTTAAATTCTAGCGTACCTTTCAATTTACCAAGCATAACCTTTCTTTCATCACGATTAATAGAAAAGGCTTCTTTCAATTTTTCATCTGTCTGCTTCAGTTTCACCGAATCATCTAACGTACGTAATGCCCAGTCCGGAAATGTTGTTTGACTAATATTCCCGACACCTAATTCAGGAAGCACACTCGAAATATAGTCTAAAAACAAACTATTCGGAGCGAATACAATCATTCTTTCAGCTTCTAGCTGCTCACGATATTCATAAATTAAAAAAGCAAGGCGATGTAAAGCGATCGTTGTTTTACCGCTCCCTGCAACCCCTTGAATTAATAATGGCAAGTTTCTTTCCGCACGAATAATATCATTTTGCTCCGATTGTATCGTCGAAACAATATCCTTTAGTTTATTATCTTTATTCTCACCTAATCGATATAGAAGAAAATCATCGGCATGCGAGACATCTTCATTTCCTTTTACATATGTATCAACAACACGTTCTAATTCTCTTTTTCGAATAGAGATATTTCGCTTTAAATAAACATCACCCTCTACTAATCCATCTGGCGATTGATAAAATGCTAATTCATCACCTCCGGTAAATGAATAAAACATACTTGCGACAGGTGCCCGCCAATCAATTACAATTGGCTTCATTGTGTCTTTATGTGAAACACCAACTTTACCGATGTAAATCGGCATAACTTCTTCCTTGCCATCCTCTTGAAAATCTAATCTTCCAAAGTACGGTTCTTGTACACCAATACGTAAGTTTTGTCTATTAGACTCCCTCATACTTTCAAGAATTTGTTCTTTAAAGTCATCGCCATAATAAACTGGAATTTTTTCAAGCTGTTCTAATTGATTATCCATCGTACGTAATGTATCTTTCATTTTTTGTAACTCTTCTTCAAAAATGTTGTTCATTTGATGATTCCCTCCTGTCCGTTCTAATTTTTCAGTCGAAATATAATTGTATTAAAAATCCAATTATAAAGTCAAGGACTTAATTTGTTTTTTCTGAAAAAACTTACTTTTCACCTTTCTAACATTGAAATTCAAATGATATTTTTACATGATAAGAATATATAACATCTAAATCATACAACTACACATATAATAAAGTGATTTATACAAAAGCCGCTATTTTCTATTGATTAAAAGGACTTTATACTATCTAACTAAGTTCGCCTTACATACTCTCCAACTTCTTTTCTAGTAATCTATTACTTTATTTATAAAATAACCAAGGTCACAAAAGTCAAAAATAAGAGTAAAGGAGTCTATTTAAAATGACTGCTACTAAAAGATCCCCCCTTAAGTTACATTTACTTATTTTTGTGTTCATTGTATTGGCAAGTGGCTGGGTTGGCGTAATTCTAGATTCTTTTCTAACAGATCAGCCTGAAGGAAACTCTTTAGGTATGGGATTATGGCTCATATTACCCTTTCTCGTAAGTATTTTACTTAGAGTTATTAGCCGAGATTGGAATGACTTTGGTATAAAACTAAATTTGAACGGAAACTTTAAATGGTATTTCGTTGCCCTCCTAATTTATCCATTCGTTACAGTAATAACGATAAGCTTAACACTTATTTTTGGGGTAGCTAACATAACTAGTTTTGAGATGTCCTCGTTATTTTCACTCATACTCATGTCTACTATAGGTAACTTTATTAAAAATATTTTTGAAGAGTTTTCTTGGCGCGGTTATTTAACTCCAAAACTGATTGAACTAAAGTTAAACGATTGGTTTATTTATATTATTTCTGGTTTAATTTGGGCTCTTTGGCATGCCGCTTATTATTTAATTTTTTTACCAAATGAATATTTCGAGTCTATTTCAAGGTTACATATGCTTTTATCCGGCTGCATACTTATGGTTTCTTGGTCTATTATGTATGTTGAAATATATAGACTTACAAAGTCAGTATGGCCATGCGTTATTATGCATGCAATTGAAGACGCCATCCCTACTGTTTTAGTTACAATAACAGGGATTATTACACTTACCAACGGCAGTGATTTTTGGTTAAACCCTATTAGCGGAGTCGTTGCTACTGTTTTATTTCTTGGAATTGGGATTGTACTAAGAACCATAAGAATAAAAAAAGAACAGAAATTAAACACGAAAGACAATCAATTATTCACAATATAAAAGCAAAAAAAGAGTAAGGAGTTAATCCCTACTCTTTTTTACTTTTATTCGATATGATAAACATTCATTTAAAGACGCTTGCTCTTTATATTTTCCCTCTTCAAAGTCATACGCTCCTCCTGGGAAAATTCCAACTATACTGAAATGAGCCTCTGCACATAAATTACTAATCTCATCAATCGTATAGCAACGTAAAGATTGTGTCACGATATCATTTGAAGAATCTGTTTCCCACCAGTGGTCCAACATCCTAGCATTTTCACTATCATATTCATATTTTCGCATTGCAGAATAAATCGGCATTTCTTGTCCATTTGCTTTTTCCCAATATAATGGTTGATAAATATCAATAAGTGCACACCCATCATCTTTCAACCAATTATGGATTCGTTTTAATAAAACCAATTGTTCTTCATCTGTCCCTACACCAAATCCGTCTATATAACTAACAACATCAAACTTTTCTTCAAAGTTAATTTTATAAAAATCAGCGCAATGAATATCTATATCGCTAGTAGAATGTTCTTTAGCAAACATAACTAACTCTGGTACAAGCTCAACCGTAGTCATTTTTACATCTAAATTAGACATCGCCCTTGCAAACCCGCCATTTCCAGCACCTAATTCTAACATCGTCTGAAATGGATATCCCACTTGCTCTAGAATTTCTTCAGCAACTTCCTGTAACCAATTTTCATTATTTATATCATGGCTTAGTAATTCAAATTGTCTTTTATAAAATTCTTTTACATTTAATTCGTTCATTATTATTCTCCTCCTGTACGTTATTTTTCTACTACAGGTGGGAAACTAAATTCCTGACACCCATGAAAAATCATACTTTCTTTTCTATATTTACAATTTATCAAAATAATAAGAATTTTAAAAGTCTAAATATAAAAAGTAGATAATGGATTATTCCACTATCTACTCATTAGTTACTCTTATTTTTCTTTTTGATACTCTACCCAATCTCCAGAATCAATCACTTTCAATATCATCTTTTTATCTTGAGCGATATATACATATGCCTCTATTTCCCTATCAGCAGCATATACTGTTTGCTTGATTCGATCATATAAATCAGTCTCCGCATTACCTGTATATTCTTCTAGTTCATCTAACTTACGCAATATCTCATCATTTACTTCATAAACTTCACCATAGACCTCTTCTTCACTCGAATAAGTCATGGCTGGATACCCTTCGTTTGTATCAAATAATTTCCCATACGTCCATGCTTCGTCTGCAATGCATATTGCACCTTGCATATAATGAGCATTCGTTTGCTCTTTTCTTAACGTGCCATACACAAAAACGTAATGCATTAATCCCTATCCCCTTTACATGTCACTACTTTCTAATTTGTAAATAAGCACGAATCATAAAGTAACTCACTTCATTCGGAAGTTGTTCCTTTATAGATTTCAAACCACCATCAGCATTTTGCACAGCAGTTTCAATCAGTTGTTCATATTCTGCAGGAACAAAACTGTTCCAGTCTACTTCCATTCCATCTTCAAAACAACGAATTAAATGATTTTCAATCGTTTGTCTTGATAATCCACGTTCTTTCGCAATTTCATCTAGATCAATGTCTTGTTTATACATTTCATACGTTTCCAAATGAGAATTTGCTGAAGCTTTCCCTGACTTCTTCCGCTCTGACACCACTTCTGTTTTAATAGTTTCAGCATAGTTTGGGTTTTCATCAATAAAGTGCTGAACTGCTTGTAAGAAGTGCGAACCATACTTCACAAGTTTATGTTCACCAATCCCTTTCACAGTTAAAAGTTCAGAGTCACTTTGCGGCATTTTTGCGCACATATCTTTCAACGTTTGGTCAGAGAAAATAACGAATGGCGGTACACCTTCTCCTTGCGCAATTTCTTTACGTACTTCACGAAGCACTTCAAATAAAGGATGGTCTTGAACAATTTGTCTTGTCTCTACTCGTTCTTTACGTAAAACATTCTCTTTACCTAGTAACACTTCTTTCCCTTTTTCCGTTACTTTTAGTGTCGGGTAAGTACCATGTTCAACTGCAATTAGCTCGTCTGAAATTAAAAACTCAATAAATTCACTCACTTCTTTTACACTACGATTTGATAAAAGTCCGTAAGTTGGCAAAGTATGAAAATTAAATTCAATGACTTTCTTATTTTTAGATCCAGTTAGTACTTGTGCAATCATTTGTTTACCAAATCGTTGGTTCGTCCTAATCATACAAGATAAAACCATTTGTGATTCTCTCGTCACATCGATACTTTCTCGGTCATCGGTGCAATTACCGCAGCGGCCGCAATCTTCTTTCGGTTCTTCTCCAAAGTATTGCAAAATAAATGATTGTAAACATTGTTCTGTATGACAGTAATCAGTCATATTTTGCAATTTTTCAAGTTCATTTGAAAAACGAGACTCTCCGGTCGATTGATCAATCAAAAAGCGCTGTACTTGCACATCTTGAGAAGAATACAGCAATATACATGCACTATCTAATCCGTCACGGCCAGCACGTCCTGCTTCTTGATAATAACTTTCCATATTTTTTGGCAGTTGATAATGAATAACATAACGAATATTCGATTTATCAATCCCCATCCCAAACGCAGATGTAGCTACCATTACACTCACTTCATCACGTAAAAAGAGTTCTTGCTGCTCATTTCGATCGTTATCACTCATACCGGCATGATATTTTGAAACAGAAACTCCCGCTTTCATTAAATCCTCATACAACTGATCAACTACTTTTCTAGTAGCTGCATATATAATCCCAGATTCTTTTTGATTTTGACGAATATAATCCGCTAAATATGCATTACGATCTTGTCCTTTAATAACAGAAAATGATAAGTTCTCACGCTCAAACGTTGTCATAATCGTGTTTTCTTGATTAATTCCAAGTGTGTTGCAAATATCATCACGAACTTGTGGTGTTGCCGTAGCAGTTAATGCTAATACGAGCGGCTTTTCTGGAAGATAATCTAATATGCGATGTATATGTAAATAACTCGGACGGAAATCATGTCCCCACTGCGAAATACAGTGCGCCTCATCAATGGCAATCATCGGGATTTTCATATCGATAAGTTGGTCAACAAACTCCATTGAATCCAGTCGCTCAGGCGCTACATAAAGTAACTTATAATGGCCTTGTTTCGCTAATTGAATTCGTTGATTCGCTTCCGCAATCGAAATAGAACTATTAATATAGGTAGCTGAAATACCGTTTTGTACTAATGTATCTACTTGGTCTTTCATAAGTGATATTAAAGGCGATATAACTAACGTTGTTCCTTCAAATACTAATGCGGGAATTTGATAACAAATTGACTTACCACCACCTGTAGGCATAATACAGACAGTATCTTTCCCATCTAATACATTTTTAATTGTTTCATCTTGTCCTCTTCGGAATGACGAATAACCGAAATAAGACGCTAAAAGTTCTTGTGCTTTTGTAAACAAAAAAGAGTCACCTGCTTTTCTTTATCTTTCATCTACTCCTATTATATCATCTCTTATTCATCATGAAAGTGATGAATACATGACTAACAGCCTGCTTTTTCATTATTTTATGCTTCTTTACGTTTTTGAGAATGATTAGCAATTATAACGAATTTCAAAATAAATACACATTTTATTAATTCTCCTTGAATACTACTAATCTTATACATATGAATTCAGGAGGTTACTATATGAAGCACCGTAATATTAGTTCCATCAAACAGAAAACCGTATCGAACCAACTCCAATTCTCAAATAATGACGCGTGGAAATATGAATCATACTATAAGTACCAACAATTATTTTCTTATGGAAAGCTTTTTCATTTTCTTTCTCAACTTTTTAAACGTTAATACACGTGCGAAATAGATCATTTATAATAATTTTCTCAATATAAATCTTATAGACTTACTTCAATACAGTTGGTATCATATGAAATATTCTGTTGGATAAACCCCTTAAGTTGACCTGCTTATATAAGCGGGTCTTTTTTAATTATTATATATTTCATAACACTTTTAGATGTAATTATCACCATTTTATAACCATAATCCACGCACTACAAATGGGGATAATTACAAAAGGTAAAATATCAATGCTTAACATTTATATATCTAATTCTTTTTTCTCAATACACAAAACGAAATTCACTTGTTACTATAAAGGTACTCCAGATGAGTTTTTGCTCATCGACATTATCTAGTTAATGGGATCTGCCGCGGGAAGCAGATCCCTTTGACTTTATTAAAGACTCACTTCCAATTGGACACATTTACCAGGTTTTTTTAATAGAATTTTATGATAATATTACGTAGTCGAGTCCGACATCTCGGCAATACCCTTTTGAGGCTCTGCAACTTCCCTTGCAGAGCCTCTTTTATTTTATATTCGTTTTATCTATATATACCACAATAAGATCGCTCAAATTTTAAAAATAAACGAGGACACGTAACTAAAAATAAATTTCCATCATACTTTGAGTTATACATGTTCAAAGGAGTGTTACCGTTTATGTATACTTATTGGCAATCGTATTACTCCCCCTATCATAACCCTTATGTACACTTTAATACATCTGTACGTAATTTCCGAATTAGTAAAAACGAGAACTTTCTAAAAGGTTATATGCGTTCTTTATGGGAACAACATGTCGCTTGGACGAGATTAGCTATTATTAGTATTGTTTTCAATTTACCAGACATAAACGTTACAGTTGGACGGCTTCTTCAAAATGCAACACATATGGGACTGTCACTTGAACCATTCTATGGTGAGGATGCTGTAAAAAAATATAGTGCACTAATTAAAGACCACTTAGTAATTGCAGCGGATCTTGTTAAAGCCGCAAAAGCTGGTGATCAAAATGCAGCTACCGCTATAGAGAAAAAATGGTACGCTAACGGTGATGAAATTGTTGCGTTTCTTACTAGTATCAACCCATATATAGATAAAGAAGAATTTAGAAAAATGTTTTATGAACATTTAGCACTAACTAAGGCAGAAGCACTGGCATTCCTAAATAAAGATTATGAAGCAGGCGTAAAACTGTACGATAAAATTGAAAAAGAAGCTTTAGAAATGGCCGACATGATAACACATGCAATCGTAAAGCAATTCCCGCAAGTATTTCAATAACAATAAGCCGATTTGAAAAAACAAATCGGCTTATTAAACTTTCTATCAATGATATTTCGCCCCCGCTCTTTACATTTAGCTTATATCGATATATTTTATTAATATCCGTTTTTTATAGGAGGAAATAGTTTGATTAACGCCATTGGTCTCGTATTTATACTTACAAATAAAAACGAGAAAAAGAAGAAAGTTTATCTAAATGAAAAATTCGCATTAATAGACATTATTGATTCTAAGGAAGTAATTGATGATGAAGGGAATGCACTAGTAGAACTAACATGTAAATACAGTATATATTTAGATGAAAAATACTACTGTAAATCTCTCGACGATTATACTGGACAAGTATTTCCATTCTTAAGCGCTAAAATAGGAAAAGGACTTCTTAGAAACTTAAATTATTACTTTTCTTACGTTGATGTATATGATAAAAAACCACCGGTTAAAGAAATTAGGCCACTTATGAAACAAGTAACGAACAGATAGTGAAAAACACTAAAAAAGAAAGCATCTAACTTCAGATGCTTTCTTTTTTGGAGTCCAGAACTAGTTACCTACCACCCTCTTCTAAATATATGTATCCAAGCATACTTTAAATTAAAAACATTGGAGGATTAAACGGAATGAAATACTCAGAAACAATAGTTAGTAAACGCCTTCGAACACTTAAAATATGTAGTATGTTTATCATGCTAGTTTTAATCGCATGGGTTGGATATACAAAATTACTTTATGAAAACGGATTTCTTCAAGAAAAGAAAAATTCAGTTGAAGTAATGAATACTAGCATTACAGGAGAAATCGAACAAAATTTCCAAGTAAACTTACAAGGTTATCGTAAAACAGACCTTGATACTATTATTGATGCAAGTAGGACAGATCCGAGCGAACTATCCTTAATTGAGATTATCAATACATCTTGTTCACGAGATTGCATAGGTGAACCATTGACATATGTGAACGCAAACAATGGATATATTTTTTATAAGGAGTCTACTGGAACTCATGTGGCTATAAAGATTAAAAAACAAGATAAATGGAAAATTGTAAAAAAATCTGTTGAAGATGGAATATAACCTTATAAAATTAAAGAGTACTTAACGTACTCTTTTTATTATTAATACCCTTCATGTTTACAATGGCATTTCGGTTTCTCTTTACAATGACATTTTTCACAATCACATTTCGGTTTCTCCTTGCAGCAACACTCTTCACAATCGCACTTCGGTTTTTCTTTACAACGACATTCGTGACAACTCTTACATCTACATCTTCCAAACATTAAATCGTCCCAAAATAAACGCCTACAATTACAATGATTCCCCATGAATATGCATCCTCCTAATTAGAATTCGTCATATTCTATGTTTAAAAGTATAAAAATGCTTGTTTGCTAGTCTAGCTTTGACTTTTTAGTATAGTAAATCTTACTAAAAATTACTCTTTTTAAAAGTTTTTGTAAAATAATTACTTGTAATCTGTTATACTATAAACCGAAAATATATTTTATATGTGTAGGAGGATACATTTTGAAGAAAATTCTATTATCTGTTCTTTGTGGAGCTATTATTTTAGGGGGAGCATGCTCTAAAGATACAGACTCTAAAGATTCAACATCAAAGAAAACTACTAAGGAGACAAGTGAATCGACACAGGTATTATCAAAAGAAGAATTTGAAAAGATGCACTCTAATCCTAAAGAGTATAAAGGAAAAAAGGTTGATTTCTATGCGCAAATCTTTGTCGAGCCTGAACGCGATAAAGATGGTACATATATTCAAGCTTGGGCTGATAAAGAGCACAGCAAAAACACTATTATTGCTTTTAAAGACCCTAAATTAGATGTGAAACGCGAAGATTACATTCATGTAAAGGGAACAATAAAAGACGTCTTTGAAGGTGAAAATGCATTTGGTGGAAAAGTAAAAGGTCCCACTATTGTTGCAACAAGTATCGAAAAAACAGATTATGCAACAGCTTTTGATCCAGCAAAAAAAACAATTGAAGTAAACCAAGAGCAAGACCATAATGGTTATAAAATGATTGTTAAAAAAATTGAAATTGCTGATAAAGAAACACGAGTTTATTTTACAGCCAAAAATGATGCAACTGCAGCATTTAATTTCTATGATTTTAACTCTAAATTAATTGTAGGTGGTCAACAATTAGAATACCAAGATAATTATGAAGCAAAATACCCTAAAATTCCACAAGGTATGATGCCTGGTGTAACTAGTGATGCTGTTTTAACATTCCCTAAACTCCCAATTGAGCAAGGTGAATTGCAACTAATACTAGAAGGCTCAAGTGAAAATTACGATTTAAAACCTGAACCATTTAATTATAAAATTAAGTTTTAAATAATAAAATCGACTCTAAAAAAGAGTCGATTTTATTTCATATTATAGAAACACTAATTAGTTTTCTATCATAATTCCTTACCTTCCCCTACAGCCCCTTTCAACCTCTGCAACATATACCCAATCCCTTTACATCCTGCTAACGGATACGTAATAATTTCTTCTGGATATAATTGTGTTACTACCTTTTTATGCTTCTTACCTGCGAGTAAAACGATTTCATCAAACTGAAGCAAGTCCTTTTCAATCATCTGTTGTTTTAATTGTTCCATACTAATAATCTCATCACTCTTTGAATCAAACGCAAGATCATAGTTTTCTAGTACAATATCATTTGATCTTAAAAATCCATGCTTCGCCGATAATATAACCCAATTCTCGAAAAACATCGTTGCATATGCCTGACATGCTTTTCCGAATGGGCTAATATATACATCCTTTGCCTTCATCGGTCCGTAATCAGGATACTTATCCCATATTTTCTTCTTTCCACATGGAATTATGCATAACCTTTTCATCGTTTTTTCTTACCTCATTTCTAACTTTTTAAATATAAAAATAGAGAATTCTCTACTTCCTCATACTCAGCTTCTATATCTCCAACCCCCAATACGTTCCATCCATTATTTATTTCTTTCGGTTTTTCGTTTATTATGATATGAACTTTTGTCATATTTTTAAAATCTTCTTCAAAAGATGCTAAAACAGGTTGATTTATCATATATGTTTTATTATGTATATTTACACTTAAAAAAGTTTTATGTAATGCTTTATTTCCATTTAAAATTACATTCATTGGATTAAACGAATTTAATTTTATATCCCCTACAATATATAGATGATACCCTTCTTCATCATAAAATTTCTTAATATCCTTACCTCTTTCGTTTTGTACAAAATGCAGGATTTGCTTCGTTTCTTTACTTATTACAATTTTATTATTAAAACTCAAATCCACATTTATATTTTCTTTCAAAAAAGCATATAACGATTTATCACTATTAAAGAAGCTCTTTTTCCATTCAGGGAGGACTTCATCTAATAATAAACATAAAAGCATTCCTGAGCTGTAGCAGCTCTTTCTAATGTTACAATTAGCTTCATATGCATCTAAAATGAGTCCGCTATATTTTCGTAATGTGTCGCTTTCATCATTTTTACATACTGCATTGTAAGCATTCATTTCAACATACCAAGCAGGCCCTTCTATACTTTCAACCATATACTCATATGTTATAAACTCTTCTCTCATAAATCTAGCTCTTTGCTCTCTTAGTTCAATAAATTGCTTAATATAATTATATTTCTCAGCTTGTGATTTACAATGAACAGCATCATATAAACAAATTCGTTCTTTATTTCGTAATTCTATATTTTTTTCTGTTATAGGATATTGAAATCCTATAGATTCATTTGGAAATCTACTTTCTTTATTCAAATATTGATAGCAATGAAAAAGTTCATGCACCATAATCGCAAGTAAACTTTCATAATCATTATACCTATTCATATTAACGATAGCAGTCGGATGATCTTTGAATAGGATAAATGTATCACCTTTAAATTGTTCATCCCACTTTAAAACGGTATACTCATCATCATCTTTCATAAATAATGGATGATGAAATACATACACATACTCATCATCATATATTGCAAATGCAGCCCTCTTAAAACCAGGCCATAGCGTATTCAATAATTCTATACTTACATCTTTCTTTATTCGATTTAATATATTGTTCATTATATGTAACACCCCTATATCATTCTACATACACCTATTCTATTCCACTTTAAAACAACCCTTTTAATTATATGAATATTTTAAAAATAGCCCTCTTATCTCAAACTATAATGTATTATATAAATATATATGTAACGATAAAATGAAAAGGAGGTGAACAAATGAAAAATATAACCCCTGCACTAGTACTCTATATTATTGTTTGCATAATCGCTATGCTTGCTCCAGCATCTCAAGGCTATAATCATGTTGGCTGGAAGTTGTTTGTTGGGCAAGTGTATGCTATACCTATTTTCCTCATTACTGCTATTATTACATTTTATATAAACAAGAAAAAATCTACAAATAAACAGTTATAAGGATAGCGAATGCTATCCTTATTTTAATCCGCTAATCAGATCCAAAATAACCATTGCAGTACTTTCGATCCTTTCTTCTGAAAAGTCAAACGTGACACCGGTTTTTTCATATATTTCTTGTATAGGTAGGTTCCAATCTGCACTCGCTCCCTCTTTAAAGAAAGCAATCGCTTTTTCTGGGTCCTCTCGATAAATTTGAAACAATTGCATTGCTCCTATTTGTGCAATTGCGTATTCAATTTTATAAAAAGGAAACTGAACATAGTGAAATGACTCTATCCAGCTTGCACCGATTTCACCTTCTAATCCTGCAATGTCGACTGATGAATATTGATACCTTTTGCATAGTTCGGCGTATTTCTTATCACGCTCTTCTGGTGTATGGTTTGGATTTGCATAAAGCCAATGCTGGAATACATCTCCTGCAATTGACGACATTAATAAAGACAAAGCACGATATAATTGTACGCACTGCACTTCTTTATAATCATCCTCTTGCTTATAAAAAATATTCAACTTATCCATTACTAATAACTCAAGACTGAGTGAATAAAGCTCAGCCACCTCTTCGCGCAGATATCTTTCCTGCATGCTACTATCATTGTTAAATTGTTTATAAAAATGAAATGCATGCCCCAATTCGTGTATCAGTGCATTAATTGCATAAAAAGATGGACTAAAATTAGAATACACAAAAACCTCTTTACTATGAGGCAATGTAAAACAAGCAGCTCCTTGTGCTTTATTTTCACGTTCTTCTACGTCAATCAATCCCGCTTTCCTTATTTGAATAAATTTCTCATAAAAATATAAATCTGTCGTCTGAAACATTTCTTCCACTCCATCCAATAAATCAATAGCATTTTGGAAAGGGACTTTTGGTAAATGACATGGAGAAAGATCCCAAGGGCGATACATTTTTACACCGAGATTCTTTTTAGAAATACTTCCTAACTGTTTCCAAATTGGTACAACATGCTTTTCTATAGATTCATGGAGCTTATAGCAATCTTCAATACTGTAATCTCTGTTTTTTTGTTTAAAAGCATATTCACTATAATTATGAAACCCTGCATGTAAAGCTATCTCATTCCGCAATTGAATGAGTTCATTCATAATACAATCTATTTCTATTTTCATTACACTTCTTGCCTCACATAAAGCGTATCAAGCTTTTTCGCGAATAGCTCTATTGGGTTTATCTAGCTTTGCCTTTACGTATGCATACGTCTTTTGTTCACCTTCCCAATTAATCGATATGTTAGACATTATTTCTCTATACTTCGTAATAAGTTCTTGCTCTTTAATAGAAAGAGCAATGTTCTTTTCATTAAACATTTTACTTTTTGCCAATCTTACTTTTTTCATAAATCCATATTTTTGCTCATCTAATAAATCGGAAAACTGATACTCTCTAAATTTCTGGTCAAATTTTGCATTGTATCTTTTTAATAGTGGTTGAATTGTATTTTGATTATACATATTTAAGTTACGTTTATTTCTGTCATTTGTATCTCTATACGTGGCGATTAAACTACTTGTAATCTCCTCTTCTATTTCAGCGTTTACACGTAGTTCCTCTAAAAGCCAATTTTCTAATTCTAAAACAGAATTAATATTTCGCTCTAAAAGTGACTGTAATTTACTTTCCAAATCATTAAGCATACACAAGCCTCCTATTTAAAAATTAAAATTTTCTGTTTTTTAGAGAAAGAAAAAGGACAAGCAGCCAATCCGACTACTTGTCCTTTTTGTTAAATCATACTCAATAATATTAAGCTTGGAATGCTTCTGTTAATACTGGTACGATTTGTTTTTTACGAGATACTACACCTTTTAATGTAGCAGTATTGTTTTCTAGAGATACGTTGTATGCTTTCTCAACAACGTTTGCTGCTTTACCGATCGCAAGACCGACAGAATCGTTAGTTAAGATATCAGTTACAACGAATAAGAATAGGTCTAAACCTTTTTCTTCTACTACTGCAGAGATAACTTTTTCAAGTTCCGCTTGGTGAACAAGAACGTCATTTGTATCAACAGCGTTTACTTGTGCGATTTCAACTTTCGCATTACCCATTTGGAATTCTTTAGCGTCAAGAGAGATTAATTGCTCCATTGTTTTTCCGCTTAAGTCAGCACCAGCTTTTAACATTTCTAAGCCGTATTTATCAGCATCTACACCAGCGATTTCCGCTAATTCACGAGCTGCTGCTACGTCTTGCTCTGTGCAAGTTGGAGATTTGAATAGTAAAGAATCTGAAATGATTGCAGATAACATTAAACCTGCAACTTCTTTACGAATTGTAATGCCATTTTCTTTGTACATTTTGTTTAAAATTGTAGCTGTACAACCAACTGGCTCACAACGGTAGTAAATAGGATCGCTTGTTTCAAAGTTAGCAATACGGTGATGATCAATAACTTCTAACACACGAACTGATTCGATATCGTTAGCACTTTGTTGACGCTCGTTATGGTCAACTAAAATAACGTTGTCCACTTCGCTTGCTACTGTCTCAACAAAACGCGGTCCTTCTACTTTAAAATAGTCTAACGCAAATTGAGTTTCACCGCTGATTTCGCCTAAACGTACAGGCTCAGCATTCATTCCTAATTCTTTTTTCAATTCTGCATAAGCAATTGCAGAACAAATTGCATCTGTATCTGGGTTTTTATGCCCGAAAACTAGTACTTTTTCCATGTTTTCCACCTCTTCATGAAAAGGATATCTTAAAGAAGCAAATATGACAATATTTAAAGCATAATTTTTTATAAATAATTGCACTTTCTTCTATATTTTTCATCGTTTTTCATAAAAAAGATCATCTAAAATGAATTAGATGATCGAAATGTATACTTTATTTAAAATAATGTAGGAACTCGCACTACATTATTTAGCACGTTATTTGATGGTAAACCGTTATTTACAAGGTTAACATCTATAACTTGATAAAATGCATTTCCAGTATCCGCTATTTCCCACACAGCTAAAATAAGGTGATATCCATTTCTATCAGTAGGCACATTTGCTTCATGTGTTACGGAAGTTCCAGGTCTAGCTCCTCCATCATTTTTCACATAGAAAGGCACTAAATCTAAATCAGACCTCGTTAAAGGCTTGTTTGGATTCCAATCTTTCTTCGTAATATAATATTTCCACTCTTTCGTACTATGAGGAGCCGTTAGTTTCCACTTGAATGTATTCGTCCCGCCATTTAACGTAACTTTCTTCCACCTATCTACAGTCTGGGCATCTAAAGCAGGGAAATGGCCAGCTCCTGCGATTTGTCCATCAGAAGGTCCTAATTGCGGGAATCCACCTATTCCTTCTACACTTTGCGGCTCATATTGAATCGGACCGCAATTTACATTTACCCCTTGCTTACATAAATAAGAACGACTCGCTGGTGATTCTACGTATCCATGTGCTGAAGCTTTTTCTGAAAAACCAAAAGTTAACAATCCTGTAAGTAATATCCCACCACTTAATATAACTTTCTTCACCTTCTGTAAACCTTTCGTTTTCATCTCTTCATCCCCTTTCCCATTATAAAGCGAAAATAACTATAGTTGCCTAGTCATCTTCTCTACATCCATTATAAGGCGAAAGACCATACAAACAGAACCTTCTAAAAACTTTCTCAAATTCAATTTGTACATTAAATAAATTCAAATAACACCGCTAGAGAAATATAGACGGTGTTAAAAATTGTGGTTTATTATTTTGAGCATGATAGCTTTTTAATCATAACTTATAAAACTTTATAATAAATAACTGTGGCATCTAAATCACCACTCGGAGAAATTGCGTATTCTGGTATTTTTCCAACTTCTTGATACTCTAATGATTTATACAATCTATTGGAAGGGTCTCCTTCTCTCGTATCTAGTATTATAAGGGACCTATTTTCTTGCTTTGCTCGCTCCTCTGCTTTTTGCATAAGTAAACGTCCAATACCATTACGTCTATAGTTTGGATGAGTCATTAACTTACAAATCTCGGCTCTATGAATTCCGTTAGGCTTTGTAACTAATTGTAATTGAATACTCCCTGCCAATTTATTGTTTATTTTAGCGACATATAAGATCACTTCTGGCGCTAAAACAGTTTGCCAATACTTTGTTGATTCTTTTTGTTCCAGTGGAGGTAAAAAACCAATTGACGCCCCATCATCTACAACTGTTTTCAAAAGGTTAGAAAGCTCTCCCAAATCATCTTTTATTTGCTTAATCTCTCCAATTACTACATTTTGCATTACTAATCCCCCTTTTATTTCATTGTACCAAGTTTTAAGGAAGGAAAAACGAATTAATAAGATGAAATTATTTAAAGTACAATTTTTTAGAGAAAGGATACTTATATGAAGTATATATTAGATAGGACATACGCAAGAGAATTACTCGAGTGGGCATATGAACAAAACCCAGGTCCGTGGTTCGAACATTCATGTAATGTTGCCCTTGCAACTGAAAAGATAGTTGTAGAACTTATTAATAATGGGTATGACCTAAATGCTGACATAGCATATAATGCTGCCCTCCTGCATGATATAGGAAGGTATAAAGGTTTTACTAAATCTGTTATTCATTCCTATGATGGTTATATGTATATGAATGATTTAGGGTATAAAGGAAACGCGATTATTTGCGTTACACATTCATTCCCGTGTAAAAATGAGCATTTAGATATAGCAGCGGAGTGGCCTATTGTTCCTGATTATATGAAAAGACGATTAATTGAAATATTAAATGAAAATAGTGACTACGACTTATACAATAAGGTCATTACCCTTTGTGACGCACTTGCTGATGCGGATGGCTTTACTACTCTTGAAAAAAGATTGATTTCAGTTGGTTTACGACATGGAACAACCTCTCATTCTTCTTTACATTGGAAAGGTTTCTATACAATTAAGAATGAATTAGAATCCTTAATCGGTAAGAGCATTTACAGAGTTCTTCCTGACGTAGAAAAATCGATTTATAAAAACATGGAATGTTAAATTACATATAACTAAAAAAACGATAAACTCTGTATGCGTACTTCTAAAAACTCATTGAAAAGTGGAGGGATTAATCATTAGCAAAATAGGATTTGACTTAATAAATCATAAGGACGACTTTGATCTTGGATATGAGGATATAGAGGCGATATCTAAGAAATGTAAATTCTCTAACTGCTCCCACACAAATGAACCACACTGCGCAATTAAAAAAGCGATTTCTGATGGAATTATTACAGAAGACATGATGAATAGTTATTATAGAGATAAGAATGAATTCGAATATGTATGTAAACAAAAGAACAAAACAAAAGCTATTGATTACATGAAACAATTGAAGCTTTTTCGGAAAACTTAAAAATAAATAAATAATTAAATAATTAAATAATTAAATAAATAGTTGTTATTCCTCATTCCCATTAAATTTAAAATTCTTACTTTAATACATCACATACAAGGTAATTTTCATACTCAAATTTAATCTCACGTAAAAGAACGTTTTAAACCTAAAGTTTAAAACGCTCTTTTATATTCAATGCTTTTGATTTTTCAGTTCTATTAAACACTCTTGCACTAAAGTTACTGCTTGACTCATGGCAGCTCCGCCAGCAAATGCTGCTGATACGCCACATGCTTCCAGAATCTCTTTATCTGAACAACCTTGATCAAGACACCCTTTTGTATGATAAACGGTACAATATTCATCTTGCGTTGCTAGACTAATTCCTAATGCGATAAGTTGTTTTTCCCTTTTTGTTAAAGAACCCTCTTGAAAACAAGCTTGCGTGAATGCATTATATGTCTCAGCAATTTCAGGAATTTGGTTTGTAAAACTACCGATTCCTTCTTTATAATGATGTAGAACGTCATTTACTGAACTATGATGTTGTTCGTGTTCCATCTTATTATTACCTCCATTCAAATTATCTGTACCTACTGTAGTATGTGATGAAAAGAAGGCAATATACCTCGTTTAATAGAATGAATATTCAGTTTATTTAAGCTACAGTTTCAGACTATCATCCACTACCGCTTGTTCTTTAGAGTTTTTTCTTTGAACCTCTTTACTTCTCTCTTCCCAAAATGTTAAACCTTCAATCCCTACATTTTTAGGATCAAATACTGGATCTTTCCCTACTTTTTTCTGCGCTTCATAATCTTTTAACACTTTTAATGCGATTTTACTTAATAATAGAATCGCGATTAAGTTTAACCATGCCATACTACCAATTCCTAAATCTCCAAGATTCCATAAAAGCGACGCCGATTCTACGCTACCGATATAAACCATAATTAAAAACCCAATTTTTAATACTGGTTTTAACCAGCTATATTTAACCTCACGATCTAAATAAGTAAGTGTCGTTTCAGCGATATAGTAGTAAGCGAGTAAAGTTGTAAATGCGAAGAAGAAAATTGCGATTGAAATGAATAATGGTCCAAATCCCGTCATAACAGTTTCAACAGCTTGTTGTGTATAGATTGGACCAGCATCTACATTCCCTATATTCTTTACAATAGCGCTTTTCCCTTCAGGTATAACATTATACATACCTGTTATTAAAATCATAAGAGCTGTCGCTGTACAAACAACAATTGTATCGATATATACAGAAAACGCTTGAACTAACCCTTGTTTTGCAGGATGGGATACTTCAGCCGCAGCGGAACTATACGTCGCTTCTCCAACGCCAGCAACATTTGAAAATACAGCCCGCTTCACGCCCCATGCAATTGCTGCACCAACGATTCCACCAAACATTTCATTTACACCAAAAGCACTAGAGAAAATTAAAGCAAACATACTTGGAATTTCCGTTACATTCGCAATTAATACGATACATGTAACAATTACATAGCCAATTGCCATAAATGGAACAAGCATTTGCGAAACGCCAGCAATTCTCTTTACGCCGCCAAAAATGATTGCTGCTAATAATATGACTAACAATATACCAGTTATATATTTGCTAATACCGTTAGAGTTTTCGAATCCAACTGCGATACTACTTGATTGAATACCTGGTAATAAAACGCCATATGAAAGTGTTACAACGACTGCGACAATGACTGCAAACCATTTCATTTTTAAGCCTTTTTCGATGAAATATGGTGTACCACCGCGATATTCATTTCCGACTTTACTTTTATATACTTGAGATAATGTTGATTCAACAAATGCACTCGCTGCTCCTAATAGTGCCATTACCCACATCCAAAATACAGCTCCAGGTCCACCAAAAGCGATAGCTGTCGCAACGCCTGCAATATTACCTATTCCAACCCTACCAGATAACGCTAAACAAAATGCTTGAAAGGATGAAATTCCCGTCTCAGAGCTCTTCCCTTCAAATAATAGTTTAATCATTTCTTTAAAATAACGAATTTGTAGAAAACGAGTTGCAATTGTAAAATACACACCTGCTCCTAATGCGAAAATAACTAATCCAATACTCCATACTTGCCCTACTAACCACTCTACTAATTGCTCCATCCAAATCCCCCTTATCATTCTTTTGAAAACTATTTTATATATAAGAAAACGGACAACTATTATGAAATCTTCCAGTTGTCCGCCTATCTCATTATTTCATTCCTCTATTTATTAACAGTTAGATTCTCTATTACTTTATATTTACCCAAACACTTTTCACTTCTGTGTAATTATCAAGCGCATATGAACCTAACTCACGACCGATTCCAGATTGTTTAAACCCACCAAATGGTGCAGCTGCATTTTCTAAGTTATAATCATTAATCCATACTGTTCCTGCCTTTAATTTATTGGCAACTTGATGTCCGGTTTTAATATTTTGTGTCCATACACCTGCAGCGAGTCCGTATGACGAGCGATTTGCTCTTTCGATTACCTCTTCTGTTGAATCAAATGGAAGTACAACGACAACTGGTCCAAAAATTTCTTCTTTCACAATTGTCATATCATCAGTAACATTTGTGAATACCGTTGGCTGTACAAAATAACCTTTTTCAAATGCACGTTCACCACCAGCAGCAACAGTCGCGCCTTCAGCTTTTCCTTGTTCAATGTAATGTAGTACACGCTCTTGTTGCTTTTTAGATACGAGTGGACCCATTTCCGTTTCCTTCTCCATACCTGCTCCAAGTTTGACGTTATTCGCCATTTTCACAAGTTCAGTTACGACTGTTTCGTAATGTTTTCGGTGAACGAACACGCGAGAACCGGCACTACAATTTTGGCCGTGATTATACATAATGCCTTGGAATGCGCCGTTAATCGCTTCTTCTAAATCAGCGTCTTCTAAAATGATATTTGGTGATTTACCACCAAGTTCTAACGTTACATGTTTAATTGTTTCTGCAGATTGACGCATAATATATTTTCCTGTAACTGTTGAACCTGTAAAAGCTACTTTATCAATATCATGATGGTTTACGATTGCAGCTCCTGCTTCAGGACCAAACCCTGGAACAAAGTTTACAACACCGTTTGGAAAACCCGCCTCTTTAAAGAGCTTCGCTGTATATAATAACGATAAAGGCGTTTGTTCTGCTGGTTTTAATACGATCGTACAACCTGTTGCTAATGCAGCTCCCATTTTCCAAGAAGACATAACGAGCGGAAAATTCCAAGGAATAATTTGTCCTACAACCCCAACAGGTTCGTGGCGTGTGTAATTTAAGTAATCTTTTGAAATCGGAATTGTTTGCCCGATAATTTTCGTAGCCCATCCCGCATAATAGCGATAATTTTCTACAGTCGCTGCTATATCATCATCCAGTGCTACTTGATATGGCTTCCCGTTATCTAAAGCTTCTAACTGTGCTAATTCTTCTCCATGCTCTTCTATTAAGTCTGCTAATTTATAAATAAGATGTGCTCTTTCAGCGGTAGTCATTTCTGCCCAAGGTCCTGATTCAAATGCAGATCGTGCCGCTTTTACTGCGACATCAATATCCTCTTCTTGTGCTTCACATACGACCGCTAAAACATCTTCTGTTGCTGGATTGTATGTCTCAAATGTCTTTCCACTAATTGAAGGAACAAATTCACCATTAATAAACATTTTAATTTCTTCATTTAAAAACGCTTTTACTTTTGGTTTTAGTTCAATGTTTTTCGTTAACATATATGCTCTCCTCCTTATTTAAACAGCTGCATGAGCTGCAATTTTTGAAATAATCATTTGAAGCTTTTGATCTTCTTCTTCAGTTAATCCGAGTCTTGGATAACGAGAAGGTCCCCCTGCTTGCCCGTGTAATTCCATTGAGCGTTTCACGATTTGTACATATTTTCCTGATCCTTCAAGAAACTCACAAAGAGGTAAAATGGCGTCGTTTATTTCCCAAGCTTTTTCTAATTCACCATTTTGGAAATGCTCATACATTTTCGTCACAAGTCCCGGTACGATATTCCCTGCTACTGAAACCCATCCCGTCGCACCAACTAAATAAGATTCCATAACTAAATCTTCAGATCCACAGAATACTTGAAAAGCACCTTCGCCTTGTCTTACTAAATCTCTTGCTTTTCGAATATCTCCGCTAGATTCTTTAATATGTGTAACATTTTCACATTCTTTTCCAATACGTAACATGAGGTCTGTACTCATATCAACACCAGATGTAAATGGGTTATTGTATAACATAATTGGTATATTTACTGCATTTGAGATTTCTTTAAAATGAAAATAGATTTCCTCTTCTTTCGGTTTACAATAATACGAGTTTATAATTAACGCACAATCCGCTCCATGCGCTTCTGCATGTTTCGTATATTCAATCGTTTCTTTCGTCGTCTCTGCTGCAGTCCCAACAATAACTGGAATACGACCATCAACTTCTTTTAATACTGTTTCTACCATTTTAAATCGTTCTTCTTTTGATAAACTAACAAACTCTCCTGTGCTTCCGTTTATAATAATGCCAGCCACTTTTTGCTCAATAAAGTAGTTTACGTTTTGTTTTACACCGTTCCAATTAATTTCTTGAAACTCATCCATCGGTGTGATTAATACTGGAAATGCCCCTTTAATTTTTTTCATATTCATCTCTCCCTTTATCATGTTATTTTAATAAAAATCCTGTCGGAAACGGATCTGTAGAATCTAATAGAAACGTCTGCATCCCTGTAATAAAACCTCTACTTTCAAAACGGAAAATGTAACCCGTTTCTTCCTTTTTCACTTTTTCAACTGTTATAAAGCTATTACTTATACTTTCATTTATAAAAGGTTTATCCGCTATATTATCGTTTTTAAATAACGCATGAACATAAGACACAATAGTAGAGACAAACCCCGGCGAACGTACGATAAAGTTATTTTCATGAAAGGTAATCGACTTTATATGGTTCTTTTCTTTTTGCGAAGAATCTACTAAAATAAGCCTCTTTATTAACGACTGTTTTTGTATAGCTTGTAATGTACTTTCTCCCCATTTTTTCAATTCAGAAATGTTTTCAATATGAATTTCTGGTGAATACGCACCTTTTTCTACAACTGCATATACTTTATCTGCTTGTATGAGTGAGTAACTTATATTACTTACTTGTAAATTTTTCTCAATCATATAACATAGTTTACTTTCAAACGAAACAGATACAACTTCATCATTCTCTACATACGCAAGGACTGAAAATATGCCAGATAGCGTTTCGATTTTGTATTGATTCGTCTCTCTCTTTTTTAAATACCCGCTTTCTAGTAACATCGTTATAACTGCGACAATACCTCCGTAATGAAGAGGGATTGACCCTTCATGATTAAAAAATAATACAGCTGCATCAACTTCCGTATGAATAGAAGGAACGACGATACATCCATTTAAACCGATAAAACCACGCGGTTCATTTAATAAAAGCTGCATTTCTTCTGCTAATTCACCTGAAAATTGTTCGTTTAATTGTTCTAAATTGTAGTAGTACTTGCATGGTACATCTTTTATTACACGGAATGCCTCGCCATTTACGTGTACGTCTACTGCTGTATACATTTTTTGAATGTTCATTTTACATCCTCCGTTTCATGTTCCATCGGCGGAATTAGCAAAAAGCCTTCTTTCAGTGGATCCTTTTCATTGTAAAAAAATCTATGCATCCCCATAAGCCAAGCTGAACCTGTAATTTTCGTTACGACAGCTTCAATATTTTCAACATTTGTCGTATTTATGACACAACCTTTAAATAAAGAGCCAACGATACTCTCGTGAACAAACTCTTCATCAATCTCAATTTTTTGGTTAGCATATAATACCGCTAACTTCGCTGATGTTCCTGTACCACATGGAGAACGATCAATTCCTCCAGGCGGAACGACAACTGTATTTTTCACATGCGCACTTTCATGAGTAGGATCTGTATAAAACTCCACATGGGTTAATCCTCTAATAAACGAATGCTCTGGATGAATGATTTCAAATTTCTCATTTATGATATTTCTTATATGAATTGCCTTATCTATGATTGTAGATGCGTTTTCTGGTACTAACTCTAACCCTACTGATTTCGCATCGATAATGGCATAAAAATTCCCTCCATACGCAATATCAGCCTCTACAGTTCCAATGTCTTCGACGTCTACAGTAATGTGTTTTAGTAAAAAAGCTGGTATGTTACAAAAGGAGACTTCTTTCGCTTTTCCATCTTTAACAAAGATATCCACTTCAACTAATCCGGCTGGCGTGTCTAACTTTAACGAGGTAATCGGTTCAACTACCGGAATTAAACCTGATTCAATTAAAGCTGTACATACACCAATTGTATCGTGACCACACATCGGTAAATATCCACCTGTCTCTATGTAAATAACACCAATATCTGCTTCAGGATGACACGGATCTGTTAATAGTGCTCCTGACATTACATCATGACCACGCGGTTCATTCATTAACAATTTGCGAATCCAGTCATACTCCTTTTTCATATGTAACATCTTCTCTGCCATCGTCTCTCCAATTAACTTAGGCAGGCCGCTAATCAATGTTCTCGTTGGATTCCCGCCCGTATGTGTATCAATTGTGGTAAAGACTCTTTGTGACCTCATCCGTTTAACACCCTTTCTGTAAAACGACTCAAACGAAGTGGTTCAATAGGAATGATTGTTTCTTTTTCGTTTAATAACTCTTCAATCACTTTCCCTGTAACTGCGGCAAGACTAATTCCATCCCCTTCATGCCCTGCTGCTATAAAGTAGTTTGGGATATGTTCCACACGTGAAATAATCGGCAAATGATCTTCTGTCCACGGGCGTAATCCAGCATATGAACGAATCACCATCATATCCGCCATTTTCGGATAAAAACGTATTGCTCTATTCGCAATACATTTAATAACCTCGTTATTTATCCTCGTATGAAACCCTACAAACTCTCTACTACTACCAATTAAAAAATTTTGGCTTTCTGTCGGCTCAAACACAAGAGCTACCCCATATTTTTCAGTTAAAGCATCCACTTTTCGTTTTCCACCAAATTTAGAAATTAAATAACCAAATTCCATTACTTTACGGCAACCAACATGTTGTTGCCTTGAAGCTACAATAATATGCCCTTTTCTCGGTTCAATTGGGATATTTATATCCAACATTTGTCCGATTTTCGGAGCCCACACACCCGCTGCGTTCACCACTTGCTTCGCAGTAAACGTCCCATTTGTCGTTTCTACAATAAAGGAACCGTCTATACCTCTTTTCATTTCTTTTACTTCCGTATGATTAAACGCCTTCGTACCATATTTTTTCGATTCTGCAAGAAGTGAAAAAGCAAGAAGATATGGATTTACAGTCGAATCTGTTGCGCATTCTAATCCGCCTAATAAATCATCTGCAAAAAATGGCGATTCCGCTCTTATATCTTGCCTATCAAGCATTCGAAACGGTAAACCAGCTTCTTTTTGGCGATTCACCCATTGCTGCGCTGCTTCCATTTCTTCGTCTGACTCACATACGAGAATACTTCCTGGCGCCCTATATTCAAATGAGTGCTCTAACTCTTCACTTAAATCAGTTACTAACTTTTGACTTACTAACGACATTTGACTATCAAACCCTGGGTCTTTATCAATAGCCAAAATATTTCCGTCACATCGTGAAGACGTCCCACTGACAAATTCTCCTTTTTCAATGATTGTTACGTCTCTTCCGTATTTTGAAGTGTAATAAGCGATAGAACAGCCAATAATACCACCGCCTATTATTAAAACGTCACAGTGCCTCACGTAGTATCCTCCCTTCTTTTTACTCCCTCACTTTCTTTCATGCAATTGACGTGCCAACTGTACATATATACAAATTTCATAAAAAATATTTTTATTTGTAAAAATATTTTAAATTCATCGCAAATAGGTGTATTATTTTTTTATCACTGTCAAAAATTTTATACATAACAGGAGGACAATATGGCATTCTCATTTCCCACAATAAAAGAATTTCTAAACATTTTATCCATTGATCATACATGCAGCTTGCAACACATCCAGCAAGTTAACGAAAAGTATTATTATCGCCCTTCTACTGCAGAAGAATATAACTGTGCAGTAATATATGAAGATGACTCATTCACCGCATTAATTGACGCGTTTTCTAATGAAATAGTCGTTATCATAATGAACGAAAATAAAGAGCCTATATGCTGTATAACGACTCAGCAAATCATCCCGTTTCTTGTTAAGTCATACAATGAACTCCATTCTTTTTATAACACCGTAATACAAACAACGGATTCTTCCGTTACAGTCATCGATGATAAAGAACGCGTTTGCACCTGGACAGATGGCGCCGAAAAGATCTTTTCAGTCAAGCATAATGAAATTATTGGGCAACCTATCACTCGTTTTTTTGACTATAAAGATTTGGAAATTTTGCAATCATTACATGACGGAAAAAGTATAATCGCTCAGTTCCATCAACCTCGTCCAGATTTGTTCGTATTAATTAACTCAAATCCAGTTTATTGTAACGGTGAAATTATAGGAGCAGTCGTTTCAGAAACTGATGTTACAAATCAAGTCGCATTAAATGAAAAACTATTCAATATGTCACATGAAATGCACCGTTTAGAACAAGAAGTAGCAAAGTATAAAGATGAATCAGATCCTTTTCTTGCGATGAATGGAAAGAGCCCAGTAATACAAAGAACAATACAATTAGCTAGAAAGGTTTGTTCGGTGAAATCAACTGTTTTAATACTCGGCGAAAGTGGTGTTGGAAAAGAAGTATTCGCGAAAGCAATCCATGAAGCAAGTGAAGCAGCTAAAGCACCTTTCATTTCAATTAACTGCGGCGCCATTCCAGAGGCGTTATTTGAAAGTGAATTATTTGGGTATGAGCGCGGGGCGTTTTCTGGTGCAAATAGTAAAGGTAAGAAAGGTAAAATAGAGCTCGCGCAAGGCGGTACATTATTCCTTGATGAAATTGGAGAAATGCCGCTCGATATGCAAGTAAAGCTTTTGCGTGTACTACAAGAGCGAAAGTATTACCGAGTTGGTGGAGAAAAAGAGATTAATATTGATTTCCGCATTATCGCTGCAACAAATCGGGATTTACAAGAAGAAATGAGAAAAGGTACGTTCCGAGAAGATTTATACTATCGCCTAAATGTAGTTAGCTTGCATATTCCACCACTACGCGAAAGACGCGAAGATATTATTGAGTTAACCTATTCTTTCTTAAACGATTTTTCAATCAACTATAACAGACCAATTCGTGATTTACCTTCCAGCATTATGCATGAACTGCTTCATTACAATTGGCCAGGTAATATTCGCGAGCTTCGTAACGTTGTCGAAAGGCTTGTCGTATTTGCGACTGACGGTATTATAAAACAAGAATATTTACCATTTCATACAACTGAAACGTTAGACAATCATACGGCTCATTCCCTATTACTCAGCAACAACCATACAATCCTCTCTTTGCAAGAAGAAATGGATGAACATGAGAAGAAAGTCATTGAGAGAGCTTTACGCATTTTAAATGGGAATAAATTAGAGTGCGCGAAACAACTCGGTGTTACGAGAGCCACTTTATATAACCGTTTAAAAAAACTTGGGTTGCAATAACCGTTTCCCTCCTCTATATTGGCATAGTTTTTGCATTATATAATTTGTGCAAACCGAACTAGAGGAGGAATACATATGACGAATAAAGACCACTTAATTGTTTGTCGATGTGAAGAAGTTACATACGGTCAACTTCAATCGACAATTGCTGAATATAAATGCTCGGCTAGAGAATTAAAACTAAGAACACGTGCTGGCATGGGATTTTGCGGTGGCCGCACATGTAGAATGATGATTGATCGAATGATTGAAAATACAAATCCAGGCGTAACTACAAAGGAGATTCCATTGAAATATCAACCACCGGTACGAGCAGTTACTTTTGGATCGGTAGGTGAAAGTAAATGAGTAGAATTAAACATCACCCTATTTTAGGAAATTTAAATAATAGTAATCGCATTACTTTTCAATTTAACGGTCAACAATTTGAAGCATATGAACATGAAACGATTGCTGCCGCTTTACTTGCAAACGGAATAAGAACATTAAGAGTGCATGAAGATAGCGGGACGCCGCGAGGTATTTACTGCAATATTGGTCATTGTTCTGAATGTCGCGTCACAGTAAATAATCAAACGAACGTACGAGCATGCTTAACTGTTGTAGAAAAAGGTATGATAGTTGATAGCGGAAAACAGCATCCAAATATCGTGAGAGAGATGGTGAAAAAGCGATGAACGATGTGATTATTATCGGAGCTGGACCAGCAGGTTTATCAGCCTCTATCTCTTGTGCTCGTTTTGGACTAAAAGTACTTGTTATTGATGAATTTATGAAGCCTGGCGGAAGGTTGTTAGGACAATTACATCAAGAACCTACTGGAGAATGGTGGAATGGAATAGAAGAATCGAAGCGACTTTACGAAGAAGCAAAATCACTTTCAGTTCATATTCGATGTGGTATTTCTGTCTATAATTTAGATAAAGATGAAAGTTCTTGGTACGTACATACGAATATCGGTACGTTAGAAGCACCTTTCGTTCTACTTGCTACTGGCGCTGCTGAGTACTCTATCCCTCTTCCTGGTTGGACACTCCCAGGAGTCATGTCGATCGGGGCAGCCCAAGTAATGACAAATGTTCATCGCGTTCAAGTTGGAGAAAAAGGAATCATTATTGGTGCTAACATTTTGTCATTCGCCATCTTAAATGAATTACAATTAGCAGGCATTAAAGTTGAACATATCGTACTTCCTGAAAAAAGTGAATTAAGTCAACAGGCTGGAGAACCAGAAGAAGTTTTAAACTCTCTTTTAAATGCGGCTCATCTCGCTCCTTCTGCTTTTCTACGCATAGGTAGCCATTTTATGAAATATGACTGGATTCGAAAAGCCGGATTAACCTTCTATCCAAACAGCGGAATGAAAATAAACGGTACACCTCTTTACCTTCGAAAAGCAGCTCTTGAAATTATCGGCACAGATCAAGTTGAAGGTGTACGCGTTGCTAATATTGATACGAAAGGAAATATCGTAACTGGATCGGAACAAATATATGAGGCAGACTTCGTTTGTATTGCCGGCGGCTTATATCCTCTTGCTGAACTAGCTGCTGTAGCTGGCTGTCCGTTCCGTTACATTCCGGAATTAGGCGGGCATGTTCCTCTCCATTCTGAAACAATGGAAACCCCTCTTGCTGGTTTATTTGTTGCTGGTAATATAACTGGCATTGAAAGCGGGAAAATCGCGATGGCACAAGGAACTGTTGCTGGATATTCAATCGTAAAACAGGCAAATAAAAAATCTCATTTAGTTGAAGAACAATTGCAACAAGCAATCCAAGATGTACATGCTGTACGTCAAAAAGCTGCCATTCAATTTAACCAGGGTGTTGATGTTGGTAGACGGAAGATGAATGAAATTTGGCGTGATTATTCCCTTGCATTTGCACATACTAAAAAGAGCTGTTGAGAATACTCTCAACAGCTCTTTTTTCTACTCATCTGAGTTATTAAATTTCGCCAATGCGTAAATGCCTTCTTCATCATCTAATTCAAGTTGTAGTCTTGCCGCAAATGAATTGACATTATATTCTCTATCAAGCAATAAGCGTAGTGCCTCAATTAAGTTCGCTTGAATTAAAATTTGCTGGCGACCATTTACCTCTACTTCAGCAGAGAAACCATAGTCATCGTCGTACATGAGTTCAACTAAAACTTCTTCTGGACCAACTTGTCTTTTTTCAGCGATATATACGCAAAGTGCATTAATCAGTTCTTGTTCAGAAATTTTTATCGTTTCCATGCTACTTCATCTTCCTTTTTCTTGCGTTGATCTTTGAAGTATTTAAATGCACGAACTGCTAACATTACGATACCAGCCATTACTAACATATTTACCATAAACGCTAATACAGAACCAAGAGCTCCCATATTTGCAAATAAGCTACCCATTAGTAAACCACCAAGACCACCTAGTAATAAACCTTTCATAAAGCTTCCTTTATTACTTTTTGGTGCTGTGTTCGTTGCTTTTGTTTTTGAATCTGTTGTTGTTTTTTGTGAATTCACGTTACTATCTTTTTTGTTCAAATCAACTTTTGACTTTTGACCAGAACTTGGTGTGTATGATTTTTTACCAGATTTGTAACTCTTCGCTGCTGCGTGATCTACAAACATGAAGCTACTAGCTCCAAAGATAACCATGAATGCTGTCATGACTGCTACAAGTTTTTTCAACATATTATATCCATTCTCCTTTTATATAGATATATGTGAAATCTACCTTTCTAGTAAATTCAGAATGATAGATTTGTTTTTAAAAACATTTTAAAGGTTCTTATGAACTTATTATATGAACTTTTGTCGAAATATGCAAGCATTATTTACTTCCGACAGTTTGGTGACAAAGGAAAAATTAAGCAAAACAGAATTGACTTTAAATGAAACAAAACATATTATAGGTTCATAAGAACTTTTTATTATTTTTGGAGGTGAAAAGATGGAAACATTTCATCTCACACGAAACGAAATGGCTACCCTTCTTCTATCTTTAAGAGGATGGAATACGAAAAAGCCTCTCGGTATTTTACAAGAAGCGTGGGCAAAGTCACATAAAAAAGATATTGAAAGCGGACAAAGCGTAACTGCTTTTATTACTACCGCACTTTCACCTATTTTTGAAAAACTGATTAAAATTGACGATACAGATGTTGGTTTTTCATTAAATGAAATAGTTGCGCTTGGAAATCAAATTGAAAATACAAGTTTTTCAGTAACGGCCATGCAAAACTGGGTGAAACGAGATATAAAAGAAATGATTGGCTCTCCTCAAAAAGGAAAAAAATATTCAATTGAACAAGCAGCCTTACTATTCATTGTTGAAGATTTAAAAACAGCACTTGATTTTGAATCCATTCGTAAGCTATTGCGCCTTATCGTAAATGACCCAGCCGATCGAAGTGATGACTTAATCAATCCTGTTCATTTATATGGAGCATATTCTTCCCTATTTGAAGAACTCAATCAAGGGAATTGCTTACAATTAAATGCAACAGATACAGTTCATACAATTGAAAACATCGTAAAAGAAAAAGCTGATAAAATCGCAAGCAAGTTCGATCAAATTAATAACGAGCAACGCGAAGCAATTCGTAACGCCATTATTATCGCTACACTCTCTGTACATACCGCATATGTACAAATGTTAGCGAAACGTTACGTAACAGCAACTTTATTTTTACAAAATTTAGATGTGAAGCCGTAAAAAAATAGGAGCAGAAATGCTTCTATTTTTTATGAGAAATTTTTAATAATCTTTTCATTATCTCTTCATGAAAAATGTACTTGTATGCTTTACTATAATAATTATAAGAGACATAAATGAATTGAAATAGCAATCTCCTATATAAATAAGGTATAATCTACATATAGTGAACCTTTTACATTGTTAAATAAAGGGGCATATATTCAAAAATACATAAACTAGAAGGTGCAACAATGGTAAGTAGTTTTATTCACTCAGTATTAACATTTTTTGAAGGGCTAGGTTATTGGGGCATTATGCTTGGACTTATGATTGAGATTATTCCAAGTGAGATTGTCCTTGCTTATGCGGGATACTTAGTATTCAATGGTAGTATCTCATTTTTAGGCGCAGTTGTATTTGGTACGGTTGGCGGTGTTATTGCTCAAATCTTTATTTATTGGATTGGACGATACGGTGGCCGCCCTATTTTAGAACGATACGGAAAATATATTTTTATTCATAAAAAACAAATAGACGCTGCTGAAGATTGGTTTAATCGTTACGGAACTGGCGTCATTTTTACAGCACGCTTCATTCCAGTAGTGCGTCATGCGATTTCAATTCCTGCTGGTATTACAAAAATGTCATTCCTACGTTTCACTACGTTAACAGCACTCGCAATCATCCCTTGGTCTATCATTTTCATTTATTTAGGTGAAAAACTAGGTGAGAATTGGGAGAATATTAATGATATTGCTGGACCATATGTGAAATCATTCGCAATTGGTGGCGTCATACTTATTCTTTTATACTTTGTTATAAAAAGATGGACAAAAAAGCGTAAAAATCTTGCGTAAAAATATAAATAAAAACCGCTATACATTTATTACGAATGTTAGCGGTTTTTATTATAGGCTTAATTTTGTATTAGAAATTGCATTATTTCTTCTTTGTGCTTTAAGTCATGTTGAATGAGTGATGAAAAGTAATGATTTAATTTCACTTTTTTAGTGCCAAATTGGTAGTCATTATAAAAATATTGGGTGGGAATTCGCCCAATTTCATCCACTAACTGTTTACGAGTAACACTAAATTGATTTAATAGTTCTTCTTTTGAAATACCATATCTTGCATATTTAATTGCTCCCTTATTCATTTCCTCAACATCTATTGGAACATTTGGTACAGATTGTCCACTTATAAAGTATGGAATTCTATCCTTTATTAAAAACACGTCCCAAACGATAAAATGTGAAATCACATCCGCAATTGCCCATGAACCTTCTCTTAATGCCTGAAACCATATATCATCAGGTACTCGCTGTAATGTTTGACACCATTCTATTAAATATAATTTTTCTTCCAAAACATTCTCTTTCTTCATTATGCATTCCTTTCTCGCACTTGTAATTCATTCATATTAATATCTTCTAGGAATTATATAAAAAGCCTCCATAATAATGTGGATAAGCAACAATTCACTCATCCATTTCGTATATTAACTCTAAAAGGAGTGATTCCCCTATGCATTGGCAACAAAAAATACAATACTTAATCGGACGCCCTATCGGTATTTCTTTCATAAATGGACAGGGAACTTCTGGTGTATTATGTTCAGCACATGATGGTCAATTATATGTGTATGAATACCTTTATCAAGCGCAATTCGCAATGGAGCATTATGATTTTAGACAAATTCAAGATATACATGCCTTTCCGAATTGCCCCCATCAAAATCCTCTATTCTAAAAAAAGGAACAGCTTATAGCCGTTCCTTTTTCTCCACACTTATTTTTCAGTATAAAAGTTTTGCACTGCTTCATCAAAGTAAATCCAGCCTTTCCAACCTAAATGAATTGTATCTTTTAAGAAATACTTATCATATTCATGGCCAGAAAAATCAACTACTGGGTATCCTGCTTTCTCAACTTGTTCCCGCACTTTTTTATAATACACTTCGCGGCGTTCTTTAGGGAAACCAGCGTAATCATACCACGGTCCATTTACAGGTACAGAAATAAATAGTGGCTTAACATTTTTCTCTTTAAATATATTTAAAACAATTTGTAAGTCATCATATTCTGGTGATTCTTCATATGATTCATTTGCTCTAAAGTTTTTTAGACCTTTTAATTTTTTCTTTAAATTATGTTTATAGTAATACGGATTTTCAATTCCGAATGTGTTTGTAGTAGATTCCGCTTTCCCTTCTTCTTCCGCATGTTTACGTGCATCTACCCAAGAAATTGAACGTAGTCCCACATTTGTTTTTTCTTTCATCGGCTCAATTTTAAATATAGAGTTAAATAAATCTCTATGATCTAAAATATTTCGATGCATATAAGCAAGTGGTTTAACTAAACCCGCTTTTATATTATGTTTCGTATCATTATATACAATACCTTCTAATGAGTTTTTTAATATATCATCTTCTTGAACAACTTTATAATCTAATAGTCGTTTCGCAATTTGCTTCTTCATTTCTACATTTATTTTATCATTAAAAATAAAATGATATGCTTGTTGTTTGGAGAAATTGTTCGTAAAATCCCCCTGTGAAACCCCAGTCTTTGTAAACCATTGTGGCGATAAAACAAAGACTACTTTTTTACCTTCTAACTCATCCATAGTAGACGTCATATTTAATATATGAGCTAAACTTTGTGTACCGCCAATTCCGATTAAATATGGCGTAAAGCCTGCAGGATTCACTTTGAAGTAATTTGATGGATGATATGCATCCATTCGTAAAAATTCAGATGAACCGTACATCGGTAAATACTGCGAATTCTCTAACATCTTCTGTTGCAAGAATACACTTTGTAATTTTTCTTTTTGTAAGGAAGTTGCCGCATCTTCTACTTTCTTATCACTAATAATCGATACTAAACTTTTTGATGGGATGAGTACGATAATGAAAAAAAGCACACAAGCTAAAATTATGGGACCAAAAGCATGCTTCATTTTCATTTTTTGTTCCTCTTCCCATCGCTATTAAATTGTAACCCTTGTTTTTGACACGCCATCATTTCTCTCCTTTTTCTCTATACATGTTCCATTCTATTTATCTATTATATCCATGTATGTATTCCTTTCCTTGTTCTATTAAGTCCTATATAATAGCACAAGAAAATGTTTCCATAGAAACATGTTAATTATACAAGATTCTACATAAATTTCACACTGCAATTTTACTAATAATTTTATTTTTAAGACATGAAAAAATATATAAAATGTCTATAATCCATCCGGTGCTATATTAAATTTAAAATAAGATAAAATACGTCCACTATAATCAACATCATGATTATATGCAAAACCTCGCTTTCTGTTCTAACTTTGCATATTCACCAAATCTTGTTAATCCTTCAACCATCGAGCTTGCTTATGTAAAGATTTAGCTGCTTTATCTACACTGAACAGTTTTTTATAAAAAATAAACCACTTAGACAAATGTCCAAGTGGTTGGAAGGAGACCCTATAGCATCTCCTTTTTATTACTATCCTTTTAAATTCAGTATCATATAGTAGTAGATAAGTCGAATTTAGAAAAAACTATCTGATATACATAGAATCAGGTACAGACATTAAATAATAGAAAAAGACTCCGATTATTCCACTAGTAAAAATAATAAATCCCATATTGCGTATGCCTTTAATTTTTGACTGTAAACCTATAACCCCTGATAGTAGCCCAGTTAAAGAAAATAGAATCCAATATAGCTCGGTTGGGATGTCAAGATATTGACTACCCTCAACGCCCAGCCCCCAAAAAATATAAGGCAGTACGACAAAGGAAACACTGAGTAATCCCATAATACTCACAAGTAGTTTCTGATATTTGACTCCTGATATTATTAAATAAATCCCACCCGCAAATCCGCATAATACGAGATAAGGTGTGTATAGTATCCAAAGAAGACTTAAGATAAGCATATGTAAGTTCCTCCTATTTATTTTGGGTCATTGTAGTCTATTGATTTTCTGCATCTGCTACTAATTTTTCAAGGTGACCGAGTGCTTCTTCTAAATCAAACGAGTTAAACAAACGATAATCTTGTTTATCTAAAATACGATAATGCTGACTAATTAGATTTTGTTGTAAACGAAAGTTCCCTTTTTCTTGAATTTGTTTCCACCAGACTTTTCCTCCCAGTGTTTTCTGTTTGGTGTTGTTTATGTTTTTATGTGCTAAAGTTGCAATGACTACTAATGGATCATCTCCTAGACTAGACTGTAAAACCTCGCTATCCCTAAACAATGCACAAATTGCTACGGTATTGGTCCACCCTGCATTTGTTCGTCCCTTCTCAATTTGAACGAGTGTTTTTTTTGAAATACCAAGAACTTCAGCCATTTTATCCTGTGTGTATCCTTTCTCCGTACGAATTAACTTTATTTTTGTTGATATGAGTTCGATTGTAAGCTCTTTATTCAATTCCTTAACCTCCGAAAGTAACTTATGTTTTATTTAGTGTAATTTTACACTAAATCTGTTTTATTTTCAACTTATTCTCTTTACGTTAGCTTTTGTCACTTTTATGTATTGAAATCCATCCCTATTTACTATTATCACCTTACCAATTATTCTTTTTACACACATAAGCTCTATTGCATATTAAATGGATTTTTTTGCTACTTCTGACGCATATCCATTCCCCCAATATTCCGGATCAAGTAAATACATAATTTCTATTCCATCAGTTTCATCCACTTTTCTACTTGCCAATAACTTCTTTCTTTAAAATGTTATAAAATTGATCGACATCTGCTATAATTGGTTTCCTCATGAACTTTCTTTTAACCTAAACATCATTCCCCTCCAATCTCTGTTTACAGACTAGTTATTTATACCACGAGCAATTTATATAGCTTTACATAAGAAAAACAGACTACCACACACGTGGAGTCTGTTTTTTTCATCCTTTATTTTTGTACATCTGCCCACTTTAAACTTGTTGCTGGTCCAAATTGATGTACGTATAAATCTTTCACATACGGCTTTTGTAAGTAAGATAATCCACGCTGGAATACTGGCGCTATTACCGCATCATCCAGCAACATCTTTTCAGCATCTTGCAGTGCTTTCCAACGAGCTTTTTCATCATTACCTAATTCTGTTTTAATCTTCTTAATTAACGCATCATATTCTGGATTTGCATATTCAGTATTGTTCACACTGCTTCCAGAAAGGAATACTTCTAAATATGTCATTGGATCTGGATAATCTGGTAGCCAACGTGATAATGACATTTCATATTCTTTCTTCTTCTCTAGCGCTAGCTTTTGCGTATGTGGCTGTAATTTTACATTTACCTTTAAGCCTGGTAAGTTTTTCTCTAGCTGTTCTTTAATGTATTCTCCTACTTTCTTAAAGTTTTCTAAATCATAGTTTAATAACTCAAGCGTTACTTCATTTGTACCAGTCTCTTGCTTCGCCTTTTCCCAATATTCTTTCGCCTGTTTTACATCCGTTTTATTAAACTCACCTGCCGTACTTCTAAAATCTTTATTATCTGGACCTTTTAAAAATCCTTTTGGCACGTAATAGTTTGCAGCAACCGATCCATCATTTAAAAATGAAGTCGCAAGTCCTTTCTTATCAAACACCGTACTAAGCGCAAGCCTTGCATTTTTATTTTTAAGAATCGGTACATTTTCATTGAATCGGAAGAAGTACATAACCGGATCTGTATATTGTTTAAGCTCTTTATTATTTTTATATTTATCTACGAATTCAGTTGAAATGACAGCTCTATCAACTTTATCTGTTTCATATAAATTTACCGCAGTTGAAATTTCTTTAACAATTTGATAGTTTACTTCATCTAACTTCACTTCTTTTTTATCCCAATACTTATCGTTTTTCTTCATTGTAAAGCTCGCTTCATGCTTCCAATCAGATAGTGTAAAAGGCCCATTATATACCGCTTTATTTGCTTCTAATCCGTATTTATCACCTTGTTCTTTCGCATATTTTTCGTTAATCGGATAGAACGATGGTAAAATAAGTAATTTTGTAAAATACGGTACAGGATGTTCTAACTCTACAACGAACGTTTTATCATCCTTCGCTTTCACTCCTAATTCCTCTAATCCTAGCTGTTTCTTATTTATTTTCTCCGCATTTTTCACATCGTATGCAATGTATGCATATTGAGAAGCAGTATCCGGATTAATAAGCTGTTTCCAAGCATATACGTAATCTTGCGCTGTTACTGGATCTCCGTTAGACCATTTCGCATCACGTAAGTGGAATGTATATGTTTTTCCATCTTTGCTCACTTCATATTTTTGTGCTCCAGCTTCAATCACTTCATCATTTTTCGATAAGCGGAATAATCCTTCCATTACGTTATTTAAAACGTTAAATGATACTGCATCTGTTACTTTCCCTGAATTCAATGACGGAATTTCACCCGTTTCTAGTAACTGTAATACTTTCTTCTCATCTTTTGGCTTTGTCGTTGTTTTTTCTTTTGCGCAACCAACTAAAATTGAAGAAACGAATAGAGTACTAACTAATGAGTAACGAACAACTTTTTTCATTTGAAACCCCCCTCTATTTTTTAAGGTAAGTAACGACGGGCGCCAGCGTATTCTTCTATATATCCTGGTGTATTTAGTGGTATAATCTCTACCGATCTTTCAGCTCTCGGTGAGTGAATCATATTTCCGTCACCAATATACATCCCCACATGATGAACACTGCCTTTCCCTTGATCATGTGCAAAGAAGATTAAATCTCCTTTTTGTAAATGTTCTTTATCAACTGCAACTCCATTTCTCGATTGCGGTCCAGAATCTCGCGGAATAGTAATACCGTGAGATTTATAAATTGTATGTGTAAATCCAGAGCAATCAAATCCGAAGCCACTTGTACCAGCCCATATATACGGTAATCCTAAAAACATTTTCCCTGTGTTTATTAAATCATCGGCCACCGGAGTTGGAATATCATTTTGAGAACTGTAAACCGTTCCATCATGTTTTCGTAGCCAAGCTTTCTGTCCATTTGGTAACAACACGCGATATGAAATTGTATCTTCACTTAGGAGCGGCAGTCGCGTATTATAGCTCACTTCAAGCGATTTATGTTTTTCAGAAGGATTTATATATAAAATTGCTGTCGGTTTCGTTACTAATACGAAAGGTTCATTTGTTTTATCTGCAAATTCTTGATTATAAGTTAACTGTTTTTCAGGCATCCACCCCGGGTAACCTTCCTCATTTCGTGGTGTTGGCTGACCATGGACTAACACTTTGACCCAGTCCCCTTTTTTATCCACAACTGTTACTTCTTGACCTAATAGCGCTTGCGTTTCTAATTTATTTGCATTTGTTAACCAAAGTTTCTCATCAAGCGTCATCGATTTCGTCCACTTCCACAAATCAACTGGATTTGTAGCGCTCGGTACATCAATTGGTCGTAATGAATCAGGCGTGGTCCAAAGTGTTGCGGCAGATACATCGATAAACGCTTTGCTATCTCGCTTCTCTTCAGCATGCGCTGATGTAAACGATGAAAATATAAATAAAGTTGTTAAAAATGCAGTTCCTACTTTTTTCATACATATCCCCCTTAAAAGATAGTTTACTAGTCTCTACTCCTAAGATTTACTATTCACTGTCGATTGAAGGTTTACCTTTGATCCAGAATAAGTCATTCCTTCCGGTTCTTCCATTAGCCAAAGCGGTGCATCAAGATCGAAGTAATGAATATTAGGATGTGCAGCAGCTAAATGGGCTACAGCGCTAACAGAAAGTGAAGATTCCATCATACTTCCCACCATACATTTTACACCAGCTGTTTCTGCGATATCAGCAATACGCCACGCTTCACGTATGCCGCCACATTTCATTAATTTAATATTGAGCAAGTCTGCATATCCTCCTTGAACAATTTTCAATGCATCACTCGCTGAAAATATGCTTTCATCTGCCATAATTGGCGTTTGTACATGATCTTTGACGTACTTTAATCCATCCCAATCTTTCGCATGAACAGGTTGTTCAATAAATTCAATATTTAAATTGCGATTTTCCATCTCTTTAATGATAGTAACCGCTTCTTTTGGATTCCACCCTTGATTTGCATCTAATCGTAACGTCGTATTTTTTGGTATGCTATTTCGAATCGCTTCAATACGTTCTAAGTCTAAAGGAGCAGATTTCCCTACTTTAATTTTTAAAGTTTGAAATCCTTTTTCTACATGTTGCTTTGCCTCTTTCGCCATAATGAACGGCTCATCTACACTTACGGTAATGTCTGTGTGAATTTCTTTTTTTCCGCCTAATAATACGTAAAGTGGAACGTTATGATATTGACAATATACATCGTATAAAGCGATATCTACTGCTGCTTTCGCACTCGAATTTCCAATACAACTCATTTGAATGTGCTGTAGTGACTGCTGAAACTGAATGATATCTTGACCAATTAAATTGGAACGCATCGGCCCTAAAATTGCTTCCTCAATCCCGTTAGCGAAATCCCCCGTAATAACTGGTGTTGCGGCTGCAGCCCCCTTGCCAACAATTCCTTCATCTGTATGAATATATACATCTATACTTTCTATTTCGGTTACGGTACGAAGCGCCGTTTTAAACGGTGTATGTAGATTTACACGTCTACGATTCACTTTTACATCGGTAATTTTCATTTTGTTCATCCTTTCGTTATCTGGCAAAATGGAACCTTAATTCTCAATGATTTTGGAGCAATAAATCTCCTCTTTTTCTTACTTTTCATGCAGAAGATTAATGCGAAATAAAAAAATCCAGCCATAAGAAGATTCTTACGGCTGGATTTTGTCTATGAATGTGTAGACAAAGCAGCGATTTGATTATATTTTTTCTGTGCATCTTTTAATGCTACAAGTAGTGCCTTTTGAGACGAACCGAAATAACGATCTTTTATTTCCATTACTAACGCTGGGTCATTAATATTTTTATGTAGAAATAAACACTTAACGAATTGTGATGTTAATGCAATTGTCGCTGAGCAATCTGCATCTACAATTTCCCCTGTCTCCTTAACAAGTACAAACGCTACAAAATAGCTTTTAAACTTTTCGGTAATGGGATTATTTTGAGGTGCTTTCGCATCCCCTACGACATAAATTGTATTTGAAGCGTACACAGCTCTCTTCCTTTCTAATACGGGATAACGGTTTTCTTAATAGTTGTATGAGTGATAAACTCAACATTGATTAAAAAATGTATCCGCTTACCTTGTATTATAATACAATTGACAGAATTTTAACAACATTTATTTTCGTATATATTCCATAAGTATAAAAACAGCTCAAGCTCTACAATTTTACAATATGTAATTGTTTCTTGTACCATGACATTCATACATGAAAAAACAGTTAGCTATCGCTAACTGTTCTATTACACTACTTCGGCAACACAAATATAGTTTCATTTGACTTAGAAAATTGATATTCTTTTCTCGCAAACTTCAAAATTTCTTCCTCATCATCTGTTAAATTTTCTATGTTAGTCTTTAAAGAAGCCTGATCTTTCTTTAAAGAAACCAATTGTTTTTTTTGATTCATTATTGTATCTTTTTTTTCTACAATTATTTCTTGTTGTTTCGTTAAAATAAATTGAACGTACAAAGTAGCCGCCGCAATAAATATAAACATGAATATAAATCGCCTTAGTTTTTTCTTATTAATTGCTCGATTCTCATTAGACTGTGATAGTTGTTCTTGTATATTAGGAACATTTATTCGCTTGAGTTTCCTCATTATGAAATCCCCCTAACACATATATTTTCACTACCATCGGCATGATCTCTTATTAACTTTAATTCTATTCTTATAAAATAAGCTCCTTCACAAAAATATCTCACTAATTAACCAATTAAAGATAGCATTCGACGACATTTCCATATTTATATTGCATTTTTTTATGTATGCTGGCATAAAATGGTAGTTTCTGTTATTCTTTTTCTACTATTGTAGAAGAGTTTTTTTACATACAAATTTCTCCTTGTTTTAACATGATTACAAGGAGAAAAGAAATGCATTGTCGTACATTTGATAAAACCAGAATGACTGTTTAGGAGCTTAGGTTTAGAGCATGGATCCTACCTATATATACTTAAAATAAGAAAAAAACCCAATTTGGGCTTTTTTAATTTTGTAAATCAATATCATATTCCATACTTTTGGCCGTTTCTTCAGCAATCTCCACACCTAACAAATTTTTCACAATATGAAATGACATGTTAATACCAGCTGAAATCCCTGCAGATGTAATGATGTGCCCTTCATCTACAAATTTCACATTCTCCATTACTTCTACATTCGGAAAATCTTTTTTGAACGTTTGAATACTAGCCCAGTGCGTTGTGGCTTTTAAGCCATCCAGTAAACCGGCTTTTGCAAGTAATAACGCTCCAGTACAAACTGAAGTCATTAGTTTTACTTCTTTCATTTGCTGACGAATCCAATTGATTATAATATCATTTTTCACTTCATTTTCCCGAACGCCTTTACCACCTGGAATAAGTAAAATATCAATTGGTGGTAAATCTTCAATACTATAATCCGGCTGTACCTTTAATCCGTTTCTTGCTGTAATCATTTCTCCATTTTGGCTAACTGTATAAACAGTAAATGGTTTTTCTTCGTTTGCTTCAGTTACAGACAAAACTTCAAATGGCCCTGCAAAATCTAACACTTCTACGTCATTAAATAAAAATATACCTACACTCCATTTATTCATCACACATTCACTCCCTGTTGCAATTAATGTAAAAGATGATTATGTCCTTTTTCTAATGCAATATCATAGGCTGTTTTCTCATCATCACACTCTTCTATATGTTCTATTGATTATTATATATTCCTTTTAAAATGACAGTTTACATAATAATATTATCTATTCAAATACTTATCTTTTATTTTAAATATTAAATTTTTTCGCTAAAATAATACTAATCATGTTTAGTATGGAGGAGAAATTATGTGACAAGTAATGCCTTTAAATAATGAAGACTATGATTTAATTACAGCGGCTGAAAAAGTAATCAAAAAAACTATAAATATGGCCGTCATCATATCGGTTCAGCAGTACGCACTAAAACAGGTAATATTTATGCAGCAGTGCATGTTGAAGCGAATGTTGGAAGAATAACAGTGTGTGGTGAAGCTATGGCAATAGGAAAATCTATTTCAGTAGGTGATCATCAATTTGACACCATTGTAGCAGTCGCTCACCCACACCCTCATGAAGATATAGAAAAATGTTGGGTTGTTGCTCCATGTGGTATGTGTCGAGAATTAATAAGTGATTACGGAAAAAATACGAATGTTATACTTTCTTATAATGGTGAACTTGTAAAATGTAACGTAATGGAATTATTACCTGAAAAGTATACAAGTGAAATAGAATAATTATTCCTGTTTCCACCTATTAAATAATAATTATTTCAATAAAAAACAATCCGTTTTAAAAAGGGATTGTTTTTTTATTTCTGTTTTATGCAATTTATTTTATTTTTATATTTTCAATATTGATAAAATTACATTTATAAAAATGAAATTCAAATATGTAATTGTACCTTGCACTGTGTTTTTCATTCGAAAACAAAAATAGAATTCTTCCTTGCATTTGAAAAACATTAATATAAATCCTCTAAAATCAGCAGTCCTATCATACCAATCTATAACAATTCTGCCTTCTTCCCTTACCTGTTTCCTTTAACACATATGATTTTAATACGAGCGACGTTAATGAATCCGTTAACGTTTTATATGATAAATTAGATAATGCTAATAGATCGTTCGTATATAACATTCTATGCTTCTCTAATAATAATAGTACTAATCGTTCAGACGGTTTTAATGCCTCATCACTTTCTAGTATAAAGTCAATATTTTTCATTTCTCTAATTACTACTCCTTATATAAAAAAATACTTACACAGCTAATTTAATATAAAAATAATACACAACAAAATTTGAAGTATATTAAAATAACATCGTTTTAAAACACTATTATACTATAACATAGAAAAAGCATTTCCCGAAATAGGAAATGCTTTTTCTATGTTACTTATAGGTTTCTTCCAAACTAACATTAAAAAACGTTTAGTCTCAATTAACTCCTTAAATATTTCTTGCAATATGTGGCTTACTGTAATGACTTGTACCACCACCGCCTACTACTACTTTACCGCCTTTTTCGAAAATTAATAATTTACTTGAACCATCTGCAAGAAGTACTATTACTTCCGCATTATTACTTGTTGCTATATAAATTACATAACCACTTTTTGAAATACATGTTTCCCAATTCTCATCAAATTCTGATCTTACTACACGATTTGAATACACTTGATTCTCAATTCTATCTTGTTCTACGTTTTCCAAATTTATCTCCCCACTTCTCTAAAATAACACTTATAAAAAAATAACAGTTCTATTTAAAATACTGCCTTTAATATAAGTAGTATATGTAGTTAGTAGAAGAATGCTTGGACAATGGAAACAAGGCAATCAATATTGTATTGATTGCCTTGTTTTCATTGATAGTTCTTTATTTTTCGCTTCGTACTGCTTCAAAAGTAAACATTTGGTTTGCATTTGACGGTTCTTTTTCATAAACATAGTCAGCAGAGCAGGTAATGTTAGAGAAACCAATACTTTCTAACAGAAGTTTAAACTCTTCTATTCCATACCAGCGCACCGCAAAGCGTTGTAGTTCTGTTTGTACTAACTGTCCTTTACTCCATTTTTCATATTTTAAATATGAAAGAGTAACTTGGTTTAGCCAATCTATTTCAATTGATTTATTTTCTAATGTAATTCCGTCTCCGCTCGGCAAAGAAAAAGTCGATGTATGAATCTCTCCTGTTTTCCAGTCATGCGGAAGCATAATATCTACGATTAATCGCCCGCCTGGATTAAGATGTTCATAAAAACATTTCAATGCGTTTATCGAATCCGTACGATTTTCAATTAAACAAAAAGATCCAGTAGGAATGATAATCGCATCGTATTTATGTGGCAGTGAAAATTGTTGTAAACTTGCTTCATATAAATTAGGATATAAGCTTCTCTCTTTACATCGTATGCGGCACGATTCTAGCATTTCAGGTGAATAGTCAATCCCATCTACTTTAAATCCAGCCTCTAGAAGTGGGATGATGACACGCCCTGATCCTACTGCTGCTTCGAGAATTCTTCCGGTGCAATTTTTTAAACGTTCTTCGTAATACTCAATATCACCATTTAAAGAATAACCGACAGGCTTTGTGTAATCATACAGTTCCGTGCAAAGTGTACTATAAAAACTAAACATTTATTTTCTCCTCCGTTTTTTACGTACGGAAGATTTCCATTCAACTAATCTTCCTGTACCTTTATTTTTAATAAAAATTCGAAAGAGCTGACTGTCATAATATATCACTCGCTTCCCATAAAATATAATTAAATTGTATAATATTCCATCAAAAATTAACATATGAAAATTCAGATTTTTCCCTGAAAGGAGGATGTGATGAATTCATTAATTGGATTTATTTTTCTTCTTATATCTTTTAATACAATCATTTTCTTAATAGCAAAGAAGTATAAACGAATATGGAAAATAGCTAGTGGCATTTTCATACTTTCTTCTCCCGTTGTTTTCTTTGCCACTTTGCACGTTATTGGTGAGAAAGTAGGAGATGGATTCGCTGGAGGCTTTGCTGGCCTTACCTTTAGTGGTCTATTAATTATGAATGCAATTTTTTTATTTATTATAAGCATTTTTGTATCTTCCAATAGAAAATCATAATGAACTCACCTTTTCAAAATATAAAGAGCTTACTTTGCAGTAAGCTCTTTATTCATAACTATTTATTTCACAATCGGCAATGTTACTTCACTTAATTTTACTGTAAGCTTCGTGCCCGCTTTCGGCCTAATTGTATAATCGTAATCACTAGCAATTAAAACGACCCCTATTTGATGACCAGCGTTAAAGACATAATCATCTGGTTGCATGTCCCATGTAAATGTATAATCTTTGCCTGGTTGAATCGCTGTTGAATTTTCTATACTTTTTAAGTTTTGTGGATCCATCCAGCCCCTTGTTACGATTTCCGGCTTCGTTCCTCCATAGTCAACAAGTAATGCTGTTAAATTTGATACAGATCGATCAATATTTCCTGTAATTGAAATCTTTGGTGTGCCACTTATGCGCGTATCTTTTTGCAGTACAGGCATTGTATACACTAATCGATTGACTACTTCTAATTCTGGGTTTGCTATTAATTGATTTGATTTCATTTTTGCATCATCTACGAATGAAAGTACCTTATTAACAGAACCCATACTTAATGGTAAATTAACTGCTTTATTACTTAAATACATACGAATTTTTGACGGCACAGCTGATGGATCCGGCCAATTTTTTATTTTATCCCAAGTTTTATTCTCACGTTGTACATCGACCATTGGTTCATTCATAATTCCATTTTCAATTCCATACAACCAATAATCGAACCATTTATTTTGTGTTCTTTGCCAGTCATTCGTTGATGTTCCACCGTGTCCACCTTGATGTAACCACATTTTACGAGGGACATCATTCTCTCCAAGTGCTTCCCACCATTGCGCGAACTGCTTCGTCTTTACATTCCAATCATTTAAACCATGAACAACAAATACACTCGCTTTTACATTTTTAGCATCTTTTACATAATTTCGTTTATCCCAAAAATCATTATAATTACCAGTTTTTCGGTCCTGTCCAGCTGTTAGCTCTTTTATTACTTGTCCGCAAACTTCAGGGTTTTCCCTCGTTAATACTGCTTCTGCCATATTATCCGTATCTTCTCCTTGATATCCACCTGGTGCAATGACTGCACCGTTTGCACGATAATAATCATACCAACTACTAATCGCTGCGATTGGAATAATTGTTTTTAACCCTTCAACACCAGTCGTCGCAACAGCATTCGGTAACGTACCATTATAAGAGACTCCGGTCATACCTACATTTCCCGTTGACCAATCGGCTTTAACTTCCTCACCATTTTCTGTATATGCTTTCGCACGTCCATTTACCCAATCAATAACAGATTTCGTCCCTAATATTTCTTGCTCATCCCCAGTCGTCGGACATCCATCTGATTTCCCAGTTCCAATACTTTCACCTAAAATGACTGCATAGCCTCTTGGTACATAATAATTTCCGTATGAGCCAAGATTAACAGCTCCATACGGTTTGCCTTCATACGCATACAATTCTTCATCTACATTATATACAGGTACATCTTTTAAACCAGATCGATATGGGCTCATTTCATATATAACGGGCACTTTCACATTAGGATCTGTTTTTGGGCGCATAACTTTTACTGACACTCGATCTTTTTTACCATCCCGATCACTATCAATTTCTGTCTCTACAAATAGATTTTCGATGATTGCTTCATCAAGCGAGTAAATCGGTTTTGTCATCCCATTTTCTAATTCAATCTTCGTATTTGATTGTAACCTTTCTGAAACTTTCCCATTTAACTTCACATCATTATCATTTATGTAGTTTGTTTCTTTATTGTCTGCATACGCAGTCGTGCTAGAAACTCCTGATGTAATTGATAAAGATAGGATTGTTGATATTGTAATTGCTATTTCCTTTTTCCCCATACCCTTCCCTCCCCATATGTTTCTCCTTTTACTATACAATAAAATTACAGAAAATTCAGTTTATATTTTATTCAACAACTTGAGAAATTTGTAGAACACTCTTTCAAGGTTATATAATCTGACTTACCACTCTCATATAATCAAAAAAGCATCGCCTAATAATAGACGATGCTTCTAATAGTATTGAATTAAACATTCTTCATATCAATATAAAATCGTATTTCTCCATCTAGAGTAGATACGCCATAGTCAAAACCATGTCTTTCTAAGATACTTTTCACAATCGCTAAGCCTAGTCCTGTACCCGAATGCTCTTTACTGCGAGAAGATTCTAAGACGTAAAAAGGTTCCCAAATTTTATCGATATCCTTCATATATTCAGCATTCATACCATTTTGAATTTGAAAATATACACTTTCATTTCGATCTTCTAATGTGATTTTTATATTTTGATTTGCTGTATATTTTATCGCATTAGAAATTAAATTTTGTAATACCATCCTCATTTTATTTACATCTGCATAAATAATTGAATCGCCACCATTATAATTCACATACAAATCAATTTCTTTCGAATCCAATTCAATCTTATGCTTATCTAATATACTTTGGATTAGTGATTTAATAGAGAATTTTTCTTTTTGTAACACATCTCTTTCTAGTTTAGAAAATCGTAATAACTCTTCAATTAAGTTTGATATGTGATCAGTCTGTTTAATGATTGTATTAATGTACGTACCATCATCTAAACCATCTTTTATTCCCATAGAATATGCTTTTACTAATGCAATCGGTGTCTTTAATTCATGCGTCACATCACCCATAAATCGTTTTAAATGTTCATTACGATCTGTTAAATCTTGATGTGCTTCATGTAGTTTTTCACTCATGATATTAATACTATTAGCTAAGTCTCCTATTTCATCATTTGTTTTCACTTTTGTTCTTTTAAACTGTAAACGTGAAATATCTTCTGCGACATCACTTAATTCTTTCAGTGGTGTTGTGATTGTTTTTGACAATATCCATACAAGTACAATAATAAGAAAAATCGTAATACATAAAATGAATAAATAAAATGAATTCAACGTTTTTATTATTTCATTTGAATGTGCGATAGAAACCCCTACCAAAATCAACATATCGTCTTTCGCTATGTATTTCACAAAAAAGCTAGATTTGATTTTCTCTTGATCATATATTTTGTTAGATTGTCCGAAGTTCTTTACTTTCATTATTTCTTCTTTTGTAATCCAAAGTTTATTAAGGGCAACTCTTTTCCTTGTAAGCTGCATACGTAATTCATCATTAATATGATCTTCTGAATTGTTAATTGATGTATACGCAATCGTCACATTCCCCTTATTTTCAATGCTAGTAATTGCTTCATCCAGTTGTTTGCTCGGTATGGATTGTATTTGTGCTGTAATACCTTCTAAACTTTCTCGCGTTTTGTAAATATTATATTTCGGTAAAAGGTAGTTAATTAATAATAAAGAGATTGTAAAAATAAGAATAACAGTTAAAGAAATGCTAAGAAATAGCTTTTTTCCAAGTTTATTCACTCTGCTCCTCCAAACTATATCCTAGCCCGCGATGCGTCTTTATAATATTTTCTCCTACTTTTTTACGTAATCTTCTTACATGTGTATCAACAGTTCGCTCTTCTCCAAAATAGTCAAATCCCCATACGATATCTAACAATTTTTTACGAGTTAAAATCATGCCTTTATGATTTAAAAAACACTTTATTAATTCTAGCTCTGTTTTTGTAATATCTAACTCTTTGTCATTTTTATAAACTTTATTTTTCGTGAAATCTATTTTCAAATCTTGAACTTGAATGACATCATCATGCTGTATAAGCTTTTTCGCTCTAGTGATTAATACACCGGGATGAAATGGTTTTTTTACGTACTCATCCGCACCACTTTGAAGCGCTACTAATTCATCTTCACTTTCACTTTTCGCCGTAAGCATTAACACTTTTACGCTTGAATTCTTTTTTATTTCCTGACAGACAGTAATACCACTATATTTCGGCATCATCCAATCTAAAATAGCTAAATCAATTTTCTCATCATAAAATATTTGAAGTGCTTCCTCTCCATCTTTCGCTAATAACACTTCGAAGTCTTCTTTTTCAAAATAAGCTTTTAAAATCCTTAACATATCTTGTTCATCATCTGCAATTAATACTTTCATGAATTATCCTCCATTGCTTTTAAACAAAAACCAATTGTATTATACAACTTCTTTGTTACATAAATGTGACAGAAAAATATTTGAACTTTTTAAGGGTATAGTAAAGACGAGGTGTTGTATTATGATTAAAAAAATCGGAGTCATTACTCTTCTTTGTTTCTTATTATCGACAAATGTGTTCGCAAATACAAATCAACAAATTGAAGTATTTGATTGTCAAAAAGAAATGGTCGTTCAAAAACAATCTTTAGATCCAGCTATTCAAAAAAAAGCTGTTCAATATGCTAAATCCATTACTGGCCCGTTCAAAAACTTAAATGTCGTTCCAAAAGATGGCCACATGATAAAAATCCCTTTATCTAAACCAGTTTCTATTACAAATCAATGGCTACAAACTACAATTGATGAAGTACTTATTCTTCTACCACTTAACGAAAAACCTTATATTATGCTTTACGACGATGAAAATAATCCACATTTCTATTATGTAAAAGGTGATCCGAAGGGACTATTGAAAGAAATGAATGTTAAACATAATTGACTAGAAAAAAGAGACTTCATAAGCTTATTTTTCGAAGCAGAGGTCTCTTTTTTTACTAATATAATACTTTATAGTGACTAGATCCTTTAAATAATTCCCCTTTCACAAATCCATTTGCAATATAAAACGCATCACCTTGTTTCGTATCTGTATGTAAAACAACCACTTTAAAATACTTTTCCGCATGATATAATAGTCGCTTTAATAACAAGTTCCCTAGCCCTATACGACGATAGTCCTTTGTAATATAAAATCGCCTTAATCGGCCAATCTTATTATTTTCTGTATATGGATCCTCATTTAACCCTCCTATTCCGATTAACTTTTCCCCATGAAAAATCCCATATAAGCATTCACCAGTTTTATTAAATGTGTTTATTTTATTTTCATATTCACTTATTAATTTTATTAGGAAATAGAATCCTTCGTCTTTGCTTTCCTGAACAAGATATTCGTGTTCGTATATCATTAAATCTTCAATTTGTTGAATATGTATATCTTTCAAATAAATCCCCCTTACTATGAAAATACATAAAAATGCTCAAGAACTATTTATTCTGAGCATTTTTATGGTTGTTATTTTATTCAATTTGTGTCATGCGTATTTTGCACTTCAGATGTAAATCGATAATATAATTGTTTAATTGCTATACGTTTAAAACTATTTGTACTCAAATATGATGAAATAAAGCCATTTAATTAAATAGATTTATAACATCTTTCAAATATTATATTAGTTTATATATTCGCCATTCTTCTCAAACAGACCCAAGATAAATTATACTTTGTTAATTGATATGTTTGTGTAACCACTGTTGAAATATCTTTAACTGTTCTGCAGTATGAAAGTAATGTTCACCTGTCTCCACGACCTCTAATTCACAACGATGCTTTTTTGTAAAATAGTTTATAGTTTCAAATTCACACAGTTCATCCTTAGCTCCATACATAATATATGTATCTGTATTCCATGTACTAATAGGATTCTCTTTTACATAGCATAAATAATCCCAATATAACTTTTGACCAATCGGTGTCTCTATAATTATTTCTTTTTGCAAAAGCTCCGGTGTTACATTAAACCATTTCATCATATTTTCGATAACTCGTTCCATATTAACTACTGGTGATAAAAATAACGCCTTTTCTATCACATCATTTTGATAAGCTAAAAGGCTAAAATACGCACCTATACTACATGCAAACACACTTATTTCTTTCCAATGTTCTTCTGCGTAATTCATAATTATAGATAATTCCCTAACACAAAACTGTACTTTGCAAGGAGTATCATCATTTTTTCTTTCTCCATGCTCAGGTAAATCAAAGCTTAATACTTGATAACCTTTTTGATTAGCTTCTTCAGCTAGTATTTGAATAACTGTATCTTCCTTATTTGACATATTTCCATGTACTGCAATAAAAATCTTCTCACTCTTATCTCCCCATAAAACCACAGGAATATTACTAATTTTAAAATTATTTTTAAGCATATTCCCTCCATAGAATAAGACATATAGGACTTGGTAAAAAACGCACACACTTTATAATCCAAATCAAACTATTACTAATTTATCACAAATGAATTATACTATCTCTACCTCTTTATTACAGAGTCTACTTTGTATTTAACATCTTTCTTTTTCCATTTCTTCAGAAGCCAAAAGTACTTTTTGGGGTTCCCAATTGAGCTAATCTATTCCGTTAGTGGAAAGAGGATTTTTAAACACCTTTATTATCTCTGCACAGCAGGTAATATCCCCTTCAACTCCATTAAATTATCTATTACTATATCTGCCTGGGCTAGTTCCTCTTCTTGTGCAAAATCAAAATTACATCCAATCGCAATCAAGCCATTTTCTTTAGCTGCGTTTATATCAGATAACCTGTCCCCAACTACCGCTGCTTCTTTTATATCATATTTGTTTAAAATACTTTTTACTAAGTCACTTTTATTAAGTGAGTTTATTTGTTCAATACTAAACGTTTCAGTAACCCATTGGTCTAAAGCATAATAAGATACGATTGCTCGTAAGTATTCAGTTAAACCATTACTTGCAATATAAATTGAACAATTATTTTCTTTTATAAATGTAAAAATTTCTTTTACGTTCGAATATAAAGCACCTTTTCCGCTTTTAATGTTTTCAATTAATCTTTCTAAAAAATATGCATCAGTTTGTTCTCTTACTTCAATAGAATGATTCGGTAATAAAGCTTCCCAAACTTTCGGTAACGGCACACCCATAATTTCACGATACTTATCAATAGGTGTTACCGTATCCCATAATTGTAATGATCTTAAATGATCAAATGTATCATCTAACGATAATTCTAAAATTTTATCTGTTTGAAATAACGTTCCGTCCATATCAAAAATGAATGCTTGTAACATTCCATTCTCTCCTTTTGAACTATAAGTATTACTCGATATATTTTTCAGCATCTCAACGATAATTTCTGAACAATACTTTGCGGCAGTTTTCGCGAAATCATCATAGGAAACTTGAGCTTCATCGTCTGCACTGTCAGAAATACATCTTATAACGAGAAATGGTACGTTATTTATATATGCAACATGTCCAATTGCTGCACCTTCCATTTCTGTACAATGCGGTGCATATTCATCTATTAATTTCGCTTTTAGGTTTGAATCTTCAACAAAACATTCACCACTTACGATTCTTCCTTCATGAACCTTAATATGTAAACTACTACTATTGCATGCAGTACGTGCTAACTCCATTAATTTCTTACTTGCGTAAAACTCCTCTTGGAACGGGAATAAGTTTTTCATTTGAGTCTTACTTACATCATGATGCGTTACATTCGTTGAAATAACGATATCGCCAACTTTTACATCTGGATGTAGCCCGCCAGCAACACCCGTATTGATGATAGCATCTACATCAAATTTATGAATTAATGTTTGCGTACATGCGGCTGCATTAACTTTCCCTACACCACATCTTGCAACAATTATTTCTGTTCCCATGAATTCCCCAACGTAAAAAGGCATTCCCGCAATTGTTTGTTCCTCTTGTACAACTAATTTTTCTAAAAGTAAGTCTATTTCAATTTGCATTGCTCCAATAATACCAATTTTTTTCATGTATGTAGTCCCCTTTATTAATTACTCCCTTTAATTCTTTCAGACATAACCGACAATAAAAATTTTGGAAGTACAAGTTGTCTCTTAAATCTTTTCGGCTGCGAAAGTAACCTATACAGCCATTCAGTTCCAGTATCCCTCATAATTTTTGGTGCTCTTTTTACAGTACCAGATAATATATCGATCATACCTCCAATACCAATAGATAGTGGAATGTTTAATGTTTGTATGTTTTCATAGATGAATTCTTCTTGTTTGGGTGAACCTAGTCCTACTAGCAGTAAGTGCGGCTTGAATTGCTTTATTTTCATTTTTATTTCTTCTATTTCTTCACCATATACAAACCCATGCTGTCCCTTAAACTGTGCTCCTGGGAACTGCTCATTTAATTTTTCTAATGCCTTTTTATTACTATCTGGAGCAGCTCCAAAAAGAAAGACACGGTATCTATTATCGTTACAATATTTTATTAAATCGTGAGTGATATCTGCCCCTGTGACGCGTTCTTTCAGCGTTCCTTTTAATATTTTCGAGCCAATTATGACACCAATTCCATCCGCTGTTATTAAATCCGCAGATAATAACATCTTTTTAAACTGTTTAGATTTAGCTGTGCTTTCCTTTGCAGACATCACAATCTCAGGATTTGCAGTTACTACAAATCTTGGTTTCTCTTGTTTTTCATGTAGCCAACTTTTTAATAAACTTATAGCTTTTGTATATTCTAAAGTTGAAAAAGGTATTCCCTTTATAAGTTGGTGATCCACTATACTCTCTCCTTACATAAGTTGTAAATATTCATCAATATCTTTAGAAATTTGTTTAAAAGCTTTATCCCAAAATTCATAGCTCGTTATATCTATTTCAAAATGTTTTTTCATAAGTTCTTCCACTGGAGCTTTTCCTGTTTCTCGTAAAAACTCTTTATATTTCAAGTGAAAAGTACTTTTCCTTTCTTTCGCTATTTCTAATAAACTAAAACTAACTAAATAGCCAAATGTGTATGGATAATTATAAAAAGGAACATCCGCTATATAAAACTGAACATATTTCATCCAAACAAACGGCTGATATTCTGATAATGCATTCCCGTATGCTTTTTCTTGCGCTACTATAGATAATTTCTCTATTTGATCAGCACTTAAAGGACTTACTTTACATTTTTCATAAAAGTTCTTCTCAAATTCGAACGATGCTCGAATTGCCATTACATAATTAAAACAGTTTCTTATTTTCCAGCTAAGCAATGACTTTTTTATATCTATACTATCTGTTGTTTGAATTAGATAATTTATAAGCACGGTTTCAAAGAGAATAGATGCTGATTCAGCTGTACTCATTGGCAAATAATCATCTAAAAAAGCAGAGGATTGTTCAAAACTCATATTATAAAAATGCCAAGCATGTCCTAGTTCGTGGGCAAGTACTCTTACACTATCGATGCTTCCGTCATAACGCATAGAGATTCGACATTCTTTCTCACTGAAAAAAGGAGCACAAAATCCACCTGGGGGTTTATTCTCTCTTGGTTCTGCATCTACCCAACCACTTTCTATCGCATTACGTGCAAATTCTGCTAATTCTTCATCTATATTTTTTAATGCATCGTATATGTTTTGTACTGCTACTGAAAAAGGAATAATAACCTCATTATTCTCCTTTACTGTCATAAGTTCATGCCATGTAATCGAAGCTCTGCCTTTCTTATACACATTTAAAGCACTAACTAATTTATCTAGATTTTCTTCTGTCGTATTCCATATTTGAAATAATACAGTTTCTGAAACACCATTCGCATGTAGGGACCCTGCTAAAATCTCTCTATCTTCTAATTCATTACTCTCTGTATTACGCAATCTTCCTATTTGATTTAATACAGTAGCAAAAATTTCTTTCTCCTTATGTAAAGCACATGTTAATGACTCGAATACTTCTAGTCTTTCCTTTTCATTATCACTATTCATTGCAACATGATTTGCTTGTCCAAATGATAATTGCTTATTATTGTGCTCTATTTCTATCCTATTCCTTAATTGTATGTACATATTTTCCCACACATGTAGTTCATCTTTTATTAGCCTAGTATTATCAGTAATTTCCACTTCACTTTGCTGTATGACTTGCTGCACTCCACTTTTTAATTCCTTTACTTTCACAGTCAATCTAGTAATGTCAGATGAAACACTTCCTTCAGCCGATCGACAGTACAAATAGTATTCTGCTTTTTCAATAGCTTGAATAAGTTTTGAAAGGATTTCTACGTCCTTTGTCACCATATATTGCTCTTTTAACTCCAATATTGGAAATATAATGTCTCCACACGTATATAATCGATTTAAATCCCATCTAGCAATTTCATGCATTTTATAGCCGCCCCCTATTTTTACAAATAGTTACAGATTTTTCTCCCTACACAATTATATATGAAATAAATAAATTTTAACATCTTGAAATATTTAGATTTATATAAATACATTTTTATTTATACTATTTGCTTTTTCTAATGAAACGCACATCACATAAACCTATGAATGCTACTGCTACTCGAATAAGTATTACTCCCCAATAAAAAGATAAAATGCTAAGATATCAATCAGTAATTATAGAATAGCAATAAAAGAGGTTATCCAAAAAGTATAAAATACTCTACTCTTTTGGATAACCCTTTACAATTTATAAGAACTTTTAACTAAACTTCTTTATAAATCCATTTTATTTTCAGCTGATATTTTAAAATACTTAGCAGATAATTTATAAGAGCGATTTTCATTATAAAAGTTACCTAATTCATAGGATAATTCAGCAACTAAACGATGTTGTTTTTTTTCTACTCCCACTTCAATTGCCTTTTGCATATTTTTCTCATATTCATAATAATCCCCACGTATTTTGAATACTTTAGCTTTCAAACCATATAGTTGAACATGTGCAATTGGTACATCATAAATTGATAAAAAATGAAATGCTTCATTCATAACCTTATTAACATTTTCCCAATCTTTAAGTTCTATATACATCTCTAACATGTTTCGTAATGCATATACCTTTTGATCTTTCTCCGATAAAAATTCACTTAATTCCAAAGTTTCTTCATAGTATTTAATGGCATTCGCATAGTCTTTCAAACCTTGATAAATTTTGCCGTAATCATAAGAAATTATAGGTAAATACTTTGAATCACCATTAATAGCCAAACTATTTTCTACTTGTTGTAAACTTTCAAGTGCCTTTTCATATAATTCATCCATAATATACAATATTGCAAGCATTAAAAGTGTATTTACTACGTTCTTCTGCATACCATTTTTTCTGTATATGTTGTAAGCTTTTAAGGCATACAAACGACTAATACTTTTATCTTTATAAAGCTCCTTATATACATGACATAAATTATAGTATATATGACCATGTTGTTCAGTTTCTTCTGCTCCAAATAAACTCTCAGCCTGTACATATATATCATGAGCAGCACTGTAGTCTTGTTTATTATAAAAATATAAACCTCGAGCTTTTAAATAATAAATATAATCTTCAGGATCTTGCATTTCAACCTGACTTGGTATCATTTGCGAAGCTTGAACTATAAGCGACTTCACATATAACATATTTTTTTGCCGGGCATGATAGTATATAAGTACACCATATACCTTTAGTAATAAAGGGATTGAATCTACTTCACGAACGTATAATTCTAACAAAGATAAGTCAGCTTCTGTAATACTTTTATCTTTTTTATATTTATTACATATATTAAAAATAGTAATCTTTATTTCCTCATAATTTCCATTTATAAGATAATCGCTATCTACATCTAACTTCTTAGAAACTTTTTTTATAAAAGAAGATGACGGTTTTATTTTTCCACTTTCTATTCTACTTAAATATGTTATTGAACATATTCCTGATACGAGCTCCCCCTGTGTTAATCCTTTATGCATTCGAACATGGCGAATACGTTCCCCTATTTCCATCTTTCTACTCTCCCTGCTTAACCATTTCTTACTTTTTACCAAATCAGCCATTATGTATTGCTTAATCTTTCATATTAAGAAAATGTATAATTTCACAAATGTAAAAAAATGTATCACACATTTTAATTTTACATTCATACTATGATTATTTCTAGATGGCTTGTTAAATTTTATGGCTAAAATTTGGGTTTTTCGTCCATTTTTTTCATGATGTAAACTATCATTCTTCATTTAGATAGTTATAGTTCATTACATTTACCTAATACATAGAAGATATATATTGTAAACCCAAAAAATTAAATAAATTTAATAGATGAATTATTAATATCAAATCCTAGAAATTAGTTTGTCGAATTATTTAATAAAAACGAAAGGATGATACACATGTTTGTAAGACTTAAAGATGAATCCGCACGAAAAATAGTAAGATATGTTGGAGGCGCTGCTTTACTTTTAATAATCGCTTCTTTCATTTATCAGTGGAAAAATGACTTAGTAATTGATCAAACTGAAAGATTCGGCTTTGGGCTAGCTATTATTACTTTCCTATCTGCCTTCTTACCTTTTAAAGAGAAAGTGAATAAATAATCACATAATTTTTATTTACATAAAACAATAAAATTAAAATAAAAAAAGGATTGATCAAATGATCAATCCTTTATTCCACTTCATTTAAGAAAAATAACGTTATAACACCAGGTCCTGTATGTGCACCGATTGCTGCACCAATTGTATTTACGATAAATACTTCACAGCCAAATCTTTCTGTAATTAATGCTTTTAATGCTTCAGCTGTTTCTAAATCGTCACCGTGAGTTATACCGATTGTTTGACCTTTAAGTTCTTTTCCACGCTCTTCCATTATATCGACAATTCGGCCAAGTACTTTCTTTTTCCCTCTTACCTTTTCAAGTGGTACAAGTTTTCCTTCTTCCACGTTTAAGATTGGTTTAATGTTTAGTAAACCACCGATAAATCCTGCGACTTTACTTAAACGTCCACCTCTCACTAAGTACTGTAAGTCAGCTACCGTGAAGATATGTTCCATATGGTTCATTAGAAAATCAACACGCTTTAAAATATCTTCTTTTGATGCACCGTCTTTCGCCATTTTAGCAGCTTCTAATACGACAAGCCCTTGACCAAGCGAAGCACATTTCGTATCAATAATTTCTAAATCTAAGTTAGCATATGTTTCTTTTACTTCCTCTTTAATGAGAACTGATGATTGATATGTACCAGACAGTTCAGATGAAAAAGCCAAATATATACAAGGATTACCTTCTTTTGCATAAGAAACAAATTTTTCTTGGAAAGTTTCAAGGGAAGGCAATGACGTTCTATAAACAGCGCCTTCTCTCATTTTTTGCAATAATGTAACTGACTCTAATGTAACTCCATCTAAATACTCTGTTTCTGCTTCATCATAAACACGGAGTGGAATTAAATCAATATCATATGCTTGCAGCAATTCTACTGGTAAATCCGCCGCACTATCCGTAATGATTTTAACACTCATTTTTAAACCTCTATTCTGTTATAAATATAAAAAATATAAAATAAAAATAGTACTTTTAAATTATATACGTAAAACTTAAATGAAGAAAGGAAAACACTTTATATTGTATGCACTATTCTTCAAAACTTGAACCTTTACTAAAAATCATTCTATTTTAACTATTTTTTATTGTTATTATTTCCATAACACAAATGATTTTATGGTTATTTTGTATTAATACATTTTATTTTTTAATTCAATATAGTATTTTCAAATTTATACTATTTAAAATTTAAAGGCCACATCCAATAAAGGAAGTGGCTTTTAAATTTCTAAAAATAATCAAACTTTACTTTCCAACACATTGTTTATCTTAATATTTTAACGATGTTGAATATTAGTCCAGTTATGATAAATATTCATAGCCTGTACTATAATCAAAACAGTGAATTTTCATTTCTAAAAAGCACTATATAAAAAACAAGTTAAACATTTTATAAAATATTTAATTTTACTAGTAAAGCTAATAAAATTTGGAGAAGAATTTGAACATTTACTGCTATGTCTGTATCCGTAGTCGTAACTGTAACATTTCTAGAATTTCTAATAACAATGTGGGTATATCCTATAACCTTTTTCAGGAATTATCCATAATTTATATCAGAAAAAGTGCTTTGTTTTACTGAAAGGTTGTTGCGGAAACAACCGCCTTTTTATTCCGAATAAAATAAAACTTTTATAAAAAGAACCCATAATTAAATACCCTTAACTTCATATGATATATTGCATCCTTTCTTTTTAGAGTGGATAGTCGTTACAGAAGAGCACTTTCCGAAGTGCTCTTCTATTTATGTCCCTTTTCCTTTTTCAAGAGGATTTTTCTCACTCAGGCTGGTGATTACAACATTTCCTTAATAGTTCCAATTAATACATTGGCTACTAATTCAAATAATCCTATAAACTCTATACGCTTAAACAATAATGCGTTACCGAACGCGCAAACTAGTTTTCCTTTTAACTTTGTAACACCAAATCCATAAGGTTCTTATCCTCTATTTATTGAAGTCATCATTTCAATACCGGCAAACCAACAACTTCAGCTAATAAAACAGACGCTACTATATCAAGGTTCGTTTGATTTATTATCTTTTGCTCTCTATAATGAAAATAGCACACCAGTATTCCGAAGGAGGATGTATTTGAGTATTCAACTAGCCACATATAATGATCTAGAATGGGTTAATAATCAATATGAATCAATAGGATTTGTACGGAGTGATTTAAAACGAGATAAAGTTGCAATCATTACATACAACAACGAGTATGCAGGTGTGGGACGATTGGTCCAAATAGATGATGATACTATAGAAATGGGTGGAATTTTTATTCTTCCTCAATTTAGAGGGTTACAATTAGCTGGGGAACTTGTATCATTTTTAGTAGTAACTGCGAAAAAATTACAAGTAAAAAATGTATATTGTCTTCCTTTTGAGGAATTAGAAAACTTTTATAAGAAATATGGCTTTACTGAAGTTGATGCTACAAAAGAGATTATCCATCCAATTATTCTAAAAAAATATAACTGGTGTTTGGATACTTATGATAAACATGTTTTACTATTTAAGTTGTGAGTTTCTAAATTAGGATTTAACACCTTGTATTTCCCCACATGTAAAAAAGATTCATCACGTTTCACCTAGTTAATTAACGTATTGTTAATTACTACATTGGCAGTATTTCACTTCCAATACATGTTAGCTAGCTTGTTTGCAGACTTGCTAGCACTTTTTGTGTTTCTCTATTACAAACTCCTAAAAAAATTCAACTAATTGATAGTGATATAATTATTTATGTAATTCGCACACGAACTTCCTGTTCTTGTAATAATTGGACGTTTAGTTCCAATACAATATTTTGCATTAACTGGTAGATCTTATCATGATTTTCACTTTGTTCTGATGTAAATTCAATACACTGAAATATATAGCCTTCTACACGTAAGCTTCCTTTTTCAATTATAGATGGATTTTTTCCTTTCTTTATTATTTTTGGCAATAAGAATTCTTTGTTTGTTACAATAATTTCCTGTGATACTTCTTTTATTTCTATAACTGTTTCTTTAAAAACAATCTTTTCTATTAAACTAATTTCACCTTTATACCTCCCTATTTCTATTGGTAATTTTGCAGTTATATAATTATTTACATCTGCTTCAACTTCCTTCTCTAATATTATACCGTGGATAGGAATCCATGAAGATGAGCCTATCCAACTCTCTTCAATATTCCCTTTTTCTTTTTGATTAGAAAGTTCTAAAAGTACCCTCTTTTCATGAAGGTTTGAAGAAACTAAATTACAATCAATTTCTCCATGATAATATTCCATTGTAGTTAGTAATGTAGAATCCAGCTCACGTCCTCTAGCATCTTCTTCATTACGAAATACATATACTTCTTGATTTTTCACATTCATATTAGGGGATTTTTTAAAACTAGTAACATCTGAAATAATAGAAAATGGGGTTTTCACTTCTATTGAACGTTCTGAATTTACTATTTTTGATTCAGAATCTATACTTTTGCCCTCTAATCCACTCGTTTTATGTTCTTTTCCTAGGACAATTTTTTCAATTTTTTTCTCAGATTCATTTGCTTTTTCTTCTTTTGGGGGCTCTGATTTTTTATTTTCCTTCTCTGCTTTTATTGCTTTTTCTTCTTTTTTTGACTCTGGTTCTTTTTTTTCCTTTTCTGCTTTTATTGCTTTTTCTTCTTTTTTTGACTCTGGTTCTTTTTTTTCCTTCTCTGCTTGTATTGCTTTTTCTTCTTTTTGGGGCTCTGGTTCTTTTTTTTCCTTTTCTGCTTGTATTGCTTTTTCTTCTTTTTGAGGCTCTGATTCTTTACTTTCTTTCTCTGCTTGTATTGCTTTTTCTTCTTTTTGGAGCTCTGATTCTTTACTTTCTTTCTCTGCTTGTATTGCTTTTTCTTCTTTTTGAGGTTCTGATTCTTTACTTTCTTTCTCTGCTTTTATTGCTTTTTCTTCTTTTTGAGGCTCTGATTCTTTACTGTCCTTTTCTGCTTGTATTGCTTTTTCTTCTTTTTTTAACTTTGGTTCTTTACTGTCCTTTTCTGCTTGTATTGCTTTCTCTTTTTTCTCTGAATCTGTTTGTTTACTTTTCTTATTTTCTCTTATTTCATGAGATTGCTCTTGACCAATCAGTATTTCCCTTTTGTAAACTTTGTTCCATATTTGCTTACCAACCCATGGTTTTTTCATCACCATCCCCCCACTAATGAAACTCATAAAAATATATTTTTGTACACGACCATTTCATTATTATATATGTTTTATAAAACTAAAAAAAACATTGTCTTTTTATCAAAGACAATGCTTTTTTAGTTTTACACTTGTACTTGTTGCACTTGTAAAACTTTCACAGTAAGATCCAGTACAATTTTCTCACGAAGAGTCTCAAATGATTCGTTTAATTCTGTTGGACAAGGAGAGAAGTCTAATTCAAAAAATTGAGCGCTAACTAATTCGCAATATGGTTGTTCGTTATAAAAAACAGTATTTTCAAAGAAGTATTTGTCTAAACGTGGTAAGTCACCATTTTTAGGATTAATAAAGTGAGATGTAGTATCTGAGGAAGAAGCTACTATTGCTAGTGATAGAAAATCAGTTTCTGTCAAATCTGCAAAACCAGAAAATGGAACATTTGCGATACGATCAAATAGTACTGAATTACATCCACTACCTGCATATTCAATGTTTTTACGAATATATCCTTGTACAAATAACTTTGCTCTTGTAACTCGGCGGTAATTTGTACCTGGTACTGGAGTGAATGCTACTGGAACTAACTTACACTGTGTTAAAAATACATTTTTTAACACACGTTTAATTTCGGATGCTGCAGGTGCTAATGGAACATCTGATTCTACAACAATTTGAATTGTTCTTTCGGCTAATACCACTGGAATTTTTACAATCGGTGCTCCTGGTGTAAGAATTGGTGCTGCTGCCTCATCACTTAATGGTGTTTGGGTTTGTCCTACTACCTGACATGGTACATTAATTGGACATTGTTCACTCATAATATATAATCTCCTTTATAAAAAAAAATTAGAGTTTTTCAACTCTCTATACTGTATATGTACTTTTTCTATTAATGCGTGGGTTTGTATCATAGTCACTTTTATCATTTGCGAAATAAGAGATTCATTTCCCCTTGATAGTTAAAAACACATAAATTAATAAAAGGAGCCTATACTGATATCTACCTATATAAAATAGAATTTCTCGACTTTTTTCTGTTAGAGCTAATAGGTGTTCCAAAATTAATTTTTCAAGAGTCTTTTATTCCATCTAACAAAGGATAATATTCAATAAGAACCATTTACCGACTTTTTAATATCCACAAAATAGAAGATCACGACTAATTTATCTTTTTATAAAAAATAAAAACGGACTAAAAAAGCCAGTTTTTGCACTCAATATATTATAAAATATTCTTATTATTGAACTAATCATTTTATTTTCTAATGTTTTGATAGAGTTTTTAAAAACTCTATCAAAACATTCTAGTCATCTGTCTTTCCCTTTAAACTTTTTACTTTGTACACATCTTACACTCTCTGCCCATTCATCTATTATCCACAAAATAAGTATCATATGCCTTATCAAAAACATATCCTAGTTTTTCAGCTAGTTTTGCAGATGTAGTATTCGCTGCATCCCAGTTTGGATATATCCCTTTTTCTAAACAGTCCAAGATTAGTGCTGCACTAACTATAGTCGCCAATCCTTTTCTTCTATAATTGTGATCAGTCGCAACTTCAATTTCAATGCCATTATCATAAATGCTATATGATGATGCACCGCATACAACTTCTCCTTTATACAAAATACAATACCCTATACCTCGGTTTATATAATCTTCTACTGATTGAAATTGACTTGTAAAATCTTTAGAGACTTTATGTAATGTAGGGTTATTTACGATATTTTCATCTATTCTTCTTAACTCGTATCCTTTTGGAAGCGCTGATATAAGAGATTGTAATTTTGAAAGATTAAAAACTTCTACATTACGTTTAAATTTATAGCGTAAAAACTTATCTATTTTTCTTTCGTAAAATGTTTCTAAACGCTTTTTCCATTCTACACTATTTACGATGACTAACATTCTATCAGGAATGTTTCGAAGCAATTCTTCTGTTTCTTTCACCTTTGAATCCCCAGCGTAAAATGTAAAGATCCCTACCGTAATTTGCGCTACTGTTGGATTTTCAAGATCATTTACCCAAGCGGTACCCATATGTCCTTGTAAATAAGAAAGTAAAACAACGTTATTGAAATCTTCGAACATAGTAACTAATTTTTCTCTTGTATGTATATTCGCTTCATATATCATTTATATTCCTGCTTTCTTTAGAATTAATGTACCTCTACTCTTTTCTACATATAAGCAAACGTCTACTACATTCCATATAATTATAAATTATTCATAAATATAAAATTATTATAACATTTAATCAAAAAGTAAATGACTTTCTAGTGTATAGATTTACAGATAATATACTTAATAAAAATTCACAATCTATAATCTTTTATTATGTAAAAACCCTTAACATTAGTTTAAGGGTTCATTTAAATATATATGTTATAACTCATTCTTATAAACAAATGATTCTGTTCCTCCGTTTTTATATACTTTAGTTACTTTAACAACTGATGTGTACGTATTATCGTCATTCGATATTATCTTTTTCATCTCTTCTATTTCAGCATTACCAGCTCCACTCTCAATTTTCAAACAGTTCAAAATGTTGAGGTATCCACTCGATGCGAAAAGAATAATAAACGTAAGATCTGGGAAATTAATAAACAGTATTCCAAACTTTAAAGGATTCGTAGCCGTATCAGATAATACTAGTCGGAAACTTAATAATTCAGGCACTTGAACAAAATCTTTAGAAACAATTGCTTCACCTATTATAGTAATTTGCTTTACTACATTTCCCATCTCATCTATAAACTCAGTACAACTAGGTGCATCAATTGTTTTTGCTTGAAGTGATAAATTCAATTCTGAATTGTGAAAGTCAAAAAAGAGTGTGCTTCCCTCTGTTAAACATTGCGGACAGACGTTTCCAAGTAGGCTGAAATCCTCTTCAATAAATTTGACTTTCGTTTTACAACTACAAACTTTTCCTATTCGAATTGCATCAATCTTAGAGCAATCTACAAAAATAACCTCATCGTCCTCTTGTACGAAGGATACGACACCATTCTTCTTATTAAATGAAAGAAAATAAGATACAACAATTTCATTTCCGGCAATTACAATACTCTCAACTTTTGTAAAAGGCTCTAGACTTCGCAAAAATTCACAAATACTATTTTGGCAACATCGATCATTTCGTTTCGGCTCACAACCCACTTACACTCCATCCCTTCTCTATATGTTTTATCTCATACACATAATATGAGCGGGATATGAGAAAAGCTTGGACAATATAACTTTAACGTAGGAATATATTTGCCTACTTATCGCATTAAAAATGAGTACTAACACATAAATTTCCCTATAAATACATATAACAATTTCATCTTTCATGAAAAAAACGTTATAATGAAGTGTAGCCTCTACGATTACGTTATAAAGGAGATTAAAACAATGGCTAAAATTAAAGTATACCAAGCAAAAGAAGAAAATATGGAAGCAGTAAAAAACATCATTGATGTTGAAGAACAAAATCCAACTGCTGAAAACTTACAAAATCTATACGCATGTGTATTAGATACTGAAGATATGGCATTGCCTGAATCATACATTGAAGAAGATATCTTAATTGATTCTATTGAAGTTATGGTTAACGCTTCTCAAAGCAAAATAAGAGACTTAGGTGCTTACGATGTAATCGAAGTTCAAAACAAAGGTAAGAAAACACAAATTTTATTATTAGCAGACGAAGAATACGAAATCATCGAAGGCTAATCTAAATCCGTACATACGAAAAAGCTCCTTTCCAATTGGAAGGGAGCTTTTTCATTACGCTTTTGATGTTTCGCTCTTTTTATTCTTTTGTTGTTTTTTAATTACCATGCGCTCATTTCCCATAAAGAAAATAAATATGAATGCTAAACCAGCTGGTACCAATGCCCACATAAATGTTTGGACAATTGAGCTAGAAAGAGCATCAATAATTTTATCTAATATTTGCGGTGGAATTTGAGATCTTGCCGATTCTGATAAAATAGCTCTTGAATCTCCTAAAGCGTTTGTATTCATTCCCCCGTTCATACCTTTAAATGCTTCTTCTAATTGATCTTGGAAACCTGTTCTTTGGATCATTCCGAAGATTGTAATACCAAGCGTCATGCCTAATGAACGAATGAAGTTACTCGTTGAAGTCGCAGACCCTCGCTGTTCCATACCAAAGTTGTGGATAGCCGCCATACTTAGTACAGAGAATGAGAAACCAACTCCAAATCCAATAATAATCATATACACTGTTAATAACGCACGACTTGTTTCTGGCGTTAATGTGCTTAATAAGAATAGTCCAATTAGCATAATAACCGCAGAAATAATCATAATGTTTCTGTAGCTAAGCTTCGTCGTTAAAAACCCACCTAATTGCGCTGTTACAACAGACCCTAACATCATCGGTAATAGTAATAAGCCTGAGTTTGTTGCGGTACCACCGTATACACCTTGAATGAATAACGGAATGTATACAGTTGCTGACATAAACGCAGCACCGTAACATAAAGCAATAATGGTACTCATTCCGAATAAACGTTGTTTAAACATTTCAAATGATATGATTGGTTCTTCTACTTTTCGTTCAATAAATATAAATGCAATGATTAAAATAGCGAATCCGCCAAATAAACTTAAAATAAAGCTAGAATCCCAATCATACTTTTGTCCGCCAAGTTCTAAAGCAAACATTAAAGAAACTACTGCACCAACTAAAGTAATTGCGCCAAACCAATCAATTTTTTGCTTTCTATGAACTCGTGATTCTTTATAAAAGAATGTAATAAAAATAAGTGCTAAAACGCCAAGTGGTAAGTTAATATAAAATACCCAGTGCCAGCTAATGTAATCTGTAATATATGCGCCGAGTAACGGACCGAAAATACTTGATAAACCAAATACCGCTCCGAATAAACCACCCATTTTCCCGCGCTTTTCAGGAGGGAAAATATCAAAAACGATTGTAAACGCGATTGGCACTAACGCCCCGCCGCCAATACCTTGAATGGCACGATAAATACCTAACTGTGTAATATTTTCAGCAGTACCACAAAGTGCCGAACCAATCATAAAGACAATTAAACCGAAAATAAAGAATCTCTTTCTACCATACATATCTGATAGTTTACCGAAAATCGGCATACCTGCCATTTCTGCGACCATATAGGCAGACACAACCCATACAAAGTTTTCAAGGCCTCCTAAGTCACCAACGATCGTTCCCATCGCTGTTACGACAATGGTATTATCCATTGATGCCATTAAAATACCTAGCAATAAACCCGCTACAACAAAGCCGAGCTTATTATTCTTTTCAACCATAACCTTGCTCTCCCTCATACTACTTATATTTGTTTATGTTCTTTTACGACTGCATTACCCTTTTGATTAAAACTAGTATGATATTCTACAACACTAATTTCACACCCAGGGCCAATTGTAACGTTGTTTCCTCTCACTACTTCAGCAATCGTATGTTCTAAATAAATATCATCTCCTTCAACAATTGACGTTTGGAGGTTTCCAACATGACTAATAAAAGGAAGAAATCTCGCTTTTTTACGAATCATAATTTTTTTACCACCAATTTCTCTTACCTTACTTCCTTCATAACGAAGTGAGATTTGAATATTTTCAGCATTAAGTAATCCATCACTTTCAAGACCACCCGTTAATGACAAATCTTCTACTTCAATATCCCCCTTCACATTTAAAGCACCTTTTACGTCGACAAAATCACCTGAAAACTTCCCTGCAATATTTATCATACCTCTAATTTTTGTTTTTTCAATATGTGCATCACCATGAATTTGTGTATTACCATATACTTTTACATATTCCGCATTTACATTTCCTTGTACTTCACTATCGCCATACACAACATAATTTTTCACTTTCATATTACCGCGTACATCACTCGTGCCGTATGTTTTAAATTCATTACAACTCATATCATTAGAAATCGTTCCTTCGCCGCGTATCTTCACTTTATTATAATCCCCGCCTGCTGAACTGCCAGAACCATTGACAGTAAGACTATGTGGATGTTCCATATTACTTTCTCCCTCCCATTAAACCTGCTTAATTTCTTTTACATTTGCACTTTTATCAACAGTAAGAACACCGGTATATTCAATGAGTTCAATCTGACAGTTCGGTCCTACTGTAACATTGTTTCCTCTTACCGTTCTTATGTGGGCATAATCAATATCGATATTGTCACCTTCTAATAGTTCAGCTTCTAACTGCAAGCCAAATACTGTTTTAAATAGCCTACTAAATGTACCTGATCTATGTCTTACTTTAATCGTTTGACCACCAATTTCTTTCGCTCGACATGTACCGTGAATATTAATATTTATTTCATCAGCGCTTAATAATCCGCCAATTGTAAATTGTCCTTCTGAAGAAAAAGTATCCACTTCACAATTACCGTCAATTGTTGCTTGACCATTGACTTTAAATTCTTCACCAGTGACATTTCCACCTATCGTACCTTTTCCTGCAATTTTCAAACTGTTCGCCTTTACATTTTGCGTAATTGTTGCTTTTCCATCAATTCGCATCGTTTCAGCATGAACTGTGCCTTCAACTTTACCAGATCCGCTAATTCGTGCACTGCTACTTTTCAAATCGCCAGTAACTGCACCATATCCGTTACATTCAAATTGTTCACATTCAACATTTCCATTCACAGTTCCTTTTCCGTTTAATTGCACTTTATGAAACTCGCCGCCATTCGATGAACCGTAACCATTTATAATCAAATTATCTGTACGCATACTTTCTCCTCCACTACAACAATTTAGTTTTTAATGCTTCGGTATATTTCATAATCGCTTCGCGCAAAACGATTTTGGTTCCTTTTTCAAAAATTAAGTCGTCCACGTTTGAAACTAAGAAACATGTAGAAATCCCTAACTTTCGGACAATGATTAAGTCACACGTTTTATTTTTCATTGCTTCATAATTTTCACTTAATACTTGCAAGACCATTTTTCCTTCTTCTAAACTAATCTCTCCCGATTGTAGTAATTCTTCTAACATGTACACATAAAGAATATCTACAAATTGAAACTCTGCTGTTTTATTCGTTTGTTCTATAAAAAATTGTAAAACTGGTTCTGATGCAATCCCTTTACGTAAAACGTCTTCCTTTGTTAAAAGAATTTCTCTCACACTCGGTGAAAACATATTCGCTAGTTCATCTAGTGATAGATCCTCTTTCATCGTTTGGATTTTATCAATTCGCTCTAAAATCTTTTCTTTCGGAAAAAATGTCTCCTGACCCGTGAATGTTGACTTTCGTACAAACCAATCTTCCGGTATTAAATTTTTTCTTTTCCACCTATATAACTGTCCATATGAAATACCCGTTAGTTCTAATAAATCTTTTTTTGAAATTAAATCTGTACTCAACTGTATAACACTCCTTCCTGATAACAATGTAACATAACACTGTTACGTTGTAAATGAGCTTTTATCACAAGTAGCATAACAATGTGTAAATCAAACCTATTTTCACATATAAAAAGGGCTATTACACATCGTATAAAGATGCGCAACAGCCCTTATATATCAAGACTTAAACCAAATATTATAAAAATCAATCCAACCTTGTGAATTTATCATTATATTTTGTACTTTTTCGTGAGAAGTTATTTGTTGTTTGTTACGATATAAAGGAATAATATGAATATGACGTAACAAAGTGTCTTCAATTTCGCGTAACAATGTAACTCTATTCTCTAATTGCTCTTGTTTAAAATAAGGAAACAATGATTTATGAAAGTCCATGCTGCTTTGCCCATGAATAAAACTGTTTTTTGTAAGAAACATATATAGTAGACTATCTTCTATTCGTTCACTAATTGTTGCACTATCATGCATCATATCAGCCTTTTGTATCGTGCGTATTTCCAATAACTCTTCTATTTCAAGAAAATTATTTTCTACATGAATCCCGTACTTCGCACACTCTTTTTGTATCCATTGCGCATCTTCAACGTGATCTCGTCCTTTGAATGTATAAAGTTGTAACACCTCACCTTCATACGTACTTCTTTCAATTAAACTTTCTATATCTTCCTCGATCTCTACTATGCTGTCAGTAGCTAATAGTAGTTCCTTTGCCACTTCTCCACGTTCTCCGCCGAGTTCTTGAATGATTGCATGGCCATGAATGATTTTGTACAACGCTTTTCGGAACAACTCACCTTGCATTGGTCCTACTTTTGCAAGATTACATGTTATATATGTTACATTCGACTCAAGCCGAGATAATTCTTTATTATGTTTTTCTTTATCTTTATACTGCGCCTTTACTAAAATATCGTATGTATTTACACTTTGTTCTACATTCATTAGTTCAATCCGGTCAAGAAAAGGTCTTTCACGATAATATAAATCATGTGCTTCCAATACAAATAAATGTGCATTCTTTTCACCTAATTTAAAGGGGCCTGTACCTATGAGGTTTCCTGCTTCATCTTCATTTACAATAGAACACTGTTCTGCACTTATCATATGTAAAAACATCCTATTTTCCGTATGTAACTGAATTTCAATAACATATTCATCTATTGCACGGAAGCTTTCAATATGTTGTAACATCCAACCGTGTGGGTTATTTTCAGCTTTCATAAATCGATTCAATGAATGTATAACATCATGTGCAGTAAGTTGTTTTTTATTATGAAAGTAAACGCCTTTTCGTAAATAAAACGTCCATGTTTTTTCAGCATCGTTATATTCCCAATGAAAGGCAAGTCTTGGTTCTATATAGTTTGATTCCTCATTTACATATACGAGCGTATCGAAAATATGTTTTACCATATGACATTCTGAACGCATTGTAGCGTAGACTGGATCTAATGCGATTTCTAAATTCATTTGGACCTGCAAACGAAGTACATCTCTTCTCCCTTCGGATGTCCTTTCTATTTGATGACCAAATATTGAATCTACCCAAGCTTCATACTCTTTTTTTACTAACGGAAATTGTGAGCTATATCGTTCCACAAATGAGATTCCACTTTTCACATCCCCTTTTTTCGTTATTTCTTTTCCCTTATTTAAAATTAAATGTGCTGGATGCTTTTGAAAAATTACTTTAGAACGATTCCCTCTCCCTCGTCCTGGAAACCAAGTGATCCAATTTAACTCATCTAATTTTTTTATAATCAATTTACTATTACGCTCTGTACAAAATAATGTTTCGGATATATTTTGCACTGTTATTTCTAATTGTTCTCCTTCTTTTTTCCCTTTCCCAAAGGTAATCCATAGCTCAATGTATTGATCTAAAATAAACATCATATTCCCCCTAAAAGGTGAAAAATACTCCCTATTCTTTCTACCCTTTTTCCAATTCTCCTTTCATCTTATCATTTCAATATAGAAAGGAGGAAATAATATTGAATCATCTCTTATTACGTTACAATAAACCAATTATCATTAGACTGTGCGGTGAATTATTAACTCGAACAACAGAATCAATGTTAGCTATTATTATGATTATTTATGTTAATAAGATGCTAAACGGCAATATTATGATGACCATGCTTATTTTCGGGTTACAACCGCTTTCGGACATTATATTTACACTTATTGCAGGAAGAGTCACTGATAAATATGGACGAAAAAAAATTATGTTACTCGGCTTATTACTACAAGGTATTGCAATCGGTAGCTTCGTCTTTGCTCAATCTGTTTTTATATTTGCATTATTATACGTCATAAATGGGATTGGCCGTTCCTTATATATTCCTGCTCAACGTGCACAAATAGCTGATTTAACAAAACCTGGGCAGCAAGCAGAAATCTTCTCTCTTCTGCAAACGATGGGAGCAATAGGTACCCTAATCGGCCCTTTAGTTGGTACTATTTTTTATAAGACTCACCCTGAATATGTATTTATGGTGCAAAGCATTGCACTTATAGTATATGCACTCGTTGTTTGGACGCAGCTTCCAGAAACCGCTCCGGCAATGACAACACCAACGCAAAAGTTTGAAAGATCATCTCCAAAACATTTTGTACGCAAACATTACGCCGTATTTGGACTTATGGTTTCTACACTTCCTATTAGCTTTTTTTATGCACAAACTGAGACGAATTATCTTATTTTCGTGAAACATACTTTTACGGATTTCGAACTCATACTCGTTTTTATTTCAACATGCAAAGCTATTATGGAAATCTTTCTGCAAGTTTTCCTCGTGAAATGGTCTGAACGATTTTCCATGGCGAAAATCATCATTATTTCTTATGCCTGCTATACAGTAGCTGCACTTGGCTACGGGCTTTCAGCAACAATCGCGTCACTATTTTTCACATTACTCTTTTTAGTCATCGGTGGAAGTATTGCTTTAAACCATTTACTTCGATTCGTTTCAGAAATCGCTCCTTCAGATAAACGTGGATTGTATTTTTCAATTTACGGCTTACATTGGGATGTATCTCGAACGTGCGGTCCTGTTATTGGTGCGGTTTTATTAAGCAAACTAAACGGCAGTATGCTATTTTATATTTGTGCTTGTTTCTTAATGATTGGGGGCATTATCCAAGCTCTTTTTGTTCAAAATTTAGAGCGTAAGAAAAGAAGAAAAGATATTCAAAAAGATGTTTTAGAGCATCCCCATCACATTTTATAAGTGGCACTGGCTTATTGATAATAAAATAAAAAAGATGTCACATAGTCATCGATTTTGACTTTTGTGACATCCTCTTTTTATTACCCTGCCATTTTATTTATACTATCCTCTGGCGAAAATACTGAAATATGATTTACCTTACCAGTGGATTTTGGAATAATGAATTTTAACTCAAACTGATTGTTTACTTTATATACATATATTTTATCTTCCCCATTTACTTTAACCGAAGCAGGTTTTCCTAATGCTTTTTCTATTTCTTGTAATGTAATTGATTTTAGTTCTTCATGATAGGAGCGTACATCAAAAACTTGTGATCCTTTATTAAATCCGAAGGAAACATTTTTATTTGTAAAGGTAGCGTACATTCCATTTCCTGCTTGTTCAGTTTTATCTGCTTTCCCCCACGCTTTTTCTATTTCTTCAATATCTCCTGTATGAGCTGCAAACGGAACATTAGGTACTTTTCCTTCTTTCGCTAATTCAAATAATTCTTTAACATGGTTAATTGATTTTTGATTTACTACTGTATCTTTCGGGCGTGAGTCAGTGTCTGATTTTGTTGATCCTTCATTATTTGATTTTGTATCAGGTTTTTCCTTTTCTTCAGAAGAATTACTCTGTTCGTTTTTACTATTTTCCGAGCTTGAGGTTGTTTCCTTTTTTTCATCCGTCCCTTTACATGCTGCTAATGCAAATATGCATGTAAAAGCGAGAAATAACATTGTTACCTTTACATATACTTTCATACATTTCAGCCCCCTATTCATTTCGATAACCAATCCATTACAATACTTTTCAAATTATGATTCCTCCAAAAAGTCAGTGCTTTACGCTCTCCAAAAGCTTGTACAATATATGTTACAAAAGCTGTTCCTAAAAAATAACCGATTCGGTTATATCCAAAATAGTTTCCTCCTGATAAACGGAACCATTCTTTCTCTTTTTCATCCGTCCATCCTTCAGCATAATCTTGTAAAAAACGCTTCTTGATTTTCTCTTCATTTTCTTTATAATATTGTAGCCATGGATCACCATCACTATTATATGAATAGTAAACAGACTCATTTAAATCGTTAACGAATTTTTTTGATAAATAAGTTGCAACACCTTCACGATACAAACTTACCGACGCATCATTCCATTCAGCCTTACTCCAATCCATTCCAGCTTGTTGAAGCATAACATTATGATATATATGCCCAATTTCATGAGCCACAATAACGCGAAGATGATTCAAATCTGGAGATAATTTTTCTGCCGCAAAAAATATATCACCAATAATCTCCCTTTCTACAAATGCATTAGAGCTAAAAGCTCCAACAAATAAATGAAATTTCATATTTACATCAAAGTTAAATTTGTTATCATATTCATTCGTTATCTCTTGAATAATGTTTGGTAATAATTCTGCAATGATACGAATATCTTCTATTTTTATGGGATATAGGTTAATGGCATTAGAGAGACGTTCTTTCGTTTTAGGACAATGATACTTAAAGTATTCTTCAAATATCTCTGGATGTGAAGTGAAGTATTGATTAAGGACTGTTAATTCTACGTCGGTACCTTCCCATAATTTTAAAAAACTTGGAATTGTATTATTTATCATTTTTCCCATCTCCTTAATATATCCCTTCTCTCTATTTACACTGCAATCCTTCCTTAAACGTAGAAAAAGCAACAAAGGAGGATAAATCTTCTTTGTTGCTTTCTCTATTTAATCAAACCACCTATCATCATCAGAAATCCAATTTGTATATTTTGCTTTAGAAAATGAAAAAAGCTGTCCAAAAAGGACAGCTTTACATATGTATTTTACACTTCGATTGACTTACCATCTTCAACAATATGATAAAGTAAGTGAGCTAAATGATGAATTGGACCATACTCTTCCTCTTCTTCATCTGTTTCACCTTGGAATTCAAGATCGTTTAAGTATAATGCTAAAAATTGATAGTATAGTTTTAAATCAAATCCGTAGCACGCAGTTGGCTCTTCATGATCTCCTTCATATTGTAGCATTAAGTATTGATCATTTCCTTCTGCATCTTCTGCATCAAAGAATACGAAGAATCCAACGTTTGTATCTAAATCAAATAGATGACGAGTACCTTTTTCTGTTGCTTTATTGAAGTCCTCTTCACTTAATTTATGTACTGTTGTCGCTTTAGCATTATCTTCTTGATGAAAATTTACTGTAAATGTTTTCAATGCTGACACCTCCTGATTGTATAATACTAGCATAACATATAAAAAGGACTGCTTACAAATGTAAACAGTCCTTATATTCATTTTCGCATTGCTCGTAATAAGAAACTTACAATGAAGATTAAAATAATCGCACCAATTAAAGCTGGAATAATTGCATATCCGCCGATTACTGGGCCGAAACTACCAAGTAATTTCCCACCAATCCAAGAACCAATAATACCAGCAATAATATTACCAATTACACCGCCTGGTACATCCCTACCAGTAATTAAGCTAGCAAGCCACCCTAATATACCACCAACGATTAAAGACCAAATCATATGATAACCTCCTTTATATTATACCAATCAAAATATAATTAGAAACAATTGCTTACCATTAGTTATGTTACATTTTTCATAAGTTATTCATGGAGCATAACTGTATTTTTTTGTAAAAACAATACATGTTAATTAACTTTTTAGACTAACGATTTATGCAGCTTGAGATATTACACTTATTATGGACAATCAGGCTTCAATATTGTCCGCATAAACTCTTCTTTAAATGCAGGATAGTTAAAACCAACCGCAATTCTTTGTATCGGCCGATCATCAAACCTCGTCGGCTCAGCTATTTTTCTAAAGTCAGCCACACTTTGACCTCTTGTTACGTCATTTGTCGTACTAATCCAAACTGCAGATTTTTTATATTCAAAAATATCATCATTTATAAATGAAATGAACGGAAGCAAATCGTGAATCGGACTTCCAGTAATACCCGGGTATTCTTTTTTATAAAAGTTCTCATAATAAAAATCAATCATTGGTTTAATAAGCTTTGCCTGTCCTGTTCCTTCTTTATTAATAATATCCACCATTTCTGGAGTAATAAGGGCTCCTTGCGTTACATTTAACGGATAAATTGTCGCATTCTTTGCGTACTTCATTACAATATTTGCCGCGATTGGATCTCCATAAAAATTCGCTTCTGATACAGGAGTAACGTTACCAGGAAATAAAAAAGCGCCACCCATAATATAATACGAATATACTTTATCCATGACATTTGGATATATTAAAAATAATGTTGCCAATGTTGTTAATCGTCCTGTCGCTACGATAATAATATCTTCTGGACAAGGCTCAATTAATTTAATTAATTCACAAAAATTTTCCCGTTTACAAATCCTCATCTCAGGTGGAATAATTGGCCCTAAACCGTGATCCCCATGAATTTCAGGAAAGAACAAAGGTTCTTCAGCTGTCATCGGTCTTGCTGCACCCTCAATGATCTTTACTTCTGTAGCATAGTATCTTTCTAAAAAGTACACATTTTCCGTTACGATTTCTCGCGATACATTTCCATATTCAGCAACAATACCTATAATATCTAATTTACATGTTTTATTTGCATAAATTAACGCCACTGCATCGTCAATACCAAAGTCTCCAAAAAAGATGATTTTCTTATTAACTATCCTCACCCCTCTTCAGCATAATCTACTATTATTATTATGTGAAAAAGACAAGGCTGTGAAACGATGCAAACTAAAAAAGCCGCCTATTTATTGGCGACTTCAATCTTTTTATAAGATAAATATGCTAGTACATTTTTACTTGAATCATATTTTGGATTATTTCCTTTTCTCGGTTCTCTCATATGTGTTTTTTCAAATCCAGGAATATCAGGCATTTTCTCCATAAATTCAAGCATTTCTTCTTCAGTTCCTTCAATACGTACGCGAATCATTATTACTTTTCCTCTATTCTCATTTTCTCAGTACTAAGTATATCGTACTTTGAAAAGACTTCAAGAAATTTATCTTTTTAATGTCGCACTTTTTTTACATATAAACAATGCCATTTCAGTATAAAACGATATAATTTTATTATTTTCATATTGAATGTTAAAAAATTCTTGCATTTCAAATGATGTTTTCATCATACATTCTGTTAATTTCACGCGTTTCTGCAAAGGTACATCCATCATATCGCACCACCAGTCAAATTCAAATTTCTTGTCAAAAGTAAGACACGACTGCATTTGCAAACTATTTCTTTCTAATAAGGTAATCCATTCTGTTTTTTTCAACGCTCGTTCATGACTCGGATCCCGCTTTTTTTCTATAAAATTATAAAATGTATCGTATTCATTATTTTCCGGTGAAACATTATCTATTAAAATAAACAATCCATTATCTTCTAACGTCCGATTTACTTCATAAATAAACTGAGCTGGATTCGTAAAATGATGTGCTGCAATTCGGCATGTTATCGCATCAAAAGAGCTATCAGAAAACGGTAAACTTTCAGCATTTCCAGCGACAAAAGATACATTTTCATGTCCATTACTTATAATAAAGTTTTTCGCATTCTCTAACATTTTTTCTGTTAAGTCTAAGGCAACTACTTCTTGAAACAATGGAGCTAATACATTCGCAACATGTCCTCCGCCAGTAGCAATATCAAGAAGACGATTATTATGACGAGACTCAACTTGTTGAACTACATATTGTAAATCCGGTCCTTTAGCATGAATTTTACTTTTTACATACTTCTCCGCATTATTACCAAACTGTTGTTTCACAAGCTCTTCTTTACTCATTTTATCATCTTCTTTCTATTGTTATTTACATATAGAATTCATATAATAATTAAAGTTCTCTTTATGTATTTTCAAATCCTCTTTTCAGCTCACTTCTTATCATACAGTCCTATCCTACATAGTATCTATTTTCCGTTTTCATATTAAACAAAAAAGGCTACGGGAACTTGTCCTCTAACCTAACTAAATATCAATTACATTTTTACTTTTTCATCTACATCTATATAATATAAATCCTCTTTCAACTTCATAATAATGTCTACTTCGTTATAAGTAGCCTCACGAGCATGTAAACCAAATTGATCCATACCAATCCATATCCATCCAGGTGTATGATATAGAACATCTATGTTAAAATAATCTAATTTAGCAAGCTCCGATTTAATAAATTTATCTTTATTAGCGATTTGTTTATTTATTAAACCATATTCTTTTCCATTTTCCAACAGCGATATAAATTTCCCTACAATCGGATGTTCACGGACAATAAAATGGTATTCTTTTTCCTCTATCTTTACAACAATCAAACAAGAATTAGATAAATCAGCCCCTAAATTCGACATAGTTATTTATTCACCTCCTTTATTCGATTCACAAACATAATAACAAATGAATATTCAAATAAAATTAATATAATGTAAAAAATAAAAAAGCTGACTTCCCTTTAGAAATCAGCCTTTATACTTTGATTATCTATATACTTTTACAAACTATTATAATGTTTCTTTTTCCTCATCCTTTCCGGAAACTAAATTTCCAATAGCGTCTGCTGTTACTTCCACCACAAATTCACAAATACCTGCTACTACTTCTCCAATCACTTCCTCCATCTTTTTACCCCCTTATTTTATGTAACTTATTTGTAGTATAGAAGAAATTGGTTATTTTTAACTATCGAAAAACGTGACAACAACATTACAGTTTTGTAAGCTTTTTTATTTTGTTTAGCTTCTATCCTTTGAAACTTCAAGTATGATTCACATGCATATAGGTCATCATAATATTAAGTAAATACTAATTTTGCTAGAGGAGGCGTGTAAAATATACTACGTAAAATTAATTAAAGGTCAATCCTTTTATGCTTTTGATCATCGTTTCTTAATGTGTGAAGAAGAAGAGGTTTCCGAGAAAGTTTATAATTACTTACGTCGTAATGAATTTTTCGAAGTACGTAAAGAAGAATATTCGGCCTAATTACAAAAAGCATCTAGAAAAACATCCCTTTATTGTGATATGTTCTTGATGCTTTTTTGTGAATTACTCCTTTTCAACAATTATTATCGACTCTATTAAAATATTCTATTATTTGTCCAAGCTATTTCATTGCCATTTTCATATTTTAGTATATGAGGAGGTGACGAATATGACTCATATCATTGATTACCAAGCTACTCAACCTATAAGTAAAACGGGTGAAACCACTTTTGCAATCCCAGCTTCTCCAAATAAAGCAATTCTAGCAAATTTGAAAGTAAGAATTTCAAGTAGAGATTCACGTAATAATCGAGTAGAATTAATCGCTACAGTCGGAGTTGAAGGTATAACTGAGATTTCACAAGTTTTATTCCGAATTTTCCGTGATAATGTTGAAATTTTCAATACACAAGTTGGTATTGAATCTACAGATTCCGAACAATTCTACGTACAAACATTTCAAGCTATAGATCAAAACATTGGCAGTGGAACACACCAATATTCATTAACTGTAGAAAACTTAACTAGTGGTGCAAGTGCAGAAGTTGTTGGTCCTCTATCTTTTAGCGCATTAGCTATTGGACAAGAGCGTAAATGCTGCTAACTGAATCTAATGTTTAATTTTGCAATTGAGAAAAGCGAGACGTAATTATACGTTCTTGCTTTTTTATTTTTGCGATATTTCCCCCTACTTTCAGTTAGTTTTCAATCATCTCGTATTTACATTTTGATGTGCTTATTTTATCAATAAACGAATCGTTTTTCTGACAAATCAAAAAAATTGAAATCCATTCATGAAACACGTAATATAGACTCTGACTCTAAAAAAGTTCGTTAATAAAAATACATAAAAAAAGGAGGTTTTATATACGAGTTTTTCATTTTAAAAGACGGAGAGGTTTTATATTATGTGGCGTAATAAAAATGTTTGGATTGTTTTAATTGGGGAGTTTATTGCTGGTTTAGGGTTATGGCTTGGCATTCTTGGCAACCTTGAATTTATGCAAAAATATGTCCCTTCTGATTTCATGAAATCAGTTATATTATTTATCGGACTATTAGCAGGTGTTCTAGTGGGGCCTATGGCTGGTCGCATTATTGATCAGTATGAAAAGAAAAAAGTTCTTCTTTATTCCGGGTTTGGTCGTGTTATTAGTGTTATTTTCATGTTTTTTGCCATCCAATTTGAAAGTATCGCATTTATGATTGCATTTATGGTTGCTCTTCAAATTTCAGCAGCATTTTATTTCCCTGCATTACAATCTGTAATCCCACTTATCGTACGTGAGCATGAGTTATTACAGATGAACGGTGTACATATGAATGTAGGTACGATCGCTCGTATTGCAGGTACTTCACTAGGTGGAATTCTTTTAGTTGTAATGAGTTTACAGTATATGTATGCTTTCTCAATGGCAGCGTACGCTTTATTATTCCTCTCAACTTTCTTCCTACAATTCGAGGATAGGAAATCCACAACACCAAGTAAACAAGCTGCAAAAGATAATAGCTTTATGGAAGTATTTCGTATTTTAAAAGGAATTCCTATTGCTTTCACAGCACTTATATTAAGTATTATCCCTCTATTATTTATAGCTGGATTTAATTTAATGGTAATTAATATTAGCGAAATGCAACATGATCCAACGATTAAAGGCTTTATATATACAATTGAAGGTATCGCATTTATGTTAGGTGCCTTCGTTATTAAACGTTTATCTGACCATTTCAAACCTGAAAAGTTACTATATTTCTTCGCAATTTGTACCGCTTTTGCACATCTATCATTGTTCTTTAGCGATATAAAATGGATGTCTCTTACATCATTTGGTTTGTTTGGTTTTAGTGTCGGTTGCTTTTTCCCTATTATGTCGACAATTTTCCAAACGAAAGTGGAAAAAAGCTATCACGGCCGTCTCTTCTCATTCCGTAACATGTTTGAAAGAGTTATGTTCCAAATCGTTTTACTCGGTACTGGTTTCTTCTTAGATACGATTGGATTACAGTACATGGTCTTAATTTTCGGCGTCATTTCATTATTAATTATTTTCATATCGCTATCTAAACAAAAACAATATGAAAAACAGCCTTCGCAATCTGCGAATTTATAACATAAACAAAGACGCATGGATCCTATTAGATTAATCCATGCGTCTTTGTTATATAAAAACTTATTTATTACGCTTATTGTAATTATTTAAAGGAGTACCCCCTTTTGCTTTTGAATACAGTATACTAACATGATATATATAGGGGGTGCGCAATTGTCTGATGGTATGCAGTTATTTATTATATTTATTTTTGTATTAGCTCTGTTTAGCATCATAAACTTTTTAGCTATTTCCTTATCTGGACATAACTTTAAAAGAAGAATTATCGCCGGTTTCATATTTTTACTGATAACTCCTATTGTTTTTTTTGCTACTGTAGCATTCGCTTCTATATTCGATAAAGCTGGATTTGGCGCAGGGGGCCTAGCCTTTATTGCTGCAATTATATATATTTCAAATGGAATTGTGATCCTACTTTCCTCTTTATTTTTCCTCAAAAGAGACATAACATAAACTACAGTACTCGGCATGAATCTGACTTTACACTAGATTCATGCTTTTTCAATTCCCCCTAAATTTTTATATGAAATTAAATAATTCTTTATAAAAATTTAAACTTTATTTACTACAATATTCCTATCGTATTTGCACGTTTATTGAAAATGAAAGGAAAGGAATACAAAATGAAAAAAGTTCTATTACTTATTCCACTATTCGTCATACTACTTAGCGGATGTAGCAATAATGATATTTACGGTTCTTGGGAAGTCGTTGACAACAAAAATGGTCTTTGTCCTGCGTCTTATAAATTTGAAACAGTTGTAAAAGAAGAAAAGAAAGAAAAAATCATTCAAAATTTAGTAGAAATGCAAACAACGAAGAAAAAAGAAAATTTATACAAAGGTTCTTTTGTAAAGGATTCTAATGTATATCACATTGATTATGGTAACTCATTTACATCAGATCAAACTTTAAAAGTTGTCGATGGCAAATTAAACGTATACTTTTATGCAGTGGAAAAATTATGTACATATAAAAAGAAATAATTACCCTTCATTTAAAACGCAGAAAATATTTTCTGCGTTATTTTTATTTTACAAAACCTCTCCAAAAACATTTCCCACTTTTAAATCATTAAATTTAGATGTATTATTATATAATAACAATATTTTAATGTGAGGTGCTTTTTTTGAGAAGTTTAAGTTCATTAATTATATCAACAATCTGTTCCATTCTCCTAATCCTATGGAATGCACATTCATTTTATGAAAAATTCACGACAGGAAATTCATACTATTGGCTTAGTGGTATATTAGGCCTCGTTTTCGTGTTCTTTTTCATCCAAAATATGCGGGATATACTTAACAAAAACTACAAAACATCCTAAACTATCTAGAAAGATATAATAAACAATTCAGTTTACCGGTACTTATTTACAGCTCCCCTTTCAAAAAAGACTAATCCTCCCTCTAAATTTGTCAATCGTTTTAATTTTCATAAAAAAATGATAAAATGTACTCATGTGTTTTCAGAATAATTAAAAACGCAGAAAGAAAACACTGTTTTTAGGAGGGGTTTTGATGACTTACACGTTAGCAACTAGAATGAAAGCATTCCAATCTTCTATATTTAGTGAATTAGGGGCCTATAAAAAAGAAAAGATTGCAGCAGGCCACAAAATGATCGATTTAAGTATCGGGAATCCTGATATGCCACCTGCTGATTTCGTAAGAGAAGAATTGGTACATACAGCAAATCAAAAAGAAAGCTATGGATACACATTAAGTGGTATTCAAGAATTTCACGAAGCTGTAACTGAATATTACAACAACACTCATAGTGTTATATTAAATGCCGATAAAGAAGTTCTATTATTAATGGGGTCACAGGACGGACTCGTTCATTTACCTATGGTTTATGCGAATCCGGGAGATATTATATTAGTTCCTGATCCAGGATATACAGCTTATGAAACAGGAATTCAAATGGCTGGAGCAACATCTTACTATATGCCTTTAAAGAAAGATAATGATTTCTTACCTAACTTAGAGCTAATTCCTGAAGAAATTGCAGATCAAGCGAAGATGATGATTTTAAACTTCCCAGGGAATCCCGTTCCAGCAATGGCTCATGCAGATTTCTTTAAAGAGGTAATTGCATTCGCGAAAAAGCATAACATTATTGTTGTCCATGATTTTGCTTATGCTGAATTTTATTTTGATGGTAATAAACCAATTAGCTTCCTCTCTGTACCTGGTGCTAAAGATGTTGGCGTAGAAATCAACTCTTTGTCAAAAAGTTATAGTTTAGCAGGTAGCCGTATTGGATATATGATTGGAAATGAAGAAATTGTTCGTGCGCTTACTCAGTTTAAATCTAATACAGATTACGGAGTATTTTTACCCATTCAAAAAGCAGCATCCGCTGCACTAAGAAATGGTGCTGCTTTTTGTGAGAAAAACCGGGCTATTTATCAAGAACGTAGAGATACTTTAGTTGATGGGTTCCGAACATTTGGCTGGAATGTCGATAAACCAGCTGGTAGTATGTTCGTCTGGGCTGAAATCCCGAAAGGCTGGACTTCTATAGACTTCGCTTATGCATTAATGGATCGTGCGAATGTCGTTGTTACGCCAGGTCATGCATTTGGACCTCACGGAGAAGGCTTTGTACGTATTGCACTCGTTCAAGATAAAGAAGTGTTACAACAAGTTGTTGAAAACATTAGAAATAGCGGTATTTTCGCCCTTGAAAAAGTAGATGAATTAGTTAAAAATTAGTTCCCACTCCCCTGCTTAACTTTAGCAGGGGTATTATTCATTGGAGGTACTTTCATATGCATATTAAAGACACACTTCCCCATCGTTATCCATTTTTAATGATTGATAAAGTAACAAATGTAAAACAAGGTGAATCCGTTACAGGATATAAACTCATTACAAATAACGAGTGGTTTATTAATGATAGTCAAAATCATATGCCTCATATGTTAATTGTAGAGGCACTTGCTCAGCTTAGCGCATTTTTACATACAAGTGACTCTGACGGACTAGGCTTCCTCTCCTCTTTAGATGGGGTTGAATTCCATGAACAAGCATATCCTGGCGATAAACTTACTTTGCATTATGAGTTAAATCGCAATCGCCGAGGTTTTGTTCTCGGTAAAGGTACCGCAACCGTTAATAATCAGCCGATTGTAACTATAGAAAAGTTATTAATATACCAAGCAGAATAGAGACGTTTTCATTCACTAGGGTATCTATCTCCTACAAATTCGTCTCATCAACATGAACAGAGTAAATAAATTACTTAGTTAGGGGCAGGAAAATGGAAAGTACGATTGGTATCGATGCTGGAGGTACATTAACGAAAATTGCTTATTTGGATGAACAAAAGCAATTAGCTTTTGAAAAATTTTATTCAAATGAACAAGATAAAATAATAGATTGGCTTAAGAAAAGCACTAGTAAAAAGCAAATATGTATTACAGGTGGTAAAGCGAAAGAATTACAGCAACTACTTTCAGACTCATATAAAATAGTAGAACGAAATGAATTTGAAGCTACTCTTATAGGTGTCCGATACATATTAAAAGAAGAAAAATATGAAATAAACAACTTTATATTAACAAATATCGGTACAGGTACTTCTATTCATTACGTTTATAATGACCAATATATTCGCGCTGGAGGAACTGGTATTGGCGGTGGTACTATTATGGGGCTTTCAAAATTGTTAACAAATATAGAGCATTTTGAAGATGTAATACCTTTAACAAAAGTAGGTTCTAGAAATGAACTAGATATTACAGTTGGAGATATTTATGGTGGTATTCTTTCCCCTATTGATAATAGTTTAACTGCAAGCAATTTTGGGAAAGCCGCTATTACAGAATCAAATTATAATAGCTCAGATATACTTGCTACTGTACAAGGACTTGTCGGTGAAGTTGTTACTGCATTAAGCCTTCAATTCTCCGAAACAAAAAACATTGACCATATTATTTATATTGGTTCGACTCTATGTAATAACATACACCTTCAAAATATTATTAGTAGCTACACAAAATATCAAAATAAAACACCTATTTTTTTACAAGATGGTGGTTATAGCGGTGCGATTGGTGCTTTACTTCATGCTACGAATAAAAAAAGCTGACTTTTGTCAGCTTTTTGAAATGCGGATTTTATACGCTAAAACAGTCTCTAAATGTGAGATTTTATCTTTGTTACTGTAAAAATCAACTATTTCCCCAGCTAGAGGTGATTGTTGACGTAAAATTCGTTAGCTGTAGTAAAAAAACTCTTTTCTTACCTTTTTTAATAAGATTTCAATAATTCATTTATAAATACACTAACTCAATTATCAATTTACTACAGCTTTTTTGCGTAATATACAGAAAGGAAGTTAAATTCTATATGTAATAATATTGGGAAAACAATTGATAGTGTGGAATCCGTAATCATACCATGTATTATTCCCCCTAAAAATGCGAACAGCATAAATTTTATACTAGTCTGATTAAATTTGTAATATTGTAAGTGAGATATAGCAAATAGAAAGGAAGATATTAGAATTGGTAGCGTAACTGGTATGTAAGCTATTTCAAAATTAGAGAAGATTGAGAATGCGTTGTTAAGTATTGGTATAATCATCCCTCTAAAAATTACTTCTTCAAAAATAGGATACATAATTACAAAGTTTAAGATATTCTTTTTCCCAATTGGATTATATCCTGAGTATCGTGAAATGACAATATTCGTTATTAAAGCAATCAAGATTAATACAACAATTGATTCATAGTGAATCGGTAAACGGAATACATAATTATCTTCATAAAAATAACTAATTATCGTCAGTATTGTCCCCCATATATAAATAATCTCATTTTCTATCTTGTGGTACAACGTTTTTCCAATAATAATGCCAACTGTAGTATCAACAATTTTATATGAAAAAGCTAATAAAACAGCAAGTACTAACGAAATAAAGTAGCTCATATCGACTCATAACCCCCTCTCAAAAAGAACTATTTTCAGTTCATGTAATTGATTTACCTCCATCACCATCCATTTCTTTCATTCATTATAAAATTTTACCATATAGTGGTGATTTTGAGAGAAAAAATTAGTTACATACCATATAATGATTTCATAAAAACAAAGACTTCTCTATTGAGAAGTCTTTGTTTTTACACTGTATGATTACTATTTTCCCGCCAAACTTTCCTAAACTTTATATAACAAGCAATTCTCCACGGAATAATATACGATACTGCAACGACGTAAAATAATAAACCAATCGTTTGTTGATCTAAATCCACAATAAATTGTCTTGAACCATACCGTAAAACGACAAGTGCAATAAAAGTGATTAAAAAGGCAGCACTTTTTTTCGTATAAATATTCCCATCATCTCTCCGCTCATAATTTGTTAATACTATAAGCGGCACAGCGAAAAGTACACCAATGAATCCCGCTATAATTACTTGTAATATAGCGGGATGTACGGGACCTAAAAACCATACAATACCTGGTGTTAAAAATAGTAATGGCCATAAAATACGTTTTCCCGATCCCTTTATTGGCTTATGCATAGAGCGGTAACGACGCCAAAATATTAGTAGTGCAATGCATAAAAAAACGGTTATTAATGAAGAAGTATCTCCCATTTACTCTTCCTTCTCCCCTAAAATAATTGTATTTAAATTGTATCTTCAAACGAAACCTTACGAATAAATAGAGCGCTTATTACAATATATATGAAAATAAGAACAATCGAAACTGATATGAAATTAGGTATTTCTAGCAACATTTTACTATTAATAAACACCAATTCTTTTATTCCTATTCCTGCATACATTGTACTCGCCAATCCAAATAAAAATATTATACTAAAAGCTAATCCGAACCAATTAAATCTTTTCTGAAAAATGATTGTTGATTGGAATAAACAAGCTAATGTACTATAAAATATAAACTGTACAAAGAATTGTTCAATTGCATATGTTCCTAAATTTATATGTTCAGTTTTATAAAATGTATCCTGTAAAAATAAAGTTTGAAGGCATGAAAACAATGCTGATTGTAATAAAATAAAACATATTGACCCAATCAAGAATTGCAATCTAGTGACACCAAACGAGACGACTGTAGGGAAAATATCAAGTTGAATAAGAAACACACTTATCACAATAAACATTACGATTGCAATTGATGAATTATTAAAGATATCGTGTAAAAATGCTACCTTTATTCCCTTTAAATCCGTTGCCGTCATTGTCCCTTTTATAAGTAATGCTACAGTCCAAAAGGTAAGAATGGCTTTATACTGATATTTTATATGTAACTTCAACTGCTTCATTAATATCGTCATTTCACTTCACCACCAGTTATATGAATAAATAATTTTTGCAATGTAATTCTATCAATTGCTAAACCTTCTTTTTCAAGAGAGTAATAATCTTCATTAGAAAGTTCTTCCCATATAACAGCAATCCCCTTATTTCCATAAACTTCTCGATTTATTACTTTTTTATTGATTGAAAACTCATCCACTTTATCTTTTTTTCCTGAAATAATATGAGCTTGTTGTAATAAATCTTCCACCAATGATTGAACAACTAATCTTCCTTCTTTTATGATTATCACATCTTCAATCACATGGGTTACTTCTTCTACTAAATGAGTTGATAATATAATGGTTCGAGGATACTCACCGTAATCTTCTAATAGTAAACTATAAAACAACTCACGATGCGCTGCGTCTAAACCTGTAGTAGGTTCATCAAAAATAGTAATTGGTGCTCTACTTGCTAACCCTTGAATAATTCCGACGACAGTTTGCATTCCGTGTGATAATTTATGGTATTTTTCTTTCAAATTAAGCTGAAATTTCCTAGCAAGTTCTTCTGCAAACTTTTGATCCCAGTTTTTATAAAACATGTTACATAAATTAAAAATCTCTTTAACTTTATTATTTAGATATGCAGCTTCTTTCACTTTAACAAAACAAATATTTTGCATCGCTTTACTATTCTCAAAAACATGTTCACCAAATATTGATACGCTACCACTACTTGAAGTAATTTGGCCTGCAAGTAAATTTAATAGCGTCGTTTTTCCTGCTCCGTTTCTACCAAGCAAACCATATATTTTATGCTCTTCCAATGAAATCGTTACTTCATTTACAGCTACTTTCTTTTTGTATTTTTTCGTTATATCTTTCGTTTCAAGTGCAATCATCCCTCTTTTCCCTCCTTCGTGATTTTTTGAATCATATCCATCAATTCATCTTTCGATATTTCTAATACTTTTGCTTCTTCCCACACTTTAGGTAAATATTCGGTCATAAAAGTATTTTGTCTTTTTTTAAGTACGACTTCTTTCGCTCCCTTTGCAACAAACATCCCAATCCCTCTCTTTTTATATAAAATCCCTTCATCCACTAATACATTTACCCCTTTAGCTGCAGTAGCTGGATTTATTTGTAACATCTTCGCAAATTGATTTGTTGATGGTACTTGTTCTTCTTCAAGTAATATGTCTTTTAAAATATCAGATTCGATCGTTTCTGCAATTTGTAAGTATATCAATTTATTTTGCTCTAGAGTAGGTTTCACAATTTCACCACCTTAGGTTCTTAGGTTCATTACTTATGTAATTAACCATATCACATAAACATATTTATTTCCATAAATTTCTTTTACAAAAAAAGAGAGTCATTCTTAAACGAATGACTCTTTTTCTAAAATTTCGCAGTTTCAACTCTTGTTCTCAAATTCTTTTCATTTATACCATTTTGACAAAAGTTAAATTGTTTTCCTTTTATCAACTTTGTACGATCTACTATTTGCCCTAAATGATAACTTGTGTGCTCCACTAAATGTAATAAACTATGAAGATCAATATGTCTTTTTTCTTCCCATACTTGTATATATTCTGTTCCCCATTCATCAAATACTTCTTCAACGTACTGTAGCAAAAGTTCAGTACGTTGTCGCTTTACTGGAAAATACTCCTCAATTCCCTTTTCAAAGACTATATTTGGATTTTTATAACGACTAGTATTTCTCTGTATATGTTCACAAATATGTAGTACGATTCCACCAATTGAGTTAACAGAAGCTCTTTCTTTCCACAATTCATCTTCACTAACGAACCTAATTGCTTGTACTAACTTATATAAATAATGATCCTTCATTCTATGATAAGTAATTTTGTATACTAACTCCACCTTTTCTCCTCCCATCATTTCAACTGCTGCACTGGATATTTAGTAAATAAAGATTTCCGAAACTCTTTATCATTCATAAGCATTGTAATTTCTTCGTTATTTTCGTTAAGAAACTTTACTACTTTCTTTTTATCCCATATATCATTTTCTTTTGGGAAATTATCAAATTTTTCATACAGGATTGATAGTATTTCTTCTCTTTTTATCGTGAAATTTTTATTTTCTATTTGAAACTCGTAGCTTTTCGCATTTGGTACTAAAATCGCTAGATAAATAACGTTAAAGAGAAAATTCTTCTCCATCGTATCCTTACCATCAAACCAATACGTCTCAACCATATCTTCTGTCAAAGTTCCATTTCCTTTTGCACCATAGTACACCTTTATACTTTCATTCTCTAAACTAATACTTTGAAATGTATCACCACCGGGTAAATGATTAACAATTGCAACCACATCTGAGTTATTACCAACATATGTTCCAGCATATTTCTTAAAGTCACCAGGTTTCACATCAGATATTTCTTTTATTCTTTCTCCGCTAGAACAAGCCGTAATAAATAAAAAAATTGTTAGCATAACAACTACATTTCGATGCATATATTTCATTTAGCATCCCCCATTTTTATCGATATTTCGTTAATTACAATACACCTTCTCAAAACCCTTTAAAATATACGCATTTTAATCAAAATTAAAAATTTTCGCTTTTTATGTTTACAATTATCCATTAATTGTATATACTTACTAACGTAAGAAAAATATTCTAAAAGGAGGTCGAAGGAAATGATGAAATTACAATTACATGCTTTAACTTTAGCTTTAACTTTAGCGTTAACTGCACCTGTGTTTTCTGGACAATTAAATATGAATTCGACCACCCTAATGGAGAATTGAAAATCGTACTTTATTTCTATTAATTCATAAATTCGCCACAGGAGGTCGTATACTTTCCTGTGGCTTTTTCATGCCTGGCCATAGGAGAACTATATCTTCCTGTGGCTTTTTTGTGCGATTTTTTAGTCTCTTACATTATTTTTTAAAGAAAGGAGCAACATTCGATGACTATTAGCGTATTGTTTTTAAGTATTACGATTCAAAGAAATACAATTTCCAAAGATGATTTTCTTCATAATGAGCAAATTGAAAAAGCTATGAATGATGTTAAGGAGCGCCAAGCGCTTTATTGTGATCACCTGTAATTCCTTTTCGAAAGGAGGAATTCATTTATGACTTTTCATATTTTCTTTTTTACGACTGTACTTCAGAAAAACACTTTATCTGAAGCTGAAATCATTCGTAAACAACAATTAAAACAACTGACTGATAAAATGACTGACATTAAAAGTTCATACTATACGCACATGTATTAAAAATATATTTTTAAGGAGAAATACCTTCATGAAATTTAAAGCATTCTTTTTAACCATCACCATTCAAAAACGTAAACTTTCACAGAATGAGATTTTGCGTGAGCAACACATTCAAACTATTATGGACGAAGTGAAAGAACACCAAGCTTCTTATTACAGTCGTCTTTTCTAAATCAATTATAAAGGGGTTTTATCTAATGAAATTTAAAGCATTCTTTTTAACTATCACGATTCAAAAACATAAGCTTTCTCACAACGAAATTTTGCGTGAGCAACACATTCAATCCATTATGGACGAAGTGAAAGAACGCCAAGCTTCTTATTACAGCCGTCTTTTCTAATAAACTTATAAAGGGGTTTTATCTAATGAAATTTAAAGCATTCTTTTTAACTATCACGATTCAAAAACATAAGCTTTCTCACAACGAAATTTTGCGTGAGCAACACATTCAATCCATTATGGACGAAGTGAAAGAACGCCAAGCTTCTTATTACAGTCGTCTTTTCTAAATCGATTATAAAGGGGTTTTATCTAATGAAATTTAAAGCATTCTTTTTAACCATCACCATTCAAAAAAGTAAACTTTCACAGAATGAGATTTTGCGTGAGCAACACATTCAAACTATTATGGACGAAGTAAAAGAGCGTCAAGCTTCTTATTACAGCCGTCTTTTCTAATAAACTTATAAAGGGGTTTTATCTAATGAAATTTAAAGTATTCTTTTTAACCATCACCATTCAAAAAACTAAGTTCTCGGACAGTGAGATATTGCATGGCCATCAAATTAATAAAGCTATGGAAGATGTAAAAGAACGTCAAAGTCACTACTGTAGCCATCTATAATTCCTTTCGAAAGGAGGAATGTATCATGAAGTTTCACCTTTTCTTTTTAACAATTACAATCCAGAAAGAAATTTTTTCTGAAGATGAATTAAAACAAGAGCAACAATACAAAAAGATTATGGACGAAATTCGAGATCGTAGAAGCAAATACTACACTCACCTATAATCCTTTAAATATATAAAACTTGAAAGGAGTCGATTATGATGTTGATAGCACGTTGTAAGGAAATGATTTGGATAGTTCAGAGGGATTCCACATAGTTTTATTGGGGCTATATAATACAACTTTACGGTTATATTTGATATGTAATAAATATATAATGAATTTGTATTCGTACGCTTTTTAACATTGATTAATAAACAAAAGATACACCACTTAAAAAGCGGTGTATCTTTCTCAACATAAACTATTTTCGATTACTTCGTTTCGTCTTAAACAGTCTCACTAAGTTTGATACAACTGTTTTCGTTACTGCATAAACTGGCACCGCCAAGATCATTCCGATAATTCCCGCAAAGTTACCTACCCCTAAAATTAAAATAATAATTGTTAACGGATGGATGTTTAATTTTGAACTCATTATACGCGGTGAAATGATGTTACTTTCAAACTGTTGTACAATTGTTACGATAATAATTACGTACAACGCTTGCATCGGAGATACGAACAATCCTACAATAACAGCTGGTGCTGCACCGATAAATGGACCTAAATTAGGAATTATATTTGTAAATGCTGCTATAATTCCTAAAACGAAAGCGTACGGTAAATCGATAATTAAATAACCGATAAAAGTAAAAGCACCTACAAATATACAAACGAGAGCTTGACCTTGAATATATGCAGATAATGTTTCGTTCGTTTCCTTAATGATACGAAGTCCTTCTTCACGGTAAGATTCAGGTAATAGACTAACTGCTTTCCCTGGAAACGCATGTCCATCTTTAAACATATAAAATAAAATGAACGGTACTGTAAAGATAACTAATGCGACATTCGTTATAATACCAAATAAAGCCGTTGCACTCGACGTAATTGTATTTGGTATATCCTTTAAGTATTCAATTGCATTTTTTTCAATTGTTTCAATGGAAACATAGTTTTGTGTAGATAACCATTCAAACAATCTATGATGGGATAAATCTTGTATGTATACTTTTCCCTCTTTTATATAACCTGGCATATTTTTTACTAAATCCATTAGCTGTTGGGAGATCGTTGGTACTACTACCCCAACTCCAACCGCAGTTAATGTTATAATAAAAAGATATAACAGTAAAATCGCTAAATTTCTAGGTACTTTTTTATCCTCCAAAAAGACTAATACTGGATTAAATATGAAGTATAAAAATAGCGCGATTAAGATTGGGAAAAACAACGTTGATATGAAGATACCAATCGGTTGAAATAGAAACGATATTTTTGTGCAAATAAATATGATCGCTACAACCATTAGCACTTCTAATGTCCAAAAGTGCACTTTCGATTTCAAAAAAACGTCCTCCTTTAAACTAGCACTTCTCTTCATTGTACCAAAATAAATAACAATTTCACATAATATTTTCCTTTACAATATTCCAAAATACCAATAAATACACTACAATGAGATTACATACAAATTTGCAGGTAAAGGTGATAAAAATGACACAATGCATCATTTGCAGAAAAGATACGAAAGAACTTAGTGAACAATATGTCATCCCAGAAATATTATGTGGATATTATTTCACAAACTCAATTTGTGATACTTGTCATGAACAAATGACAACAAATATTGATCGCCCCTTAATTCGGCATAAATTAAGTCAATTTAAGATTGAGCAAATGAAAAAACAGATTGACTCCCCACTCTATACGAATGAGCATGGTGAGGAACTTGCGGCAGCTGAGACAGATGTTGTTGAAGTAAGTGACGAAATACTTTATTCCAATGCATTAATTATGAAACTATGTAAAAAGCACGATATCTCACTACATAACGAAATCTGGAAAGAAGAACGTGTAACGAAAGTAGCTAGCTCTATTCAACGTGAATTACTTTTAGATAACCGTAAGTATAAAATGAGTGTATTAAAAATGGCTTATACTTTCGCTGTACAAGCAGTCGATGGCTATTTTGAAGATCCAGATGCGATTGATATTTCTAGCATCCTATCAAATGCCGACTTCATGGAATTAAAAGAAAAGAGCATTGTTCGTGATTTAAGCAAAAGTTCTTTATGGAATACATTAAATACAAATAGTGAAAACCATTACTTTATTTTATTAAGTGATAAAGATGGCCTGTTCTGTTTCATTCGTCTATTTGATATTTTTGACGTTGTCGTTCATTTATCCGAAAAGAGATATGAACTTTCATCACCAATTGTCGGCGTAAATAATGTAAATAAGCAAGAATTTTACGTCCAATCTTTAAAACAGTATATGGACGGACTCTTTAAAGAAAAGTCGCCTTCTATTTAATTAGAAACAGAACATACGGTCTCCTTTCTTGATGAAAAGACACTGTGTTATAATAAGTATGAAAAGAACAATACAATCACATAAACCAATTATAAATTGTATATAAATAAAAAAGACTAGTGTGCGGCTACACACTAGTCCACGTAACTTAGCAGATTGGATTGTTCATTATCCTATTTGTTTCTTACAAACAAAACAACCCACATTCTATTGGCATAGGTGGGTTGTTATTTTTTGAGCTTGTCTATTAAAACGACGACGAACGTTAACAATGCAACGAGAAACAGTCCACCTTGCAGTAACAACGCTATTTCACTCACTTATTATCACCCCCCTCCTAATTGGAGAAGTGATAATTGAACAACCAACCGCACCTTAAGTTACTATTTAATTTTACCATATTTTCTGATAGTTTACGATGAAAACCCGCAAGTGATTTACTTGCGAGTTTTTTTATTTCTCACTATTTTTTTAATGAATATGCATCAGCTATCATTTCACCAACAATTTTATTCGCTTGCTTCTTATCTTCCTTCAATAAAGGAAATAACAGTTCTGCCACTTCATATGCCTCTTCTAAATGAGGATATCCTGATAAAACAAATGTATCAATTCCTAATGCTTCATATTCTTTTATTCTATCCGCTACTGTATGCGGATCTCCTACAAGTGCAGTACCTGCGCCACCTCTTACAAGTCCTATACCAGCCCATAAGTTTGGACTTATCTCTAACGACTCCCGTGTACCTTTATTTAAATAAGTCATTCGTTTTTGACCAACTGAATCGTATCTTGCAAATGTCTTTTGAGCAAGCTCAATTGTCTCATTATCTACATATTGAATTAAACGTTCTGCCTCTTCCCATGCTTCTTCTTCTGTCTCTCTTACAATTACGTGTAATCTAATGCCAAATTGAACCGTACGCCCCTTTTCTTCCGCAAGTTTTCTTACTTCCTCTATTTTCTCCTTCACTTGCTTTGGTGGCTCGCCCCACGTTAAATATACATCACTATGTTCTGCTGCAACTTCCTTTCCAGCAGCGGATGATCCACCAAAATATATAGGAGGGTATGGCGTTTGAACTGGCGGGAACACAACTTTACTTTCCGTAACTTTAATATGTTTTCCTTCTAAAGAAATCGTTTCACCTTGCAATGTTGATTTCCAAACCTTTAAAAACTCATCCGCCGCTTCATATCTTTCATCATGCTCAAGATATAATCCATCTCCTTGTAGTTCAACTGGATCTCCTCCAGCTACTACATTAATTAGAAGTCTGCCGTCTGAAATTCTATCAAATGTAGAAGCCATCCTTGCTGCAACTGTCGGCGACATCAGTCCTGGTCTAACTGCTACTAAAAATTTTAATTTCTCTGTCTCAGCTGCAAGTGCGGATGCTAATACCCATGGATCTTCACAACCTTGACCAGTTGGAAGTAACACACCCGTATATCCTAAATAATCAGCTGCTTGTGCAACTTGTTTATAGTAACTGTACTCAGCTGCTCTTCCTCGTTTTGTCGTTCCTAAATATCGACCATCTCCATACGCCGGAATAAACCATAATAATTCCATACCTTTACACACCCCTTATTTATTTTGAAACGTACACTAAAATACTCTATATAAATTACCCCTAATAATTTATATGTTAATTTCCTATCTCGCCTTTAAAATTATCTCGCCACCTTAAAAACTTTACTTCTAGTAAACGTACGAGTGAATCCGAAAACTTCCCAACGAATGCAAAGATGATAATACCAACAAATACGATATCTGTATTTGAAAATTGCCTTGCATCCATTATCATATAGCCAATACCTTCTGTAGATCCCATAAGTTCTGCTACTACTAAACTCACCCATGCTACTCCTAATGCTAATCTTGCCCCAAGTAATAGATTTGGCAATGCTGCCGGTAAAATTAGTTTCGTAATTAATTTTCTTTTACTAAACTCTAACACTCTCGCAACATCAAATAACTTTGAATCTACACCTCGTATTCCTAGAAACGCGTTTACGTATAAAGGAAAAAATGCACCATCTGCAATTAATAACACTTTCGATGTTTCACCAAAACCGAACCATAATACGAAAAGCGGTGCAACAGCTAAGTGAGGCACAGTTCTTAACATTTGTACTGACGGATCTAAATATTGCTCGCTTCTCGTTGAAAACCCAACAATCGTTCCTAATATAATTCCTAGGCTCCCACCAATAAAGAAACCAGCCGCAGCCCTGAATACACTGATACTTAGATGACCGTATAACTCTCCTGTTTTTATAAGTTCTTGAAAAGCTAGAAATATATCTAATGGCGTTGGTAAAACTGTTTTAGAAACTAGATCGAATACGCCGGCTAATTGCCAAACTATTAATACGATAACTGGTATCGTAATCGCTCTTACTAACATTTTTACATTTGTCTTTCGCACTTTTTTTACATTGACATTGCTTTTGCCAATCATTAAACTGGCCCTTTTCACAACAGCCTTCGTATTTTCCAATTTACAAAACCTCTTTTCATTTCGCCTTTATTGCTTTTTCTACGAAAGAATTATCTACAACTTTATCTGTTTTGATTTCTTTCTTTATAGAACCGAGCTTATATTGAAAATCTGCTGTCTGTTGCTGTTCTGTAACTATTTCTTTCGTTACCGGAACTAAAATGGGTTTGTCGTGATTAAACACTTCTTTTACAATATCTGCATCTATTTTCTTTGCGGAAGTGTATATTTTTATTGCTTCATCTAAGTTTTCATCTTGCCATACACGTGCTTTTTCATATACTTTAAGGAATTTCTCAACTAATTCTGGATGCTCTTTCGCAAATTTTGTTCTCGCAATTAAAAACTCTGGAGAAGATACATTTAATTGTTCACCATCTGTAATCACCTTCGCTCCTTTATTTACCGTATGTAACGATATGAAAGGATCCCAAATTGCCCATGCATCTACTGATCCTGATTCAAATGCTGGCTGCGCTTCATCTGGTTGCAGTTGAATAACATTTACATCTTTCGCATTGATCCCTTCTTTATCAAGCGCTCGATACAATAAATTAAATGCGCTACTTCCTTTTGCAACAGCAATTTTTTTACCTTTTAATTCTTTGACACTTGTAATCTTGCTATCTTTTTGCACAAGAATTCCTGTTCCTTTTCTTGCATAACTTGTATTAGCAATTTCGGTAAATTCAATACCGGCTGCTTGAGCTGAAATAACTGGAGAGTTCCCAACTTCACCAAAGTCTAATCGATTTGATGCAATTGCTTCAAAATAAGGAGGACCGCTTTGGAACTCTGTCCACTTCACTTTAACTCCTTCTTTTTTAAACTCTTCTTCAAACCATCCTTTTTTCTGCGCGAGTAATAGTGGACTTAATCCTTGCTGAATGCCAATTTGTACTGTTACATCTTCCTTCTTACTACTTGCTGTGCTTTTTTCACATCCAAATAAAAATAAAGAAATAGCTACTGCAAAAGAAAGAACTTTAATTTTTTTATACATATACTCACTCTTTCCCTATATACTTGTTTGAATTAGTCCCCCGCGTTCAAACTGTTGTAATACTTTCTTTCGAATTTCTTGGAATGACTCCGAAGTTTTACTACGCGGATAAGGTAAATTATTTTCAATCACTTTATGTATTTTTCCGGGCTTTGCACTCATGATGACAATTCTGTTTGAAAGATATATTGCTTCGTCTATATCATGTGTAACAAAAATCATTGTCGTCTTTTTTTGTTCCCAAATGTTGAGCAGTACTTCTTGCAAATGACTTCGGGTAAATGCATCCAGTGCTCCAAATGGTTCATCAAGCAATAATACATTAGGATCTCTTAGCAACGCTCTTGCAATCGCAACACGTTGTGACATCCCGCCTGATATTTCTTTCGGATATGATTTTTCAAAACCATCTAGTCGAACAATTTCAACCCATTCCTTTACCTTATCCCTCACATACTTATCTTTTAATGACAAATCCGCCGCAATATTTTCTTCCACTGTAAGCCACGGAAACAATCGATGCTCTTGAAATATAAATCCTTGCTTCTTACTCGGTTTTGTTATACGCTCCCCATCAATAATGATTTCTCCTTCAAAATCGCTGTCTAAACCTGCAATAATTTTTAATAGTGTACTTTTTCCGCAACCACTCGGACCAATTACTGTAACAAAATCCCCTTTCTCTAATTGAAAATTAATATTCTCTAATACTTGAACAGTACTAGTTTGCTTCGAAAAATATTTTGATACCCCATCAATTGAAACAGTCACTTCTTCGCCTCCTTGAAATGATTCATCTAAATGAACAGATTCAGTATTTGTGCAATAAAAAAACCAAAGGCACTTTATCAATAGATAAAATGCCTTTGGTTTCTCCAATCAGCAATACGTAATGGAATTAAGTACATATTATACAAATATTTCCGATAAGTCAACTCGGTTTTGTAAAAAAATACATATGATTCGTTTGAACATCTTGACTGTTTTTTTATTTGAAAACTATTTTTTATATTCCTTAATCCACTGTAACCAATAAGAAAACTCACATGCCAAATGCATTTGATGTGATTTAATAAGGCTATTAGGACAAAGTGCCGGAAACTCTACAACTAGACTTACTTCTATACCAGTATCTGTATCTTTGAATTGATGTCGAACTCCACCAATAGTAGTACCGTCTTTCATACGTGCAACACCTGTTGATTGGTATTGATAAGACTTTTCTCGAGGTGTCTTCAATCCTGTTTCGTCACCAAAAACAATAAAAAATTGAACTGGAAATGGAGAATTACCAGTAGTTTCGATAACCTCTAATTCATTTTCCCCAAAGGGTCTTAGTACGTAGTGATCTGGACAGGCTGATAAATTTACTTGATCATTTTCATCTGATTGTTCAAGCATAAAACTATCAATTCCATTTATCGCTTCTTCTGCTGTAATCCCATCTAAATAGATACTTGTTTTTGAAAATTTTCGTCTATCACCAGATAAAACAGTACAAATACGCATACCCATTTCACTTAATTTCAGTTTAGATTTTAACTTATCATACATTTCATTGTATGAATAATTTAACTTTAGTTCCGTTAGTTTTTTTATCATAACGTCTGTATCATTTAATTCCGGTTCTTTATGTCCTAATGTATGTAAAACTTTTTTAATACGTTCTCTTTTCCACTTTGTAAGTTGTTCATTCGAAATATTGTTTCCGTCAATCATAATTTTCATATACATTCTCCTTCGCTTTGATCGTATCGTAGTGTATTTAATACTAAATGAATCATTTCTTGCTTCGTGTCTAGATTCAAATTCAACTCTGAATGAGCAATACTGCTAAGACCGTATAAAATAAATCCTGATGCTAATAATGAGTTATCAGTATTAAAAATCCCAGTTTTCACCCCTTCTTCAATTACTTGTCGAATTAATGGCTGCATTCGCGTAAATAATTTCTGTTCCAGTTGAAAATGTTGTTCCGTCTGAAACGAACTCACATTTTTATAGGGTGCTAATTTTTCGATAAATGTCCAAAATATATTTAGAGAATCTTTCAGCTTTTGCATGACAGACCGTTCATTAGAAATAAGTATTTCTTCAATTAACTCCATATTTTTTACAATAAAATCATTTAATACTTCATCAACAAAATTCTCTTTAGACTTGAAATAATAATAAAATAAGCCGGTTGCTACACCTGCATGATTTACAACATCTTTTATGCCAAATCCTTTCATACCATTTTTCATATATAGTTCAAAACCAATATCCATCAACTCTTGCCTTCTAACATCTGGTTCTTTTGATATTCTTTTCATAGGTCATCTCCTACTATGTTTTGCCTTCGACTGAATCTGATTCAATCATAAACGACTGAACTATATTCAGTCAATATCAGTTTCCACAAAAAAGAGTAATCTCAAGAAATATACATCTAACCTTAGACTTATCAAAAAAGTTAGATCATATAACTTAAGACTACTCAATTTCATTAAACACATATTTTCTTTTCAAATCGCTTTAGTTTAACCACACCATTTCTGTCTCTACAATCATTTGAGGAAGCGTCTTTTGAATTATTTCCTTTAATACATGAAGAGCTTCATTCACATAACCACCCTCAAACCCCTCTAAAGGCTCAGGTAACTCATCCTCATCTAAAATAAAATATTCTCCACTTGGAAGTACCAATATATCAATAATTAAGTCTTCAAATGACACTAATTTGTCTGTTATTTGCGTATTTTTTACAACATTAAAGTAAGAGCCTACATACATTCCATTTTTATCTCTCCATATGTATAAATTGTACGGTCGATTTTCCCAGTAGTATGCAATGGTGTAACTTCCTTTTGGGATTGTTAAACTCGCACGATGTGCAGTCATTGTAAATGAATACTGAACCTCATGAAATAACACAATACTTTGCAACTGCTTTTCAAGTAATAAGCAAGTGTGATCTACTACGGTCGAGTCATATCGAATTTTTCTTTCTATAATTTCACTTTTTGGTGTTAGTAATTTATTCATTCTTTGTTTCCCCTTATGCTATTTCTAATCTTAATTATATCCATTTATATAGTGATAAAGAAGTGTTTGGTCTCCAAATACACAATAAAAACTCCATCTTGTTTTAGAAGGAGTTTTTCACTGTCCATGTTTCATATTTTTTCACTTCTAATGGAAGCTCATTTGTTTTCAACCACTCCACTCCACTGCACTACATACAAGTGGAGATGAATTGTCCTCTGTAATGCTTTCTATAGAAACCCATCTCGCTCCTAAAGAATCCTGACCTTCAAATTGTTTTGGTACTATGATTTTCCCTGCACTCTTTACAACTTCATACAAAACTGCAATATGGTGTACATGTGTATAATCTTTAAACTTTGAAGGGTATTGAAAATCAACCGTACCTACTTGCTTTATAACCTTTACTTCTAATCCAGTTTCTTCTTTACATTCCCTATGGAGTGCCGATAACAACGACTCCTCTTCATTTAAGCTCCCACCAGGTAGATCATATCTGTTCTTATATGGACCTTTTGATTTATCAATTACTAATATATTATTATTTTCGATACAAATACCATACACACCAAACGAACGATGAAAATTAGTAGCATTACTCATGTTGTAGTTTCTCGGTAACTGCCTCATAAAATTTCCGTTCCTCATCAACATTTAAGTGAACACGACTTACTGTTTTAGAAAATCCATATAATAATTGTGCTTTCGTTGGCTCTTTTAGTGTTATTTCAAATGTTGGAGGTTCCTTTATAAATTCCATCACTGTTGCGTCAAGAACCTCTTTCTCTTTTTCTTTCTTTAAAAGTTCTCCTTTATAAAACTTAATTGTTTCAATTTGTGTAAATGGTATAACTATTTTCTTTCCTAATCCAATTTGAATGATTACTTTTTGTTCCGTAACAATAATTGGATTTTTACGCATCGCTTGTATTTCAGCTAAAAAATATAACATTGCATATACGTTTAAAATAAGTAACACCCATGCTACAATTGGATTCCATTGATGAAACAAATAATGAAAACCGATACTTTCTATTAAGGTCGCATGGATGATCATAATATATACACCTATTGCACCAGTCTTTTTGTGATATGAGTATACGGATTCACCTTCTGGCACTTTTTCACGCCACGATAAAAATGCATAATAGATTAACTTACACTCTGTTACAATGATAGCTATTAATTTGTTTCTATTCATAGTGTCGTCAAACGCAGCATCAATTGCATAAGAAAATGAAGAATACTCACTTTTATATTCTTTATATTTTTTTATTATGTTAGGAAGCTTTCTAACAATTTTATATAGAAGGAATAACTCTAAACATACAAAAGCAATTTCTCCTGCAACTATACTATAAGAAACGTATGAAAAAGCTTGTAAATAGTCGCTTGGAATAATAAATCTTGCAAATATATAACCAGCTATTACAACAGGAAATATATATGTTAACGAGTATCTTTTTCGAATAATAAAAAAATACGTAATGACCGGAATGACAAACATGCAATCTAATAATGATCCAAGAACTACTTCTTTCGGAGTAGCTGGTACAATCGGAAGAGCATATAATAAATAGTTTGATAACAAGATTAAAGATACGAGTCCAATCCAGATACCTTTTCGCCTTCGCGAAAGTGCGACACTCATATGTTCACTCCTCTATTTAAAAACTTCATTTAAATGGTCTTTATAAAATGAAATAGCACGTTCAAATTCTTTAACTTCTTCTACTTTTACGACTGTTTCAAGTAATAATTTCAACGCGGATTCATAATCGTTTACGTTATATTTCGCTAATGACAAAAATACTTTCATTACATCATTATCTGGAAACTGCTGCAATCCTGTTTCTAAAACAGTAATTGCTTTGTCATACTCACCTATACAACGATATGTACTACCAAGACCGATATATGCGCCGCAAAGCGACTCACCTTCAAGACCGTTTGCAATTGCCTGTTCATAATACGGCATAGCTTCTGTTTCAAGCCCCATTACATCATGTATCCAGGCACATTGATAAAGTACTTCTGCATCCCTCGTAAAGTTTGTTAATCCGATGAGTATCTCTTTAGACTGCGCATATTTCTTTTCTTTCCGGAGTTTAATAGCTTGCTTTAATAAATGTTCCATAGAATTCACTCCTCACCAATTATTCTATGTATCCATATTGAATGGTTAACGTTTGAGTAAAAGTAAAATTCCCATAAATTAAAGTTTCGCTTACCAATATATACTATGCGGATTTACTCTTATCCAAATACTTAAAATTAAAAAGCAGTAATGTGATTACATAATACCTCTAACCTTTTAACAATTTCTTTCGCTGTTTCATCTTTTCCATTACATAAATTCCCTTTACCGTCTTGTCCAATTACATAGTGTGCGGCTCCGCGCGAATATAAAGAATGTGGTGAATTTGCAATCATTACACTCGCCTTCGCTTCTTCCATTCTATTTTTCGCTCTTTCAAACAGTTCTTCTTCATTTACGTCGCTTTCAAGTTTAAAGCCAACGAGTACAGTTTCTGAATCCCACTGTTTTATTTGTTTTAATACTTTCGGTGCCTTTTGAAAATGTATAATCGGCGCTATATCACTTGAGATTTTTCCATTCATATCAAGAACATTACCCTCTTGATCACAAATCTTATCCACAATCCAATCAGATCCAGCCGCTGCCATAATAACCGCATCGACTTTTTCATGCGTAATGATACTTTTCATTTTATCTTGTAAATCAACAATTCCTTCAAATGGATGTAATTCTAATTGATTGTTTATATCATTCGGTTTCTCCGCAAAATAACCATGTAAATATATAACATGGGCCCCTTTACCTATAAGCTCTTCGGCGATTATTCTTCCAATTGTTCCTTTTGCCATATTTGTATGGCCGCGTACTTGATCCCATTTTTCTAAACAACCACCGCTTGTAATTAATACCTTTTTCCCCTTCATTGTAACCATCCCTTACTAATTTTTCTTACGAAACCATTCTGTTCCAAAATCAACTATATCTCGTTGTTTCATAAGACGGCACTTTGCGTTTCCTATTTTTCCTATTGTTACAGTTTCCTTTTGCTCAAATTCTACACCGATTTCTACAAATTTGTCAGAATCGTAATCCATATCAACAAATTCTTTCCATACTCTTTCACCATTTTCAATAATGGGTGCCCCTACTTTTATTAACTCACATGCACCAGAACGTACTTCTGATAAATGTACAGAAGTATTGGAATCATATCCAACACCAATTAATACTATGTATCCGTCTAAATCATATATTTTTCTTAAAGGAGACTCTTCTCCTAAACTCATCGATAGTGACTGATTCACCGTTATTTCTTCTGCATGTCTTCCCCATGCAGCAAAACTTCCTAATGGATGGTTACTACGTACTACATTCGGATATGTACGAAAACATTCAACTATTTCCCCCATGCCTCTTGTTGGTGTTATTCGTGGATTATAAGCTGGGACATTATCACGGATAATCTGCCACCAATCTTCAGGAACAGGCGGTCTTGACCAATGTTTCGGATCGGATAAATCCGAAGATTGCGTTGGCATAATGATTGTTCCTTCTTCTGTAATAACATTCATTAACGCCTCTACTACTGCAACTGCTCCTCCAGATACCCAGCCTATGGAACTTAACGAAGAGTGTACAATAACTGTCATCCCTTTTTCTAACCCTAATTTTCTTAAATCATTTGTAATTGTTTTGATTGTATTTGGCAATGCTGTATTTGCCACTATGTCATTCATTTTCACGGTTGTTCCCCCACTTTATTTTAAACTACTACATACATATATTATCATATTTTTCTCAATTTTTAACTTAATCATTTTTATCTACACAAAAAATGGTAATATATTAATTTTATATAACAAAAGAAGCAACATCAAGGTGTTACATCACAGCAATAAAAACACTATATTTAAACGAAAGAGCCCATCAAAAATGATGAGCTCTTTGTTTTATTTAGCCTTCAATTGTAACACCTGTAAACATCGATAAGTTTCCCGTTATTTTCTCACCTACACGTAAAAATAACCCTGCGGCTCTTCCGCTAATACAGTGTGAACCAACTAATAGTTTGCCAGTATACGGACCGTCCCATGTGTCAATTGTATAGTCTGGCATTTCTATATATTGCTGATATATTTTCCGCTGTTCAAAGTAATACTCTGTTTTATCTTCAGCTAATAGTTCATTATTTTCGTATATAGATACTCCTCCGCCTTCACGGCCGTATAAAGGTTTAGATACATATGATTCATTTCGTTCTATAAACGGTTTATTTGTAAAATATGTTGGTAGGAAGTATTTCTGAATGATTCCTCGCTCTTCTTCCTCAAAGAAAACTTCTTCTTCGTAAAGTTGCCACATTAATGCGAGTATACTTTTATTTTGCATAAGAAAAGCAGCTGGTGGATTAATGATTTTCACTCTGCCTTGCGCTATATGATCTAAAAACTGAAGTCCAATTCTTTTCCCGTTTTTATCAGCGTCTGAAACTAAATATTCAATTGGATATAGTCTATATAAATAATGAATTCTCTCACCATTTTGCGTATATATACCATCATCTGTAACGACGATATCTTGTATACCTATATAATCTGTTGATTGATCTAAACAATAGCTTCTTAAAAATTGAACTGTTTGATGGTCTTCATCATGCCAATCATAACTAGTAAAATATATCGTTTCTCTAGGATCTATACTATAGTCATGTTTAATTTGTTCCCACGCCTGCACAATATGCTCTTCTATATGATTTGGATGATTTACATCGTGATAACGGCACAACACTTCATTTGCGACAGATGGCTCTAAATAACCTGTTGGTGTATCACAATTTACTTCTATTAACTTTATATCTTCACCATTTACGATAAAGTCAAACCTTGTAAAATATGAAAACAAACCAGTATGTTTCATTCTCGCAATTTCCCACGTTTCGGCTGGTAATCCTAGTGTTTGAAAATCTTCTGTTGTATTTACAATATATTGATATGTTCTATATAATACGTACATAATTTCTTCTGTCGCTTTTGAAATAGCAGTATAAGTTTTTACTGGCATACGATACATACCTGTTGCCATATATTGATTCCATTCATCATTCTCTAATAGGCTCGGCCATGTAAAACCATTCCTACCAGCCTCTTCTGCAAGTGAAAACCATACTTTCATATACTCTTTCTGTTCTTGTTCTGTATACATTACTCCATTATCCTTTCATTTTAGGATCCTGCTGGCGCTTTTGCGTTCCCAATTCCACTAGAACCAGAATTCACTTTCGGCGTTTGCGTCGTAGATGATTTTGGTGTATTTGTATCTGGGGTCACTTTATTTGATGGATTTGGCTGTTGTTTATTTAAATCCACTTTATTGGAAGATTTATTATTGTTACTGTTAGTTCCGCCGTAATACCCTCCACCACCGCTGCCTCCAGTTCTACTTTGGTCTTTTTCACGATATGGAATAATGTTATTTGCATACGGTTTCTTCATTATATTCGGTTTTACTGTATAATTCATATTTGAAGTTCTGCTTGCTAATAAATATCCTGCAACGAACGGCAGTATCGGTAAATGTGAATTTTCATGATAAGAAGAAAATGACGGATTATTTTCCTTACATAACTCATCTTTTTCTACATTTTCATTAGTTGGAGCTTTATCATCACAATTTAATGTTTCTTGTTCATTTCCTTGTTTTGCACCATCTGTTTTAACAGCGGTACTTTCTTTCTGTGCAGTTTCTTCTTCATAATCACCACAACCTGTTAGTAAAAAAGAGGAAACTCCTATTGAAGTAGCAATTTTTATAAATTTACTTTTATCCATTCTCATGTGTTATACACCTAATTTCTATTATCTATATTTTTCCAGATACCTTTATTATATAATGTACATATCACTTTTTTCAAACGAAACACGATATGTACATTTGCATATTTTCATACTATTTTTCCAAATAACAATGAAACCTTTCAATTCCCAGATATTTTTCTCCTAAACTTTCAACCTGAAAACCAATTTTTTTATAAAATTCTACCGCTTCATCGTCTGTCTCTGCCTCTAGATACATCAATTGATGCATTCTTAATACTTCCTTTATCATTTGCCACGCAATTCCATTATGACGATATTGTGGAACGACTGCTATATGGCAAATTCTCGCTTTCTTTGCTCCGATTATTTCAATACCTATGCAAGCCTTTTCTTCATATCTATGCAAAGTCGCTTTATTCCTTTCATAAAATAAAACTGCTTTCTTTAAGCTAGTTTCACTTGGTCCGACTGCATACTGTAGTACATTTAAAATGGGATCTTTCTCAATTTGTTCAACGCGTTGCAAATTCATATCACCATTCCTTTCTATGAAAAAAGATTAGCTCTTTATATAAAGAGCTAATCTCATTACGCCGTTATTTTTTCTTCTTTCTTCACAACGACCGCTACATAACTATGTAGTATCATTCCAATAATAACGAAGCTCATACCAACCCAAGATAAAGATGACGGAATTGGTGCAGATAACAAGATAAGTTCTCCTACTAGCGCAAATAAAACCTCACCGGACTGAGTTGCTTCCACTGTTGCTAGTTTTTGCGGATCATCTTTTACAAGATCTGTCGCAAAGAAGAATAATACCGTTGCGATTAAGCCAGAACTAACTGCTACTATAAAACATTGGAAAACTTGGCTACTTGACGGTAGACCACCTGTTGATACTTCATAACCAGATAGTAAAAACCAAAATGGTAGGCTTGCTAATGTCATACCGAGAACTCGCTGAAATACGTCTAATTCCCCTTTACAAACTTGCATCATTTTTCGATTTCCAAGAGGGTACGCAAACGCTGCAATAAGTACAGGAACTACACATAAAACGGTTTCACGAATTCCTAATGAAGAAGCATGTTCTACTTGCATGAGTACAACACCACATAAAATAATACCCGACATAACTAATTCCTTCATTGGGAGTTTTTTATGTAACGGATCTACCGCAAAAAATGGTGTTAACAAAATCCCTGCTACGATTGTAATTTGCCATGTTGATGCAACGAGCCAACCAGGTCCAAAAGCTCCGGCAAAACTAAGTGGTGCATAGAAGAGACCAAATCCAACGATACTCCAAACTAACCATTCTTTCGGATTGTTTTTCATATATTGAAAGAGTTGCTTTAAGTTTCCTCTATACATGACAATAAGTAAAAGCATTGGAACCATGAAGTAGTATCGTAATGATGCACTCCAAATCCAGCTTCCACCTTCTAAGTCCATCGCCCGGTTTAAAACGAAGGTAAAGGCAAAGAAAAATGATGCCAATATCCCTACTACTATAGCTTTCATTATAAAACCCCTTGTTCAGTTTCTTCTTATACTATACAACAAATTAAATATAATTAAAATTTGAAATCTTTATCTCGCATGTATTCTAGCTCTATATAGTTTTCTTAACTGACTTATATGAGCTTGATGGTACCGATTATGATCTGCTATATGCCATATCCCCCATCTTATAGTCGCATTTTCTCCCTTTTCATAAAGTGAAACTTTAATCAGTGGGGGTTTTGTTCATCCCCCACTGATTATTAGTTGAACCAATCGGACTTTTATGGGCAGTTGATCCCCCACCTAACTTCTTTGCTTTCGCTGCATTTTGAGGTGGGGGTCTTACTGCCCATTAAAGTCGGATAAAAAACCTCTCGTGTTAAATCATTTTCTGTTAGTTTCATGCATTCCTCATAAAACATATGATGCACCGCTTCATAATCTTGCATTAATTGTTGTAACGTCTGTTTTTTTAAACTTGGCAGTTCTCCTACTCCATTTAACATAGGTCCGTATTTATTTTCAAGCACGAGTGGAACTGCTTCTCCTTTTAAGCGATACACCCAATGTAAATCAACAACTGCTAAATGTTGAAGTAGTTGCCCGATACTATTTTCATTATTTTCTGATCCCCTAAAAGACAATTCCTTCTCATCAATACCTTCTACTAACTTTTGCAGTCGTTTAAATGTATCCGTAACCATCGCGTACAAAATCGCTACTTGCGGGTTCATATTTCTTTCCAAACGTAGATCTTTCATACGAAACTCCCCCTCTTACAAGAACAACACCATATGTTCATCATCACTATACACACCATTCATCTTTATAGCTCTCTTTTCAATCCCATACGTTTTAAAACCTATAGATTCATACAACTTTTTTGCTGGCTCATTTGTGGACACAACACCTAATGTCAATTGTTCCAAGTCCATTTCTCTTGCTCTTTCAATTGCCTTACGTATTAACTCACGTGCAAGGCCACTTCTTCGATTGCTTGCATCTACATACATCGCAACGATATGCCCTTTATGTTTATACGCCTCTTTCTCTTCTGTTAGTAAAGTGACAACTCCAACTAATTGATTCTCTTCATTAAAAGCACCAAATGTACAACTAGTAGTAGCTGTTAAATTACTTTCCACTCGCTTAATCGGATTTTCCTGACGAATCGCCTCTTCATAAGTTGTTACAAATGCCTCTGGATTTACTTGTAATGCTTGTAAACGTAACTCCCAATATTTTTCCGCATCTTCTTTCGTTAGTAATCGAATCATATTTCTCCAGCTCCCTTAAGTTGACATAACATTTTTATGAACCACTAATTAATGTTTGATATTCTTCTCTTAACATACTATAACGATATCGATGAATGAACTGACCTTTACGTAATCGATCATTTCTCATTAGTCCTTCACAAACAAAACCGGCCTTTTCATAGCTCTTTCTAGCTTGAAAATTATCTTCGTCTACACGTAGCCAAACTTTTTCTAATTTAAATTCAAAGAATGCTAGCTGTAACATACCATATAGAGCTGCTATTCCATATCCTTTGCCCCAATACTCTTTATTACCAATCGCGATTCCCAGTTCTGCATTTTTATTTGTTTTATCAAAGTTTTTAAGATCTACCCATCCAATATGTATGCTGTTCTCTGCAGTGATAGCTCTTTGTTCATAACCATTTTTTCGATTTATACATGCTTCAATCCATTTTTTCGTATCTTCACGAGTGAACGGTGGATATTGATCTGGTACAACTAAATGTTTTGTTACTTTTGTATCTAATGACCATTGATATCGATCTTCTACATCATCTAGTGTCAGTTCTCTTAATTGAACAAATGGTACATTCATTGTGTTATCCCCTTTTTATCCCGCTTTAACGGACAGTAAGACCCCCACCTCAAAATTCAGCGGAAGCAAAGAAGTTAGATGGGGGATCAACTGTCCGTAAAAGTCCGATTGGTTCAACTAATAATCAGTGGGGGATGAACAAAACCCCCACTGAT
>NZ_MACG01000052.1 GCF_001884035.1 Bacillus tropicus
ATCACTTTATTTTCCTATAGAAAACCCTTCGAACATTCTTCCTCCATACTGTTCTAGTGTTTTTTCTACAAAAGTAATTAATTTCATTTTCTCTCCAGTTATATAAAAATGATCGAAAGCCGCTACAAATTGATCTGCGTATTGTTCATCATATTTTCTAAGTACCCTTATAAACCATTTTGAACTTCCAAGCCATTTTCCATTTACTCTTAGTACATATTCATGTAATAATTCAGCTAATAAATTCGCGATAAACAACTCTTCTTCTCTTTTTGATGCGCCAATAAAATCATCCAAAGTATCTGTAATAAAATATCGCTTCTGCTTCATCATTTCTTCAGTCCATTTAGCTGGTCCTTTATTTAGTAAATCATTCGCTTCTTTTTTTAATTCCTCTACAATTTCATTTTCCCCTTTTAATACAACACCTTCTGCAACTAATTGTGGTAACGAAGGTCTTCCGCGATCACAATCCATTTTAAAAAAGGTTTTTAACGTTTCAAAATTATGTACAAATACCTCAACTGGCCATCCATTACTATAGAAAGATTCTCTATAACAAGATGACAAACTAGGATCTATTATTACAATGTCCAGATCAGATGTTTTTGTCGCTTCCCCTCTTGCAACGCTTCCTCCTAGTAAAGCTACATCACAATTTGGAAATTGTGATGTAATGATGCTTTTTGCCGCTTCCATTGGTTTCATAACCGTTCCCCTTTTCTTATTTCACTTTCTTTTTTTCAGCTCTTTCTCTCGCTTTTTTTATATACGGTTCTGCGTCTGGTGTTCTGCATGACGTTGCCCCGTGATCAACCTGTACTTTTCCAATTTCACGTGCAATTTCAATCGCTTTTCGCTCTAAGTCTTCATTACGAATTCCTATCGCAATTAAAGCACTATTCATTGCTTCTCTTTTTCTATTTTTTTCATTATGTATATTTTCTTTAATCTCATCTAGATAAGGAGAGAAGAAATCATCCTGTAACGTTTTATTTTTAATCGCTATATTTGCTAATAAAGACCAGCCAGCTCTTCCAATCCATTCATCATCAGACTTTGTCCAGTCTCCCATTCTTTCTATCGCGATTGGCGACGTACAAATAGCCGTCATCAAAACATCCATTAAACAATAATAATCAACTTCCTGTACCCATTTATTTAGTAGTTTTGTCGTAACTTTTTTTGGATCTAATATCATTGTTGCTAAAGTCATTGCATCCATATTTTTTGTTTCCCATAATAAAATTGCTAAATCATGATCTTTTTTTATCTTCTTTTTTAACAATTTTAAATTGGCAAAACTAACTCCGAATAGAGGCTCTTTCGCCCCATGGTTTTTATACGTTTTACGATTTTGTTCTGTTCCATATTCCTCTAGTTGCTGCATTACTTCTTCAAGTAACATATGCCCACCTCTTTATCTTTTCTGTTGACTTCATATATGTATGTACGATATATTCTACATTACTTTTTGGTTTTCCTATATTTATTTTTAAAATACGGTATGTGAAATTTTAAGTTGCTACAAATATCTAAAACAACGATGAAATGAAAACCTGTACATTTTACATATACAGGTTTTCATTTCATCGATTTCCTATATTGTAAGAAATAGAATATGAAAGAACTTTTATTGGTTTGATTCTCTCCTTATTTTTGGTAAGCTCTTTACATCTGACCACTCTTCTATGGACCCTGCATCTGGAAAAACTGTAACTACATTAAAATCCAAACCTTTTTCTCTCCCAATTTGTTTAGCAGCTAATAAATTCGCTGCCGCAGACGTTCCTATTTTCATACCAGTTTCATTATAAAAACGCGCCATTTCATACAAGGTCTCTTCATATGAATAAGTCCATTGTTTTTCTATCAAATTATCTTCCTGTTCTATAAAATACTGTTTCCTTCCTAAGCCGCACCCACCTGATCCAGTATATTTCTTTAAATCATTTGGTGGTTGTTCGGAACCATAAGGCAATTCAGCAGGCATTACTAAATGTAGCTCAACTTTTTTTGTATAATTCTTTACTGTTTTATAGACCCCCATTAGAGTTCCGCCAGTACCAGCAGATGCTACCCATGCATGTATTGGTTTCCCATTCATTTGTACAATAATTTCTTAGCCTGTACCTTCTATATGACTTAATACTCTCTACTTTTTAATAACTCCCTTAACTAAATCTTCTTATATAAAAATCCCTACAAATGCTGTAGGGATTTATCACTCAATCATTTTGTTACACTTCATTACATACGAAAAGAGCTTCTTTATTCAAATGCGTTCATTAGCACAATTCTCCAACCATCTGGATCCTCTATTGTGATTCCTTTCTCTATCCAATACGGATTTTCTGGTTCCACCTCATGATAACCCATATTACTTAATCGATTCACTATTTTTTCAATTTCATCTTTATTAGGCATATAAAAAACTAGTAAATTATCTTTTGTCGGTGCCGGACAGGGGCTTCCGTTAACATGCGTTGTAAACTCCAAATGATACTCGGCATCCGGTACTCCAAACATAACTCCATCATATCCTTCATGATTGTGAAATTCTCCTATACGCTTTAACCCTAACCCCGTCTCATAAAAACTTATAACTTCTTCAAATTTATCTGTTGGTCTTGCAATTCTAAATTGAACCCAATTCTTCATGCAAATCTCCTCCTTTTCATTTTCCAAAGCTTTACAGTTATTATTATAGGTTACATATATTTCCTTTAACATCCCTCATTAGTGCGAGAACTACTTAAGTTGAAAGACCTATTAGTTTATAAATAGTAGGACTTTAGTATTAAATTCATATAAAATTAATTATATGGATATCAAGATGAAATAAACATTTCTTCCTTTTTGTATAAATTGCTATTTTGCATAGTTTCTAATGTTGTCCATGACTGTCCAATTGGATACACATATTGTCTTTCTTCATTACAAATTTTACAAAGAGAAGGTGCTTCTTCATTTTCAGGATACTGTACTCCACATGTAGTGCAAATATAATTAGCCATATTCCCACTCCCTTTTCATTTAATTGTTTCTTTACCAATATCTTAATAAAAAACAAAAATATTCGAATCAATAATTGGAACGAAAATGAAGTGATACGAAAGTATGAAATCTTGCATACTTTTGGACAAACTTTTTTGCTCTTGTAAAAAAGTTTTTTTGCAATTACCTCCCTATAATTGCTAATATAGTAGAGTAGAACTTTTATAGAGAGAAGGAAAATTATGCACAATGGAATTCGAATGACAACTTTAGTGAAAAGGGCTATGTTGATTTGCGCGGGGGTATTATTTACATACGAAGCGACTTTAGGATCAGCACATACTGCTCTAGCAAGTACAGAGGATGAAGCAAAATCTGTTCAATTTGTAAGTGAAATTCAATCGTCTCTTGCACCGAAAGAAGCTCCAAAACAATATAATGGGCAAGTTAGAAAAGTAGCTTACTTAACATTTGATGATGGTCCTGGAAAATACACAGCTGAGCTTTTAGATATGCTAAAGAAAGAAAATGCAAAAGCAACATTCTTCCTTATTGGTTCAAATGTAAAAGCTTTTCCTGATCTTGTAAAGCGTGAAGATACTGAAGGCCACTACGTTGGGATGCACAGTATGACTCATAACTACAAGAAACTTTACACAGAGGGTCATTACGTAGATGAGATGAAAGAAGATCAAGGATTAATCGCTGGCGTTCTAGGTAAATCACCAGTATTAACTCGTCCTTCTTACGGATCAATGCCAGGATTAAATGAGGCTCTTCGAAACAAAGTTGTTGAAAATGGATTAAAAGTCTGGGATTGGACAATCGATTCATTAGACTGGAGATATAACAAAATGCCGGTTGACGCTGCATCAGCTAAAATTGTAGAAAACGTTATTAATGGTGCAAACAAGCCAACAGAAGTTATCCTTATGCACGACATTCATCCACAATCCGTAAAAGCAGTACCTGGCATTATTAAAGGACTGAAAGAAAAAGGATATGAATTAGAAGCCTATAGTGAGAACGAACACTTCCCATTAAACTTCTGGCATGATAATCGTATGTAATGAAAAAGACTTGATTTCCTTTAGGATATCAAGTCTTTTTTATCGTTTTGGAAATTTTATTTGTTGTTCTTCAATCAAACGAATAATATTTTTTCTATCCTCTTGCGTAATAGTAATACAAAATTCGTACTCTTCTTCTTTACACCATGAAGGATTTAGTTCTATAGATAAACGAACTATAATTTGAAATATCTCTTCTTTTTCTCCTATAAATTCAAACGACAGATTAGGTTCTATGAAGTCTAGTCGGGTATACGTAGGATATGGTAATGTCTGAAACCATTCTTTCATGTGTTGTAATTCGCTAGTTTGTAAAAAAGGATCCATCGTTTCAAAAACTTTATTTCCCTCTGAAAGTTTCACTTTTATTATTAGCCAATTACGATCAAATGTATCAAATGCATTGTTAAACTCGTATTTTACAGCTTCTAAATGTAATGATACAATTTCATTTTGAAAAATCATAAATTACCTCCTTATTATTCAAGTAGCTTTATCCTCAAGTATAGAGACTATCCAATTAATATTTAATAATGCTTTTCAAATTATTTTATCATAATTTTTAAATTCATTAATAAAATAATAAAAAAGACTTGCATTCCTTACAAGAATCCAAGTCTTTTTCATCTTATCTATTAAAAAATATATCCTACTAACTTCACAATTTCACTAATTAAAATACCTACAACTGCAAAATCAGAATCACCAAATGTTGTATTCTCAAATCCTAATCCACCTAATATAGGTAATAATATTGCTGGTAGGAATGAAATTAGTAATCCATTTACAAAAGCTCCTAGTATTGCTCCTCGTCTTCCTCCAGTTGCATTACCGAATACAGCTGCTGTTGCTCCTGTGAAGAAGTGAGGAATTAACCCTGGCACTATTACACTTAAACCGATAAATGGAAGTATAAACATGGAAAGTAATCCAGCAATAAAACTTGTTAAAAAGCCAATAATAACTGCATTTGGTGCAAATGGGAAGATTGTTGGACAATCTAACGCTGGTTTTGCATTTGGTACAAGTTTATCTGCAATCCCTTTAAATGCAGGTACTATTTCTGCAATTAACATGCGGACACCCGCTAAAATAATATATACTCCTGCTGCAAATGTAATTGCTTGCATGAAAGAATACACAAGATAATTTTGTCCGTTACTTAATTCCGTTTCGATAAACTCCTTACCCGCAAATGGTGCAACAATAAAGAATAATACAGCCATCGTTAATGACATAGAAACTGATGTATCACGTAAAAACCCTAGTGACTTAGGTACTTTAATTTGTTCTGTTGATTTATCCTTATTTCCAAATTTACTCCCAACAAACCCTGCCGCTAAGTATCCAACTGATCCAAAATGACCAATTGCGATATCATCCATTCCTGTAATTTTTCTAACATATGGTTGTAATAATGCTGGAAAAATTACCATGAGTGACCCTAAAATGATTGATCCAACAGTAACTAATGTAGCACCTTTCATTCCGGTAGTTGAAAATACCGCTGAAATTAAACATGCCATGAATAATGTATGATGACCAGTTAAAAACACATATTTAAATTTTGTAAAACGTGCAATTAGTAAATTCACAATCATACCAAATACCATAATTAACGCTGTTTCTTTTCCTAATGTTTGCTGTGCTATTGCAACTACAGCTTCATTATTTGGTATAATCCCTTTAATATGGAATGCTTTATCAAATATTTTACCAAAAACATCTAAAGCTCCTATTAATATAGTGGCTCCGCCTCCTAAAACGACGAAGCCCATAATTGTTTTTAAGGTCCCTGAAACCGTATCAGCAAAATTTTTCTTTTGCAATTGTAAACCACACATAGCAAATAATCCAACTAATATTGCGGGTTGTCCTAAAATATCCTTCATAATTATATCAAACATAGCACTACTCCCCCTCCACTGTTACTACATTAGGTGTTTTTGTAATGCTTCTTTAATTTCATTTAAATCTAAAATATTCGTTAATCCAGCAACTGTTCGATTACCATCTTCAAGGTTACAAATAATATCTTTCGACCCTAAATATAGATCTGCTTGTTCTGATTTACTTGATGCTAAATCTGTGTGTGATACTTCTGCTTGTAATCCTAATTCACTTAAAATTTTCTTCACATTCATTTCTACAATAAAACTACTTCCTAATCCATTTCCACATACAACTAATACTTTTTTCATTTTAATCTCCCCTTTAATTAGAATATTTAGCTATCATTTTTAGCATTTCATCTATTGAATTTGAATGAATTAACATTTCCACATTTTTCGGATCCGATAACATCTCACTTAATTGTGCTAATGCTTTCAAGTGTGTCTCATTATCAATCGCTGCCAATACAATAATTAAATTTGCAGCATGCTCTTGTTTTTCTGAAAATAGAACACTTTCTTTTAGTTGTAATAAACTCATCCCCAATTTTTTGACCCCTGCTTCCGGGCGAGCATGAGGTATTGCAATTTTAGGTGCAATAACAATATAAGGACCTAATTTTTCTACATTTACAATCATTTCATTGATATATTCTTTAAAGATGTATTGATTTTGTAATAACGGATCAGCCGCTAATCTTATCGCATCTTTCCAATTATCAACACGATCTTCAAGCTGAATAAATTCTCTAGTTAAAAGTTCGTTTAACATTGGTTTATACTTCTCCTCCTTCTCAAAATACGCCGGACCACTCATAAATTCAATCAGTTCTCTTTTTAAAGATTCTTCATCCACTACGTCAGCATATTTTTGAATTATCCCCATCACTAAATCCACAGAATCTTTTTGATTCTCTCCATACAATACTCCATTTACTTTTCTTAATAGAGCTGCTTTTTCAGAATCCGATAAAATTGGGTTCACCTTAAAAACCGGCACATTCCCTTTTTCAATTTCAGTAGTCGTAATTATACAATCTACATCAAATGTATTTGATTCATATTCCCGTTTTGAAATTGCATTTAATATATCTATGTTTGAAAATAACTTCTCTAATTGATACTGCAACATACGTGATGTGCCAATGCCATTTGGACAAACAAGTAATGCTGTTTTTCGTGGATTGGGAACGATTCCCTCTTTCCTCATCCAAGCTCCAAAATGCATAGTAACATACGCAATTTCATCATCGGAAACAGATTTTCTCACATATTCTTCAAAATGATGAATTACCTTTTTCGTAAGAAAATATACCTCTTCATAATTTTCTTGAATTGTATTTCGTAATGGGTTTTCAATTTCTATTCCATACTTCACACGATAAAATGCAGGTTTCATATGCAAATATAGATCTGTAAACAACCCATTAAAGTCTTGAAATATAACACAAGCATAGTGTTGAAAATCTTTAATCATACAGTCAACAATTGAATGTATTTCATCCATGTTATTTTTCTCATAAACATTTTCCTGATAATTTACTTTTGAACCTAGCAAATGAGTCGTAATATAATAGATTTCATCTATTGGAAATTTGACAACAAACGCTCGTTCAAACTGCTTTGCTATATATTTCGCAGCTTCAAATTGCTTTGAATCTTTCAGAACATTTTTTTCAGCTTCTTCCATCTCGACGCACTTACCTTTTAGAATACGTCTATGGAACAAATACATGTAAACGCTTAAATTTTCTAGTACCTCATCTGTATATTGGACACCTAAAAACTCTTCACAATTCGCCAGAATTTTTTTTATAATATACAATGGTTCTCTTGCAAGAGTATCTGTTTCACTTCCCATATCACTCATAATATAATTTACTTGTGATATTAAATGCTCCCAGCCATTTTGAGAAATAATTTGAGAGAGGCTTAAAATTAATAAATTTCGTTTACTCTGTTCATTTCCAACAATTTGATAGCCTTCCTTACGAAAAGAATGTAAAGATAAATTATACTTATTCAACTCTACTTTTAGCTTTTTCAAATCTGCAAGTACAGTATTACGACTTACCTGCAAAAGGTTTATTAAGTCTTTCAATAAAATTCTTTTTTCCTGTATTAGTAAATATAATATTAACCATATTTTTCTTTCTTTCGGAGAATATTCATATTGATTATTCATACACTCATTTAATTTCTTTACTATCATTTGTTTCGTTTCTTTATTTAAGCAATAACCTAAGTGTCGTATATATTCAATAGAATGTAATCCTTCCTCTTGTAACCAATCGTCAATTTTCTTAATATCGTAATAAAGCGTTCGTTTGGAAACTTGAATCACATCAATTAATTGATTTATAGACACATAATCCTCTGCTTGAATAATTTGTTGCAAAATATTTATACTTCGAGTATCTAATATCATATTTGGTGTACACCCTTTCTATACTTGTTCACTAATTGACTTGCAAGTATAGATACTAACTTTGCAAAATTAGATTTTTTGAAATCGCTTTCTATTAATATAATATCTATTATTGCTTCTAAATATAAGTCCAAATTTTTGTTTCTCTGTAGTGCAAAGATTGTGCTTTGAAAATTTCTTACGCTTATGTTTAATGCTATTATTCCCCTTCATGTTCCTTTTCAATAAAACATGAATATTACCCTCAGAATTTTTAATACTGTATAGTAGCTTAGCACATATTACTCTTAAGGAGTGATGTGTATATGGATTTTCTTTCAGCCGAATATTTGTCAGCCTTGCTTGCCATTATTGTAATTGATTTAGTGCTAGCCGGTGATAATGCCATTGTAATTGGATTAGCAGCAAGGCGATTACCGAAAGATCAGCAAAAGAAAGTTATTATATGGGGAACTATCGGGGCAATCGCGATTAGAGCCCTCGCTACCTTAGTTGTTGTTTGGTTGTTAAAAATACCAGGGCTACTTCTAATTGGTGGTGTACTCCTTATATGGATTGCTTATAAATTAATTGCTGAAGGCAAAGATCATGATATTAAGGCCGAAGAAGGCTTTTGGTCTGCCATTAAAACCATTATCATTGCTGATGCATTAATGGGAATTGATAATGTTCTTGCTGTTGCGGGAGCTGCGCATGGCAACTTTTCCTTAGTAATCATCGGGCTATTGGTTTCAATTCCAGTAGTAGTTTGGGGCAGTACATTAATTTTAAAATGGGTCGACCGTTATCCTATCATTATTACAATTGGAGCAGCTGTTTTAGCTTATACTGCCGCGAAAATGATTGTAGATGAAAAATGGTTCGCTGCATTTTTCGAAAGCAACCCTTTCATGAAATGGGCATTCATCATTATCATCATTGTCGGTGTAGTTTTCTTCGGAAAGGCAAAACAAAAAGCAACAGATGGTTCTATCTCATGATGATGTTTTATTTACAAACAAAAGGCACTATTCCTATGAATAGTGCCTTTTGTTATTTATTTAGCTTCCCCTTCTGGAGTCGTTTTTACTTTCGTTTTGTTTTTATCACGATTGTTATAGTTATACTTCGAACGATCTATCGGTGTAAATCCTTCCGGTGTGTAGAATCGTAATAAGTCACCATTTACGACTTGGTCAGAGTATTTTAACGAGTTTTGAACCATTTGTTCATTTTGTTTTATTTCATCTGTAAATTCTACTGGTTTTCCAGTCGTTGTATCATAGTATTTGCCGTTTAATGCAGTAACTGTTGGGCTTACGTAGTTACCATTTCGGAACGCAACAACTTGCTTATGATCTGGTGATAATAAATCTGAACCGAATTGAACATAATTTTTTGTATCTGTTCCTAGTAAGTGTAAAAGAGTTGGAAGAACATCAATTTCACCACCGTATTGATGTTGTACGCCACCTTTCACACCTGGTACACGAACGATTAAAGGTACACGTTGTAACTGTGCATTTTCAAACGAGTTAATTTCTTTACCCATTACTTTTGACATCGCTGCGTTATGATTATCTGAAATACCGTAATGGTCTCCGTACATAACGATAATAGAATTATCGTATAAACCAGATTGTTTCAAGTAATCGATGAAACCTTTTACAGATTCGTCTAAATAACGAGCTGTTTGGAAATACGTATCTACAGACGAGTCACCTGTATTCGCTGGTTCAATTGTCGCTTCCTCTTTTTCAATTGGATACGGGAAGTGATTCGATAACGTAATAAACTTCGTATAGAACGGTTGTTTCAATGTTTCTAATAACGGAATGGATTCATTAAAGAATGGTTTATCTTTTAATCCATAGTTTACTACATCTTTTTCGTTCATATCATAGTATGAAGCATCAAAGAATTTATTAAAACCAAATGATTTATAAATATCGTCACGGTTCCAGAATGTTTTATAGTTACCGTGGAATACTGCTGATGTGTATCCTTGTTGCCCTAAAATAGCTGGTGCTGATTGATACGTATTATGAGATTTCGTTGTAAAGACAGAACCTTGTGGTAAACCAAACATAGAATTCTCTAGCATAAACTCCGCATCAGATGTTTTTCCTTGTCCTGTTTGATGGAAAAAGTTATCAAAGTAAAGCGTATTCGCATCTTTTGTGAATGAGTTTAAGAATGGCGTAACTTCTTGACCATTTAATTTATAATCGATTAAGAAGTTTTGGAATGACTCTAAATGAATATAGATTACGTTCATTCCCTTTCCTTTACCAAAATACTCAGGATTTGGACTTGCGTAAGTTGATGTTAAATAATTTCTTACTTCTGTCATATTATCTCCATCAGCTAACGCTCTTTCTGTTGATGCTTTCGCACTTTGAATACCGTCATAAATTGTGTAGTTATATGCCCCTAAATATTTCACAATGTAGTTACGGTCAAAAGTTCTTGTTAATAATTCAGGACGGTCAGATTCTGCAAGTCCTAAGTTAACACTGAATAATAAAATACCTGCTACAAATACTAGTGATACTTTATGTTTCGCAACACGAATTGGTTTTGGATTTGCAAATTTAGTTGCTACTAACACAATTAAAATAATTGTATCTAAGAAGTATAGCGGATCGTAAAGATGTAGCAACGCAACAATACTACCACCTAAATCGCCAAAGTTATTCGTTTGTGTTAATGTCGGGAACGTAATAAAATCACTGAAAAAGCGATAGTATACGACGTTTGCGTATAAAAGAATCGACAATAACAAGTTGATAACAATTAACCAAATATAAGATCGTTTCCCTTTTGCAAATAATGCAAGTCCTAAAAATAGCACTGCTGAACTAAGCGGGTTGAAAAACAGCAGGAATTTTTGGATTGTGTTTGAAATACCTAAATTAAATTCTGTTACATAAGCTGCATATGTTTTGAGCCAGAATAAAATAACGGCAAACAGAAAGAATCCAAAATGATTGCTTAGCACACTTTTGCTCTTTAATAAGATTTGTTTCATTTCTCCACCTCTTTTAATCATCCAAGGCTTATTTTTTTATAAGTCTTTCTCTCTATTCAATTTTTTATCTTCAAATAGATTTTGTTTATTTAACTATATGAAGAATACTAGTAATTATAATTTGAAGCTAGTATTTATTCAACTATTTCTTTCTAGACATTTTGACCTTGGTTTCTATTTAACAAAATAAATTTGTAACATTTCCTGTTTTCTCCCAAGATTCATCCACTAATTATGACATCACATACTATATACCTTTATTCACTACTTAGCAAATAAATATGTCTCCAGTTCTGGAACATTAATGTAATATAATGAAATTCACAATAGATAGCATTTATTTTTTTAATGTATATTATTTCTTCATTCATTTATTTATGCTTCAGACATTCTTCTATGTACAGCATCCAAATCTCATTCCTTCAATGAAATTATTCTTGAATAATTATTCATAATCCATAAAAATTAAAGTTAAAGTTATAAAAAACCCTCGCTCTTAAAACGAGAGCGAGGGTTTTTTATAACTTATTATTGACCTTTATACATTGCATCTACTTGTTTTTGAAGTTCTTCATTTTCTAAGAACTCATCGTAAGTAGCCTCTTTATCGATTACACCGTTTGGCGTTACTTCGATAATGCGGTTTGCAATTGTTTGTACGAACTGATGGTCATGAGATGTGAATAACATTGTACCTTTGAATGCGATTAAACCGTTGTTTAATGCTGTAATAGACTCAAGGTCTAAATGGTTCGTTGGGTCGTCAAGTGTGATTACGTTCGCACCACTTAACATCATTTTAGATAACATACAACGAACTTTTTCGCCTCCAGATAATACAGAAACGTTCTTCTTAACTTCTTCACCTGAGAATAACATGCGGCCTAAGAAACCACGTAAGAAGCTTTCTGACTCATCTTGTGGAGAGAATTGGCGTAACCATTCAACTAAGTTGAGGTCACTGTTCTCAAAGTACTTAGAGTTATCTCTTGGGAAGTACGATTGAGAAGTTGTAACGCCCCATTTGAATGAACCGCTATCTGGCTCCATTTCACCCATAAGAATTTTAAATAATGTTGTCATTGCAATATCGTTACGACCGATAAATGCAACTTTATCACCTTTATTTAAAGTGAAGTACACATTATCTAACACTTTTTCGCCATCAATTGTTTTAGAAAGACCTTCAACAGTTAATAAGTCATTTCCTACTTCACGCTCAGGTGTGAAGCCAACGAATGGGTAACGACGAGATGATGGTCTAATATCATCTAATGTAATTTTATCTAATAATTTTTTACGAGAAGTTGCTTGTTTCGCTTTAGATGCGTTTGAGCTAAAGCGCGCAATGAAGTTTTGTAACTCTTTTACTTTCTCTTCTTTTTTCTTATTAGCATCTTGTGTTAATTTTAAAGCTAATTGGCTTGACTCATACCAGAAGTCATAGTTACCAACATAAAGTTGAATTTTACCGAAATCAAGATCAGCCATGTGCGTACATACTTTATTTAAGAAGTGACGGTCATGGGATACAACGATAACTGTATTTTCAAAGTTCATTAAGAAGTTTTCTAACCATTGGATCGCTTTTAAGTCCAAGTGGTTGGTAGGCTCATCTAGTAATAGAATATCAGGTTTACCGAATAATGCTTGAGCAAGTAATACTTTTACTTTCTCTGCCCCAGTTAATTCTGACAATTTCTTATCATGAAGATCTTCACCAATACCAAGTCCTTTTAGTAAGATTGCAGCTTCTGACTCAGCTTCCCAACCGTTCAGCTCAGCGAACTCACCTTCAAGTTCAGCAGCACGCATACCATCTTCATCACTAAAGTCTTCTTTCATGTAAATGGCATTTTTCTCTTGCATTACTTTATAAAGTTGCGTGTGACCCATAATTACTGTTTCTAATACAGGGAACTCTTCGTATTCGAAGTGGTTCTGTTTTAATACTGCTAGACGCTCACCTGGCGTAATATGTATGTCACCTGTTGATGGTTCAATTTCTCCAGATAAAATCTTTAGAAATGTTGATTTACCAGCACCGTTTGCTCCGATTAAACCGTAGCAGTTACCTGGCGTGAATTTTATGTTAACATCTTCAAACAATTTGCGATCCGCGAAACGCAAACTAACGTTACTTACTGTAATCATTTGTGTCCTCCTACTAATACCGCTTATTTCAGCGTTTTCTCACCGATTGTCTTAAAAAATCGCATATTACGACTCAATTATTGTAGACTATAGCTATTATATAGTAGAAGCTGGATGAATAGCAACGGTTGATTGCTATTCCTTTCTTTCCAAACTCGAATAAAATCTTTGTTTTTAATTATATTAAAGTTACATACACACTTTAAGGAGGATTTATTTTGAAGAAAATATTAATAATTGGAGCATTATGTTTATCAATTGAAATAACACAATAATTTGTATGCATTTCACACCACGTTTCGTATTATAAAGAGCAAACTAAAACGCTCAGAAAATATTCTGAGCGTTTTCATTTCCTTCTCCAACTAAAGCACCAGGTAGTGTAAAAAGCTATTTCACCATTTGTATTGTTAACTTATCTTTTAACATTGACCTATATGAGTCAATTTCATATTTTGTATTATTGATTTTTTCTTTTTTCATTTTTAACATATCAAATATTTCTAACTCTAAATTCCTTCTAGCCTCAAGAACTTTTATCGCTCCTTCTACACCTGAATGGTTATGTTCTTTCCCATAGCCTTGGTTCGTGTAATAGTCGACAATTCCTGTAGACCATTCTGGAGTTCTTTCTTTTAATGCCTTCCTAAATGAAAATTCAAGATTATCTTGTTCTACATACAATAACATTGGGTTTAACTTCTCTATGATTTTTGCAACTTTCATTACATAATTTATTATTTTTTCTTTTTGTTCACCATATTTAATCATCCCAATCGTTAATGGGTTTTGTATGAAACAACATTCAAAGATATAAACCTTATTGTCTTCTACAGCAATTTCAGCAAAGTCCTGCCATTTATCAGCAATTAATTCAACATTTTTATCGAATGGTAATTCGTATATATCGTTTTTAAAAATATCATTACATAATTCGTCCGAAAACTGGTCACCAAACTCATTTTTTAACTTTCTGTATGGTAATAAGTAATTGCTTCCTTTTTTTAGAACTCTTTTAAGAAGCACTTCTTTAAAATCTCCACTGTTAGATACTAATCTATCGAATTCAAATTTATTAAAACAAGATACACCATCATAGTCGGCTGGATGGTTCAAATTTCCCTCTAAAAATAGTTCAACTTCAATTTTATTTTGGCTTAAAATTTCATTTATTAGCTTTGCAGTGGTCGATTTTCCAAATCCAGGTAAACCTTCTACTATTATTAGTTTTGTATTCATATTTATAAATCCCTTCCTTCAAAGTATTTAACCAAGATCAAAAAAATTACTTACTCCACTGCAATCACTCCTTCAAAATACGATATTCAACATTTCCTTTGAAAAATCCTTCTTAAAGTAACGTGATCGCTAGTTTAAGAACATTTTTTTACAATCCCTATCATTATTTTAACATAAATTTTCCATTTATCTTTTAAAAAAGATAGTCCACCATTATTTGAGTGAACTATCTAAAGTAAATTATATCTTTTAAATCACATACTTTGTCAGTAATCCCCAATCGTTGCACTAGTGTTTTTACTGTTTTCTTTCCCTTTGCAATTTAACTATATAAAAGTACTTAAACAATGTAATACCAATTAAAAAAGGGACGCTAAATCATATGTGATTTACATCCCTAATTTGTGTGTTATTTTATATGTTCTCCCATAACTGAAACAGTTACTTTTAAAAGGGGATTCTTTTATTTCCTTTCACTTAATTTCTTTGCATAATTCTTCATTTTACTCGTTAAACCTATTAAAGCAGGTAACAATATTGGCATCACAATAATAGCTAAAAGTAACAGTGCAACACCAACTACGGATGCTACTTGTATAAGCGTTAATACACCTGAAGGGATTAATGCAGCAAATGTACCACCTAAAATAAGTGCCGCTGATAATACGACTCCTCCGATATGACGAGAAGCAGTTACAATTTTCGTCGCTGGGTCCCCTTCTAACTCATTGTATCTCATCATTACAAAAATACTATAATCCACTCCTAAAGCGACAATCATTATGAAACTAAAGAATGGAACATTCCAGCTTAATGAATCTACATGTAAAATATGCGTACTAATTTGTTCACTTATCCCTAATGATGCAAAGTAAGCTAATAGTAACGATCCAATAATAAAGATGGTGTTTAATAATGAACGTGTAATCACAATTAATACAATCGCGATTCCAATTAACATAATTGTAGCTGTACGTAAGAAATCTTGCTCAGTTACTTCTTTTAAATCAACGTTTCTAGCTGTCGTTCCTCCGATTGCTGTTTTCGCATGATTTAATTCCGACCTCTTCAAAGTACCATCTATTGTGTTATTGATTTCTTGAATAATTGGCATCGCTTCTTTTGAATACGGATTTACGTCTAAAATGATTGTCATTTTAGCAGTCTTTCTATCATGTGACATGTACGTATTCAAAGCTTTTTGGAAATCGTCGCCCTCCAAAACTTCTTTTGGAATATAGAATTTCTCAGAGCTTTTTGATTCATTCAGTTCTCCTAAATATTTCTGAGCATCCCCTAGGCCATTACTTACCTTTTCAAGGCCTTCTGTACTTTTAGTTAGTCCGGATTGTAATTGACCCATCTGTTCTTGCAAGTCTTTCAGTCCGGTTAATAGCTGACCTTGCCCATCGTTTATTTTCGTTAATCCGGTTTGTAACTCAGATGACTTGTTTGCAATTTGTTTTGAACCTGAAGCACCTTCAATTAATCCATTTTTAAGATCAGCTGCTCCTTTTTGTAACTTAGTAACTCCATTGTTCATTTCTTTTAAGCCATTATCCACTTTCAATAAAGATTGATTCGCTTCTTTAAATGATCCCATCGCCGCATTGTGCTGCGTTGCTAATTGATTTAATTCATTTGAAAGCCCACCTAATTTCTTTTGGGCCTCTTTAGCAATTCCTATCGTCTGCAGAATGTTAGGATCATTTGCTAATTCTGGTTTCGTTTGAATGAAATTGGTCATTAACATTTCAATTTGTTCATAACCTTTCTTCGCACCGTCAATCGCTTGAGAAATACTTCCGAAGTATTGATCGTAAGAACTTAAACCTTTTTCTAACTGGGCATAGCCAGTATGAAGCTGTGACGTTGCATTAGATAAGGCATTTATATTTTCATTTACTGAAGTTAATCCACTTTCAATTTGCTGTGCTCCTTGTGCCCCATCGTTTATTCCATTCGATAATTGATTCAACGCTGTTCCTAAAGCAGATACACCATTTTTTGCCTCGTTCGTTCCATCAATTAGCTTTTGAACATTTGCGAGGCCGTCTGAGTCATTACCACCCATTTTATTTTTAGCATCCGTTAATCCGTCATTGATTTCTTTTAGGCCACCATTGGCATCTCCTAAACCTGTATTTAGTTCTCCTGCTTGTTTATTTATATATAATTCTTTTATCTTATCTCCAGTTGGACGTGTCGGTGCATATACCTCTGAAACACCTTTCACTTTCGAAATTTTATCAGTTAACTCATCTAAAGTTTGTAGGGACGTGCCTTCATCTAATTTTTTGTTAGATTGAATGACTAACGTACTTGGTGAAGAAAAACCAGGTGGAAAATGCTCTTCTATTACGTTAATCCCCATCTTTGATTCGTACTTATTGTCTACTTCAAATAAGTCATTGTAATTAAGTGTATTAGAATATTTTAATACGAAAGGAATCGATATCACGCATACAATAATTAAAGCTACAAATGGTCTTGCTACTGAGTTTTTCGCAAAGAATCCCCATAAGCGACTATCTTCATGACCTTTAAAATTTTTAACTGGATAAAACATTCCTTTTCCCAATAGCACCATGAAAAATGGATTTAATGTGGTTAAAACGAGTAATAATACGAAAACACCAATTGCTACCGCTGAAGTAGATTGATATAGTTTAAAACTTGCTAAAGCAAGAGATGCAAAACCAATTAGTACTGCTACCCCGCTATATAAAACGGTTTTCCCTGCCGATTTAAATGTTTCTTTCGTAGCCAAAAATGCGTTTTCTTGTTTACTTAATTCTTCTTTAAATCTCGTAAATAATAAAATGTTATAGTCTGTTCCAACCCCAAACAGGACAACAACTACAAACACTTGTGTAAAGTTAGAAAATGGAAAATTAAATTGATCTACTAAATGAGCAATAATCCCCATTGAAACTAAATATGATATCCCAACAGTAAGAAGAGAAACAATTGGAACAATAGGTGAACGGAATACAATGATTAATATTACAAGAATGAAAATGATTGAAATAACTTCAGTCTTTTTCACTCCCTCTTGAGAAGATGTAAGAAAATCTCCCGCGATTAAATCACTTCCTGTTAAGTACGTTGTTACCCCTTTCGTTTTCACTTTATTATGAAGGTTATTTGTAACTTTCGATATTTCACCATGCTTTTTGTCTATTGATATTTGCGTTAAAATAGTCGTATTATCTTTAGAAACGAATTGGTTCTCTAATTCTTTATTATCTAAATGTGAAACAACTTCTTTAATTCCTAATTGTTCTTTTTCATTTTGCAAAGCGTTGATTGTTTTTATTATTTCCTCTTTTTGCTCAGTCGTTAAAGCTGTTTTACTACCACTATTAAAAACAACTATAATGTCATACTTTTCTGTCCCATCTTTATCCATTTCTTTTATCATTTTGTCAGCAATACTACTTTGTTCTGTATTAGGAATCGTAATGTGCCCTTTTTCTTTCACTAATTTATCCATATTAGGCATCGTTACGATCATTGTAATGGTAATAACTATCCACAATAGAAAAGATAAACTTCTCCAATTTTTCAGCTTGCTCATTTGCATCATCTCCCGCGATTAAAATTTTACGTTAGTTACGGAATGAATATTCATTCCTATCATTCTATTACATTATTTTATAAACTCTATTAAACTAGTCTTTCCGGAATGAATATTCATTCCTGTCCTTATAAAGCTATAGAATCAGATGATTCTAATAGCGTTCCAAGAGCTTTCTTCCAATTCTTTTACTAACTCTTTCGAGTATTCTAATTGCCCTGTTGCAATTACTTTCGTTAATTTTTCTAACGGTTGATATACAATAATAATTAAAGCAACTGGAGGCAATGGACGAAGAAAACCTTTTGCGATTCCATCTTCAATAATATTCATAAAGAAGCCTATAAAATCGTCAAATATTTTCTTACTCTGTTCGTCAAGAAAATAACTATCGCAGTGAGAATTTGTAAATAAAAAAGCATCCACATTGTTTCTCGCAAATTCAAATAAACGGTTATACGTATGACTAAACTGTTCACGAATATTTGCTTCAACAGGAAAATCCGTTTTTATCATTTCAGAAAGCTGTAACATACTTTTTGAAAATAATGAGTTAACAAGCGCCTCTTTATTTTCAAAATAGCGATAAATAGTACCCGCACCGACATTTGCTTTTTCAGCGATCATTGGAATTGTCGTACCATCGTAACCACGCTCTGCAAAAAGTTGCATCGCAGCATCAAAAATATCCTCTTGTTTGTTTTTAGCCATTTTTTCCACCTCTATTTTCAGGAATGAAAATTCATTCCGTTTTCAATTATAAATTACAGGGAATAAAAGTCAAGTGCATGACAATGTATAGTTGCGATTTTATTCCCTTGTTTGTGAATACAATTATATCAGCGATTTTCAGGATATATCGACTTACCGACAAAAATTAATAAGATGAGATGGAGCTATCCCCAAATTTTGTTCGAAACAACTCCATCTTATATGCAAATTAAAAGAAATCATAAATAAACGGCTTGTGCACTGGTACTACATTCTCAAATGCCCGTATTTCCTCTTCGCTTCCGCTAATTAATTCTAATTCATTTAGTTCTAATGGGCGTTTGTATCCAAGCAATATTGTAGATAGTGCATTTATATCTAGCTTGATTCCTTTATCCATTGGTTCTTCTATAATTGTTACTTCATAATTTACAAGTCTCACCGATACATTATTCCACGGTGCAAATGAATCTGTAATATGTAAAATGACTTCTTGTTGTACATTGTTCCAGTTTAACTCATACTGTTTTAAAAACTGCTCTACATCTACAATTCTTCCCATAAAATATGGTTTTATTTCTGTTTTCACACGTGGTTCTTGCAATGTATATAACAACGGTTCGTTTTTACTTACTGTCATTTCAAGTTCTTTAATCATAGAATCATGCTGGCAAATAAAGTTCCATAGACCATTTCGTGCTTCATTATGCAGTGGAACAAATTCTTCTACTATCATTTTGTTGTTTTCAATTTTATATAACATGTAGCCTGCTGCCGTTTTATCTTTATCGTAATAAATTGCTAATGTTAAATCATCATAAACTACTTGTAACCACCATTTTTCATTGCGAATTAGCATACCAGAAAAACGTTCTGCAAATGTTTCATAAAGCTTCTCGACCTCTTCTGGATGATGTTCTTTACTGAAACGTTTCACAGTACCATTCACTTGTTTTTTCATAACTAAATCACTCTTTGTCATATGACACACAAGAAGATCCGCACAAAGTTCCCAGCCATATTTACGGTAAAATGCAACAGCAAATGGATGTAGCATCGATACTGTATATCCATCTTTTTTCATCGTTTGTAGTGAGTGTTGAAGCAATTCTTTCACATACCCGCTTCTTCTGTATTCTGGATATGTCGCTACCCCTGCAACGCCACCCATTTTAAATTTTTCTTTTCCTATGTAAATATGAAACGGAATAAGGTGTAGTTTTGCCGCTAAGTCCTCACCTTCCATAATACCGTATACTTCATGACTTTCCTTCATTCTTGTAAGTTGCTGCTGCATTCGTTCCTCTTCTACTTTATATTGAAAAGCGTATTCTGATAAGCGTAATGCTTCTCTAAATTTATCTTCTTTTAATCGTATAACGTTCATATATTTCCCCTCCTTTATTTATTTGAATTGTACCATAATTCGAAACATTAGAGTGCGGTGAATGAAATTATATTGACTTGACGACACAAATTCAATATAAAAAAGCAGATACATCTTGCATCTGCTTCTCCTTACTTTATCCCGCTTTAACGGGCAGTAAGACCCCCACCTCAAAATTCAGCGAAAGCAAAGAATTTAGGTAGGGGATCAACTGCCCGTAAAAGCCCGATTGGTTCAACTAATAATCAGTGGGGGATGAAGAACCCCCCACTGATTAAAGTTTCACTTTATTTAGCTAACTTTTGAAGTTCTTCGAAGAATGTAGGGTATGATACACCTACTGCTTCTGCGTCTTCAATTGTTGTTTTTCCTTCTGCCAGACAGCCGGCAATCGCAAGCATCATTCCGATGCGGTGATCGCCATAACTATTAACTGTATTTCCTTTTAAAACTGATTTCCCGTAAATAATCATCCCGTCTTCAGTTGCTTCTATGCGAGCACCTAGTTTCGTTAATTCGGCTACGACTGTATCAATACGGTTCGTTTCTTTTACTTTTAATTCGTGTGCATCTTTAATTACTGTAATTCCTTCTGCTTGCGTTGCCGCTAAGGCGATAACAGGAATTTCATCGATTAATCTAGGGATAATATCTCCGCCGATTTCGATTCCTTTTAATGAAGATGTTTCAATTGTAATGTTTGCAGCTGGTTCTGATGCTCCTTCGTTAATTGGCTCTACAGTATACGTAGCACCCATTTTCTCTAAAACATCAATAATACCTGTACGAGTTGGATTCATCCCTACATTTTCTAATACTAGTTTACTATTTGGAATAATTGCACCTGCTACTAAGAAAAAGGCAGCTGATGATACGTCACCGGGCACTTGAACGTCTGTCGCTGTTAACTTTTGTCCACCTGCTAGTTTCACTGTCTTTCCTTCGCGAGTTACTTTAACGCCAAATGCTTCAAGCATTCTTTCCGTATGATCGCGGGAAATATGTGGTTCTGTAACAGCTGTTACACCTTCTGCACGAAGTCCAGCAAGTAAAATAGCTGACTTTACTTGTGCGCTTGCTACCGGCGAAGTGTATTCAATTGCTTTTAAATCTCCACCACGTATTGTTAGCGGTGTAAACGTTCCTTCTTCGCGCCCATCAATGTTCGCACCCATTTGTTTTAATGGATTCGTTACACGTTTCATCGGTCTTTTTGCAATAGATGCATCACCTTGTACACAAGAGAAAAATGGTGTATTTGCTAAAATTCCTGACATTAAACGTATAGTTGTACCAGAATTACCAACATCTAATACAGCTTTCGGTTCTTGTAAACCTTCTAATCCTTTACCAACTACAGTGACTTCATCACCGTTTTGCACGATGTCTACTCCCATTTCTTTAAAACAAGAAATTGTACTTAAACAATCTGCACCGGGCAAGAAACCTTTAATTGTTGTTTTTCCTTCTGCAATCGCGCCGAACATAACAGCGCGGTGAGAAATCGATTTATCTCCTGGAATTTTAATATTGCCATTTAATCCGTTATTAACAGGTTGTATCGTTCTTTCCTTCACGTTCTCACCTTCTCATTTAAATTGTTTCATACGTTTGGTATTTTTCTTCTCCAAGCGCTAGCTTTGCTTTCGTACGATCTTCTTCTCGTTGGAAGCTAATACGTAATACCCCAAGCAATCCCTCACGCGCTTCTAATATTTGCAAGTTCGTTATGCTAATTTCCTCGCGAGCCAAAATACTCGTAATATGAGCCAATGCCCCTACTTTATCTAAAACATCGACGTATAAGTCGTGATAGGCAGGAATTGCCCCTCTCTTTCGTACTGGTAAAGAGTCACGGTATTCTTTCGCTTCTGCAAAATAGTTTTGAATCTCGCCTGCATCTCCGGTAGAAACTGTATCATATAAGTCTTCCATTTCAGAGATCCACTCTTTTAATAATACCATTAAATGCTCACGATTTTGCTTAACAATATCACTCCACATTTTCGGGCTACTAGATGCGATGCGGGTAATGTCTTTAAACCCTCCGGCAGCTAATTGATGAATGAGTGGATTATCTCCTGCATGTTTCTCCACTTGCTTTACTAATCCAGCGGCAATAAGATGCGGGAAATGACTTACAATCCCTGTTACATAATCATGTTCTTCTGTATTTAAAACAAGGAAATGTGACCCTGTTCCTTTTAACCAATCTTTTAACTCTTCCACATGTTCATTTGGCACATGATTCATTGGTGTTAAAATGTAAAATGCATTTTCAAATAAATGCGCTTTTGCACTTTCAACTCCCGTTTTATGAGAACCTGCCATTGGATGTCCACCAATGAAAGAAATTTCCTTTGAAAATAAAGCTTCTGCTTCATTCATAATCGTGCCTTTTGTGCTACCAACATCGGTTACAATAACATCTTTTCGTAAACGAAATGACGCTAATTTGTGTAATAACTTCTTCGTTTCTTCAACTGGTGAAGCAAAAACAATTAAATGTGCCTCTTCACATGCATGTTGTAAATCTACTGCTATTTCATCTACTACGTGTAATTCTTTTGCACGCTCTACTTGTTCTTGAAATATATCATAACCTGTTATCGTTACATCGTGCTCTTTCTTAATTGCTAATGCGAGAGAACCTCCGATTAAACCCGTTCCAATTAATACTACCTGTTTACGCATTTGCCTCATCTCGAGACTTTCTTTTTTTATTTTCAAAGTGTTGTTGTAACACTGAAATCACTCCTTCATTTTGCTCCCTTGTTCCGACTGTGATGCGGACACCATTCGGGAACGGACGAATAATAAATCCTGCGTGTGCGCAAGCTTCATAAATCTCTCCACCATTTTCTACTGGCAAGAAGATGAAATTTGTTTGTGACTGATAAAATGGAATTTCATTTTCCTTACAGAAACTTTCGTATTGTCGTAAACCTTCTGTATTCACACGAACTATTTCTTCAATAAACTCGTCATCACCAAAAGCAATCGTCGCTGCTTTTTGCGCTAATGAAGATACGTTAAATGGCAAACGAACAACATTTAATTTTTCGATTAATTCTTCATGTCCAACCGCATATCCAACGCGGAAAGAAGCTAATCCGTACGCTTTAGAAAATGTTCTAAGCACAAGAATATTTTTATGTTTTTCTAAAAGCGGTAATGTCTCTGGGAAATCTTTTGCTGTTACGTATTCATAGTACGCTTCATCAATGACAATTAACGTATTTTCACTAATCCCTTCAATGAATTGAGTCAATTTTCGGTCATTCACATATGTGCCTGTTGGATTGTTCGGGTTACAAATCCATACGATTTTTGTATTGTTATCTACTACTGAAGAAATTTCGTCTAAGTCGTATACACCGTTATTTAACGCAACTTCCTTCACTTCGCAACCTTCTATAATTGCATGATGACGGTACTGCGGGAATGTTGCCCCAGCCGTTACGATGTTATCTCCTGCTTTGAGTACTGCACGGCTTATTATTTGAATGACTTCATCTAAACCACTACCGCAAAGTACTTGTTCCATTTGCACATGTAACTTATTTGCAATTGTTTGACGGAGCGTTGTAGCACCTCCGTCAGGATATAAAGCATGGTCCAACCACGATTTTTGCAACTCATCTAAAATACGTGGTGAACAGCCGAATGGATTCTCATTGGATGCTAATTTCACAAACGCATGATCTCCGTACACTTCTTTCATTTGTTCAGGTGATTTACCTGGTTTATATGGTTGTAATGATGATAGTTGATCTTTTACTTGCATGTTAAAACCACCTTTTTATTAAAATTCTTTTGCGTATTTATTATGTTGCGTAATGTTTTTCTGAATTAACTCCATACGATCTTTTCCGAATTGTTCGACTAGTGCATGTGCAAGTTCCCATGCTACAACAGATTCGGCTACTACACCTGCTGCTGGTACTGCACAGCTATCAGATCTTTCAATACTCGCTTGGAATGCTTCTTTCGTATCAATATCAACACTTGCTAACGGTTTGTATAATGTAGGTATTGGTTTCATTACACCTCTTACGACAATTGGCATTCCCGTTGTCATACCACCTTCTAAACCGCCGGCATTATTCGTTTTTCTCGTGTATCCTTGTTCTTCATCCCATAAAATTTCATCGTGCACTTTACTTCCTGGCTGTCTTGCTGCTTCAAAACCAATGCCAATTTCAGCACCCTTAAATGCATTAATACTCATAATCGCACCAGCAAGTTTTGCATCTAATTTACGATCGTAATGAACGTAACTACCAACGCCAATTGGCATGCCTTCTGCAATGACTTCTACAATGCCGCCGATTGAATCTCCGCTACTTTTTGCATTATCAATCGCATCCATCATCTCTTGTTCTACTTCTTTATCTAAACATCGAACTGGTGAGTTTTCAGTAATTGTTTGAATTTCTTCAATTGACAAGTTAGAAATATGTTTTGCTTTTACTCCACCAATTTCAAGTACATGTCCTGCAATTTCTACACCTAATTCTTTTAAAATTTGTTTCGCAACCGCACCAGCAGCTACACGAACTGTCGTTTCTCTTGCAGATGAGCGCTCTAGTACGTTTCTTATATCACGGTGACCGTATTTAATTGCTCCATTTAAATCCGCATGCCCTGGACGTGGTTTCGTAATTGTACGCTTCATTTCTTGACTTTCTTTTTCCGAAATTGGCTCTGCACCCATTACTTTCGTCCAATGTTTGAAATCATCATTTTTTACGATTAACGTAATCGGTGAGCCAAGTGTCATACCATGACGAACACCACTTACAATTTCAACTGTATCTGTTTCAATTTGCATACGTCTTCCGCGTCCGTGCCCTTTTTGTCTTCTTAATAATTCTTTATTAATATGTTCCGCCGCCAGCGTTAAACCTGCTGGTACACCTTCTAAAATAACTGTTAACTGCGGTCCATGTGATTCTCCAGCTGTAATGTATCTCATTTCTCTTGCCCCTTTACTATTTTTTTGTACAAAAAAGTCCCTACTGAGCGCTCAGTAGGGACGATGTTTATCGCGGTACCACCCTAGTTGTAGACTTCTTTCGTCTACCTCTCTTCTTTAACGATCCTAAAGACCGTCTTTCCCTCCAAAACTAGGTGGAAAAGATGCTCCAAGGCTGTAATTCATGCTTACCTTTGTACTGATTTACACCGACCATCAGCTCTCTTTAACAGGGAGATAAGCACTACTGTTTCCTCTTCAGCGCATATATGATATGGAATTAAGATAATTTATTTTTGAATCCTTTTAACTCTTCCATGAATTTATGGAATTCTGGAATATCCATTTGTTGTGCAGAATCTGATAATGCAACTGCTGGGTCTGGGTGTACTTCAGCCATTACTGCATCTGCACCAATTGCAAGTGCTGCTTTCGCAGTTGGTAATAATAAATCTCTACGTCCAGTTGAATGCGTTACGTCAACAACAACTGGTAAATGTGTTTCTTTCTTTAAAATCGGTACTGCTGAAATGTCTAATGTGTTACGTGTTGCTCTTTCGTATGTGCGGATACCGCGCTCACAAAGAATAATTTGGTCGTTACCCTGTGCAATGATGTATTCCGCTGCATTAATGAACTCATCAATTGTTGCTGCTAATCCACGTTTTAATAATACTGGCTTGTTAACTTTACCTACAGCTCGTAGTAAATCGAAGTTTTGCATGTTACGTGCACCAACTTGAATTACATCAACGTAGTCCAATGCCATTTCAACATCGTTTGGATTTAAAATTTCACTAATGATCGCTAAGTCGAACTCATCTGCTACTTGGCGTAAAATTTGTAATCCTTCTACTCCTAAACCTTGGAAATCGTATGGAGATGTTCTCGGTTTGAAAGCACCACCGCGCATTAATTTTAAGCCTTGGTCTTTCATTGCTTGCCCTACTTGGCGAACTTGCTCTAAGCTTTCTACCGCACAAGGTCCCATAATGAACGTTTGTGTTCCGTTACCAATCAATTCACCTTTTACATCAACAATTGTGTTTTCTTGTTTCTTTTTACGTGATACTAGTAATGCTTTACGGTTATCATCTTCTTGTAATTCTAAGCTAGCTTTGAAGATTGTTTTGAAAATATGTTGAACCGTTGACGTTTCGAATGGTCCTTCGTTATTCTCAGCGATCATATCAAGTACTTCACGCTCACGTACTGGATCAAAACGTTTCGTACCTTGTACTTGCTTTTGCTCCCCAATTTTTTGAACGATTTCACCACGTTTGTTTAAAAGGTGTAATAGTTGTAAGTTAATTTCATCTACCTGTTTACGTAATTGATCTAATTCATGATTTGCCATTTGGAAATCCTCCTCTAATGTTTTAAAAGTATAGTAAGAGAATGAAAAATTCTCTATTTTCTGAACTGGTCAATTATACAAATTTAAAGTGGAATCGATACCTCTTTTTATTTTAAACTAATAATTAGTACAAAGACACTATCTACTAGTTAAAAAAACCACTTTTTTTGTACAAAAAAGCCCTACTGATCCAATCAGTAGGGACGATATTTATCGCGGTACCACCCTAGTTGTAGACTTCTTTCGTCTACCTCTCTTCATTGTTAACGATCAATTGACCGTCTTTCCCTTCATAAAGACAATACTATCTTTACTACGAAAAAGATGCTCTAGGACTGTAATTCGCTCTTGTTTTTGTACTGGTTCGCACCAACCACCAGCTCTCTGTTACAGGGAAACAACAACTACTGCTTTTCCTTTCAACGCATACATATTTAATTTTCAAGTTGGGCCACTAAAATACAAAAAGTCCCTACTGAATAAATCAGTAGGGACGATATTTATCGCGGTACCACCCTAGTTGTAGACTATCTTTCCGTCTACCTCTCTTCACTGTTAACGATCAATTGACCGCTTTTTCTTCATAAAGACAATACTATCTTTACTACGAAAAAGATGCTCCAAGACTGTAATTCATGATTATCCCTGTACTGGTTCACACCAACCACCAGCTCTCTGTTACAGTAAGACTAACCACTACTGTGATCTCTTCATTGCACTTTGTTTATTCAAATGTTTTTTGAAATTGAATAAGTATGATTCGTATTATAGAACGCTTTTCAAAACACTGTCAACAACTTTTTATATATTTTTTAAAAATCCACTTTCGTCCTACATTTCTTCTTGTAAATTCCCCATAGCAATTCCGATGCGAATTATCTCATTATCTATTGCATTTAATACATATTTTTCTATCCCATATCGGACTAATACTTCTTTTATTTGAATAATTTCAGTTTCAAGTATATCAGCCTCTTGCAGCGTTTGCAGTAAGGTGAAAAATATATTTGCATACAATTCTTTATACATTTTTATACTCTCTGTTTTTTGAAGTATTTCATTAAGTAACTGTTTTAACTCCGTTTGATTTCCTTTTCTACCCAGGTCCAAAAATGTTTTACAAATGATAGATAATCCTCTTTCTACTATTTCATCCATAAATAAAATAATACGTATAAGCATTACATATTCTCTAGCTGTGATTTCACCCATTTTTGGTCGTTCTCGCAAAAATATACTGAGCCAAGCTGCCCAAAATTTTTGTTGTTCTTTTGCACTTAACGTTTTGACGTAATAACATAAAAACTGCATAAATTTAATTTTATTCTCTTCGTTTTCTCGTATCAGTAAAGGGTATAACCAGTCTGTTTTTTGCTCCCAATACAGTACACATTTAATAAATACAAAACTGAGCCATTTTAAGAAAGCTTCCCTCGTATGCGGATGTAATACTTCCAAATGTTCTACTGCATACTTAATAAATCGCTTCATTTCTGTAAATAGAGGTAAATTGATTTGCGTGTAACATAAGCCGGCCCATGCATATTTCGTAATCTCATTTTCCTTCTTTAACTCTAAGTACGGTAACAAATATTTTCGGCACCATTGCTTCTCAATATGATAAAGAAATGTAATATCTGCTACTAAACGCGCTAACATAAAATTTGTCCGTTCTGTACTAATTCTTACTTGTTCTTCAAATAAAAATAAATATTCATACACATTACGATCGTATAAATGATCATATGATAACAGTTTTAATAATACAGCTGTCATTTTCCCAACAGGATGCTGAATCGATTCATTGTAAAAATCTTGTTTTCCAAGCTTAAAATCCGTATCACTTTTCATTACTTGAGGGAATACCGAAAAAGCAAACCGTTTCACATTGCGTATACTATTTTCCTCTAACTCTTCTAATCGATTACTAATTTCATATAGAAAGCTACTAATTAACCAATGAAAATCGGTATTTCTAACGAATTTCTGCAACAGAGGAATAACTTTTTGTATTTGTTCATTTGTCAGTCCTCGGTTATTTCGCCACTCTCTAATACAAACAAACCAAACTTCATTACTTATTTCGTGCATACCTACTAATTGATAAGCAAATGAAATGCTCCATTCTGTATTCAATTTACATGCTTTCGATAACATCTCTAAAAAATGACGTTGTTCAAACACACCGTCTTGAGAAAATTGGCGAACTTGTTTCATAATTTCCTCATCTTTTAGCTGCAATAATCCATCGGCAGTTACATTACAAGTAATACTTTGTTCTGTGGCCTCTTTCTTTTGTACACTGTATCGATCAGAATGAAAGTGAGGATGTTTTTGCTTCATTAACTCATAACCTTTTGCTGTAGATGGACTATTTGTATCACATTTGAATAATAAATCTAAAACGAAACAAACATCAAATGCCCTCTCCTCTGCAAGATCCTTCAGTACAATTTGAATGACTTCTTCTTTTGTTTTTTCTAAAGAGAGTGCGTAATGATTTTTTATAAGTTGAAAAACTTCGTGTTTATACGTGACATCTAAAAGAATTTCTTCCTGTAACAACCATTTTATTTTCTCATCGGCGCTAACAAAAATATTTTTATTCATCGCATCAATTGCAATTCGGTTTTGAAGTATGCTGTTGGCTTCTATCATTTCTGTAATATAATAATTTGCTTTTTTCTCATTGTTTTCACATAGATAGGCTAAACATTCTTTTACAATTTGAATTAAAAATGCAAGATCATTTTGCTGAAACCCTTTTTCCACATCTTCCTTATCCCTTTTTTTCAGTGCCGTTTGCCTCAGTGATAACATCCGCATCTTCTCCATTCCCATCATCATAATTGGAACGGCGTAATAAGAAATATACGGTTTCATCTTTTCATTCCAAATTTGCTCCACATAAGAAAATATAGACACAGGTAAACGACTCGACTCCTCAAGTTCTATTGATTCCCCGGTATCATTTCCCCACTTTCTTTCACGCTTCAACTTAAGTTTTCCGTCCAAAATAAACGTTAATAACAATAAAGTGATTTCTTTATGCTCAGGAAAAGAACATTTTTGCAGCAAGTAAGAAATTGTTTCGATCGATTTACTATCCTTTTCAGCTGTTTCTACTAAAAGCAGTGTCCATCTTGCAAACAACAACGGGTCCATTTTCATTTTCGTTTCGTTTAAGTAGCTACAAATTGTTCTCCATAATAAAGGAGATATTTTAGAGTGATTTTTAAAAATCAATTGAAATAATTCTTTTTGGTGACTAAAAAGAAATTGTTCCACTAACCATTTTGCAAGTAATTCATCTACCTCGTTATAGTTTGATGTAATTAAAAATAAATTTTGTAATTTCCCTTCCGCTTCAAGCCATTCCACCCATTCATAATCGTGAGCAAATTCAACGAAGTAGCGGACTGTTTCAATTTTTTTTATAGATTGTTTTATGTATGATAATTGTTCCTGCTCTACTGACGGCGGAACTGTTACTATATCACGAATTCGCATTCGTTTCGTAATATAATTATCACCCATTAACTCAGCCCATCGTTTCACTGCTTTAACGAGAGACTGATGATTATTCCCTTTATTCGGATACACGATTGGTCGTATTCCTAAATGCTCCCAATGGTACGTGTTTTCCCCTTGTGCGACAAATGCATAACGCCTTGTACTTGGTGGTAAACCAGTTGCTAAATATTTCATTACTGGGTCATTATGGCTATATCCAACGAACAAAACAGTATAATTCGAGAATAAATCAACTAAAAACCTTCTTGCCCACCCTTCCGTCAAGTAAGCCCTTCCAAAATCACCATCTGTTAAAATTAATGCTTCTTTCTCTTGTTCTATATTGCCATGTATGTAAGCGAGTCCTTTAAAAGCTCTACCTGTAGGTAATGCAGGTGCGTAATATACGTTTAATTCTCTATTCATTTCTTTTATCGCAGTTGTAAAATGTCGATCAAAATTTGTCGTTACAATACGAACTTCTGTGTCTAAAGGAAACAACCTCGGAATCGCATAATGAAGCGGATTCGGCTTTGACTTTTCAATATGAACTAAATCTCTTGCAACTTGATGTACATCTTTTGATTTCGCAATTTTACCAAGATAATAATCATGTGGTTCTGTTATTTCACGTGTTTCTACATATAACGTTTTCGCAATTTCATCAACAAGATCATCAAAATTCGGTAAGTTTGATTTCCCTTTCATAGAAACTCCCGCTCCAACAAATAATACTAACTTTCCTTGTTCAAGATGATCAATTAACTCGTCTGGAATTTCTACTTCTGAAGTAATCCACACCCAGGATTCCCCCTTACCTAAAAATGTCATATACTCTCATTTTACTATAACATTTTTTCTTTGTTTTTTTAATATTTAGACAAAAACGAACGTGAAAAAGTTTTATGTAAATATATTCGTTACAATGTATGAACTCCTAATTTTATTGTAAAACTATGTATAAATCGGAGGTGTAAATATTGAATGGTTTTACTGTAGTACTTATCAAGTTTATATCGTGCATTATCGCATTTAGTATTGGACTCGCTTTATTTTTCCCAGCAACGTTCGTCCAAATTATTTCGTTCAGTCTCTTCGTTACAATCGTATCTTATATGTTCGTTGATAAAATTATTTTAAATCGAATTGGCAATACTGGTGCCATTATGTCGGATTTTTTACTAACATATTTAAGCGTATGGATTTTTGGTAATATATTATTAGACAACTATATGCAAATTGCATGGGGAAGTATTCTTTCCGCGATTGTCTTTACATTATCAGAAGTAATCGTTCATCGCTTCTCTAGCTCCCGCACAAGGCACCACAACGATAATATTCATATTAATCGCCGCTTTGCATATGGTACGGAGTTTGCTGAAGAGCAGAATATATTGGATAAAGATAAAAAGAAGTAATATGTTGATGCAGGAGCGCCCTTTTTAATTTTGTGGTGCTCCTTTTTTAAGTTTTCATTATAGTACATGAAATTATACGAACGATATTTCAAACGTATTTATCGTATCTCGAAAAATATACTTGATTATTTCAAGATATCGCCATAACAATAATATTTGACACTACTTCATATAAAAAAACCGCCTCTTATTTAGAGGCAGTCGCTTTCAAATCTTTTAACGGAATAACATCAGCAAACGCTCCAAACACTATGTTATGATGCTTCACAATGTCTTCAGCACGTAACACTTCTGTATCAAACGTACTATGCGCATCGCTCACTAACGTTACTTTATACCCTTCACTAAACGCTCTGCGCGTTGTCGTATCCACACAGTACTCTGTTTGCATTCCTGAAATGATAACATGATCGATTCCCCTGTCTTGCAATAATTCTTTTAGATTCGTCTTGTGGAATGAATCTGGGGTCGTTTTTTCAACAACACAATCTCCTTCTAGTGGAGCAATCGCCTCATGTACCTTCCAACCATCTGTACCCTTTTCTAACGGATGGTCTTTCGGTCCGTTATGTTGCACATAAATTACCGGAATATCATTTGAACGGCATTCTCCAATAAGCTCTTGCAATATTTCTAAAAACTTTTCCCCATTATGTACTGGCATTCCTGCTGTATACATACCTGCTTGCACATCGATTACGATTAATGCCTTTTTCATATCGCGTAGCCCCCTTTGTTTGTATAGGCCTCTACATATTCATCATAATATAGTACTTCAATTACATTGGACCAATTCAAGATTGATCCGACGAAGTCCTTTATATCTAATCCAGGCATTTCGTATACTTCTTCATTGTTAGCGGTTCCCGTCGCATCTTCAATAAGCGTAACTTTATAGCCTTTTTCAAAAGCAGCGATACTTGTAAATAAACAACAGAATTCCATATTAAATCCAACGATAACAACATGATCAACTTTATGTTTCGTTAATATATCTTCAACACCTGTATCTTTAAACGCACTAGGTGTTGTCTTCTCGGCTATATAATCCGCAAACCCTGTATATTCTTCTACTAATTCACTTCCAGTTGATTCATAATACAATGTACTATCTGGATTATCATCTCGGTGTTTTAAGAAAATAATAGGTTCATTCTCCGCCTTAAATTGTTTTAAAACATTTGCAATGAACTCTTTTTCAACTGAAAAATCTTTGCACTCTAAAATCCCCTTCTGCATATCTAATACAAGTAGCGCCTTCACTTTTATCACCTATCCTCTATACGTTTATATTCCATCATCCAACAATCTTCTAATACCCCTTCATGCAGTTCATGTTCCTTTAAAATCTTCACCTTTTTAAATCCGCATTTTTCATAACACTTTATTGCACGTTCATTATTTACTTTCGGGTCCATTGCGATTGCTTCTGCTCCTATTTCGCTCAAAATGTATGTAATTGCGGCCTTAACAAATTTTGTTCCAATGCCTTTTCCCCAATAAGTCGGCTCTCCGATAAATTGATCCATTCCCCATACATTTTGTGACGCTTCATAGCCATATAATGTTTTCCACTCAGAATCAATTGGGTACATTTGAATATAACCAATTGGCACATCCTCACACTCTATTAAACATCTTTTTTCATAACTATTTGGATTATGTATAAAATGATTCAGTACCATTTCTACAGATTGCGGATTATCTCGTCCTTCGTAATATTGCAGGACTTCTGGTTCTGTTAACCATTTTGAAATGATTGGTGCATCCTCTTCTTTTACGTACCGAACCGATACATTATCTTTTTGAAATAGCATATAATACCTCTTTTTAGTTATTTATATTTTTCCTTTTTGTGAAATCTTTCATTGCACCTATTAATGCGTATGGTAACAATGTAATCGCAAAAAGTGCTGTAAACACATTAAATTGAGGAATTTCATATGGAGTGAACCATTCCGTGAAAAATTTAGAATGTAAAATTCTATTAAAAAACTCTCCACTTGGCTTAAAATTTGGTGCCCATCCTGTAATCTCACAAATAATAAATAGTAATTGAACAATTACAAATGCCCCTAGATAGCGAAACCATGCCCGTTTCCAAATTGGCTGCGTCTTATTTAATTCATGTTCCATCTAACTCCCACCTTTTTATTTCCATCTTATTAATTATACACTTTCCACAGTTTATTTGTTAAAATTTTCTATATAATCATTCATGCTGGGGGAATTCACTATGTCTAATCCTATACATAAATCAACATTAATCATCCTTAGAGGAAACTCCGCAAGCGGTAAAACAACAATCGCAAAGCAACTACAAGAACATTTCGGACAAGGTACACTTTTGGTATCACAGGATGTTGTACGTAGAGATATGCTTAGAGTACACGACACGATGGGGAATTTATCACATGATTTACTATTTGAAATTACAAAGTACGGAAAAGGAAAATGTGAGTTTGTTATTTTAGAAGGTATTTTAAACAGTCGAAGATACGGTGAAATGTTAAAAGAATTAATACATTACTTTGAAGGAAACGCGTATACATATTACTTTGATTTATCGTTAAAAGAAACGATTCGACGACATAACACAAGGGAAAAGCGGCATGAATTTGGGGAGGATTCCCTAGAAAAATGGTATAATCCACACGATACAATTGAAGTTGCTAACGAAACTATTTTTACAGATAACTTCACGCAAAAAGATATATTTGATGCGATTCTTAATGATATTATGGTACGAAAATAAGACCGACAGAATATGTCAGTCTTATTTTCATTATGTTATTAGATTTATTATAAAATCTTCACTTTAACAGTTTGTCTTCCCCAATTCATCGCTTTACTTTTTGAACCCATTAATACATCAATGCGATTACCTTTAATTGCACTTCCGGTATCTCCAGCGATTGCTTCTCCATAACCTTCTACCCATACTTTAGATCCTAATGGGATTACTTTCGGATCAACTGCGATAATTCTCATATTCGGATTAGCCGTTAAATCATGCCCCATCGCAGTTAAAACGCGTCCACCATATGTACCATTTTCACTTGGATCAGCAGTATATGCTGTCGCCACCACCGTTAATTCACGTTTAGCAGACTGGTTGTTATTTTTAGACTCTTCTTTTGCTTTTATTTCTTCTCTTGCTTTTTCTTCTTCCTTAGCTTTGGCTATTTCTCTTGCTTTTTCTTCTTCCTTAGCTTTGGCTATTTCTCTTGCTTTTTCTTCTTCCTTAGCTTTGGCTATTTCTCTTGCTTCTTCTTCTTCCTTAGCTTTGGCTATTTCTCTTGCTTCTTCTTCTTTCGCTTTGGCTTCTTCTTGGACTTTCACTTCTTCCTTAGGTTTTACTACTTCTTGGACTTTTACTTCTTCCTTAAGTTTTACTACTTCCTTAGGTTTTGCTTCTTCTTGGACTTTCACTTCTTCCTTAGGTTTTACTACTTCTTGGACTTTTACTTCTTCCTTAGGTTTTACTACTTCTTGGACTTTTACTTCTTCCTTAAGTTTTACTACTTCTTGGACTTTTACTTCTTCCTTAGGTTTTGCTTCTTCTTGGACTTTTGCTTCTTCCTTAGGTTTTACTACTTCTTGGACTTTTACTTCTTCCTTAGGTTTTGCTACTTCTTGGACTTTTACTTCTTCCTTAGGTTTTATTGTTTCTTTTGCCTTTGTTATCTTCTGTGTTTTAGCTTCTTCCTTAGTTTTAACCGTTTTTTGTACTTTCTCTACTTGCTTCGTTTTCTCGTCAGCCTTTTTTTCAATTGGTGCTTTACTTGATAAGAAAGAAACATTTACATAAGCTGTTTTTCCTTTATATTCAAATTGTATCCATCCATCTTTTACTTGGTTCGTTGATTCAATTACATCATCTTTTTTCAGTCTGCCAAGAATTTCTGATTCCGTGTTTGATTCAGAACGTACATTTAATAAATCTGCTGTTACATGGTAAATATCTTTTGTAAACTCCGAGCTTACAAATACTTCTTTACCATGTAACTCAATTTTTGACCAGCCATCTTCAATATTTATGACTTTTAATTCTTCTCCGTTTTTTACTTTTTCGACAACTTTTGATTCCGTAGTCGGTTTTTCACGTACGTTGAGTACATCTGCTGTTACGATTGTTTCTGCGGTAGCAGTTGTAGTAAATGCTCCCAATCCAAAAACAGTTGCTGTTGCTGCGCCAATTACTTTTTTCATATTAGCCTCCATTATATTTTTTTGAATTCTATCAAATACTTCCATAAATTTACGGAAGCATTTGCAACAGTATATTAGTACCACTTAATATACTGCTATTAAAACTCCTTACTCCAATACTATCAAATTCTTATTTGTAATTCTATATATTATAAGTTTCCTTATTTTCTATAAACGTTTTATGCCATTCTTCACACTATATAGTTGTCGCAATTCCCGCCAAAAATAAACTTACGATTGCTAAAAAATGAAGATGAATTTGAGGATTATTCTGAGAAAGATGAATATAGAATATTATTTGAAACGAGAAGAAAAAAGTTACCGATATACAACTTGGCTTAGAAATCCCTCATTTAATAATTACATTAGAAAAATGAAATCATCACTTTGATTCCCAATCAGTTTAATAAAAAATAGCTAATGGAATATCTCCATCAGCTATTTTTTATTTTGAAGAAATACTAACAAGGCAGCTTCTTCCCAAGCTTCCAGCTAAACCATCTCCCATGCCCTTCCGTTTCTCCAACCGTTTCACGATATTCGTTTCCGTTAATATAATAATCAATATGAAGGTCCCGGTCCCACATGTTGTTATAAAGATGGAATACATCACGTTTTGCACCGATTTCTTGGATTTTTTTTTCTAGCTTACGTTTTACTTGTTCAGGTATTTGATTTGCGACATGTGTATGGAAAATGCAGATAACAGCATCCCTACTTATTCGTTCAATAATAGATGGTAATAACGCTACACCATCTCCTTCTATTAATTGAACGGATTTATTTTTCACTAAAGATGCAGCTTCGTCAAACATTTCAAGTCTTTCTTTATGTTCCGGCCAAATGAGTGCACGTAGCCATAAATAATCTTCAGCACTATGTAAATCATTCACATGTAAATCTAGTCCGATTCTTTCTACGACAGGTGGACTTTCTTTTAAAAACTGAGGCACATTCTCCCCTCTTATTTCAGAAGTTACATGTACATTCGAATTTATATTTCCGTATGTTTCATCTGTACCGTACGAATAGCTATATTGGTCCCAAAATAGTTGTAATCCAGAACTTGTCCCAATTTCTATTAACGCTAACGGTTTATTCACTTTGTTAAATATGTAACTGAAACTTGGATATAAGTACGCACATCGTCTTACTTCATTCGTTTGAACAAGTTTCGTTTGTAATAAAGTAATAATTTCCTCTCTGTACATTTTACAGAAATCTTTAAAATGATCAAAAGCTTGATCTAAATCTGTATTAGCATTTTCAACTAAGCTACTATAATACGTTTTTACATGATGTTCTTTCCCTGCTAGTAATAAATAATGTACTGCACTTAATAATAAGTTTGGGACTGGTTGACCTGCTTGAGCGTAGGAAGATAGTGTAAGTACTTCCTCATCTTCAGCTATTTTTATTGCTAAGTTTTCATATAAGTCACTTGACCCTTTACATTCCTTTATTGAAAAATTTCGAAATAAGTTTGCGATTTGTTCTTGTGTACGCATGTGTATCCCTCCTTTTTAAATCTCAGAATAATCATACAATAAATAGAACAAAAAATCCCATAAAAAGGTATACTTTCTACCCGCTTTTGGATACGTAAGCTTTTTCGAGATAATTTCAAACTGTAATTTTTTTCTATTTATCACCTTAAAAGAGCTTGTTAAATAAGATTTTTGGCGAATAAAACGTTAAATAGTTTAAAATTATCAGATAACACTAGATATTTTAGTCTATTAATTATTATAATAGAGTATGAGATGGTTATACAATTGAGACAAAAAAGGTAAATACCTAGGTGGGGCCTAGGCGGTGTTTTCTTTTTACGGCTTAGACACAGTAAACACCTACTCTTTTTTGCCAATATAGGGGATGGAGAGATTATCATGAGCAACATGCAGCAAAAAACAGACGTTATCTTAATTGGTGCAGGAATTATGAGTGCAACGTTAGGCTCATTGCTAAAAGAATTAGCACCAGAATGGGAAATTAAAGTTTTTGAAAAACTCGCTAGTGCCGGGGAAGAAAGCTCTAATGAATGGAATAATGCAGGTACAGGGCATTCTGCGCTATGCGAACTAAACTATACTTCCGAAAAATCTGACGGATCTATAGATATTGGTAAGGCTGTAAAAGTGAATGAACAATTCCAGCTTTCAAGACAATTTTGGGCATATCTTGTAAAAAGCAAATTAATTCGTAATCCACAAGATTTTATTATGCCTCTACCTCATATGAGTTTAGTACAAGGTGAAAAAAATGTTGAGTTTCTAAAAAACCGTTTTGAAGCGCTTTCAAAAAATCCACTGTTTCAAGGAATGGAGTTTTCCGATTCTCCTGAAACATTAAAAAAATGGCTTCCACTCATTATGGAAGGTCGTACATCTAATGAGCCTATGGCGGCAACGAAAATTGACTCTGGAACAGATGTTAACTTCGGTGCATTAACACGAATGTTGTTTGATTACTTAAAAACGAAAAATGTCGAGCTAAACTACAAACATAGTGTCGAAAACATTAAACGCACGAAAAATGGTTTGTGGGAAGTGAAAGTACACGATATGAATAGTGGTAAAATTGAGCATCACACTGCTAAATTCGTCTTTATTGGCGGTGGTGGCGGTAGCCTACCTCTACTTCAAAAGACTGGTATCCCTGAATCAAAACATATCGGTGGATTCCCGGTAAGTGGACTATTTATGGTATGTAAAAACCAAAAGGTTGTAGAGCAGCATCATGCGAAAGTGTACGGTAAAGCTAAAGTTGGCGCTCCGCCAATGTCTGTACCTCATCTAGATACGAGATATATAGATAACAAAAAAGCTTTACTGTTTGGACCATTCGCAGGCTTCTCACCTAAATTCTTAAAAACTGGTTCAAACCTTGACTTAATTGGTTCTGTAAAACCGAATAACGTCTTAACTATGTTAGCTGCTGGTGTAAAAGAAATGGGACTAACAAAATACTTAATTCAGCAAGTTATGTTATCACACGAAAAACGTATGGAAGAATTACGCGAATTCATTCCGAACGCAAAAAGTGAAGATTGGGATATTGTAGTTGCTGGTCAGCGTGTACAAGTAATTAAAGATACTGATGCTGGCGGTAAAGGAACACTTCAATTCGGTACAGAAGTTGTAAGTGCAGCTGACGGCTCAATTGCGGCCTTACTAGGCGCTTCACCAGGTGCCTCTACTGCCGTTCACGTCATGCTTGAAGTATTAGAAAAATGTTTCCCAAGCCGAATGGTAGAATGGGAAGGAAAAATAAAAGAGATGATTCCTTCTTACGGCATTTCATTAACAGAAAATCCAAGATTATTCCAAGACCTTCACACTTCTACAGGTCGTACCCTTGGATTAAATGAAAAAGAAACAGTTCATAACTAATGAAGAAATAAAAACGTCCGATACATTCGGACGTTTTTTCGTTACTAGAAATTATATTTATCAATATTATCCTTTGTAAATACGACTCGTTCTGGTAGTACGATAATTCCGTTCCCTTCTGCCTCATAGTCATATCCTTGAATGGAGTTTGGCTCTACTTTCACTTTTCCAATTCCTTTTACTTCGAAGCTATCCCCTACTTTTAACTTCTTCCCTTTTACAACAATTTCATTTGCAACATACGTTGCGAGTGCACCTTGTTGTTTTACATCCCATAAACCAAATTGTGCTACCGTTCCTCGTTTTACATAATCACGCATAACGTTTGGTGTAGAGAAGCCAGTTACGATAACCTTTTTATCCATTTTTAAATTTTCAGCTGCTTGTGCCATTGCCGGAAGTGCCGTTGCATCTGGACAAATGACTGCATTAATATCAGGATACGTTTTTAAAATATTCTCTCCTACTGATAAAGACTTTTGCGCATTATTTTCACCGTACTGCGTCGTTACAATTTCCCAGTTCGGATATTTCTTTTTAATAATTTCTTTCGCTTTCGTTACCCATTGGTTTTGATCCGTTACTGTCGGACTAGAGTAAAAGAAGGCTACTTTTCCTTTATCTCCAATTTGCTTTGAGGTCATTTCAATTAATAAGTTAGCAAGTTGGTCTGGTGTTCCTTGGCTTATATAAAAAGAACGGTCTTTCGGATTCACATCAGAATCCCACGTTAAGACGGTCATTCCTTTTTTCTTAGCACGTTGTAGTGATTGCGATAAACCATCAACTGATGTAGAGGAAACCATAAGTGCATCATAGTTTTGGTTAATAAAATTATTTATATACTTTACTTGCCCGGATACGCTCGCTTCAGACGGTCCATCATACTTCACTTGCACGCCTAACTTATCTCCCATCTCTTTTGCCCCTTCACCACCCGATGTGAAGAAACCAACTCCTGTTAATTTCGGAATAAATGCAAATTTCACATCATCAGCCTTTTTCTTATCTGCCGTTTGGCTAGAACACGCAATTAAACCGATTAAACAAATACATACAATCAATACAATCCCCAGTTTTTTCTTCATGACATTTCCCCCTTATGCAAATTCCTTCTTTTCTCCGCTAAGAATTGATGTAATTTGAAATGTCTCATAATAACTGAAAGAATAAGGATAATACCTATTACTACATCGGATTGTTCATTTGTTAAACCCGTCATTTGCAAGCCATACTGCATGAGCCCAATAAAAATACTCGCTAGTACAGTACCAATAATACTTCCTTTTCCTCCCGTTATAAGTGTCCCGCCTAATACGACTGCTGTAATGATTGGTAAAATTGTTTCACTTCCCATATCAGCACGTGCGGAACCAAAATATGCGGTTAAGAAAGCACCTCCTAATCCACCTCCTAACCCGGAAAGTATGTAAGCGATAATGACTACTTTTTTCGTTTTAATCCCGGTGTATTTTGCTGTATTTTCGTTCGCACCTGTTAATTTTACATGGCGCCCGTATATAGTTCGGTGAAATAATACAGTATATAAAACTGTTAATACGATTAATAGCCATAATAAATTCGGTATTCCTATAAAACTACCGTTTGCCAGTTGTACAAATGTGTCAGGTAAACCGCTTATTCCTTCATACCCAGAAGCACCTGCTCCTCCTGAAATGACGAGTGCAATTCCTCCGTATAAAAACATCGTTCCGAGTGTAACGACGAGTGGTTCTACATCTGTCATTTTTATAATGAGTCCGTTTATAGCGCCTGCTAAACAACTAATTATTAGGGCGATTATGACAGCAAACAAAATAGGTATTCCGTTCATCCAAAGTACACCGATTAAGATCGAAGTGAGCCCCATTATTGAGCCGACCGATACATCAATTCCTCCTGTTACAATAACGAAAGTCATTGGTATCGCCGCAATTGCGATAAATAGGAAATCATTTGTACTAAAAAGGAGATTACTAATATTTAAAAAATCACTATTTATAAAACTAAAGAGAATGAATTCTATAAGAAGTAATACAATTAGAACCCCTTCCCATCTGTATACATACTTCATAGGTTCATCCTCCTTTCTGCTTTCCATTTTTTCATAACACTATCCAATATGATGATAAGTAATAATAAAAAACCTGAAATAGCATTATTCCAAAATGCTGGTATTTTTAAAAAGATGAGTGAGCTACTTATAGTTTCTAAAAATAATGCTCCTAATGCAGCTCCAAATAAAGATCCTGTTCCTCCTTTTAAATGAATTCCTCCTAGTACAGCGGCTGCGATTACTTGTAATTCTAATCCTGTACCTGTCTGATTAGGAATGAACCCGATATTCATAACAAATATGCAACCAGCGAGCGCAGCACTTATACCTGAAATCATAAACGCATATATCTTCACTTTATTAACAGGTATACCAATAAGTCTCGCGCCATCTTCATTATCACCTACCGCATAAAAGTATCTTCCAAATGGCACCTTCCTTAAAAAGAAGTATAGTAGTAGTAAAATAATAAGAACAACCCATACAATTATCGGCAGACCAAGTATGACGATAGATGAAAGCTGCTTAAAATCATTTGGAATATTTTCTATCCACTTACCGCCTGTAAAAATTAACATCGCACCTCTAACAATTCCTAGCATACCTAATGTCATAATAATGGCTGGCACCCGAAACATCGCAACGCCAATACCATTTACGAAACCGATAATGATTCCAAGTATAATAGCAGCAAATATCGACAAGGATGCACTATACCCATTCGTTAACATCATTCCGCAAACTGCTGCACTTAACCCCATGCTTGAACCAACTGATACATCTATATTTTTTGTAAATAGGACGAACGATTGGCCGATTGCTAACACGACTAAAATAACGCTAGATTTCATCAGTAAAGATAACGAGTTAAATTGAATAAAACTAGGGTTTATCATTCCTACAATAGCTATATACATTAGTAGTAACAGTATAATAGACGTTTCATGCATTTTTAACATACGTTTCATTCCGCTACACCTCCGTATGCATGGCGTGTAACTTCATTCACACTCAGTTGTTCTTTTTCCATATGAGAAACAAATCGCCCATTTCTCATTACATATACACGATTTACTAATTGAACAATTTCTTCAACATCTGAGGAGATTAATAAAATTGCGAGTCCTTTCCTTTTCATTTTTTCTATCGTCTCATACACTTCAAGCCTCGCTTTCACATCTATTCCGCGAGTCGGCTCATCAAGAATAATAATTTTAGGATTACATGCGAGATACTTTGCAAGCACGACCTTCTGCTGATTACCTCCTGATAAAGATGCGAGTTCTTCATCCATATTCTGTACAACAATTCGGAATTGTTCTATAAACGAATTAACTAAAGCGCTTTCTTTTTCTTGATTTATAAAAAAGCGATTATTTTGATATAAACTTACTGCTGCAATATTTTCTTTAACAGAAGCAATTGAGAAAATTCCATTCCTCGCCCTATCCTCTGGCACATAAACTAGTCCTTCGTCTAGCCTTTTATGCAAAGAACACGTATCAATTGATTTTCCACCCAATAAGATAGACCCTGATTTTATAGTTTTCAATCCAAATATCGCTTCTGCTAATTCCGTTCTACCGGATCCTATAATGCCAGCAACACCTACAACCTCACCCGCATGTACAGTGAATGATATATTTTCGAATGCGTGACCATTTATATCAACCACTTCTAATATTTTTTTCGTCTTTGCTGTCTCTTGAACTACTTCTATTTTCTCTTTCTGTTTATATCCTTTTGGCAATAGTCCCTCCATTAACATGTCATATGTATAGTCACATACATCACCTTGGCTTACAACCATTCCATCACGTAGTATTGCTACTTTGTTGGCAATTTCAAAGATTTCTGGAAAGCGATGCGTAATATAAATCATCCCAATTCCTTTTTCTTGTAAACTTTTCATCAACACAAAAAGACTCTTAATTTCGTGTGTTGTTAATGTCGATGTTGGTTCATCTAGAATAAGAATCTCAGCTTCTCTTATTAATCCTCTAACGATTTCTACTAACTGTTGTTGTGCAATCGATAATGTTCCTCCTAGTTTATTAAGGTCAATATCCCATCCTAAGCTGCTAATCAATTGCTGAATCTGTACTCTTAGTTTCTTTTTCTTTTCTTTTAACCCGATACATATATTTTCTTCAATAGTCATATGCGGAAAAATGAGTGGTTCTTGCGGTATTAAATAAATACCTTTTCGGTGTGCTTCTGATGGATTTGAAAACTGTTGCTTCATTCCTTTTACATACATCACTCCATCATCATACGAATATAACCCCGTTAATATTTTCATTAATGTTGATTTCCCGGCGCCATTTCCTCCTACTAAAGCGTATATATCTCCGCGCTCTACTTGTAAGTTCACTTCTTTTAATACAAGTTGATTTAAAAACGCCTTACTCATTTTCTTTACTTGTAATAAAGGTACGTTCTCCACATGATGTCACCTGCCTTTATCCAGAACATTTTTTGAGAAAATGATTATTTGTTCTACTTGTTTTGTAGCATTGTATATTCCTTTTTTTATATCTAGAACACTTTTTTCTACGTACTATTAATCGTTTCAACTGGAATAAACAAAATATATGGTACATATGTTTAAGCTGTGGTCAATTGTTGAAAGGGATGAAGAGTATGACTCAGCTGAACTTTGAAGAGAATTTATTAACGAAAGTAGCTTGGTACTATTATAAAGACCAATTAACACAACAGGAGATCGCGTCACTTCTTCATATTTCAAGAAATAAAGTCGTCCGGTTATTAGATAAGGCGCGGAGTGAAGGTATCGTTACATTTCACGTAAAAGGGACTGGTTTGCACTGTTTAAGTATTGAGCGTGACCTAATGAAAAAATTCCACTTAAAAGATGCTTTTATTATCCCGACCCCAGTAAACAATTATCACGCTTCTCTCGGAAAAGCTGCTGCACAATATTTAGAAACTCATCTCCAGCAAGGAGATTTACTCGGTATTGGCTGGGGAGAAACAATTAGCAAAATGCTAGAAAACATTCATTTTGAAAGTTCTATCAACCTTTCAATCGTAACGCTAACAGGCGGAGTAAATCACTATCTCCCGAGAAAACAAAACTATTTACACTACATGCAAGGCGAACTTCACATTATCCCTACGCCGTTTCTAGCGTCTACAACCGAAATGGCACAAAGTATTCTATCAGAACCGAGTGTAAAAGATATGCTTCATGTCGCTTCACTTGCGCATACGGCTGTTGTCGGTATTGGAGGATTATCTCAAGACGCTACGATTGTAAAAGAAGAAAAATTAACACTACGTGAGATGACATATATTCGTAGTCAAAACGGCGTAGGCGATATTTTAGGACAGTTTTATAATACAAATGGCGATTTATTAGAGCTCTCGCATCACAATCGTCTAATTGGCACGCCTCTCTCTATTTTGCGCAATATGAATCATGTCGTCGGTGTTGCTGGAGGTACAGAAAAGATAGATGCAATTTATGGTGCCTTAAAAGGAAAGTTTATTCATACATTAATTACCGATGAGGAGACTGCCCTCTCCTTATTACGAAAGGATGGTGATTGTTCATGTCCCATTTATTAGCTTTCGATGCTGGTACAGGAAGCATTCGAGCAGTTCTTTTTGATTTACATGGTAATCAAACTGCAGTAAGTCAAAAAGAATGGATTCACAAATCTGACCCTCGTTATCCAGGCTCTATGAACTTTGATGTAATAGAAAATTGGAAGCTAGTACAAGAATGCACGAAAGAGGTTCTTCAAAAAAGCAATACCCCTGCCTCTTCTATTCTTGCTATTAGCGCTACAAGTATGCGGGAAGGATTTGTTTTATATGATCAAGATGGGCAAGAAATATGGGCATGTGCAAATGTTGATGGCCGTGCATCCGCTGAAGTTAGTGAGCTAAAAGAAATCCGCTCACATCTTGAAGAAGATTTATACAGAAAATCTGGGCAAACTTTTTCATTAGGTGCTTTACCACGTCTACTTTGGATTAAAAAACATGAACCAAACATCTACAACAATATTCAATCCTTTTCGATGTTAAATGATTGGATTTTGTATAAATTAAGCGGCGTACTGCAAATTGATCCCTCAAACGGATGCACGTCAGGTATTTTTGACTTGCAAAATAGAGTGTGGGATAACGATGTCGCTAAGGAGTGCGGTCTATCTTTGCCATTTTCACCAACAGTAAATGAAGCTGGTACAGTAATTGGCAACGTTACAAAAGAGTGTGCAGCATTAACTGGATTACGTGAAGGAATTCCTATTGTAGCCGGGGGCGGAGATGCTCAAATGGCATCGCTCGGAACTGGAGTTGTGAAACCAAATCAAACCTTAATATGCGGGGGTAGCTTTTGGCAACAAGAAGTGAATGTTACTGAGCCAATAGCGGATCCGCATGCTGCGATTCGTATAAATTGTCACGTCGTACGTAACCTATGGCAATACGAAACGATTGCCTTTTTCCCAGGACTCGTTATGCGCTGGTTTCGAGACGCTTTTTGCCAAGAGGAAAAGAAACTTGCTGACAAACTCGGTGTAGATGCTTATGAATTACTAGAAGAACAAGCGAAAGACGTACCTGTCGGTTCACATGGCATTATCCCTACTTTTTCAAACGTTATGAACTACATTTCTTGGCGTCATGCCGCACCTTCTTTTTTAAATTTAAGTTTAGACGCTGACAAATGCGGAAAAAAAGAACTGTTCCGTGCTATTGAAGAAAATGCAGCCTTCGTAACACTAGGCAACTTAAAATTAATAGAAAATCTAACTGGTACATTCCCTTCTGAAGTTATTTTTGCTGGCGGTGCCGCTAAAGGAAAACTATGGCCACAAATTCTATCAGACGTCCTTGGTATTCCTGTAAAAGTACCTGTTGTGAAAGAAGCAGCTGCTTTAGGAACTGCGATTGCTGCTGGAGTTGGTGCTGGCATATATTCCTCTATGGAAGAAACTGCCGAAGAGTTTGTACAGTGGGAGCAAACATTCGAACCAGTTACTGAAAATCACGAACTATATAAAGAGTTCTATGAAACATGGAAAACTGTATATGACAGTCAGCTCGCTTTAGCTGATAAAGGGCTCACTTCACATATGTGGATTGCGCCTGGTGCACTGTAACACATTACATAAAGGAGTGAACTGTATGTTAAAAGCGAATGAAAATGACTTCTCCTATCGCTTCGGTGATAACGGGCCGAAATATTTAATACAAGGTCCAAATATTGATCTTGGCCTTGTTGTCATTCAACCAGGCCAGGAGTTTCAAAACCATTATCATACTACGTGCGAAGAAGTCTTCTATGCATTAGAAGGTGAAATAGATTTCTATGTGAATAACGAAAGAGTTCCAATTAAACAAGGTGATGTCCTGCAAGTTCGTCCTCATGAATCTCACTATCTTATCAACCATTCTGACAAACCTTTTAAAGCTATTTTTATTAAGTCACCACATTTACCAAATAAAGATACTGTACAAACGGAAAATCCAACATTAACGAAGGAGTGATTTTTAATGACTTGGGGATTTAAAAATCGATTAAATACTATTTTACCTGATGGCAGAGCGGTAATGTTAGCGATAGATCACGGCTACTTTTTAGGACCAATTCATGGGCTTGAACAGCCACTTGAAACAGTTAAAAACTTACTTCCTTATACGGATTCTCTCTTTTTAACGCGTGGTGTACTTAGCTCCTGCATTCCTGAAAACTGCAGCACACCGATGGTTATGCGTGTATCTGGCGGGGCTACTGTCGTCGGTAAAGACTTAGCGAATGAAACGATTGTTACGCCTGTAAAAGAAGCAGTAAAACAAAACGCAATTGGCGTAGGTGTGTCTGTTTTCGTCGGATCAGACTATGAAACACAAACAGTTTCGAATCTCGCAAATGTAGTTTCAGAAGCTCACGATTATGGCCTGCCAGTACTCGGCATTACCGCAGTTGCAAAAGAACTACAAAAACGTGAAGCTCGCTTTCTAGCACTTGCTTCCCGCGTATGCGTTGAAATGGGTGCTGACATTATTAAAACGTATTACTGCGAAGGATTCGAAAAAATTACAAGCACATGCCCTGCCCCAGTCGTAATTGCTGGTGGACCAAAACTAGATTCAATTGAAGACGCATTAAACATTACGTACAACGCACTACAAGAAGGAGCAATTGGCGTAGATATGGGCCGAAACATATGGCAATCTGAACATCCAGCTGCGATGATTCAAGCGATACATGGTATTGTGAAAAATAGATTGAATGTGAAAGAGGCGCTGGAATTATATGATGATGTAAAAAACTAAGGTAATAGATAGACTATTACACTTAATAAATACAAAATCAATATTTACTACAAGGAAAAGCCCATATATAACATATGGGCTTTCTTTTACATTTTTAATTGTTCCGAATCTAATTAGATTTCTAGAGATCGCGTACATTCCAAACAATCTCACCACGTTCACCAAACGTACTGTGATGCCGCTTAAATCCTATCTTTTCTAATACCCGGAATGACGCAGTATTCCAAGCGCCTACTGTCGACCAAAGTCTTTGGCGCCCCGTAGCAATCGCAGCCTCCAGCACTGCTGATGCTGCCTCTGTCGCATAACCCTTGCGATGAGCACGTTGGAACAACTCATATGCAATCTCTGGCTCTTCAAGCGTGGAACGACCTATGATTAAGCCACAGTATCCGATGAAATCCCCTTCTTCTCGCCTACGTATAGTAAGAAGAGAAATACCATTTTCAGTTGCTTTCTTACGCATTTCGATAAGAGAGCTACGAACAGATTCAATGGTTGGCATGTCCACACCACGTTCACCAATTAATTTTCTCAGCCAGACTGCATCGGATTCCTCCCACATATTCAGGTCGAGTCGTTCCGTTTTCAGCTGGAACGCCATATCTTTAAATACAGATGTCATAGCGGTAACCTCCTATTTATATCACTGTACTACTTATAATAGTTTCGTACTGTACCATATAGGAAACATGCTGGATTCTCTAGATTTTCTTGCATTAAGATATATTATTATTTTATACATAATTAATTTCTCTGCAAAATAGACCTTGTTATGAAACTTTATTTTAAATCTACAATATTTGATTTATGAATGATTTTAGGCTTTCACTGAACTTTCAAATTGAAAAATGTATCGTTATTTCTTTTTTGTTAAAATAAAGAAAAGGAGGAATGATTATGCAAAGAATGAATTTTGAACGTCCTACTGATTATTACGATGAAAGATTATATACTATCGATGAAAAAATTTGTGCACTATTAAAAGAACGGAAAGAACTTTCAGATGGCAATCCAGGTTTTCCACATGATGAAGCGATTTATAAATGGGCAAAACAATACGAATTTTATCCAGATTATCTAAATTCACTATTCTCTTCCATGATGGACGAAGGTGAATTTAAACCTCGTGTGGAACCAACTACATTCAAAAAACATATACCTGTTTTTAAAACGTATGAACATAAAGGTATCATGTATACCGTAACTTTTATTCGGCAATATGCAAATGCTAGTGTAGTTTATTTATATAGCGATTGGGATTCCACGAATGAAGCTTTTAATGAAGTTAAGCCTTATAGTTTCTTCCAATTATTAATAGATGATACATATGACTGCTGGCCAGAAGGTGGCGGCGGCACTGATGGACATTTGAGTCATCATTTCGTTGTATCTCCTGCCCTTCCTAATAATTTGTCTGGAATAAGCTTACGATTTAAAGAACACAATATGCCGTTTAGGAAAGATCAAGCTGTGCTTGAATTTGACATTCAGATAGATTAATAAAGAAGCTATCTCACAAGTCATATCATATTCCTGACTAAAATCCAATTATTTTTCACCTTTTATACGTCTTAAAAAAACAAACAAAATAATTAAGCCCCTTTCCAAACGGGATAAGGGGCTATATTTACATCTTCAAACAATTACTCTTGTTAATGCTATTGAACTTTCTTACCGTCTTTATAGTCAAGACAAGACACTTCAATTAATAACCCATTAAACATTGAAAAATAAAAACCATAACTACTACCTCTCATCGCATATGGTTCCTTGTCTATTTCAATGCCGCCAGCTACTAAACGATTATATGCTTGATCAACTTCATTTGAAGTATCTACTAAAAAACCAATATGAAAAGCTTCTGGATACGTAACTTCCTTATTCCCCTTAAATGCTTTTGGATCGCTCAGCACAAGTATAAATCCACTTTCATCACTCATCACTACTAGTGCTTTTCCCTTTTGCTCCAAAAATTGAAAATCAAAAAATGTTTCAAAGAAATGTCTCGCTTCTGATAAATCATCAACACATAAATTCAAATGATTTAACTTCATTCACTCATCTCCTTTTAAGCAGAAGGTATGTAGACTCATTTTCATAACACTTAAATATGTAAGATATTCAAGCGTTCCATCTAAGACTATGCTTTATAGTCTAATACTTTTCTCCATAGCCTAGAACGTTTTTTTATGACTGTAATTACATAAACCGTTCGACGTGAAATATTAATTTACCTATATAAAATAGCCTCATTATTTATTTTTCAGATTGTGTAGAACCCACTCAATCAGGAAAATTGCTGAAAGGGTTCGCTCTGTTGTATCTCCTAAAAATAGTTTATTAAGTAACTCATCTAAATGAATTGGCTTATTCGGCAACGTTTGAATATACCTGAAAACAGATCCCGCTGGCGGTATTGGCTTGTTATTTATAGCCCATATCCCTTCTAACAATGTCCATGTTGAAGTTTGAACTATGAATGAAGCTTTTAACTCATCATTTGCTTTCAAAGCAGATTGAATTTTAATTAACGAACTATGCAGCCAATGAGAAATGCCCTTCATTTTTTCGCTAGAAACATGATGGTTTTCAAATTCAGATATAGCTATTTCCTTTAATTTTTTTAAGTCTCCACTTTTATCAAATAAAACTTCACCTTCTAAAAATGAATATAGTTCCATCGGATTGTTTTTAAAGTTTACTAGTATTTGATTAACATCTGCACACTTATATTCAACCAAAATGCCTTCTCTCGTTTCAGAATGAAATTTCTTCTTTTGTCCTTCTTCTAAAAGAATATAAAAATCTAAATCCGAATCAGGATATGCGTCACCTCTTGCGACAGATCCGATAAGCATGAATCCATTTACCTTTTCCGTACACAAGACTTCCGCTACTATTGTTTGCACTAATTTTTTATGTTGTTCATGTTTAAATATTTGTGCTTCTAACATTTGTAACCTCCACACACATTATTAAGGAGTTATTCGTTACCTATATATTTTACTTCTCTTATATCTTTCATCTTCTACATACTTATTCAACAATTGTCAGTTCATATATAATTACATCTTCACTGCTTTTTGTTTTATCTTGAATCGTTACAATGTCTCCAGCTTTTATTTTCGAAGCGTTCACTACTTTTACCATCTCTGGTGGAACAACCCCTCCATCGTTCTCTTTATTTAGCGGAAACCACTTAACCGATTTACTAGTTGCTTCTAAAATTTTATATTTAATTGTACCATCATATTTTATTTTACCAACAAGATCTTTTACTAATGTAGGTGTATATTTACCCTCTTCTTTTTCCAAAGAGATATGATCACCTATATCTAGGATACCGTTTCTTTTAGGCGCCTTCCATTTTGTTGAGTTTAAATCATTTAAACTTACTTTCACACTGTCTTCTTTATTTGAGCTAGCATCTTTTAGAAATATATCATTATGTTTTTTATCAATAATGATATACTCCTTCTGCTCTACTATTTTTGCACTGCTTTCACGTTTTTCTTCCTCATTCTTAAATACTTCTTTTTTCACATTATTATTACTACACGCTGATAATAATATCGTTGCCAAAGATGTCATTAGTAATATTCTTTTCACTTCATTTACCTCCATTTACAAATAAACATTTATCACATCCATATTTTACTATAAATCAAAAAAAGAGGATATTTGTTTATTACTAAACAAATATCCTCTACCTTTACATATATTACGACTGTTGATAAGCCGCTTTCGATGATTTCACATAATAAACTGCGTGATCCACATTAATGATATGATCTGGGTTTGGTTTACCACGGCTCGCTCTATGACCTGCTAAATGCTCTTCACTTGTTTCCCAGTTTTTCCATGCTTCTTCAGATTCCCAGCGAATCATAACGACTACTTCTTCGTCGCCGCGTCTTACTTTTTTCACAAGAACACTTAAATCAATAAAACCTTCAAACTTTTCAATAATACCTTCTCCAGTAAAACGTTCTACAACTATATTTGATGTACCTTCTTTTACTGTAAATGTTTTCGTTTCGATAAACATATATCCCACTCCTTCATTGTAATACGAATACTACTATACTTCTATTATAGTTGATTATGATAATTATTTTCAATTATAAAGTTTAAATTTTTCGAATTATGCTGTTTTCTCTTCAACTGTCTCATCTAAAAATTTGAAATACGGAAGTAATATTCCTATTAAAGAAGTAACACATATAATCGTACCGATAATAAAGTATAGTGCTCTTATTCCCAACATTTCACTTAGTATGCCTCCTAATAAAACACCTAACGGCATAGCGGATCGTATGAAAAATAATCGTACTGAAAATACTTGTCCTATCATCTTATTCGGGACTGACTGTTGGCATATCGTCGTGTTATGAACATTGAAAAATGAAATACAAATGCCTGCTATTACTTCAATTATTATCGCTATAACGATACTATGATTAAACCCTAAAGAAATGTATGTGAGTCCTCCTATAAACAATCCTCCAAGCATAAGTATACGTCGGCTTTTATATGTTACTTTACCAACTAATATAGACCCAACTACATAGCCAAGTGGGAATCCGGCCATAAAATAACCAAATTCCGCATATCCCGCTGACAGCTCATTTTTTATGTAAGGAAGATTTGTGACCATTGTTACCCCTACTCCAAATTGAACGAAAGTTAGAAATATACCGAGCCAAACGATGATTGGTTTTGTGAAAAAATATGTAAAACCGTGAAGAAATTGTTCTAGCCACGTTTTCCGAATAGGTTGCGACGTTCTATTTTCTTTTATATAAAGTAAGAAAATGCCACTAATAAATAAACAAATGCATACGAAAGATAATGTGAATTTTGTTCCAATTAAATGAATGACTACTCCGCCTATTACTGGCCCAAGAAACATCATAAGACGAGTCATTCCATCAATGTACGCATTTGCATCTTGAAGTTGTTCTTTCCCTACAATGCTCGGTGTAATTGCTTGACTTGCAGGTGTATAAAGTGGTGTAATAAGCCCCACTACAATTTGAACAACATAAATGTGCCAAACTTCTATACTACCCGAAACTAGCATCACTAAAGGTAATAAAAATACAGACGCTCGTATCCATTGTGAAAATATCATAATCCACTTCCGGCTCCATTTATCAATAAATGGGCCACTTATTAATTGCAGTATGAGAGACGGGATAAAATATAATAACCACATACTACTTAAAGCCATTTCCGATCCTGTTAACTCATATACTAGAATTGAATTACACAACGTTCCGAAAGCCCCTCCTAATTCTGAGATTGCACTACCAATCCACATAAAAAAAAACGAACGATTTTTCAATACATTTTTCAATTTCATACACCAACTTTTCTTTTATATTCCTCCCTTTATGTACATTCTCGTTGTTAATTATCTATTCAAAAACATATCTAATTCTTTCGCTAAAGACTGTACTGCTTTCTTTCTTAATACATATTTCCCATCGTGTATATCCACTAACTTCGCTGCACGTAACAATTTCAAATGGTGGTGTACAGTCGATTTACCAAGTTGCAATCTTTCTGTAATTTCCTGCAATGTTTGTTCTTTTTCGAACAACATTTTTACAATGCGTAACCTCGCTTCATCTCCAAGAGCTTTATGTTTTTGAACTAAAAAATAATTCGGTTCATATGGATCTTCGGGATGGATACTTTCGTTTGCAACTGGGTAATGAAATACTTTCGTATCTTCAATATCGGCCTCAATATTCCACGGTCTGTACGTCATTTGCGGAATAAGAAGTACGTGATGAACACTTGGTTCTGGCATATAGTTCACGCCACCAGTGGCCCACTCGACGAACTCTTCTGGTTTCATCTTTTTATTCATTTCATTCTTTGCTTCATAGTCTCGTTTTAATATAGAAAGTATTTCTTCTTCCTCTTTCTGAATAACACTCTCATACCAACCTATCATTACAGCGATTAAATGAGGTTTCAGCACTTGTACATCAACATTACATATAAAACGAATATATGTAGAGAAAAACTGATGATCTTGTGTCAGCTCCTCTAGTTCATGTATTGCAGTTACATCTCCACTTGCTGCTAAATGTCTTTTCTCTTCATACTTCTCCCCTAAAAACGGTAAACATATATATTTCAAATCTACTTCTGAAAGCGAATCGATTTTACCATGAAACTGTGCTAAGTCCTGAAAATCCTCTTCATACAACAACTGAAGTAACGCTTTCCACGTATTATGTTTTTCTACAAACTGTAAGTGCTCTCTAATTTCTTCTGTTAATGATTGCTTCATTTCTTCCCATTCATTTTGACTCTTTTCAAAAGTATCAATTAACCGCTTATGAGTAATTGCTGCAATGCCAAGCGCACACTCGAAAAGTATCGAATATTTCACTTGAACGTTATAAGTTTCCCTCTTTCTACTCGTTATGTGATAGACCTCCATTTTTATCCCCTCCTTGTTTGCTATATACCAAATTCTATTTTAATCGAATTTATCCTTCTATATTTTTAGAATTAATAAATTTTAATTTAAAATACATTCATTCTAAATTAAAAAGAATAGAGGCTTTTTTATATACAAATAATAAGCCTCAAGGAGTTGTTGTTATGCATTTCATATTGAATATGTTAGGGATTTTCGTTGTCATATTAATCGTTTTCTTATGTTCGCCTAATAAAAAACATATAAAATGGAGACCAATTGTAATTCTCATCATATTGGAGCTTTTTATTACGTGGTTTATGTTAGGCACAAAGCTAGGCAGTATTATCATTAATCAAATAGCGTCCTTTTTCAGTTGGCTACTGGCATGTGCGAATGAAGGAATTCGATTTGCATTTCCTTCATCTATGGACAGTCCACACATTGATTTCTTCTTTAGTGCATTACTTCCTATCATCTTTGTTATTACTTTTTTCGATATTCTATCTTATTTCGGAATCTTAACTTGGATTATTGATAAAGTAGGTGCAGTTATTTCAAAGATTTCTCGTTTACCAAAGTTAGAAAGCTTCTTTTCGATTCAAATGATGTTTTTAGGAAACACCGAAGCGCTTGCTGTTGTTCGTGATCAATTATCTGTTTTAAAAGAAAATCGTCTGCTGACTTTTGGAATTATGAGTATGAGTAGCGTCAGCGGATCCATTCTTGGTGCTTATTTATCAATGGTTCCAGCAACATATATTTTCAGCGCAATCCCATTAAATTGTATTAACGCATTAATTTTAGCCAATGTTTTAAACCCTGTAGAAGTCCCGAAAGAAGAAGATGTTGTTTATTCACCTTCCAAACATGAAAAAAAGGATTTCTTTTCTACTATTTCCAACAGTATGTTAGTCGGGATGAATATGGTTATCGTTATTTTGGCTATGGTAATTGGTTATGTAGCTTTAACAGCATGTTTAAATGGGATTTTAGGATTTTTTGTAACGGGTTTAACAATTCAAAAAATCTTCTCTATTATCTTTAGTCCTTTCGCCTTTTTACTCGGTTTATCGGGCAGTGATGCTATGTATGTAGCTGAACTAATGGGGATCAAAATAACGACGAATGAATTTGTTGCAATGATGGATTTAAAATCAAACTTAAAGTCTTTACAACCGCATACGGTTGCGGTGGCAACGACATTTCTAGCTTCTTTTGCTAACTTTAGTACAGTGGGTATGATTTATGGAACTTACAATTCATTATTTGGCGGCGAAAAATCATCCGTCATCGGGAAAAATGTTTGGAAGCTTCTTGTGAGCGGAATGGCTGTTTCTTTATTAAGCGCTATGCTTGTTGGACTATTTGTATGGTAAATAATTTTAAAAGTAAAAGACACCCAAACGAATTGAGTGTCTTTTATTTTTATTTTCGAATTTGTCCATTTCCACGAATCACATATTTTGTGGAAGTTAATGCTGGAAGCCCCATTGGTCCTCTTACGTGTAGCTTTTGTGTACTGATGCCAATTTCTGCTCCGAATCCGAATTCAGATCCATCAGTAAAGCGAGTAGATGCATTATGATAAAGTGCCGCCGCATCAACAGAAGTGAAAAATTTGCTGACGTTTTCCTCGTTTTCTGAAATAATCGCTTCAGAATGCATAGATCCATACGTATTTATGTGATGAATCGCTTCTTCTATAGAAGAAACTACTTTAACTGCCAGCGTGAGAGATAAAAATTCTGTTCCCCAGTCTTCTTCTGAAGCAAGTACAATTGAAGAATCCATTGCCAATGCTTTTTGATCACCACGTAGCTCCACGCCTCTTTCCTTCAAAGAAGAAAACAGCTCGCTACCATATTGCTGTACCCACTTCTCATGAAGTACAATCGTTTCAATCGCATTACATACAGATGGTCGCTGCGTTTTTGCATTTATAATAATATCAATTGCCATTTGCGTATTTGCTGTTTCATCAATGAAAATATGACAATTTCCCGCACCTGTTTCAAGTACTGGAACAGACGCTTCTCTCACAACAGTATCGATTAATTGTTTGCCACCTCTTGGAATAAGAACGTCTAAATAATCATTCATTGTAAACAACTGCTTTGCGCTATTTCGCGTTGTATCTTCTATAAGCTGGACGCTTTCTTGTGGTAAGCTTGTTTGTTTAAGCGCCCTGTGAACAACGGCAACGATCGCTTTATTAGAATGAATAGCAGAAGAACTACCGCGTAATATGACTGCGTTTCCTGTTTTCAAACAAATTGTAGCAGCATCCACTGTTACATTCGGTCTTGCCTCATAAATCATGCCAACAACACCAAGTGGTACACGCATCTCCTGAATAGTTAATCCATTTGGCCTTTCCCATGCACTTACACATTCTCCTACAGGGTCACGTAATTCAATTAGCTGCTTAATCCCCTCTGTCATATCAATAATACGATTTTCAGTTAGCAGAAGACGATCAAGGAGTGAATCAGACAACCCTTTTGCCTTACCTTCTTCTACATCCCGTTTGTTTTCCTCTAAAATATAAGCTGTTTCACTTATTAATTGATTTGCAACCATAGCAAGTGCTTCGTTTTTTTGATGTGTAGATTTTAGTACCAGTTCCCTAGCAACCTCTTTTGCTCTTTTCCCCTTTGCCAACACTTCATTCATTTTTATTTCCTCCTTTTTAAGGTTAAAAAAACTATATTCTTAAAGTGAAACCCAATGATCCCTATGGATGACTTCATAATTATGCCTTTCGCCTCTTGCTTGAATATCTTGACTTTGCATACCTTTTACATCTCTTAGTTCCTCTGCGCTATATGTGCATTGTCCTTTTCCAATGACGCGCCCTTGTTGCGTCATTACTTCTACGACTTCGCCTACTTGGAAAAATCCTGACACATTTGTAACACCCGCAGGAAGAAGACTCTTGCCATGCTGAATGATAGCTGTAGCTGCTCCAGCGTCTATTTCAATTTGTCCGCTAACAACCGAATGCAAGGCAATCCATTGCTTATTCATCTTCATTTCTTTTTGAGGGGCATTTCCAACATACGTTCCGTCACCTTTACCCTTCAAAACATCTACAAATTTCTCTTGTCCACGTCCTGTTCCGATAAATACACTTACCCCAAGAGATAGCGCCGTCTTTGCAGCATCAATTTTTGATTTCATACCGCCAGTCCCAAGTTTTGAACCAGCATCCCCAGCAAGAGAAGCGATTTCTTCTGTAACTTCAGGAAGGAAATAATATTTTTTCGCATCCTCATTTTTCTGAGGATTTTTGTCATATAAACCGTTCACATCCGTAAAAATCATAAGCATATCCGCCGACACAAGTCCGCTTACTAAAGCTGACAGCATATCATTATCACCGAACGTTAGCTCCTCTAAAGAGATGGAATCATTTTCATTAATAATTGGAAGAGCAGAACGGTTTAGTAACTCTCCTAACGTAGCGTAAGCATTACTATATTGTTCTTTTCTAGAAAAATCACTTCTCGTCAGCAATAGTTGCGCAGTAACGATGCCATATTTACGGAATTCCTCCGTGTATGCCTGCATTAACAAACTTTGTCCGACAGCCGCAGCAGCCTGTTTTCCTTTAATTGTTACAGGCCTGCTAGGGTATCCTAGAGCAGAAAAACCTGCAGCAACGGCCCCAGATGTAATTAACAAAACTTCATGCCCTTCCTCTTTCAATCGAGCTAATGCGGCAACATGATCTGAAAGTTGTTCTTTAGAAATGCCTCCATGACTATCCGCCAAAGAACTGCTCCCAATCTTTACAACTATTCGCTGTTTCTTCACTTTTTTATCCCCCAAGTCTAAAATCAAAGTTTTTTATACATTACACTTCTATTCATACAGCTTTCTTATAAGTGCTGCACCTAGCCTATTTAAGAGCAAAATAAAAATGACCGCTTCGCCCTTAATAAAATAAAAAGGACGAAACGGTCATTGTTCCGCGGTACCACCTTAATTGATATACATAGATATCCACTTGGTGCCTATAACGCAGGCGAACGCCTAAACTTTCATTTAAGACTCAGGGATAGGTTCGATATATTCTATACGAGGAATCTTTCAGCCGGTGAATTCCACTCTCTTTCGCAAGAAGACATATGTACTATTTCCCTTCAACGATTTTCAATCTAATTTTTTTATATTATGCGATATAGTTCGATTTGGTGTCAAGAGGTATTTTTAAAAATATATAGAGCAGCGAGTTACTTGTATGAAATTATTGCCCTACTGAATGAAAATACAATTTGATATAAGTTTAACTCAGATTCATTAATATAAAACCTGAAATTATAGTGTATATATTTGCATAATGTCGAATATAATAGTTTTTTATTCTTTGGTGTTGCAAAAAGGAATATATTCTCTTAGAATGTTTCTTTATATTGCATGGAGATGTTATTGTTATTCTAAGATAACAATTTCAAAATGATATAATTTATTATAAAAGGAGCAAAATTGAATTATTATGGATAAACAAATTGGATTCATCGGATGCGGAAATATGGGGATGGCTATCATCGGCGGGATGCTAAACAAAAACATAGTGTCTTCAAATAAAATTATTTGTTCAGATTTAAACACGACGAATTTAAAAAATGCTAGTGAAAAGTACGGACTAACTACAACTACTGACAACAATGAAGTCGCTAAAAAGGCTGATATTTTAATTTTATCAATCAAACCAGACTTATACACATTAGTAATTGACGAAGTAAAAGAGCAGATAAAAGAAGATACTATAGTCGTAACAATTGCTGCCGGAAAAAGTATAAAAAGTACTGAGGACGCCTTTGGTAAAAAGGTAAAGGTTGTACGAGTCATGCCTAATACACCTGCTCTTGTTGGAGAAGGAATGTCTGCATTATGCCCGAATGAAATGGTGACAGAAAAAGATTTAGAAGATGTGCTAAACATTTTCAATAGTTTTGGTCAATCAGAGATTGTAAGTGAAAAATTAATGGATGTTGTAACATCTGTAAGTGGTTCTTCACCAGCATACGTATATATGATTATAGAAGCGATGGCAGATGCTGCTGTACTAGATGGCATGCCAAGAAATCAAGCATATAAATTCGCTGCTCAAGCTGTATTAGGCTCTGCAAAAATGGTACTAGAAACAGGAATACATCCAGGTGAATTGAAAGATATGGTTTGTTCTCCTGGCGGAACAACGATAGAAGCTGTAGCAACTTTAGAGGAAAAAGGCTTACGAACAGCCATCATTTCAGCTATGCAGCGCTGTACACAAAAGTCTGTCGAACTATCTGGTCAAACGAAAAAGTAAAACTATAAAAGAGATCACGTTAGTTATGAATTTCATTAGAAATGCACTACATGATAAACGGCCAAACTCTAATTTACTTGAGTTTGGCCGTTTCAGTTGTTAATTATATTAAAATAATTTCACTTTTCCCTTCCCTACTATACTTGTGTAATTTTATTAGAAACAAGTAATTTTTCAATGCAAATCGGTAACATATCTAATAGCGTTTCAAATGCGTAATTTACATCTAGACGTTCTGTCCATTGATGAGCATCTTTTCCTACCGGCCCCATATTTAATACTGGAACGTCAAACTCTTCTAGGTCCTGTAGTGGAATTGAGTAACCTTTGTCCCATAATGGCATATTATCCACAAGTGAACTCATTGAATCTAATGGGTTCTGTAAGCCCACATAGCTCAAATCTGAAATTCCTCCAAAATAGTTTTGGTTTTCAAATGTAATATTATGATTGAAGTGTGCATACTTTTCCATTTCTCCAACTACTTCTTTAATTAACTGGTTGTTGCGTGAACTTACAGCTGGATAATATGGCGGAGCAAAGAAAAGTACAATCATCGGTGCCTTTTCTTTACATAAAATAGCTAATTTATCGACTAAATCAATCGTTACCGCACGATCATCTTTCTCTTCTCTATTTTTTATTATACTAGATTGAATATCATCTATTTTCTCTTGCCCATGTTGTTCAATTGCATAAGCGATAAGCTCTTCATACGTTAATACATTCACCTTCATATTAGGCGGTATAAACGGATTATATTTAGAAAAACGATATGCTTGCTTTTCATATTTCTCTTCTATTTTCTCTGCTACTTTCGTTACTTTTTGACGCAGCAATGAAACGACATCTGTCATTGATTTTTCTAATAAAAACAAATTAAATAATGTGACGGCACGATGCGGAATTTGTACAGAATAATCCTCCTTTAAGTCCCTTTGAAGTAAATTAGTTGGCGGAGGACTCGCTTCCCCTTCTACAATATCACAAAGGTCTGTATTCAACTCTAATTCTGCTGTTATTAATGAAGCCATATAACTCCCATTTAAGCCTGCAAAAGGTTCGCCTACATGTGTCTCTTTTCCGTAGCAAAGAAAACCAGGTAATACTTTACCAATAGAACCAGTATAAATATATTTCTTTTGATCACCAGGGTGCCTTGAAAACATAGGCTCTGAATTTAGTACCGTTTTATACTCTAAATCATGTTCTCTTGCTAACTCTAGTAATCTTGGAACAGCAGCTCTCATCCCTACAGAGTTTACTTCTTCATCTGGTACAGCCAATAAAAGAACATTCCCATCAAATCTTCCTTCGCAAGCTTGCTCAATCATTGCCATTTGTAATGCGAGGCCGCATTTCATATCCATTGTTCCTCTACCAAACAGCCAATCTCCATGTTCTAAATCTTCACGTACATGGGATGGTAATTCATCTTTATGAGCATAAAACATAGACGTTAACTTTTTAGGATTGAATGCATCTTCTTTCCACACGCCGTAATCTTGCACATCTACAACATCAAAGTGACTAACAAGAACTACGGTATTTTTTGTACTCTCACTTTTCTTTACTAGTGCTGTAACAAAGTATCGTCCATCGCCCGTCGGATTTTTTTGCAAATGATGCGGGTTTTCTTTGAAGTACTGTAAATCAGATAATTGTTCCACAACAAAGTCTGGCAATATCACTTCAGCTTCTGTACCTGTAATACTAGGAATTTCAACAAGACCGCTTAATAATTGAATCAATTGTTCTTTTGATTGCCACTTTGACATATAAATCCCCCTATTTTTCCGCATTATGAAAATGAATTCCAATATATGAATAAAAAATGACGACAGTTATCAAAATTATAGTTCTGATGTACTGCCGATTTTTATTGATATTTCATGAGCTGCTTGTTTTACCTTACTAATAAGAAAAGATAGTCGATCATCATTAATGCGATGACTAATTAACCCAACACTTAATGCTCCTACTACTTTATGATTAAATCCGATAATAGGTGCAGCTACTGAAGCTGTCCCTTCTGTTTTTTCCCCATAACTGACAGCATATCCTTCGTTTCTTATTTGCTTTATTTGATCAAGAAGAATTTGCTTTTGTTCTGGTAAAGCAGAAAGTAGCTGCTCAACAATATATTCCATTTCATTCTGTTTCATATTGGCAAGCATCGTTTTATTTGCGGCACCAATTGAAAGTGGAATTTGTTCCCCTAGGTTATCGATAACTCGAATTTTTAAAGGACTATCCATTCTTTCAATGATAATAGAATGTGTTCCATTTGGAATGTTCAAATAGACACTTTCTTCTACTTCAGAAGCCAAACGCTTCATTACTTCTCTTGCGACTGATCTGTAGTCTACCTTCTCCAATTGTCGTAATCCTATTTCCATCCACATTGGTCCAATTTTGTACTGTTTCGTCTCTGAAATTTGCGTAACTAGCCCATGCTCGATTAGAGAGTTAAGTAGTCTATGTACTGTACTAACTGGGAGATGTGTTCTGTCCGCTATATCAGAAATGGCCCAATACTCTTTTTCATTAGTAGAATTTAATAACTTTATAATACTTATTGCTCGATCAATGGACTGTACCATAACTCACCTCTACTTGACTTGTAATATGTTAGTACGCTCAATTACCTATCAATTTAACAAAAATTCGAAATGAAATCAATCTATTTATTCAATTTTCTAAAAATAAAAATATGCTGCGAACGATAATTTGAAAGCGCAAACAAAAAAATATTGACTTTTCTTTTTAATTATCTGAAAATTATAACAAGATTTCACATCACGGAATACATTCCATAATACGGAAAAACATCGAAATTTATGCTATCAACTACGAAAGTGAGGAAAACAATGGCGCAAGTAAATAATACAAACAATGAATTAAAACGTACGATGAAAAGTAGACACTTATTCATGATTGCACTCGGTGGTGTGATTGGAACGGGGTTATTTAACGGATCTGGCTTTATTATAAGTCAAGCTGGACCTGGTGGATCCGTACTTGCCTTTATGGCCGGTGGATTATTAATGTATTTCGTTATGCTATGTCTTGGTGAGCTCGCTGTAGCCATGCCTGTTTCAGGCTCTTTCCAGGAATATGCCACTAAGTTTATTAATCCTGCAACTGGCTTTACAATCGGATGGTTGTATTGGTTAAGCTGGGCGAATACAACCGGCCTTGAATTTACAACTGCCGGCATTACAATGCAGCGCTGGTTTCCTGATATTCCTGTTTGGGTTTGGTGTTTAATATTTGGCGTTACAATCTTCACGATTAACGCACTATCTGCTCGTAGTTATGCAGAAACAGAATTTTGGTTTTCAAGTATAAAAGTATCTGCCATTATGGCTTTTATTATTCTTGGCGGCGCCGCTATGTTCGGTTTTATTGATTTAAAAGGCGACGAACCAGCTCCGCTATTATCAAATTTCGTGAATCATGGTGGTTTATTCCCAAATGGACTTGCAGCTATCCTATTAACAATGGTTACAGTGAATTATTCCTTCCAAGGTACAGAACTTGTCGGAATCGCTGCAGGTGAAAGTGAAGATCCGGCAAAAACTTTACCTCGTTCTATTAGAAATATTATATGGCGCACGATGTTTTTCTTCGTCTTAGCAATCTTTGTTCTTGTTGCTTTAATTCCTTGGGAAGAAGCAGGATTAACAAAAAGCCCGTTCGTTGCAGTATTTGATAATATCGGTATTCCATATGCAGCTGATATTATGAACTTTGTTATTCTTACTGCCGTTCTTTCTGTCGCAAACTCAGGACTGTACGCGGCAACTCGTATGCTTTGGTCATTATCCAAAAATGAAATGGCTCCAGCCTTTTTAAAGAAATTATCATCACGAGGAATACCTCTAAACGCTTTAATTATGACAATTGCTATTTCTGCTTTTTCTCTTTTGACAAGCGTTGTAGCAGCTGAAACAGTTTACTTATGGTTAATTTCCATTTCTGGAGTTATAACAATCATTGTTTGGATGTCCATTTGTGTTTCTCAATTCTTTTTCCGCAAACATTATTTAGCAGACGGTGGAAAATTAGAAGACTTAAAATTTAAAACGCCACTTTATCCACTCGTACCAATTCTTGGTTTTGGACTGTATGGCATTATATTAATCAGTCTTATCTTTATCCCAGAACAACGTCTAGGAATCTATTGCACTGTACCATTTATCATCTTTTGCTACACTTACTATCACTTTAAAGTTAAGAAAAGAATTGCTACTAACACTCAAAGTGAAACTAAAATTAGCGAGACTATGTAATACTATACTTATATATAAAAGACCGCATATGATTTTCACTTCATGTGCGGTCTTTTATCATACTAATTCGCTTTAAAATTATACAACGGCTTAATAATATGTTTTATATCTATCGTTTCTTTTGTATTTTCTATAATTTCATCCATTGGCTTGTATACCATTGGTGCCTCATCAATAGTGCTTTCTACTACTGATGTAGTCCACACCTCTGTCATCGTACTTTGGAATTCCTCTAGACTCAATGATTCTTTAGCCTTCTTACGACTCATGATACGTCCGGCCCCATGTGGACCAGAATAGTTCCAATCTGGATTACCTTTACCAAACGCAATAATTGAACCATCTCTCATATTAATTGGAATAATGACTCGTTCATCTTTCTGAGCTGAAATAGCACCTTTTCGTAGAATCATATTTTCTATGTCTATATAGTTATGTATCGTAGTAAATTGATCCGTTATTTTCCAGTCCATTTTAGTAACAATTTCATCCATCATTGCTTTACGATTTAACGCAGCATACTTTTGGGCAATATTCATGTCATTCATATAATCTTTGAATCCCTGTCCTTCTAAATAAGCTAATTCTTTTCGAATATTAGGCTTCTTAATTCCACGTAAAGTTTCTTGTATTTCTTTTTCTCTCCCCTCTTTCATTAATCTCTTAATAATCTCATCTTTCATTGATGTAACTTGAATAAGTTGTTCATATGCAAAGTTCTGGTAATACTCTGCTATTTGTTTACCTAAATTACGAGAACCACTATGAATGACAATATATACATTTCCTTTTTCATCTTCATTTAGTTCGATGAAATGATTTCCTCCTCCAAGAGTACCTATACTTTTTTGGGCGCGTTGTAATGTAAACGGAGCTCTTACACCACCAAAATCAATCATTTTTGAGAATCGATGTTCTTTATCTCGGATATAAAAACCACTTGGAACATATTTACGAATTGTTTCATCTAAGTAATCGAAATTAATTTCTTCTTTTTTCTTATCAATCGCAACAACTTCCATCCCACAGCCAATGTCTACTCCTACAAGATTAGGAACAATTTTATCTTGTATCGTCATCGTTGTCCCAATTGTACAACCTGCTCCTGCATGTGTATCTGGCATAATACGAATTTGACTATCCTTTACGAATTCTTGATTACAAAGGTCTATAATCTGCCCAGTTGCAGTTTCATCAACGTTTTTAGTAAATACTTTCGCCTCATTGTATTTCCCTCGTAAATTCAACATCTTTCATTTACCCCTTCCCTTTGAAAGAATTATTTTATTGTGTTGTATCTGTTCTTATCATTACTTTCATCCATCTGTCACTTTACATTATATATGTATTATAGCGTTACAATAATAAAAAATTATAACGGTCTAATTTGTTTACATAACATATTTATCGTCTCTTATTATTGTAGCGACACATGATTATTTAACTTACCCTTAATATCGGTCATCCATTTTTAAAACAAAAACTCCCCTTAAATCGAAAATGATTAAGGGGAGTTTTATATACGATGAAATTATAGTTCCGATTTCACCCGAACAGAAACATTATTTTTAATTATATTTTTTACATCTTTAAAGCTAACAAAATTGTTACTTTTCTCATCCCAAAGACGGAATCGTAGTGATTGTAAGCTTGTAGCAAGTGTAATCGTTGGTACATTTTTTAACGGAAGCGTATTATTGTGTGCCTCTTCTAGTTTATAGTTAGGTACTCTTGGGCTTAAATGGTGAACATGATGGAATCCAATATTACCAGTTAAGAATTGCAAGATTTTTGGAAGTTTATAAAATGAACTTCCTTCCACTGCCGCTTTCACATATTCCCAATCTTTATCCTCTTCAAAATAAGAATCCTCAAATGTGTGCTGTACGTAAAACAGCCAAATCCCTACTGAACCTGCTATTAAGAATATAGTACCATGTACGAACAGGAACGATTGCCATCCAATTGCCCAGCAAAGTATAGCTACTACAGCAACAATTATAATATTCGTCAAATACGTATTCATACGTTCTTTCTGTCTTGCACCTTTTCGGTTAAATCTATTTTTAAGCAAGAAAACATAAATCGGACCTAATCCAAACATAACGAATGGATTGCGATATAAACGATACGCTAAACGAAGTCTAAATGGCGCAGCTACATATTCATCAACTGTAAGTGTCCAAATATCTCCTGTACCTCTTTTATCTAAATTACCACTTGTAGCGTGATGAATCGCATGATCATGCCCCCATTGATCAAATGGGAATAACGTTAACACACCCATACATGTCCCTACTATTCTATTTGCACGTCGACTTTTAAAGAATGAATAATGGGTACAATCATGAAAAATAATGAAAATTCTTGTCATAAAACCAGCAGCTAACAGAGATGGAACTAATGCTAACAGATAAGAAACGGACAAACTTTTATAAGCAAGGTACCATAAAATAATAAACGGCACGACTGTGTTAATAAGTTGCCACACACTTTTTTTAATCGTTGATTTTTCATACGGAGCAACTTGTTTTTTTAAATTTTTAGTTTTTTCTAATGTCATTTTTTCTAATTCCCTTCCTTTATGTTGCTAATTCACATTATAGCATACTATTAGTATCAGGTGTTAAAAGTAGATGTAATAAATATTATATACTATAAAAATCTCTTTTTTCTTACTCAATACTTACAAATTACTTACGCTCAAAATAGCGCTATAATTGAACAGATTGAGCATTTTATTTATCAAATACATTTCCAATCTTTACAATTAAAACCGAGAACTTTTTTACAAGCAGAAAAGAGCTGCTATAAGTCCGTTTCACCGGCTTATGGCAGCTCCTCTTCATTTCACTTTATTTTATCGATGGATCCAAACTGCACCTGCAGACTTGTCTTCAGCTTGACCCACTACTTCAAACTTCAATCCTAGTTTTGGTAACTTACGTCCGGCATCTGGAATAACGTTATTGATGTATTGCTTAGAATCATCAAATTTCGCAACTCCTGGCAATCCTTTATAGTCAAAGATACCGCGAGTTGGTGAATTTACTTTCCATGCTGGCGTTTGGTCAAATGAGAATGCCGCATCGGCAATTTGATAACGCGTACTGCTCTTCACAGTAGGTTGTCCGTTTAATGTTCCTACGATTGCTTCTGGATGAGAATCTACTACTCCAAGGAACCCTTCCCCTGGATGAACGCCTACCCAGTTATCTGTAAAGCTTTGATCCGCATACCATACAACCATTCCTGTATTAAATACTGGACCACGTGCATATTGTAATGCAGTATCAGACCCAGCGTAATTACGCCATTCGATATAGTAGTTATTTTTTTTCTGTTCAAATCCGTTAGACACAGTAAATCCTTTTAGTGTCATTGCTGGCTGACCTTCTGCATCATCAGAGAAAATAACTTTTCCATCTACAGTTAAGGCTGCATTGTCTAACGCAAATCCTTTATAAGCTACTGCAATATCTGTTACATACTCAAATTGCAGTTTTACTTTCTTTCCTTTGAATTGACTTAAATCGTATGATTTATCAACCCACTTACCATCAGTTGTATCTGTGCCGCCTTTTACATCTTTTTCGCCCATTCTATCAATGCGTGTCTTCGTTCCATCTTCTGCAATCGCATATACATCAAGGAAATCATACTTCGCTTCCAGTTCGTAAAATGCCTTATAATCGAACTTAGCATCCGTTGCAGTTGTTAAGTCAAATACTGGTGTCTCCATTGTTGTATGAATATCATTTCCTTTCGTGCTGTAATAAAACTTCTTACCAAATGCTGATTCGATATTTTTTATATCTTTGTCTGGCAAGTTAACACGAACGATTCCTGGTCGTTTTGATTTTGTCACACTTTGATCTAAATACGTTGCAGTACCGATTCCCGTGCGAAGTTTATCATAATCGACCTCAACGATATTCGCCCAGTTCCCCTTCATATTCTTTTGGAAAAACTCTTTATTTTGCGGTGAAAAACTTGTCGGCTCTGTACCTGCAATTTTTCCAGCCCAGCTTCCGCCGCTCATTAGAGACCATGATTCAACTGGTTCACCTTGTCCTGAATACTTTGTATCATATTCATCTGGCAAGCCTAAATCATGACCATACTCATGTGCAAATACACCAACCGCTCCGTCTTCAGGCTCGATTGTATAATCGTATGCAGCCATCTTTCCGCCCCAGTTCGAAACAGAAGATTTTGTACCATCAATCGCATATGGCTTCGATCCTAGTTTTGAACGATGAGACCAAATCGCATCATCTTTCAATTTACCACCGCCAGCTTCTTGACCCACACCTGCATGTACTACCATTAAATGATCAATGATTCCATCTGGCTCATTTTTATTTCCATCACCATCTTGGTCGTATTGATCAAATTGATCATAATCAGCTAAATTAATGCCTTTTGCTACCGCTGCTTTCAATGCTTCTTTCACAAAATCTTTTGGGCCTAAAGGACCTTTATTGTCATGACCAGTTCCCGCATCAGCACCATAATCTGACGCTTTTCCTGGAACAGTAAGCCATTCCGTTACAGTTCCATCAACTGTGTAGCTTCCGCCAGATTGTTCTTCATAATATTGTTTAAATGTATTAATCTTCGATCCATCAAATAACGTAAATGGTTCATCACCAAATAACATTTTTTGATAATGTTCACGATTAAAATCCTTAGAATACATATAACCCGGTTCTTGATCAATATTATTATGCTTAAAATCGCTAAATTCTACGAGTAACACAAGTACTTTATCTTTTCGAACAGCCCCATTGTACTCAGCTTGCTTCGCTGGTGTAGTCGGTACTTTTCCATTTAATTTTCCTGGATTCAATCCTGCACCTTGCCCAGCTACTGGTCCTACTTCGGGCTGCTGCGCTTGTTCATTTTCCTTCATTTTTGCATCTTTTACTTTTTTCATAAAATCTGAAGCTTCTTGCGTAAGATTATCTCCTGTCAAAATTTCTTTTCCAGGGTTTTCCCCTTTCTTTTTCTCAACATATTTTTCGACAGCCTTTGATGTCTCAGCTTGTGATGCAGATTGATCAATTACTCCCCGTTGCTTCAGTGCTTCTGCCAATCGCTCCTCTGGTATTAAATGCTCATCAATTGGTAGAGATGGCGTATCAGCATACGCTGCATGACTTCCAAAAGCAAACGTACTACTTAGCACTGCTGCTGTTGTTAATACCGATAAAGGTTTTAATTTCTTTTTCTTTTTCAATGTATTTCCTCCCCAGTGTCTGCAAATTATCGTTTTTTGCCGATAGCAATATAATATTCGTTATAATACGAATATTCAATCTTTTTAAAGAGGTAAAATGTTGAGAAATATTTTTTAGGGTGAAAAATATAAATAGGTACATTTACAGGAGATCTATTCTAAAAGTTTTAATCCTCTTTCCTCTTTTTTTCGAATGAAATCCCATCTACACAAAAAATGTCAATTCCTAAATAATAGCTAAGGAATTGACATTTTTTTAACGAGAATACGTTATGAATAAACGGATTGCTTCTTCTGGTACATAGAACTTGCCATTACTTTCTACAACGACACTTCCTAATTCATAATCTTTATTCTTAATACGAATTATATTTTTGTTAACAAATAATTGAGCTGTTACATTATTACGTTTTACTATGAGTACAGGGTTCGCTACATCAGTTTTATCTATTGTTACAGTTGCACCATTCTGCTTAAAGGCTGATTCACTCTCTGCAAATAATTTTTTTGTTACTTCTTCCAAATTAAAGCCCATCGCTTTCCCCGTCGTCTTCGCAACGTCCGTGTTTTGGATCAAACCGCATGGTTTTAGAGGACCGTAAGAATATAAAAATACATCCTCACCAGTATGGCCTCCTGTTGTAAAGCCTATGTTTGCACGGTTAGCCAATAATGTAGTAAAAATTGGACCTATATCTATTTTCTTTTTAGCCACTTTTAACCTTTCTTTTTCACTATAAGTTAAATTATCCAAGCCGTATAACTTAGCTACATCTTCTACATTTGATAAATCAGATTTCAATTTATTTATAGTTCCTTCAAGAGTCATTTTCACTTTTTTCAATGGATCAATATATGCAGAGACCGGCGTAGTATTATATCCTTTTGTCGTATTCATATTGCCAATAGAAATACCGCTGTTACCATGGTCCGCTACGGCTATTAGCATCGTATTACCATCTTTTTTTGCAAACTTTAATGCTTCTGCAACTGCATTATCAAATGCCAATACATCACTAATCATGCCAATTGGATCATTTACATGAGCTGCCCAGTCTGGCTTACTTCCCTCTACAAACAAAAAGAAACCATCTTTATCTTTTGATAACACTTGAATTGCTTTTTCCGTCATTTGCGAAAGCGTTGGTTGCTTTGGATTTGTTGCTTCACGATCCATATCAAACGCTAAAGCATGATGTGAGAAAGAGCCCCAAATTTTATTAGATTTAGAGTCCAATAATGCTTCTTTCGTTTCAACAAAGTCGTAGCCTTTATTTTGAATCACTTTTACTAAATCTTCACCATCTTTTCGAATTCCACTACTTGTAACAGGGAGAAGTGCCGCTTTTCCCCCGCCTAATACGACATCTATATTTTGATATACTTGCTGCTCCGCGATCACTTCAAAATTTTTACGATTCACATGATGAGCGGAGAATCCAGCAGGAGTAGCATGCTGAATTTCAGCTGTAGCAACAATTCCAGTAGCGCGACCAGTACGTTTGGCACCTTCTAAAACATTGGCAACTGGCCGTAACTTGTCCTCTTCTTTTATTGGTTTTAAGCCAGGTGAACTCACAATAGTAGGTAATACCCCTACATATCCTGAATTCGATTTATTCCCCGTTGCTAAAGCTGTAGCTGCTGGAGCTGAGTCTGTTATAGCTGATTCCGCCGAATATGTACGAACTCCTCCTGTTACAATTTCATCTAATGCAAGTGGTTTCCCTTTATACAAGCGAGCTAATGTGGTTGCTGAAGAACTCGTTCCATCCATAACCATCATGATTACATTTTTCGGTTGTCGTTCTACTTTTTTCACTTTAGCTTCCACCGTATAATCATTCATCATAATTTCAGTACATAACATACTTAGTGTGATTGTTCCTACTAACAGTAACTTCTTCATCTTTAAATCCAATTCTGACATTATTACGCCTCCATTAGCTTCACATTCATTTACATACAAAGTTCTGACTAGCTATATATGTTTTATTTGTTCCCAATTCTTATAAAGCTAACAATCGTTACTTTCTCTTTTGTTTGTGAATTACATCTCGATATATGTCATCTATCTTATAAAGAAGATTTATTATTCATTTTATTCGTTAATTGTTTAACAACAAATCACCAATCAAAATGAATAAAAATTTATTGTTAAACAATAAATTTCATGTTAAATTAAAGAGACATTAATTAAATGAGGTGCTTTTTATGAAACAAGGATCCACACTTTTCTTAAAGACCGTTGTGATTCTTATTGGAATCCCCGTTCTTGCTATGTGCATTTTTTTAGTTCCTAAAATAGGAAACTTCGCCGCAGAATTATATCCTGATATTGCATATATTAAATATCTTGTATTTATCAACTTATACGCAACAGCAATACCTTATTATTTTGCGCTGTATCAAACATTCAAACTTTTAAACTATATTGATAAAAACAACGCATTCTCTGAGCTATCTGTTACAGCTTTAAAAAATATTAAGTACAGCGCACTAGCCATTAGTGTATTATATATATTAGGTATGCCACTTTTCTATCTTGTGGCAGAAAGAGATGACGCTCCTGGCATTATTATTATCGGAATGATTATGATTTTTGCTTCAATGGTAATCGCGGTCTTTGCTGCCGTTCTCCAAAGACTATTAAAAGATGCTATAGATATAAAATCAGAAAATGATTTAACGGTCTGAGGTGAATAATATGGCAATTATTATTAATATTGATGTAATGTTAGCGAAAAGAAAAATGAGTGTAACAGAGCTTTCGGAGAGGGTTGGAATTACAATGGCTAACCTTTCTATCTTGAAAAATGGAAAAGCAAAAGCAGTCCGTTTTTCAACTTTAGAAGCCATTTGTAAAGCGTTAGAATGCCAACCTGGGGATATTTTAGAATATCAACCTGAAGATACCAAATAAAAAGAGTCCTTCATACGAGAAGGACTCTTTTTATTGCACATTACGGTGCAAAACTAATTTGACCAGTAAACAATAAGATAATTGCAATGATCCAAAATATAAAAAATGATGAGGACAGTATGAATGAAAGAATAGCAATCCGCTTCTTCTCTGTTTTTTTCGCCATTGTAATGACAGAAAGTATGATACCTGCAACTGTCAGGGCAACTGTAACATAATCTCCCACTATATTACCTACATTCGCTATCCTTGTCGGTGTAATAAAAACGAACAGAAAACATAAAATGCCGATGAGTAAAGAGATATAGCTTATTATACTGTACTTCTTTTTAGAAACTATTTCAGTTTTCATACTAACCCACCCCTTCTATATAGCTATAAGTTCATAGTAGCATGAATAACCATAATTTGGTTATAACAAAAAAAGATCCAACGGGAACTTCCCACTGGATTTCTTTTCTATTTAATAAATAAACCTGCTATTTCTTCTTTATCATTATAAGTAATGATAAAGGTACGCTGTTCTTTACTATACTTCGCTACAAGAATAACCGTATATAAACCATCTTTTTCTTCAATCGATTGTTTTTCAATTTTTTCGAACGTACCAGCTTTTTCAATTACAGGTGTAAGCTCTTTCATTTTTTCTTCTGGTAACCCAGCTTTCATTTTACTATCAAATTTCTCATGCACTTCTTTATACTTCGCCTCATTTAATAATGATACAATTTCTTCCGCTTTCGGAATAAAGTTTTTAGACGTACTTTCATCTACTTTATTACCGGTACATGCTGCAAGAGCGAACGCCGCAATTGCACTTATCATAATAAGTAACAGTCTTCTCATTTTCATACACCCTTTCTTTTTAAAATGAAACTATAACTCAAAACGAGTAACGCACAAATTGCTATTGAAACTTCTGACATAATGATCCCGCTTTTTCCTGGTACATAAAGTGATATAATGCCCGCTAATGCATTTGCAGTCCCATGGATGAGAATTGCATACACAACATAACGAAATTTCTTTTGGACGACAGCTTGCAGTACAATGAAGGAAAGCCCAACATGTAATGCCATCGCAAAAATACGCTCAATACCGCCGAAATAGTAACTGTCACCATTTTGAATGACTTCTTGTGACAATAATAGGGATATTACCGGCATACCAACTAACAACACTGCCTCAATACCACCATGCCCTGCCCCAAATAAAAAACCAGATTGCCAATCTCGTTGTTTCATAAAATAACGCATTGCGATAAAGCGGGCTACCTCTTCAAAAATTCCAGCTGATAAACTAAGCAATAGAACAAATAGTACCGGCTGCATAACGGAAAACATTTGAAAATCTGTGCTAGTTCCATTTACATAATTCAGTATTGGTATGCGAATCAATATTTGTGATACAACAAAAGCCAATACACCTAACATATATGGAATATAGCGTTTCTTCCAAAAAGCATATAAAAGTGCAATAAGTGGTAAACCAAAGCTAATCATTGTTGTAAAAATAAGACCATTCATCTCGCTTCACCTCTTACTTGAAGTGTATAAAAACGAGTGAAGAAAGTATGTAGTTATTTCCTATTCGGTTTCATTTTCATCATAGATGGTCATTTCATCTCTGTTAATATAAATGTTTGCGTGAAATAAGGACTTACATAAGTTGTTTCTAACGTCGCATTATTTGTTTTATTTATGATCCGTTTTAACGAAAATAGCCCGTAACCTCTAGCCCCTTCTTTACTTGAATGGTTTTTCTCATAAATTTTTTGCAAATCAATCGCTTCACCCTTCGAGCTATTACGCACGATAAAATATTGTCGTAAATCCATTTCAAAGAATGCGATTTGCAATATCTTTTCCTCACTTTGTACTGCTTCTTCCATTGCATTATCTACTAAAACTGAAATGATACGAATAAATGAAATAATCGTCATTGAAACACGTTCAATGTTCTCTGGTATATCAAGCATTACTTTTATTTGTTGCTGCTGGGCAGTGCTAACTTTCGCTCTTAATACGCTTCTTACTTCAGGAATTTGTATGCGAGATAATTTTGCGATATCAAGTTCATGATCATTTATTGTTTTTAATGTGGGAGCAATAACATCGTAGTACACTTGCTCAATTTCTTTCACATTTTTTGTACGTATTCCCTCTTCCAACGCTAGTAATACATTCATATAATCATGACGGAAACTAGCAAGCTCATCATGCATATCCTCTAATTTCTCCACATAATCCAATAACTCTTTATCTAAACGTTTTTCATGCTCTTCTCGTAACTTTTCTTTCGATAAATGTGAGCTTATTAGTACAATGATTAGTAATAATAAAAATATAATAATCGCTGAAATATAACTTACTTCACTGTATTGTTGATTTAATTGTGCTAAAAAATCGGTTGACGGCTGAGTTAAAATTAGTTCAATAACAAACCCGATCATTAATAATATGTAAGTTATATAATATAACGGACTATCTACTATATATTGAGCAATTTTTTGAATTCTTTTACGTGCTAATAGAATACCGATAAAAGTAAGCGTCGATACGATAAGATGAATCATGCTACCTGTCCATAAATATAAATTGAAAGGCGTTAACATAAAGATTTTCATTCCTAAATCGAAAAGCAACATTTTCACTAACGTTATAATAACCATACTCACTAGTGCAAAATATACATTATGCTTAAATTTCAATTCATTTTGCATTAATCCTAAACTTATTAAAAATAATACAATCGTACTATTCAACTCTGGATATCTCGTTACTGTTACGACAATAGCAAGTAAAATAATAAATACCGCACTTAAAGCTATTAACATTCTAACTGACAATCTGTTGTATCGGATTAATTGTATATATAAAAACGTGTGACACATACTAGTAAGCAGTATTGCAAATAAATCATAAATATACATTACATCTCACCCTTTAACATGTTACGTACTTTACTCAATAAACGACGTGATACCGGAATACGTTTCCCGCTTTTTAAAACTATCATTTTTTGCTTCGCATCGTAAGAAGACATTTGCTTCGTATTCACGATATATGATTGATGACAACGAAATAAACGTTCATCTATTATTTCTATCTCCTTTAATGCTCCATAAAAATAAACGATTCGATCTAACGTCACTAATGCTAACCGGTGCGGTTCATCAGTCATAACATATTCAACTTCATAAAAAGGAACCCGTACAGTTGCATTACTATTTTCAACGATAAAGTCATCGGACGGAATGATATGCTTATTACGTGCTTCATAATGAAGTAAACATTGTTCAAAAACTTTACACTTCTCCTCGTATGGCAACCCTTTATCAATAAAAGTTAAAGCTGATACCATGTATTGATATGAAATAGGTGCGAATTCAGAATGCGTTGTTACAAACACAATAATTCCTTGCGTATCATACTTTCGTATTTCTTGCGCCACGTGCAACCCTTTTCGCTCTTCTTTTTTTATCTCTATATCTAAAAAATAGATTGGGACATATCTCGCCTTAGAAATATTAGTAATAATATTTTCACTTTTACTAGTCACCTCAATAAAATCAAAAGGCAACCTATATTTCTCGCAAATCTCTTCAACTAGCCGCTTCATTTGCTGTGCTTGTATGACATCGTCTTCTAAAATGAAAATACTCATATGATCACTCGCTTTATTGAAATCTTTTCATCTATAGATTTATCTATAACTATACAATTCAAATTGTTATACCAATCTCCTTCTAAATTCTTGAAAGGGTTAATTTTCTTTCTTTTTTATAAAGCATAGAAAACAACCTCTACTTTTTGCTTGAAAGTAGAGGTTTTATTTGAATTTTTTATAAAATAACCTCTCTATCAATTACTACCTTAAAAAATTCCGAGTAATGTGATAAAGAATAATCAGCTACATCACAGTTCCCTTGAAACATACAAGTTGAAATCCCTAATTCCTTTGCAGGTAATAAATCTAATTCTCTATCCCCAATAGCTAAATCAATATTATGTTTTTTATGCAAATAATCATAAGCTAGCGAATTCGGTTTTCGAGGGAAGCCATCGTCTATTGTAACCATGTCGACGAAGTATTTTTCCCAGCCGTAATGATTTAATATAGTGAATACACCCGCTTTATCTTTATGAGTCATAATGACATTTTTATCGGCAAACTTTAAAACCTCTTCGACTTTTTCAAATGGTTTTATATCTTTTGTAATAATGCGACTCTCTAATACATCAATTTCACTTAATTGTTTTGTAGATATTTTATAGTAATCAATTGCGTGAGAAAATGAAACTTTTAAATTTGTATAGATTTCTTCTTCACTTATTTCTTTCCCTAAAACTTGAGAAAGAATCTTTGTATAAACTGGATACGTATCAAATAACGTCCCATCAAAGTCCCACAAAATATTCATTGCATTCATCCTTCTATTTTCTAATTATTGTATAAGTAAATTTGCTCTCTTTTCCGGTGTTTCACTTTCTAAATAGTAATCCTCTGCTTTCCAATACCTATTCTCAAACTTTAAAAGGTTCTTCTGCGTTTCCGGACTCTCCCGAAGAAAACGTGTCTCTCTTGGACAATCCAAGTACACCATATAATGAAAGAAATCTCTCCATTCTTTTCGCTGTAGAAAAACACCTTCAATTACTATTACACCTACTATTGGGATCTGTACTTTTTTCATTTCGCACAAGTCTGTCTCATCATTATAGAACGGTAATTTCAGTTTTGTTTCATTTTGCAACTTTTGAAAAAACTTTTGCCGAAGCCATTCAATATCCCATTGTAAATAATAGTACTCATACCATTCTTCATATTCAGTGTGATATCGTTTATTACGCTCCACTATATGATCATCAATATGAAAAATATGAAACGGAATGCTTTCCTGTTTCATATTTTCCTTTAAATTTGCAACAAATGTTGTTTTTCCTGAACGACTTAAACCATCTATACCTAAAATGAACCTATTTTCTTTATGCTTCTTCATAACATTTATCAATTCACTCGTACTCATTACTTCTTCCACTCTTCTTTTAATAAAGAATATAAAATCGTATCATGCGCAACTCCATTTTGAATCATATGTTTTCGAAGTAATCCTTCTTCTTGAAATCCTGCTTTACTTAATAATTTTTGAGAAGCTTTATTTTCTACATATACAACAGCAGCAATTCTTATAAGTTGCAACGTATCAAATCCGTAAGTTAAAATCGCCTGTAATGCTTCCGTTGCATACCCTTGTCCCCAATATGTATCATCTAGCTCATAACCAATTTCAGCTCGCTTATGATGATGATTAATTAAATGAAAACCGCACGTTCCAATTAATTGGCCCGTCCCCTTTTTCTCTATTCCCCAGCGAAATACACTTCCCTCTTCATAACGATTTTTAAACGTTTGAATCGTTGTTTTTGCTTGCTCAATATCTTTGAAAGAATCCATTCCGAAATAACGTATAACAGATTCTTTTGAAAAATAACGGAACATCGTTTCTGCATCTAACAGCGTTAATTCTCTTAATTGTAAACGTTCTGTTTCTAGTTTCGGAAACCCCATCTCTTTTTCTCCTTCTATTCTAATGAACTGCAAATTTCAATATAATTCCCATCTGGATCAGCAATGTATGCAATTGTTTGTCCCCACGGCTTTACAATTGGTTCAACTAAAATCGTAATACCTTGTTCTCTAAATTGCTCAATCGTTTCTTCTACATTTTCAACAACGAATCCTAATTCAAAATGAGAAGATTGTAACTCACCTTCTGTAAGTGGTAATCCTGTTAATTCTTTCACGTCTTGCCGCGTATTCATTGCTAATATTGTAGATCCCGTATTAAATTCAATATATGTACCGTGCTCTGCTTTTATCGGTAACTGTAAAATATCTTTATAGAATTTTAAACATTCCTCAAATTTTTCTACGTATAAAATGATGTACTTCATTTTTAAATTCATTTTACTTCCCCCTTTATATCCATCCCTAAAATTTCGACAAAAGTCTTATAAAAACCTTGTTTCCTAAAGTAACAAGCACAAAAAAATGAGGCCGATTTCTCGGCCCCCCAGCTTATTGGCATAAAACAGGAGATTTGGTTTGGACATAACCAGTTCGTACCTTTATTATATTTTATTTTTTCTGAATTTTAAATACATTAAACACCTATTTATATTGAGAAAGTTTTTTTGTTTGCATAAAATTAATGAGTTTAAGAAATGCTACAAATGGAGGTGTATACATATGGAACCAATGCTATGTCCAAGTTGTAAAACGAACCGCACTCGCTTTAATATTCTTGAGCAACAAGTAAAACCAGTCAAATTAAATCCACAAACTGGTCAAGTAGAAGAGGAATACACAAATGAAACAATGAATGCTTTTCATATGGCCTATCAAGGACCTACATACAGAGTCCAATGCGCTGTATGCGGACTTGTTGAAAATCCTGAACAATTTATTAAACCTGCTCAAAATCAGTCTTTCTAATAATGTCATTACTATCCCTTGTAGAAATAGATCTTTTTATAAGGGATTTTTCCTTTTTGTACGTTTATAAAAAACGTGTTTCTTCCTTATTATAAATTACACCCCACATCTTATTAGTCATCTTTTATTTTTTGATCCTCAATATGAATCTTTTTTCTGCATTTATTATTTTCAGGGTAATTGCAATTGCGGCTTTGATATTGTTAATTTTGTGCCTTCATATAGATTTTTATTATATAAAAAAGAGTGAGCAAAAATACGATTATATAGAAACAAAAGAAGTTGATCCCCATATTACCTCTTTACAAAATCAACTTCTTTTAAACTCCACTTTTTATTATAATATTTCACTTTTTAATTTCTTAATTTTCCAAGTGAGTCTTATAAAGAAGTATATCCACATACAACCTGTAAGACCCGTCATAGCTTTCGCCCACATTGGCACTTTTGATTCCATCGGGCTTATAAATAGATTGTACATTGATGGTAATATAGTTGCTAACATAATAACAAAGAATACTAATAACTGATTTAGTTTTTGTATTCTCGTCTCCTTTTCTGAGTAAATATCAGGCAATTCATTTACCTCTTCTACTTCTTTACAAAAATAATTCCAGCTTGTGAAACTTGTTACGCGTTTCCAACCTGACATTTCGTATATTTCGAAATACTCTTGTTGTTGTTCTTTCGAATCTCTATAAACCAATCTAAAATCAGCTTTGTATATTACATCTTTTGGCTCCGTTTTCTGAAACGTATACATTAAATTATATTTTTGTAATGCCCAACCTTGCTGATGCATCTTTCGTAAAAAAGCTTCTTCTTTTTCTAAATTCCATGCCGTAAAAAACTTAAATACCCTTTTTGTCTCCATCTTCCATTCACTCCCCTAATATACTATTCCCATTCCTTACAGATCTCTGCAACCTGTTATACTCTAGCTCTAATACTTCTTTACCAAGTGGCGTTAACTCATAGCACTTCTTTCTATCTGTTGAGGCAACTTCAACAATTAATTTCTCTTTCAATAACTTCGTCGTATTCCCGTATAAAGTTCCAGGACCGAGCTTTACTTCTCCATTTGTCATCTCTTCTACCAATTGCATAATTCCATATCCGTGCATTGGTTTCACTAGTGATAACAATATGTAATATGTCGCCTCAGTTAACGGAATATATTTTCTTGCTTTCGTATTCATTATAACCACCTCCGATACATCGCTTCATGATATATCGACTCGCGATACATCGTATACCGATATTATATATTCATATTCCAAAATATGCAAGAGTATAATTTAATAACTGAATATTTATTTCTTTGAATTGAAAAACCATATAAATTTTCTGAATAATTTGTTAAAATATAGAAATATCCGTTTATATTTTGAAAGGAATGATACATATGATAAATAAATTGAAAGAAAATATAGGTTCAGTTTTTGTAGGTAAAGAAAATGTTATAGATCTATTAATCGTTTCCTTGCTTGCTGACGGTCATGTGCTTCTTGAGGATGTACCTGGTACTGGGAAAACACTCCTTGCGAAAACACTTTCCAAAAGTATTGGTGGTAATTTTTCTCGCATTCAATTTACACCGGATGTACTTCCGAGTGATGTGACAGGTATTGAATACTTCAATCCGAAAACGAGCGAATTCGAGTTAAGACTTGGACCAGTCGTGGCGAACATTCTACTGGCAGATGAAATTAACCGTGCAATGCCGAGAACACAGTCTAGTTTATTAGAAGCGATGGAAGAACGACAAGTGACGCTTGAAAAGCAGTCAACTTCTCTTCCAAAACCGTTCTTTGTTATTGCGACGCAAAATCCAATTGAATCACAAGGAACGTTCCCTCTTCCAGATGCACAGCTCGATCGCTTTTTAATGACAATTTCTATAGGTTATCCGAATCCTGAAGATGAACTACAAATGATGCGACGTTTCCGTAACGATACACCACTAGAAAGTGTCACATCTGTTATTACTTTAGATGATATTTTAGATGCACAGAAACGAGTAAAAGAGATTTTCGTATCCGAACCGTTAGAACATTACATTATTAAACTTGCTCATGCTACAAGAAATCATGATTATATCGCTAACGGTGTAAGTCCACGTGCCACACTAGCTTTAGTACGTGCTGTTCAAGCGCTAGCCTTTTTACGCGGGAGAGAATATTGCACACCAGAAGATATACAATTGTTAGTTCCTTCTGTTTGGAATCACCGTATCGTCTTATCAATGGAAGGCGCATTACGTACGACAAAAAATGAAATGATGCAAAAGATTTTAAAAGAGGTTGACGTACCAGTGGAGATTGAGCAAACATGAATGGACAGCGCGTTGTAACTGTACCTTTATTTTTTCAACTTCATATTATTCAACTATCTGTTCCAGGCGCGATACTATTTACATTTTTTATGCCGCAACGAATCATTATGTTTTTCTTTTTCTTCTACTATTTATTTGCGATTTTCATTTATAAATATGTCGCATATATAGAAAAACAGTTTCAAGTGCTAAACGAGAAACAAACAACTCGTTTATTTCCTAATGAATCTGGACAGTTTTTTATTCATTTAAAAAATGGAGCAAACATACCACTCGTTAACGGTGTTTGTTATTTTCATTTAGACCCGTCCCTACTGCCGCATAAAGATCAAGGAATTGATCAAATATCGAAAACGTTATTCTCTTTTCCTTTTTCACAACCTGCTCATTCCATGCAAAAATGGGATTTAACATTAACCGCAACAAAGCGTGGCGTGTTTCAAATTGAACAGTTCGAATGTGTTTTGAAAGATCCTTTTCATTTATTATCTGTACATTTACCTGTATTTGATAAATTAAGAACTGAAATTATTGTGTATCCATCACCTAAAGAAGTAGCAGGTTTGCAAGAACTTCAGCAACTTTTAAATGGATCTTATCGAACGAATTTTTCTTTTTACAATGATGAAACATCTATTATCGGTGTGAAACGGTACGAACGTGAGTCTTTCCGTTCCATTCATTGGAAAGCATCTGCCAAAATGCAGGAATTACAAGCAAAGCAATATGAACCTGTTAAAAATTATAGTTGGACAATTTGTCTTTCATTAGCTGCTGATCGCGGGTTTGGTTGGAAAGATAATATAGAAGACCTTATTTCCTTTGCAACATACATTTGTCAATATGCTACGAAGCATCAAATACCGTTTGAATTATTTATTAGTGTATTAGCTGAAGGTGGCCCTCTGCACTTACCATTAAATGAAGGACAAACACATTTCGCAAAAGCTTTAGAGGAATTGGCACGTATTTCAGACGATAGCACACTAATTCCGAAACAAGGATTTCTCCATTATACAAATAGAAAAGGAGAACGATCGTCTACAATGATTTACATTGGCTTGCAGAAGAATGACCTCTCTCTTCTATCGCAACCTACGTTTCTTATAAATAACGAAGGGATGGTGGAAAAGCTTGAAAACTTGGCTCTATCACGTTAATGACTTTATTCTGCTGCTCCTCCTTTCGTTATTAACAGAAAGGGACGAACTTATAGCTATTACTATATTTTTAGCACTAAGCTATATTGGTGTATTTCTAATCCATACATTCACGAAGAAAAAAACGACTGGATTTGTCATACTGTTAATGACTCAAATAATCGGTTGTTCTATCTTTCTCCCTTTCTCTCTATTTGGCACAATTATGTTACCGCTTTTCTTCTTTATCGTACATGTAGTTGGACCAGGATATCCAGTTCAAAAATCATTAGGTGGTATTGTTTGGTTTGGTGTTTCAGCTATATTTTATGCGCCTTTTCCACCACTCTGGAAGCTATTACTATTAGTTATACACATTATGATTACATTTTGGTTAACTGGGGCAAATCGTAATCAACAGTTATTACGTTTCGCTTCTATTATTACAATTGGTGTAATGAGTATAGTACTTATTCAAGTGTTTCCTTTCATTCGGCTTGTTTTTTCATTTATCATAGAAGCAGTTGCATTAGGGTTCGGATACGCTATTAATCCATTATTTTCAGCAGCCGAGTTAAAAGAAACAGATGATTTTTGGTCGAATAAAGGAAATCTAAAAGATCCTACAATTAAGGATGGATTGGAGCCACATCCTTTTGATCCAACTCTTATAAATAGCATAACCATCATAGCCTGTGCAGCCATCGCTATTTACGTCGTTTGGAAAATAATAAAAAAACGAAAACAATTCAATTTACCAAATATGCCTGCCTTCGAATCTACTATTATTACCGATAAAGAAGGTATAACCCAAAACCGATTTAAACGAAACAAGCCGCCACATAATGAAATTCGAAATGAAATTTTTAAGCTTGAGAGTAAGTTAATTCCTCCTTTAAATAGAAAGCGAGGAGAAACTGTTGAAGCATGGTTAGGAAGAATAAATTGTAAAGAGGATGTAAATATTGAGAGTCATATTATTATAAATGCTTATAATGCAGTGCGTTATTCTAATGAGGAAAACACCGTACTTTTGCAGGAATTTAAGGATGAAATTCATAAGCTTTACATGTATCAGAAGGGTTTAAAAAAAAGGAAGAAATAACACAACAAAAAGACTCCTATTTTCATAGGAGTCTTTTTATACTTCTACGTTACTTTTTAAATTGAGGCGTTTTTTCCTGCTTCAATCTCTAATGACTCTTCATGCCACCAAAGTGTTTCTTCAGGGTCTTCTTTAGCGATTTGGTGTGCTTCTTTCTTCGTTTCTACTGTAGGATATGAACCTTTTAGCGCACGTCCTGATGTTGTAACGAATAGGACACTAAATACAACTAATCCAATAATACTTACACCTGTTAAATAAAATGCCGGTGCGAGCGGGTTACCAGTCGCATGAACTAAGTATGAACATACAAGTGGTGTAGTTCCACCGAATATCGATACTGAAATATTAAATGAGATCGAAAGTGCTCGATAACGTACATCGGTGAAAAAGAGTGATGGTAATAATGAAGGTAATGTTCCTTCATACACACTTAGGAAGAAACCTAATACGAAAATACCTGCAAATATAGCTGCAATATGTCCGTTTCCTATTAGTAAAAATGCTGGAATTGCAAATACAGTTAAACCAAGTAAGCCAATTTGCACGACGCGTTTATTACCAATTTTATCACTTAATTTACCGAAATATAGTGCTAGTGGAATCATAAGTGCCATCGTAATCGAAATAATTAATAAGCCAGTTGTTTCTTTGACTTTAAGTACTTGAGTTAGATAAGAAGGGATATACGAAAGAATCATATAATTCGTGATATTAAAGAAGGCGACAATTACTGTGCTTAATAAGAAGTCTTTTTTGTGATATTTCATAATATCCATAAATGAAAATTGTTCATTGTCTTCAGATTCCTCTTGTGCTTTTTCCATCTCTTCAAAGATGGGAGATTCATCTAAATGACGACGTAAGTATAAACCGACCAAACCAATTGGTGCAGCTATTAAGAAAGGAATACGCCAGCCCCAGCTGAGCATTTGTTCATCTGTTAACAATAACGTCAAAATGGTAACAATTACCGATGCAGCAATGTAACCTGAGAGTGTTCCAATTTCAAGACCACTACCGAGTATACCACGCTTTTTATCTGGAGAAGATTCTGCGATATAAACCATTGCTCCTGAATATTCGCCGCCTGTAGAGAAGCCTTGAATCATTCGGGCAACTAAAAGTAGTATTGGTGCCCATACACCAATTTGTTCATAGGTTGGTAGTAATGCGATGAATAATGTAGAAAGTGCCATTAAAATAATAGTAGTACTTAACACGATTTTTCGGCCGTACTTATCTCCTATTCTACCAAAGAATACACCTCCAATTGGTCGAACGAGAAAGGCTGCTGCAAATGTACCGAATGTAAGTACAAGTTGCAATCCACTATTATCAACACCTGAGAAGAATAATTGACTTAAAATTACCGCTAAATACGCGTATAATCCAAAGTCAAACCACTCCATTGCGTTCCCAATACCAGTAGCAACGACTGCTTTCCTGGCTTGTTTAGGATTGACAATATTAACGTCTTGAGGTTCAAAATTCAAATCATTATTTTGTTGCATATAATAAAACAGCTCCTTATTTAATTTAACTTCTTTAAGCACACCTTCTCTTATTGAATAAAATTAATTCGAAGCACTTAAGGAAAATTAACGTCTCCTTATCTGTTATTATTGTTTCACATAATTAATTATTTGTCCAATGAGATGCTCTCTAGGTTAAGTAATTTACTATTTTAAAAAGCTGAAGAAGCCGCTAAAATAGCGGCT
>NZ_MACG01000053.1 GCF_001884035.1 Bacillus tropicus
ATGAATACAGGAAATAAACTCATAAGTGAATGCGTCAATTTCCTCTTTCGTAATAATATACGGGGGAAGTAATCGAATAATATTCCCTTGTGTTACATCGACTAACATTCCTTTATTCATTAACTCAACCTGTAATTTCTTCACATTTTCATTCGTGTCATTCACACTTATCCCAAACATCATCCCCGCATGACGCACTTCCTGTATATAATAAGAATTTTCTTTCTGAATGTCTTGCAGTTTGTCATTCAAATATAGTGACGTTTCATAAGCTTCTTGCATTAACCCATCATCAAGTAATGTATTTAATACAGTTAATCCTAAAGCCGTCCCCATTGATGAATGAGCAAATGTTGTGCCGTGATCTCCTGGCGTAAATACATCACATAACCTTTCACCTACAATAATTCCGCCAAGCGGTATCCCACCTCCTGCTCCTTTACCAATTTGAATAATATCTGGTGTAATATTGAAATTTTGATAAGCGAATAGTTTTCCTGTTCTCCCCATACCACTTTGAACTTCATCAACGATAAGTAGTACATTATATTTCTCACATAAGTTTTGAACACCATGTAAATATTCACCCGATAATGGATAAATTCCCCCGCTTCCTAATACAGGTTCTAACATAATTGCAATTGGATTTTCATGAATAATTGTTTCTTCTAATTGCTCTATATTCTCGCGCTCAACTTCATATACTGGAATCGATGTTTTAGGAAAATTTTGATATACACTTTCTTGTCTCGTAAAATGAAGTGCTCCTAACGTACGCCCGTGGAAACTATTTTTCAGCACCACAATTCCTTCACGTTCTTCACCCGTATTATCTCTATATTTATCAATTAATTTCAACGTTGTTTCTGTCGCTTCCGTACCAGAGTTTGTAAAAAAGACCTTTCCATTTTTTAAAGAGCAATCAACTAATTTCTTTGCATATTCAATCGCAACTGGATTTAAAAAATGAAACGGTAAATGCAACGACTTCGTAACTTGATCCATTGTTGTTTGTACGATTTTCGGGTGATTGTATCCTAATACATTTACTCCGACACCAGAAAATAAGTCAATATACTCTTTACCATCCACATCATACAGTTTACACCCTGCTCCTCTTTCTATCGCAAGCTTTGTACGACAGTACGTTGACATCATATACTCTTTATCTAATTGAAACCAATCCGACATGTTACATTCCTCCTAGTTATTTTCCCTGTTTTATTTATGTTCATTTTCTATAAAGTCATGTATAAATTCATTTTTAAGATTGAAATTTTAATAGTAATGTTCTTCCCGATATTCATTTTTCCATAATTTCTTCTATTTCAACAGGTCCACTACATACGCGTTTTTCTCATCTAGCGGTCTGTAACTAGTTTGAACTTAGCGTGTTATACATAATCAAGGCTATAAAATCATATTTAGTAACAATGGACGAAAAAGATTTGGAGGCTATATTGATGAATGAACACTATGATAAACAGAGACAATCTTTACTAAGGAAAGACTTTAATGATAATGGAGAACGTAATGAACAAGCTATACTTCACTCTCAAACAGTTGGTTCACGTGGACCTGTTCTAGAGCAAGATAGTGTGCTTCACGAGGCGTTACAAGAATTTATTCACGAAAAAATTTTAGAAAGACCTGTTCATGTAAAAGGATTTGGTGCGTTCGGTTATTTTCAAACAATCTATCCAATGCCCGAACATACTAAACTAAATTTCCTACAAAATGCTAATGAGAAGGTTCCCGTTATGGTGCGATTTTCATTAGCTGTTAGCACGAAAGGAACTCCTGATACTGCTAGAAATGTACGCGGTTTTTCTACAAAATTTTATACAAAAGAAGGTATTTTCGATCTATTATGTAATCACATTCCTGTCTTTTCTGTTCGCGATCCGATGCGTTTCCCTGAAACAATTCAAGCGTTGTCACCTTCACCTAAAAATAATTTAATAGACCCTAATAGATTTTGGAGTTTTGTCGCTAGAGCACCTGAATCAATACATTTCGTTGTCCGTTTGTACTCTGATAATGGCACGGCCAAAAGCCTTCGCTACATCCCAGGACATAGTGTAAATACTTATGTTTGGAGAAATGCAGAAGGCAATCGAAAATATGTAAAGTATCATTGGTACCCATTTGAAGGTGTACAATTCATTACTAGTGAGGAAGCAAATAAACTTGCTGCTGAAAACCCAGATTATAGCGGGAAAGATTTATATGATGCAATTGCAAATGGTAAACCAGTGGAATATGGTTTATATGTCCAGCTCATGGACCCGAAAGATGAAGCGCATCTTTCTTATGACCCTCTAGATGATACAAAAGTATGGGATGAAAAGGTGTATCCTCTTATACCAGTAGGCAAAATGGTATTAAATAAAAACCCTGAAAATTATATGGAACAAATAGAAAAAGTAGCTTTCACCCCTTCTAATTTACTAGACGGTGCTGAATTATCAGATGATAAAATGTTGCAAGGACGCGCGAACATTTATAGTGATTCTCAAAGAAGAAGAATTGGTCCCGAATTTCGGAAATTAACGATTAACAAGCAACAAAATTGGACACCTGCTAATCAAATAACGAGCGGTGACGGAAAATACGTTGAAGGTAAAATTGAAAGAACTTCAATAACGAAACAAGATGACTTTACGCAGGCTGGTGAATTTTATGCAAAGTTAAAACCAATAGAAAAAGAACATCTTGCTGAAAACTTAGCTGGTGATTTGAAAGTTATATCCAATGATATTAGGAAGATAGTTTTGGGGTATTTCAATCAAGTATCAACTGATTTAAAAGCAAGCATTGAGACAAAAATGAAAGAGCATTAAGAAGATTAAAACATGCTTTACGAATGAGAATTCCAAGCAATATTAATTATTTTCTTGTCAAAATCTAATGAGGTTATCTAATTTAACAATATAAAATCAATATACCCTTGTTCTATAATTAGAACAAGGGTATATTGAAGTAGTTTAATGTTTAACATTAAATACCTTACTCAGCTAAAAAATACAATAAGTAGCCTTTCAAAACAAACTATAGTAAACTATTTTACTTGCACCGTATAATTCCCTGCTCCACCACCATACTTATATACACTTAAGTAATATTTCCCTGGCTTTGCATTATAATTTCCAAGCAATTTATTCCCATCACGTTTTGTTGCATAAGCTACATAATTATTTAAATCTGATTCAGAATATAATACCCAGTTCAGTCCAAGATTTTGTTCGTTCGTAACAGAAATCTGTAAATCTTTTTGATCCTTTACATCAATAACAAATTTATCCCCCTGATCTTGATCGCTCAAGGTTCCTCTTAACAAAATATTCAAAGATAGTGGGTTTGCTGTTTCAAATGAATTATTTGGTTCTTTTTCTACCGCCGTACCTTCTTCCGTATTCACTCCGCTAAACACAACATCATATTCATATTGTCCAGCATTATTTACACGGTAATTTACAAAATAAGCAGTCAATGTTTTATATCCAGTCCACTCTTTTCCTGAAAGACGTTTCAACATATCATTTGTTGCTTCATTCATCACTTTCCAGTCCTCAACTTCTCCTTTAGCTGCACTTCCTATATATGTCCCCTGTAGTGTAAATGTATTAAAGAATTGTGATTTATTCTTTGTTACTTTCACATCTTTTAATTTCGCTTCATTCGTAATATCTGAAGTAACGTCCGAAAGCGATTTTGGATCATGCTGAGTTAAATACTCATCTGATACTTGTGGAATTGTATACTTATCGCGATTATCAATAAGCATTTGCATATAAGATTGATATTCTTCATTTAACTTATTATCTTTGCTTAAAGTAGCACGGTATGCATCGTAACTTGAAACATCATTTGCGCGAATTAAATCATGCACTTTATCAAACATTTCTGGGCGCTTATTATACATATATGATTGCAGTGCAAACGAATAATTATAAAAATCCCACGTTCCATATTTCGCATTTAATGTTTGTGATGCTGTATAACGTTTTGCAGGATCATTAGATAACCCGCCAATTATACTTTTTCGCGGTACTACACTATCTAATCGCGTTGCACCTGCAAAGAACTCTGCATTCCCTTCTTCAAACCATGTTAAACGTTCATTTTGATACATTTCCCCTTGGCCCCATAATCCCTGAACTTCGTACCTTCCCTGTAAGTAGTGCGTAAATTCATGGCGGAACAATTCTTCCAAACTATAAATACTTTGCTCTGGTGTACGTTCATATGTAAAGAAAGTCCCTGTCCCTTCAATATAAATCCCACCATTATTCGTTTCATATCCGTACAGTTGACGATTAAATTGATACTCATCTGGGCTATTATAAATAACCATCGTTAACACATCATCAGCATGTCCACTTTCAAGTGGTTTATCGCTACCAACTGTACGATAAAATTGCGAACGCACTTCTTTTGCCGCCCAGTATAGACGTTTAATTTTCTCTTCACTAACTTTATCCCCAGCTTTAAGGACAATTGCTCCATCATCAAACGTATACGTTTTCGGTAAATATTTCTTTTTACCCTCTTCTCGAATTTGATCTAAATTTACAGTTTTTCCGTTCGCATCTATTCCTCCATAATTTGTAGTAATTTGTTCTGCCGCAACAAAGTATTGCTCCCCTAAATATGGATAAACTCGCATTGCATCTGTAACAACTTGTTGTCCTTTTGTCGGCGTGCTATGAAGCTTGCCCAATCGGCCAGCATAGTAAATTCCATTATTAATTAACCATCCGTTTTTATTTGTTACTGTACCAAGTAGTGCAAAACGATTTACTTCATTAATAAAGTTATCAATATTTCGAAACCACATCGTATCTTTCGGCTCTTTTCCAGTCGTGTACATATCCGTCTGAATATCAAAGTCAATTCCCTTCATCAACTCATATATAGCGTCTCCTTTTGTTCGGTCTTCAATGAAAGTTGCAAGATTATCGTTATATTGTTTAAAAATTTCACCTGCGTATAAAACCGTTTCAACATCTGCTGATGCATTTCCAATTAATTTTCCATATGATGCAATTACTTTATTTTGTTCTGATGTACCAAGTTTGAAATTTGGATTTTTTGCAATTGTTTTTAAAGCTGGTAAACATTTATCATGGTAGCTACGCTCATTTAGTTTGCTTAATTCATCATGGTAAAAACCTAAATAAAATGCTGCACGTAGAGCTTCTACTAATGTTTCAATCCCTTTTGAATCATCTTTCGTATAAGCTTGTCCTTGTTCTGCTAGTTTATTAATAATTGCTTGCATTCGGCTATCATCTTGATAGAATTTAAGACTATCACTATTAAACTGAAATAATTCCGGAATTTGATACCATTTAATTGTCACAAGAAGATCAGTTAATTGTTTATTATTTAATTGATTTAACTCAGCCATTGAATACTTTTTTTCTTCAACTAACGGTTTAATATTATCGGCTGGTGCTAGTGGACGCTGCGATAAATCCGCTAATTTTAACCGTTTTGTAAAAGATGCATTTTCTTGTATTTTTGAAGGGTGTGCCAATTCATCAACAGATTTCTGTATTCCTACCGGTTCCATTTGTAATACGTTCTTCACATTTTTCTCTTTTGTTTCTGCTTGAATTTGCAAACCATTACATGTTATAGTCACTAGTCCAACACCAAGAATCCACTTAGAAATTTTCGAATATTTAACCATACCATTGCCTCCTAATAATTTAAAAGAAAATTCTGAATTTTAATTTCAAAAAACTACTTATTTATATGTATTTACAGTTCCCCTATAAATACAACTATGATTAATAATGCAATAGTAGCTTGTTTTATACTATTACGAGTACAGATTCCTTACATACAATCTCCCTTCCTTACATTTAATATAAGCAAAAACTGTGCCAATCATATTTCTTATGAATAGCTAACATTCTTTTATAAATACTGTAGAATAAAATATACATAGGTGGTTCGGCAATGTATAAATCATTTGACACAAAATCTAATGTTTATGAAAAACAAATTCATTGAATGTTATAAGTTCATTAGCCAGTATATAATTTTCAACTAACAATATCCCCAATTTTTAAATCTCTCAAAAAAGGTAAACAAACATATTCCATAAAGCTAATATGTTCGTTTACCTTTTTCTATTTCAAATTAACAGCAAAATATCGTTGAATAAAAACAGCATTCATAAGTATTTTGTTATTCATTTCTCTTTTTTAAATAATCTTTTTCACATTGTAACGGCTTAAATTTCACTTTTTTCCCTTTCTTCTTTTTCGTTTTTATAACGACCCATTCCCCTCTTTCAACATCTAGGTTTAAGTGTTTCATTACATTTATATTATCTTTTTCTTTATAAAGTAAAAATGCTTCTTGCGCTCTCACAAATAAGCTAGGCTCCTCGCTAAATCCACCACTATCATAAATTTTAGTTAGCGAATTATAATAAGAATCATTTTCCTTTCCACCATACATCAAATGGGCAGCCTCCAGATCTCTTTTACTTACTTCCCAAAAACTATGTTCATCAATATTTAAATTAAATGTGGATTTAATGTCCTGTATTATATTCTTCACATATTTTTCATCTCGAATTTTCCTTTCTTCAAGACAATCCGAAGACAACCTTGGTGCATCTGATTGGGAATGTACAACGTGTTGTATTGATACACACAACATAAATACGCTTAAAATGTATAATGTTGTTTTCATATTTACATATCACCTCAAATGATTTATATACTGTATCATTTGAGGCTTACAATATTCTTATGCTAGAAATGAGAAAGATCCTATAAAATAAATCTTTTATAGGATCTTTCCGTCTAATATTGCTTTATCAAATTCACCGGCGAAGCAATTACCTTTCCACTTTTTACATCATATAGCCCTATAGGCGTTACCCGTATAAAAGGCAAGTGCGTCGCAGAAAAGAATAAAATTGTAAATGCTGGATCATCATATGCGTAGCCACGCTCTTGCAATAATTTCACCATCTGTTTCTCTTCTTGTATTAATTCACTCATTTTTAAATTAGACATAATCCCGAGCAATGATAATGCGATTTCGTGTAATACTTCATTCTTTTCAGTTATTACCATTCCCCCGCCAAGCTCTTTTATCCTATGAAAAGCTGTAAGCATATCTCCTTTACTCTTTCCAATAAGAATGATGTCACCTGTACCAGAATAAGAGCTGGCAAGCCCACCTAGTTCTTTCGCAAAACCTTTCACAACTGTATTCACTCGCCAACTGCCATCACGAGCAATCATCATAAGGAAACATTCATCATGATCTGTGGACAATTCATCACAGTCTATGTTGATTTCACTAGCATATGGCTTTGTTATAACGTTATTTAATAAGTGTATCCCCATTTTATGCGAAAAAATCATATCCTCTTTTTCTATGGACCAGTCTAATAATAATGGAGTTACTTTGAATTCACTCCAGTCTATTTGTAATGATTCATTTTTATTTACTCCGTCACGCTTCACCCATTTCCCCTTTGCAATTACACTTATTGGAACCGGGTTTTCTTTACTTTCCAAAATATTAATATTAGCAATTCTACCTGTCCCAATCGAACCATGTATATGCTCCATATTATAATAACGAGCAATATTATAACTTGCCATATGATATGCATCTATTACTGGAATACCTTGCTTTATAGCAGTAGTAATCATTACATTCGTCATCCCGTTTTCATAAAAGGACGGATGAGAACCGTCTGTTGTGAAAAAGAATCTATCAAATTGTTTCACACCTAATTCCAGTAATTCTTTTAATAAAACTTCTAAATCTGGTCGGATGGAAGAGTTTCTAAGAGAAACAGTGTAACCTTGCATAAGACGAGTTAACGCTTCTTGACCCGTCATTGCTTCATGATCACAGTCTGTACCTAACAGTTTTAATTTTACTAACGTTGCTTCAGATGCTCCTGGGAAATGTCCTTCTACTTTTTTCTGTAATCGTTTTGTTTCCTGCACCCAAGTTAGCATTTCATCATCGCCATGTAATAATTTTGGCCATGCTGTTAGCTCTCCTCCTTGAAGAACTGCTTCATGCTGTAGCCACTCTATTATTTCTTCACTATTAAATAAAGATTGCCCATTTTGCAATTCAGTTTGTCCATCAAAACGGCACCACCAATACATGCTAGCTGGAAGCTTTTTAAATTCATCTAATAAATGAAATGATTCCTCACGCTTTAACGTGAAAAATAGCGTTAAATTATCATTAATAAAAGTTGTTGTTCCAAATTGCATCGCATGATTCGCTAACGTCTCTGGATTATATAATTGATATGGATGTGCATGCGGTTCTATGTAACTAGGAACGACATACTTTCCATCACAATCAATGACCTCACATTCATATAGTTGCTCTGGCAACTTTTCTCCTACATATATAATACGGTCATCACAAATCCAAATATTTGCTTGCATCCATTCACGTATAAAGGAATTTAAGTATGTTGCATTCTTTAATAATATGTGTGGACTTCTTGTACCGTCTATTATTTCAACATGTTCTCGTAATTGCTTGTTACTCCATCTAAACTGATTTTGTCCCAATGTATTTCACTCCAAATCAATTTACTTTTTTATTAAAACAAAATAATTAACAAACTAAAGTATTATCCATTCATAACTCCCCTGTATAGACCCTATCCCTCTCATTATATGGAATACTCTCAAAAATAACAATTTTCAAAACAAACAACAACTCTTTGTCCCACAACAAAAAGGATGTCATGCAACTGACATCCTTTTTATACTAAACTATAAGATTGAATTGCACTTTGAAATACACTTGTATCATATTTATGTTCTACATATACTTAATACCATATCATGAATGTTAATACTGTCCTTATTTGTGAAATTTAAAAAGCATCTCTTTTATTTACAACTATTGCAGAAACCTATTCGCTTTTTCTTCATCTATTTATTAAATTCAACTTGCATCATTTTATCAAACTGTGTAAGAATTTCAATCGGACCTAAAGAATTAGCATTGACAGCAAATGTATGCTTGCCTCCAATTACTCCACCAGCAAAAGTCATAAACCCAGGAATTGATCCTCCGTGCCCCCATACTGAGACACCATTTGGAAGTTTAGTCTCATAGATTCCAAGACCATATCCATCCCCAACCCCTTTTCCTTCTACAGGAACTGTAGTAAGCATTTCTTTTAGCTCGCGTTCCTTCAGTAACTTACCACCAAGTAAAGATGAAAAGAACTTGTTTAAATCATCCGCATTAGAAATCATATCTCCAGCTGCATTAGCTAAACTCGGATTATAATACGTAATGTCTTTCAACTCGCCTGTTTCTTCCATTTTCACATATCCACGAGCATGATTCTTTCCTGGGATGACGGGTGAATTTCCTGGTAAAAACGTATTTGACAAGTCCAGAGGTTCAATAATTCGCTTTTCAATTTCTTCCGCATAACTATTACCAGTTATTTTTTCAATTAGCATTCCCAATATTACATATCCTGTGTTTGAATACAACCAGTCTTTTCCAGGCGAGAAATCTGGAGGCAGAGAAAGGCCTATTTTCACTATTTCTTCTGCTGTATACGTTTTTTTTGAATTCATTACGTCAGCGTCTTTTGACTTTAAATATTCAGCTATACCACTCGTATGATTCAAAAGTTGGCGTATCGTAATTTGATTACCATCATACCCATTTCCTTGAATAAGACCTGGTAGCCACTTTTCAATTGGATCGTCAAGTTGTACGCGATTTTCTCCTACTAATTGAAGAACAGTCGTGGCAGTAAAAGTTTTCGTCACACTACCAATCCGAAAGCGATAATCCGATTTCACCAGTTTCTTTGTAATTAAATCCGCCACACCAGCAGTATAACTATTAACTTTCCCTTTATTAGACGTCTTAGCTAATACCCCTGGTGCCCCAATTTGTATTGTTTCCTGCATTACTTGTTTCCATCCATTCCGATTCTTTTGATTAGGTTCTTGTGACGAATTAGAAATATTTTGAGTAGACTCTGCTTTTACAGTAAAACCAGGTGTAAATAGAGTAGTACCCGCTAATAAAACTGTCAAACTCGCTAACTTCATTGAATTACATTTTTTCATAAGGTTTTCTCTCCCCTATTCATATCGTATTGACTCAAGCTATACTTTTATCCTATATGATAAAACTCTCTTTTTTCTTATCCATTCCTTACGAAATACTTACGTTCAAAGTTTGATACAATCTGCTGAGAAAGAATTATGTATGAAAATAAAAAGGGCATAAAAAAAGAAGGAAAGTCCCTTAACTTCCCCCGTTTTTATTTCACCTTACCTTAATTATTTTAAGATGATTCATTGTGTTCGTATTAGAATGAATAAAAAAAGAACGTGTTTTCATTTTTTATGTAAACACGTTCTTTTTTATTTAAGCAACTAATCTATATTCACCTTTACCATCCTGCACTAGCGTTCATACCATTTCCGATAATAGAAAGTAATAGTGGCCATAATACCGGTCCTAACGTAAGAAGTAGATTAAGAAGTATAAGTATTCTATATCCACCGGTGAAATTATGATTTTTACGATTAACAAATACGAGACTGACTAATGATAGTATAGTCGTTAAAAATAACACTAACATTACCAACCAATACCACACCATTAAACTGAGACTCCATGGTGTTAATAGCTCGTGTATGATACAGAATGAAATTCCTAACACAGCAAAACTAAAGCTAGTCACCGATGTTTTTATAAGCCATTTATTTATTTTTTTGTCGTATGTAGTTTTACAATATAAATCTATTAAAGTGAATAAAGATAAATATGCCATTAATACGCCTATCCAAGACAATAACCAGTCTCCGTCCCCTTTGAATAATAAGAACAGCAACCAACACATACCTACTGCAGAAAAAACAAAGGAAATAAGTATGCTTTTTAATACTGATTTCATTACATTTTCACACCCTTAAAAAACTTAAAAATTAATTATAATTTACAAAAATTAAGTATAGGTTAACACGTAATGCGTTATAAGTAAATAAAGTTAATTTACAGTTAATTTCATTTTCTTATTTGAAGACGGTTTCATATAGGGAAATGATTCATAATAATCAAATTTCTCTACAAAAAGTAAAGGTGGATATTTACATATCCACCTTCCCATCTCCCTCTACCCACTTCATTATTTCTTCCACCTCTAAATCCGTATACGTCTTTTCCCCATAACGAACAGACTCATATAACGGGATAATATCCCTTGTTCTACAAATTCTTTTTAACCACTGTTGCATCGTTTCATAAGACCTTCTCTGTTCATGAAATGGTAAAGTTCTTTCCCATTCAACTAACGTTTTTCTTATCGTATCTGGTGGTAACGGCTGTTCTAACTGATGCTTCACTTTCTTGTTCTTTTCGGTTCTCTCCGTATTTTCTTTTGTTATCGATTGTTTATCCTGTTCTATTTCTGATTTCTTTACCTTTTTCCTCATTAATTTATAAAAAGCATATAGAATAACCACTGCAATAATTACATAAAAAACGACACTAATCCATGCATTTGAAAGAACAGAAAACACATCAGTCCATGAATTTTTTCGTACAAAAAGTGGAATTTTCCTATCTATTTTTGTTCTTGTATCTACAACTCCTGTATCTTCATCTATAATTCTTTCAGGTTCATCAAACTGTGCGTCTACACTAGTAAAATCATAATTTCTTTCCGATATTATCTCCGTCTTACTAGAAAAAAGCCCTTTTACTATGTCTTGTACATACACCACACCTTGTGAAAACGTTATTGCACTAGCCGTAAAGAAAAGTAGTATTAAAACTCTAACACTCCAAATCTTCACTTTCATATGTCGTCCTTTATTAGCCATGACATAAACCCCTTCTTATTCTTTAATTACGAACCATTTATTCGTTCTGGTGTATTTCCTTGGAGAAGTACCAAGAATTAAAGGAACTGCATCTAATTCTTTACGACGAAAACCGGCTGTGTAAAAATAAGTAGAAGATACAGGGGTATCTTGGTCCGATATTGAGGCGAGTACTTTTAATACATTTTGCAAATGTTTCCGGTTATGACCGTTCTTTATATGCAACAATCCATTATCTTTTACGCTATTAATCCAAACTTCAAATGAACAGTTTTGCATAAGCAGTTGTTTACAAATACCTGCTGTTAATTCAATGAGTTCCTCTGTATCATTTCTCAAAGAAATACCGCTTTTATTTTGCAAGTTGAGGTAAATCGCGTATTTATCTGATTGCGTTCGCTCGTACTTTTTCGCAGTTATCGTCCCTGTTTTCGCTGTTGCACTCCAGTGGATGGAACGAAAATCTTCATTTTCATAAGACTTTACTCCCATTACTTTCGTTTCATCATATAAGGGTGATGACATCGCTTTTCGAAATCCTCGTGACCATTCTTGTAATTCAGGAACTTGTATTTTCGGAACAGCTGGTAAGACTAAATAGGAGGGCGTATCAACTTGTTTATATGTGATATGGTTCGTTATAAATCCAAAGAGATCAGTAATAACAATTTCAACCTCTTCCCATTTCGCAATGCCTCTTTTTAACGCTACAGCTTGTAAATCAAATGAAACTGACTCTCTTCCTTTTACATTAAAATTCATATAATAATTTGAACCTGTACTATTATTTTTATTTATTTCATCATGATTCCAAGTTATCTTATTTTCACATTTAAATCGGAATACAACATTAAAAATAGGGAAAATTGATTTGTTTGAAATTTTTATTTTGCACCTGTTCGTTTCACCAATAAAAACATTCGAATTTCCTTGATCGTATTCCCAGTTAACACGAGATACTTTACGTATATAAACATGCATAGCACCTATTAAAATTACATATAAAAATACGAGAGATAATATGAGTAGATTACTTGAAAATACACTTAAAATAACGGCTACAACTGACATAACTCCTATTACGAAAGGCTCCGCTAAAGGTGTATACACAAGTTGTTGATTCATCGTACATTCTCCACCGGCACATTAATCGTATGAAGAATTTCTTTCATGATTTGTTCTTTTGTTGTTTTCATCTCCCCTTCAATTGTCAACGTTAAACGATGAGCGCATATAGATGCAGCAAGTATCTTTATATCATCTGGCGTACAGTAATCTCTTTCATTTAATATAGCCCGTGCTTGAATCGCTCTCATAAAAGCCAACGTCCCCCGCGGACTTACACCAATTTCAATTAGCTCATGCTTACGCGTTGCCTCAATAATTTCAAGAAGATAATCTTGCACATCATTTCCTACTAACACTTCTCTTGCACGCTTTTGCATCATAATAATTTCTTCACTTGAAATAATAGAGTGTAATGTTTCTAACGGATCATTCATTTGAAACCGATTCATCATTTCCTTTTCAGCTTCTCTCGTAGGATAACCTTGGCGAATCGTAAGTAAAAATCGGTCTAATTGAGCATCAGGTAAAGGAAATGTACCAGCAGATTCAAGAGGATTTTGCGTTGCAATTACTAAAAAAGGTTCTGGTAATGAATGCGTCTGTTTCGCAATCGTAACAGTACGCTCTTCCATAACTTCCAGTAATGAAGATTGCGTTCTCGGTACAGCCCGATTAATTTCATCCACTAATACTATATTTGCAAAAATAGGACCTAACCTCGTTTTAAAATCCGATTCCTTCACATTAAAATATTCAAGACCAATAACATCTCCGGGCAAAGTATCCGCTGTAAATTGTATTCTTTGAAATTTTGCGTCCACGCTTTTAGCCAAACTTTTCGCTAGTGTTGTTTTTCCTGTCCCCGGTACATCTTCTAATAAAATATGCCCTTTCGCTATTAGAGCTATTGCAGCCAACTCAATCGATTCATCTTTGCCTATGATTACCTTTGAAATGTTGTTAATAATCTTTTTCAACGTGCCCATACATCTCCCCCTATCTATTATCCTATATTTTATTTCACTAAATCCCCCCAGGTATTGAGGCGAAAGGTGCCTATTATGTACCTATGACTGTAAATGACACCAGTTTACGACATAAAGTAGATTATATTACCCCTAAATAATATTCATAATTTTCTAATAACTAGCCATTCCAAATTATAACATTTTATATTTTATAATGCTATTAGGTTCCACTTTATATAATTGTAGTAGAACTTCTTGCGCATCAGTTTTGATGTGGACTACTGATGGAAATTCACATCCTTATGTAGGATTATAGTTGAGATCCCAACATCCAAATAATATAAAACCCATTCTAAGACATTATTCTCAAATGAAAAGCTGATTTTCTTACGTTTAGAAATTCCCATTTTTATGCTCCCAGCTTATTTCGCATCATTTTTTAAATATACGAGTATGTTCAAAGTAAGTTCCAAAAATAAAAAGACCTCATTCTTGATAAGTATCTTTGAATGAGGTCTTTCTATTATAAAAATGGTTAACTTCTACTATTTTAAAAGTATTGCACATCCATTGACTTTAAACAATTAGATCAAATTACTTCTGTTACACGAATCTTACATTTAAACCTTTTTAACAAATTCAGATTTTAATTTCATAGCTCCAAAACCATCAATTTTACAATCAATATCATGGTCACCCTCAACTAAACGGATGTTTTTCACTTTTGTACCGATTTTTACAACTGATGAAGTTCCTTTTACTTTAAGATCTTTGATAACTGTTACAGAATCACCATCGTTCAAGATATTTCCATTTGCATCTTTAATCATCTTTGTATCTTCACTATTTTCAGTTTCTAATTCTAAAGTCCACTCATAGGCACATTCTGGGCAAACAAAAAAATTCCCATCTTCGTAAGTGTACTCTGAATTACATTTTGGACAATTAGGTAAATTAGACATATTTTAAATTCCTCCATTTATTATTCATTATATAGTTTTTAAAAATTTCTTTTTATAATTTCATAAGAATAGTAATTTTATAGTTAAAATTTAACGAATTCTTTCGGTTCAGCATAGCCAAAAACTTTTGATAATCTAACTATATAAAGTTCTTTCATAACTTGATATAGAAGGTTGCAGGAAGAAAATAAAGTGCGAAAACCAAGCCATTCGGTTCCTACGTAAAATATCAACCGTATAAAGAAAGCTTCAAACGTTGAACAACTAGGGGTAGAATGCCCGAAGTAACGCTCAGGGAAATGAAAGGTTACTTTCGTCGTGGAACTGAGAAGCTTCCACTTCAAGATTTGCTAAGTGGCGAGTAGTTCACTAATCTAATGCATTTGCTTTATTCTTTATTGCATTCATATCCTGAGATTGCTGAGCCAGCTCCGTGCATTCATGAAAAGCAAAGTGCTTACATCCTATACATTTGTTTGTATTCAACTGTCTTAAAGCACAGTTGATTGCTTCCCCTGTATGATCAAAAAAGTTTTCTTCGCCAATCTCCGCGTATAATCCATTCTTATCTAGAGTTGTTTTTAGCTCTGATTGAATTCCTGAAACGAGAATTACGCCACCTTGCTTTTTAAAATGCTGAACAATATTCCTAAAATAGGATTCTCCTGTTGTATCAATAAAAGGAACTTTTCCCATACGCAAAATTAAAACTTTTGGTTTATAATGAATGGTCGCTAGAATGTTTTGTTCAAACGTTTGAGCAGCTCCAAAGAACAATGGTCCTTCTATTGTGTAAATGCTGATTTGTGGACAATCGTGAGCTTTATTTACCACATGTGGCAACAATTTCTCGTTCTTTCTTGTGTGATCTGGAAGCACTTTAGATATAACAAGCATATTGCTCATACGTTTTGTAAATAAAATAACAGCTAAAATAAGTCCGATTTCCACAGCTGTTGTCAAACTTGTAAATACAGTCAGTAGAAATGTTACAAGTAATACAAGTGAATCCCCTGTCTTCATTTTAAGTATGTGAATAAAATGTTTTCGTTCACTCATATTCCATGCTACCACCATTAATATTGGAGACATACTAGCAAGCGGAATATGTGAAGCATATGGGGCTAACAATAAAAGCGTTAATAATACAAATCCCCCATGAATAACACCAGACATCGGGGATACAGCTCCGCTCCTAATATTGGTTGCTGTGCGGGCAATTGCTCCAGTTGCCGGAATACCTCCAAATAATGGTGTAACAATATTAGCAATTCCTTGACCGATAAGTTCTTTATTACTGTTGTGTTTACTATTCGTCATACCGTCTGCTACGACGGCGGATAAAAGAGATTCAATACCACCAAGCATCGCAATAACAAATGCAGGGCCAATTAACTGTTTTATACGCTCTACCGTAATTTCTGGTATACCAAACTGAGGAAGTGTACTAGGAATCGTACCATATGCTGTACCAATAGTAGGTACATGATCTGAGAAAAATACAGTTGCAATTATAGTGGAAACCATAATACCCACTAATGAACCTGGTACTTTTGGCAAAATCTTTGGTGTTATGAATATGACAAGAAAACAAATCAAAGCAGTTATTACACTGTAAAAATTCGTAGTATTGATATGCGTAAAGATTTCTTGCAGATTTGCTATAAATTCCTCATGTTTTTTTATACCTGTAAGACCTAAAAAACTAGCAATTTGTCCTGTAAAGATAATGACAGCGATTCCTGACGTAAAGCCAATTGTTACAGGACGCGGAATAAACTTTATTAAAGACCCTAGTTTAAAAATTCCCATAAGACATAAAATAATCCCAGCTAATAAACCAGCAAGTAGTAAATCTTCGTATCCATAGGTAATGACAATTCCTAAAAGAATTGGAACAAAAGCACCTGTAGGTCCTCCAATTTGATACTTTGAACCACCAAATAGAGAAATGAGTATCCCTGCAATACATGTTGTATAAATTCCATACTCTGGCTTAACACCAGAGGCTATTGCAAAAGACATAGCAAGTGGAATCGCAACAACTCCAACAATCACTCCTGCAAGAAGATCCTTTTGCAAATGCCCCAATGAATATCCTTCAAACCTTCCTGTAAATAACCCTCTCATTATAAACCCTTCTTTTCTATTCTTAATAAATCTAGATTACAAATGTATTTCTCGTTCCCTTATACAAGAGATTTTCACAAAAAAAAACGCCATCCTAATATTTACTATACGTTTTGCTTAAATGACGCTCTAATTCACCGATATCTCCACCTTGTTGTACATAGGATTCCAATCTTACCGCTAGAAGTTCCCCAGCTCGACTATCTAGCTTCTTTGTGTCTATAAACGATGTAATCCTTATCTGATCTGGAGTAGTATCTCTACGAAACATTTTACCTGGAATTTCAATCCAAAAATGATTCCATTCATCCAATAATCCTATTTGATCAAATAAAAAACCTTGGATTCCACATAACCAAGCTGTACAAGCAGTATTTCTTTTTTGACATCCAACGCCATCTTGTAGATGCTGGCATGAAAAACAACAAGAATTCCCACTGTTAATACATACATTACAAACGTGATAAGCTCCTATTGAGCGAAATATATCAATCCCATGTTGGATAATATCTTCTTTCTGAACTTCAATGCTCAACCTATACCTCCGTAACTATCGTTTCGCTCTCTGTTTCATCTAGCTCTTCTAACATTGAAATCGTATCGATTAAATGGTTGTTAAAAATTTTCCGTGCAACTACCAGTAAATTTATTATCATAGGGTCCCGAAGAGAATATAAAACTCGTTTTCCATCTTTGGTGCCAACAACAATATTTTTAGCACGTAGCACACTTAACTGTTGAGAGACAGCTGAACCTTCCTTATTAAGAATACTTTGAATTTCATTTACACTTTTTTCACCTTCTGATAACACTTCTAAAATACCTATTCGTAAAGGATGCGATAAGGCTTTAAAAAAATCAGCTTTAAATTGTTGCATTTCAGTTCCCATTTAAACACCTCTAGTTTTTATTTTAACTAAAACTTAAAAAAGTATCATATACATCTTCAAATGTTTGAATATGTATATAATACTTCTAGAACTTACAATTTTCAATACTAATTTTAAAACGTTATAAAAAGAATCAGAAACGATGGAAACTATACAAAATAAAATTCCCATCAATTCATGTAACAGTTAAATAGTTGCGAAAATTCTTTCTTCCATTCTCCTTGGATACACCTGCATTATGTGAATTTAGACACCTTTCGCACTCCTTTTCTAGTGCCTTCAATTCGTACACTACAATCTGGTATAACCATTTTTCTCATTTGAAACAACTTTATTTTTTCTTTGATCTGTATCACGAATCATTGATATAAAAAAGATGACTACAGCAATACGCTAAAGTCATCTTTTCCAACCATATTATTTTACTAACTCTCCATTATAAACTTTTATATCAAGAGGAGCAGTTAAAAACTGTGCTGCTTTACTAACGAAAGATGTGAAGTGTTCACTCGTATTATGACTCGCAACTGCTGCTTCATCTTTCCATACTTCTACCATCGTATATACATTTTCTTTTTCCGTATCTTTATAAAGATCATAAGATACATTTCCACTTTCTTCTCTTGAACCATGAATGAGTGGTTGAATTTCTTCTAAAAATGATTGTTGTTTTGCTGGATCTACTTGAAATATTGCGTGAATAATAATCATGGTGTTTCCCCTTTCATATTCCACTTATTTCTTTAAAATTACTTCCACTCTGCAACTTTTTCAATTGGAAGACGTACTGATTGGTAACCACTGTCAGCAGCTTTTCCGATTGAAATTAACATAACTGGTACGTGACGGTCTTTATCTAGTCCGAAAGCTTCTGCGATTTGATCTTTCTCAAAACCACCAATTGGACAAGTGTCATAGCCGTGAGCACGAGCTGCTAACATAAATTGCATTGCTACAAGACCACCGTCAATTAGTACTGTGTCTTTCATTACTTCTGGTGTAACCATTGAGAAATAAGCTGAAAGTTTTTTCATTTGATCTTCTTTTACTTCAGCTGGCATAAGTCCGCGCTCTACTGCTGTACCGTAAATTTCTTCTGCGTTATCAAAGTTGTTTAAGTCACCGAATACAGCGATCATTGCTGAAGATGTTTCTACTTGAGATTGATTGAATTTCGCAAGTGGCGCTAGCGTTGCTTTCGCTTCGTCACTTTCAATCACAAGGAATCTCCATGGTTGCATGTTTACTGATGATGGTGCAAGTGTTGCTTCTGTAAGAATTTCTGTCATTTCTTCTTTGCTAATTTTCACCGATGTATCGTATTTACGGATTGAACGGCGTCCTGTTAAAATTTCGTTAAAATCATTTGTTTTTACTGCGTTAGTCATAGTTGAATTCTCCCTTTTTTATAATTCTTTTATATTTTCTTGAATGTGATTTAACATATTTAAAAGATTATCGCGTTCTTCCTCACTTAATCCTTTAAATGCAGATGCTGCAAAACGTTCTTTTTCCTCTTGAAACGCTTGAATTTTATTTCGTCCCTCTTCAGTTAGAGAAACTAACGTAATTCTGTTATCATTTGGATTTTTACGTCTTACAATCATTTCATTAGCCTCAAGCTGCTTTAAATGCCTCGTAATCGCCGCATTATCAATATTCACTTCTTGTTGAAGTGCTTTTTGACTAATTTCACCTACTTCATATAACTGAAGTATAAGCTCTAATCGAGACTGGCTCATACCCGTACACCCTTCAAATTTCGAACTTACTTCTTTATTTAGAAAGTGTAATTTATATAAAATAATCGCTTCTTTTGAGCATGAACTTGTCAAACTATCCCTCCTTTACATACAAAACAAAAATGTTTGATGCATCAATAGTTGATATGTCAATTAATATAATCTATATCGATTTAGATTGCAAGCTTTTTGTTTTCATTTTTATTTTTCCAAATTAAGGCGCTTTGTAGCGTTACAAAAAATGTAAATTACATTATAATAGTAATAATTTAAATGACTGGAGAGTGATTGTAATGCGGCAATACACAAGTAGAAATGAGGAAATGAAAATGGAAAATGAAATGAGGATATTGATATATGACAACAATAAATATAGGGATTGTCGCGCACGTAGACGCTGGCAAGACGAGTTTGACTGAGCGTATTCTTTATGAAACGAATGTGATTAAAGAAGTTGGCCGAGTTGATAGTGGAAGCACGCAAACTGACTCAATGGAATTAGAAAGACAACGCGGCATTACGATTAAAGCATCTGTCGTTTCTTTCTTTATTGATGATATAAAAGTAAATGTCATTGATACACCTGGACACGCTGATTTTATCGCTGAAGTGGAGCGATCATTCCGCGTTTTGGACGGTGCGATTTTAGTTATTTCTGCCGTTGAGGGTGTGCAAGCACAAACGAAGCTTTTAATGCGGACATTACAGAAACTCAACATACCGACTATTTTATTTGTTAATAAAATTGATCGTAGTGGTGCAAATACTGAAAAAGTTGTAAAACATATAAAAACGATTCTTTCAAATGAAGCATTCCCCTTCTATTCTGTCCAAAACGAAGGAACAAAGGAAGCTCGTATTATTGAATATAAATCATATGACGATTGTATAGAACGATTAGCACCTTATAATGAATCATTACTTGAGTCATATGTAAATAACGAAATCGTAACGGACACATTATTAAGAGAAGAACTTGAAAAACAAATACAACAAGCAAATCTGTATCCAATTTTTTTCGGTTCAGCAATGACAGGTATAGGAGTAACTGAACTCCTTGAAAATATTTCAGCCTTACTTCCAGCTAATAATTCGTCTCCAGATGAAGAATTATCTGGTGTTGTTTTTAAAATTGAACGTGAACCTTCTGGAGAAAAGATTGCTTATGTAAGACTTTTTTCAGGTAGTTTACACATTAGAAAATATGTGGATATTCAGCGAAATGAGTCTCTACCACATAAGGAAAAGATTAAAAAAATGTGCATATTTCATAATGGAGATGCCATTCAAATTTCTACCGTTCCTAGTGGAGAATTTTGCAAAGTATGGGGACTAAATGATATTAAAATTGGCGATATTATCGGTGAACGAACTGATTATATAAAAGACATTCACTTTGCCGAACCACAAATGGAAGCAGCCATTGATGCAGTACCTAAAGAACGCATTCATGATTTATACGCTGCACTTATGGAACTATGTGAAGAAGATCCACTTATTCAAGTATGGAAAGACGATGTTCATAATGAACTATATATTCGCCTTTTCGGTGAAGTACAAAAAGAAGTAATTGAAACGACTCTTTTTGAGAAATATAATTTGCAGGTTACTTTTTCAAATACGCGAGTTGTATGTATTGAAAAACCAATTGGCATTGGAAATTCCGTCGAAGTAATGGATGAAAAAGCGAATCCATTTTACGCAACAGTCGGATTCAAAGTTGAACGTGGTGAACTTAATTCTGGCATAACATATACATTAGGCGTTGAACTCGGCTCACTACCTTTAGCATTTCATAAAGCGATTGAAGATACTGTATTTCAAACGTTAAAACAAGGTTTATATGGATGGGAAGTTACGGATATTATCGTTACGTTAACTCATACTGGTTATGCTAGTCCTGTTACAACAGCGAGTGACTTTAGAAACTTAACACCGCTCGTTTTAATGGATGCTTTAAAACAAGCTGAAACATATGTATATGAACCAGTAAATGAGTTTGAATTAACTGTACCTGAGCATGCAATTAGTACTGCAATGTATAAGCTCGCTGCCATTCCAGCGACTTTTGCAGAGCCTATATTCAATAATGATTCTTATCAATTAACAGGTTCATTACCTGTTGCAAAAACAGAAAATTTTAAACGCATGCTCCATTCATTTACAGAAGGAGAAGGTATATTTACAACGAGGCCAGCTGGTTTCACTAAGCTAACGACTCCCTTTCCTACTCGAAAACGTGTTGATTATAATCCGCTGAATCGGAAGGATTATTTGCTTCATGTGTTGAAGGCTTATTAAAGTAAAAGAGGTGCAATTCGCACCTCTTTTTGCATGTGTTGATTGGTTAGTTTATCCTGACAACTTCTTTAAGTTTTTCTATTATTTTCGCTATAGCCTCAATTGAATTTTCCGTTTCAAATTCCCCAACATTTACAGAATGATTTGCATTTTTAACAACTTCAATCTGCAAATTCGTTTTATGTAACTGATCAATTTGACCTGCATTATATTGGCGATCTTTGTCTCCAATTACTAAAACCCCTTCATGATTACTATGCAAGATAGAATCAAAAATCGTATCAAACGTCAGTAACGGTGTCATTAATATCATTTTCGACTGTAAAAACTCTTCTCTCTTCATTAAATCATTCGCAATTGGAATTGTTCCGAGTGACTTCCCTAAAAACATAGTCTCGTTGTATTGCTCATCTTTTAATACTTCATTTATTACAGGATTAATATCATCCATCATTACTTTCGTTACTTCTTCCATTGGTTTATTCATTAATTGTCCATCATAAGAATAATGAATATGTACAACATCTATTTTATGTTCAAGCATAAGCATCGTCGCGTAATAAAATAACGGCTTATCATAATTGTATCCTGAACCTGAAAACATAAAGCAAACTGTACTAGAACCTTTTTCGATATGTGTGTAATGAATTACTTTGTCGTTTATATGTATCTCTTTTTTAGTCCCCTTCAACCTTTTCCCCTCCGAATACGTTTATTTTTGTAAGACGATATGTTCTGTATGAACTGCTATATCCTTTACTTTCTCTTTTATAAATGCAGGCTGTAAATTATATGCATGTAACTCTTCTACCGGCACCCACTTAAACAAATACGTTCTACCCTCTTCTTCCAAAATATATTGATCTACTCCATTTGCAGGTAACTCATGTAGCTCTACTTCATAATAGAAACTAATTTCATGAAACTTTCGCTCAGAAAGTGTAAAGAAATTTTCTACTGACCATATTAATCTCTTCCCTTTCATAGGAACGCCTAGTTCTTCTGCAAGTTCTCGTTTTAACGCGTCTTCACTATTTTCTAGCATTTTCACTCGACCGCCCGGTACGTACCAAAAATCTTCACCGTCCCCTTGCAGAATAAGTATTTTATTATCATGTTTACAAATTGCTCCGACGCGGTAGTTAAAACATGTTTTCTCAACTTTAAATGTAAGATCCATCCGTAACGCCCCTTTATATAAATATCGAATTATCACAAAACAATTATGTAATTACTGTACAAATAAGGTTACTAAATTTATCCACTTCATTCAATCATTTTCGAATTTTCCAAACTTTTGTTTTTCATCATTACAAGTGTATATACATATGTTACAATCACATTGCACACTAGAAAAACATGATGGGGGTACGAATGGAAACGTTATTAATCCAGCAAACTGAGAAATCAAATAAGTTTTGGAAAATCGTTGTGAAAGAAAAGGACTTTGTTGTGTTTTACGGAAAAATTGGCACAGCTGGCAGTGTGAAAGCGAAAGAGTTTGAAACAGATGAAGAATGTATGAAAGAAGCTAATAAACTAGTTGCTTCCAAACGTAAAAAAGGATATATAGACCCTATTCAAGGGGAAGATTACATAAAAGAAAAGACGATAACCGAAGAAGAATTTTGGGAACTACTTCATCGTGCAAAAACGAAAGGTGAGGACCAAGAAGAACAAATAGAATGGCTTACTTCCCACCTTGCTAAACGTACAGTACATGAAATTGTTTCTTTTGATACGCATATGCATCGTATTTTGAAAGATTCCTATACCTCCCGTTTATGGGCAGCCACTTATATTATTATGGGTGGCTGTTCAGATGATACTTTTGATTACTTCCGTGGATGGTTATTATATCAAGGAAAAGAGACATACGAAGCTTGTATTGAAGATCCAGAACGATTAATTCCTGTATTAGAAAATTTGAGTGAGTATGACGTTCCAGAAATAGAAGAACTTTCTTTATATTTCGGTTTCACTGTATATGCAGAAAAAACTGGTGACGAAGATGATACTTACTTTACACTTTACCATGTCTTATCTAATGAAGAATTCGACGATGTAGATTTTGAATTTGACTGGAATGAAGACGATGAAGAAGGTTTAAAAAAGATGTTTCCTAAGCTATGGGAGATGTATGGGGAAGAACCGATTGAGTGGTAGATTCATATTAGGACTCTGTTTAACCAATAAACAGAGTCCTTTTTTCACAAGATTCGTATTTAACCTCTCTTTATTTCATACCACTTATCCAATAACATTTTTTCTCTTTCCCTTGAAATACCTGCTTTTAATTCCCATTCGTCTGTGCTCTTCATCCACTCATATACGTCTGTAACTGTCTCTTCTATTCTTCTAAAAGTAAGCCCTTCTTTCACAGCATCCTCGACACTAATAGAAAACCCGCCTTTCCACGGCTTCGTCTCACCATCTAATGGAAAAGTTTCCGGAATCCATAAAGGCATCTCTGTCCAAGGCTGCACATTATGTTCACTCATAAACGATTCGTCTACCCAAACAAATTCAGCATCACTATTCGTAACCTTTTTACACGTATTTAATAGCTCTTCCATCGTCAATTCATCATTCGGACCTGTTACATTGAATATACCTGCTTTATTGTTTTCTGCCATGTTGAGTCCAAAGTATGCAACATCTTTTATATCAACTATCTGCACTGGACGGTCTTTTCTTCCTGGAACTAACACTTCTCCTCCCTTTGCTACACGCTGAATCCAGTATGGAAGTCGATCTGTATAATCAAACATTCCTGATAGAAGTCCTGCTCTTACGTGTAATACACGCCCCGGCCAATACTTCTCTGCTTCTTTTTCACATAATACTTTCAGTGCACCATAATGCTCATAAGGAGATATTTCACCATTCTCTACAGCCTTTATTTGCGCTTCCGTTGGTTCAGGTTGTAATATATAGTCTTCTTTTATGTCATGCGGAATCCAATCTATATATACGGAAAGACTTGAAATGAATATATAATGCTTTATATTATCCCGTAAGGCTTCTCCAACATTTCTAATGTGATGCGGAGAAAATCCACACGTATCTACGATAACATCCCATTTTCGATTTTCTAAACTTGATACATCATCATTTCTGTCACCGATTAACTGCTCTACTTCAGGAAAAATTTCTTTGTTTGTTCCGCGGTTAAATAATGTAACTTCATGCCCCCTCTGTAAAGCCTCTTCTACGAAAGCTCTGCCTAAAAATCGTGTACCGCCTAGTATTAGAATTCTCATGGTTCTCCCCCATTCGTGATAAAAAATCTATTCTTTTGTTTAACGATTTTTTGTTGTAAAAAGTTACGGGGGATAATTAAATTTTTTCTACAAGTTCAATATATGTAATTTCGACACCTTTTCTATGTTAAAAACAATAATATGGAAATATTCATTCTGTCGATTTCCATTTCATATATAATTAAAATATCGGATATTCGATTAACCACTTATACATACTTAGGTAGGTGAAGAATATGAATAAACACATAGTTTATCATTCAACATTATGTATTTATTTTCTCACATCACTTGTATATATCATCTTGCTGAACATAGAAAATGGTCGTAATTATTTGGGGTTTACCATGGTTGTTCCACTTTTAGCTGTTATTTTATTTCAAAAATTATTTAAGAAACAAAACTTAGTTCACACATTTGGATTTTCACGTCCCAAAATAAAAACACTAATTTTCTCCATATTATTGCCACTACTTCTAGGACTATGTCTCCATTTCTATTTTTATAATTATGATATAAAGTTCTTATATCATCATTGGAATGAATTAGGATTTCTCTTGCTCGTTGGTCTTACAGTCGGATTTTTATCTGCATTATTAGAAGAGATTATATGGCGTGGGAATTTTCATTACTATTTACGAAAAAAATATTCATTCAAACAAACAGCTATTATTATAGCTTTTCTCTGGTCTTTATGGCATATTCCAGTAGCAATCTTTTATAAAAACTATGAGTTTTGGTTTGTAGGAATATTAAGTTATCTTGCTTTATTATTTATATTATCTATCATTTTGACGTACACAAGGGAATATGGTGGTTCCGTAATATCACCAGCAATTTTACATGGTATGTTTAATGTATTTTATTTAACAGATGTAGTACAAAACAAGTGGGATGCCAGCCTAATAGAATTAATTAAATTTACCTTACTAGCAATTGTGCTGGGCACGATGTATCTTATACTGCACAAAGTTAAAAAATAGTTAAACAGCTAAGAAAAAGATGTTTCTTCTTTTAGTTGAAAGCAGCCTTAATAGATTAAAAAGTACTTCAACACCTTGCAATTATTTAATAATCGTATAGGTGTTGAAGTTTTATAATCTTAGTTACATAACTTTGTTAACACCACACTTTTTTCTATTATGAAGTACAAAACAAGTTTAACTAAACCTTTCATTCTTATTTTCATAAAAATACCCATATTAATCTTTTAAATAAGGAAGTATGTATCCTTTAATTAACTCCCATCTATCCCGTGCATTCGGCATAACTTCAGAAGTAATTACTACAACCAATTCCTTCTCTGGAATACAACAAATCATATTCCCACCATCACCCATTGCACAGTATGAAAAGATTCCATCTTCTTCTCGTAACCACCATAAGTAACCATATTGATTTTGGTTCATTTCTGTTGATTCTTTTATCCATGATTTTGATAGTATTTGTTTTCCATTATGATTACCTTCATTCAAATACAGCTGTCCAAACTTAACCATATCTTTAACTGTTAACGCTAGTCCCCAGCCGCCTGTCGAAATACCATTTGGATCATGAACCCATCCTTTTACATCTTTTCCGAATAAATCATTGAATCCAAATGCTTTCATATTGTAGTTTGGAATTTCTCTCATACCGAGTGGCTGAAATAGCTGTTCATTCGCAAATTCACACGCACTTTTTCCTGTTACGCTCGTAATAATTGCTGATAATAAATGAGCTCCTGCAGATGAATATTTAAAAGCCCCAATTTCTCCGCCTTTTCCTATCCTATCTAACGTATACTGTATCCAATCTTGTTGCGTACATAGTTCTTCTAACGGTTCCTGCCAGTCTACGAAAGGATGTGGAGCTGTCATCGTAAGAAGATGTCGTACTGTTATTTCAGATGAATTACAATTATATTCTGGGAAAAATTCTATTACTTTTTGATCAACACTTTTTATATATCCTTTATCTATACATATCCCAATTAGCGCAGAGATTATCGTTTTTGTAACTGACGCTATATGAAATGCATCATCTGGACCGTGTCCGTTATAATATTTTTCAAAAATAACATTACCTTTCTGCACTACTAACATACCATTCATATTTTCATATTCTTCTTTTATAATCTGATCTAACTTTTCAGCAGTTTTCATTATTCCTTCCCCTTTAACCTATAATTAAAAAGGTTCGATAGGTACATATATATCAACTATATGTTTATGCTTTGGATGCTGCTTTGGATCATTTCTATATACTTCAAAAGGATATGAGTCTCGCGGTTTATATCCGCTATTTGGCAGCCACTCACCATATATAAAGTCCCATGCTCCTTTATATTCATCTTGGAATATTTCAAAATGTCCTACTGCATACTTGCCTGAAGGTATTATCATTATTCCAATATCACTCGTTTCTACTGTGGACGCATCCGGAATTGTTATACATAAACTTGTTCTTAAATGATAGTCCTCAGTAAATTCATGATGATCGTGGTAAATGGTTAATACTTTCGTATCCTCAAATACATGATAGTTTTCCTTCGCCGCGTAACGAAATAATTTTTCTATCATTTCTGGAAAAGCTATAGCTAACTCTTCATATGTACCTGTATGTCTTATGTATGCGACGTTTATATTGTCTGTTGTTACAATTTCAACATTCCCTCGAACCTTCTTACATTCATTGTATTGAGAAGTTCTTCTTACGTCTTTGCAATTCTTGCTATTGTCGCTTCGATATTGAGATGGACTTATTCCGTAATGACTTTTAAATGTTCGGGAGAAAACTGCTGAATCTGTGAATCCGAAATGATACGCAATATGTGTAATCGTCATATCTGTCCGATATGTAAGTAGATGTGTTGCCCTTTCTAACTTCAATCGGTTTACATACCGTGATAATGGCTCGTTTACTATCCCCTTAAAAATCCGATGAAAATGAAACTTTGAAAATCTGGCTACATCCGCTAACTCTTCAATTGAAAGTGAATCATTTATGTTTGATTCTATATAATCTTGCACTTTATAAATGCGTCGTAAGTATTCATTTCTACTTTGTTTACTCTCCATACTTGTTATCTCCTCACAACAAAAAGGCTAACGTTAAGCTAGCCTACTTTTACACATTTTTCAAAAATAAAACTCTACTCCCGCCGTTCCCATCATAATTTGTATGTACCGATACACCCTCTACCTCATCATCCCCAGCCTCAATTCGAAAACCGATTTCTTGATGAAATAATATCGATTTTTTATTAACTGGTGACGTAATTGCTTTTACAACTTTACGATTATTTGCACGTGCGACATCAAAGAAATACGAATACAATGTCGATGCAATTCCTCTTCTTCTATACTTCGGATTTACCCCGATAAAATGAACGTACGCTTCCTCTTTATGCGTTTGCGAAAAAAATCCGCATAAGAAACCTAACGTTTCGCCATCTTCTTCAATGATAAAACTCGTTTCTTGAAAGTGAACGAAAAACAATTTTGGCAACATAGCAGCCATGTCTCTCCCCCCCCACCAATCATTTAAAACAGAATGAATCTTTATATAATCTTCCCCTTGGATGTTTCTTACTCGCATACGTTTCTCCCTCTCACTCACTTCATTTTTTCATAAATTTTAATGACTGTTTCTACTAATAAGATGAATACCCAAATACCGCAAAATACAAGTACCGACTGGAATATGGATCCAATAATAATAACACCAACTGTACCTGATCCTGAAATTGATACTTCCCCAAATCCTGGATCATGTATAAGCGATCCAGCAGAAAAAGCCATTAAAATTGATCCTATTAAATAAATCACACTCATTATTTTCAATATTTTTATAGAAAGATATGAAGTTTGTTTTTCTTCCACTTGTGATAATTCGATTTCCCCAATCGCAATTCCTTTTTGCAAACAGTCCTCACATAGAAATTCTTCCTTAATTTTTTTACCACCGTGCACCGTACCTGTAATTTCTTTACAACGCGAACACTTTCGGTTTATCATTTTGTTATCACTCCAATCTCTTAAGATTATACTTATATAATTCTACATTTACCTTAATATTCCTTTTATGTATTTTATAGAGAAAGGTCGTGTTTTATGATTTCAAAACTCACGTTTGGCTTAAAAAAACCTACCGTTCATTATGAATTAAGACCTAGTTGTTATGCGATCATTTTTCAATCTTCTTCTTCAAAAATTGCTGTTATCCAAAAAGGAGACCGTTATTTTTTACCTGGCGGCGGTATGGAAGGTAATGAAACAAAAGATGAATGTTTACATCGCGAACTACTAGAGGAATTAGGTTGGGCAATTGGAATTGATCAATATATCGGTAATGCAGCGCGATATTTTTATGCGGAAAAAGAAGATACATATTATTTAAACGATGGGTTCTTTTATATCGCGAACATGGTGCAGAAACAAACTGAAAACTGTGAGGAGGAGCATGTTTTACGATGGATGTCCCCTTTACTTGCTGTCGAGCTTCTCCTTCACGATCATCAAAAATGGGCCGTTGAACAAGCGCTTTTATTACGAAATGAAAAAGGATCTCCTTCTATATGAAAGAGACCCTTTTTACTGTTAACTTACTTTTTTCAAATTGAGAGCTGGCTTTTTGATTCCGCCTTTTTTTACAACATATAAGCCGATAAAGATTATAAGCCCGCCAACGAGTTGCATCATATTGATTTGTTCTCCAATTGTTACTGCCGCAAAGATAACTGCGAACAATGGTACGAGATACATATAAACCATTACTTTCGTTGAACCGATTTGACTAATACCGACATACCACATTGCTAGTCCAAAGATTGTCGCAAAGATGATTGAATATACAAGTGATCCCCAGCTTGGCGTATCTACTGGCCACGTTAAAGAATTTACGTTGAATAAACAGTATATAACGAGAGGTACAATTCCAATTAAAGTAGACCAAGATGTGACTCTCATTGCGGAGTATTTTATAATAAGAGGTTGTGCTAAAATTGGATACCATCCCCACGCAATTGCTGCGACTAATCCAATTATATTTCCGAGCCATGCATACTCGTAAGTAGCTCCTCCTGTATGTCCTGTTAATAAAACGAATGCTGCACCTATAAACGCTATTATTGAACCAATTTGTACTTTTATCGAAAAACGTTCTTGCTTGTGTAATACCGCTAATATGCCTGTAAATATAGGTGACATCGCAATTAATAATGAGGCGTTCGTTGCTGAAGTATATTTCACAGATAGCATAAACATCGTTTGATACATTGTCGTACCAACGATACCGACTGCTACTAATCGTAACCAATCTTTTCTTTCAATACGTAATGAGCGTTCCATTAAAAATGTAATAAGTAATAATAGCGGTGATGCTACTAAAAATCGTAAACTATTAAATTGAATGGATGACATATATGCCACGCCATACTTTCCTATTGTATAATTTGCTCCCCATACTAACGCTACTGATACTAGGAGCCATTCCATTTGCCATCTTTTCATCCGAATCTCCCCTTCCATATTTAGCATAGTAAAATTGGCTGGATATAACACCGTCCAATTGGCTGTTTTTTTACCCAGCCAATTTGTTATACTGAATATATATAAGAGATTCGGAGGCGTTTGTATGGAATGGAAGCTAGATAACGACAGTAAAATCCCTATTTATCAGCAAGTTGTTGACTTTATTGAAAAACGTATTACATACGGAGAACTACCTCCAGGAAGCTTCCTGCCTTCCGAACGAAAATTAGCTACACAGTTAAATGTAAACCGTAGTACAGTAACGACTGCTTATAATGAACTTCGTGCTATGGGAATTGTAGAAAGTACGACTGGTAAAGGAACACGGGTGAGTACACATATGTGGGGCGTTTCTCCAACATTAACGCCGAACTGGAGAAATTTCGTAGAAGGTGGTACTTTCTTACCAAATCTACCGTTACTTCGCCATATTCGGGCGGAAGTACAACAAAATGAAAATATTATAGATTTTGCAAACGGAGAGCTTGGTTGTAATCTTTATCCTCACGATCAACTACAAACGATTTTACGAGAACAACCGTTAACGCATGCATTAAGTTACGATCACCCGCAAGGTTATCTCCCATTAAGACAAGCGGTAGTAAAATATATGAAGGAGTATTTAAAAGTGGAAGCAACGGAGCAATCCATTATGATTACATCTGGCGCACAGCAAGCCTTGCATCTTATCGTACAATGTTTATTAAATCCGGGTGATGCTGTCGCTTTCGAAAGTCCATCACACTGTTATTCCTTACCGTTATTCCAATCAGCAGGTATTCGTATTTTCCCATTACCTGTCGATGAACACGGTATTAATCCGGATGATGTGCAAGAGCTATATAGAAAGCATCGTATTAAAATGATTTTTTTAAATCCAAACTTCCAAAATCCTACGGGCACAATGCTGCATCCAAACCGTAGAAAAAAACTATTATCACTTTGTGCAGACTTACGAATTGCGATTGTTGAAGATGATCCGTCTAGTTTACTTACGTTAGAAAAGAAACAACCTTGCCCTACTTTGAAATCGATTGATGAAAATGGAACTGTCATTTACGTGCATTCTTTATCAAAGATGATTGCACCAGGATTACGAGTTGGTTGGCTTGTCGCTCCGCAGTCTGTAGTAGAAAGGTTATCCGATGCAAGACACCAAATGGAATTAGGTATGAGCATTTTCCCGCAGTGGCTTATGCAGCAGTTTTTTGAAACTGTACCATTTCAGTCTCATATCGTACCGTTACGAAAACAACTAGCAGAAAAAAGAGACGTTATCGTTCGCGCTCTAAACGAGCAGCTTCACGATAAAATCTCTTTTTCAAACCCAACCGGTGGTATATACATATGGGGAAAATTAAAAGAACCGATAAACGAAAAACAACTCATTATGCAAAGCTTAAAACAAGAAATCGCCTTTATGCCGGGGAGTATTTTTGGCGCAAAAGATGGTTATATTCGTTTATCTTATGGAAAAGTGAATATTGATCAAATTGAGGAAGGGATTTCTCGTTTACGTGAGGCTATTTTGGTTTGTGAAAAGTAACTTTAGATACAAACCCTCATTTGACAAAACCTAAATCTACCATTATCATCAACACGAACCTAGTTATAGGAGTGATACCAATGAAAATCTATGTTGATGCAGATGCTTGCCCTGTAAAAGATGTAATTATTTTTGAAGCTACGAAGGCAGAAATTCCTGTTACCCTCGTTACAAGCTTTTCTCATTATTCTAATGCAGAGCAGCCAATAGGCGTGGAAACAATTTATGTTGATTCTGGAGCAGATGCTGCGGATTACCGAATTATGCAGTTAGCCCAAAAAGAAGATCTAATCATAACACAAGATTACGGTCTTGCTTCGCTTGCTTTAGTAAAAGGTTGTATCGTACTACACCATAAAGGCTATAAGTATACGAATGATAACATTGAACAATTGTTACAAACACGATATTTAAGTGCAATGGTTCGAAAAAGTGGTAAACGTACAAAGGGACCGAAACCATTTACAGCAGAAGATAAAGAAAAATTTAGAGCGCTCTTTAAAAGTTTTATCGCACGTTAAAAATGAACCGTCTATTTGCAAGAAAAACTTCGTAAAATAAAGAAGAGAATATCCAAATGAACATTCTCTTCTTGAGGTTTACCCGTTTAAAATGAAGGTAAATTATCTAGGTTATTTTCTTTTATTCCATCAGGTTCACTACGTATAATATCTCTGCCATACTTATGAAATACATCCACATGAGCTAACTTCCCTGATTTTGCTTCTTCAAGAGCAGTCATATAATCTAACTCTCTCCCGCTACTTGTTTTAAACGCTATTAAATCCCCATCATCATTTTTACGAACGGCAACAATTTGTTCTGCTTCTGAATTGACTTCATGGTCTACTTCAAATTGAGCTTGTTCTTCTCCTTGATGTAAATAATCATTATACACTTTTTCAAAGTCTTTCTTGTCCATAAAACTCACCTCCAACACATTTTATTAGTATGGTTGGGAGGTATTGGTTTTATGTGCTTTTCTTTTAGCAAAATGTATTTTTAATACCTACGCAAACCCTTCAAAGTTTCCAATATATCATCTGTAAAGGCTGTACTACCTTCTGTCTCTAAAACTCTGAAATAAAAACTTCTTAAGAAAGTTCTAATATTTTGTACTAAAATAGCATGCTGCGGATGTCGGATGTCTTCAACAGTTGCTATACTATGTAGCCAATTGCTCCACTCTTCTTCCGTTAAAAGATTTTGGTTACGTAATGACATAATTGGCTTTACTAATCTCTCATCCTCAAAGTGTACATATACGTAATCACTCAATCGAACCTTCTGACGAACAGCAGCTAATATTGCATATGAAAACTCACGATTTTGTATTGTACGTGCTAATGCATCGAGCGCATCCGCTGCATGTGCAGTAGAGTGTGCCCATCCTTTTCCTTCTACGTAACCTCTTACATCTTCTTCTAAATATACATATTCCAGCACTTGTTCTGCTACACTGTATAGTTGTTCTTCTGATAACAACGGTTCTCTTTCATGAACAGATAAAATAAGTGGTGGAATTAATACGGAGAATGCACGTTTAAAAACAGAGTCTGTTCCCTTTTCACCAATTTTATAAAATAAATAATCTGGACTAATTGCTTGTAGCATTAACCCTCGTAATTCTTTTTGTCTAAACACATCAGTTGTAATCCATGTATGAAGCGTACTATAAATTAAATCATCGCGTAATTCAGCATCTGGTGATCCGATATAATCTAGCATCCACTGCGCATATGGATAAGCATCTACGTCTTCTGGTACAGCATAATTATTATTTTTAATTTGTAGTAGTTCTTCTTTTAATTCTAGTACTTCATTCATTATATTTTTTCTCCCCTTTTTGCGTTTCTTATTGCCTTATCCCCCGTTTTTCACTTTCTAAAGCTAATATAATTATACGAGAATTATAACTATTAATAAAAGGCTATACATATTCTTTTGATTGTGTATTACATTCGCTCTTGAAATATAACTTCTGGATTTGCTAAATCACTATTCCGAAATACAACATCTGCACAATCTTTCGGATTATGCTCCTCTATATACATCTTACAGGCCGCATGATACCTGTTTAAAAACATTTTTTCAGCTTTTTTATAACTTCCACAAGCCTCTGTCTCCCGCTTCGCACCACGTTTTCTCGCAATCTCAAAATTTGTATCTACAAAGATTTTGTAATCAAATAAATACGCATAGTCTTTTTTTAATAGAAACGTTCCATCTACTATGAGTACCATATTGGGTTGAGCGAATATAGGCGTATTATATACAGGAATATCCGTTATTAAGTTATGAGAAATCGTTTCATACTGTAAATTCCCGTTAGGTCCTAAAGGCTTTAATAATCTTTCTTTGAAAGCTGTATAATCGTGTGCATCTTCATAATACCCTTTTGCAGATTCTTTACCTTGTGCATAGCGAATCAATCTTGGATTATGAAAGTCGTCAATGCTAGCGCGTGTTACTGGTAACCCTCGTTTTTTTATTTCTTCCGCTAATTCGTTTGCAAATGTTGTTTTTCCTGATGCTGTAATACCGCTTACTCCAACTCTTGTCGGATGGGTTAAGTTTAGCTTTAAAATATGATCTACAATTTCTTTAATTCGTTGTTTTCGGTTCATGATATTTCCTCCTACAATAAGTTTACATAATATAATTATGAGTGATTATTTATGTAAATATTTGTCGGTAAGTCGATATCCTATGTCGAATCGTTGATATAGTATTATTGGCTTACTTTCCCTTAAACCCTCGATATAAAGCAGTCCTTAACTCTTGTTTGTATTCTTCAATTTCTGGCATATCGAACTCTTCTGCTAATCGAATGGCAAGTTCAATATCATACGGTACACGTACGAGATGGATTGAAAAGCTTGCTGCCTCTTTTTCATTGTAGGTTCCTTCGAATATTAAATAGGAAGCTTGTGTAATTTCAAGAGGATTTCCTACGCTACCAGCATTACATAGCGTTTTTCCTCTGAAGTTTTGAACGAACGCTTGGTGAACGTCACCGTAGCAAACGACATCTGGTTTTCTTTCTCCTTCTATATTCTCCGTGAGCTCACTGTTTTCGAACATACTAATACGCTCTTCTCTTGAAGCGTGTGGTTGTATTCTTTCATATAAACTTCTCGGTGAAGCGTGAAACATTCGAATGAGTTTTCCACTCATATAAAACTCGATTGAAAATGGTAAGCTTCTTAAATAGTCATTTTGTTCTTCCGATAGTTGTTTTTGATGCCATTTTAATGCTTCAAATTCAGTCGGCTTTGTAATAAAATCATCCCAGTTCCCCATTACGACTACTTCACATTCTTTACGAATGATTTCAATTACTTCGCTAGAATGAGGACCTTTTCCTACTAAATCTCCAAGACAAATAATGCGTTCAATTCCTCTCAATTTAATATCTTGTAGTACAGATTCTAAAGCCGGAATATTACCATGTATATCTGAAATTACTGCTATTTTTTCCATATAAATTCCTCCATTATTTATTAAATTCACTTGATTGGTACCATTTTGGAATATAGGATGAAAATTGATTATGATCTTCTAAAATTCCGTTTAATCTTTCCTTCATATTATCTACTAAATGCGGCGTGCTTCGGTTTGTCCAAACGATATCCGCTGGGAATGTCATTGCTGCATATAAGGAGTACAGTTTCCAAAAATGAAGCGATGGTTCGCCTCCGCAATAACCATGGACTTGTCCAACCGCAAATGGTTTGCTTATTCTCGTAGTAAAAATCGCTACGTTATAAAAATCGTGAATTGGATCACCAAAATCATATCCACCAAAATCGATAACGATAAATTCCTTATTATGAATCATACTATTTGCTGGATGGAAGTCATCGTGTAAAAATGTGATTGGACGATTTTTTAATAAGTCTTTATGATTTTCTACAAAGGTTAATACTGGCTTCAGATCTAGAAAATTCACTTCGTAATCTGCTAATGCCTCTATGTATCTTTCGTATTTATTCCATCTAGATGTTTCCCATTTACTACTTGCGCTTTCTTTTTCGATCGAGTGAATCCTCTTTAATACTTCTCCAGCTTTCCTTCCTGCATGATACTGTTCTTCCACCGATAGCTTACTTAAGCCCTCTTCACCATTTACACCTTGGACCCATTCAAATACTTGAACACATTTATTTAATTCCTCAAGTTTTATGAAATGAATTAACTTAGGCGTTGGAATATGTAATGACTCTAATTGTTTCATATACGTATATTCTTCTTGTTTACGTTCAAAATGAACTGCATCACATACTTTCACAAAATATGTTACTTTGTTTTCTAATTCTATTTTATGTTTCTCTTCATGTGAGAAACCTTTTGAAATAGCTGTACACTTTATAATACGAGGGCATTCTAGTTTTCTCTCTATCTCTCTAAGTATTTCATTCACAACGTTCACCTCTATTAATATATGTACAAACTACCTAACACTTCATGCTCTCGTTTATTTTCTCCTTTACATTCCACTGCAAATGGATATTCACCATAATTCTTTATGTATTCTTGCACTAGACCTTCTCCAATTGGTTCACAAAACTGTACTTGAATGTCACCAAACGATACACTTTGACACTCCGCATTCCATTCTTCATTTTTCATGACTGGACTTGCAGTTAGCTCCATGACTGCTTTCCATTTCCGTACTGTTTCTCGAACATTTTTTACTGCGTAATGAATCGTTTCAATTTGTTGTACTTTGTTTTTATGTTCAGTGATCGTGCCAATGTTACGTAAATCATTTCTTCTTTCTTCGTCCGTTTCATTCCACTGTATAAAGAAAGGTAATTTCGGTCCGTTCTTATCTTGCTTTACAAATAACATTTTCCATTCTAAAAGGCGGCCATCTCTTCTCATTCGTTTCCCTTCAAACGGTCCTATCGTATGTAAACCGTGCTTACTAAACTTTACCGCTAGCTCTTCAATTGCATCTGTTCGAATTGCGATTTGAAGCATACCCTCTCCGTCTTGTAATTTCACTACCGTTTCTTGTACTAATGGATTGTCTGCTTTCTTCGCTTTTTCTTCATGTTGAACTGCTAAAAATTCTATATATGATAAATCAAAATAACATAAACTATTCCAAGTACCCCAAGTAGTATGCTCTCCGCCTAGTGCAGTATGAAATCCAAGTGCCTGCATTTGTTTTGCCGCTTCCTCCGGTGTACAGTTCACTGCATGTACGAGGTGATCAAATAATAACATGTCTTTCTCCCCTTTCTCTCCATCCTTTTATTGTATATTTTATTTTTCTTTCGTTCAATTCAAAAAACTTTAAAACCTAGTTGATTTATACGATTAATGTGTATTATAATGAAACAAATTTAATTATTGCTGATTGGAAAAACCAAAGGCACTTTTCTCATACGGGAAAAGTGCCTTTTTCATTTACTATTACAGGGGGATTATTTATGCAGAAATTAATTGTCTTTGCTATTATTGGATTTTTCGCTCAATTGATCGATGGAGCACTTGGAATGGCGTACGGGGTAACATCTACCTCACTATTACTAATGTTTGGTATCGCACCAGCGGTCGCTTCCGCTTCTGTTCATTTAGCTGAAGTCGTTACAACCGCCGCTTCTGGTGCATCTCACATCAAATTTGGAAACGTCGATAAATATACCGTTTCCAGACTTACATTACCAGGAGCAATTGGCGCATTTATTGGAGCATGTTTTTTAAGCAATTTACCTGGGGATGTCATTAAACCGTACATTTCCGTATTTTTATTTACTTTAGGGGTTTATATTTTATTACGATTCATCATTCAAAAACAAATTGTCACTTCAAATAGACGTATGTCGGCTAAACAACTTGTTCCGCTTGGCTTATTCGCTGGATTCGTTGATTCAACTGGTGGTGGTGGCTGGGGGCCGATTACGACACCTGTACTTTTAGCAAGAGGAAATGAAGCTAGAAAAGTTATCGGATCTGTAGATACGAGTGAATTTCCTGTTTCACTCGCTGCAACAATCGGATTTTTCATTTCACTTGGCTGGGAACAAGTAAGTTGGGTTTGGGTATTCTCTCTCATGCTCGGTGGTATCGTTGCGGCACCAATCGCTGCATGGTTAGTACGCATCGTTCCTTCTCATTTACTTGGCGTATTAGTTGGTGGCCTTATTATCTTTACAAACATTCGTACACTACTTACTACATTTAAAGTGAATCCAACTATTATTTCACTTTCTTACGTGGCAGTTGGTCTTGTCGTTATTATTTCTATTTTCATTGCTGTTCGCAATCATTCTAATCGTTCTAACGCATCGACCACCCGATATCCGAATGATCAAAAGCAAATGCTACCTTAACGAAAAAAATACCGCCCGATATACTTCGAGCGGTATTTTTTATTTTTCTATTTTCCAATTAATCATTGTTTCTGTAGTACCCATTCTCTTCATATGTAATTTCTCTAATACACGAATCGAGCTTTCGTTTTCAAGAAGTGTCTCCGCAATAATCATTTCTACCTCTCCAGTTTGAAAAGCCCAGTTTATTAATTCTCTTACAGCTTCTGTCGCATACCCTTTATTCCAATATTTCTCAATAAATCCATAACCAACTTCTACTGTATGTTCCTCATTTGGTTTTCCTTTAAACCCTATATCACCTAGAACGACATCATCTTCTTTTCGAATGACATACCAGGCGCCCCAAGGTAATAAAGTCGCATCCTGTTTTACATTTTCTACATGCCCTACAATATGTGGTCCACTATTATATCCTTGCTCGTTAGCAACGTGAATACTCTCTTCCGTGCACGGCACTATATAGAGCCTTTCTGTTTCTAATTTCATTTTGATTTCCCCTTTTTTACTGAAACGTTACTCTAATTATAACAAAAAATATGACCTTATTATGAATGTCGAATTATATTTTCTGAATTTTCTTTTAATTTTTGAAGGGTTTTTCAATATTTTTTGCGAAACATTTGTATAACAATTTTTTCTTTACTTATTGTTACATAATAGTAGGTTCGGGTGGAGTTTTGCAAGCGTTTCCTATACAATAACCGATATTTTTTGACTTTTCCTAACAAAATATCTTGCAATATATTCAGAAAGTCATTACAATTGCCATATATTAAAAATCTTAGCAATATATAAATCCTCATCAATCCGATGAGGTAGAGGTTGCGACTTTTAAAAGTAAAACGGATGAGACACAGAGAATGTCACTGACTCCGTTTGAAAGGAAAAGTTGCCGAAGTTTATATTTCTTCTCTGGAAATATGAGCTGGGGCTGTCTCCGAAAGGAACAGAACTGTCACGTTTACAAAATTACCGTGTAAACGTGGGGTGCTATCTTAACGGAAGGGTATGATGGGGTGGTTATTTGTGAAACGTTCCGCCAAATTCCTTTGGCGGTTTTTTGTATTTTTCTCCCCCGCTCCTTCCTATCTTACAAGAAAAGGAGTGTTGAACATGAATAGCGCAACGAATCAAGCTACCTCTAAAACAGAAACTACAAAAGGAACAGGTGAATTAAGACGCGGTCTAAAATCAAGGCACCTTACGATGATTTCTCTCGGCGGTACAATTGGTACCGGACTATTTCTTGCCAGCGGTGGTGTCATCCATTCAGCTGGACCTGGCGGTGCATTAATTGCATACGCCGCAATCGGAATTATGGTTTACTTCTTAATGACAAGCTTAGCTGAACTCGCAGCTTACATGCCTGTTACCGGTTCTTTTAGCACGTATGCAACAAAATTTGTTGATCCATCACTTGGCTTTGCACTTGGCTGGAACTATTGGTATAACTGGGCCATTACAATTGCTGCTGAGCTTGCAGCTGTAACTTTAATTATGAAGTTTTGGTTCCCAGATACTCCTTCACTTATTTGGAGCGGATTATGTTTAGCTATTATTTTCCTTTTAAACTACTTATCTGTTAAAGGGTTTGGTGAATCTGAATATTGGTTCGCACTTATTAAAGTAGTTACTATTATTATCTTTTTAATTGTCGGCTTTATGATGATTTTCGGAATTATGGGCGGCGAAACTGTTGGCTTCAAAAACTTCACTGTTGCTGATGCACCATTTAACGGTGGTATTATGGCAATTATCGGTGTATTTATGGCTGCCGGTTTCTCATTCCAAGGAACTGAATTACTTGGGGTAGCTGCTGGTGAAACGTCTGATCCAGAGCGTAATATTCCAAAAGCCATTCGTTCAATCTTTTGGCGTATTCTTTTATTCTATATTCTTGCGATTCTCGTTATCGGTTTATTAATTCCTTATACAACTGAAAGTCTTGCCGCAAGTGATGTTACTGTAAGTCCATTTACACTTATTTTTGAAAAAGCGGGCGTTGCCTTTGCTGCTTCTGTAATGAACGCTGTTATTTTAACGGCAGTACTATCCGCTGGTAACTCTGGTATGTATGCATCAACTCGTATGCTTTGGGATTTAGCTCGCCAAGGGAAAGCACCAAAGTTTCTTGGTAAATTAGATAGCCGCGGCGTACCTGTTAACGCATTAATCGTAACATCGATTGTCGGTAGTATCGCTTTCATTGCTTCTTTATTCGGTGACGGTGTTGTATACATTTGGTTATTAAACGCATCAGGAATGTCTGGCTTTATCGCTTGGGTTGGAATCGCAATTAGTCATTACCGTTTCCGAAAAGCATATATCGCACAAGGGAAAGATTTAAAGGACTTACCATATAGAGCAAAATGGTTCCCGTTCGGACCAATCTTTGCATTTGCACTTTGTGTCATCGTAATTTTAGGACAAAACTATGGTGCATTTATGGGGGAATCAATTGATTGGAACGGTGTACTCGTTTCTTACATCGGTTTACCACTCTTCTTAGTACTATGGTTAGGATATAAATTTACGAAGAAAACAAAAGTGATTCCACTTGATAAATGTGAACTGAAATAAAGTGAAACTTTAATCCGTGGGGGTTTTCTTCATCCCCCACGGATTATTAGTTGAACCAATCGGACTTTTATGGGCAGTTGATCCCCCACCTAACTTCTTTTCTTTCGCTGCATTTTGAGGTGAGGGTCTTACTGCCCATTAAAGTCGGATAAAGTGAAACGAGCAAACAAATTTGTTTGCTCGTTTTTTATTACAAACCTCTTTACTTCCCTATTTCTTCTGTTTTTGCAATAATAAAGGAAATATAAATAAAGGTTGGGATACCATGAACATTCGTATTACTGATGAAGCAAAAGCAGCTATACATAGATTAGAGCGTGAAGACAAAAAGATCATTCGCATTAGAGGGACAATGACAAACTCTTGTAGTATATTCGTTGATGTCGATTTAATTTGGGATACATATGTTGCAGATGATGTTGTATATGAAGATGCTGATTTTATTGTACAAATGGATTCATTCACGAAAGACTACACTGGTGATACGGTGAAACTTGATTATAAGACGACAGGTTTTAGTATTACGACTCCGAGCGAAACTTTAGTTTATGGATTGTCAATTAAAAAATAAAAATGCTTTTAACTGACCACTGAGGTGAAAAAATGGGTAAATATGTTCCATTAAAATTTTTATTTAACGAAGAATTAGCAGAAAAAATGGCTGATTCTATTTGTAAACACGATCCTACTTTCTCTAAAAGAAACTTTGTATCTTCCGTAACATGTAACGTTGAAAATTTAGAGTTAAAGCAGCGTATTGAAGTAATTGCAGATGAATTACACAATGCTTTACAAAAAAATTTTAATGCAGCTATACATATATTACTGAAAGTATTAGGACCAGAAAATACAACAGAAGTAGGCACATTTACAAATGGATATATGTACATGCCTATTGCAAAATACGTTGAAAAATATGGGCTTAACGATTTTGAAACCTCATTCAACGCCATGTATGAAATAACGAAAAGGAATACTGCTGAATATGCCATTCGGCCTTTTCTTCAAACATACCATGAAGACACACTAAACATATTACAAAAGTGGATTCATGATGAAAACAGTCACATTAGAAGATTAGTTTCTGAAGGTACGAGACCTAGACTTCCTTGGGCAAAAAAAATAGGTGCTCTAAAAGGTGACTTTAAGAACAATTTACAGCTTCTTGAACCATTAATGAATGACCCTTCTAAATATGTTCAAAAATCTGTAGCCAATCATATTAACGATATTACAAAAGAAGATAAAGAACTTGTTTTTCAATGGTTGCAGCAATTGCGTGATAAACAGCATCCTGTTAATTCTTGGATTATAAAACATGGGTTACGAACGGTGATTAAAAATGGTACTTTACCAAAAGATTTTTGTTTTTGAGTATTTTAAACAAAAAGTCCTTATACTTCAAAAATGAAGTATAAGGACTTTTTCTCTCCCAAACATTATCCTTGCCTTAAAATATTTCGAAACATTTCCGGCTTATTTCGTTCAAAACTTTCTATTAGTCCTTTTCCAAATATCGTTATACTCTTCTCCCAAGGATCACCTAAATAACCCCACTTAAAGTCCTTCTGAATAAAAAAGTAGTAATCTCCATTCGGAAATATTGGTATAATCCACTCATCAAATTCATTTCTTTCAAACTCTAAGTGAGGATTCACCCAATAACACTCATGTTGCCAATCTAGTGCCATTATATATTCATTCGATGCTGTATTTTCCTTAAACACTTGTAACGCTTTATCTTCCAAATCGTCATACACATCTAAATCTACCGATTCTCCAAAGTAATGAGAAATATTATATGTAATAAAAGGACTTGGCACCTTAAATGATGGAAATGTAGAAACACTTGGCGAAAACTCAAGTTCACTATATAACTTGTTCCAAATTCGATCATCCTCTTTGTCTGTAAACTCCATCCAGTTCTCCATTAAACAACACCTTCCCATGTAAGTTCAAAGGATTTTCACTCTATAATGCCGAATATATAAATAACCATTCTCACAAGGAGCGAATCTATATGAATCTATTCGAACACGAAACGTAAAACTGCTTCTCTTTCATAAGAGGTCCTCCCTTTTTCTTTTCTCATCATATCATTCATTTACGAAATAGGAGGACAAAATTATGAAACGCGATCCATTATTTTCAACTTTATTAGAAAGTGCCAATACAAATTTTAGTGGCTGGGATTTTTCTTTTATTTCAGAAACGGGTCGAATGAAGAGCGAGCCTTTATCGTGGTCGTACGGCAGCACTGCTTTTCAACTTATGCAGCGTGCAGAATCAATGCTCGATATGGGGACTGGCGGCGGAGAGTTTTTATCTATGTTACAACCGTTCCCGTCAACTATTTATGCTACTGAGGGCTACGCTCCAAACGTGCCAATTGCTCGAAAGAAATTAGAGCCTTTAGGGGTTACTGTTGTAGAGGTGACTGACGATACTGTATTACCATTTCAAGATGAACAGTTTGATTTAGTTGTGAATCAACATGAATCCTATGCCGCTTCTGAGGTAAACAGAATTCTTTCTCCTAATGGAATGTTCCTTACACAACAAGTTGGTGGTCTCGATTGCGCTGAACTTAATGAACAGTTTGACACACCACTAAATAGTGAATTTGCAAGTTGGTCGCTTGAAGCGGCATGTAATGAACTACAGGAAAATGGATTTACTATCTTAGAAGCAAAAGAAGAATTACCTTTCCAACGCTTTTATGATATTGGCGCTATCGTCTATTATTTAAAAGCAATTCCGTGGCAAATTTCTGATTTTACTGTCGAAAGGTATTATGAGGAATTATATCGTATACATGAAATCATCTTGCAAAAAAGATATTTTGATGTGAAGCAACATCGCTTTATCATTAAGGCGATTCGTGACTAACGGAAAAGAGGTGGCAAAGCCACCTCTTTTTTTGTTCCGTTTACATATATTCTCTACTCTTTCACCATAAGAAAAGTTATATCATCCCATTTCCTCTCTAATTGTAAAGTAGTCTTGTCAACGCTAGCCCCTGTTAACAGATCATATCCTTCAATCTCAGCTACCAATTGTTTCGTTTTACTCTTTGGATTCATATCTTTGTATAAGATGTATAACTTATTACCATGTACTTGTATATCAGAAATCCCTTTGTCCTCTCTAGTGATTTTTGTATTTTTGTCACTTTGTAATGAATATGTACGTATGATGTTCAAGTTCTCATCTAGCTCTTTCACTTTTTCATCATTATTTAAAATATACACCTTATCTTCAATCACCTGCACTAGAACAGGTATGAATTGTTTTTCGTCTAATATTGTTTCTTTTTCTACTACTCTAGTCTTTGTATTTACCATAATTAATTTAGGTGGTAACTTTTGATTTACATTATCACTTAGTACGAACAATAATTTATCTTTATACTTTTGAAAAATTATTTTTTGAGCAGTTGGTGCAAAATACACATTTTCATTAGGAATTTCAAATTCGTTTGTTTTTTTATTTGTGACCAAATCTATTTCTGAAATATATACTTTGTCTAGCGTTTGTGAAAATGCGTATATATGATTCTCAATAATATGCGCACCTTGAATCGTTCCCTTTAGTTCTACACTCTCTTGCCTTTTGTCACTATCTTTCCAATATACAAGTTCACTTGTATATTCCTTCTTTTCGTCTACCAATCCAATATTTACATCATAATATACATATCCTTGTTCTGCATGGATGAAATATGCCCCTGCGTTTACATCTTGTAATTCTTTAGGTCTATTGATCCCTTGTACCTTGCCTGTCTTATTTATTGCATAATGATTGTTATTTCTATTTGATGAAAAGTAGTATCCCTTTTCATCTTTTGCATTGCTCATCATACTTTGACCATCTACTTCCATCTTACTAATCGTATTTCCTTTCTTATCATATGCATATATGTAACTACCGGCTTTCATGGCATTTGAATAGGATACGAGGTAATCTGCTTTTTGAATATCTTTAAGTTCTGTATCACTTTTAGAACAGGCTACAAAAAGGAACATCGTACATATGACGATTATGGTCAATGAATTGCATTTCTGGAACATATCATCACCTCACATATATAATAGAGCAATCAACATAAAAATGCTGATTGCTCTATTAAAATATTATCTACTAGATTATAAGAGTGATTGTTTTCGTATTCTTTCTATTGAGAAATGAGTTGTTTTTCATACCGTTTGTTCGCATTATCATCTGTCAAAAATGAAGTTGTGTAATGAATAATATTCCCGTTATCAGATGTGAATATATGCTCTAACTTATTTTCTTCTGTTAATACTATTGGTAAGTATTTTGGTAAATTGCTAACTACACCTCTATTATCCTTATTTAATATCCAATCAATTTCTTTCCATTCTAATAATCCTTCCGCCGTACTTAATGGTGTGTCCATATGTACTCCATCTGGCAGATCAGCAAGGAATACATACATTCCTTCACTACCTCGAGGCTCATCCTTACTTTTAAAAACGACATTCCCTTTATACGTTACACTTGGAAGATCTATGCCTGTTTCCTCAAGCGTTTCTCTAATTATTCCTTCATATGGCGTTTCATTGTCTTCAATTTTTCCGCCAACACCATTCCACATTCCCATATTCGGCTTTTTATTTCTATTCAATAAGAGTATTTTATTTCCTTTTCTAATGAAACAAATTGTGTACTTATACATACGTTTCTTTCCTTTCTTTTTCCCCTCATCTAAAAAATTAAACAGCATTTTGATTAGACTTGCTGCATAAAAAATTCTTATTATACAAACAACTGGTTTTTTAATGAGGTATTTTGCTCATTTTTATTAAAAAACATTCTCCTTATAGTTATATTTCACATAATATACTGTACAACTTTCGTTTCAGAAAGGAGTGTTCAAAATCGATAACATAAGCAGCGAATTTTTAAAACAATATTACGATAGTCGAGTTTGGTTATATGATACACATTGGCTCGGGGTTCCCATTTCCAAACTTCCCTCTGACCTTTTTTTGTATCAAGAAATGATTCACGAATTAAAACCAGATTTAATTATTGAATGTGGGACCTTTTACGGTGGTAGTGCACTGTATTTAGCTTCTATATTAGATTTAATTGGAAAAGGACACGTTCTGACTATCGATATATTTCCACAACCAAATCGTCCATCCCATGATCGCATTACGTATTTAACAGCTTCTTCTGTTTCAGTAACCGCTGTGCAAACAATATTAAGTATGCGTAAACCTGATGATGTGATTTTAGTTATTTTAGATTCAGATCATAGTAAAGAGCATGTAGCAAAAGAACTGTTGCTTTATAAATCTATCGTAACTACTGGTAGCTATATGATTGTAGAGGATACATCTATTAATGGAAATCCTGTTTCTCCCGATTGGGGACCTGGCCCAATGGAAGCTGTTGAAGAGTTTTTAGCTACAAACAACAATTTCATAATCGATGAATCTAAACATAAGTTTTTCATATCATTTAACCCAAAAGGTTTTTTAAAGAAGATAAAGTGAAACGTTAATAAGTGGGGTTTTCTAACTCCCCACTTATTTGATGATCTTCATTTTTGAAAAAGGATAATATACAAATTCCACTTTGCCTATTATATTATCTTCTTCAATATATCCTAAACCGTTTCGACTATCTCTACTAAGTTCACGATTATCTCCCATTACAAATAACTTATTGGGTGGGATTTTTGTCTTTTGAAAGTTATAAAACACTTGTGTATTATTGAATAAATCTTTATTTGTATACGGTTCTTCTTGTTTTTTATCATTCACATATACAGATCCACTCGTTATGTTAATTACGTCACCAGGAAGCCCTATTACTCGTTTTACATAATATTTTGACTCATCCTCTTCCTTTATAATGACAATTTCTCCATGCTCTAAATCGGAAAAGTGTACGGCTGCTTTATTTACAAATACGTAGTCTTCTGCATATAAAGTCGGTTGCATCGATTTCCCTTCCACTTTACATAAAGTAAAAGAATGATAGGCTATTACCAAAACAAACACGAAGAGTATGTATTTCCCCCAACCTCTCTTAATCTCCTGTTTCATATCCATTCCCACCTTATTCAAACGCTTTTTAAATCAAAAAATATATCACTGCACCATATGTCTCAATGCAGTGATATTATTTTTACTGGCCCTTGTTCGGCTGCTCTACTGGGACTGGATTTCCACCCGATCTTTTCGTTTTCAATTCAAAATACGCATCCAAAATCTCTTTACCAATCGCGGAATTAATTCCTGATTTGTCATCATTTACCCATGGTACAACAACTGAAAAAGCTACTTCCGGATCAGCATCATATGGTGCATAACCGGCAAGAGTTAAATTATAACATTTTTTTCGGTTATTGTTTTCATCTCTTCCAATATCACTTTCTCCACCATATACGGTTTCAGCTGTTCCTGTTTTTCCAGCTGGTTTATATGGTAAACCTTTAAACGTTGCCGTACCTGTTCCGTCATTTTCTTGAAAAACTCTTCTAAATCCTTCTTTTACATGATTAATGTATGAGGTGTTCATATCCACTCGATTTAAAATAACTGGTTCAATAGAGCGTATAACTTTTCCAACATCCTCTGGTCTATGTGGTTGCTCTCTCACTTCTTGCACAATTTGCGGTTTCATTCGATAACCGCCGTTTGCAATTGTTGACATATATTGAGCAAGTTGAAGCGGCGTATATGTATCGTATTGTCCAATCGCATAATCAAGTAAAAAACCAGGTATGTTATCCGTTTTACCCATTTGACCAATCGATTCATTCGGCAAGTCAATACCTGTTGGTACACCTAAGCCAAATTGTCTAAAATAGTAGCGCATTGTATTAAATGTCTCTCGTTTAATGTCTAATGGATTGTTTGGTACATAATTTATACCTGCCATTTTTAATGCTGTATTAAACATGTAAACATTCGATGAAACTTGTAAAGCTCTTAAATCATCAATATCACCAAATTCTTTCCACGATTTCTTTGGCTTAGAACTTCCTTTAAAATACATGGGGGCATCAAAGAAATGCGTATACGGCTTAATTGTGTCAGTTTGATAACCAGCTAATAATGTAGCCCCTTTCACAGTGGACCCTAACTCATAAGAACTTGTCATCGTTCCTAAAGCGTAGTCTTCTATTTGCATCCCGCCATCTTTATTTACAATTTTCTTTCCTGCCATCGATAAAATTTGACCGTTTTTCGGGTTCATCATTACAACGAATGCACGATCCATCATCGGCTCTGCAGAATGAAATGCTCGTAAATTCTTTTCAAGACTTTCCTCTACTTTTTTCTGTAACTCCATATCCACTGTTAACATTAAATTATTTCCACTTTTTCCTTCGGTCACTTTTTCAGTTCGAATAACATTTCCTGTTTTATCTGTAATATTTCTAGTCTGTTCTTTCGTTCCATGAAGTGCATCTTCATATTGTTTTTCAATGTAACTCTTACCAATACGATCATTTCGGTTATAATCACGTACTAAGTAATAATCTAATTGTTCTCTTGGCAATCCTTCATTTTCAGTAGAAACGCTACCAAGGATAGAACGAAGTATTTTATCGTTTGGGTATTCACGTTCCCAATCTACTGTCGTATCTACTCCAGGCAAGCTTGCCAACCTTTCACTTACGACTGCATATTCATTTTGACTTACATCTTTTTTAACGATTTGCGGCGTCATTTTATATCCCGCATTCATTTTGCTTTTAATGGCTAGTACTTCCAGGTCTTCTTTTGAAAGTTCACTTAATTCTTCTTGTGTAATTCTTTCCCTACGTAACTCTTCCACTCTTTTATCTAATTCTTTCCCTTCTATCTCCTGCTTCCTAAATTTACTCTCATCTTCTTTTGTTACTTTTTCTGCTGCCCGCTTTTCATTTAACTGCATCCAAAAATCTTTTTTATCTGTTTCTGTTAACTTATCTATATCCTCTGGCGACATTTCAATTAACTGGGCTAATTGTCTTGCTACTTGTAAAACTTCTTTCGAATCTACTCCTTTCATTTTCGTATATGTAACGGTTCGTAGTGGTTTATTATTTACAATCACCTGGCCTTGTCGATCAAACATTTTCCCTCTAGGAACAGGTGTACTTACCGTTACATCTTCCTTTTTGTTCACTTCATTTCTATACGTTTCTCCATCAATGATTTGTACTTTACCTAATTGAATTATAATAGCTGAAAATAAAAGAAAGACGATAAAAAATAGTACATTTAACCGAAAAGGAATATGAGTCTTTTTCTTTTTCGATTGTTTCTTCTGCTCCTTTTTCTGTCTCATTTCGCTCCCTCGCTTCATTCTATTAACATTTCTACATGGAACCATTATGTATCAAATTTATTTATATGATATATATAGAATTTTATATTAATTACAAAAGAAATAAAAGATTTAATTTTCAGTTTTTTAATTTCACATCCTATTTATTACCATTCCCTTATTAAGGAATAACATGAATGTTATTCCAAAAGAAAGATTGTATCCCATTTTTTTATACCATTCATTTACATTTATTTGTATACTAATAATAAAAGACATTACTAAGGAGAACATGAAATGACAGATTCATTTACAATACATACTAATGCGTCCCATTGTTTAAACTTTATGATTTACATTCAAAATATGTATCTCAACCAAAAAGAGAAAAAAGAAAATTTAAGATTTCCTTACATAGCAAGACAATTCAATTTCTCTACTAACTTTGAAGCAAATTTCAAAGAATTATGGCATTCACTTCGCAAGAAAATTACTGATGACAAATATGATTTGCAAATTTTTTATGATGAAAATTATATCTTTTATGAAAAACTTTTTGACACTCAATTATGTAATGAGGACTCTTTTAAAGAATTAATATGTAGTTTTAAAGTATGGTGGACTAGCATAGTAGGTCAGCATTCATTAGAATGTTCTGTAAGTGGGTATAGTACGCAACTTTATAATGACTTAGTTTTATACTTAAAGCAAAACGAAATAGAACCTTTACAACAGATACATCTTAACTTACTTTATGACGATTGTGTATTCGTTACAAATAATACTACTTCTTACTCTGCTATCTTACCTACGAAACACTTTTTTATAAATTATAGAGATGTAGTTACTACATTATCGACCTGTTTTCATGTGGCTTAAAACAGCAATTACTCAAATAAAAAACTGAGGTGGATACCTCAGTTTTTTCGATAGCTTATTTCCTTGAAGACAATCCTTCAACAAACTCACCAATCTTATTTTGAAAAACATAATCAAAGTTATATTCCTGTCCTGTTAACTCTTCATTTACTAAGATGGTTGTTGCTCCTACTTCCCTCTTTGCAATTTGCGGGAATGAAGCGACAGGCTGTACTTTTAGTGACGTTCCCATAACGAGAAGCACATCTGTTTCATATAAACGTTTGACCGCATTTTGATACTGCGGCAATGTATCTCCGTATAAAACAACGTCTGGATTTAAAATGAAATTACACTTCTCGCAGCGCGGCACTTCATAATCTATCATGTACTGCAAATCATATCCCGTTTTACACTTCGGGCAATGCGCTGTTTGCAGTGTGCCGTGTAAATCAATAACATGTTTACTACCACCTAATTGATGTAGACCGTCAATATTTTGCGTTAAAATCGTAATATCTTTCCCTTGTTCTTCTAATTCAGCTAAAAAGCGATGTCCACGATTTGGTTTATATTGATGAAACGTATTAATTTGAAAAATTTCTTTATAATGCTTCCAAAATTCTTTCGGACTTCTATTATAATATCCTCTTGATAAATACATCTCGACATTCGCATCAGCATACAATCCATTTGCTGAACGAAAATCTGGGATACCACTTTCCGTACTTGCTCCTGCACCTGTTAATACTGTAATTTTCTTCGCTTTTTCTAAAATTGAACGTACTTCTTCAAATTGTTGCACAAAAATCACCTCTATGTATTTTCCTATTCTTATTATACCAGTTGTTTACAGGAGGTGTTGTCTTTGTATAAAGAACTCTTTAAACTTCCTTATTTTATATAGTTTTTCTTGATGATATCTTTTGCGTTATTGTACAGGAATACAAGGAAGATAACTGCTAGAATACCGTTTACCCAGTAATATGTATTTCCAGAAGTAAACCTATTATAAAAAGATTGAGCATTATAATATAATAGCCCCGCTGAAAGCACAGTAGAGAATACTAACATACCAAAACTTTTCAAGATATCCACCCCGATTCTAAAAATTCTAATTTTTAGAATAATTATACATGAAAATGGGAGAATTTAAAATATGCAATGTACCCTATCATTATCAAGTTAACGATATCCGCTTCTTCCAAACAAAAATAACAACTACATACGCACTTCGGTACTACTTCAGAATCTTACTTAATGCGTCGTACCCCCAATTTCTACAATATCGACCTCAACTGTCGTCGTAATCTCAATCGCCAATTCTATCCCTTTACGAATAGTAGAAAGTGACATACTTGGTTGACCTGGATACTTGCTCGCTTGCTCTGGTAAAAACGGAATATGAACAAATCCGCCTTTTATTTTCTTATCATGGCTCTCTAGTTCATGCATGAGACCGTAGAATATATGATTACAAACAAATGTACCTGCTGTTTGTGAAACGGTAGCCGGTATGCCCTCTGCTTGTAGTCTTTTTACAATTGCTTTCATCGGAAGTGTAGACCAATAAGCAGCTGGTCCTTCTTCTACGACTGATACATCTACCGGCTGATTTCCTTCATTGTCAGCAATTCTTGCATCATCAATATTAATTGCGACACGCTCTATCGTAATATCTGGTCTGCCCCCAGCCTGTCCGATACATATAATTATTTTAGGGTTTAGTTGTTCTATATACTCTTTTAATGTGCTAATTGATTTATGAAATACGGTCGGTACTTGTTTACTAATAATCTTGTATTCTCCAATTGTTTTTTCATGCAAACTTTTTGCGACTTCCCAAGCTGGATTAATGCTTTCTCCGCCGAACGGATCGAATCCTGTTAATAATACTGTTTTCATAGTTTTCTCCTCCTATTTAGAAACGATATACGAGACCGTACATAATAAACATATTAATAATGAAAATGGAAAGAGCAATTGGTACTTGTGCTTTAATAACGGCATTTTTATCTTTTAGTTCTAAAAGCATTGCCGGAACGATATTAAAGTTTGCTGCCATTGGCGTAAGTAGCGTTCCGCAATATCCCGCAAACATACCGAGCGCTGCCATAATCGCTGGGTTTCCGCCATGCATTTGTACAATTAAAGGTAAGCCAATTCCGCCAGTAATAACAGCAAACGCCGCGAAAGCATTTCCCATTACGACTGTGAAAAGCATCATTCCTAAACAGTACGCCATAACAGCAACGAACGGATACTCTGTCGGTAATATTTGTCCAACTAAATCTGAAACGACTTGTCCAACTCCAGACTTCGCGAAAATACCGCCAAGAGCTGCTAACATTTGTGGTAAAATAACAGCCCAACCGACAGCTTGCAATAGTCTGCTTCCTTCTTGTACAGGCGTTGTTATTTTTGATTTTGTAATACGCATTGCCGCAACGAATGCAAGTAATGCTCCTAGTGCCAATGCAACTAATGTTACTTTATCTGGATCAACAAGGGAAACATTTCCCCATTTTATTTTTCCTAACGTTAACGTACCGATAATTGTAAAAATAGGAATTAATAGTGCAGGCATAAAGATTTTATTTTTTAATTTCTCCGCATGTTTTACACGTTCTTGTACTGGAACTTCTTTCTCCTCTGATTTTGTTACTTTATTTAGTGAAGCTAACACAACCATAGCGAGTACAATACAACCAACGTAAAACGAAGGGATTACATTTCCAAATAAAAATGTAACTGCAAACAACGCCCAAAATAAACTAGAACCAAATCGGTTTGGATGCTCACGATCAAACGCAATACGAACAGCGATAAAGGCAACGATTATACCTAATACGTAATAGATTGTATCCATTGTGATGATGTTCATGTTATATTGCCTCCTTCTCTTCTTTTTCTTTTGATTCCATCGTTTTTGCTATATATTTATCAAACCTTCTAAATCTGATCCAGCTTACAATAAGTGCAGATATTGCAGTTGGAATACCCCAAAGCGCCATATCCCATACACCGACATGCATACCTACTGAATCGAAGAACCCTTTCATTAATAAAATAGCACCAGTTGCGATAAAAATATCTTCTCCGAAAAACCAAGCTGTATTTTCCGCAGCCGCTGCATTTGCTTTAATCTTTTCTCTTAATTTTTCAGGGAGCTTACCGTATTTACCTTGCGCAGCCCCTTCTGCCATCGGTGCAACGAGCGGCCTTACCGTTTGTGCATGCCCACCAATATTAAGACCTAGTGCTGCTGATGATTCTCTTATCGTAAAATATGACATTAATACCCTTCCAGTGGTTGCGCCTTTTGATTTCGTTATAAGTGCTTCTGCTCTTTCTTTTAAACCGTAACGCTCTAAAATTCCGATTACCGGTAAAGTTAGTATGATAGGCATAGACATATATCTATTTTCTATGAAAAATTTACCAAACATACTGATTACATCATAAAAGCTTAATCCTGCAACCATACCAGTAACAATACCTGCAACCATAACAACTAAAAGTGTATTTAATCTAAATAAAAAGCCCACTGCAACTAGTAATATCCCGATTAATTTCACCAATTCCAACACTTCCCCTCATTTTTTTATTTCGGTGCACATATAGAAATTTCATTGTGTTCGAATGTTCTGTATATTTTTCTCGCAAATTGTACTGCTTTCTCCCCATCACCGTGTAAACAGATTGTCTTCGCCTGAACGGCTACTTTCTCTCCATTCACCGAATTTACGTAGCCTTCTTTCACCATTTGAAGCACTTGCTTTATCGCTTCGTCTTCATTTTTTATAAGTGCATTTTCTTCCGTACGACTTGTTAACGTTCCATCTTGCTTATACGTACGATCTGCGAAAGCTTCTTGTACAAGAGTTATATTGTATTTTTCCGCAGCCTGTATAAACACCTCGCTATTTGCTAATCCGTAAAGTAATAGACTTGGATTTATATGATATATTGCCTTTGCAATTGCATCTGCAATTTCCGGATTAGTTGCCGCCATATTATATAGAGCACCGTGTGGTTTCACATGCTGCATCTTCCCGCCAGCTGCTTTTACAAAACCGTCTAATGCACCAATTTGATATAGAACATAATCGTATACTTCATTTGCTGAAACGTTCATGTTTCTTCTACCAAATCCAATTAAATCTGGAAATCCGGGGTGTGCCCCTATCGCTACGTTATGCTGCATTGCCTTTTCAACCGTTTGCCGCATAACGGATGGATCACCTGCATGAAAACCGCAAGCAACATTTATAGAGGATACGAACGGAAGAATTTCATCATCATTTCCCATTTTATAAGCACCAAAACTTTCTCCTAAATCACAGTTTAAATCAATTGTAGTCACACTGTTCCCCTCCTAATTTCAGCTTCGTAAAGCAATGAATTTCTTTAATAGATTCATATTTACTTCTTGTTCTATGTACAATTGTTCCGCTTCTTCAAGCGTAATTTTCTCAAAAGAAACATAGTCCCCCGGCTTTAGCTGGGCAATAAGAGGTAAATCTACTGAAATGATATTTCCCATTCTCGGATAGCCACCTGTCGTTTGCCTATCTGCCATTAATATAATCGGCTGTCCACCATTAGGAACTTGAATGGTTCCAAATGTAACAGGACTCGATAAAATCTCTTTTTCTTCCATCCTATTTAATACTTCTCCCTCAACCCTATAGCCCATACGGTCAGCATAATTAGATACCTTATACTCTTTCGTAAAAAATGCCTTTCTACTTTCTTCTGTAAATTGATCATATTCAAAGTCAGCTATGACACGAAGCTTAGGATGTTTCTTATACTTTGGTAGTATGCTGTTGCTAATTGCCCATTTCGTTTTTATTCTCTCATCTTTTTGTAAGTCTTGAACGAAACGATTCGCCATTTCTGGTTGTACACCAATTTGGAAGTAGTCACCCTTTTTCAACATTCTTCCTTCTATACCGCCAATCGCAGCACGTATGTAAGTACTTTTGCTTCCCATCGTACGATCAATATGGATACCACCTGCAAAAGTCACATACGTTCTGCAACCACTTTTCACTTTTCCAAAGCAAAGCATACTACCTTCTTCCGCTAAAATGGGACGCCATAATGGTATACGCTCCCCATTTAGTAATGGTTCCATATCCGCACCGCCAATCGCAAGTAACGTCGTTTTCTTTATTAACAATTTCGGTCCCATAATCGTCATTTCAAGTGCCGCTTCATTCTCTTCATTACCAACTAACATATTGATCATCCGAAGTGCACTTTGATCCATCGCCCCGCCAACTGGCACACCGTATTGTTGATAATGAGATCGTCCTAAATCTTGGACTGTTGTAAACATTCCCGCATGCAAAACCTCTACATCCATTCTTTAGCCCCCTCAAGTGATACATACTCTTCCTTCGTTATTGGGATAAATCGTAAATACATGCCGCTTTCAATAAAGGTTGGTGTTTCTTCTTCCGGATTAAATAAGGAGATTGGTGTTCGTCCAATAATATTCCATCCACCCGGTGTTTCAAGTGGATAAATACCTGTTTGATTTCCGCCGATTCCTACCGAACCAGGAGAGATTTGTAACCGCGGTGTTTTTTTTCTAGGTGTTTCTAGTTCTTTTGATAGTCCTCCTAAATACGGGAATCCTGGTGTAAAACCTAACATATACACAAAGTACGTTGTTTCACTATGTATGCGAATGACATCTTCTACTTGTAAACCGTGATAATGTGCGACCTCTTCTAAATCAGGTCCATATTCTCCCCCGTAACAAACGGGTATAGAAATATGTTTCACATCTCGTTTCAGCTCTTCCTTATACGTATCGAACATTCCAGTTATATATTGGCATACGTAATCATATGGTCTTATCTTTCTATCATTTCCCTTCCATACTTCATACAAATTGTAGTAAACGGCTAATGAAGTAAACGACGGAACACATTCAACCATCCCTACAAACGGATGTTGCTGCAACGCTTGAAATAGTCGTTGTACTTTTTCGTAAGTATCCATTTCAATTCCTTCACCAAATGTAACAATAATTGCTTGATCCCCTAACGCAGAAAATTTCATCCTACTCCCTCTTTCTATGCCAAAAAGCCGAGTTCTTTCGAAATGCGATTCGCTGTCTCTTTTACCTTCGCGATAAAATATGGAATGTTACTTTCGCTGTACTCAATTGCTAATCCTGAAATACTAATGCCTGCTACAACCGTTCCGTCGCTTGCGAAAATGGGCGCCGCTATAGCCGCCGTATGATTTTCTAACTCAGAGTAGCTAATAGTATGTCCTTCCTTTTTCGCCATTTGCAACACTTCTAGCAATTGTTTCTTATCTACGATTGTTCCATCTGCAAATTGTTTTAAATCCGTTCCCTCTATGTATTTCTGTTTCTCTTCCTCAGAAAAATACGATAGTAAAATTCTCGGACATGCACCGGCATAAAGTGGCGCTCTTCTTCCAACCGCCGTATACACACGTACAGGCTGAACGCCTTCCATCTTTTCCACATAAATCGCATCATTACCATCTTGAATAATTAAATTAACTGCCTGGCCTAAACTATCTCTAAGCTCTTTCATATATGGAATCGCAATATTTCTTACGGATAGTCTTTGTGAAACAAGTTGACCAAACCGTAAAAAAACGACTCCTAGACGATATTTCCCCTTCTCATTTTTTTGTAAAAACTCCATTTCTTCTAACGAGCCAATTAAACGATAAACCGATGTTTTCGGCATACTTGTAAGCTGAACCATTTCTGTTAAACTTAGCTCTTCATGTTCATAAAACAACTGTAAAATATCCATTGTCTTAACTGCCGTTTTATTTATACTCATTCTATCTCCCTCTTATTCCGAATTTCGGAACTTAAATTCCGTTTTTCGAAACAAACATATAATTTAAAATTATAAAATATTCTTTCAATTCTATCAATATATTTTTCAGCTGCTTTACCTTTATGTTTTGTCAGTAAGTTAAATTAAGCGTAAATCATTACATATATTTGTAAATTTTCACATTAGGATATTATCATTTCAAAATATTTGTTTTATTATGATATATGCAAAATGAAATATAAGGAGTGTTTCTTTTGAAAAAGTTGCTAGTAATTCCTGCCATTATACTACCTTTTTGTTTAAGTTATCATGTGACGTTTGCGACAAATGAAGATACGAAGCTAGACTCTCAAATTGAACAACATGCCATAACTAACGAAGACGTTGCATTTTTCGGATCAACTACTTATAATTTCAACTATTTTAGTGGAGATAACTTAAGCGTTCTTGTACAAAATACAGGTGATTCTCCTTTTAGTTATACCTTATATAATGCTATAGGTGCTTGGATGATTGACGGAGCTTTACAACCAGAGGAACGAGCGATAAGTGAATTTAGTATAAATTGGAGTGATTGGCTTCCTGAAGGTAAATATAAAATTATTTTTAGAAATAGAGACGGTTCACTTTCCAAAGTACATGTTTCTACAAAACCATTAAATTAAAAATCCCAATAAAAAAAGTATGGAAGAATATTTCTCCCATACTTCTTTCTTTATAACGCTCTTACTTGTTTCAACGGCCAGAAAACAGCTTGTCCTTTTCCGACAATTTCATCTTCTGAAATAAATCCAAACATACGACCGTCTTTAGAAACTTCACGATTATCCCCTAAAACAAACACTTGACCTTCTGGCACTTTCGTTTTTCCTGTGATTTGTTCTAACGTAAAGTCTGGAGTTAATACACGGCCTGCTGCTTTTTCTTTAAACTCTTTTAAATATGGTTCTTCCATCGCTTTTCCGTTTACATATAACACATCATTTTTATACTCAACTGTATCGCCTGGTAAACCAATTACTCGTTTTACTAAATCATATCCTTCTTTTCCGTGGAAGACGATAATATCAAAGCGTTCTAATCCACTTATACTATAACCAATCTTATTCACGAGAACTCGTTCGTTATTTTCTAAAGTGGGCATCATCGATTCGCCTTGTACTAATGACGGTGTAAATAAAACACCGCGAATAATTGCGATTAATACAAGGGTAAATCCTATCGTTTTTGCCCATGAGAATAATTCTTTCTTCGTATTTTCCTTCATCGTTTCTCCTCTTTCTTAATTGTTTATTGTATGATTTGAACTAATTCTTGTACGAAATCAAGATCAATTTCAGCAAAACATGATTTCCCTTCTCTTACCGCTGTACCGACATGAGCTTGCGAAATTCCAGTTTCATCTAGCAATTGCTTTATATTTTCTTTCGTCACGCCAGCTCCAGCTACAAGCTGAATTTGACCGTCACTTACCTTTTGCATTTCTGTAAGCACCGGAATATTCTCTACTATGTTTCCTTGTCCACCTGAAGTTAAAACGTGAGTCACTTTATGAAACTTCTTTAAAGTTCTCATCGCTTCTACTGGATTTTCTGTATCATCTATTGCACGGTGATATGTGACATTTATCCCATCTACCACAGATAATAAATCCGCTAGTTTCTCTTCATCCACTTCATTTCGTTCATTTAATACACCTAATACAACACCAGCTACTCCTAATTTCTGAGCAACTACAATATCTTCTTTCATCATTTCAATTTCTTCTTCCGTATATGTAAAAGACTTCGCATGCGGACGAATCATAACGTGGATCGGTATATGTACTGCTTCTACCGCTTTTTTTATAAAAGCATAACTCGGCGTTAAACCGCCTTCTGTGTAAGATGAAATTAATTCAATTCGCTTCCCGCCAGCTCGTTCAATTCGTTTCACATCTTCTAAACATGTTGCAATAACCTCTAGCATGAGATAACCTCTTTTCGTGCTTTTTTCTTATTATACAGTAGGTGAAATAAGAAGCATAGCATTCTCCTATAAAACGAGAAAAAGAAGAATGAAAAGAAAGATTTTTTTTAACTACTAACATCTATTGATGATTTTATATTCTACAAAAAAGGAGTAACCCCCTAGAACCTCTGAATAGGTGTCACTCCTTTTTTATTTTAGTTATTTTTCTTTGTTACTTCATTATAGTAATGGCTAAATGCTTCTACTAATGCATCAACGGAAGCATACAGTTCTTCTGGAGTATTATCTACGCCTCCCATTTCAATAAGTAATGCATTTGGAGAAAGGTCTTGATTATATACTCCGTTCCCGCTTTTACGATCTTTAATAAAAATCCCTCGGCTTAAACCGTAATACTTCTCGTCTAAATATGAATTTATTGCCGTTACTATTTTTTTATTTTTTTCATAGTTAGGATTTTCTCGACCTAAAATAAAATAGAGTCGTGCATAATCCTTTCCATTAATCGTTTTCTTTGTAATATTTTTTCGTGCATCGTCCCTATGAAGATCAATGGGAAACATAATATTTTTATCTTGCGATAATTTATCTTGTAATATTTGACGGGACCCTTTATAGGATTGGGCCCAGTTTAAATTTTTATTTCGCAGAAAATCCCTCATATTTGTCGTATCATGTGAAACACCTATCCCTTTTTCTTCTAACTTTTGTTTTAAATAATTTCCAACAAACGTAATGTTCACTTCATTATTTGTACTAGAGGCATCATCAGGTTTAGTAGCACCTGGAATGAGAGGAATAAACGACTCCCAACTATGTGTATGATAAATAAAAACTTTATTTTCACCGTTATTTTGTGTATTTGAATTGTTCTCTTTCTCACTCTTTGGGTGTTTAACAGCAGTACCTCCATTCTTAATATTCTCTAAAGGAATGCTGGATTCTTCAGGAATATTCGTATAATCTGTTCCTTCCCCGGCAATTAATATTTCCGAATAAAATTGATTCATATTTGGAAGTTCTCGAGTTAATAAGCTTCGGAGGTCATTTACATTAATATTTGTAGAAAGTGAAAGTAAAAAAGATTCCAAAGACGCTCGTCCTTTTTCTTTATGAAACTCTTCTGCAAAATAACGATTTTCACTGCCTATCATATACATAAGGCCTTTAGTAGAATTCGTTCCTAATAATTGATTAACATAATACGATTTAAATACGTTTGAATTACTAGAAATGAAGAATGAAGTGAGAATACATATAATCGTGAATAAAATACATATCACTACATACTTTATATTAAATACTTTCAGTTTCACTTTATTCATTTTATATCTCCCTTCATTTACTATATTCTTACGCATAATTTTCAATGAATATGATTACTAATTTAATAGAACTACCTCAAATTTGAAAATAGTAATATGAAATCTATCAATTATAAAAAAAGAAGATCCTGCAATAGGATCTTCTAAATCTTGACTAATATATTTTTAACTACGACCGAAACGCCGCATCCGCCAACATAGATAGTGTTGCATCATCCATCGGCGGATTGTGTAGTCCTGCTCTAACGTTTAAATAATAGCGATGAAGCGGATTTTTTTCTGATAAGCTTTTTGCTCCTACGATGCGCATTGATTTATCCACTATGGATATCGCCGCATTTGTTACGGCGTATTTCACTGCCGCTAATTCTGCTTGCAATGATAATTTATCTTCTGCCTCATCGTATTTTTTCGCAATTTGATATAAAAAGACGCGAGCTTGCATAAGCTCGAGTTCTAATTCTCCAACTAATCTTCTAACATTCGGTAATAAACTAATAGAATGGTTTAAACTATTTGGTTTGTATGATCCCGCAAACTGAACTGCATAATTTCTTGCTGATTGTGCAATTCCTAAATAACATGCTGGTATATGTAGCAACCAGCCAATACCCTTTTGTTTCACTTTCCCGCCTTTTACATCCGTAAAAAAGCGGTTGTCTATCTCTACATTTTGTAAGACAAGGTCGTGGCTAGCAGTCCCTCGCATTGCAACGCTATCCCACGTTTCTTCAATGGATACACCGAGAGTATTTCTTGGAATGACAAACTCACCAACTTCTTCTTGGCCTTCCATACTTGCTGAAATAATAAAATAATCAAGTACTGGCGCCATCGTTGTAAAAGTTTTTCTTCCATTTATTATCCACTTCTCTCCTTGTTGAACCGCTATTGTTTCTGGTTTACCGCCACGCGTCGGACTCCCTGTTTTCGGTTCTGTTGCTGCTCGGTTAAAGAGCGCACCGTTACGCACTTCTTCGCAAAACCATTTGAACATCTCATCATTCCAAGAGCGATTTTCCGCTAGCTCTTTCACAATGCCAAGATGCCAGCCAATCGATAATGCAGTAGCACCACAGCCTTCCGCAATTTTTTCTTGAAATAAAACGAAGTCATATAAAGAAATCGCACTACCACCAAATTCCTTCGGTAACGTTAATTTCGTATACCCGATATTTTTCAAATCATTTATATTTTCATACGGAAATGATCCTAATTCACTTAGTCGATGTTCCCTTTCCATGAACTTCGGAATCAATTTATTTATTTGTTCAATAATGAAAGATTGTTTTTCTGTTTCAACAAATGAGAGTGCCATACTATAATCTCCTTTATGTTCGATTCATGAACCGTTCATTTTGTCATTATGATTATATGAAGCTACCTCTCTATTGTTTCACTATTCCGATAAAAATACAATGTTTTTGACTAATAAGAAAAGTTCCTATTGACAGATAGGTTCTTTCCTTATTAGTCTCCCTTCAATGCCTTTAATGGCAACGAGGTTACATATCCAATATACGAGAATAATTCTTTAAAGAAGAATGGTATTTCTGTATCTAACGTTTTATATGCTGATGTCGGCGTTGGTGAAGCATACGCTTCAATATTAATATGTTTTGCGATTCTCATTGCGCGTTTCATATGAAGTGGATCACTTACAATCGTGTATGTGCGTATTCCGTTCTCTATTCCAACTTCCTTCGCATTCTTTAAATTTTCTTCAGTGAAAAGGGATTTTGTTTCAATTAAAATATCTTCCTCTTTTACACCTTGTTTCATTGCATATACTCTTGCAGTACGCGCTTCCTCGAGCTCTGCCTCGAACTTTGTGCCACCTGTAAAAATAATCTTTTTAATATTTCCGTTCTTATATAAAGAAATCGCATGATTAATTCTTTCTTTAAATACAGGAGATGGTTTTCCGTTCCAAGAAGCTGCTCCTAGTACGATACCAGCATCCGTTTTCACGCTATCATCTGTTTTAAAACGATAACTCCAAATATCGTAAGCTGCATAACTTACATATAAAATAGCAGAACAAATCATTAGTAAAAACACTTGAAAGATTCGTCTTTTCTTACTCTTCTTATTTTCTTTCATTTGTAATTGCCTCCGTACATCATCCATACTTCTATAAAAAAACATTTATATCAAAATCGTTTTGTTTGAGTTTATTTAAAAGAAGGAACTTTACTTGTTATTTATGTATAAAAGGGTTTTCATTTAAAATTGAGGATTATCAATTCATTTTCATTTGCGGTTTTCATTACATGTTTTAAATTCATAAGTTTATTACCATACAACTACATTGTAACGAATTTTTTCTCAGAAGGGAACGATGAAACAAAAGGAATTAAAATAAAGTAGCATTTTGTAAGAAAAAAGGTATATTTTTCATGTATTACAAACAATATACCTTTCAAAACACGAATTATAGCTTTTCTTTATACAACTCTAATTTTTCTAACAATTGTTCTTTCACGTCTGGCCATTCACTCGAGATAATACTGTACACAACTGCATCTCTCACATAACCATTCGGTAATTTTCTTTCATTTCTAAGCACGCCCTCTTTTACTGCGCCTAACCTTTCAATTGCTCGTTGTGCTTTTTCATTTCTTGCATCCGTCTTAATTTGTACCCTGAGCATATGCAGTTTTTCAAAAGCATACTGGAGAAGCATATACTTACACTCTGTATTTATACTCGTACGCTGGACACTTGGATGATACCACGTTTGTCCTAACTCGACTGTTTTATCTTCTACTGAAATATGATATAGACGTGTACTTCCTACAATCTTATTCGTCTGTTGATCTACTACAACGAAAGGGATTTGTGCACCCTTTCCATAACCTTGTATCGCTTTTTGCACATATTGCTGCATATCTTGCACACTATCCATTTTAGAAATTAAATACGCCCAAATTTCCCGATTTCCTTCTACAATCGAAAACAAAGTTTCGACATCATTACTATCCATTAACCGTAGCTTTGCTCTTTCGTGAATGATTTCCATTTGTAAGCCCCCTTTTTCTTACTATATCATACAAAATAACATCTTATTATATTAATAAAAAAATATTAATACTCACTTTTACATGCACCTACATTCAATTTTTATAACTTCTCACATCATAATCAACCAAAAATCTCTAACAAATACCGTTTACATCTCATTGTTTCATGCTATATTTATATTGGTTTCATTTCATGTAAGGTTTTTCTTTTTCTAAAGGTCTATATACGTTCTTTAAAGATTTGCACAGCAAAAACGCTATTTTTTCTACAAATAGATTATTGTTTTTCATTTATGGTTTAATTTTTCAATTTGATAGTATGGATAAATATGGATAATAACTCAAAAATACTATATGATAATAAAGTGAAACTTTAAACGGTGAAAGTTTTACAGTTAATTAATATGGGATAAATGGGAGGATATAAAAATGCTAGATCAAATTACTTGGGGAACGCCAGGCAGCTTATTATGTTTAGGATTCTTTTTTGCGGGATTAGGAATTTTCTTAAGAAGTATTACGTCATATACAAAAAACAAATAAAACATCAAAAAGGTGTATATTTTCACCTGAAAGTGGACACCTTTTTCGTTTTAGGGTATCTACTTGATAAAAATACTAAACAAAAGAATCCTTCCTTTTACAGAAGGATTCTTTTGTTTAGTTGTATCTTTTTAAAACTTTAAAGTAACAGTTACCACATGTATACTACTAATATTTTCAATTCTACTTTTTTATACCTTTCCCTTTTTCGTTACTCTATCTTTATAAATTTAAAATGACTTTGATAATATTTTTCTTTTTAAAGCAACAAATAAGCAATCGGCGTAATGATAAGCAATGTTAATATCGTTCTTTGTACGTACAGAATAATCAGTTCTGATACTTTTAACGGAATATCTGTCGATAAAATACAAGGGATGGATGCTGAGAAAAACAATATAGATGATACCGAAACAACCGCAATGACAAACTTTGTCACAAGTGGTGCACTTACAACTAAAAGAGAAGGTAAAAACATTTCCGCAATACCGACGGATGCCGCTTTAGCAGCTAAGTCTGCTTCTGGCAGTTGTAAAGCCCATGTAAAAGGATAAAAAATATAGCTGACCCAATCAAATATTGGTGTGACCTTCGCTAAGACAATACCGATTAACCCTACAGACATAATAGATGGTAAAATTCCCATCGTCATGATAAAACCGTCTTTTAAGTTCACTGCGATATTTTTCATAACGCTCGGTGCAGTTTTTGATACTTCTAATGCATCTTCCCAAGCGCGTTCTAACATTTTTTCTTTATAAACAGGCTCTGGGAACCCTTCTTCCGTTACATATGTATCTGGTTTTCTACTAAGGGGCGGGAGTCTTACGGTGATAGCAGTTACGATGAATGTTACAACGAGAGTCGTCCAAAAATAAACATTCCATAAATGCATAATGTCTAATGTTTTTGCGATGATGATCATAAATGTTGCGGATACTGTAGAAAAGCCTGTAGCGATAATAGCTGCTTCTTTTGTCGTATACTTTCCTTCTTTATACACGCGATTCGTAATTAATAAAGCCAAAGAATAACTCCCCACAAAGGAAGCAACCGCATCAATTGCTGATCGTCCTGGTGTTTTCCATAACGGTCTCATAATTGGACGGCAAAACGTACCGATAAATTCAAGCAATCCATATCCGACTAATAATGCTAAAAAAGCCGAACCAATAGGAACGAGTAAACTCACCGATATGACTAGTTTCTCATACAAAAACGGCCCTACATCTGGTGCAAAGAACCAAGCTGGCCCTACTTTCAAACAATATAATACACCGAAAACGACGCCAACTACTTTTAAAATCGAAAAGCAAATATCAACAATAGATGCCTTCCATTTCTTCGTATAAAACGGATAAATCGCACCCACTATCATAACGAGTAGTGCGTAATAAGGTACTACACTCGGGACCGAAGCTCTAATCCACGACACGATATGATCAATCATTATGGAAGAAGCACCGTTTATCGTAACCGGTACGAAAAACATAAACACCCCAACGAGACTAGCGAGTATAAACCGAAGAATGATGCTCTTCTCACTCCCTGTCTTAATTACATTCCTTTTTAATTCAATTTCACTCAAAATTCGACACCTCCTATTATCCAAATATTCTGTATAATTATATTAAATCCCTTCTTTTCATTTAAAAATTACACAAGCAATAATCTTACATTTTTATTGTCAGTCTCCAAAAATTATCATATAATATCTTTCATATATGTTACATATACTCATTTCAAACGTATATTTTGTAACTAAATTATTTCTTTTTTCAATTTACTCTTTAAATTAACCTACATAAAAATAGAAGGAGAATGGAAATTTGAAAACAATAAAAATAACTATGGCAAGTGCGTTACTATTTGGTGCTATCATCGCTCCATCTAGTTCTTTCGCTGTGAGTGAAACTGTAACACAAAAAAATAATGCGCAATTGGGGAATTACGAAGACGAAGACGATTACTACTATCAGTTTCCTGATGTTATTGGCTGGGCAAAGCCGTCCGTTGATTATTTAGTAAAGAAAAAAGTCTTATCCGGCTTACCAGACGGTACATTTGGACCTAATCTTGAAATTGATAGAGCTTCTGCCGCAATTATCATGGCAAAAATATTAAACTTACAAATAGACGCTTCAGCAAAGCCATCATTTAAAGATTCTCAAAAACATTGGGCTACTCCTTATATTGCTGCAGTTGAAAAAGCTGGGATTATTAAAGGCGTCGGGAATGGAAATTTCGAACCTTCTGGAAAGCTAACGAGAGCTGCTATGGCCTCTATGCTTGTTCATGCATATAACTTAGACAAAAAAGCCACTGAAAAACTACCTACTGTATTCCGAGATTTAAAAGGACATTGGAGTGAAAAATCGGCTAATCTTCTTGTTGCTCTTGGTATTTCACTGGGCTATGGTGGTAGTCATTGGTATCCAGATAACACGATTACCCGTGCAGAAGCTGCAAGTTTAGTTGCTCGCACAGACCAATCGAAAGATAAAGAAATTAAATTAAAGCAAGTTACTATGAAACAACATTATTTTATTTATCCTGAAACCTCTCTTCATTCAGGTATACTTGCTGAATATGCGCCACAAACCGTTACTGTATTCGATGAATCTGAAAACGGATGGATTAAAATTGCGACGGATCATGGGTTAAAGTGGACACCATTAAAAGAGAAACAAGTATACATTGATAAAAACTTTGTTACCTTTGATAGACCGTCAAGAACAGGATACGTGGTTGGTAAATATCCCCCTCAAACTGTAACAGTCGTTGAAGAAAATAGCATCTGGTTAAAAATTCGCACTAGCGAAGGGCTTCAATGGATGAATCCATATTTAAAAGAGGGCGAGGGAAAGGAACTAACATACATACCAAGAACATTTTTTGCTTACGATAGCCCTAATTTTTCTTCTAAAATATCTGGAAAGTATGCTCCACAAGGCGGCATCGAAGAATTAGCTATGGGAGATGACGGATGGGTACAAATTCGTACAGATAAAGGACCGAAATGGATAAACATGTCTTATCTCTTACGTCCAAAGCTCCTCTTAAATGTTCCTGCCATTAATCAATTGCCCGAACTACAAAAAGGAAGTGCAGTTGTTTCACTACAAATGCTTTTAGAATACTATACAGGACGTTCATTAAATAAAGTAGACTTTGCTAATCAAATGCCATTTGATACAACTAGGTATCAGATGGAAGAAGGCGGAAAAATTACAGTTTGGGGTGATCCAGACATCGGATTCGTTGGTGACGTAACAGGAAAAAGATTGGGTTACTCTATTAACCCGGCACCATTGAAACAATTACTTGATAAACATGCAAGAGGTACAGATTTAACAGGACAGGATTTCTCTGTATTAGAAAGCTATGTACGGAATGGTAAACCAGTTGTAGCGTGGGTAGGAAACAAAATAACTGCTCCACAACTAGAACAAACTTGGAAAACACCTCAAGGAAAAACCGTAAATGGCTACAGAAATGCACATACTATTATCATAACTGGTGTAGATGATCGTAACATTTATTATAATGACCCATTAGACGGTAAAAAAGACCAGCCAATGGTAAAATCCCGATTTGAGCACAGTTATAATCAAATGGGTAAAAAAGCTTTAAGTATCGATTAATCATATAAAAAAGCCTATTTTGATCGTATGATTCAAAATAGGCTTTTTCTATTACTGTCCATAATCATCCACAATTACTTGAATGACACGATACGATTCTTCTGCCACTATCTTATTACTAATCTTATTCGCATCATATGTAATTAACGCCTTCCAAAGTGCCCATCCTCTCGCTCTATTCCACGTTTCTTCATCTATTTGCAGTACTTCTTTAAATATCTTTCTACTACTTTTATCAAAAAATGTCCATGACATCGCTGCATCACAGGCCGGATCCCCTACTCCTAAAATACCAAAATCAATTACGGCACATAGCTTTCCGTCCTTAACGAGTAAGTTCCCTGGTGCAACATCCCCATGAACCCAAACTGGCTTACGCTCCCACGTTGACTGAAGCGCTAAATCCCAAAGATGTTTTAATACTGTTTCATCAAAAACGTCCTTATTATTTTCGATAGCATCTCTCGCCTCTTTATCATATATAGATATAAGCCCACCTCGATAAAAATTATGCGCTCCGGCTATCGGTCCGTTACTCGCATCAATGGATTGCAATTCTACTAAAAATGACCCTAAGTGTGCCGCAAATTCACTTAAGTCACGAACATTTTGTCTCGTAACGTTTTCTCCCTCTATCCACTTATTAATAGACCAAGGCCATGGATACGCTTCAGATGGATTTCCTTTCGCAAGTGGTGTAGAAATGGGTAAAGAAAGCTCCTGATTTAATATAGGTAGCCACCTATTTTCTTTCTCTACTTGCGGTACATATGCTGCATCACTTGGCAATCTTACACTCATCTCATCCCCTAAGTGAAATGTTCTGTTATCATGACCACTAAACTTTACAGGTTTCACCTCTAAATGTGCCCATTCAGGAAACTGTTCCCCTATTAATCTTTTAACTAAACCAGTATCAATTTGATTCATTCACTCTCCCCTTTTCTTTTGAAACTTACTAAGTCCATCTGTACTGCCAACATATTCAAAACCATTTCTCTTATAAAAATCATTCAATATGCGATTATGCCCTACACAATCTAGTTTTAAAAACTCTTTGTCATGTTGTACATTCTCTTCTATCCACCGTAACATCCATTCTCCGATTCCGTTCCCCTTATACTTCCGGTTCACCGCAAATCTATGAATATATATTGAATTTGAAACTTCCTCTTTACCAAAAATATATTCATCCCATTCATTTTGTTTAGGAGATACTGTAACTGTACCGATAATTTCATCTTCTTTCGTAACCACATATGTATATTTCTCTCTTATACCTTCTAGTATTTCAGCCGTAGCCTCTCCGCCTAACAGATACTGCCACTGATCTACTTCTTTATGTTGTAGCCACTGTGCTACTTCTTTTAATAGCGTGATAATGCTATCGCTTTCCTCTTCAGTAGCGGTTCGAATTGTATATTCTTTCGTTATGGTGTTTCTCTCCATACTGCTGTTCCCCTTTCCTAGCACTACTATACTGACAAACGCGTTCTACCGTCATTTTCATCTGTAACGTATTCCACGTAAAACCCTAAATCATGTGCATTTTCATAGATCAATTCAATCGCTTTTTGTTCTTTTGCATAAATTTGTATGTACTGAGCATCCACCACTAATACGGCTACCTCACACTTACTTTCTTTAAACTCTTCATATGTTTCAATATCTCTTGCTTCTTCTCCTTTTGGATATGCCTTCAAATCTGCAAAAATAAGATAATATACGTTGGCTTTAAATAACCTGTTCAAATCCGATCCTTCCATTACACTGGGTTCTTCTGGAAATAACGCTTCATCCAATCCACCACGCGCTACCAAGTATGACTCCTCACTCCCTACCCACCAATCATATGAAGGAATATGAATTGGCTTTAATACTTTCCAAAGTAAATTATTATATTCATTTGGAATTTCTACAAAGATTCCTCTTTTCATATGTTTACTCCTAACATATTTGTTTCCATTTTTGTTTCATACATTATATACGAAATTCAGCTACTATATATAACTTGTATTTCATCACAAAAACCGTCCCACTACTAGTGAAACGGTTTTAATTCCTTAAGCATTCACTTCGTCTTCACAAAATAATACAAAAACCACACCGCATGATTTTGTTCATCTGCCGCTATCCTGCGCAACAACTCTTTTATCTGTACATTCGATGTTTCATCTGAGATTTCCAAATAAAAATCTACGGTCTTCTGTTCATCTTGTATTGCGAATTCTAATCCTTGTAAGTACGTATTCGGACATTCTTCTGTAATTTGTGGTTTTGGCTGCTGGCCAGTTAAATTTGTATAGATTTGTACAAACTGATGAAAATGTTTTATTTCATCGTTACGAATTTCAAGAATTTGATTTCGTTCCGCCGCATTTGGAGCCATGTTAGCTAATTTCGCATAACAATTTATAGCACTAAACTCTCCGTTAATCGCTTTCTCAATATCACGAATCAGCTTATCATTTTGCCTATACCAATCATAATAATTCGAACTATTATACATCGTATCCCCTCCATTATTTCACATAACACTTTATGCAATTTGAAATAGTAGGAGCATGTATACAAAAAGAACGCTTCACTACGAGTGAAACGTTCTTTGTTCTAAGCGTTTAATTCTGTCGTATGTTCCTTTATTGCACTACGTTTGAAAGCAGTCGCTAACATAATCACCATACTTACCACACCAATCCAAACGAGCACAGTAAGGGGTGTACTCCAGCTTAATCCTTTTCCAAAGAAGAAGATTTCTCTAAGTCCTTCAATCATAAATCGCATTGGTAACCATGAATAAACCCAATCTTGATAAAATGGTGACAACATTTCAGGTGCTAATGATAATAACGGTGCCCCGAAGAATAGCAAGAATGCAAATAAACCGATTCCTTTTAATCCAACTAGTGAAAGGACCGCTGATATCATTAAGAAGAAACTTAACGATGTAATAGATAAAAACAGTGCCGTATCTGTGAAATTCGAAATGTTGAGTCCTACCATTCCGTCTGCAATCCATGTAAGACCGAACCCAATTACAAGTGCGGCAATTGCCCCTGTTACAATTTGCTTTAGCTTTAATACAAAGTTTTCGTTTCTTGTACCTACCGGCATTTTACTTATCGCAATAAAGATGATTGCTGCGCTCGCTAAACTTGCAATCCATAACGGTTGGAATAATGAAATTGGTGAGTTACCGTTTGCACTATTTTTGCCGACTTCATTTATGTTTGTTACTTTCTTAGTAATCGGCGTTACTAATTTCGCAGCCTGATCTGTTGTTAAAGTAGCTCCTTTCGCTTTCAGTCCTTCTAATATTTGCGCACGAACAGTATTGTTCATATTATCAACGATCGCCTGTAACGTTTGCCCTGCCATAGTTGATGCCGCTGTATTCATTCCTTGATTTATGAATATTTCTACCTCTGGCGGAGATGGCTGTAGTGTTCGTAATGATGCCTGCTTTGTACTAAATTCTTTTGGAATGACTAATGCTGCATAATACTCTTGATTATTTAAACCTTTTTGCACGGCTTCCTTATTTTTCACTTCTACCCACTTTACCGTAGGTTCTTCCTCTGACTTTGATGCCTTCTTCATATTATCAACGATTGTTTGCCCCATGTTCATTTTCGGTTGATTCGTAATTTCTACTCCTTGATCCTCATTTACAATTGCGATTGGCAAATTTTTCGGCTGAGGTTGAACGGTTGGAAATAATGTTAATGAAAAAATAAATACAACAAGTAGTGCAATAACTGGTGATAATAATAAAAGTTTATTTTTAAACATTTTCTTTTCTCCTCCTATCATTTGATTTATAATAACCAACAACATGTTGATTATTTGTATTTTGAATTATATGTTTGAGTTGAACCTTATACAATAATCAAAAATCGTGAATGTGTCGGTTATAAGACACATTCTTAAAATGTGTTGGCTAAAATTTAGGAGGGACATACTTTGCGTGATAGTAATTTAGATTTACGTGTTGTTCGTACGAAAACTGCCATACGAAATGCATTGGTGGAGCTAATTGAAGAAAAAGGTTTTGACGCTATTACCGTGAAAGATATTACAACGAAAGCAAACATCAATCGCGGTACTTTCTATGCGCACTATCAAGATAAATTTGATTTAATGACGAAATGCCAAGAAGACATTATGTACGAGTTTTCTAAAATTGCCAAACAGAAATTCCCGGAAGTGATTGCTGACCTTGGATCAAACCCTTCTCCAACAATGCCATTTATACTTATCACTTCAATTCTTGAATTTCTAAATGAAAATAGTGATTTTATGAAAGCTGTACTTAGCCCGAAAGGCGACTTATCTTTCCAAACAAAACTGAAAGATTTCATGTGGAAAACACTATTTGAAGATACGAATGGTGCTCTCATTAATAAGGAAAATTTACTTGTTCCAAGCCAATACTTAACTTCTTATATGGCATCCGCTCATATAGGTGTCATCCAGCAATGGTTAAATAGTGGCCAAAAAGAAACACCGGAGGAAATTGCTCGTATTTTATCAACAATTGCCGTTCATGGACCTTTTTATGCCGCTGGCTTAAAGAAGTGAGTTGTTGCAAAAGAAAAAGATCATCCACTATTCATAGCGGATGATCTTTTATTTCATTACAACACTTCAATATATCCTTCTGTTCCATGTACCCGTATTCGTTGCCCATCTTTTATTAATTTCGTAGCATTCTCTACCCCAACAACTGCCGGTAATCCATATTCACGTGCAATCACTGCTCCATGCGTCATAAGTCCGCCGACTTCAGTAACTAATCCTTTTATAGATACAAATAATGGTGTCCAGCCAGGGTCAGTAAAAGCCGTAACTAATATATCTCCCTCTTCTAAATTCGCTTCTTCCATGTTTAAAATAACGCGAGCTCTCCCCTCAACTACTCCAGAAGAAACAGGCAGACCTGCAATCGCGTCAGCTGGGAGGTTTTCTCGTTTATATTTACCTGTAATGATTTCTCCATCAGACGTCATTATACGAGGAGGCGTTAGTTTTTCATATAATTTACAATCATTTTTTTGTTTATGAATAAGCTCATAATCTAGTTTCTTCGTGCGAACAACTTCGTGAAGCTCTTCAAAAGTTAAATAGTATATATCATCAACTTCATGAATGACACCGCTCTGCACAAGTTGCTCAGCTTCTTTCAGTAACGCCTGCTTATATATGAAATAACGATTAATCATACCGTATTTCGGATATTCACGATAGCCGATAAAATTACGGATATTACGAATCATTCGCTTCGTTTCTTCTACTTTTTGTTTTCCATCCGGCAATTGCTGCAATCGATCTACTAACTCTTCTTCTTTTTTCAAAGCTTCTTGCAGTCCTTCTTCAAATTTCCGTTTACTTGCACCATATTCAAAATCTCTTATATTATTTAAAATCATCGGGATAATGGTTGTTGGCTTCTCACTCCAGCGCGTTTTCGTAATGTCAATTTCGCCACTACATCTCATTCCGTATTTATTTAGAAAAGCATCGATTGCCTCTCGAGCTTTTTCCCCGCCTTTAAACTGAACGAGTTCATCTAAAAAGCTATCATTTTCTACATGTTGTAAATACGCAATAACTTCTTCGTACGGCCGAATCACATCAGCAACTTCCATTAATGCTAAACCCATTTCCGACGTAATATTATTTTGCACCGATTGAGAAAGGGTGTCCGCTGCATTCTTTTCGCCCAGCCATTGCTCCATTTTTTCATTGATCCATGTTGAAGCATTCATACCTGCCATAATAACTGCTATACTTTGCGGATTAAACAATACTTTCTTTAATTGCTGAATATCTTCCAAAATAAAATCAAGTACGTCCACTCCTGATTTCAGTTGCATATTTTCTTTTAACTCTTCAAGTGATGCTTCACTATTCTGTATTAATTCCGTAACGATAGCTGGATCATTTTCGATTTCTGGTTGCGTGCTTACAGGTGGCACACCTTTACCAACACTCTTTTGTTTTTCATCATCCGGTAACAATGTAATAAAATTATCTCGCTCGACTACAGTCGTTAATGCATCTCTTATAAGCGGATCTGATTTTCCTAACGTATTTATTAGGTAATCTCTACTAGCAGGTGATGCTAATCTTTGTGTAGCATCCACAAACAGCCTTCCCCCCGCTTTACGCATTGGAGCACTTGTCGTTAACAGGAAAAAAGATAACCCTAATGGTTTCATCGCATCGGTCATCATTTGTTGGTGACCAACTGATATATATACATGATTTTCCCCATCATTTTCTTCCGGAATTGGATATAAAGTCGTTATCGGTCTGCTTTGAACAATATAAAATGTATTATCAACTAAACACCATTCAATATCTTGCGGACAGCCAAAATAAGCTTCAATTTGTCTTCCAATCTGTGCGAGTTGTAATATTTGTTGTTCAGACAACGTTTGAATCTTTTGCTGAGCCGGATCAATCTGTTTCGTCTCTGTTCCGCCCTCTTTTAAGGCATAGATAGCTACTTTTTTAGTCGCTATCATCGCTTCAGTAATTTCGCCTTCTTTTACTTTATAATTATCGGCAGAAACCAGTCCTGATACTAACGCCTCACCAAGTCCAAAACTTGCATCAATTGATAGCACCTTTCGGTTAGAAGTAACCGGATCAGCCGTAAATAAAATACCCGAAGCCTCAGGGAACACCATTTTTTGAACCACAACACATATAGAAACTTGATTATGTTCAAAACCATTTTTCATACGATACATGACTGCTCGCTCTGTAAATAATGAAGCCCAGCACTTTCTTACATGCTGTAAAATCGCTTCTTTTCCGATAATATTTAAATACGTATCTTGTTGGCCTGCAAACGAGGCATACGGTAAATCTTCAGCCGTAGCACTAGAACGCACGGCATACGCATGTTCCTTTCCAAAACGTGAGAGATAATGAGCTACCGCTTCCACTACATCAGAAGGGATTTGTACTGCCATAATGACTTCTCTAATTTTCTTACTCATTTCACCAATTTGAGCTCGGTCTTCACGCTTCAACTTGGTTAGCTGCTGCAACAAAGTTTGAAGCTCTTCATTTTGCTCGATGGCCTTTTCATATCCTACCGTTGTCACACAAAATCCTTCTGGCACCTGTATACCTTGAATGTGAGATAACTCACCTAAATTCAAACCTTTTCCACCGACGAGTGAAAGCTGCACCTTTTCTATTTCCTGAAAATCGAGAACGAAAGAACTCATATAACATCTCTCCTTACTATGCATGTGTTCTTGATTGTAGCAGGAGTAAATGAGAAGAAACAGTCTATTTCGAATTTGATTTACATGATATAATTAAATTAGGAAGAGATTAAAAAATGCCCCAGTTGCATAATGAAGCAACTGGGGCTTCTTATTTCCGCTCAATTTTAAATTATAATTTATTCCCAACTAACTTCAATGTACTTCTGTTTTTCCCTTTTATATAGAAACACTATGAATTATCACGCACAATTCTTACCTCAACAAATGATATATAACCCAAAATATGCTTTATTTTATCCTCCTGTGAGCCTTTTCACAGGAGTTTTTATACATACATATATTATTTATAATGAATCAGTTCTCCTATTTTTCAAAAGCATATTTTGTGTCATAATAACGCTTTTTAGAATTTATATATACCTTCTAATTTTTCTAAAAAAGGATGATTGTATTGGAAATGAAAAAGCTTCAAGGAATGTATGATGATGTTATTAGTTTAGGGGAAAATTGTTATACTGCTATTCATCTAAAAAAATATAAGCTGCGGAAATATTCAGGTCCTCTAGATTGGTTTGTATCACCGAATCTTTCTTCTATCAACAAATTATTGAAAAATAATTTCGTCGACTTTATGGATTTAAAAAACATGCAAGCAATGCCGGAACAAAATATTGTGTTTAATGATGGCGTGATACAACCTGTTTTTTCTCATATTATAAAAGATGCAAAATATAACGTAACATCTTATCATGATTTTCCTGTTATTCCGAATGAAGATTGGTTCATCACATACCATGATTTCAAACAAAAATTAGATCGAAGAATTGATAACCTTTATGAAAGAATTTGTAATTCTCAATCTATTTTATTTGTTAGATGGAGCGGGAACTTGACTGAAGCGCTTGAATTACAAACCGTTTTATCAAATATTGTTAAAAATAATTTTAAGATCCTTTTACTCTATCCAACAGGACTTGAAAATGAAATAAACGAATTAGAATGGGGGCTTGATCATGTTTTTCCCGTTCAAGTTTCAAGTAATTATCAAAATAAAAGAACTTGGTATGTCCTCTTAAAAGATATACACTTAAACTCCCAAAAATAGTATGAACTACGACTTTAAAATCAATATTCTTTGTTTACATTTTATATAAATTGACATATCTCCCCCTTAATTCTAAGACTAAGTTATTGTTTTTTTGTAATCCCCCACTCATTCTTTTCTCAAATGCTCCAAAATGGATTTTCAAAATTAGGGAACTATAATGTCATATTGGAATAAATTAAGGGGGAGAAAAATTGGACAATGAAATGAATTATGGAAGTGATTACAAGTTTATTCCGGCAACTTCAATTGAAAGTGGTCATGGCCTCGAAGTATTACCTGATTTATTTTCTTACACAATTCAAATCGTCAACATCTGTTTTGTTGGACAACCGCATACCAATGATTTTGTTTTAATTGATGCTGGAATGCCTAAATGTGCAAATGAAATTATCTCTGTCACTGAGAAGCGATTTGGTACAAACAGCCGCCCAAAAGCAATTATTTTAACTCATGGGCATTTTGATCATGTTGGGGGAATAATTGAACTCATCAAGTATTGGGATGTTCCAGTCTATGCCCACCAAATGGAAATACCTTTCCTGACTGGACTACAAAGCTATCCTGAACCAGATCCAACAGTTGAAGGTGGTATGGTAGCGAAAATGTCGCCTTTGTTCCCTAATGAACCGATTGATTTAGGAAATAGCGTAAAAGTACTACCTGCAGATGGAACTGTTCCTCATATGCCAGAGTTTAGATGGGTGCATACACCAGGACACACTCCAGGTCATATTTCATTATTCCGAGAAAAAGACCGAACATTAATTGCTGGGGACGCTTTTGTTACAGTGAAGCAAGAATATCTATATAAGGTAATTACTCAGGAACAGGAAATAAGCGGTCCGCCTCGTTATTTAACAACAGACTGGAACGCTGCTAAAGAATCAGTTATTAAATTAGAAAAATTAAAGCCTCTAGTCACTGTTACTGGACATGGAATACCAATGTCAGGTGAATTGCTATCAACAAGCCTCAAAACACTCGTTAAGGAATTTGATAAAATTGCTGTACCCGATTACGGAAAATATGTAGATAAAAAGATACATTAAGTACCAAAAACTTTGGCTTTTATATTAAAGAATTAAAACGGCAAAAATTATCAAGTTTAGTAAAAAAATACTGTACTTAGGCAACATCTCGATTATAAGAGTGGAACTCCCCTTTGTGAATAAAGCTCGATATTCCGCAAATACTATCCATCGTATAAGCCTGCTTCTTACCCGGCTTGTACTTCTTACCATTTAAGGATGATTAAAACGGGTTACGCTATATAAAAGCATAACCCATTTTTAAATTCCTCCCTTTCGAAAATATCATAATAAATATTGATTTTAATATTGAAATCAAATTTTTAAGTATGCTTTTTCCTGCAAAAGATTTTCTACTATGCATGGAAAACACCTTTCCAACACTGCGTGTTTATTGTTTAGGAAAGTAGTTTACAAATAAAATACCCAAAGATTATGAAAGAAGATTATCAATAATCTTTGAGTGAGAATTCATTTACTATAAGAGTTTGTTTTTTATACATATACAAAAGAAATTGATTTACATATTCGCTATATTTTATACGAATTTCCTTAGCGGTTAGCTCTACCACCAAGTTGTTGTTCAGCCATTGCTACTAAACGTTTTGTAATTTCACCACCAACAGATCCGTTTGAACGAGCTGTTGTATCTGCACCAAGTTGTACACCAAACTCTTGTGCAATTTCATATTTCATTTGATCAAGAGCTTGTTCAGCACCTCGAACTAACAATTCATTACGACTTCCACTGCTATTGTTTGTCATATCGTTTCACCTCCGATGTTTTTAATATGCTACGAATTATGAAATAATAGTTATCCTTTTTATGGGATTTACCATATGAATAAATATTAATTTTTTTCTTAAAGCAGGGCAAAACATATAAGAAAGAATAACTGGTATAACATACTTTCATAACAACACTATATATACTTCCTACTTCTCTTCAGTAAATAAAAGACAGATTTCTATTTCACCAAGCGATTAAATAGAAAGTATATTTTGAGACATAATCAAAAAGGAGATATGAGATGAAAGCTGTAACCTATCAAGGTCCAAACAAAGTACAAGTTAAACAGGTGGATGATGCAAAGTTAGAGAAAAAAGATGATATTATTGTAAAAATTACTTCAACCGCTATTTGCGGTTCTGATTTACATTTATATCAAGGCAACATGCCGTTACCTCCAGGGTACATTATTGGTCATGAGCCAATGGGAATTGTTGAAGAAGTTGGTCCAGATGTTACTAAAGTAAAAAAAGGAGACCGTGTTGTGATCCCCTTTAACGTTGCTTGTGGACATTGTTTCTATTGCCAACATGAAATGGAAAGTCAATGTGATAACTCGAACCCTCATTACGATTCTGGCGGATACTTTGGTTACACAGAAAAATTTGGTAACCATCCAGGTGGACAAGCAGAATATTTAAAAGTTCCTTTTGGAAATTTCACTCCATTTGTTATACCAGAATCATGCGAACTGGAAGATGAATCCCTACTATTTTTATCCGATGTTTTGCCAACAGCCTATTGGAGTGTAATAAACGCAGGCGTTAAGCCAGGTGATACTGTTATCGTCCTTGGTTGTGGACCTGTTGGATTGATGACGCAAAAATTCGCTTGGATGCAAGGTGCTAAACGCGTAATTGCAGTCGATTACTTAGATTATCGGATAAATTATGCAAAAAAGATTAACAATGTTGAGGTATTTGAGTTTACAAAATTTCCTGATATGGGAGAACATTTAAAGGAAATTACACATGGCGGCGCAGATGTAGTCATTGATTGCGTGGGGATGGATGGGAAAAAATCGCCTCTAGAATTTCTGGAACAAAAATTGAAATTACAAGGCGGAACTCTCGGCCCTATTCAAATAGCTACGAAAGCCGTAAGGAAATATGGAACGGTTCAAATGACCGGCGTTTATGGCGGCAACTATAACGCCTTTCCACTCGGTGCATTTTGGGTTAGAAATATTAATCTTAAAATGGGACAAGCACCTGTCATTCATTTTATGCCGGAACTATTTGAAAAAATAACAAATAAAGAATTTGATCCAAAAGAGATTATTACACATAAAATTCCCCTTGAAGAAGCGAGCTACGGTTATCAAATTTTTAATAATCGTGAAGATGATTGTATTAAAGTTATTTTAAAACCTTGAAAATTGATATGTGGCTAGATCTTTGATTTTTCTATGCAGTAGACTGCTAAAAATAACCTACTGCATAGAAAGATACTCTAATTCACTTCCATTACATCACCAAACTTAAACATCCTTTGATTATGAAAAGCGTCGGTACAAATAATCGTCTTATTTAATGGATTTATTTCAGCTACTGTTATGTAATTTTTATATAGATAGCCATCTTTATAATATGTAAGTAAAACCTCTTCCTCACTTAAATATGAAATTAACAGCTTATTTTCAATCCTTTCTTTTGCATCTTGCGTTAAGATTGGACGCGGGATTTTTTTTTGCTCCTGTATCATTTCTTTAATACACACGAACTGCTCTGGCATACTAGCAAACGGTTGCCACTTCACCATCCCTCTTCCTTTTGGCATATTCGCATTCCTCACGATTTATGTCCCCCTAATAATGTGTTTCTATATCTTGCTGTTGCGACGCTTGTGTAGGAAATCCCACGTAAAATACTGTTCTTACCAAATCGTGTTCGAATTTCGTCCATAACCTTCGCTAATCGCATTTCTTTTTCCCTCTGTATAATGTTATCGAAAAGCGAAATTTGTTCTTCTCCTTCATTTATTAAATTAGTTAGCGAAACACTTATTGATCGAATCGGTTCTCCTGCATGTCTCTCGTATAAAAAATAGGTACAAGCATTATAAATATCCATCGTTAAATTTGTTGCTCTGTTTAACGTATGTGCTTTTTTTATTCCTCCTCCATATTCCTTACTATATCCGACTGAAAAATGAATCGTTTGCGCGTATTTCTTTTCTCGTCTCAACCTATAACAAACTTCTTCTACATGCTCTAATAAAATAACGATGAATTCTTCTATGGAATAATCACGAAATAATATTTGGCTTTTTGCTATAGATGTTGTCGCTGGAACATATTTCTCTGCTATTCTGCTAAAATCAATCCCATTACTATGTAAATGTAATTCTTCTCCTATTACACCAAAGGATTGCTTTAAATACTTCAATGGGTACTGTGCTAAATCCCCGATCGTATGTATACCTTTTCGATTTAATTTTATTTCTGTTTTATACGATATACCCCAAAATTTACTGAGCGGTCTAATACTCCATAACTTCTCGGGTATATCGTCATATGTCCAATGCGCTATTCCATCCTTATTCTTTTTCGCTTCCACATCCATCGCTACTTTACTCAATAATAAATTCGGACCAATACCAATCGTACTTTCAATTCGCGTACGTTCATATATTTCTCTCTTAAACTTTAATGCAAACTCGCGCGGATTACTCGCAAACAAATGAATACTTGCAGTCATATCCATGAAAAACTCATCGATACTATATTGATGAAAATCTTCCGGCGCAACATACTGTAAAGCTAAGCCTGTTATATAAGTTGAACATTTCATATACGTATGCATAATTGGATTCACAATAATAATATCTGGCCGCTTCGGTATTTCGTACAACCGTGCCATCTTCTTAATTCCTAATGCTTTTAATGGCGGGGTTGCTGCTAATACGATTGATCCACTGCGGTTTACATCTCCTACGACAGCCAATTTTGTATATCGTGGATCAAGTCCTTTTTTAATACATGATACGCTTGCATAAAAGCTACGAAGATCTACACATAAAATAATACGATTCGGTAAAAGAGAATAATCATACAAGGTTATCACTCCTAACAAAAGAACGTTCGTTCTCATTATATACGAACTCATGTTCTTTTAAAAGGTATTTTCATGAAAATTTTGGTTAAAATAACCGCACATGAACATTTTTCAAGAAAAAATTAAAGAATTCACCTCTATATTTTTTCTTGAAAAATGTAAATAGATACAAGAAGAAACAACTAGATTCTTCGTGAATAGATACGGTATTTTAGACCCTTTCTTTAGTATTCAAACGAAATCCTGTATTTAATTCATAGTAGTAATATACTTATATAAGAAAGACTCATTGTACAGAGATAATAAAGTTGTTCAATTTACAATAAAGTCGTTTAAAACATAATAAAGTTGTTTTAAACGACTTTATTATGTTATTCAACAATTGGGCCAGATTGTGAAATGAGAAAGGACTCTTGAGGATCATTCTTGAAGTTGTAAGTTATTCTTTTAAAGGGAAAATCGGAGTTACGATTACAAGGTAGAATCATGAAAGGGGTATTCCTGTATGTTACCAATGGATAAACCTGGACAAATTATTATTATGAACGGTACTCCTAGATCTGGGAAATCTAGTATCGCCACTATAATCCAGAGCACGTTTAAAGGTGTGTGGATGAACTTAGGAGTAGATGGGTTCATGCAAATGACCCCAGAATGCTATCACCCAGGTATTGGGTTACGTCCTGGTGGCGAGCGACCCGATATTGAGCCCTTGGTTATACTTATGTATAAAGCCATGTATGAGTCTATTGCTGCACACAGTCGTTTAGGGATAAACATCGTAGTTGATGTTGGTCATCATGACAATTATTCCGTCCCACGGAGAATTTTGCCCGAATGTGCACGGATACTAAAGGGACTGCCAGTTATGTTTGTGGGGGTACATTGTCCAATTGAAATTATTATGAAACGACGGATAGAGACATGGAAAGTTGGTTACTCAGAAGATGGTTCAATCCCATTACCAGTAAAACTATGGCAAGAGTCCGTCCATGAGCTCGGTATTTATGACTTAGAAATCGATACTTCAGTACTAACCCCTGAAGATTGTGCTAATTTAATTCGCTTGAGGCTCGAAAATGGTCCAACTCCGACAGCATTTCAATTAATTGAACACATGGGAACTGGCTAATGCTTTGTTATGGTACGGATTACAGTATAAACCGCGTTTTTTCTATGAATCAGGTGATTATTTCACTCTGATATTGTAGATCAATCTTCCATTAGAGGGACTATTGTTGAAGAAACCTTAGATTTTCAAACGACTTTATTGTTATATTTTTGAGTACAGTGAAGTATCTTATATCAAAAATTAAACAACTATATTTTAATCCCGTCCTAAATTTAGAACGGGGTTATGCTTGTTTTAGGCTTTAAAATTTAATAGTTTTATTGTCTTTTTACACTCATTTCGAAAAAGATTACTATTTAGCAGTACTCGTTTATAGAAAATAAAATAATATTGGTTATTTTCTCAACGTTGTTTTCTAGTTTTATTATTCAAATTTAGACACATATTTATCTAGCCTACATAAACTAAAAGCGTATCATTGCATACTTTATCGATTTTTTATAACAATATCTCGAACGGACTATCATGAATCATAAATTTATTAACCCGGATACACGAATCATCTTCAATGAAATTCTAAATATCCAAGTCATATCGCGTGTATTTCTTTTAAAATAAACATTGGATACATTAAAATCACAGCCTGTTTTTTGAATGTTGAAGAAAGGTTGTTTATCTGTATCTCCTCAATCGAGCCTCTAATTACATAATTTTGTACGAGAAAGGATTGAATTTATGCAAAATTTTAATTTCCTTTGTGAACAATTTGCTACAATACTTAAAGGGAAAAGTAAAAGAAGTCAAGGTGGTTGCTCGGTGTCTTTTCACCGCGATTTTAGGGTGCTTGTTCAAGGAAAACCAAGTACTTCTGTAGTGCCCGTCGGAGTAAGTTTTGAATCGTTGGATCCAAATGGTAATGCATTAAATTTAGGCGAAATTGCTGTTCTACAAGAAGAGATTCCTGCATTTATGAAATCAATTGTACAACAAGGAATCATTGTAAGTGCTTTACATAATCACTGGCTGTACATGAATCCCTTAATTATGTATATTCATATCCAGTCGGTAGAGCCTCCATTACACTTTGCACAAAAGTTAGCCCATTCTTTCTTGTCCTTAAGTAGCTATCCTATCGCTAATAATGAAGAGCAATGATTAGTGTTTCGAATATATTTGTACATTACTTTTTTTATATATACAAACATAGTAAAATTATTTCACTTTGTGCCCAAAGGAAAAAAACTGCCTATCAAATTTTTAGATAGGTAGTTTTTGAATCTATTAAACTAAAGTATCCTACTATTTTATAAAATACTATTACCTAAACAAAAATACAGGTTTCCAATTCACTTTGGCTTTCTTACCTCATATTTTCCTCTAAAGTTAGTTTTTCCTTATATATTTTTGCAATATCTCCTACACAGCGAATATGCTAAGGCTCATACGCATAACCAGTTATATTTTCCTTTTCCTTTGGATAACGAATGATAAACCCTGCACTCTGCATCTAGACGGTATCCCCCTTGTCCACAGTAAGACGTTATTTCAAACCCACAAAAAAATAGATTACCTGTACACTAAAAAGTACAGGTAATCTATTTGTTTTTGTGATTAATAAAAACCTAATTTATTTTTTGAATTCTTCCATCAATAATAGACTGAATTGGTTCTTTTGATTTTTTTATGTAATCTACTAATGCTTCAAAATCAGTTGGTCCTGTTTCAGCATCTTTACCGTTTTTAAAGGATACAAATCCATCTCCACCTGAAGCTAGAAATGCGTTCGCAACGACGCTGTAAGTTTTAGAAGGAATAATTTCTTCTCCATTTGTTAGGCGAATACTTGTTACTTTTTCTCCATTAGGTTTGTTTGCATCCCAAGTGTATTGGATCCCTGAAATTTGAAGCATTCTTGTTATGTCTTTTTGCCATTGTTGATTTAAAATATCACGAATATCTTGACCCGTTAAATTTACTTTTATTAATTGATTTCCGAATGGTTGAATACCATATATCTCTCCCCATGTAATATCACCAGCATCTAAGTCATTACGAATACCACCAGGATTCATAAGTGCAATTTGAGATTGCATTGTTGCACGCTGGGCATCAGCAACTAAATTTCCAAGAGTAGATTCACCAGCCGTATTTAGTTTGCGATCTAGTGGAGCAATAGACTTACCTACAACTTCATTAACAAGAGGTGCAATTTTTGCTTGATATTTCTCCATCTTCTTCTTTATTTTTTTATCAGGCTCCATGCCTTCATGGTAAGTTGTAACAATTTCTGCTTTTTTCTCAACAATATCTTGTGTTTTACGATCAATCTTTACATCAACATCAGCAAAAGCCATACCATAAGAATTTGCTTGTACGACAAGTTTATTATTAACCGTTCCATTTACATAAGTGTGGCTATGCCCACCAAAAATAACATCGACTTCTGGATCAGTCTCATTTGCTAATCGGACGATATCACCATTTGTTACGCCATTCCCATCTGTTGTCCCCCCGTTATGCGCAAGAACAACGATAGATTTAACTCCTAGTTTTTTTAATTGCTTTACGGATTTGTTAATAGCTTCAACTTCATCTGTAATTTCTACATTCTTTAGCATAGTAGGCATAACAAGGTTAGGAACATCCGTTGTTACGACTCCGATAAATCCAACAGGAACTCCTTGTACCTTTTTTATAGTGAATGGTGGTAAAAATAAACGACCGGTAGATTTATTATAGAAATTCGCAGCAACATATGGGAATTTTGCTCCTTTAAATTTCCCTGTTTTCTCATGATATCCACCATAAATAAGGCGGTTCATTTCCTCAACACCTTCATCAAATTCATGATTTCCTATCGTTCCAACATCGAATTTCAAATCATTTAGAAATTCAATGGTAGGTTCGTCTTGTAATAATGCTGAAACAGGAGTACTTGCTCCAACAACATCGCCAGCATGTACTTTTAAAGTATTCGGATTTTGTTTTTCACGATCACGTAAATAAGCCCCTAAGTACTCGATTCCCCCTGCATCTTTATTGTTAATTTTTTTTACTGTGTCTAGTTGCCCATGAAAATCGTTAATACCGAGCATTTGTACATCTATGTAGCGGTTTGGTTCTGTACTTGCTTGGGCTGAAGGCATAGCAAATACACTAGTAAAAGTAACTGTACTTAATGCTAAAGCAACTGGAATGATTTTTTTCAACATAAAATTTCTCTCCCCTAATTAAAATCTTACATAATACAATGTTATTTTAATATATTAAGAGGATTATTTCTATAAAAATTCTACTAATTATAAAAATTAATAAGATTTTATTATTTTCTAACAAAACACTCCTTCTTCAAAAATTTGAAGATGTAAAACAACAATTTTAAGAAGAGATGATTATTTATAGGCTGTAGCCTACACTTTTGGATTAGGATATAAAGGCCCCACTCAACTTAAGAAACTTCACTACCCAAAAGAAGAAGATGTGCACTTCTTTATTTTGAGGATTATTCAAAATATTATCTTGATAGTAATATAACAATACTTCTAAGAGACTAAAAAACTCTAATCCATACATGTTAGCTGTTAAGAAGCATATGCAATCCAAAACTAATGGAGATTTATAAATCTAACTCAATATCACCATTTAAAAATGAACATAAATTTCGTTATGGAAGATTTTGATTCTTTAAATTGATTACAGTAGTGCACTACTCCGCATATAAAAGATGCTCCTGGATTTATCCAAGAGCATCTTTAAGAAACTTTATTTTTTATTTGTTTATGAACTATCTTATGATATTTAGTACTTCTCATATAAAAAAACATTTTAACAATCATATGAAAGGCTACCTAACTATTTTCACGGAATCTCTAGGTATTCTACTGTGTTCACTTCAATTAATAAGGATCGGATTCATGGCTTTTCTTTACTGCATCTTTTGTTGCTTCGTTTGCAGCTAATGAACCTTGACCATATTTTGATTTACTTACTTCGCGGCCCGGAAGTTTGTTTTCCGTTTTAGCTTCTTTCATTGTCTTTTCAATACCTTCTTTAACACGACGACCATAATCCTCATCAGCTTGTGTGAAGTGTTCAATCATCGCATTCTGAATTCTTTTGTCACATACTGCAAGTGCTTCAGATAGATTTTTAACCAACTCATTTCTTTCCCACTCCTCAAAACTACGATACGTGTGACCTGCTTGACCATAGTTATTAGGACGATCGATTGGTGCGCTCATAGCAGCCGCATTGTAAGTTGGTTGATGTGGATGATGCTTTTCTTGTTTTGCATCTTTATAGCCACCCAGCATAGATGGCTCATAGTTAATATGCGGATTTTCTCCAGACTCTTTCGGATTACGCATATCCATTTGACCACGATGTTGATTTGTACGAACAGGCGCTTTAGGTGCATTTACAGGTAATTGCAGATAGTTTGCACCAACGCGATAACGTTGCGTATCTGAATAAGAGAAAGTACGACCTTGTAGCATTTTATCATCTGAGAAGTCCATGCCATCAACAAGTACTCCTGTACCAAAAGCAGCTTGTTCAATCTCTGAATGGTAATCAACTGGATTACGATCAAGAACCATACGTCCTACTGGTAACCAGGGGAACTGCTCCTCTGGCCAAAGCTTCGTATCATCAAGAGGATCAAAATCGAGTTCTGGGTGATAACCATCCTCCATAATTTGTACAAATAGCTCCCACTCTGGATAATCTTTGCGCTCAATTGCTTCATATAAATCTTGTGTTGCATGACTAACATTGATTGCTTGAATACTGTTTGCATCTTCTTGTGTTAAATTTCGAATTCCCTGCTTTGGCTCCCAGTGATATTTCACCAATACAGCTTCGCCTTTTTCATTTACCCATTTATAAGTGTTCACACCAGATCCCTGCATATGGCGATATGTTGCTGGAATACCCCATGGAGAAAATAAAAATGTAATCATATGTGTTGCCTCTGGGGTACGAGAAACAAAGTCAAACATCCGCTCCGGATTCGGCACGTTTGAAACTGGATCAACCTTAAATGCGTGAATCATATCTGGGAACTTCATCGCATCACGAATAAAGAAAATCTTCAAATTATTCCCTACTAAATCCCAGTTACCATCTTCCGTATACATTTTCACTGCAAAACCTCGTGGATCCCTTGCTGTTTCTGGTGAGTCCTTGGCTCCAGCTACTGTAGAAAAACGAACCATTAACGGTGTTTTTTTACCAGCCCCAGAAAATACTTTCGCACGAGTATATTTTTCTGCCGGCTCATCTCCAACTTTTCCATAGGTTTCAAAATACCCAAATGCTCCAGCTCCTCGCGCATGTACTACACGTTCCGGAACCTCTTCTCGATCAAAATGAGAAATTTTTTCGATGAAATGATAATTTTCAAGTGTTGCTGGACCACGATTCCCAATTGTTCGGATGTTTTGATTATCCTTCACAGGGTGCCCCTGTCGTGTTGTCAATGTCTCACGTTTCACGTCTTGTTCATCTAGAGAATTCATGTCTTGGTTTTCTGCCATAATTGAAAACCTCCTCAAAATTATTCACCTTTAGGTATTTTCATTTATTAGAAAAAACATGATAGAATTACAACTTATTTATAATTTATCAATTATATAGTTGTAATCAGTCCTTTAAAAATAATAGGAGTGCTTCATTAAATTCTTTAGCATGCGTTGCATTTAGCCCATGTGGACCGCCCTTTATTAATACTACTTTAGAATTAGGAATTGCTTCATGTGTTAATTTCCCACTATATTCATATGGTACAGTTGCATCTGAATCACCATGAATAACAAGGGTAGGTATATTAATCTTGGCTAAATCGCCTCTGAAGTCTGTTTTGCTGAAAGCAGCGATACAATCTAGTGTTCCTTTAGGTGATGCACCCGCAGCGATATCCTTATTGTAAAGTCGAAATGGTTCACTAACTAAGTCAGTTCGATCTCCAGCAGCAAAAAATCCTTTCGTAAACTCATCAAGGAATGCTAGTCGATCACTTTTTACTCCATTTTCAAATTCTTGAATTGCTACATCATCTAATACACCCTCAGGATGATCTGCTGACTTGTAAAGGTATGGTGGTACAGCTCCTGCAAATACAGCCTTCTCTATTCTATTGGTTCCATATTTTCCAATATACCGAGCTACCTCGCCTCCACCCATAGAAAAACCAACAAGTGTGACATTTTGAAGCTCTAACTGTTCTAATAGTTGATGTAAATCAGAAGTAAAGGTATCATATTCATACCCTTCCCACGGCTGAGATGATTCTCCAAAACCTCGACGATCATATGTTATCACTCTGTATCCAGCCTCAACAAGAGCGGGAACTTGGTATTCCCAAGATCGACCACTTAACGGCCAACCATGAATGAGTACAACTGGTTTTCCTGTGCCATGATCCTCATAATATATCTCAATTGGTGCTTGATTTTCGGTTCCTACAGTAATTTTTGCCATTGTCCTACCCCCTTTAATATGTATCCTTTTCTTCAATCCTTCGGATGAATCTCATAACCTATTGATGCTTATTTATAGTGTGAACTCTACTGTTCCGATGAATTCATTTTCTGTTTATGGACAATTCCCCATCTCCTACCTTTTTCATCACGAAGTATTTGCTGAACACTCCTCCTATTCAATTCTAATAACAAAAATAGGTGACTATCAATATCGTTCTATCTATAGAATGTATAGGTAAAATCAATCTATTTTACAGTGAAAACAACTATAGTTACGACCTATACGAATTATAGATAATTTAGAATTGATTAACGAATCAGTTTTCAAATACTATAAATTTGTATAGCGCTTCATGTTCCGTGAATGCTGCTATAACCAATATTATTGGTTAGCTTAGTTATAAACGAAGAAATTTATGATAGTATTCGACTATTTAAACTTTCTTCGATTACTTAATTTTTAGGAGGAATACATAATGACTGATCTCTATTCTCGTATTAACAAAGATGATGCTGTCGTGCTTTTAGTAGATCATCAAACTGGTCTTATGTCCGGACTAGTACGTGACTATGGTGTTGATGAATTCAAGAACAATGTTTTAGCTCTTGCTCACACTGCTAAGTTTTTTGATTTACCAGTTATTTTAACAACAAGCTTTGAAAACGGGCCTAATGGACCTTTAATGCAAGAATTGGTTGATCTCTTTCCTCACGCACCAAAAATAGCTCGACCTGGACAAATCAATGCATGGGATAATGATGATTTTGTAAAAGCAATCGAAGAAACTGGAAAAAAGCAACTTATCATCGCAGGCGTAGTTACGGACGTTTGTGTTGCTTTCCCGGCACTTTCCGCTATAAAAGCTGGATATGAAGTATTTGCTGTTACTGATGCTTCAGGAACTTTCAGTAAACAAGTTGCAGATGCTGCCAATACTCGTATGGCACATAGTGGCGTGCAACTTATGAACTGGTTTAGCGTAGCTTGCGAATTACAACGCGATTGGCGCAACGATGTCGAAGGTTTTGGCAATTTGCTTGCTAGCAATCTTCCAGGCTATCAAAATATAATTGGAAGCTATAGGGGAGCTCAGCGAGATCTTAGTAAACAAAATGCATAAATGTACCGCTTTAAATCCCTTCTTTAAGTAGATAGTATAAATCTAGTGCTGATTAAATCAGCACTAGATTTTTAAATTAAAAAGTATAGCAGAGCTTTTATTTTTATGATTACAACTTTAATTAACAGAAAAAACGTTACTTTCAAAAAATATTTCGAGCAATTACAAAAGGAGTGTTTTATTATGAGTAATTTAGAATTGTTAAATCCGGAGAACAGTGCCTTAATTTTAATTGATTTTCAACCTCAAATGACTTTTGGAGTTGCAAGTATTGATAGACAGACATTGATTAATAACGTTATGCTACTTGCTAAATCAGCAAAAACTTTTAACGTACCTACTATTCTTACTACAGTTGAGACACGCAGCTTTTCTGGTTATTTTTGGCCACAAATTCTTGACATATTCCCAAACCATGAAATTATAGAACGCAGTTCAATGAACTCTTGGGAAGATCCAAAATTTGTTGAGGCAGTTAAAGCAACAGGTAGAAAGAAATTGATATTTGCAGCACTTTGGACTGAAGTTTGCCTTGCATTCCCTGTGCTTGAAGCAATTAAAGCTGGCTATGAGGTGTATGCAGTTGATGACGCTTCAGGGGGTACTAGTTTGACAGCACATAACGCTGCTATGCGTCGTGTAGAACAAGCTGGTGCAATTCCAGTGACAGCCATTCAAGTTTTACTTGAATACCAACGTGACTGGGCACACAAAGACACTTATGATGCTGTAATGGAGATTGTAAAGGAACACACTGGTGCTTATGGTCAAGGTGTAGAATACGCATATACTATGGTGCATGGCGCGCTTCCAAGCAGGAAAATATGAAACGAGAAGGAGTAGCTGTCGAAGAGACTCATACAGGGAACACGATGGATGCTGCCGATCCAGTAACAACGATTGTTACATGGAAAATTCAACAAGGGAAAGAAAAACAGTTTGAAACATGGAGACATGAAATCGAAGCTGCCGCTACTAAATTCCCAGGGCATTTAGGTGTAAATCTAATAGTCCCAAATAACGAATCCAGAGAGTATACTGTTATTTTTCGCTTTGATACGTATGAGCATCTACGTGCTTGGCAAGAATCAGATGTTCGCCGAGATTTGTTAAAAACGGCAGAACAATTTCAAGTTACTAATCCAACTTATAAAACTGAAAGCAGTTTGGCTTATTGGTTTGTTACTCCGAAAACGCCAGTTCCACCGCCAAAATGGAAAATGTCTATCGTTACCCTTCTGGGTGTATGGCCTCTTAGCATGTTAGTTCCTAAATTGATAGGACCTATTATAAAACATATGAATCCTATTATGTCGGCTTTTTTTGTTTCTGTATGTATAGTGTCCTTGCTATCATGGGTAGTTATGCCGATTTTCGGTAAATTATTTCATCCATGGTTACAAAATAATAGGAAGTAGACGAGGTGTGAATATGAATGTACCGGATATGATCTTATATAACGGAAAAATTACTACCCTTGTTCCCTCTCAACCTGAGGTATCTGCTATCGCCATAACTGATGGTTTCATAACTGCAGTAGGTGGAGATGAGCTTCTTAATAGTGCCACAGAAAAAACAAAAAAAATAGACCTTAAAAGAAAAAGAGCTATTCCAGGCCTAAATGACTCTCATATACACGTTATTCGTGGCGGTCTTCATTATAATATGGAATTACGATGGGAAGGTGTGCCTTCAATTGCCATTGCTCTTGAAATGCTCAAAGAACAGGCAAGGCGTACTCCTGCTCCTCAGTGGGTAAGAGTAGTTGGAGGTTGGTCTGAATTTCAATTTAAAGAGAGACGGATGCCAACTTTGGAAGAGATTAATGCTGTTTCCGAAGACACACCTGTCTTTGTGCTACATCTTTACGATAGAGCACTTGTAAATCGTGCAGGGCTGCGTGCACTGGGTTACACAAAAGATACCCCAGACCCTCCAGGTTGTTTAATTGAGCGAGATAAACGAGGTAATCCAACGGGACTTTTAATTGCGAATCCTAACGCTTCTATTCTTTATTCAAGTTTGGGTAAAGCTCCAATACTTAATTTTGACGACCAGATTAACTCAACTCGCCATTTTATGCGCGAATTAAATAGATTAGGTATTACAAGTGCCATTGATGCAGGTGGCGGTTTCCAAAATTATCCTGACGACTACAGAGTTGTTGAACATTTAGCCGAGAAGGAACAATTAACTTTACGTATTGCTTATAATCTATTTACACAAAATCCCAATCATGAATATGAAGACTTTGCTTCATGGGCAAAAATTGTTTCTCCAGGTCAAGGAAATGATAAGTATAAAATGAATGGTGCCGGAGAAATGTTAGTATTCTCTGCAGCTGATTTTGAAAAATTTCAAATGCCACGCCCCGAACTAGCTACGATGATGGAAGCTGACTTGAAGAAAGTAATTTCTCTATTGGTGGAAAACCGTTGGCCATTCCGTTTACATGCAACTTATGACGAGTCAATCACACGTTTCTTAAATGTATTTGAGGAAGTCAACAAAGAAATTCCTTTCAATGGTCTACGATGGTGGTTTGACCATGCAGAAACAATCTCAGATCGTAGTATGGAACGTGTTAAGGCTTTAAATGGCGGTATTGCCATCCAAGACCGCATGGCTTTTCAAGGTGAATACTTTGTTGATTTATACGGAAAAGAAGCTGCCAAGCGTACTCCTCCAATTTATCGTATGTTAGACCTAGGTATTCCTGTTGGCGCTGGTAGTGATGCAACTAGGGTTTCCAGCTATAACCCTTGGGTTGCTCTTTACTGGATGGTTGCCGGAAAAACCATTGGTGGGCTTTCCATATACGATGAAAAAAATAAACTTGATAGAAAAGTAGCCCTGGAATTATATTCAAAAGGAAGTGCGTGGTTCTCTGGTGATGAAGGTAAAAAGGGAACTCTTGCAGTAGGTCAGTTTGCTGATATTGCTGTATTGTCTGCTGACTACTTTACTGTGCCAGAAGAAGAAATTAAAGACCTTGAATCATTACTCACCATTATGGGTGGGCAGATTGTTTATGGAAATGATGTATTTAAAAATTTATCACCTGAATTACCGCCAGCATCACCTGATTGGTCACCGACAGGAGTTTATGGTTATGGTGGTGCTAACCTAGCCCACACTATTCTTTCTCACGATTCTCATGATAACAAGTTACATAGTTGTAGTAACCCTCTCCATCAACACACTCATACCGTAATAGGAAAAGATGGAACTAAATGGGGTATTGGTTGTACTTGCTTTGCTTTCTAAATCAAAACCACCGGTATAATGCCGGTGGTTTTCTTTATACAATAAGGATATGTAGATTCAAAATAGCAATGTATATCCATAATGGGACTATACGATAAGAGCGAAAAGTTGATTGATTAACTTGACTTGTTTTTGACAGCCTTCTCTTCTTGTAAAGTCCGTCCTTTTTTCCTTAATTAAAAGTCAGTGGTATCCCCTTTTGATCGACTACACCATACATATAAATCCACTACCCTTTGACTTTAATATAGGTCTCATCTCAAGACGTATAGATTTTTTCAATTGTTACACTAACATCATTATTATACTAATACCTTTTGAGGATTATTTAACTTCTGCATAAAGATACGTGCTGCAAAACTTAAAAATTTATCGTCAAAGTGAATAAGATTAATATCTTGCCTTGGTGTTGGATCAATAATACGAACTATGCTCAAAGTATCACTATTAACAAAATCAACTAGTGAAAGAGGTATTATAGCAACCCCATGTCCATTGTATACAAGGCTCAATAGAGAAATAGAAGATTTTGTTTCTATATTTGCTTCAGATAAAGATAACCCTAAACTCTCACAATATATTTTAATAGATTCACGACAACTACATGAAACCATTATTCTACTCAGCCCAGCTAGTTCTCGAAAAGAAACAAATGGTTTTTCATCCAAAGAATGATTTTTCGGAATGACAAGGACGAGCTCTTCGCTATACAAAAGGGTGCTTGTTAATGTGTCTGGAATTTGAGCACTACGTGTAATCCCTATATCAATATTTTTGTTAACGATTTGATTTACAGCAACTTCGGACTCTATAATTTTTACAACGATGTTGGGATACTGTTGTTGAAACTTCATAATATAAGGTGTTAAATAAGTGAGATCCTCTAATAAACCTCCTATAGTAATCACACCTCTTTTTACACCCTTTAATTCAAAAATTTCATTATAAACGTCATCAAATTGTTGCATGATAAATTTTCCTTTATCAAATAGCAGCTTACCCGCTTCTGTCATTTTGATACCTCTTCCAACTCGATGAAACAAAGGTGTATCAAGTTCACCTTCTAACACACGGATTTGTTGGCTTAAAGTCGGCTGTGAAATACCTAGAACTTCCGCAGCTTTAGTAAAACTATTACTATTACAAACTTGAATAAAATACTCTAAATGACGTAATTCCATTCTTGATACCCACTCTCCGCTTTATGAAAGATTTATAATGAAAAGGACAATATGTATACGTTAACAAAACAACTATCTTTCCTACTATATCAATTGCAATTACATAATTTCTTTATTTTGTACTACAATACATTTACTACTATTTATTGATTTTCCCTCCTATTTATTTAATTTATATTTAATGAGGATATTACTAAACAGAAATAACCTCTAAAAACTTACAATTTCCGTGCATAATATCCCAACTTTTTCAACTGTTTCATTATCATTTTTTCTCAATATAGTCCAAACTACCAAATATTTGCCGAATCCCTTCTTTTCCAACCTATCCACTACATACGTGATACTACTACTTGCAAGTAATATTTTGATCTCCAAGTTTTTGTATAGGTTGATTGCCTTTACTGTATAGTAGCTTAAGCACTGCAAATTCAATTGGGTTAAGTCCATAAATTTTTATATCCTTTTCAATACGTTTAGTGATTGACTGTAATCCCCTTGATAATATAACAAATAACTTTAAAGATAAGCTCTCATCGTTAATCACGCTCATAATTACCAATCCTTTACAACTTATCTTGAATTCGAGATTCATTATATTATCGTCAAAATATTATGTCAATCATTCATTTTAGCTTTATCAAGCCACTTATAATTTATTTCTCAACATAAGAAATATGGAATTAAAAGAAAACAATTGTTACTATATAAGTATTTCAATTACGTTATTTCTTTTAAAGAGGGCTTGTTTTTAATCGCAAGTTCTCTTTTGCTATATTCTAAATTGGGTCCGGACAAATTTCAGATGATGAGTCTCCCCCCATGTATATGATATAGTTTTTAAACAAAGATTAGAGCTCTCCTACAAGAAGGAGAGCTCTAATCTTTCATATAAATATTCATCATTTTTATCATTGCGGGGACATCAAAACTTTAACTTGATGGGGATATAATACTACCTCAATTAATAAATATTACTCACCATATATGTATGGTTAATATCTATCATATTTTTTATAAACAAGATTAATTGGATTTAAAAAAAGATTTCTTTTTCTTTACTCGTAATAAATCACCTGTCCATCCTTTGAATCGCATATACATATACATACCTCCTGTTGTGAAAATAATAAATAAGAGAGCAATTAAATAGCTATATTTCCATTCTAGTTCAGGCATATATTTAAAATTCATCCCCCACAATGCTCCTAAGGCCGTCAAAGGCGTACTTACAGCAGTTAATACAGTAAGAGCTTTCATAATTTCATTCCCACGATGAGAAGAAACAACTTCTTGTAAATGAATCATCGTGTCTAATTCTTCTTGGTACTCTTTAACAAGTTGTAATCCACGCTCTAATTTTACGTATGTTTGTTTATAACAAAGGGTGTTTGTTAAGTTTTCTAACCAAGCTTCCTCCAGGCCTTGTAACACTTCTTGTATTAAGCGAAACACATGTGTGTTCATAAATAATTCATGACGAATATGGTAAATTCTTTCTAAAACTGCTATGTTATTATGATGATAAAAATCCCATAATACATTCCTGAAATTGTTTTCGAAATAGTCGACCTTTCGTAAGTAGTGAGATATAAATATTGATAAGATAGCACATAATCCTTCAGCGGAACTATTACAATTTTTTGCACTAAAAGGGGCATTATGTATTAATTTCTGAAAGTCCTCTTCCTCTTTTTCCTGAACTGTTATCAGTATTCCATGAGCTACGAAATAATGAAGAAATTTTTGAATTTTGGCGTCCTTTTTATCTTGATCAAATAAAAACGAACCATATACACAAGTTTGACTTGGTGATAACGTATAAACATATAATCCATTTTCACAAGGAGAACTTATTTTCTTTACAAATTGAGAGAAATAAGATGTTACATCACGAGGGATTATAGAAGAAAGTTTTTCAAGCTCACCAGTTTTCACATGATACCAACTCCATTTCGTCATTTTTATGCATTCCATATTATTCTTCCTTTCTAAATAGTTTTATGTTTGATCGAATCATATCCGTAATATGAAATTTGTATGTAGGTATTCATGTCTTGGAGAAAAAGTTTTTAGATCATCTAAATTACAAAATAAAGTGAAACTTTAATCAGTGGGGGTTTTCTTCATCCCCCACTGATTATTAGCCCTCACCAATCGGACTTTAATGGCATAGGAGGTCTTATTCTGTTAAAAGGAAGACCCCCTATATATTAGCTATTTTTATTCTCAATTTTAAACATTTCCTCTATACAAGTACTTTTTATCTTTTCTTATTTATATGTGGCAAAGAAGCCACATAATTTGGCACGTCTATTCAACGAAATCCATTTCGGTCGTTATTATAATTTGGATTCATATGCAGATTGATTGGTGATGTCGTCAAATACTTGACTTCCAATCATGTAGTATCCATGAAGTGCAGCCTCTTTCGAAGCGTCTACCATACGGAAAGAAGAAATTTCACGTTGTATTTGTTCAATTCGTTTTTTGTGGAGATCTACTATTCCTCCTGTCCAAATAATAGTATCGTACTGTTCTAACTTAAATTGCTCTTGTAATGCACGCATAACATCTTGAAAGTGTGCATCCAACTCTTTTTGAATCAAAGTATCAACCTGACTTGTCTGATGATTTTCTTCTCGACATTCATATCCTTTTTCTAATATGTTTGGCATGTCATTAATATGCAATTGATCACTTTCACCCGCATGATTCTGCATGATATTCTTAATATTTTTCAAAGGCTTGCTACATCCTAGTTCCGTCTCATAATGATTTAAAATGACATTCTGTTTCATATCTGTCATTTCTAATGTACGAAATCCACCATCAATAATTAAGATACGATCTCGTTCCTGAATGATTCCCTCTTTTAAGAAATAGGCATGTAAAGCGACCGGTTGCTGAAGAATCAAAGCATTTTCCACCGTAATATTAATAAATTTCCCATCAATTTGTACGGAAGTTTCTTTTTTTAGTGCACGTTGTAATTGCTCATGCTGACTACCAAAACAACTAACGGGAAGCCCGGTAACAACTAAAGGCAACACGACATTTTCTTTATAATCCTTTGCAATACAACCAAATATTTGTTGTTTAAACTGTTCGCTTTCATAATAATTTTCTATTTCTTCGTCAAATGGAGGAAGGAATGAAGCGTCAGATTGATGTGCTTCATCTCCCATGTAGTATGCAAAGTCTAAGTCTATAAAACTTACCTTTGTTAAATCTTCACTTTCACCATGATTGGGTACAGGGGCTAGTGTAGAAGCTTCACTCTTAATCGTCACCTCAGAATCTACATCCTGTCGGTATGCCCGCTTGGTAAAGCCAATTCCTACGTCAATTGCATACAGAGATTTCATACTTTTTCCTCACTTTCTCTTTTTAGAATTAAATCTAAGCACTCTCTTCTTTCCTATATTTCTTTTCATTTTTCGTTTTCTCCCCGTCTAAGTCCTTACTTTTTTGATTTATTTCGTAGTCCTTTTCATCTGTTTTCTTTTTGTTATTTTCGTTTTCTGTTAAGTCTTTAATGGTAGAAATGACAACCGGTGTGGCTGTAAGCAGTTGTGGTAATGTTTGTTTTGCAACATTAGCTGCATTTACAGAGAATTGTTTACTTGTCTCAGTTACCTTCTCTATTGTTTCCTTTATGTTCCCTTCTTGTAATTTTTCTTTTACGCTTTTTCCTGTTGTTTGTATAGCTTTCCGATTTTCTTTTTTTAATAAGGAGACCATGATTCCAGTCGTAACCCCAATCACAGCATATTTAAATATTGTGTGTTTCATTTTTCTCACCCTTCTCTACTTTATTTTCTTTCATGCTACGACCTAAAATAATTACCTTACCAATTTATCAGATGTTGCAATCTATTAGAGAGAATGATAGTTTTGCGGCTGCCTATCACTCGCCGTTGGTACTTCAGCTGTTACTAGAAGTAAAATCTTCCCTTGATCTAGTTTTTCTTCATATAAGTTAGCTTCCTCCTTCGACAACCCCATTTCCTCCATTTGATTTCGGAGTTCGTCCCCTTTTTTGGAGAAAAAGTTGATAATACTTGTTCCCAATCCTTGTTCTTTTACTCCAATCGTATTTATGTTTGTATCATCCGCAATCTTTTTTGTTAGATGTTTTTCATGTGTTAAGACGTAAATGTCATCTTGGTGAATCCCTTGCAATTCTAGCTCTTTTACTTTCATAACTACTTCCTGTTCATTTTGATATTCATGAACCACCGGTTTTCTTTCATTCTTATGCATCGTATTTTTCCTCCTTTAGATTTTTTATTTTTTTATTTAGTTGTTATGTAATATGTAATACACCTATTTTAAAGATGTTAAACCTAAATTTTCGAAAAATTTAATACAATAGGTTATTAATGTTTTTCAATATTAACGAGATGTCACGAGCACTTTCCTTTGATAGCAGTGTTACAAAAGGAGTACAAGATACTTTTTTCGGTAATTAAATCAAAAAAAATAAAAAAACACTCCTTTTCAAAGAGTGTTTTAAAAAACATATAACCTAATAAAAATGAAAATATACAAACTTTGCATAAAAAAATGATTTTATAGTATCTTTTTAATATCCATGTCCACCTTGCCAGCCACCATGTCCGCCTTGCCAACCACCGTGTCCACCCGGCCAACCACCATGTCCACCTTGCCAACCACCATGTCCACCTTGCCAGCCACCATGTCCGCCTTGC
>NZ_MACG01000054.1 GCF_001884035.1 Bacillus tropicus
CATTCCTTCGCATCCCTTCTTATTAAAAGTTCAAATACTGTAACTGGGTATTCTCTAAATATAATTATGTATCCCAAAAATAAATGTATCCGCAAACATCCCGATTATTGGTAAAGTAATTATCTAATGAAAAAACATTTATTATTGCAAATCTAAGCTCTATAGTTGGGCTTTAGTTATACAAAGAAAAACGATACTTCACTATGAAGTATCGCAAAAAAACTATTTACTTACATTATTATGACTATAACCCATCGCCATCAAGCTAAAATTTTATAGTACCCCCCAGAATGAAAATTTGTGCTAACTTGTAACAAAAAGCTCATTTTTTCGTTTTGGGGTAATTCTGAATTCTTAGGTTGATGGGTATGTGGAGCTACCACTATATGCCCTGAAAATCATTGACTGTTGATTTTGTTTTGATTGCCGATATATTCAATCACCATCTAACCATTTTTGAGTATATTCGATAAACCGTTTTGTTGCTGGTAATGCGTGTTTAATTGAAGTAAGTGACAGCCCAAGTGATCGTGCAGGTTTATCTTCCAACTCCACAATCGTAACATTTTCGTTTTGTCCTTGTAATGCGAGTTCAGACATGACACTGATTCCCAGCCCGTTCTCCACCATCGCGACAATCACATGATCATCACCGGTTTCGAATTGGATATCGAGCTGAACCCTAGCCGCTTCTAATACTTTCCTAACATCGTAACCGCATGAAGAAGCAGGCATAATAAAAGGCTCTTTCTCAAGCTGATCATACTGAATTATGGATTGTTTACTTAATGAGTGATTTTTAGGAAGGATGCATAGCATTCGATCTTTTCTTAGTGGAATAGATTCTAGATGGCCCGATGACGGTAGTGACATAAAACCTAAGTCAATCACTCCTTGTTGAATCCACGTTTCAATCATTCCATAATCACCTTCCATTAATTTGATTTCAATTCGAGGATGCTCCAAGCGAAAGCGATGGATGATTGTAGGCAGCCAGTGAATAGACACGCTTGTAAAGGTACCAATGCGCAAAGTTCCTGCCACTATGCCATTAATATCTGCAACAGTTTGCTTCAATTGCTCATTATGATTTACTACTTCACGAACATGCGTTAAAACACGCTCACCATTTTCCGTTAATCGAACACCTGTTTTATTCCGGAATAACAATTGAAAACCATACTCCAATTCAAGACTTCTAATCGCATGGCTGACACCTGACTGAGTCACATTCAGTGCTTCGGCCGCTCTTGATAAGTTCCCCATTTCAACCGTCTTCAGAAAGATTTCTAACTTAGTCAGACTCATCGATTCTCCTACTTTCTCATGTATGAATTTTATTCAAGTATATCATTACATATATTCGTTTTACTAATACTTGAATCACAATTAAACTAAGTACATAAAAATTTTAAAGGAGAACTAAAAATGAAACCAATAAAGGCTAATCTTATGATCTTACTTGTTACAATGACCTGGGGTACTTCCTATCTTTTTATGAAAATCGGATTGGAAACTGTCCCTTCATTTTCTCTTGTTGCATTGCGCTTTGGTATTGCTTTTTTGGTTTGTGCTGCTGTTTTTTTTAAACAATTTCGTTCAATTCATTTTGTCACTCTAAAATACGGCTTTATTCTAGGATTTTTACTTTTCGTTGTATCTGCTTCAGTCATCTTAGGTTTAAAAACGACATCAGCTTCAAATGCTGGTTTTCTAGCCAGTTTGACCGTAATCTTTATCCCTTTATTATCTATCGTTCTGTTCAAGGATCGACTGAGTTACAGACTGATCATTAGTTCCCTTGTTGCAATGACTGGAATTGGTTTACTGACTTTGAATAATCAATTAACACTCAATTCTGGAGATTTACTTTGTATACTCGCTGCTCTCTTTTATGCTTTTCATATTATTGTCACCGGAAGAGCGGCTAAAGTTGCCAATACATTGCAGCTTGGGATTCTTCAGTTGGGATTTGCAGGAGGGTTTGGCGTACTCTCTGCCCTGATTTTCGAAGAGCCGCAACTTCCATCCACTAAAGAGAGTTGGATCGCTGTACTGGTGTTAAGTATTTTCTGCAGTGCTTTTGCCTACATCATTCAGGCGATGGCACAGAAATACACAACACCGACACATACAGGACTCATTTTTTCATTAGAACCTGTATTTTCTGCACTGTTTGCATACCTGTTCATGAACGAATTATTGTCAATCCAAGGGTATATCGGAGCATTACTTATTCTAAGCGGTGTTATACTTGCTGAGATAAAGGTAAAACGAAAATCTACATTTAAAGCAAAAAAGAGAGATATGGAATGCACAGAGTAGTACTATAAATTCTAATTTTTATATATATTTTTCCTCATTACAATAAAATTCTAATACAAGTAAGTAAACTTTTTTAATTGATATTTTCAGGATACGCCTTTTTTATTAGCCAACTGCCATCCTCAAGTGGTAAAAGCACTTCAATATCAAACCATTCTTCTGCCAAATGACGAGCTTCATCTTGGAAACGTAGGAGAACTTCTGGTACATTAGATGGCTTAGATTTACTCTCGCTTTTGATATGCTCCTGAATAGTAGCATCCCGACGAATGAAGATTCTTTCACGATTTATCACAACCTCTTTCATTCTTTTTAGTTTAAAAAGACGGATCGTTTCTTTCTCTAGGCAATAAATTTGTTAATACCATTCTCTTCCTTTAAGAATGAGCATATGTAGCTCTACTATTCGCTTGTAAACTTCACCCTTTGCATCTGAATAGGTGAAGTTTACTAATACATAGCCATCTAACTCTTCATCTAATACTTTTAGTTTCGGTCGAAAATACCCAATACCATCCCAAGAAGAATAATCGATTAGTACGCAGTAGAATAATAATGGATAAGAGCCTCTCCAATTTTAAAATATATAACCTCCATTTCGCTGGATAAATAAGAAAACTTTACAATTTTAATAAACTTTTGTATTATCATCTATATTTTCAATCTTAATAAATTCAAACTCTGCTTCATACCCATCTCCTTGTGGACTGCAAGCATAAATGCCAACTTTCATGCAATCTTTTTCTTCAAAAAGGTGAGCCATTCTTATTTGTTTCCATAAATCCCCGTCTAATGAATAATCAACGTAGTAATTATTTCCCCTTCTTGTTATGCGATAATAAAGAGAATTTAAATCTCCAAAAAACTCCTGACTAGACCAATCAGAATATCCATTCTTTGTTACAACAACACCTAATTTACTATTGTCATCAGGTATATACTCAACCGATGTCTTTAACCAAGTCTCTTTTGAAAATCGAACCATTAAACCTGCTTGATCATATCTATTCGCTGGTTTAGATTTTACTTTCGTGATCAATCTAAAGTCTCCATTTAGTTCATAGTATAAAAAATGTCCATTATCAACTTGAAATTCATAATGTGTTTTTTGCCAGAAATCTGTCTCTTTATCCGGTTTGATTATTAACTTCGATTTATTGCTATTAACCTCCCAATCTTTAGGTGGAGAAAACCATTTTAAACTTTTATCAAATTCTGCATTATTAAATTCTTCTATTAATTTATATTGATTACTCATGAACAATATCCCCTTAATCTTTTATATTTATTAATGAAGGAACTAACCTTTTTCAAATTTGTATTTTATCTAGATAAAATACAAAAAACTCCCGTTCCTATAAAAGGGACGAAAGCTCATCCGCGTTGCCACTCTAGTTAAAAATGTAAAAATATACGCCCTCCACTTAAATTATTAACTGCTTGTAGCTGGAAACGATTACGAACTTCACATTGAATTGTTCCTCATTTCCCTCAAGGACGGATTCACAAGTTCCTTCTATCAGTTTACACCACCCACCGACTCTCTAAAAAACTACTTGTACTATTTCCTTTTATCGCTTTCAAACAATATATATTTTAATTATCATCACTTTACAATAATTCTGTGTATTTATCAAGGGATGTTTTTCAAAATAAAATATATTCATAATTAATTCACGAAATTACATTTCCTAATATATAAGGAGGTTATATTTTATCTAGAAATATTGTATTTTGCATAAAAACCACGAAGATATAAATAAAAAAATAATACGATTTGCACGAAAGAATAACCATACAATGCTATCCCTCCTTTAAACACCTATTTAAGAAAAACTTAAGAAATTCACTTCTAAATTCATAAGAATTTTTTCCTATACTTAAAAATAAGTAATTTAACAAGAGGAGAAACGATCATGAAGAAATTTGTAATTTGCATAATAGGAATAGGTCTTCCTATATACTTACTACCTTTCATATTACGCGGGGATTTAGACAGATTTAATCCGATTGCTGAAGAAAAAAATGTATACGCCGTTGCGCAGGGCTATGGCATTCCAGATTATCATTATAAAGGCCGGGCTATTTACTCACTAAAATGTGTAGATGAATTAAGCAATGAGAAAGAATATAAAGTGGGAACGAACACGCCTAATGATTTTATAAGAAAAACTTACTTGAAAATTCATGTAAAAGGAAAGTATGTGTATTCTTACGATGTTATCTCTGAAAAGGACATACCGGAGAAAGTAAGAGGACAATTGAAAATAGTGAATCACTAAAAAATAAGCCGATTTAATTCAGCTTATTTTTTCATTCCTTTATCTTCTCCAGTCCAAAGAGTGGTCTTTGTTTCAGCATCAGCGATCAAATATTTTACTCGGAAATTTTTTTCCGTTTCTGTCCATGATGCTATTAAGTAAATTTGTCTATTCGGATTAATTTTAGGATTTTCTTGTGTACCCGCTGTCTTACTTACCCACGGTCCTATTTCGGATTCCATAGTCGATTGTAAATCTTTATATAGAACTGTTTTCTGTATATGATTTTCAGCTTCATGAAAAGGGACATAGAAAGAACGATACGTATGATTTTTAATTTTACTATAAAAAACTTTTGGATTTTCAAAGATTTTACTTGCATTGTTTTCTATATAGGAAATCTCTTTTAAAGAATCCTCTGCATTTGCCATCCCTTGTACACCTAGTAAAAGAAAGCTACAAGTAAACAAAACCGCTATCATTTTTTTCATATTAAACTCCTTCAATTTTTTAATATTTATATCCAAATAAGGTTATTTCATACGAATTGATCCATTCAAAATCTGGATATACACCGAAAATGCTAGCAATTACTAAAAAAAGACTCTTACATAGTAAGAATCTTTTTTTATAATCACCATCGATTTATTAAACTTATTATCATTGTTTCAATAGCCATTCTTCCATTACTTTCACTGTTTCATCTCGTTGTGCTTTTGCTGTAATTAAGCTCGCATTATCACCTTTTTGCTCACCGTACATGCCAAAGTGAGCATGGTTTCCGCCTTTTATCATGTGCATAGTTGTATTCTTTGACATGAACTTTTTATTGTTTTCTATTTTTTCTACAGTTGCTAAAGCATCTACTTCCCCGTAAATTGATAACATTGAAATCGACTTAGTAGAGAAGTCATCTGCAGGATACGAACCTAAGAAAATAATCCCGTCTACCTTTTCTTCATGTTGAAAGGCATACTTAGAAATCATAGCTCCGCCCATTGAATGCCCCGCAACATACCATTTTTGAACTTCCGGATACTTTTCAATTACACTATCTACCTCATTGATTCCAAGTATCGCTAAGTTTAATGGTAATTTAGGCATGACTACAAAATGTCCATCTTTTGCAAGAGCTTCTCCTAAATAACTATAAGCCTCGGCTTCTACTTTAGCTCCTTGATAAAAAATAACCCCTATTTTAGCATCTTTCTCTCCAAAAGCTATATAATCTTCATCTTTTTTATCATCCACTAACGACAAAGCCTCTTTCGTCGGTTTGTAACTAAACTGAGACCAAACAAAAAAACTAATACTTCCTATAAGTAAAATACCAAGTAAAGAGTACAGCGTAATTTTTATCCATTTCTTCACACATATGGCCTCCCTAAGATGTATATATTCTATACTTTAGATTATCATTAATAAGCATAAAAACTCGAGCATTTTTATTATGCTCAAGTTTTCATTTACGTCTTTAATTCATACTATAAATGGTCCAAGATAAATATGTAGCAAATGTAGTCCATAAAAAATACGGGATTAGCAACCATGCCGATACTTTAGATAAATTGGAAGAAAACATAATGAGAAGTAACGTAGTAATAGCAACTAGTAAACAATCTACTGTTGCTAAAAACAAATTCTTTTGGCTAAATTGAAAATAGCTGAACGCTTGATTGAATATATAATTTAAAAGGAATAAAAACCAAAATGTTTTTGGCTTGAATCCATAGTTGTTGTAAATAATTGCAACTGATAATGCAATAAGTCCAAATAATACAGCCCATATCATTCCGATTGTCATGCCAGGAGGTGTCCAAGAGGGCTTTTCTAACGCATCATACCAAGTACGATCAATAGGAAATAAAACACTAGAAACATAAAACAAACCATATGTTAGTAAAAATACCATAATACTAGATTTTTTCATAAACATTCTCCTTTTTAATAAAAGGTTTTAGAAACTCTATATGATTCGTATGCTCTTTCAATGAATACAACTTTAATACATAAATAGACATTATAACCTTTACATATCAAATTCATATTGACTCGTGTATTTTATATAAATTCTTTCATACTTTTATATGCACAAAGGGCTCTCTCTCGTGCTGCCTTATGATCAACAACTGGCAAAGGGTATGTATCTCCTAGCTTTATATTGGCTTTTTGTAAAATATGCTCAGGTGCTTCCCAAGGTTTATGTATATATTTGTTTGGGATATCTCTTAATTCTGGCACCCATCTTCTTATATATTCTCCATCTTTATCAAACTTTTCACCTTGTGTGATCGGATTAAAAATACGAAAGTACGGTGATGCATCTGCCCCACTTCCAGCAACCCATTGCCACCCCATTGTATTATTTGCAATATCAGCATCTAATAGTGTATCCATAAACCATTTTGCCCCTTCTTGCCACGGAATTAACAAATGCTTTACAAGAAAAGAGGCTACAGCCATTCTTGCTCGGTTATGCATAAAACCCGTTTGCCATAGCTCCCGCATTCCTGCATCAATAAACGGATAACCAGTTTCGCCCTTCTGCCATACTCTTAATAACTCCTCTTCATTATTCCACGGAAAATGTTCAAAGTTCTTATTAAGAGGTTTATATACTGTAAATGGATAATGATATAGCAAGTAATAAGAAAACTCTCGCCAAATTAATTGACGTATAAAGCTATTCACTTGTTGTTCAAAAAGACTACATTGTTTTTCGTTACTTTTATTTATTAAGTAATGATATATTAGCTTTACTGATATTTGACCAAATGAAAGATACGGTGCCAACATCGAATGAGCATTTTCATTTGGAAAATCTCTTCCTTCACTATAAGAGGCTAATTTGCTAGAGAAAAATTTCTTACATGTTTTGTATGCCCCTTCTTCTGTAGGCTCCCATATTGATTCCATATGAGATGTCCACGGTATAGTCGGCAACAAGTGTAATTCTGAAACAGATAAGCTTGCTGGTAAAGAACTTCCGCATTTTATACGCTGCACTTTACTAATAGGTTTAGATATTATCTGCTTTTGAAATGCATTGTAAAAAGGCGTAAACACCTTATATTCAGTGTTATCTTTCTTTTTAATAATCCACGGTTCTAATAATAAATGCGAATTAAATTCTTTACAGATAATACCTTTATCTTCTAACATCATTTTCATTTTTTGATTAGATTGTAATCTATCCGGATCATAACAAATATTCCAATATACAGCCGTTATACCTAACTGTTCTATGAGAGAAAGTATTTCTTCCTCCGTACGTCCTTTACGAATTATTAAAGTAGATCCCAATGCCTCAAGTTGCTTCTTTACATCTATTACAGCATGGTGCAACCACCACTTTGACGCCTCCCCCATTGAAAATGCTTCATCTTGTACATATACTGGAAGAACCTCACCAGACTGAACAGCCTCAAATAGAGCCGGATTGTCATATAAACGAAAATCTTTTTGAAACATAACGATAATTTTATTTTGCATGGCTACCCCTTCTAATTCTTAAAACATAATAAAATTTATTATACAACAGCGATTTATACATAAGAATTAATTTGTCTTTCATAAATTAGTTAACTTGTTCAACTACTTTGTTAGCAGGAATTTTAACAACTGTTTCTTTTCCACCTTTTTTATCAATCATGAACCCCTGAACTTTAACATTAGAAGGCACTAACGGATGATGACGAATCATATCTATACTCTTCTCAATATTTTCACTAACATTTTCTTTTCCACTTAGCCATTCCTCAAGGCTACCACTTGAAAATTCAGGCATACAATTTTCAAAGAGATATTCTAGTTCCTTGTTATTTTTTATAGAATCACGTTGAATTTGTAGATTAACTACATTAGTTTCTTTATCCTCTATTCCGACAACAAAAATTTCTTCCACATTTTCTTGATAAATAGCAATAATAATAGACCTCATTATATCTCCAAAAGGATGTACAATTACAGAATCACAGCTGTGTATAGTCAACATATTTTCTCGTTGAATGTTAGTTACTTGTTGGATAATAGGCTCTATTCCTTGTTCAATGTCTGTTAACAATAAAACCTTTTTATGCTTTGCATTCATATATAGCACTCCTTCTTCATGATTGTATTTATGAAACTTTTAAGCTAGTAACAATGATTCATTACATGATTGTTACCAGTTTTTCCAGCGTCCCTCTGGATCAACACTTGCAAGTCTGACCCATCCATTTTGAACTTTTTCTCGAAATGTGAAATCATTATTTAGCAAGCGTTCTATATATTTAGTAGGCGCTTGAATTACAATGAGTAAACGAAGTGGTGAGTGATACGTTTCACTATCTGACTGCATAACGGATTGCCAAGGTAAGCCTGATAACAAATCACTTGCATTTCCCTGCATAACACCGAGACCTGCCGTAACAGTTTGGGTTGTTTTGTTTCCACTACCATAATAATGAGGAGCTACAGTTGAAGCGTAATATTGTAGATTGATCCACTGCGCTACTGTTCCTGGTCCCGCTATGATACTAGCTAATATATCGCCATTTTCATCCTGTTTCCAATCATAATCATGAAGGAAAGCCCTACCTTCTAAATCACAATCCTGAGTCAATTCACGCTGCCCGATAATAAAAGATGCATTACGAGCTAATCCCCATTCCGGACGTATTTCACTCCAATCTTCTGCAAATCGGTGTGCCTCTTTACTCGGATTTTTTATTTTCGTTTTAAAATGAGGTAATTGCATTAAACGCTCTCTATTTGCATGTTGACTCACATTTGGCATAATCGACTCAATACAATCAAATGCTTCTTGCGCAGTTTCTGAAAGTTCTGGGACGTAAATCCATTCTAATTCATCTACTGTTGTTTTATGTTCAGCTGCTGCAAAAATGGTGTCCTCAGGAATTTTAATGCCTTCATCAGACAACGCCTCTCTTACTTCTGGAAGATTACATAAAGTAGCGAAAACCCTTGCATTGAATCCTCCCGCTGCTCCGCCACACGCACCACACTCAAGTGCTGCAGCATAAGGATTGTTCGTACTTTGACTACTGTGTCCGCACATTACAACTAAAGGAGCAAATTTTTCTGTCAGTCCCACCATTTTTAAAGCTTGACGCACATAGTTCACTTTTTCTTCTTTCGTAAAACCGATAGGTATCTCACCTTTTGTGTCATGAACATGATTAAGCGAGAATGTTGTATCCGGTTTTTGTAACATCGTTTTGCGAAGGTTACGAATGAAACCACCAACTCCTCTTGGGACAAAGCTTCTTGTCACCATCTGTAGACCAAGTAAAGGACCACTTAACTCAGGCAGCGCCATACTTGTCAGTACGTTCTGTTTCATCGTTTTAAATGTATAACGCACCGAACTACCTACCCTCTTACGTTGCTCATAAGATTTAAGTTCACTTTCATTTGTGAGCTCTTTTATTTGATGTTTCGGTTTTAGTATAACTGGCAAGGAAGGGTGGCTGTTATTACTGCCTAGTTCACTAGTCGCAATTGGTAACCCAAAGAAACCAGCTATTCCAAACGTTTCAAACGGACCTAATTTTTCAAGATGGCGACGAAACGGTTCTGAACGTACATCAATACAAAATGCTAATTGAGCTAATACACGCTTTTTATCATTAGTTGCACGTTGTTTAGAAGAAATCTCCTCCTTTAATTGCTCTGCATGCGTCTGTTCCCAAGCTTCCAGCCAAAGTTTCTTGCGAGTATTTTCATCAAAGCGATAAGCAAATGCTAATAATTCGCTTTGTTCAGTAGCAGACATTTGTAACCATTCCCGTGTTGAAATATCCCCCCAATAGATCCAACAAGCTATAAGTGGGACAATCTCAACTTTTTTCTCAACCTTTTGATTTTTTAAAGGTAAATAAGGTTTTACAATGGCTAGCTCCATAGAAATTCGAACTGCTAAATATTCTATGAGAAGTTCCTGTTCCTCAATTGATTGTTGCGAGCGCCATCGTATCATTCCTGCCCATCCAGGCAAAGAAAGTAAGTGCCCTTCAAGATAAGCTTGCCTGTTAGATTCAGAAATTCCTAGTTCAGATAATGCTTTTGTTAAAGCTCCTTGGGCATCCTGTGGCCAATCTTTTAAAACTTTACGTTCATTTTTACTGAGCGCTGGATCAAATGTAATAAGGTGATGCCACGCACGATACAAACCTTTCTCTCGGTTTGGCATCGTCCAACTTGATCCGGCGTCATCAAGATATAATTTACACCATTTAATAATATGATAATTAAGAACATCTGATAGGTTGTCACCATTTTGATTCTCTATAAGTGAACTGATTGGTTGCATAGAAGCGTCTTCCATACTCCCTGTATTTATATAACTTATTTCTTCTGCTAATTTATTTAATTCTGACGATGATAACAGACTAGAAGGTAATCTTTCTAACTTTAAAGCTTCTTGGCAAAAACGCTCTGCTGTCTCTCGCGGAATATGAAAAGATTGAGAATCAAGCCAACGAGACAAGCCTATTTGTAAAAATGATTCCTCAATCTCACCCTTCGCCTTTGCCGAATGAATCATGGAGGCACTAGGATAAATATCTACATTACGAGCTTCTTTTAACCAATCTGCAACTTGTTCAAATGATTGCTTTTCAAGTCCCATCCAAGGGTGATGAGCTGCAAATGTAGAGATAGGCCAAAGTGGCGCAATCACTCGGCTAGCAGATGCCACTAAATCATTTATATTATTTTCTTGCATATCAATGTTTGTATCTTTCTTTAATATTGACGGTATGCTCATCACGAATTACCTCCCTTTGATACATAATGTTTCAGATAGCTTGGGTGACTTTCTACTGACTTTCGTCTCGCCTCACCTACTCGAACTAACCAAAGATAAAGTACAGCGAATAAAGTAGAAGATTGATTACGAGTAACGAAAGTACTAATAATACTACTAAATAATAAAATACATATAACAAAGATAATGGCCGGAGCTGAAGGTTGAACACTTTCATAAATGTCAGTATGCAACCATTTATAAAGAGAGTTATGAACAGTGAAGTAAATGAGAGAAAATCCACTCAAAACTATTAAGCCAGCAATTCTTCCCATTCTTCCCTCTCCAAAAACAACAAGCTGTTTCCACGAAAAGTATAATGACCATCCTAAGATTAACGCACTAACTAATTCATACCCCTCTCCAGAAGTCATAAACCAGAAAGCAATTGCTATAAATAATCCTAAAACACGTCCGAACATAATCCATAAATTGGACATCTTTTCATTAGATTGCTTCACTCCATCAAAACGTTGTACGGAAGAACCAGCTTGTAAAAACAGAGTGGCTTTAAATAAACCGTGTAAAATCAAATGAATAACAGCTGCTAAATAAGCGCCTAATGCACATTGAATCAGCATAAATCCCATTTGTGCAATAGTTGAACCTACTAGCTGACGTTTATAATCAACTTGGACTAAACTAATTCCTGTACCTATTAAGACAGAAATACTAGAGAAAATGAGTAAAATGATTTGTGCAATATCATCATGAAAAAGTGGCGAAAATCTAGTTAACATGATACCGCCAGCATTTACTAAACCCGCATGCATAATAGCAGAAACAGGAGTTGGAGCAACAGCTGATTCAATTAACCATCTTTGAAAAGGCCATTGTGCTGCTGGAATCATCACAGCTACTATAATCAATAAGTTAATTCCTGTTTTCTCCAATGTTCCAAATTGAGCTACATTTTCACTCGTTAAAACTGATGTTAACTGCCACTGTCCAGTTATTTGAAACAACCAAATGATAGCTGCTAGTAAGGCAATCCAACTTATTGTAAATAAATAGCCTGAGATTTTTGTTGCTTCACTAACTACTTTCCACCCTTTATTTAGCCCTACGAGTAGAATCAATCCTATAAGAGTTGCGCCCCAACAACTAATCATGAAGCGAAGATCATCACTTAACCATGCAACCGAAGATACACCTGTAGTAAATGTAAAAAGTGCAAAGTATTTTCGATATGAGCGATCTCCCATTAAGTAACGTACAGAAAATCGCTGAATAATTAAGCCAATTGTAAGAACAAAGAAAGCCATGAGCCAAGCTAAAGTATCTAGATGCCAAGGCCCCACAACTCTATCTCCATTGTTATTAACAAGTGCAAGTAAAGAAACCAATGAAGGCAAAGCAGCGATACCAATATGGATATGAACAAAACGTAAAGGCATCCTTGCATGTAAAAACAATAATCCACTTAACCAAGAAGCACTAAGCGCGATAAAAAATAATGTTAACAGTGTTGATGAACTTAGCGAAATTAACATGTAAAATACTCCCTTCCAAACGAAAATAACCTATAAAAATTCCTTTTCATTACGATAGTTTTTTAATTTCAATTTTCATTCACTCTTTTTCGTGCATCGTTTTTTCCATAAAAAAAACCGACAACTTCCATAATTCAATGATTTTATATCATCATTAAATTATGGAGATTGTCGGTTTCACTTCAACTAACTTCAATAAAGTTTTTTGAAGAGCTCCCATTTTATAGAGGATAGTAATATATGTATTACTCCTATTAAAAATAACAGTATATCTCTGATCTCCTAGATTATGCAATCAATATATCAATTTATGTTATGCGCTATCTTTTAATTAAGAAACTTTTTCATTTAGTCAATATTACATATTAAAAAAATGCTAAAGCCTTAATTATAGCAAACAGTTAAAATAAGCATCTATTAATTTTTAAAACAATTATAAGATAAACCATATTAAGCAGTTTGTCAATTTATTTATCCGTTTTCCGAATCAAAATTCATTATACATAAATAATTTCAAGTTTTCTCATTTTCTAATTATCACCCTACTAATAAAATCAAATAAAGTGCACAACTTGTAGGTTCCTTAATTATCTCACTGTATTTTCCACAAACTCTAAGGTGGTTTTAATTTTTAAAATTTCTCCTCAAGATTATGAAACAATTTAAAAATCATTACTCGTTCACCTGTACGAGAGCTTATATCCGTGTGAAAGCTTTTCACTTTCTCTCCAGTTAATTCGAGTATAATTTCTTTCAGATCTTCAATTCCAGATTCAACTAACTCCGAACGATTTTTCTTTATCGTTAGCATACCGTCTTTCGTTTCGCAAACAGTATATTCAGCCGGCGTTAAAATACCTTGTAAATTCACGATAATCATGTCCCGTAATATATCTGTCTTAACGGATAGAGATCCGCGTCCTAGGTAGTCCTTTTCCCAGTGCGTAATTGCTTTACTTATCTCTGATTCAATAGAACCTTTTGAGTTTTTCATCTTTGTATCCTCCTTCAATAAAATAAATTTACAATAACAATATAATAATCTGGATTGATTTTATTTTCAATTATTGAGAAAGATTTATTGAGATTGTTGCAAGGTATCCTTTCATATCATAGTATTTTTTATATTACAATATAGATTTTTTTAATCATCCCCCAACAAAATACTCTTACTATAAAAGCTCTGTTGCATGCATTTCTAAAAAGGACAATCCGGGTAAAATAAGAAAGCTCTTGTAACGTAATACATAAAAGAAAAAGCCGATTTCTTTATAAAATATTAAATCGACTTTTGTCTTAGTTATTGATTTAATAATAAAAACACTTTTTAAAAGAAATAAGCTTATACTATAGACGTTTATTTTTCTAGAAGTTTAAACGAAAATGACCCTCATCATTGTATACCCTAAATTCATACCCTTACTCTTTATAAAATTTAATGATTTCAGGAAGAAGTTGTAATGATAGCCTTACTATTGAAAGTCTATTATAATTTTGTCATTGCAATTCATTTGAATTACATAAAAACCCAGAGGGAATTTTATTATTTGGAGGTACTCCGATGAACCTTTTAATTAGAAAGTTAGAAAAAAATGATGTAGACAATTTCCCAGAGATTGATGATAGTTTTATAGTGAATGCTCGGTTAATACTTTCTCTTTCAAAAGTGAATAGACGCATAGAATATACAGTAGAAGACGTTCCAAGTTATGAAAAAAGTTATTTACAAAATCAATGTGATAATGAAGAACTGGCGTACAATGAGTATATAAATAAACCGAATCAAGTAATTTACATCGCACTGTTACATAACCAAATCATTGGATTCATAGTATTGAAAAAGAATTGGAATCATTATGCTTACATAGACGATATAACAGTGGATAAAAAATATCGTACACTCGGAGTTGGCAAACGGTTAATTGATCAAGCAAAGCAGTGGGCAAAAGAAGGCAATATGCCAGGTATTATGCTTGAGACGCAAAATAATAATGTCGCAGCATGTAAATTTTATGAAAAATGCGGATTTGTAATTGGTGGATTTGATTTTCTTATTTATAAAGGTTTGGATAAGACAATTGATGAAGTTGCAATTTATTGGTATTTTCATTTCAAATGAAACTGTTTTTAACATGAAACAAAGTCAAAATAAAAACCCCAATCTCTCCATATTAAAATTGAGAAATTGGGGTTAAGTTATTTAACAAGATTTTTTATCTAAAACAGATAACTAATTAATAATCCTGCTGATAATAAGAAGCCAAAAATCGTATTTGTCATCGCTGTTGATTTCATGGCGATGCGCATATACCCGGGATCCTTTGCTCCTTTTTGGAAACTTTGAATGGCGGAGATTGGCTTTCTCAAACCTAGGAACATCACTAATGCCCAAGGGCTTATATAACCCATTAATACAATTACAGCGATCCATAAATAAGCAATGAAAAAGGCTACAGCTAGTGTTACTACTGCTTTCTCTCTCCCAAGGAGGATTACTAATGTCTTTCTTCCACCTTTAATATCTTCTTCGATATCTCGGATGTTATTCGACATGTTGATTGCACCGACTAAAATTCCAATTGGAATGGAAATCAATACACTTTCAGTCGTTATCGTATTCGTTTGAATAAAGAAAGCAATAAGTACAAAACATGTCCCCATTAACAATCCAGAAACTAATTCTCCAAACGGAGTGTACGCAATTGGTAATGGACCACCTGTATATAAATAGCCAACCGCCATCCCAATTAAACCAATGACGACTAACCACCAGCTACTATTCATACAAATATAAATGCCAATAAGTGCTGCTACTACGTACAATAAAAGTGCGACTGTTAAAACATTTTTTGGTTTCAATCCATGACGGACAATTCCGCCACCGATTCCAACAGACTCAGCTGTATCTAATCCACGTTTGAAATCATAGTACTCATTAAATAAATTCGTTGCTATTTGCAATGCTAAACATGCAACCATCATCGCAATAAATAAAAGCCAATCAATTTTGGCAACATAAAGTGATGCCACTGTCCCTAAAATCACAGGAGAAAACGTCGCCGTTAACGTATGCGGGCGCGTCATCTTCCATATTAATTTAGCGGAACTAATTTCTTTTTCTGTCCCCATAACTCTGTTCAATCTCCCTACATTTAAGTATAAATTACTAGCAGTATCTTTCTATCTATTTTCTGCCACGCATCCATTATATCAAAAAATGAATTGGTAATAGAACTGTAATGCTTTTGCTTGCACCATAACTTTGCAGCAAAATATCATTTTTTCTAATATGAGGTAGTACCCCATCGCCATCAAGCTAAGAAAAGCAAATACCCCCAAAACGAAAAAATAAGCCGTTGTCTGTCAAAAATACATTGAATTTTCATCCTGGAGATGTTATAAAATTCTTGAGTTGATGAGCATGGGATACCATCAGGAAAATGCGGATATACAACGATAAGCCCATATTTAAAACGATTTCCTTGTTTTTAACAACGCAAGAGAGTTTTAGTGATCTTAAAGAATCTAATGATACTACATTATCCAAATTAATATGGTATTCTTCTAGTAAATTAATATGCCTCCCTAAAGGTGACTATAGAAAGCTATGGGAAAGGAACAAATAATCATTCCTTATTCCATATGCAGCAATTATAACTAATTTAAAGTATGCAAAACTGTTTGACTTCAAAATGCCTGATATAAAAATAAAAGCAATGGGATTAAACCACGGAATGTATGATCCTCTCGATAGAATAAAAAACAAAGAAACGAAAGAATGGTACAGGAGTCTTTTAAATGCTTTGATGAAGGACTACCTTGGAACAGAAATTTATAAATATAAAAAGGAATTGGATTTTCAGTCAAACATTACGTCATTTTTTCCTCCGTCCTTTGTGACTTGTAGTGTTAATGATGGATTGGTTGGGATTCAACCTGTTTTCCTTAGTAAATTAGAATCCGCAGGACTTCATTATATTTACAAGGAATATGGTCATAATGACAAAGCTAGCGGTCATATATTCCACCTTGACTTAAGAAAAGACGAAGCAACAATACTTAACAACGAACAAATAGAATTTTTCCGTCAATACATGGGCAAATGAGTGGATATCTAATAAGAAAGGAATTGAAACAAGCTGAAAATAGGGATCTACCACATGCCCATCAACTTAAGAAATTTTAATACCTTTAAATACAAAAAAACGTCATCATTTCTAAACAGGCCAGATTAGAAATGATGACGTTTTTTATTGTATGGATACTAATTTATATTAGTCTTTCTGATGATGTGATGGTATATCATGCTAATTAATAAAATGTTTTTGAGACACTGTACTTATTGAGAATGATGTTTTAATCCTGCTAAAGTAGCTTCGATGAACATCTTCTCTTCTATGTCAACTTGAGCTATCAACTTATCAACTATATGTCTATCTGCGTTAGCTAACAGAATTGCAGATATATTTGCAATACCACTAACATAAGCCGTAGCATCTTTGCTTTCGCCATTCATTTGCATGGAAAATGTAACGTTAGAGTTCATGATTCTTCACTTCTATTTTTGTTCGTTGTGTTCATTCATTTTGTCAGATGTTAAATCAAATTAAAACTGTATCCTTCGAGTTAATAAGTATTCATAAAAACATAATAAAAAAGAGTGCGATTAAGATGTGCACTCTTTCAGAAGATTTTACCAATCTCGATGATCATCATGATCATGATTATGTTCACGATCGTGGTCGCGGTCATGATTACGTCTGCGACGACACTCATCACAATCACAGTCACGTCTACAATGACAATCGTTAAAATCGTTTCTTCTACGTCTACGACCGCATCCGCAAAATACTAAATCATCCCAAAAGTTATTACGATCTCGAGAATGTCCAAAATTATTATTCCATCCCATAGATATGATTCCCTCCTCTAAAAATAGAATTCATCATATTCTATGATTAAAAAGGGAAAACAGCTTGTTTACTAGTCTATGTTTTGCGTTTTAGACTAATAATATTTCAATTTGCGAGTCTATCTTCCCCCTCTATTTTCAATTGTTGTGTTCGTTTGTTTTGTTTAAATGGGCAAATCTATCAATTCTACAAAATCAATTAATCCAACTATTACATATTAATGATTAATTCATATACTATATTAGATTACTAGAAAGGAGGCGTAAAACCATGGATAGTTGCGTTGTGTTTGTAAATGGACAACCTTTTTTAGTTCTTTCAGTAGCTGGTATTGAAATTGCTAGATTAGAGATTTCTCTTCAAGTTGCATTAGCTCTAAGAGTGCTTGGAATACCAATCTGCGATTAATTACCAGATCAAAAAAAGAGGGCATTAGCTCTCTTTTTTTATTTACCCCTTATCTTTGCTTGACAACGAGCAAGACACCACCAGATCACGGCAGCGCCTACGATAATTGCTATACACATGTTTGTTCTATCTACATAGTAAAATAAAACACCCCTAATGAACACATCATAAGATTAGTAACCCTATTTTCTGTCCGTTAATTATTATGTTTATAAACCTAGATTATGTACATCTATATTCAGTAAGTGCATACCCTATTACATGAATGCTACTTTAGGAGTGATTATATTATGAATCCTTTCCCAATGAGGATTTTTATAGCTCCAACTTCGACTTGGCAACATTTACTTCACCATCCTTCATATGGTCAATATGGTATGCAACCTGGGCATATCCCCTTTACTCCTACAATTGCGCCCTCTTCTGTAATATACCAATATCATTAAATCTTTCCAGCATTGTATTTCCAAGAGTTTCACGGTACATTTAACATCTAATCTAAATAGAAAAAATATCCGTTATCTGTACCATTGGTGAGCAATTCATGTTATACCTAAAACAGTATTTAAATACGTTTAATGTGTAATTTCTATATAACAAAGAAAAAAGCACCCGTTATGGATGCTTGGCTCTTAATTACGATTGATTAAAGTAATATTCCGATTTTGCAGAACAACTAAGGATTCGGCATCGATACGTCACTTTTTCTACTGCAATCCGGCGTTCATTTTTCAAAATTGCAGCATTTTTGGAAGTAATAAATTCTGCCTCCCATCCGCATTGCTTGCATTCCATTATTTCTTTTTTAAATCCTTCTTCAATGATAACTTCATTCATTCTCTTCACTTCTTTCTGTAGTTGATAACTCATTTAAACGACTACAGAACAATCCGTCAAGCTTACTACTCTCAACCTTCTCCAAGCCATAAGGTCATCTAAAGTTTTACGGGATTCTTTTACATCGCCAATAATATCTTTCATGTTCAACTTATTAAATGTAGCTAAAAATTCTTGTTGAATCTTACCTTGCAATGCATTGGCTTGCTTTGTTAATTCTTTATTCTCATCACTTTTTGCCTTTTGAACTTATAACTAGGTTTTATTGCGTCTATTTAAAAGGAACTGGCTATGACAACTACATTAAGTTTTTCAAGAGAAAGTCCGTTGCTCACATTCGAACAACGGACCTTTTTTATATGAACCAATTTAAAACATCCTCAGCAATCTCTTCTGGTCTATCCCAATGCATTAAATGCCCTGTATCTTTGTAAAGCTTAGTCGTAATATCAATACGCTTCTTAAATTCCGCAATCTGCAATTCTCTTATTTTTAAATAATCATCTGGAAGATCACAATACAATAATAAAATATCGTTTTTAATTTTATGAGGTTTCAATGTTTTATATACCGTATATTGAAACTTAATTACACCTCTAGCGGTATCGCCAGTAGCATGCCATTTCACTTTACTATCTTCTTCCCTCATTAAGTCATAAACCGCACGTTCTATTAATGGTGACCACCTGCTGTAAACCGTTTTTTCTGATTGGATGAATGCTTCTTTGCTATCAAAAATATATTCATCAAAATTTTTTTCGTAATGAATGATTTCTTCTTCTAATGATCGCGGTGGACACTCTCCTTCTTTCGCATCTTTATATAGCTTCGCAAAATAATCTGCATTCATTTCACCATGATGATAACCACCATCTAACAAAACCATTTTATTCACTTTTTCTGGACATTCTGCTGCATAGTGAAGCGCAACGCTTGCGCCCCATGAATGCGCTACTATATAAAAGGTTTCTTTTCCTATGTGCTCAAGTAATGCTACTACCCAATTTGTTAAATGGAATGCACCATAATCTTCATCCTTCTCAAAATTTGGTGTTTTCCCATGTCCCGGTAGATCAAACGATACGATATGATATTTATCTTTTAAAAGTTCCGCTATTTCTATAAAACTTAATTTTGTACTTCCTAAACCATGAAAACAAATGATTTGAGGGTTACTTTTATCCCCCCACTCACAAACACTTGCCTTACATTCACCAAATTCTACAAAAAAGTGATTCATTTTTAATCTCCTCTAATGATCAGATATAAATTAGTTTAAATACGACATTGTTTTTTCAGAATAGATAAATTCGCCAAAATTATCCAAATCCCTTTTTCACAAATGATTTTTGTAGAATGCGAGAGTCAACTCTAGTTAAAAGCACCAAACGCTTAACTTCATGTATACCGATGTTAATTCATGTAAGTTAATGACTAGATTACATCTTCACGCCCCTCAAATTAATATAGTTTAATAATTGTATGATTCGCTTATCATATGTGTGGTGTTTCAAGGTCCTATCCAGCCCATTTTTTGCTATACGTTTTCTTTCTTGTACATGTTCCAAATAATACTCCGCTTTTTGTATAAACTCCGATGTACTATTAAAAGTTTCTATTTCAACACCTGGTATGTAATGTTTTGCTACATCTGGACGTATATCAGTTAATTGAAAAGAACCTACGGCATTAATTTCAAACGTCCTATTATTTACGGAATACGCTTGAATATTTGCAGAGTTACAATTCAATTCCTGATCAATTAGTGAACGATGCAAATTTATATTGATTTTAGTAGATACGTAAAAATGTAACGCATCTTCATACTTTGCAAGTGGCAAGAGTTGTATTTTATCCTTTAATCTTTCATAATTCTTTAACTTCTCCCAACCGAATCCTACAATTTTTATGTTCTTCCCTACTAAATACTCTGCAATCGAATCAACAAAGTGAATTCTATTTTCAAATGCTGTACCTATAAAACTAAGGTCATACTTATATGTATCTTCTTTAAGAGAAGGTTTAAACACATCTTGATTTGCTGCTAAAGGGAGATGAAATACATTCTTACATCCTATCCCCCTATAAAACTTGATACAATTTAAATCTTGCGTAAATATGTAGTCATAAAACAGAACAACGTTTTGTGTTACATCCGTATAATAAGGATCGTCTGTTAGCCAAAGCCCAGTAGTAAACCCTGCCTTTTTTAAGAATGGCATAATATGATTAAATTCTTCACTTAAACCGCTTAATACCAAAATAAAATCTGGTTTCATTTTTAACGCGGTTTTTATAGCTTTTTCTGGACTCACCATACTTGTATCGCTGTTTACCTTTTGTAAACTATTCAAAATTGCTGCTTCGATCATTGGATAATAAAAAGGAATTCCTGATTGAATAAATAAAATTTTCTTAGGAGTGTTGTCTTTCATGTCCTTCCTCCTATACATATTTTCTCATTCTCAAAAAAGCACTTTATATTCTGGGTTTAGCTAAGGCCCTTTTATGTAGGCTCTGCAATCTTTATTCATTTTCATAACATCCTACTTTATATTTATAAGCATCGTTTATGTCCATTATGTGGAACTTTCCTTATTTTATAAGCTGATGGGATTTGGGGAGGTGTCACAAAGGGAATAAAGTTAGGTTATATTCAGCCAAATTATTAAACATAGAAAATGAGCATATAAAAGAAAGAGCCTACTCGTATGAATTGGCTCTTACTCTTTTACAATATCTACAAAAATATGATTAAGCGAATAAAAAATTATTCCCACACAACTCCCCGTCGCTCATATTCCATTCTATATTCAACAGCAGCTGCAATTTTAGAACTTGCGAACTTTTCCGTAATCCAAAGTCCTAAATCAATTCCTGAAGTAACTCCCCTTGCAGTAATAACAGCCCCTTGATCCACAATTCTGTAAGGAAGAAGTTCTGCTCCATATTTATTCATTTCACCCTGCGCCAAATGATGCATTGTTGCCTTTTTATCATTCAATATACCGGATGCAGCTAGTAGCATACCTCCTGTACAAACACCAGCAACAATCGTTCCTTCATTGTGCATCTCTCTAATCATTTTGGTTAAAGTACCAAGCTCTGCTTGCTTTCGTATCCCGTGCTTTGCTTTATGATTCCAGCCACCACCAGGTACAATTAACAAATCTGGACGATTATCCATTCGTAAAAAATCATGTAATTGAACCGTAACTCCGAACGAGGTAGTAACTTCTTGTTTTGGTTCACTTGAAACGAATTCAACTGTAAACGGAGCCCCTTCTTCTATCGCTCTTTTCAGTACCTCAAACGGTGCGAAAGAAACAAGCTCACCAAAGCCATCAAACAATACAATTTGTATTTTCATTTTTAGAACACCTCATATGGTTTCTTATTTGAATCCCCAATTAGGAGAATACATGTTATGTACAAATTAATAATGAAGATAGTCTTTCTCCCCTCACTCTATAAACTTCCAAATGTTCTTCTAATTTCCTCTTATCACTTATTACACTTAGTGTTTTCTTCACAAAATTCCAATTTAAACTACCGGATAACCATAGTAACGAAGAAAGTCTTTTGTAATCATTTGATGTAACAATATTATCAGCCTTATACCCTTCTAAAAATGCACTAGCAACACTTGAACATACTTCATGCGAATGTATTCCTTCTGTTCGAGAATACCACTTTAGTAAAAAGGCTAGTCCTTCAATACGGTCAACATATCCAATCGATTCGACATCTACAATTCCTTTTACCTGCTCACTTGAGTCCCATAAAACATTCAAAGGATTTAAATCTGTCTGTACGATAAACTTTAATTCACTCGTATATGCACACTCTATATGATATGTAGCTAGCTTTATATACTCCCGTAATTCTTTGCATGCGCTTGCCTTACTTTCTAACATATGAATAAACTGGGCATACCCATCCAAATGTGATTTCTTTTGAAAAATCGAGCTTTGAAATGCGCAAGATATGTCATGAATCTTTCTTGCTTCCTTTCCAAAGGCTTTTGCGATAGCTTCTGTACAATGTGTAATATGTTCTCCCTCAATCCAATTAGACAAGACAAATCTGTATTGTTCCTCATTCCAAGCGACAAGTGTAAATGGCTCTCCTGCCCTATTCTTGTTTATCTGCATAAAAGGAATTTCATGTTCGCGTACATAATACGTAAACCGTACTTGCTCTTTCAGTTGTTCGTTTGATAACGCTCCAAAAGCTGGATTGATTGTTCGCTTGCTATTTATAAATCTTGCGGAATATCGCTTTCCATTTACGATGATTTTATAGTGTAAATCTGTATGCCAACTGTTCTTATGTAATTCTTCTTCCACTGCTAATGTATGAATTTCTTTAAAATAATTCATTATTACATTTCTTATTATGTGTTTCATCCGATTCTCCCTTTATGTAAAAAATTCGTTTTTGTACTTCCGAATAAAAACCTTTTAAAGTGAGTTTTTTTAAGATACACGTAATTTATTCAAATAAAAATCATCCTCTACTGTATAGTAATAATAAAGTTATGTAATTTTGCCACAAAAATTACAGTAGCCTTCTATCTATGTAGATGAAAGAAGGCTACTAAATCTTTTTAAAAATTTAGTTATTTTATAGTGAATGTATTATTGATTAAATAATACAATTATTCAATACAAGTACTCAGTAAGAAAAATTAATCGTTATAATGCAATTAACAAAGTGAGGATTTTCATTTAAACTTTATAAAACTCAAATGTATTCTTTTCTAAACATATTGTTTCATCAGAGGTTTTGATAATGATATCAAAACGCTTACTATACGGATGCATAAATACTTCATATTGAATACGGCGTTCTTCATGAGACTGCCTTAAATAATTTATATCGGCTCCCCTTTCAGCTATATCCCGGCTCGATCTTCTCATTAGTTCCGTTTCGCCATTTGTATAAAAATAAATTTTCAAATCAAATAAATCAGGATTAATAAATGCAGCACTCATTCCCTCCACAATTGTTACTTTATTTTTCGAAGAAATTAACTTACTTTTCATGTAATGCGTATCTATCGTATAAAAATCTAGCCCAGCTCTAACCATCTGAATATCTCTTTCTAAAGCTGTCAAATGATGTGCTGCTGGATGACAAGCTGTCATTTTATAACGATGATTTTCATTTTGATATGTATAGTGAATCACTGCATGCTTACGGATATCCGAACTGACAATGTAAGGATCTGTATTAATATAATTTATTTCATTTTGATTTAGTAGGTTTACGAGTCTATTAGCAAACGTTGTTTTTCCAGCTGCACCATGTCCCGAAATACCAATAACAATTTGTTCATCGCTCATCCTTAACCAATTTACAATTTCTTGTAACAACTTATCCATCATTCTCCCCCTTACACTAATATACTACCCTTTATTTTAATATCCAAAAATCCCCTTATTTAATTATACATAAAATAAGGAAGATAGTGTGATTATTCATCATACCATCTCTAATTCTAAACAACTATATTATCTTTTAAATGAATTTATTTTTTGTGAACACCTACATGATTAAATACATCTCTAACTTTATCAATTCAACAGAATACTCTCTATTTTTCGGTAATTTATGCGAACCAACATAGTCATGACTATGTACAATAAAGAAAGAGCCAATCCCCTATAAGATAGAAGATTGACTCTTTCCTTCATTTACTCCCCTGTTTCAGAAAATCGCTTTATACGTTCACCAATTTCATCATGAACACGTTGAAATTCAGACCATTCTTTTCCTGCTGGATCATCGAATCCCCAGTGAACACGATTCACATGCGGCGGAGTAGATGGGCATACAGCATCCGCATGACTACAAAGCGTAACGACTAAATCAGCACTACTTAAAATGTTTGCATCAATTATATCCGATGTTTGGTTCGTTATGTCGATATTCACTTCTTTCATCGCTTTAATAGCATTTGGATTTACTCCATGTGCTTCGATCCCTGCAGAATATACATTCCACTTATCTCCTAAATATTGTTTGCCCCATGCTTCTGCCATTTGGCTTCTGCATGAATTTCCTGTACATAAGAAATAGATTGTCTTTTTATTTTCCATGTTGTTTTCCGCCTTTGTTTTTAAATTATACTGGTTGGTCATTAAAATATTTACGCTTAAACCAAAAAGCGACGTTTACAAGTGCAATCATGACAGGGACTTCAACTAACGGTCCGATAACAGCTGCGAATGCTGCGCCCGAATGAATTCCAAACACACCAACTGCTACAGCAATTGCTAACTCAAAGTTATTACTACCTGCTGTAAATGCTAACGTTGTTGTTACCGGATAGTTTGCACCAATTTTTCTTCCCATAAAGAAAGAAACAAAAAACATTACAATAAAATAGATTAATAACGGAATCGCTATTCTTACTACATCTAGTGGCACGCTAACAATCATCCCCCCTTTTAAAGAGAACATAATGATGATTGTAAATAGCAATGCAAGTAATGTAAGTGGACTAATTTTAGGTATAAACACCTTTTCATACCACTGTCTTCCTTTTAACTTAACAAGTATAAAGCGTGACAACATACCTGCTATAAAAGGAATTCCTAAATAGATAAATACTGATTTTGCTACTTCTACCATTGTAATATCGACAATAGCACCTTCAATCCCTAACCATTCTGGAATTATAGTTACAAATAAGTATGCATAAACTGAGAAAAAGAGCATTTGGAATACCGAATTAAAAGCAACTAAACCTGCCGCATATTCTTTATCCCCATCAGCTAGATCGTTCCAAACAATGACCATTGCAATGCAGCGTGCTAACCCAATCATAATGAGTCCGACCATATATTCTGGTTTATCAGGAAGAAAAATAATTGCTAAAACAAACATAAGTACCGGACCAATAATCCAGTTTTGTACTAATGATAAAACTAACACTTTAACATCTTTAAATACTCGGCCCATTTCCTCATAGCGAACTTTCGCTAATGGTGGATACATCATTACAATTAAACCAACTGCAAGCGGAATAGACGTCGTGCCAACTTGTAATGTATTCAGTCCGTCTACTACACTAGGGGACACAAACCCTAAACCAATCCCAACAGCCATCGCTAGAAAAATCCATAGCGTTAAATATCGGTCTAGAAAAGATAAACGTTTCATTTTATTTTCCATCTCCTATTAACAACAAGAATTTTTAGCTACTTCATTAGAAGTCGTACAACAAGATGACTCTTCTATTTTGTGAACATCACTATGTGCTTTCGTATAAAAGAATTCCCACTCATTCCCATCAGGGTCTGTTACCCAAAACTTATCTTGCACTGCATAGCAACAAGTCGTATCCATCTCATCACGCGCGAAGAAACCTTCTTTTTCTAATCGTTCTTTATGTAATGTAATTTCTTCAGCTGTATCCACTTGGAAACCAAAGTGATTTACCTGATTTCCATTCACTTCATCTCGCACATTCAGCGTGAAATTAAGTCCTGGCGTCTCTAATAGAAATTTTGCATAATCCGTTTTCACTTTAACTGGTGATACACCAAATACTTTTTCATAAAATTCAATAGACTTCTCTAAATTCGTAACGTTTATACCAACGTGAACATATCTCATACCTTATTCCTCCTCTTTATATATCATTAATCAATTTTTTTTGATTAATATCTCAAAATTTTAACAGCAGCTACCTTTTCCTGTTTTTCTAAAGATACAGCACAATTCTTCTGATAATAAATTATTCACTTCCGCATCATTTAAATCATAATAACTCCACGTACCTTTTGTTTCTTTTACAATTAAACCTGCGTCTAATAAAATCTTTAAATGATAGGACAACTTAGATTGCGTCATTTCAAAAACCTCTGTTAAATCACATACACACGTCTGTCCCCGCTGACAAAGCTCATACATGATTTCTAGACGTTTCTGATCCGCCAACGCTTTAAACTTTTTCTCATATAACTGAAAATCTTGTGCCACTGTAGTTCACTTCCTTTCATCAACTTTTTTTGATATTTATAGTATATACGCTGGTGAGTTCTTTATGCAAATAATTAATCAAGTTTTTTTGATTAATTAAAAAAACTTCCTCGTATCATAACTTTGCTCCAACTAAAAAAGACCATCGCCTTTTCAAAAATGAAAAACTACGGTTCTTTTTACAACTTAATAGTTACAATATTTCCGAGTAATGGAATCTCTATAACTATTTAAATTTTAATTTGATCATTATAGAGTAGTGCCCCATCACCATCAATCTAAGAAAAACAAATACCCCAAAATGAGAATAATCGATATAACTCTTGTTTTTGGTGCATATTCATAAAAAGCACGTCACCCTTTCTCATTAACATAAGAGAATAGTAACGTGCTTTTCATTTCAAAAATAGTCTAAATCCTTAAGTTGCTAGTTGTGGGACGGGACCCCAATAAGAACAGTATCTAAGGTTGTATGAGAGGTGTTTGTTCCATTCAAAAAGCCTCAGCCGACGATTTACTCAAGTACCGGTTTCGGATGACCCCCATGTGATGAAGTTCGTGTCCTGCGATGCCGTACGCAAGGGCGCGCGCCGTAATGCTTAGGTTGTTGGCTGTGCCCTTGCGGGTCCACGCCTCCGCCGGTAGCCCGCGCAGCAATGTGATCGTTGATTGCCTTACGGCCC
>NZ_MACG01000055.1 GCF_001884035.1 Bacillus tropicus
TCTGTTCCTTCTCTTTTTTGTTTCGCTAACGCCGCCGCTTTTGCTTTTGCGGCCGCTACTGCCTTCGCCTTCGCTTTGACCTTTTCTTCTTCTGTTACTTCTTCCATTCCTTCTCTTTTTTGTTTCGCTAACGCCGCCGCTTTTGCTTTTGCGGCCGCTGCTGCACGACGTTTCGCTTCTTCCACAGTCATATCGCTGTTTTTTGGTAGCGCTTTCTCTTTTTCTTGATTTTCTTCCTCAAGTATACTTATTTCCGCATTATGTTTCGCAACGAGACGCTTTCTCGCCTCTTCTTTTGCACGCCTAGCCGCTTCTCTTTTCAAATCCTCTAAATCTTTGTTTGGATCGCTCATTTATTCGTCACCTGCTTCCCCGTCTTTGCCTCGTAACGAATTTTTTCTTTTAATTTATTAATTCCATAAATTAAAGCAGCGGGATTTGGCGGGCAACCAGGGATATACACGTCAACTGGTACAATTTGATCCACACCTTTTACAACAGCATACGAATTTACATATGGACCACCTGCCGTCGCACAAGATCCCATTGCAATAACCCATTTTGGCTCAGGCATTTGATCATATAAGCGCCGAACAATAGGAGCCATCTTCTTCGTTACCGTTCCCGACACAATCATAACGTCCGATTGCCTTGGTGAAGTCCGAAAAAATGACCCAAATCGATCTAAATCATAATGTGATGAACCTACTCCCATCATTTCAATTGCGCAACATGCCAGTCCAAATGTCATTGGCCATAAAGAATTACTTCGCGCCCATCCCTTCAACTGTTCCAATGTAGAAAAAAAGATATTTCGTTCTAATTCCGCTCGCTCATTTGGATGTAATTCCTCAAAATTTATAACCATTGTAACACCTTCTTTTTCCAAGCATACGCTAATCCAACTAGCAACATTACAACAAAGATGAGCATTTCAATCAGTGCAAATAAACCGAGCTTGTCATATGCAACAGCCCATGGATATAAAAATAAAGTTTCTACATCAAAGATGACAAACAATAAAGCAAAAATATAATAACGAGCATGAAACCGAATATTTGCATCATGAAAAGGCTCAATCCCACTCTCATACGTCGTCGCTTTCGCTGCACTTGGTTTATTTGGGCGCAGCATCCTTCCTAATGTAAGAGCCACTACCGGCAGCAATATGCCTAATAGCAAGAAAATCAAAACGATCATATAACTATTTTCATATACACTTGCCATTGTGAAACCCTCCCCCCTAAATTAAGAACAAGTTCACTTAGTAAACAATATGTCCTAGTTGCAGTAATTATTATTTTTAAATTTTTCTAAATAATGCAACTATTTTAATCATTATAGCAAACTTCAAATTCTTATGTCGATATGTTGGGGACAGAAACGAGAATTATTAAAATCTATTTTTATAACTCGCTATACCTGTGCAAAATAAGTATAGAAATTATATATATTTTTCAAGAAACAATAAAAAATAAAAAGAGGAATTTATATGTATATACCGTGGGTGAGATAAATGAAAAAACAAACACATGTAAGCATTCTTATAAGCATTATATTGTTGTCTATAGTGATTCATTACGTGGCAATGCCTTTTCTATATGAATACTCATTTCCTTTTCAAATATTAATTGGCATGAGTACATTATTCATTGATATTATCGCTTGTAGTTATATACTTTATTTTTCAAACATGAAAAAAGGGTTACCTCGTTTATTTTGGACCATTTTATGTATTGGAACCCTCTCTTATTTCATTGGTGATATCATCGTTGCCTATCAACGTTTAATTTTAAAGGACTACTATACATTCGTTGATCCGTCTGATTTTTTTTACCTACTTTTTTTAATTAGCTTTGCATTTGCCTTTCTATATGAAATCATTCATAACCGAGATTTATTAGAAAAGCTTTTTATGATATGTGATATTTGTATTATTGTTACAGCACAATTTACTTTAAGTTACTACTTACTTATTGAACGAACCATTCACATTTCTTCAACATCCTATATCGACATATTTGTTCAACTTACCTATCCAATGACTGATTTACTCTTTTTTCTTATAGGAATTAACCTTTTATTCAAACCACTTTCCTTATTACCAAAAAAAGTTGGTGCGCTCCTTGGCAGTGCTTTAATTTTATATGCGACTACAGATGCGATTTATGCTTATATCAAATACTTCATACCCGAGTATTCTATGTTTACAATTACGCCTCTCTATCAAGTAACTTTAGTACTAGTAGCAATCGCCTGTATTCTTCATACAAAAGAACCTGAAAGACAAGAACAAGTGCTATTAACACCTAAACTTGGGGAATCGATCAGATTATCATTACCTTATATTTCTGTCGTAATGCTTATTGTTTTCATATTGGTCGAATACGTTTTTGCGCCTATTGTAGTAATCGGGCTTATGATAACTTTTTCCTTCGTTCTCATACGCCATAGTTTAGTTCGAAAACAAAATAAAATATTATTATTAGCCCAAGTGCAATTCAACTCAGAACTCGAAAAACAAATTGAACTGCGTACAGAAGATTTAGTAGAACAAAAAAATGAACTATATCATAACCAACAAATGTTTAAATCTTTATACGAGCATCATCCAGATCCAATCTTCACATTAGATTTATACGGTAATTTTCTTAAAGTGAATAACGCTGGTACGACTTTACTCGGTTATCAAACGAATGAATTATTAAATCAACCTTACTACTCACTTACGTATGAAGAAGATTTGGAAGAAATCATTAATGCCTTTCATCGCGTAAAAAAGGGGAAATCTATTTCTTTAGAAATACGGGCATATCATAAAAATAGAGATATTTACTACTTGCATGTGACAGCTGTTCCTATCTTTTTAAAGAATCATATTTCTGGAGTTTATTTAATGATTAAAGATATTACGGAAAGCAAACAACAACAAGAACAAATTAATTTTCTAGCATATCATGATACGCTAACAGAGCTTGCAAATCGCCGTGCATTTCATCAATATGTAGAACAAGCAATTGCTCGATCCGAAATATCAAAAGTGCCTTTTGCTGTTATGTTTCTTGACCTAGATCGCTTTAAAGTTATTAACGATACCCTCGGTCATAGGGTAGGAGACCTTCTATTAATTGCAGTAGCAAAAAGACTCGAAAGTATAGCGACACCAAATATGAAACTTGCCCGATTAGCTGGAGATGAGTTCACAATCCTTATTGAAAATTATAAAAAGAGACCAGATGTAAAAAAAATAGCTGATACGATTGTAGCAGCCATGAACGAACCATTTGAAATTGAAAATCAACATTTACAAATCTCGCCGAGCATCGGGATTGCAATATATCCTGAAGCAGGTGAAGATCCGTTATCAATTTTACAACATGCTGATATGGCCATGTACGAAGCAAAAAATAAAGGGAAAAATGGTAGCTCTCTGTACACAAAAGAATTGTATAAAAAAATGGAACGAAAAGCTCGAATTGAAAAAGATTTACCACTCGCTTTAGTAAAAGAAGAATTTTATCTCGTCTATCAACCACAAATTGATATTTCTACGAAAAAGATTATTGGTGCTGAAGCATTACTACGCTGGAAACACCCACTCCTTGGTGACATTCCGCCATGTGAGTTCATTCCAATTGTAGAGGAGACTCCACAAGTCATTCCACTTGGTCATTGGGTATTAAATGAATCTTGTCGTCAGCTAAAAATATGGCATACTTTTGGCTATAAAGATTTAAAAATAAGTGTTAACTTATCAGCTAAAGAGTTTCAGCAAAATAATTTAATTAAGAACATTTTACAAATAATAACAGACGTTAAAGTCGATCCAAAAGATGTAACACTAGAGTTAACTGAACGAATTGCAATGATCGATGAAAAAGAAACGTTATCCAAGCTAAAACAATTAAAGGAATATGGTATTCAAACGGCCATTGATGACTTCGGGACCGGCTATTCTTCCCTCGCTTATTTATCCATTTTCCCTATTGATACATTAAAAGTACCGAGAGAATTTACACAACTAGCCGATCATCGGCCTGAAGAAAGAGCCATCGTTTCCACTATCCTTTCTCTTGCAAATACTTTAAACCTTTCTGTCGTCGCTGAAGGAATTGAAACAGAAAAACAACTTAAGTTTCTACAAAAGAACAACTGTAAATATATGCAAGGTTACTATTTCAGTAAACCACTTACTAGCCATCAATTTATAAAATTTCTACAAAAAACACCCAGTATGAACCGATAGCTCATACTGGGTGTTTTTATCATACTATTTGCGGACAGTAAAACTAGTCATCAACGTAAGATGCCTCACTTTATAATGTCGGAATTGTTTTCTCATAATATTCATCTGCAATTTCTTCATAAAAAGCTGCTGACGTCGTATAAAAATATGGAATTAGCCATAAGAATCCAATCCCGAGTGTAATACAACTTAATATAAACCAACCAATAAAGCTCAAACATAAAATGAAATACTCCATCTTATGTCCATCCATCATACGACGACTTTCTGTGATCGCTTGATTTATAGAATACTCAGGATGATCATTTATGATAAAGTACGTCATCGCATAAGAAAATGATTTAATAATGCCTGGAATGATAAATAGTAAACACCATAAGAAAATATAAATATTTACTACTATATATAATAAAAATGACTTTATAAACTTACTTCCCTCTGTAAACCATCTGAATATATGCCCAATACGCGCCTCTTTTTCACGAATAATATGCAGCGCTAAACAATAACCACCTAACGTTAGTGGACCTACCATAAAAGTTGTAATAATATCTACTATCGTTGAGTTTTTCGTATCTTCCCAACTAAAAGCTTGTGTAAATGAAAAATCAACAATAAAGTTAAAAGCCATTATTAGAACAGAAATAAGTAGTGTAGCCCCAACAGCTAATCCCCATTTCCCTTCTAATGAATCCAGTGCTTCTCCTTTTAAATCACTAATCATGTTTAGCCTCGCCTCCTATACACAATAATTCTATTAGTATAGCATACTCCTACTGTAATTCACCCTTTGAAATGTAGCGATAAAAATGCGCTGTCGTTGTACTCACGTACGGACTAAGCCATAGAAATCCTATTCCAAGTGTGAAAATCGCTAAAATGGCCCACCCTATAAAGCTTAGCCATAAAAGAAATAGATCTAATTTGTGCCCCTTCATCACATTCTTACTTTCTTTCATTGCTTGCGAAACACTGTATTCTGGTTTTTCAACCATCACATAATATGTCATCGAATATGAAAAATACAAAATAGCCATTACAATAAAAGAAATAGCTAATAAAATAAAGAAAACAATTATAAATGATGGATTTGCATTCTTATCAAGAAAACCTAATAGCCCAAATACAATCGTTCCTAACATCGGAACCCATGTACCTGTATATAACAAAATTGCGAGCATAGCCCACATTGTTTTCATCATTCTTTTAAAGCCACGAAATCCTTCAAATAAATAATCCACTCTAGCATCTTCTCGTTTGCTTATTTGTAGAAACAAATTCGTATGACCATATGTGGTAATGCCATAAGCCGCATAACTTAAAATTATCATAAGGCAGTAAAAAATCCCAAACGTAATAGCAGCTCCAATTGCCATCACGTCTTCTTCAATTGAACCAGTTGAAATAGACAATACAAGAACTATTATAACTGCTGGAATTAATAGTATAAGCATTACAGCCATTGAAACGACGTAACTTATAATATGATATAAAATCGTTGATCCAACACCTAGTCCCCATTTTCCTTTTAAAGAGTGTAATGCTTCTCGCTTCATTTCACCGATCATTTATTCATCCCCTTTATAAATTGTTGTACATTCTCTACTTAAACGAGCACCAATATAATTATACCATTTTTGTAAAATTATCCATAAACTACATAAAAAAATCCGTAAAGGCAAAGCCTTTACGGATTTTTTATTTCATATCGGAAACGTTTAAACGGTTCACAGCACGTTGTAATGCCATTTCTGCACGTTTAAAGTCAACATGTGCTTGTTTATCTTGCATACGTTGCTCCGCACGACGCTTCGCTTCATTTGCACGATGGATATCGATATGGTTTGCTTCTTCAGCAGATGATGATAATACAGTTACTTTATCTGGACGAACTTCGATAAAGCCACCACTTACTGCTACATAATCAGTGTGTCCACCATTTTTCAGACGAACTGCACTAATTTTTAATGGTGCAACAGTTGGAATGTGACCTGGTAAAATCCCCATTTCCCCACTCTCTGCTTTTACACTTACCATTTCTACTTCTTTTTCGTAAACCGGTCCATCAGGAGTTACAATACTGACTGGAAATGTCTTCATACTTCGTCCCTCCTAAGGCCTTACGCCATCATTTTCTTCGCGTTCTCAATAACTTCTTCAATGCCACCAACTAAGCGGAATGCATCTTCTGGAAGGTCATCATATTTTCCTTCTAGAATTTCTTTGAAGCCACTAACTGTATTTTTTACAGGTACGTAAGAACCTTTTTGACCTGTAAACTGCTCAGCTACGTGGAAGTTTTGAGATAAGAAGAATTGAATACGACGAGCACGATGTACAACTAACTTATCTTCTTCAGATAACTCATCCATACCTAAGATAGCGATGATATCTTGAAGCTCTTTGTAACGTTGTAAAGTTTGTTGCACTTGACGTGCTACTTCATAATGCTCTTCTCCTACGATTTCTGGAGAAAGCGCACGAGATGTAGATGCTAATGGATCTACGGCTGGGTAAATACCCATTTGTGTTAAACGACGCTCTAAGTTTGTTGTTGCATCTAAGTGAGCGAACGTTGTAGCTGGTGCTGGGTCAGTATAGTCATCGGCTGGTACATATACCGCTTGGATAGACGTGATAGACCCTTTATTTGTAGATGTAATACGCTCTTGTAATTGACCCATTTCTGTTGCAAGTGTTGGTTGGTAACCTACCGCAGATGGCATACGACCAAGAAGGGCAGATACTTCAGAACCCGCTTGCGTGAAACGGAAGATGTTATCGATGAACAGAAGTACGTCTTGTCCTTGCTCATCACGGAAATGCTCAGCCATTGTTAAACCTGTTAATGCAACACGTTGACGTGCTCCAGGTGGCTCGTTCATTTGTCCGAATACCATCGCAGTTTTCTTGATTACGCCAGAATCGCTCATTTCATGGTATAAGTCATTACCCTCACGAGTACGCTCACCTACACCAGCGAATACAGAGATACCACCGTGCTCTTGTGCGATGTTATTAATTAATTCCTGAATTAATACTGTTTTACCTACGCCGGCACCACCGAATAGGCCGATCTTACCACCCTTAATGTAAGGAGCAAGTAAGTCTACTACTTTAATACCAGTTTCAAGAATTTCTACTTTAGTAGATAATTCTTCGAATGCAGGTGCTTGACGGTGAATTGGATCACGGTGTACATCCGCAGGAAGTTCACCATCTAAGTCAATTGCATCACCTAATACGTTAAATACACGTCCAAGTGTTGCATCACCAACTGGTACAGAGATTGCTTTACCAGTATCTTCTACTTCTGTGCCACGAACAAGTCCATCTGTGGAAGACATCGCAACTGTACGAACTGTATCATCACCTAAATGAAGTGCAACTTCAAATGTTAAGTTCATGATTCCGTTTTCGTTGCTTTGTTTTACCGTAAGGGCGTTGTAGATTTCTGGTAGCTTTCCGCCATCAAACTTAACGTCTACAACCGGACCCATGATTTGCGTAACGCGCCCTTTATTCATCGGGTTCCCTCCTAGCTTTCTTTTAATTAGCCAACTTTCTACGAGCAGTTAGCTTTTAATTTTTTATTAGTTTATAGCTTACGCGACTCTTTTGACAGAGCCGCCTACGCTTTTTAATACTATTCTAACGCTGCTGCTCCACCAACGATTTCCGTAATTTCTTGCGTAATCGCTGCCTGACGCGCACGGTTGAATGAAAGTGTAAGTGAATCGATAACTTCCATTGCGTTGTCTGTAGCACTCTTCATTGCTGTCATACGCGCTGCGTGCTCACTTGCTTTACCGTCTAGTAATGCACCGTACACTAAGCTTTCTGCGTATTGTGGCAATAATACTTTTAAAATTTCTTCTTCAGAAGGTTCGAATTCATAAGCTGTCGTCGGTTTATCAGACGCCACATCAGTAAGCGGTAAAATTTTATTTTCCGTTACTTCTTGTGAAATTTTACTTACGTAATGGTTGTAGTAAATATACAGCTCATCATAAGCACCATCTGCGAACATCGCAATTGCTCGAGAAGCAAGGTCTTTAATATCAGTAAATGATGGGTGGTCAGATAATCCAACTACTTCATCAATGATGTTAAAGCCGCGACGTTTTAAATAATCACGTCCTAGTCGTCCAAGCACAATAATTGAATATTGGTTTGAATCCATATTATGACGTTCACGAATTACGTTACTTACTGTACGTAATACGTTACTGTTATAACCACCTGCTAGTCCGCGATCAGATGTAATAACGATGTATCCTGTACGCTTTACAGGACGCGCATTTAGCATTGGATGATTAATTCCTTTGCTTCCTTGCGCAATGCTCGCTACTACTTCTTGAATCTTTTCCATATACGGAACGAAAGATTTAGCATTTTGCTCTGCACGGTTTAACTTAGATGCAGATACCATCTCCATCGCTTTCGTAATTTGACTCGTTTTCTTTGTCGAGTTAATCTTCGCTTTTATATCGCGTAAAGATGCCACAGGTTTTCACCACCTTTTTTCCGGAAGTTGGCACGATTAGTAAGAATCCTCTTCCTAATCTACGTTGCAAGATATTCTTGCTCATGATTGAAGGAAAAGAATAGGTGCACCTACTCTTTTCCTTTCACAACCGTCGGCAATCCCAAAGCCCGAGATGCCTTATATATACTATCTAGCTCCAGCGGCTTGAATGCTCGGTGGCTTCACTTCTTCCTACGAGGCAAAAACCGCCTCTTCGTCAGAAGCTCTATCCCCCTCACATTTAAAGCGAGCCGCTTCTGCTTTTATTATTCAGAAGCTACGAATACTTTTTTAAATCCGTTAATTGCTGCTGCAAATTTGTCGTCATCCGCAAGTTTCTTAGTTGTGCGGATTTCTTCTAATAAGTCAGTCGCATTAGAATCTAACCAAGCATGGAATTCTTCTTCGAAACGAGTGATATCTACTACTGGGATATCATCTAGGAATCCACGTGTTAAAGCGTAAAGAATGATAACTTGTTTCTCTACACGTAACGGTTTGTGTAATCCTTGTTTTAATACCTCAACAGTACGAGCACCACGGTTTAGTTTCGCTTGAGTTGCTTTATCTAGGTCAGAACCGAACTGAGCGAACGCTTCTAACTCACGGTAAGATGCAAGGTCAAGACGAAGTGTACCTGATACTTTACTCATTGCTTTAATCTGAGCAGATCCACCTACACGAGATACAGAAGTACCCGCATCGATCGCTGGACGTACGCCAGAGAAGAATAGATCAGATTGTAAGAAGATTTGTCCATCCGTAATCGAAATTACGTTTGTTGGGATGTAAGCTGATACGTCCCCTGCTTGTGTTTCGATGAAAGGTAGTGCAGTTAAAGAACCGCCGCCTTTTGCATCACTTAATTTTGCTGCACGCTCTAATAAACGAGAATGTAAGTAGAATACATCCCCTGGGTAAGCTTCACGACCTGGAGGACGACGTAATAGTAATGACAGCTCACGGTAAGCTGCTGCTTGTTTTGATAAGTCATCATATACTACTAATACGTGTTTACCATTGTACATGAACTCTTCACCCATTGTTACACCAGCGTAAGGAGCTAGGTATAATAATGGAGCTGGTTGAGAAGCAGATGCAGTTACAACGATTGTGTACTCTAATGCACCATGCTTACGTAGTGTTTCTACTACGTTACGTACAGTTGATTCTTTTTGTCCGATTGCTACGTAGATACAAATCATATCTTCATCTTTTTGGTTAATGATTGTATCAAGTGCAACTGCTGTTTTACCTGTTTGACGGTCACCGATGATTAACTCACGTTGACCACGGCCAATTGGTACAAGAGCGTCAATCGCTTTAATACCTGTTTGAAGTGGCTCATGAACAGATTTACGATCCATTACACCTGGTGCTGGACTTTCGATTGGACGAGTGTTTGTTGTATTGATTGGGCCTAAACCATCAACTGGTTGACCTAATGGGTTTACAACACGACCAATTAGTTCTTTTCCTACTGGTACTTGCATGATGCGACCAGTACGACGAACTTCGTCACCTTCACGGATTTCTGTGTAAGGTCCTAAAATGATAATACCTACGTTGTTTTCCTCTAAATTTTGTGCTAGCCCCATAACGCCGTTAGAGAACTCTACAAGTTCACCAGCCATAACGTTATCAAGACCATGAGCACGTGCGATACCGTCACCAACTTGGATAACTGTACCAACATCACTAACTTCGATTTCAGACTGATAGTTCTCGATTTGTTGCTTTATCAGTGCGCTAATTTCTTCAGCTCTGATGCTCATGTGCTTCACCCCTATCTATTCTTCATTAATTCACGCTGAATACGTGCTAATTTTCCTTGTAAACTTCCGTCATAAATGCGATTTCCAATACGTACTTTAATGCCGCCTAGTAAATCTTCATCTACAACATTTTTTACGCGAATTGCATCTTTGCCTGTTCTCTTTGCAAATGCTTCTGCAATGTTAAGCTTCTCTTCTTCTGATAGAAGACGAGTAGAATATACAGTTGCATCCGCTACATTACGTTCTTCATTAGCAAGAACAACATATTCATCTGCAATTTCAGGTAAGATATCAATGCGTTTGTTATCAATTAAAATATATAACGTATTTAAAATAGATTCAGAAACAGACCCGAATACGTTTGCAAGAAACGTTTTCTTTTGTTCCTTTGAAATGTTCGGTTGCGTTAAAAAGCTATGTAGTTCTCCGTTCTTTACATAAACGTTTTGTACAAGGCGTAATTCCTCTTCAAACATTTCTAATACGTGTTTTTCTTTAGCAATTTTAAAAAGAGCGACAGCATAACGTTTTGCTACAATCCCATTGCTCATCGCGCTTCTCCTACTTCTTTAATATAATCGCGAATTAACTTCACTTGATCTTCTTCTTTTAATTCTTTTTCAATTACTTTAGAAGCAATTTGAACAGATAAAGAAGCAACTTGTTCTTGTAAAGCAGCAATCGCTTGCTCTTTTTCGCGTTGAATTTCTTGTACAGCAGATGCTTTAATTGATTCTGCTTCTTCTTTCGCAGCAGCAACAATAACATCTTTTTGATCTACAGCTTGTTTTTTCGCTCTTTCGATTAACTCTTGTGCTTCAACACGTGATTGTTTTAACATTTCACGTTGTTCTTCTACTAACTTCTTCGCTTCAGCATTACTTCTTTCTGCAGCGTCGATTTCATTAGTAACATGCTCTTCACGTTCTTTCATAATCCCCATTAAAGGACCCCACGCAAATTTGCGTAGCATTACTAATAGAAGTAAGAAAATGAACAATGTGTAAGCAATCGTTCCAAATGGAATGGCAGCTCCTAATAATAAAGTTGGCACAAGGATTCACTCCCTTCAAAATATCTAAATTGATCATATGAAAAAAAAAGACATACGTTTCGTTCATAAAGCAATGGCGAAGAAAGTTCGGAAAAACACTCTTCGCCATCTATGTAAGGGGAGTCTCCCTTATTTGTTCATTACGATGAATGCAATAACTACACCGATGATTGGAAGTGCCTCAACTAAAGCAACCCCGATGAACATAATTGTTTGAAGTGCGCCTTTTAATTCTGGTTGACGAGCAACACCTTCGATTGTACGTGATACGATAAGACCGTTACCAATACCTGCACCTAATGCTGATAAACCAATTGCAATTGCAGCTGCGATTACACCTAAACTCATTTAATTTGTCCTCCTTTGTATTATAAAAAAATAAATTTTTTCTTACTTAAATTATATTAATGGTCATGACTTACTTTATGAGCCATATAAACCATCGTTAACATAACGAAAATAAATGCTTGGATTGATCCAACGAATACACTGAACCCCATCCATGCTAACATCGGTACAAGTGCACCTAATGCCCCAAGGAATGATGCTCCGCCCAACTTAGCAAGTAATCCTAATAAGATCTCACCTGCATAAATGTTACCGAATAAACGAAGACCTAACGTTAATGTGTTAGCAAACTCCTCAATAACCTTTAATGGGAATAAGAATTTCATAGGTTGGAAATAACCTTTTACGTATTCTTTCGTACCCTTCATCTTAATTCCATAATAATGGGTGAGGGTAACTACCATCACGGCTAATGTTAATGTAACTGCTGGATCAGACGTTGGTGATCTCCACCATGCAATATGTTCGCCAGCCTCAGTTGCTGAATACATGAATGGTAAACCAAGGAAGTTCGATACGATGATAAACATGATAAGCGTAACGCCAAGCGTTAAGAAACGTCCACCTGTTTTCCAGTCCATCGTACTATTGATAATCCCTTTCACGAAGTCAAACACCCATTCCATGAAGTTTTGCATTCCTGTTGGGCGAAGAGCTAAGCTGCGAGTTCCGATAACAGCGATTAAGAAAACAATAACTGCTGCTACAGTAACCATCATAACTGACGACAAATCGAACGTTAAACCTAGAAATTCAACTAATTTACCGTGTTCCACTAGTAATTCACCTCTCTTCCCTGCTCTTATACTCTAAATAAAGAAAATCTATGATCATGACAAGGTATCCTGTCAGCAATCCTACACCTAAGCCCCACATCGCAATTAACTCTTGATATTTGGCTGCAAATAAAATCAATAACCCAATCGTGGCGAATCTTGAATATGTACTTACCGCTGTCGCCTTAAACTTCACGTTTTCTCCATTTGTCACGCGATCCAACAGCTTGTCTGTTCTACGTGCAATGATGCGCAAACTAAGAAAACTGAAAATCGTCCCGATAATCAGTCCAAGAAATACATCCTTGTAAGAGGTGAATCCCCATCCTAGCACTAGAAGCGCAAGCAAGTAGTACATATATTTCTTTTGTCTTTGGACAAGTCCATGTACGTCTATCATCATTGCTCTCCCGAATAGTAATGTCGAATGAGTCGAATCATTGCGTATACCCCTGTTCCTAATCCGAGTAATAACCCTATAATAAGAAACAATGGAAACGTTCCAACCTTATTATCAATCCACTGCCCACCAAAGATCCCAACAAGAATAGAACCGACTAACTGAGCAAGAATACCTGACATTAAAGCATAAGCTTTTATATGGCTGCGATCGTTTTTTTGCAAGGATTCATCCCTCCAATATGTAACCCTCATTCACGATGTGTTAATAATAACTCATTTTTTTGCATAAATCCTATACAAAATAAAAAGTTTACATTTTCGTCACGGAATAGATGTATTTTTGTCACTGAAAGCCCTACCATCTATCCCCGTTGTTAGCATACAATAGGGTATTAACAGTGTCAACGAGAAATCGTAAAAAATCAAAAAATTTGAGTATTAGTCATTTCCTCCCAAAAATGAAAACGTTCCCCTTCTAAATACTGGTTAGAGATATGCAATTTCTAACAGTTTTCTATTTATAATAGAAGGAAATGTTCACAAGTTTGTCACTATTATATTTTTACGATATAACGCTTTCCTTCCATAATATAGTGCTCTTTAGACGTAAGACTTCTATATTATATGTGATGTGTATGCAACTTATGTTGTATATACTATGTATATTTATCCTCCTCCCCCTCCCCTACTTGCCTACATCAAAAAAAGACGAGCTGAGGAATCCCCCTGCTCGTCAGTTGTCTTACTTCGTTCCGAATAAACGGTCACCAGCATCACCAAGACCTGGTACTACATATCCGTGGTCATTTAATTTCTCATCTAATGCTGCTACATAAATATCAACATCAGGATGTTCTTCTTGTACTACTTTTACTCCTTCTGGAGCTGCAACGATACACATTAATTTAATTTGTTTTGCACCGCGCTTTTTCAGAGAGTTGATTGCTTCAGCTGCAGAACCACCTGTTGCTAGCATCGGATCTAGTACGATAAAGTCACGCTCTTCTACATCCGTTGGAAGTTTCACATAGTATTCTACCGGTTGCAATGTTTTAGGGTCGCGGTATAAACCAACGTGTCCTACTTTTGCTGCTGGAATTAATTTCAGAATTCCATCAACCATTCCTAAACCTGCACGTAAAATCGGAATTAAACCAAGTTTTTTACCAGCGATCACTTTTGTTGTCGCTTTGCTTACAGGCGTCTCAATTTCAATGTCTTTAAGCGGAAGGTCGCGAGTAATTTCAAAAGCCATTAAGCTTGCTACTTCGTCCACTAATTCACGAAAATCTTTCGTACCTGTATTCTTGTCGCGAATATATGTAATCTTATGTTGAATTAACGGGTGATCAAATACATACAGTTTTCCCATGTGAATCTCTCCTTTAGATGATATTCATGCGTTTGCACGCTTTTTTACACTATTTACGATTGTAAAGAAAACGCTACTAATATTCAAGGGCAAATTTGGCAAAATCATGATTTTCCGATGAATCTATCTAGTATCTTTACCAATTATGGGAGCTGTATCCTTCATTATATCGCCAAAATTTATTCATCATTTGTATACATACTTAAAGAACAATATATGTCCACAAAAAAAGACTGCCAAAACAATTACGTTTCAGCAGTCTTCTTCAATCTATTATAGATCTGTGTACATTGGGAATTTGCTCGTTAACGCTTCTACACGCTTACGTGCTTCTTCTAATGCAGCTTCATTTTCATGATTTTTTAATGTGTAAGCAATAAGTGACGCAATTTCATCCATGTCTTCTAAACCGAAACCACGAGATGTTACAGCTGCTGTACCGATACGTACACCACTTGTTACAAATGGGCTTGCTGTTTCAAATGGAATTGTATTTTTGTTCACTGTAATACCAACTTCGTCTAATACATGCTCTGCTACTTTACCTGTAATTTCTAAGTTACGAACATCAATTAAGATTAAGTGATTGTCTGTTCCACCAGAAACAAGTGTAAGTCCTTCTTTTTGAAGACCTTCAGCTAAGCGGTTCGCATTGTTAATGATATTTTGTGCATATGTTTTGAAATCATCTTGAAGTGCCTCACCAAACGCAACAGCTTTTGCAGCAATTACGTGCATAAGTGGACCACCTTGAATACCAGGGAAGATTGATTTATCAATTTGTTTTGCAAATTGCTCTTCACATAAAATCATACCACCACGTGGACCACGTAATGTTTTATGTGTTGTTGTTGTAACGAAATGTGCATGTGGCACTGGATTTGGATGTAAACCAGCTGCTACTAAACCTGCGATATGTGCCATATCAACCATTAAGTATGCGCCCACTTCATCTGCAATCTCACGGAATCGTTTGAAATCGATAACACGAGGATATGCACTTGCACCTGCAACGATTAATTTTGGTTTATGTTCTTTCGCTTTTGCTAATACATCATCGTAATTAATACGGTGAGATTCAGCATCCACGCCATATTCTACGAAATTATATTGTACTCCACTGAAGTTAACAGGGCTTCCGTGTGTTAAGTGACCACCATGAGATAAATTCATACCAAGTACTGTATCGCCTTGCTCTAAAATCGTGAAGTATACTGCCATGTTCGCTTGTGCACCAGAATGCGGTTGAACATTTACGTGCTCTGCGCCAAAAATTTCCTTTACGCGATCACGTGCGATATCTTCTACTACGTCTACGTGTTCACAACCACCATAGTAACGTTTCCCAGGATATCCTTCAGCATACTTATTCGTTAAAACAGAACCTTGCGCCTCCATGACTGCTTCACTTACGAAGTTTTCCGAAGCAATTAACTCAATCTTTGAACGCTGTCTTCCTAGTTCTGCCTCAATTGCAGCAAATACCTTTTCATCTTGACGTTTTAAATGATCCACCAAAATCCCCCTTTTCTGAACGAATTACATCAATTCCCAACAGTTTTTTCTTATTTATTCAGAAAAAACGAAAATTCAGGTTGTAATTCTTTCGAACCTTCATGTTTTCAACTACATTCTAACATGACTTTCTATATCATAAAAGAAAAAAAAGACCGAAAATCGGTCTTTTCTTTCTTCTATGATAAAGTCAGACAACATACCTTATTCATAACTTTAACGGCAAGTAATAGTCTCTTCCTTCGCCGCATAAACAGCACGTGCTCCACCAATTAGTTTTCCACGTGTTGTTGCCATCGTTACATGTGCACTTCCAATTTCCTTCACACTAGTACGAACCGGAACAGCTACGTGCTTTAAATGCATACCGATAAATGTATCACCAATATCCATTCCTGCATCTGCTTTAATAAACTCAATTACTACCGGATCTTTCAAATTGTGATAAGCATATGTTGCTAATGCACCACCTGCTGATCTAACAGGCGTAACTGTTACAATTTCAAATTGATATTTCATCGCCAACTCTTTCTCAACTACTAAAGCACGGTTTAAATGCTCACAACATTGAAACGCCAACTCAATACCTGTTTGTTCTTGAAATTGTTTTAACTCAGAAAAAATCGCCTCTGCTACTTCCATCGTTCCTGATGTCCCAATTCTTTCTCCTAGCACTTCGCTTGTACTACAACCCACTACAAAAATTTGACCACTTTGTAATGAAGCTTGTTCTTGGAAATCAGAAAGCGAAATTTGTAGCTGTTCTCTTACCTTTACGATTTCTGTCATTACGCCTCTTCCTTTCACAGGTTGGTTCACCAAATTATATTTCCTACTGCTTCTAGTTAGAATCTATTACTTTGCTTCGTATGTTTTAATTTTTCCTACGCGGTTTTCGTGACGGCCGCCTTCAAATTCAGTTGTTAACCAAATTTTTGCGATGTCACGTGCTAGACCAGCGCCAATTACACGCTCGCCCATTGCTAACATGTTTGTATCATTATGCTCTCTTGTTGCCCTCGCGCTGAAAGTATCATGAACTAACGCACAACGAATACCATTTACTTTGTTTGCAGCAATTGACATACCGATGCCTGTCCCACAAACTAAAATACCACGGTCTACTTCGCCATTTGCTACCATTTCTGCTGCTGGAAACGCAAAATCAGGGTAATCAACAGAACCAGCTTCACATTCACAACCTAAATCAATATATTCAATATTTAACTCTTCTAATAAACTTACAAGTTCTTTACGGATATTCATACCGCCGTGATCAGATGCTATTACTACTTTCATTTTTACCCCTCCAAAGTTTCAATCAATTATCTTCATTTCTCAATCGCTCCTATATATGGAACGAAGTGATCTCCAATATCGTATTATACACGAAACATCAACCTTCTGAATGTTTTTTCAGTAAAGTTTGTACAAGTTTTTCCATCTCTTCTAACGTTTCTTTATAAATAGAAAGTGATCCGCCAAATGGATCTGAAATATCCTTACTTATCCCCTCAGTTACTCCATATAATGTATCTACTTTCTTTTCAACGCTCGGATAATGTCCAAGTATAATTTGCCTATGGTTTTCTGTCATTGTTACTATAATATCTGCCCAATCAATCAAAGTTTCATTTATCTGCTGTGCGGCATGATCGATTGCAATTCCCTTTTCAGCTAAAGCTTCCTTTGCATGTACCGACGCATCACTTCCAGGATAGGCAAAAACACCAGCAGATTGCACTTCAAACTTATCTTCTCCATGATGGCGAAGTAATGCCTCAGCCATCGGGCTACGGCATGTATTTCCAGTGCAAACAAATAATACTCGTTTCATCTAAACCCACCCCTTTTCTCTATTTCCTTCCTTTTATCATAGCGTACATTACAATAGAACAAAAGAAATGTGAATATACGAAAGGCGCATTTCTCTTATATTTTTTCTAAGAAAAATGCGCCTTATCCACATATATGTGAAACCCTATTTCCAAGTGCCCAAAGTATTTTACCATACATAAGGAACAGACTACCAAACAAAATAAGGAATCCATTTCATACGAAACGGATTCCTTTCATGTGATAATTATTTCATTGTAACTTTCATTACTTCTGTTGAACCTTTTGTAGCAGTTACACCTACAGTTGTCTTAATAGACTCAGCTGCATCTGTGTTTGTAATAACGATTGGAGTAATTGTGCTTTTCGCTTTTTCACGAATTAATTCTAAGTCGAATGAGATTAATTTATCTCCAGCTTTTACAGCTTGTCCTTCAGAAACGTGAGCTTCGAAACCTTCACCTTCCATTTTTACAGTTTCTAATCCAACGTGGATTAAAATTTCTGTACCGTTTTTCGCTTTAATTCCAATTGCATGTTTCGTGTGGAATAATTGTACGATTTCGCCATCAACTGGAGATACAACTACACCTTCAGTAGGATCGATTGCAACACCGTCACCCATCATACGACCAGCGAATACTGGATCTGGTACTTCTTCAATATTTTTCACTGCTCCAGTTAATGGAGCTACGATTGTTTCTTCATTTGTTTTTGAACCAAGACCGAATAATTTTTTAAACATAGGATAGTCCTCCTTATAATTTACCTAAAAGTTTATAGGGCAATCTCTATTAAAGATCAGAATAAACGTAAGACCTCATACTTCGAATATTATACTGTAAAAACGCTTTCGAAATAAATTACGTCATTACTACTAGACTCTTATTGTAGCGTCTCACAAAATTCCAGTCAATTCTGATTGTCTGAATAACAATAAGAAGTTAACTTCTACTTATATTTTCTCTTTTTTTGCCTAACTTGTCTAGAGGTCTTTACTACATTTTATTTTTTGTTGTTAATTTGTAAAATTTTTTCAAACTTTTTTCGAAATCCGCTTGACTAAAGTAAGTAACTATTTTATTATTACTTACATAAGGTAAGTAAATAACTTTTAGGAGGTTTTCAAAAATGATGGATTTCGGTCTTCTTATTATTCGTCTTATTATAGGTATTACATTCATGGGTCATGGTGCTCAAAAATTATTTGGTTGGTTCGGCGGTTACGGTTTAAAAGGAACAGGCGGCTGGATGGAATCAATTGGTTTACGCCCTGGTTTATTTATGGCATTTATGGCTGGCGCAACTGAATTATTAGGTGGTTTCTTATTCGCATCAGGTATTTTCACTGCAATCGGTTCATTATTTATCGTTGGAACAATGTTAATGGCAATCTTTACTGTTCATGGAAAAAATGGTTACTGGGTAACCCAAAATGGATATGAATATAACTTAATGTTAATCGCTGTTGCTATCGGTGTAGCTTTAATCGGACCTGGCGCATACGTTTTACTATAATTTTTATCTTGAATTCGAGATTATTTAGACGGAACTTACTTCATTGTGGTTGAAGTAAGTTCTTTTTATGTAATAAAAATATTATTTTCAGCAGGAGTTTTCCACTCTTATCTTGTAAACAAACAATAAGTCGTCATATTTAGAAAGGGGATTTCAAGCATGTTATCCATTAATCCAAATGAACAATCGGAAAAAGAGAATTACAAATTATTAACAGGAAGTATCATTCCACGCCCTGTCGCATTCGTTACATCTGTAACAAAAGACGGCGTATTAAACGGCGCACCATATAGTTATTTCAATATTGTCGCTGCTAATCCACCACTTATCTCAGTTTCTGTACAACGAAAAGCCGGAGAAAGAAAAGACACTTCCCGAAACGCAATTGAAAAAGGGGAATTTGTCGTACATATCTCTGATGAATCATATGTAGCGGCAATTAACGAAACAGCAGCTAATCTCCCTCCAAATGAAAGTGAAATTGAACTAGCAAAATTAACACCAATTGAAAGTGATGTCATCTCCGTTCCAGGTGTAAAAGAAGCTAATATTCGAATGGAATGTGTACTAGAACGCGCAATCCCTCTTGGCGGAACAGAAGACTCACCAGCTTGCGATCTACTAATCGGACGCGTCGTTCGTTTCCACGTCGCAGAACACCTATACGAAAAAGGGCGCATTCATGCTGAAGGACTAAAACCAGTAAGCCGCCTAGCAGGACACAACTACGCAAAACTAGGAGAACAATTTGAATTAGTGAGGCCACTCTAAAAGCGGAAGCGGCTCGCTCAGAATCGCAGGACATTGGAACTCTCGACCTTGAAGCGCTTTTTGCTTCGAGCGAGAGAGTGAAATGGCCGGAGATTCTAGCCGCTGGAGCTGGATATCATCTAAAAGTAAAGGCGGCTTGATTCCTTCGACCACTGAAACATAAAAATCTCCTGCTAAATAGCAGGGGATTTTATCATTGTAATTCTTCCTTTTTTCCCTCTAAATTCGGGAATTTCTCTTTTTTCGGTTTCCCAAGCTTAATTACGAAGAAATATAGAGAAAGTAATGTAATAAGAAAAACAATTAAAAACGGGTATGGAGAATAAAAAGCACGCGCCGCCTCCGTTTTTCCCGCAACAAACTTCAATGACTCAATATCTAAAAACTCAGCAAACATTTGTACACCGAGCATACTAAACCAAAAAACAAAAAAACTAATAATAACACCAAAAACTTGCTTCAACCTCGTCATCCATCTCATCCTTTCTATATTGTAATTTTTTAGCGCAATCAGTATAGTACAAACAAAACTATGCACAGAAAGGAACTATCTTATCATTCGCGAATTAATTTAATCCAACCTAAAATTGAAATTTGTAAAATAACACCCCAAATAATAAGCAGCCGTAACCATCTCGGAAAAAAAGTTACAAATCGAATATACCATTCCAATAACGTGTTCATAACGCCCTCCCCCTTAAAATTATATAGGAAAAAGGAGATATAACCCAAATCCAACCAAAATGATACCACCTACTATCTCACCATATGTACCGAGCATACCTTTCGCATGCCTACCAATGAATAAACCAACCCACGCTAATAACATACTAACAAATCCAAAGAGTAATATCGTAATAATTGTCTGTGCACCGTAAATACCAAGGCTAAGCCCTACTGAAAAACTATCTATACTAACACCAAATGCAAATACAAATAAACTAATTCCAATAGGGGCTGTTCTAGTTTCTTCATTCTCTAAAATAGAGGAATACACAATATAAAATCCTAATCCTATTAATAAAATAGCACCAGCAAAATGTGCAATGTCTCCATACTGCTCTGATAAAAAACGACCTAATACCATCCCTATAAATGGCATGATAATATGAAATATCCCTATCGTCACACCGATATACAGGATTTGTCTTATCTTTAAGGTCATCATTCCCATACCAAGACTCACCGAGAACGCATCCATCCCTAAGGCGAACGCCATAATTATTAAAGGTATTATCTGTTCAAGCGTCATTCATGTCCCTCCTCGGACGTGCTACTTCAAAATATGCTTATCCGAGGAGAAATATTCTGTTTGCTAATCATACCTTATGATTCAGTAATAATTTGATGTCCTGCCGCTTTTGTTAAACGATTCATAATGGCATTCCCTATCCCTTCATTCGGGAATGATTCACTAAAAATAACATCCACTTCACTTGCATCAAATGTTCTAAGTACATCATATAATTTAGTCGCAACGCTAGCTAAATCACTTCGAACACCACAAGATAATACAACATCCGCGCTATATACATGCTGATACTCTTCTGTCGTTAATACACCGACTTTGAATCCTTCTTCCTTTTTCTTATCCACAATAAGCTGAATAAATTCACGTGAACCTTCAACAATACTCAGTGGAGCTTTCGGTGCATAATGTGTATATTTCATTCCAGGTGATTTAGGTTTTTCCTTCTCATCCTTTAGAGCCGGATCTAAAGAAACCGTGCCAATCACCGCTTCCAATTGTTCTTTCGTAATCCCACCTGGGCGTAATATCGTTGGAACAGCGCTCGTACAATCAATTACAGTCGATTCAACACCGACTCCTGTTGCACCACCATCTACAATACCTGCGATTTTCTCATTTAAATCTTCATATACGTGAGATGCTAACGTCGGGCTTGGACGACCTGAACGATTCGCACTTGGTGCTGCAACAGGTACATTTGCCTCTTCAATAAGAGCAAGAGCTACTGGATGATCAGGCATTCTTACTCCAACCGTATTAAGTCCTGCCGTTACCTTCTCTGAAATTCCTTCTTTTCTAGGTAAAATGATTGTTAAAGGGCCCGGCCAAAAATGCTCCATTAACGTTTCTGCAACTGGCGGAATTTCCTTCACAATCCCATCTAACTGCGATTTTGTACCGATGTGGACAATAAGTGGATTATCACTCGGTCTTCCTTTCGCCTCAAAAATTTTCGCAATCGCTTCATCATTCATCGCGTTTGCACCTAGTCCATATACCGTTTCTGTAGGGAAGGCAATCGCCTCATTTTCCCTTAATAATTTTGCTGCTTCTTGTAACTGTGGATAATATTTTTTTCTTTCCACAACATTATCCACAACCCACATATTTGTATGCATTTTTTCCCACGTCCTTTTCTACCCTGAAATACTTGTCTATTTTTAGTTTACTATGAGATTTATCCAAAAGACAAACAAGGTTTATCCACAAAATGTGGATAAACCTAATTAATCCGTGGATAACTTTGTGAATAGCTGACAATTTAGTATTATTGCATTTGGCTCTTTTATATTTTTACAAAAGTGTTCTAACTGTTGAATTCCCTCTGGTACGTCCTCTTTCTCTATAGTAACAAAGTCAAAAAACTGAAAAATTGTTATAGATTGTGGATGATTTGTTAGTAAGTACAATTGTCGAATATTTTTTTCTTTCATATACTGCAAAAACATTTCAAAAAAATATAAGAAAGTCTGTTTATCCACATTAGGTGTGAATAAACAAGAACGAATAAGTGCGTTTTCTTCACTTTGTTCATATCCGATGACTGCCCGTATTTCTTCCGCCTCTTCCAAAATCATAAACTGTGCGTACAACTCATTTATTTTATCATCTTTTTTATTAGCTTGTCCGAAAAAAGAATGCAATCTTTCCACATCTGCCTTCGTCGCAAAATATACCTTCTTCATAATAAATCCCTCCTCTTTTTTATATATGAGAAGGGATTTACGAATAGTACTATTTAGAGAATAAAGATGTAAAAGCTTCTACAATAAATAACTTAACTTCTGGCTTTTCTTCTTCCTCCTCTACTTTTACATACTCATTTCGCTTTTCTTGTTTTTGTTCCACAGTTTTTGTTTCCTCTTTACTTACAGGTTGTTCTTCTACTTTCGTTTCATTTTTTACTACTTTCTTTTCAGAAGCTGTTACTTTTTTTGCAACTTCCTGCTTTACAACTTTCTTTCCCTTCACCTCATCCCCTTTTTTCTCTTCTGCATTTACTACTTCTTCATCATCTATTTGTTTCACTTGCTCCTCTTCAGGAGATTCAGCCTTCACAACATGTTCTTCTTTCCTTACAGCTGTACCACTTGAGAAATCTAAGAAACACATCGGTGGAAATAATACACACCACCAGTTTGCCCCTTCACCTTCCCCAATTGTAATTAAGACTGCTTCATATTCCCCTGCCGGATAAATAAAATTCCCATATACCTTTGTAGGAAACTTTACATTTTTACTGAATTTCACTTGAAATGAATCTTTACTTCCTTCTTTTTTCAACGTGTTTGCTACTGTTTTTTCTATTTCTGGAATATGACTTTGAATGACCTTGCGTGCCTCTTCAAATGAAGTTAAATCAGCTACCCATCCATCAATTTGTGCTTTTACCTCATCACGCACTTTGCGCTTTAACGCCTGGTCTTTATCTGAATCACTATTTGCTAAAATCCGTAATCGAACGGCCTCTTTCGGAATAACTGAAGGCCCTTTCGCATCAGCTTTCATATATCCAAACTGCACAAGTAACTGTGCACCAATTAATAATAGAAGAAGATAAGCAATAACTTGTTTTTTCATTTCCTCCACCGTCCCTTCTACAAACAGTGTGGACAAACTTTCATCTTTCTAAACTATTAAATTCAAAATCTATATGAATTTTCCCACAAAAAATAGAGTAAGGTGTAAACCTTACTCCATCTCCGCAAATACCATACGATCTTTTCCATTAATATCAAAAACAACCTCAACATGAGCATGTGGAAATGCTTGTTGTAACAGCCCTTTCACGTCCTCGCCTTGCCCTACTCCAATTTCAAATGCGACAATTGCTTTCTTCTGCAACACATTCGGCAACTCTTCCATAAAGCGGCGATAGAAATCTAATCCGTCTTCACCACCAACAAGCGCTCTCTTTGGCTCATGCTCTTTCACCACGGGAGAAAGACCACGCCAATCTTCTTCCGGTATATATGGCGGATTTGAAACAACAACATCTAACTTTTGACCCGTTTCATAAAATGGTGATAATAAATCACCATGATAGAACGTTACTTCTGCGCCCAAAGTTTTCGCATTTTCTTTTGCAACTTCAATCGACTCCCGCGCAATATCTACCGTATACACATGAATATTTTTATTTTCTAAAGCAAGCGTAATCGAAATCGCTCCGCTACCTGTACCGATATCTGCTACATGTAGTTTCTCATCACCAAAATGACGCTCGATTCTTTCTAACACTCCTACTATAAGCTCTTCTGTTTCCGGTCTTGGTATTAATACTTCTTCATTCACAAAGAACGATCTTCCATAAAACATTTCATGACCAATCATATATTGAATTGGAGTACCTTCTACATGCTTGTGGATAAACTCTGTAAAACTTTTTTCTTGTTCCGCAGTTATTTCTTCACGCATATTCATGAGCATTCCGGTTCTGTTCGTCTTTAATACATGACAAAGGACAATTTCTCCCGCATTTTCATCTCGTCCATTTTCCTGTAAAAAAGAAGAAGCCCATTTCAGGGCTTCATAGACACGCATTACTCAGCTGCCTCCATCCTTTGAGCCTGATCTTCCATTACTAAGGCATTGATGAAATCATCTAACTTACCTTGTAAGATTTGATCTAACTTTTGAATCGTTAAACCGATTCGATGGTCTGTAACACGGTTTTGCGGGAAGTTATACGTACGAATACGCTCTGAACGATCACCCGTACCAACAGCTTGTTTACGGTTTTGATCATACTCAGCTTGTGCTTCTTGTCTAAACTTATCATAAACACGTGCTCGTAATACTTTCATCGCTTTTTCTTTATTCTTAATTTGTGATTTCTCATCCTGACACGATACAACTACACCAGTCGGTAAATGCGTTAAACGCACCGCTGACATCGTTGTATTAACGCTCTGTCCACCAGGTCCACTAGAAGCGAATGTATCAACACGAACATCTTTCTCATGAATATCAATTTCTACTTCTTCTGCCTCAGGTAATACAGCTACAGTTGCTGTAGATGTATGGATACGTCCACCAGATTCCGTTTCAGGAACACGTTGTACACGGTGAGCACCATTTTCGAATTTCAGCTTCGCGAAGGCACCTTTACCGTTAATCATAAAGATAATCTCTTTATATCCACCTAACTCTGTATAGCTAGCCTCGATAATCTCCGTTTTCCAACCTTGTACCTCAGCGTAACGGCTATACATACGGTATAAGTCACCAGCAAATAAAGCGGCCTCGTCGCCACCAGCAGCTCCACGAACCTCAACGATAACGTTCTTATCATCGTTAGGGTCTTTTGGTACAAGTAAAATTTTCAGACGCTCTGATAATGTTTTTTCTTGTGATTCTAACTCAGAAACCTCTTCTTTTACCATTTCACGCATTTCTGCGTCTAACTTATCTTCTAACATTGCTTTCGCATCTTTTAATTGCTCACGAACATCCTTATACTCACGATACACCTCTACCGTTTCCTGTATATCAGACTGTTCCTTTGAATATTCACGAAGCTTATTTGTATCGCTAATAACCTCTGGGTCACTTAACAATTCATTTAACTTCTCATAACGATTTTCTACAGCTTGCAAACGATCTAACACATCATTCACCTCTACATCCTAGTATCTAATACAAATAGTATATGGTACTTACTCAAAAAAACGCAAATTATATTTAAAAGTGGAGGTGGCTCGTCCAACTCTGACCAGCTAAGGTTCTCTCGCACAAAAGGTGCTTTTTACCTTTCGTGCGGGAGGTTCTTAGATGCGAAGAGCTAGCCACCGGAACTAGATATATTTAAAAGCGTAAGTGGCTCACACCACTCACACTCTCTATTCTGAAAAAAACCCGCCTTGCACAGCGAGTTTACTTATCTTTGTTTTGTAGGAACTGCATGACAATGACGACAGCGTGGTTCATACGATTCTGAAGCACCAACTAAAATAATCGGGTCATCAAATGCCGCTGGTTCTCCATCAATTAATCGTTGTGTACGACTTGCCGGAGATCCACATGCAGAACATACTGCTTGTAGTTTTGTTACATGTTCAGCAATCGCCATCAGCTGAGGAACTTGTCCAAATGGTAGACCACGGAAATCTTGGTCTAAACCAGCTACAATGACACGATAGCCACGATTTGCCAATACTTGCACCACTTCCACAATGTCCCCATCAAAGAATTGCACCTCATCGATTGCAATTACATCCATTTCTTCAGTGATATGTTCAAATATATCTTTTGAAGCTGAAACAGGAACTGCTTTTACCTTTAATCCATTATGTGATACAACGTCTTCTTCACTATAGCGATTATCAATACATGGTTTAAATACAATTGCATGTTGTTTCGCAAATTGCGTACGACGCACACGGCGGATAAGCTCTTCTGATTTACCAGAAAACATACTACCGCAAATCACTTCAATCCAACCGTTCTGATTTATTAAGTACATGAAGCTCTCCTTTCATCTACTTTTTAATTAAAAGTAGGGTAAAGGTATAATATTTTCGCAAAAAAAACAGACAAGCGAATAGATACACTTGCCTGTTTTATGTTTTTATTACTTAAGACCGTATTTCTTATTGAAGCGGTCAACGCGTCCGTCTGCAGTAGCAAACTTCTGACGTCCAGTGTAGAATGGGTGAGAATCAGAACTGATCTCAACTTTTAGTAATGGATAAGTGTTACCATCTTCCCACTCAACAGTTTCGTTAGATCCTTTAGTAGATCCGCTTAAGAATTTGAAGCCTGTGTTTGTGTCCATGAATACAACTTTCTTGTAATCTGGGTGAATTCCTGCTTTCATTCTTTTCATCTCCTTCCGCCCTGAATCATTTTCGAAACAGAGTTTTTCATCTTCAGCTGCATACACAACTATATTGATGAAACACATATGATGAAATTATAACAAGGCTAACTTCATTTTGCAACTACCTGTTTTTGTCTTTTTAATTTTAAAAGCAGAAGCGGCTCGTTCAGAATGGGAGGGGGATGGAGCTTCTGACGTAGAGGCGCTTTTTGCCTCGTAGGAAGACGCGAAGCCTCCGACCATTCTAGCCGCTGGAGCTGGATATTATCTTAAAGTGAAGGCGATTCATCCATCTATAATCAACTAATATCCTTCCACACATCTCTCTTTAACATTACCTAAAAAACATAAAAAACTCGCTTACCACAAAATAAGCGAGTCCTAATCTTTTCCCTTTACTTAGTTGTTACATATCTTTTCGAATCTGCAACAATGTTTTGTAAAAATTCTTCATTTGTCTTTGTTTGACGAAGTTTACGTAAGAAACCTTCAACAAAGTCTGGTGTATCACGCATTGTTTTACGAATGCCCCATAGCTTGTCTAAATGTTCTTTCGGAATTAATAGATCTTCTTTACGTGTACCAGAACGGCGAATATCAATTGCCGGGAAGATACGACGCTCAGCTAATGAACGATCTAAGTGAAGTTCCATATTTCCAGTTCCTTTAAATTCTTCGTAAATTACATCGTCCATACGAGATCCCGTATCAACAAGCGCTGTTGCTAAAATTGTTAAGCTACCGCCTTCTTCAATATTACGTGCAGCTCCAAAGAAGCGCTTCGGTCTATGGAAGGCAGCTGGGTCGATACCACCCGATAATGTTCTACCACTTGGCGGAATAACAAGATTGTAAGCTCGCGCTAAACGGGTAATACTATCCATTAAAATGATAACATCTTTTTTGTGCTCTACAAGACGCATTGCACGTTCTAACACAAGTTCCGCTACTTTAATATGATTTTCTGGTACTTCATCAAAAGTAGAACTTACAACATCTCCTTTAACAGAACGTTCAATGTCTGTTACTTCCTCTGGACGCTCATCAATTAAAAGTACAATTAATTCAGCTTCCGGATGATTTGTTGTAACACTGTGCGCGATTTCTTTTAATAGACTTGTTTTACCAGCCTTTGGAGGCGCGACAATTAAACCACGTTGTCCAAATCCAACTGGTGCAATTAAATCCATGATGCGTGTCGGTAACTTTTTCGGTTCCGTTTCCAATTTCATTTGGCGATCTGGGTATAATGGTGTTAATGCAGGGAAATGCACACGCTCTTTTGCTGACTCTGGATCATCTCCGTTTACAGCTTCAACTTGTAATAATCCAAAGTAGCGTTCATTTTCTTTCGGAGGTCGTACTTTACCAGAAACTTTATCTCCATTACGTAAATCGAAACGACGAATTTGCGAAGCTGAGATATAAATATCTTCTGAGCTTGGAGAGTAGTTGATAGGACGTAGGAATCCAAATCCTTCTGATTGAATAATTTCTAATACGCCTTCCATGAAGAAGAAACCTTCTTTTTCTGCTCGAGCTTTTAAAATGGCGAAGATTAACTCTTTTTTCGTTAATTTGCTATAATACGAAATCTTAAATTCTTTCGCAAGCTCGTATAACTCTTTTAATTTCATGTTTTCTAATGCTGCAATTGACAAATTCATTCAGACACCACACTTTAACGTTATTCTCTTTTCACATGGGTAAAGGGAAAAAATACGGAAGGCAAATAATTAATAATGAAAGGCAATAAGTTCAAGTAGGGTAATATTCACTATTGTAACCCTTTTATCTAGTTTTAATCAATACGTTGAAACACAAATACAAGAAGCGAAGACAAGAAAATTTGTCTTCGCTTTTTATTTAATTTAGTTCCAGCGGCTAGAATCTCCGGCCATTTCACTCGCTCACTCGAAGCAAAGAGCGCTTCAAGGTCGAGAGTTCCAATGCCTTCCCCTTCTGAGCAAGCCACCTTCGCTATTTACTTAATAACCAAGTTTGGTTTTTTATTCAAGCTATGACGTCCATCCACGAAGCGTACTGTGCCTGATTTTGCACGCATAACAAGAGATTGTGTTGTTCCTACGCTACCTTTAAATTGAACGCCGCGTAATAGTTCTCCGTCTGTTACACCTGTTGCTGCGAAGATTGCATCGTCACCTTTTACTAAGTCCTCCATGCGAAGGATGCGGTTGATGTCTTCTATGCCCATCTTTTTGCAACGCGCCAATTCAGCTTCGTTTTGTGGTAATAATTTCCCGTGAATCTCGCCACCTAAACATTTTAATGCAACTGCCGCTAATACACCCTCAGGCGCACCACCAGATCCGAATAAAATATCTACACCTGTACGATCAAATGCGGTGTTGATTGCGCCAGCTACGTCTCCATCATTAATCAATTTAATGCGAGCACCAGCTTTACGAATTTCTTCAATAATTGCTTGATGACGTGGACGATTTAAAACTGTCGCTACAACATCTTCAATATCTTTGTTTTTCGCTTTCGCAACTGCACGTAAGTTATCGATAATAGGCGCATCAATATCGACCGCCCCAACCGCTTCTGGGCCAACCGCGATTTTATCCATGTACATGTCAGGAGCATGTAACAAATTACCGTGATCTGCAATTGCAATAACAGCAAGAGCATTCCACCCACCAGCTGCTACAATGTTTGTCCCTTCTAAAGGATCAACTGCAACGTCTACACGTGGGCCATATCCTGTACCTAATTTTTCTCCGATATATAGCATTGGCGCTTCATCCATTTCACCTTCACCAATTACAACTGTACCTTTCATCGGAATTGTATCAAATACATCACGCATAGCTGATGTTGCTGCACCGTCTGCCTCATCCTTTTTCCCGCGCCCCATCCAACGCGCTGATGATAAAGCTGCAGCCTCTGTTACACGTACTAACTCCATAGATAAACTTCTTTCCACGATAATCCCTCTCCTTTAAGTCTTTATATTTCTGCCGTATTTTGTGAACCGTGTTTTTTCTATAAAGTGTACTTCCGCAAGTAGTGATGCTTCGCTTCCCCCTTGCGGAAGTATCACTTATGCGTTCTTCATTTCTTCAATTTCTTGCTTTGTCATTTGTTCTCGCCAAATGTTTGCACCAAGCCCTTTAAGCTTGTCTACTATATTTTCATAGCCGCGATCAATATGCTCAAGTCCGGTTACTTCTGTAATTCCATCCGCCATTAACCCTGCAATAACAAGGGCTGCTCCAGCTCGCAAATCACTCGCTTTCACTTTTGCACCTTGCAATAAAACAGGACCAGTTACGATAGCTGACCGACCTTCTACCTTAATTTGTGCATTCATACGACGTAATTCATCAATATGTTTAAAACGTGCGCCATAAATCGTATCCGTTACAACACCCGTTCCATGCGCCTTTGTTAAAAGTGTTGTAAACGGCTGTTGTAAATCTGTTGGGAAACCTGGATATACAAGCGTTTTTATATCAACTACTTTTAATCTTCTATCACCGTTCACTGTAATCTGGTCATCATTCGTTTCAACCTGGACACCAGCTTCTCTTAACTTTGCGGTAACTGACTCTAAATGCTGAGGAATAACATTATCAACTGTTACTTCTCCTCCTGACGCAGCACCTAAAATCATATACGTACCAGCTTCAATACGATCTGGAATGATCGTATGATGACAACCGTGCAGTGAATCCACACCATCAATTCGGATTACATCTGTACCAGCACCTTTAATACGTGCTCCCATGCTAGTTAACAGTGTAGCTACATCAATAATCTCTGGTTCTTTCGCTGCGTTTTCAATAACAGTTCTACCTTTCGCTCGTACAGCTGCTAGCATAATATTAATCGTAGCTCCTACACTAACAACATCTAAATATATACGTGCCCCGCGTAGTTCATCTGCTCTTAAATAGATGGCACCTTGTTCATTCGTAACATGTGCACCTAATGCTTCAAACCCTTTAATATGCTGATCAATCGGCCTTGGTCCTAAGTGACATCCACCTGGAAGCCCAATAACAGCTTTTTTAAAACGGCCAAGCATCGCACCCATTAAATAATAAGAAGCACGCAATTTTTTCACTTTTCCATTTGGTAAAGGCATTGCAACCATGTTAGAAGGATCGACTACCATCTCTTCCTCCTGTCCATAAGTCACTCTTCCTCCAATTTCCTCTAGTAAGTCTCCTAACATTTTCACGTCCGAAATATTAGGGACACCACCAATAGTTACTGGAGTATCTGCTAAAATAGTCGCTGGAATTAGTGCAACGGCGCTGTTCTTTGCACCACTCACGCGAATTGTTCCATTTAAAGCTCTTCCGCCTTCAATTAGCAATTTTTCCATATTGAGCTCCCTTCTTGTGAATGTATTTACTTTCTATATTTTTATAGAAAGCTCCCCTTAAGAATCTCAATCACTCTTTCCACCCTAACACTCAATAAATAGGAAACCATTATCTTCATTTCTCCTGTAATACAAAAAGATAAAGATTAACTATTTATCGAATTTACTTTATCAATTTAGATACGTTATCACATTTATTAATAGGACTATGCACATTATTTTCTATTTCAAAAACAAAATGATAAAATCTTTAGACTTGTTCACGCTTTCATTATACAACGAAAGGAAACCGTCTAAAAGAGTAGACGGTTTCCAAAACGGAATTTTATTCTTACGCTTTACCGTTAGAACCGAATTCGCGCATTTTACCAATAACAGTTGCTTTGATAGCGTCGCGTCCAGGTCCGATAAATTTACGAGGATCGTAAACTTCTTGGTCTTTGTTTAATACTTCACGAACAGCTTTTGTAAACTCGATTTGGTTCTCAGTGTTTACGTTGATTTTTGAAGTACCTAAAGAGATAGCTTTTTCGATATCAGCAGTTGGGATACCAGTACCACCGTGTAATACTAAAGGTACACCAGTGAAGTCACGAACTTGTTCCATTTCAGCGAATCCTAAGTTAGGCTCACCTTTGTAAGGACCGTGTACAGAACCTAAAGCTGGAGCTAGGCAATCGATACCTGTTGCTTCAACAAGGTGCTTACACTCAGCTGGGTCAGCGTAAATTACGCCTTCAGCGATTACGTCGTCTTCTTGTCCGCCAACTGTTCCAAGCTCAGCTTCAACAGATACGTTACGAGCGTGTGCGTATTCTACTACTTTTTTAGTAGTTTCTACGTTTTCTTCGAATGGGTGGTGAGAAGCGTCGATCATTACAGATGTGAAACCTGCATCGATTGCTTCTTTACATTTTTCGAAGCTTGAACCATGGTCAAGGTGAATCGCTACAGGAACAGTGATGTTCATTTCTTCGATTAAAGCTTTAACCATAGCTACAACTGTTTTGAAACCAGTCATATGACGAGCTGCACCCTCAGATACACCTAGGATTACAGGAGATTTTTCTTCTTCCGCAGCAGCTAAGATAGCTTGAGTCCACTCTAAGTTGTTCATGTTGAATTGACCAACTGCGTATTTTCCTTCTAGTGCTTTGTTTAGCATTTCTTTCATAGAAACTAAAGGCATGGTGAATCCTCCTAAAAAACGTTTTTTGTATCCGATAAGTTCTTATCGCTGGTAGTATGACCAGAATAAGGTAAAATATGTATATATACATACCGGACTTTTTTCTACACTCAATAGGATAACAACTTGTACTCAAAAACTCAACCGTATTCACCTGCACAATAGTCCATGTAAACGCTTTTTTCCATATTTTTTATAAAAAATTCATTTTTAAGCCTCTACAGCGAGCTCATTTCTCACCGCTTGACGAATTTCATCAATGTCAAATGGTTTAGCAAAATGCATTAAAGCACCTAAATCTTTTGCTTCTTGGATCATATCAAGCTCTCCATAAGCAGTCATTAAAATTACTTTAATACTCTCATCAATTTCTTTTACATGCTTTAAAATCTCTATACCATCCATACCTGGAATTTTCATATCTAACACAACTAAATCTGGATTATCTTTTTTCACGATATCTAAAGCTTGAAATCCATTCGCTGCTTGGAATGTCTGATAACCTTCTTTTTGGAACACTTCATGTAATAACACACGAATGCCATATTGATCATCAACGATTAAAATTTTCCCTTCCATAACTCCCAACCTTTCTGTGTAAATACAAGATTTAAAGCTTCTTATATCTTAACGATTAATTTTCGCTATTCTTTGGCAAATTCCTTCCTATTCTTTCTTATTTTACCGTTTCCTATTTTGTTATGCCACCCTTCGATTTCACCTTTCTAAAAAAATAAACTATAATGAAAGCCGGTAAACACGTACGAAGGGAGTAATATTATGTTAAAAATTTTTTCAACTCAATTAAGTGGTTATTTCTCCAGAGTTTCTCAAAAAGAGGAAATGAACATAGAAGATAGCGCCCGTCTACTTGCTCAAGCATTAGTTGGCGAAGGTTTCATTTATTTACATGGTACAAATGAAATGGAGGGCGTTGTTGCTGAAGCACTATTCGGTGCTGAACCAATGAAGCAAGCAAAACGATTATTTGAAAATGGTAAAGAAGTAGAAGTAACTTCTGCAGATCGTGTACTTCTTATTAGCCGTTTTTCAACAGATGCAGAAGTTGTAGCAATAGCAAAAAAACTCCAAGCAGATGGACACTCTATTGTCGGCATTTCTGCTATTCAAGAAGGTACTGAATCACTAGAACAATATACAGATGTACATATTGATACAAAGCTGTTAAAAGGTCTTATTCCAGACGATGAAGGTAATCGCTACGGATTCCCAAGCTTAATGATAGCTTTATTTGCATATCACGGGATCAAATTTACAATCGATGAAATGTTAAATGAATATTAAAAAAAGCGCCCTATTTCAGGCGCTTTTTTTATTACTTGCTCTCTTTATTCGTAATAGAAGCTCTTACGAAGTCATGGAACAATGGTTGTGGACGGTTTGGACGAGAAACTAGTTCTGGGTGGAACTGTGCTGCCACGAACCAAGGGTGATCTTTTAATTCAATGATTTCAACTAGACGACCGTCTGGGCTTGTACCAGAGAATACAAATCCTGCTTTTTCCATATCCGGACGGAATTGATTGTTGAACTCATAACGATGACGATGACGCTCATATACAACCGGCTCATTGTAAGCATTGTAAGCATTTGTTTCTTCAGAAAGCTTACATGGGTATAGACCAAGACGAAGTGTACCACCTAAGTCTTCTACATCTTTTTGTTCTGGTAATAAGTCAATGATTGCATAAGGTGTGTCAGGATTAATTTCAGAAGAGTTAGCTCCTTCTAATCCTAATACGTTACGTGCAAATTCAATTGATGCAAGTTGCATACCTAAGCAAATTCCTAGGAATGGAACTTTGTTTTCACGAGCATATTGAATTGCAACGATTTTACCTTCTACACCACGATCACCGAAGCCACCTGGTACAAGGATACCATCTGTGTCTCCTACTAATTCTTGTACGTTCTCTGCTGTTACGTGCTCAGCATTTACCCATTTCACTTCTACATCTGTGTCGAAAGAGTAACCTGCATGACGAAGTGCTTCTACAACAGAAATGTATGCATCTTGAAGCTCTACGTATTTACCAACAAGAGCGATTTTTGTTTTCTTAGAAAGGTTACGCACTTTTTCAACTAGCGCAGTCCACTCTGTCATATCGGCAGCTGGATTGTCTAATTTTAAGTGATCGCAAACGATTTGGTCCATATTTTGCTCTTGAAGAGATAATGGAACTGCATATAAAGTATCTGCATCGCGTGCTTCGATAACTGCTTTTGTATCAATATCACAGAATAATGCAAGCTTGTCTTTCATATCTTGAGAAACAGGCATTTCTGTACGAACAACGATAATATTTGGTTGAATACCTAAGCTGCGAAGCTCTTTAACGCTATGTTGTGTTGGTTTTGTTTTCATTTCACCCGCTGCTTTTAAGTACGGGATTAACGTACAGTGAATGTACATTACATTGTCACGACCGATGTCGCTCTTAATTTGACGGATTGCTTCTAAGAATGGTAGAGACTCGATGTCACCAACAGTTCCACCAATTTCTGTAATAACAACGTCCGCGTTTGTTTCGCGACCAGAACGGTATACGCGCTCTTTAATTTCGTTAGTAATGTGAGGAATAACTTGAACTGTTCCTCCTAGGTATTCACCACGACGCTCTTTTTGAAGAACTGAAGAGTAAATTTTACCTGTTGTTACGTTGCTGTATTTATTTAAGTTGATGTCGATGAAACGCTCATAGTGACCAAGGTCTAAGTCAGTTTCTGCACCATCATCTGTTACGAATACCTCACCGTGTTGATATGGGCTCATAGTCCCTGGGTCTACGTTAATGTATGGATCAAACTTTTGAATCGTTACGTTTAAACCACGATTTTTTAAAAGTCTTCCAAGAGATGCTGCTGTAATACCTTTTCCTAAAGACGATACTACACCGCCTGTTACAAAAATATACTTAGTCATGAAAAAGCTCCCTTCTATTTTGCTGTTATATAATCACCGTTGCAAAGCGCAACGTATGTAGATAACACTGTATCCATCTTATTGTTAGACTCTTTTTATTTTCTAAACAAAAAACAAAAAAGAAAATTGCTCCCCTCATCACATAAAGTAATAAGTAGGGAGCAATTTTCTTTTATATTTACACTTTAAAAGTATTATCGTCCTTTTTTAAAGAGCCCAAAAATGATTCTACATGGACGATAATGAAAAGTCAAGAACTACAGTTCTTCCTCTTCTTCTTCTTCAGTTTCATCGTACTCAAGTTCCTCTTCAGCGAAGTCATCTTCATCATCTTCATCTAAATCATCAAGATCATCGTCATCGCCGTCTTCGTCTTCAAGAACCTTGTCCAAATCTTCTACATCATCATCTTCGTCTTCATTTACGTCTGCATCGTCGAAGTCATCTTCATCTTCTTCAATGTAGTCGTCAAAACCGTCGTCTTCAACTTTACGTTTCTTCTTCGGTTTTGGTTGAGGCAAGATTTCTTCATCAATTTGCTCGTATGGGTACCAGCTGCGTAACCCCCAACGATTTTCTCCTAAATTAATGAAACGTCCATCGATGTTTAAGTCTGTATAAAATTGTGCGAGTTTCGCATTAACTTGCTCTTGAGATAGTCCCAGCACTTGAGCGATTTCTTGAACCAACTCGTTGAATGTCGTTGCTTGTCTTTTATCCCCTAAAACGCTATGTACAACTTCAATCATTGAACATTCTTTTAGCTCTTCTGGTGAATATTGCTTAAAATCCACTTATGCGGCACTTCCTTTCATCAAATATAACCTTATATATAACGGTCTGCTTAAAAAAATCCATACTATTCATTATAAACAAAAGTCGCACAAATATGCTACAAAAAAAACGGGAAACTTTTATAGGGTAATAAATTTATAATTTGTCTATTTCTTATTTCGGAAGCATATGGGCTCCTTGCAGTACATACCTAATTTGCATTTCTGTATATTCTTCGAGCGTATATAGTTTTTGCAGCGCCCAACGTCTAAATCCCCACATTTGTCCTTGTATAAAAATATTATGCGCAAGAAGCTGTATTTCTTTTTTATTTAATGTAAATGTTCCATTTTCCGTACACTGTTCTAAAATATTCTCGAACATTCCTACCATTTGAAACTCCTTTTCTAATACATACGGAAGTGATTCTTTCGGTAAAAAACGTACCTCTTGATACATTATCAATACTTCTTCCTGCAATTCGTCCATCACTTTAAAGTAGTTCGTTATTGCTATCTTTAAACTTTCTATACTTCCTTTTTCTGTACAAACTACTTCCTCTAATCTTTCTTTTACATGTTCATAAATACTATCACAAACTAAATATAAAACATCATCTTTTGTACGGATGTATTCATAAAGTGTACCGATACTAAATCCGGCCGCCTTTGCAATTTCTCTCGTTGTTGTACGTGGAAATCCTTTTTGCTTAAACAATTGCACTGCACCTTTAATCATTTGTTCACGCCTTAACGCGACTAACTTTTCATCTTTTACTGATGCGTGCACATTATGTTTAACCATCTCCTTCACCTCTCTCTATTATTTTTTGGAAGGAAAAAGCGTAGGAAAATACCTACGCTTTTGATCCTACTTCGTTAACATACGAGAAATTACGAGCCTTTGAATCTCTTGTGTTCCTTCATATATCTGTGTAATCTTTGCATCTCGCATATAACGCTCTACTGGATAATCTTTCGTATAACCGTAACCACCGAATACTTGTACCGCTTCAGTCGTCACCTTCATCGCTGCATCGCCTGCAAATACTTTTGACATCGCCGACTCTTTCCCGTACGGAAGCCCTTCCGATTCAAGCCAAGCTGCTTGGTATGTTAGAAGACGCGCCGCCTCCACATCCGTTGCCATATCTGCTAGCTTAAAGCCAATTCCTTGTTGCGCTGCAATTGGCTTCCCAAACTGATGACGCTCTCTTGCATATGCTACGGAAGCATCTAAAGCCCCTTGTGCAATACCAACCGCTTGCGCCGCAATACCGTTACGGCCACCATCTAATGTTTGCATCGCTATCTTAAACCCTTGTCCTTCTTCCCCTAGTAAATTCTCTACAGGAATGCGGCAATCTTCGAACATAATTTCAGTTGTTGGTGAAGAGCGAATCCCTAACTTGCTCTCCTTCTTCCCAACTGAGAATCCTGGTGTATCACTTTCCACAATAAATGCGCTCGTACCACGCTGCTTCGATTCAGGATCGGTTAACGCGAATACAACATAAATGTCGGCAATACCGCCATTTGTAATAAATATTTTCGATCCATTTAAAACGTAATGGTCTCCATCTTTTTTGGCGATTGTCTTCATTCCACCAGCATCCGATCCAGATCCTGGCTCCGTTAAGCCGTATGCACCAATTTTCCTTCCTTCAGCCATCGGTCGTAAAAACGTTTGCTTTTGCTCCTCTGTTCCAAATTTAAAAATTGGCCAACCAGCAAGTGACGTATGTGCAGACAATGTTACACCTGTAGAAGCACATACGCGTGATAATTCTTCAATAGCAATTACATACGCCAAGTAATCGCTTCCAATTCCGCCGTATTCTTCAGGCCACGGAATTCCAGTTAAACCAAGCTCAGCCATTTGATCAAATAGTGCGCGATCAAATCTCTCTTCTTCATCACGCTCAGCTGCTGTCGGCGCTACTTCGTTCTTAGCAAAATCCCGAACCATTTTTCTTATCATTTCATGTTCTTCTGATAGTTTAAAATGCATGTCCGTCTCCCCCTTGTGCTTTTATAAAGCTCGGCTAATAACAAGTTTCTGTATTTCACTCGTTCCTTCATATATTTGCGTTATTTTCGCATCACGGAAAAATCTTTCTACCGGATAGTCTTTCGTATAACCGTAACCACCAAATACTTGCACTGCTTCAATCGCAACTTCAACAGCTGTTTTAGAAGCGAATAATTTCGCAATAGATGCTTCTTTACCACATGGTAATCCTTGCGCTCTTAGCGATGCCGCCCTATATACAAGTAATCGCGCCGCTTCTACACTAGTTGCCATATCTGCAAGTTTGAAGCCAATCCCTTGCTGCGCCGCAATTGCCTTTCCGAATTGCTCACGCTCTTTCGCATAATCAATCGCACATGCAAGCGCCGCTTCAGCAATACCTAATGCTTGCGCCCCAATTCCAATTCGTCCAACATCTAAATTCGCCATCGCTACCTTAAATCCTTGTCCTTCTTCACCAAGTAAATTCTCAGCCGGTACTTTCATATCCTCGAACGTAAGTTGTACTGTGCGAGAACCGAGAAGCCCCATTTTATGCTCATCTTTACCGATAATTAAGCCTGGTGTATCTTTCTCTACTATAAATGCAGAAATCCCACTCTTTCCTGCCTCTGGATTTGTAGAAGCGAATACAATATATGTACTTGCTTCACCTCCATTTGTAATGAACACTTTCGATCCATTAATAATGTAATGATCGCCTTTCTTTACAGCTCTTGATTTCAAACTTCCTGCATCCGATCCTGCATTTGGTTCTGTTAATGCAAATGCACCTAAATATTCACCAGTCGCAAGTTTAGAAACGTATTTTTCTTTCTGTTCTTCTGTTCCGAAATATAAAATCGGGTTCATTCCAACTGACGTATGTACAGCTAAAATTACACCAACCGTTGCACTTACCTTTGAAATTTCTTCAATTGCTAAAATGTAAGAAATAAAATCCATTTCTGCACCGCCGTATTTTGCAGGCGCTGGAATCCCCATTAATCCAAGCTCACCCATCTTCTGCAAAATCTCTTTTGGGAACACCCCTTGTTCCATACTAGGAACAAAGGGAGCTATTTCCTTCTGTGCAAAATCTCGAACCATTTTCCTCATCATTTGCTGCTCTTCATTAAAACGAAAGTTCATATACTCCGCCTCCATTTGCTATATATCCTTTTAACAATTTGGTAAGACCACTACTTTGTAACAAAGGGGGATTTATTCGTAAACGTAGAAACCACGACCTGTTTTACGTCCTAACCATCCTGCATTTACGTACTTACGTAGTAATGGACATGGGCGGTATTTACTATCACCTAAACCTTCATGCAACACTTCCATAATGTATAAACACGTGTCTAAGCCGATAAAATCAGCGAGCGTTAAAGGACCCATCGGGTGATTCATACCCAGTTTCATTACTTCATCAATTGCTTCTTTCGTCGCTACACCTTCATATAACGTATAGATTGCTTCGTTAATCATCGGTAATAAAATACGGTTCGATACAAATCCTGGGAAATCATTTACTTCAACTGGTACTTTGCCAATTTTTTTCGTAATATCTTCAATTGTTTCATATACCGCATCATCTGTAGCCAAACCACGAATAATTTCAACAAGTTTCATAACCGGAACGGGATTCATAAAGTGCATACCGATCACTTTTTCCGGACGCTTCGTTACCGCTGCAATTTCTGTAATTGGTAGAGATGACGTATTCGTCGCTAAAATTGCGTGTTCTGGAGCAATTTCATCTAGATTCGCAAAGATTTTCTTTTTAATATCCATTTTCTCAACAGCTGCTTCAATAATAAGATCCGCTTCCTTCACACAATCTAAGTCAAGCGTTACTGTAAGACGATTTAAAGTTGCTTCTTTCTCTTCTTCCTTCATACGTCCTTTTTCTACTTGGCGCACTAAGTTTTTCGTAATGATAGCCAATCCTCTATCTAATTGCTCTTGTTTTAAATCTTGTACCTTCACGTCATATCCTGCCATTGCACATACTTGCGCAATTCCTGACCCCATTTGTCCTGCACCAATTACAACAATTTTTTGTACACTCATTTCTTCTTCCCCCTTAATTTTCAATAAACTATATACCTTCCAATCTTAATTAGTGAACTTCAATCATCACTGCATCGCCTTGACCGCCACCGCTACAAATCGAAGCAATCCCAATTCCGCCACCGCGTTGCTTAAGTGCATGGATTAGTGTAACGATAATGCGCGCTCCACTTGCTCCAATCGGATGTCCCATCGCCACTGCGCCGCCATTTACATTCAATTTTTCCGGGTCAATTCCTGCGATTTCTGTACTTGCAATTGCTACCGCTGCAAATGCTTCATTAATCTCGAATAAATCAATGTCTTCAATTGTCTTTCCTGTTTTTTCAAGCAATGCGTTAATTGCATAACCTGGTGTTCTCGGGAAATCTTTAGACTCCACTGCAATTGCTGTATGTGCCAAAATTGTCGCTAACGGCTTTCTTCCTTCTTGCTTCGCTCTGTCTTCGCTCATTAATACAAGTGCAGCACCACCATCGTTTAGTCCTGGTGCATTACCAGCTGTCACCGTCGCTGTTTTATCAAATACAGGTTTTAATTTTGCTAGCTTTTCAATTGTTGTATCCGCGCGTGGCGCCTCATCCTTTGCAACGACAATAGGATCGCCTTTTCTTTGTGGAATCGTTACTGGCACGATTTCCTCTTCAAAACGTCCTTCTTTATGTGCCGAAACCGCACGCTGATGGCTACGATATGCCCATTCATCTTGCGCTTCGCGAGAAATCCCATCTTCCTTCGCAACTTCTCCGCCATAAACACCCATGTGTATGCCTGAAAATGCGCATGTTAAACCGTCAGCAACGTTTAAATCAATGACTTCGTTGTTACCCATTCTGTATCCCCATCTTGCTCCTCGTAAAATGTAAGGACTGTTACTCATCGATTCCATACCGCCAGCTACAATCAATGATTGATCGCCAGTACGAATAATTTGATCGGCTAACGTAACCGCACGAAGCCCTGATGCACAAACTTTATTCACTGTTTCCGTCTGCACTTCCCAAGGGATTCCAGCAGCCCTCGCCGCTTGGCGCGATGGAATTTGTCCCTGCCCACCTTGAATAACCGTTCCGAATATAACTTCCTCAACATCACTAGCAGAAACATTTGCTCTTTCCAGTGCCGCTTTAATTGCAATTCCTCCAAGTTCTGTTGCTTTTACATCTTTTAAAGATCCTCCAAATTTCCCAACCGGTGTTCTTGCAGCACTTAAAATAACTGTTTTACTCATGTTTCTTTCCCCCATTTCTTTTTTTAGCACCGAGCGCTCGCTCGGCATTGTTACGTTGAGAAGAGGTGCAATCATTGCACCTCTCTCTAAAGTTGTATTCATACTTGCAAATTACATCGCTTCTTTCTTCTGTCCGATAACAGAGCGTTCTAAAATCTCTGTTACATCAAGCGTTTGAACCTTCTCTTCTACTTCTTTCGCTTTCGTCCCATCACTAATCATCGTTAAGCAATATGGACAACCTGTACCGATAATGGATGGTTGCACAGCTAGCGCTTGTTCTGTACGAGCAACGTTAATACGAGAACCTGTTGTTTCCTCCATCCACATTAAGCCACCACCTGCTCCACAGCACATTCCCGTTTCACGGTTACGTGCCATTTCTACAAGATTCACACCAGGAATCGCTTTCAAAATGTCTCGTGGCGCTTCGTATACTTCGTTGTATCTTCCTAAGTAACAGGAATCATGGTACGTAACTGTTTCCTCAATAGCGTGAACAGGTTTTAAGCGTCCTTCTTTCACCCACTGAGCTAACAGTTCTGTATGATGATAGACTTCTGCTTGCAAGCCAAAGTCTGGATACTCATTTTTAAATGTGTTATAAGCATGAGGATCAATCGTAACGATTTTCTTCACTCCTGCTTTTTCAAATTCCTCGATATTTTTTGTCGCCATCTCTTGGAAGACAAATTCATTTCCTAGGCGGCGCGGTGTATCTCCAGAGTTCTTCTCTTTATTACCGAGTATCGCAAATGAAATGCCTGCTTCGTTCATCAACTTCGCAAACGATATCGCAATCTTCTGACTACGATTATCATATGATCCCATTGAACCAACCCAGAATAAATATTCGAACTCCTCGCCAGCTTTTGATTTTTCTTTTACAGTTGGAACTGTTACTTCATCATCACCTTGGCGCCAAGTTTCGCGCTCTTTACGGTTTAGACCCCACGGATTCCCTTGACGCTCGATGTTTGTCATCGCACGCTGTGCTTCCGCATCCATCTTTCCTTCTGTTAAAACGAGATAGCGGCGTAAATCAATAATCTTATCAACATGCTCATTCATAACCGGACACTGGTCTTCACAGTTACGACACGTTGTACAAGCCCAAATCTCTTCTTCTGTAATAACATCTCCGATTAAACTTGGATCGTAAGCGAGTGTTGCAGCTGCTGATTCTTGTTGCCCTTTCCCAGCTGCCATCATCGCTAATTGATTTCCTTGTGTATTATTAAAAGCAACTACTGGAACCCAAGGCGCTTTTGATGTTACTGCTGCTCCTTTATCAGTTAAATGATCGCGAAGTTTTAAAATTAAATCCATCGGCGATAACATTTTCCCTGTTCCTGTTGCCGGACACATATTTGTACAACGACCACACTCTACGCAAGCGTATAAGTCAATAAGCTGATTTTGTCTAAAGTCTTCAATTTTACCAACACCAAATGTTTCTTGTGTTTCATCTTCAAAATCAATCTTTTCAAGTTTCCCTGGATTTGAAAGACGACCGAAGAAAACATTAGCTGGTCCCGCAATTAAATGCGCGTGTTTCGATTGTGGAACATAAACTAAAAACGTTAACAAAATTAGTAAATGCACCCACCAAGAGAAATAGAACACAGAAATGGCTACGGTTTCATTTATCCCCGAGAAAACGTAAGCGATTGCAGAAGCGATTGGCTCACTCCACGAAAGCTCCTCGCCATGCCATATAATTCCCATTCCATTACCAAGTAGCACAGAAATCATTAAGCCACCGATAAAGATAAGAACAAGACCTGATTTGAAATTACGTTTTAAACGAACTAGCTTCTCAACATAGCGTCTATGAAAAGCCCAAAAGACTGCAATTAAAATAACAAGTGTGACAATTTCCTGGAAGAATGTAAATGCAGGGTATAGTGGTCCAAGTGGAAGATGTGATCCTGGTGCGAGTCCTTTCCAAACGAAGTCAATTGCTCCAAATTGGACAAGAATAAATCCATAAAAGAACATAACGTGAATAATGCCGCTCTTTTTATCTTTCAGCAGCTTTTTCTGGCCGAAAACATTAACCTTAAGGAGATCCCAACGCTCTTTAAAACGACGGTCAAATTCAATCTTTTTTCCTAACTGTATGTAGGCCATCCTCGTTCGTATAAGATACACAAACAAATATCCCGCATAAGCAATAACAGCAATGGCAGCCAGCCAATTAATGATCAGTAAGCTATTCATTTTTATGCTACCCCTCTCTTTGTAAGCCCTCTTTCTTTTTTAGAATCTTCAAAAACATATAATTTTCTGAATTTTATCCCCTACCTTCATTATATAATGAGTGAGCATTCAGTCAACAGTTTTTTGTTATACAACAACATATTTTTTCATAAAGCTGTTTATTTCGGTGAAACTATAAAGTGAAACTTTAAGTGAGTAAGACGCTGTTCATTCCCTACTCATTATTAGCAAGCAAGTAACGGGATAAAGTGAAAGTATAATTTATACAAAACTGATGGTGAAAAGACCGTGAAGGAGGGAATTTACTCATGTTCTTCTTATCTCTCTTATTAATAGGTATTGCTCTCTGGATTGTAATCGATTTTTCTTATGGGAGAATTGTTCATTTAAAGCGTGTACGTTCTCGTTCTTTCCCTTTACGTCAAAGTGATTTTCACCTTTATACATACGGAAAAGATTTATATGACGCCCTATTTACTGATATAACACAGGCCAAACACCATGTGCACGTTTTGTTCTTCATTGTAAAAAACGATAAAATCAGTCGTGAATTTTTAAAGTTACTTATTGATAAGGCAAAGGAAGGTATTGAAGTAAGACTTTTACTCGATCGATTGGGAAGCCACCATTTATCAAACGAGGCAATTCGCTCCCTCCAAAAACATGGTGTCTCTTTTTCATTTTGTCACAAAGTAAAGTTTCCTTTTCCTTTCTTCTCTGCAAATCAAAGAAACCATAGGAAAATTACAGTTATTGACGGGAAAATTGGTTATATTGGAGGATTTAATATTGGTGAAGAGTATTTGGGACATAATGAACGATTAGGATTATGGAGAGACTATCATTTACGTCTTACAGGCGAAGGAGTACAGGATTTACAAAAACAATTTTTACATGACTGGTTTGATGATACAAACCAAAATTTATTGGATGCTTCTCTTTATTTTCCGGAACTGCAACCGGGTACTATCCAACATCAATTTATTCCGACTGATGGTGCATATTTACAACATACCTTTTTACATTTAATTGAAGGGGCAAAAAAGGAACTCTTTATCGGTACACCATACTTCATTCCTGGAAAAAAAATTATGAACGCATTATTAAAAGCACGAAAACGTGGGGTTCAAATTACGGTTCTCGTTCCAGAAAAAGCTGATCATGCCCTTGTTCGAGAAGCAAAATTCCCATATTGCCGAAAGTTAATACGAGCCGGGTGTAATATTTACGCATTTCAACAAGGTTTTTTTCACGCTAAGGTTATTATAGTGGATGATTATATTTGCGATATTGGAACTGCAAACTTTGATATGAGAAGTTTATATATTAACCATGAAATCAATTGCATTTTATACGATAAACATTTTATACAAACAGTAAAAAACAAATTCCATGAAGATCTAGAAAATGCGTCATTACTTTCCTTTAAAGATGTTAGCCCACTTTCTCTTATTGATAGAGGAAAAGAATGGATAGGAACGATACTTGCTTTCTTCCTATAAATAAAAGAGGTGTATTCATTATGATTATGCGGTTCGGATATGTCTCACATGCAATGGCGCTATGGGACTGTTCTCCGGCTAAAACGATAACATTTACAAGCTTTCAAAAGCTCAGTAAACAAGAGCGAGAAGATAAATTATACGATGTTACAAGGCAAAATCTTGAGCATACAATACGTATTCTTCATTACAATATAGCGCATGAAATCCCGTTATATCGCTTGTCTTCTTCCATTGTCCCGCTTGCAACACATCCCGAAGTCGAGTTTGATTATATCGGGGCATTTACACCGCTTTGGCGTAAAATTGGGTCATTAATTAAAGAACATAATTTACGAGTAAGTTTTCATCCAAATCAATTTACTCTATTTACAAGCGACAAGCCACATATTACAACTAACGCTATTACAGATATGACCTATCATTATAAAGTATTAGATACAATAGGAATTGCAGATACTTCTTATATTAACATCCATATAGGTGGCGCCTATGGAAATAAAGAAAAAGCGGTTGAACGTTTCCATGAAAACATAAAAAAACTTCCTGCACATATAAAAAAGCAAATGACACTTGAAAACGATGATAAAACATATACAACAGCTGAAACTTTATCTATTTGCCAAAAAGAAAAAATCCCTTTCGTATTTGATTATCATCATCACATGGCAAATCTTTGCGAGGAACCGCTAGAAGTGTTGCTTCCTGAAATTTTTGAAACTTGGTCACATACAAATATCCCTCCTAAAGTTCACATTTCCTCCCCTAAATCAAAAAAGGAATTTAGGGCTCACGCTGAATATATTGATTTAGAGTTTATTAAACCTTTCTTACACGTTGCAAAAAAAATCAATCATAATTTCGATATTATGATTGAAAGTAAACAAAAAGATTTAGCGATGCTGCAATTCATACATGAATTATCCTCTATAAGGGGGATAAAAAGAATAAATAGCTCAACATTACAATGGTAAATTGTAATGTTGAGCTATTTTTTTCAAAAAAAGTAATTTTTTCAGTAAAAAACACCCTATTTTATATGCTATGATTGGAATTAGTATTTTCCACCTGTGATTCAACCTTATTGAAACGGAGTCATAATATGATTAATCAAAAAAAATACGTACACTTTGTCACGATATATATAATTATATTTTCTCTTTGGATATTTCTTATCCCTAAGGACTTAAATATAAAAGAAACTGGAATTCTCTTCTTATTTTATTTCGCTACACTCTTTTCTTGCTATTGCCTATATAAAGCAATTAAGAAAATGAAGCACGGCGACAAACTATTTTGGGTTTTAGTACTATGCACTTGCCTATGTGGATTGACAATGGAGATAACTTTATTTCTTCATTCACTTTCTATATATGACCAAGTCATATTCTCATATAAGGCGTTACCCTTTTTTATCGTACAATATATTTTGCTCTTTTCTGGCTTTGCTATAAAGTTCATAAAACATTACTCTATTAGAGGCCTAGCTCAATTTTCATTCGATAGCATCTTTATCATTATTATGAATATTTATTTTACCTTAACTTTTATTTTGGACGTTTCAAGCTTTCTTATGTTAACAACAGATACCTGGATTTTAATTGGATATTTTATTGCACAATCATTAGTAATTTACGCCGTTATTAGTCTATATAGAAGAGAACAATATTCTTCTAGCAGAATTTCATTAATTATCGGCTTTACTATTATACTCGTGTACGGATATATACACCTGTTTCAATTAAACGCAGGGATAAAACCTTCTTCTGAAGTCTCTTACTTAATACATACTGCTTCAATTTTATTAATCGGTTTATCATCCATACTATACATTTTGGATAAACCAATGCAGCACGAAACGAAAACAAAATATTATCGGTTTGATTATGTACGCTTTATATTACCTTATTTTAGTATAATCATTACTTTTTCTTTTATTATCTTTCAACCTTGGGATGATAAGTTCATGTTGATCGGTCTAGTATTATCTCTCATCTTATTATTCTTACGACAACTTTATATGTGGAAAGATAATCAGGCACTAATCGATACATACGAACGGTTGACTACACAACTAGAAGGCAAGGTTGAAGAAGGTGCATCTGCGTTATCAAAGAGTGAACAACGCTATAAATCTTTATTCGAAGATCATCCGGATGCTGTTTTCTCTTTAAATATGTATGGTATTTTCCAACAATCTAATACAGCTTGTGAAAGCTTATTTACTGCCTACTATTGTGAAGTTGAAAGCTATTCTCTTTTACACTTTATTGACTCAAAAGACCATGATTTACTAAAGAAAGCTTTACAATTAACGAAAGAAGGTAGACCACAAACTTTAGAAGTTCGCACAAAAGAAAAAGAAGGTTATTACTATTACCTTCACATTACACTCATCCCTACTTTCATAAACAAAGAAGTTGTTGGGATGTTTGGCATAGCACGTGATATTACAACTTTATATGAAAAACAAAAACAAGTAGAGCATTTAGCCTTTCATGATGCACTTACTGGATTACCAAATCGCCGCAAGTTCGAAAAGGATTTAAAAAACATTTTAAATACAGCTCAAACTAGCGCAAATGATGTTGCCGTCATGTTTCTTGATTTAGATCGATTCAAAAAAATTAACGATAGACTTGGTCATGACGTCGGAGACTTATTATTAATTGAAGTAGCAAAACGATTACGCGGTTGCTTACGTTCAAAAGATGTCGTTGCTCGCCAAGGCGGAGATGAGTTTACAATTCTATTACCAGATATGTACTCAGAAAAAAGTGCAGCTTTTATAGCTGAACAGATTTTAAATATTTTAAACAAACCATTCTTCATTCAAGGCGAAGAACTGTCTATTACACCGAGTATCGGCATTGCAATGTACCCTGATTATGGAACAGATGTAACAGAATTAATGAAAAATGCCGATATGGCTATGTATCGCGCGAAAGCAAATGGAAAAAACCGATTTGTTTTCTTCTCAAAAGAGATGAGTATCGCTCAAAATGAGAGTAACTTCTTAGAAGGAGAACTTTCAAAAGCATTACAACAAAATGAATTCTTCCTTGAATATCAGCCGCAAGTAAGCACAAAAACAAAACAAATTATCGGTTTTGAAGCATTAATTCGTTGGAAACATCCAAAGCTTGGTATCGTATCCCCAGCCCAATTTATTCCTCTAGCAGAGGAAACTGGATTCATTATTGAACTTGGAAATTGGATTTTACGTACTGCTTGCTTAGAAGCAAAAAGATGGCACAATCAAGGTTTCTCTCACTTAAAAGTCGGTGTAAATTTATCTGTTGTTCAATTTAACCATGCAGATTTAATCCCAACTATTTCAAAGGTTTTAGAAGAAACAGAGTTAAAACCAGAAGCACTAGATATTGAAATTACAGAAAGTATCGCCATTAATCAAAATCAATCTGTAGTTACAAAACTAGAACAGCTTCAAAATCTTGGTATTCAAATTTCAATTGATGACTTTGGAACTGGTTATAGTTCTTTAGCTTATTTAACAAAATATCCAATTAACACATTAAAAATTGCTAGAGAATTTATTTGCGGAATTACAACTAGCCCTTTAGAGGAAGCGATTATTTCGTCCATTATTACACTATCAAAAGAACTAAATTTAGAAGTGATTGCAGAAGGTGTAGAGACCGAAGAACAATGGAAGTTTTTATATGAGCAACACTGTGACCACATTCAAGGGTTCTTTATTAGTAAGCCTGTTTCTAGTAAAGATGTTTGGAGATTACTCCACAAAAAAACAACCGTCTAAGTAAGACGGTTGTTTTTTAATATTCAAAAGGTAGATCTCCAGCTAATTGTACCTCTTGATCATTATGAGAAATTACTTGGCTTTTCTCTAATGCTGTATCGCCTAATGAAATACCCCATGCCATTGCTAACGTTAATAGACTACCAATAAGTAGTTTCTTCATATTCCATCACCCACATTTTTATTTTAATATATCATGAAAATTTATCCATATCCTATGCAATTATGCATATCCATTTTTTAGGTTGTCTATCTGCTGATTTTATCTGCAATCGCTTCTTTATATGCATGCATTTCTAATATATCAAAAAAGAAACTTGCCTTTTTATATGCATCTTCAATCTCAGCCTCTTCATGCCCCAATTTCCCTAAGCATTCACCTCTTTGATAATATAACTGTCCAATTAATGCCATACTATTAATTCGGCATGATATTTCAATCGCTTTATTTACTTGATAAAGTGACTCTTCATATTGCTCATCTAAGTATAGTGCTTTTGCATGATTATACCTTACCTTCACGGCAAATTCTTCATTATCATGCAATGCCTCTAATTGTTTTAATATATCTTCAAACAACTCAATACTCTTCTTAAAATAGCTATTTTCAGCATAAATATTTGCAATTGCATTTTCTATATAAAGATTTTGGTATACATCTATTCCCGCTAATTGTTGATTTAACAATTTTTTCAATTCTAAAATACAATATTCGTAATCGATTTTCTTCAGTATGTAAGCTGCTACATGATATTGCCATTGAAGAAACTGCTGGAATTCCGGATGATATTCTTCCTTTTTCAGCTCATTCCATACTCTAGTGTAAATCTCTTTATATTTCTTTTGCTTACACAGCATAATGATTTGATCTTTAAACTGCTTTTTTCTTTCAATATCCGAATAAATGAGTACTTCATAAAAATGAATAATGGGAACTTGCAATTTTGCTGCAATACCTTGCAATATATCCATACTTGGGTATACCGCACCCGATTCAATTCGGCTCACTTCCGATTGATGACATATGTTCTCTGATAACTGTTTTTGTGTCAATCCCCTCATTACCCTAATTTTCTTAATTTCACTTCCTAATTTTTCTGCGTGCATACTTACTCACCATCCCATTAGAACAATCTAATTTGCTAAGTTGTCATACCACTACCATAATGTGAATTCGACATTTTTTGACATGAAATAATGCATAATATATATAAAATTCGGCAAATTTTTCATACAATTCATCTCACATACAATAATAGATTAACAGTTTTATAAATACATTATAGAAAACTTGCCCATGCTTTCGTTACATTCGGTCTTCTTTTTCTTTTATCAACAGAAGATATTCACACCCAATAATTAGACAGGAATGAAGTAAAACTTGAAATCGTTCAGCCTAGTTTAACAATTGGGAAATTAACACAACCTCAAAATGATACGAAAGAAAATATTACGAAAAAATATTTAAAAGGTGTAGTAAACGAGGCTAAAACTCAACAATAGTAAGTGCTAACTGAAATGAATGTAGATTTCCAACCTACAAATAAATAAAGAAATTAAACAAAATCAAACCGAAATTCGCCTTGCACAAACTTATAAAACTATAAAGTATACGGTCAAGATCTCATTGTCAAAGTAGATAAACATGGAGTAATTACAACTGTTATCGGTAAATTTTTAAGGAATTTAGACCAACAACCTAATCTTAGTCTTACTATAACAAATTTTTTGTCGAAAAATGAAGTAAAATCTACATAATACAATCCAAATTCCAAGCGATGCAACTGAATCAAAATTCTCTAACGAAATTGTTGTGTACAAGAAAAAAAGAAGTTTACCACTTATAGGTAAACTTCTTTTCATATCCATCCCTTTTCTTCCGCAATTGTAATTGCCTCAATTCTATTTTTCGCATCAAGCTTCGCTAATACTTCAGAAATATAATTACGTACTGTACCAGGCGAAAGATAAAGGGCCTTTGCAATTTCATTTGCCGTCTTTCCTTCTTTTGCAAGTAGCAATACTTCTTTTTCGCGATCTGATAACGGATTTTGTTCCTGCCATAAGCCGAACATTAAATCTTGAGAGATCTCTCGTTTACCTCTCATTACATTACGAATAGATGCAGCTAAATCTTCACTTGGGCTATCCTTCAATAAATAACCGTGCACACTAGCTTTCATTGCTCTTTCAAAATATCCCGGCCGTGCAAACGTTGTTAAAATTATTACTTTGCATGATGACTTTTCTTTCTTTAAAGTTTCCGCAACATCTAATCCACTTTGAATCGGCATTTCAATATCCATAATACTTATGTCGGGTTTTAGTGTTTCAATTAATTTTAGCGCCTCTTCCCCGTTCGCCGCTTGCCCAATTACCTCAATATCATCTTCTAAATCAAGTAAAGCTCCTAACGCACCACGAAGCATCCGTTGATCTTCTGCAATAATGATACGAATCATGCCTTCACCTCATCTTTTCCTGTTCTAATAACAACTGGAACTTTTACTATTAATAGTGTCCCTGGATTAATCGTACCCAGTTCAACAAATCCATCAATAAGAGCGATTCGCTCCTTCATACCACGAATACCATTCCCATCGTAATTTTGATCCGCTAAGCCGATTCCATTATCTTCTACTGTCAAAATCAATTCACCTTGTGATTCTAGTACAGAAACTACGCAACGCGTCGCCTTACTATGCTTTACAACATTCGTAACAGCTTCACGTAAACACATTCCTAAAATATTTTGTTCAATGGGTGATAACGAACTTGAACTTGCTTCCTGCTTCACTTCTAGTTCGATATTAGCAGCTTGTAAGATCGCTTTTATTTGCTCAAGCTCTTCTTCTACTGTAATCATGCGCATATCAGAAATTAATTCTCTTAGCTGCTTTAAAGCGGTACGTGATGTTTGTGTAATTTCTTTCGCTTCCACACTTGCGCGTTCTGGATTTTTCACAATTAACTTCTCCACGAGCTGACTTTTTAACGTAATAAGAGATAGCGTATGCCCGAGCGTGTCATGAAGATCTCTTGCAATCCGCTGACGTTCTTCTCGCTTTACTAAATCTTTAATTTGCTCGTTTGCTTCATTTAATTGATTTCTTAACATCTTTTTCTGATTAAAATTACGCATTCCAAATGGTGTAAGAAGCATTAAAATAAACATCGGAACGATATTTACTAAACTTGTCGGTGTTAGTTGATTCATATTTATAAATACAAATGTTCCGAGCATTACAACTAACAGATACAATAGCACTCGAAATACTTTCTTATTTGGCGCAAATCCCATCGCACTTGCCGTGAAAAAGCCAAAGAATATCATGAAAGGATTATAAAATAAAGCAAATAAAAAGATGAGTACCATTTGAATACATGCCCAAAAAACAAACGTCTTTTGCACAAAATAAAGCTGACGGTATGTGATAAGAAAAAGTATCAACATACCGCTCCCTAGCACAAACTTCCATCCTGACACTTGTGCTAAATGGTAAATTGGAAATAATAAATACACGAGAAACATATACGGAAAGAAACCCATATGTTTTGGAAAAATCTCAATCCTCTTCTTCTCTATCATTTATACCGCTTCCTGTCTTTTTCTTATATATATTGATACTACAACAAATATAAGGAAATAACCTCCTAATACCGCGATATTTTCCCAACCAACTGATTTTCCAGCAATAATATCCCATGCACCACTTCCAAAATGGTATGTTGGTGTCCATTCACCAATAGATCTTAAGATTTTCGGGAATACTTCGATTGGCATCCATAAGCCACCAAGAATTGCTAAACACATATTTAAAATATTTGCTAAGCCCGCAGCAGCATCCGCTTTCTTAATAGAACCTATTACTGTCCCTAACGCTAAAAATGGTGTCACACCTAACAACAACCATAATCCAGCACCAATCCATTGCCCTACTGTTAACTCAACATGATTAATTAATATTCCTGCGATAAAGATAACTAAGATTGAAAAAGCATTCACTACAGTTTGAGCGATGATTTTAGCTGTTATATATGCTCCCTCTGGAAGTGGTGTAATTTTTAAAAGATGTGTCCACCCCTGCCCTTTTTCTTGTGAAATTCTCACACCAAAACTAAAAAGTGCTGTCCCTACAATACTGAAAGTTGCCATCGAAATTAAATAGTGTGCTTTCCACGCATCCCCGTTTTGCGGCACTTGAACAACATTTGTGAAAATATAGTAAAACATAACTGGCATTAATAATGAGAAAAAGATAAATAATTTATTACGGAATGTACGTAAAATTTCTATTTTGCATTGCATCCATAAAGCTCTCATGCGATCTCCTCCTTCTGATTTGCGACAAACTGTTCAAATGCTTCATCAAGACTTCCACGTTCAACTGAAACATCTGTTACAGGTAAGTTCTTTTGATAAATTGCTTTTAACGTTGCATCTGTATCTTCAGTTGTTAAAGTGAAGTGCCCTTCTTTTGATTGTACTTCTGTTACGTTTGGTAATTCTTTTAGTAATTTTGCCGGAATACTTTCCTTCGAATAAAACGTGATTGTTTTTCGTGAAATCGTTGCCTTCATCTCATTCGGTGTACCATCTGCGATAATCTTTCCGTTCGCAAATAATAAAATACGATTCGCCAACGCATCTGCTTCTTCTAAATAGTGCGTTGTTAAAATAATCGTTTTCCCTTCACTTGCTAACTTTCGAATTGTTTCCCAAAATGTTCTTCGAGACGTAATATCCATTCCAACTGTCGGCTCATCTAAAAATAACAAATCTGGATTTCCCGCAAGTGCGAGTGCGAAATTTAACCTTCTCTTTTGACCACCTGATAATTTCTCACATCTTTGCTTTCGTTCTGATTTTAAATTCGATAACTGTAGCAACGTTTCTTTCGCTACCGGATTCGTATAATAGCTGCGGAATAACTCAATTGCCTCTTCCACCGTAATGCTATCAATGACACTTACTTCTTGTAGCATCGCGCCGATTCTATTACGAACATCTCTATGCTTTGGACTCTTTCCAAATGTAGAAACCGTTCCTTCCGTCGGATCCTTTAATCCAAGCATCATCGACATCGTCGTCGTTTTCCCTGCACCATTCGGTCCAAGCAGTGCTACGATTTCTCCTTTATTCACATGAAATGAAACGTTATTTACTGCTTTTTTATGTTTAAATGTTTTAGAAACACTATTTACTTCAATAATCTTTTCCATCTCTCCACCCCCGCTGTTTCTTATATTTACATTGTATTACTTGGAAAACTTAGGAAACAGTATGATGCGTCATGACATCGATATGACAATTGTCATGTATTCTTTATGAGAGGAATCAATCCGCGTACTGCAAGCAAGTAGCAGGATGAAAATAAACATGATACAATCGGGTAAGATATATATTCGAGGAAGGACAGTGGTTTTCATGATTATTCGTAATGAACAAGATTTAGAAGGCTTACGAAAAATCGGCCGCATCGTTGCGCTTGCACGTGAAGAAATGAAAAAAGAAGCGAAGCCAGGTATGACAACGAAAGAGCTTGATTTGATCGGCAAAAAAGTATTAGATGAGCATGGTGCTATTTCTGCACCTGAAAAAGAATATGATTTCCCTGGCGTAACTTGCATCAGTGTAAATGAAGAAGTTGCTCACGGTATTCCAGGTGATCGTGTATTAAAAGAAGGCGATCTTGTAAATGTCGACGTATCTGCAGCACTTGATGGTTATTATGCAGATACAGGTATTTCATTTGTACTTGGAGAAGATGAAGCAAAAGAAAAGCTTTGCCAAGCAGCTGTTGATGCCTTTTGGGCAGCAATGAAAAAGGTGAAAGCTGGTTCAAAACAAAACCAAATTGGTCGTGCCGTTTCAAACTTTGCACATAAAAATGGATACAATGTTATTCAAAACTTAACTGGCCACGGTATTGGTCTTAGCTTACATGAAGCACCAAACCACATTTTAAGCTATTTTGATCCAATGGATAATGCGCTTCTAAAAGACGGTCTTGTTATCGCTGTAGAGCCATTCATTTCTATGAAAGCTGATCATATTATCGAACGTGGCGATGATGGTTGGACATTCGTTACACCTGATAAAAGCCTTGTTGCACAATGCGAACATACAGTTGTCGTAACACGCGGCGAACCGATTATTTTAACAGAAGTATAAAAAAGGACGATACATAAAGTATCGTCCTTTTAACGGGGTGAGGCTGTCCAAAAGTACGGAAAACCTTTGAACAGCCTCGTATTTTCATATGGATGCCTTACATATATCACTGATAATAAGTATGAAATGCGGAAACATATTTATCATCACATGATTCAAACATGAGAAAAGAAACCCTATGGGATTCTTTTCCCTACATAATCTAAAGTTTGGGTACACTAGATTCATGCAATGTAGGAGCTTTCCAAACAGAAAGCGAACCTTCGTTTAAAATGATAGCATACATATCTCCGTCAAAAATATGCAAATGTGCATATAGCGTTTTTTTATTTCTCAATGTCAGAATATTGAAAAACAAAAAAGGTAAAGGTAAAATGAAGTCATTATCCGTCTTCTTTTGTCAGTCAGAGAGAATAGAAGAATAGGAGAGGAAAAAATGAAAAAATCTTTGAAACAAAAAATAGTAAGCTCTTTGCTTGCTGTATCACTGGCTGTTAGCTTAGCTCCGATTGGACAAGCCAAAGCTGATTCCACGTCAGAAATCACACAGACTTCACCTATCACAAAACAAGTTGATGCAAGCCGCGCTATCGAACACATCCGTTTCTTATCCGAAACAATTGGTCCTCGCCCCGGTGGAACAAAATCTGAGGAATGGGCTTCTCGCTACGTTGGTATGCAGCTTAAATCAATGGGCTATGAAGTAGAATATCAACCATTCCAAGTGCCGGATCAATACGTTGGATTTATCGAATCACCATTATCCACAAAGCGTAATTGGCAAGCTGGTGCTGCCCCTAACGCACTAATTTCTACAGAGGCTGTTACTGCTCCTCTTATCTTTGTTCAAGGTGGGACAAAATTAGAGGATATCCCAAATGAAGTAAACGGAAAAATTGTTCTATTCGAAAGAGGAACAACAGTAGCAGACTACAATAAACAAGTTGAAAATGCTGTTAGCAAAGGAGCAAAAGGTGTTCTTTTATACAGTTTAATTGGCGGTCGCGGGAACTACGGACAAACTTTCAATCCTCGTCTAACGAAAAAGCAATCTATCCCTGTCTTCGGTCTTGCTTATGCGCAAGGAAATGCATTTAAAGAAGAAATTGCTAAAAAAGGGGCGACAATTCTTTCCCTAAAAGCAAGACATGAATCTAATTTAACATCCTTAAACGTCATCGCTAAAAAGAAACCCAAAAATAGTACAGGTAATGAAAAAGCTGTCGTTGTAAGTTCACACTACGATAGTGTCGTTGGAGCACCTGGAGCAAACGATAATGCTTCTGGTACAGGATTAGTATTAGAGTTAGCTCGTGCTTTTCAAAATGTAGAAACTGATAAAGAAATTCGCTTTATTGCTTTTGGTTCTGAGGAAACTGGCTTACTTGGCTCCGATTATTATGTTAATAGTCTGTCCCAAAAAGAACGCGATCGAATTTTAGGTGTCTTTAATGCAGACATGGTTGCAACAAATTACGATAAAGCAAAGAATTTATATGCTATGACGCCTAACGGTTCTCCAAACCTTGTAACAGACGCAGCCTTGCAAGCAGGTAAACAGTTAAATAATGACCTTGTACTGCAAGGAAAATTCGGCTCTAGTGATCACGTACCATTTGCTGAAGTTGGCATTCCTGCCGCTCTATTTATTTGGATGGGTGTCGATAGCTGGGATCCATTAATCTATCATATCGAAAAGGTATATCACACACCTCAAGATAACGTATTTGAGAATATTTCACCTGAACGTATGAAAATGGCATTAGAGGTCATTGGTACAGGCGTCTATAATAGCCTTCATTCCACTGTAAAAACAGGAGAGAAAGCCGCTTAATACTATTTCAAGCCACCGATTAATCGGTGGCTGTTTATTAAGAAAAAATAAATATGCATAAAAGCATATTTATTACATGGTATTATAGTGTATAATTAAAATCGTAATATATAAATAAAGGATATAAATCATATAGCATTATGTAGAATAAAAAATTTAAAATACTATTGATTACATCTAATGAGAAGATTTTTCGATTGTAAAAAGGTGCTCTTGCAGTTGTGTTAACTTGAACTTCAGAAACTAATACCTTCATTCCTAAAATAAACGTTACATCAGCTACTCAAGAACAAAGCTTTACAAAATGCTATTTCTAAATTAGCTATAAAAATGGCTATGCATTCATCCAAAACTTAATGAAACATAGCATTGACCTTAAATTACATGAGATACCACGCTCTAAGCTTATGGAACAATGATAATGGGCTTCTTAAAAACGATTTTGTTATCATTTTAGAGCCACTGATTGAGTCCACCTTGAAATTGTTCCCTTTTTTCTATAAAAAAAACCCTTCAGGCTGCATTCTTCCCTTCACCTTATTGTGAAGTGTTTTTGAATACTTACCTAAAGGGCGCAATATCAATAGTAATTTTTTAATTTGTCAGCTACTCAGATTACAGTGTAATTAATAATCTAAGGCTTCTTTATTATTTAATTCGCTGACGAGCGAATAGGATTCCACCTAAAAGGAACAATACCATACCTCCAAGAATTGAACTCATTCCTGCTGATGTTCCTCCTGTGTTAGGAAGTAAGGTTTGCTTATCATTTTCTGTAGTAGGTGGAACTTTTGAATCGCTATTGTTATTTGTGTTTGTGTTTGGATCTTTTGGATCTGTACTTGGATCTTTCGGATCTGTGCTTGGATCTTTCGGATCTGTGCTTGGATCTTTCGGATCTGTGCTTGGATCTTTCGGATCTGTGCTTGGATCTTTCGGATCTACATTTGGTTTGTCCTTGATTTTTGTATTTGTGATGTCATAACCTTTTACTTCAGATTTATATCCAGCTACTGGTTGTTCTTTCACTTCATACTTGTACGCTACTCCGTTTGCATCGTATGCTTGTAGCTTTTCAAACGTATACTTCCAGTTTGTTTCTGCTGTTACTTCTTTTGTATCTACTACTTTACCATTTTGTAAAAGGTCTACTTTAATCGAACTTGGACGATCTGTTGCATTGTTATCGCTCCAAGTTTTTGTTCCTTCTACTTTCGTTTCGCCTACTTTTGTATTTGTGATGTCAGTGCCACTTACTTTTGATTCATATCCGGCTACTGGCTGTTCTTTCACTTTATACTTGTACGCTACTCCATTAGCATCGTACGCTGCTAAATCTTTGAATTCATATTTCCAACCTGTTGCTTTGCTTACTTCTTGCGTCGCAATCACTGTACCAT
>NZ_MACG01000056.1 GCF_001884035.1 Bacillus tropicus
GACAGAACCTGGCTCCATTGATTGAATCATTTCTTCTGTTACAAGTTTTGGCGCTTTTGCACCTGGAATTAATACTGCACCAATAACAAGATCAGATTCTTTTACAGCTTCTGCAATGTTGTATGGATTAGACATTAATGTTTTTACTTGGTTACCGAAAATGTCATCTAGTTGACGAAGACGTTCTGCACTTAAGTCGATGATTGTTACATCTGCACCTAAACCTACCGCAATCTTCGCTGCGTTTGTACCAGCTTGACCACCGCCGATAATTGTTACTTTGCCGCGTTTTACCCCTGGAACGCCTGCAAGTAAAATACCTTTACCGCCTTTGTTTTTCTCAAGGAATTGTGCACCGATTTGTGCAGACATACGACCTGCTACTTCACTCATAGGTGCAAGTAATGGTAGTGAACGATTGTCTAATTGTACTGTTTCGTATGCAATTGATACAACTTTGTTATCCATTAATGCTTTCGTTAATTCTGGTTCTGGAGCTAAGTGTAAGTATGTGAATAAAATTAAACCTTCACGGAAATAGCCGTATTCACTTGCTACTGGCTCTTTTACCTTCATAACCATATCTTGATTCCATGCTTCTTCAGCAGTTTCAACAAGTTTCGCACCAGCTTGTACGTATTCTTCATCCGTAAAACCAGATCCTAAACCTGCTCCTTTTTGAACAAAAACTTCATGACCATTTTGTACTAAATGTACTGCTCCCGCTGGCGTCATTGCCACGCGGTTTTCATTGTTTTTAATTTCTGTTGGAATACCGATACGCATGATTAGTTCCCCCTTGAGTTATGAAATGACCCCTGAATCATTTTTTAAAGCGCTTTCTACGCTCTTATATTTTAACATAATATCTCAATATTTGACAAAAAATAATACAAGTTTTCCGATAGATTTAATCTTACATTAAAGGACAGTATTATCCGCACCTCTTTGCATAAAGGATAAACTGTCCAATTATTCGAAACTTCTCTTTATTTTTCTCTATCGATGTCTATGAATAACATCTACTGCACCAGTCACTTCAATAATTGTACCGGTAATCATATCGGAATCGTCCTCACATAAAAACGAAATCGTTCTTGCGATATCTTCGCCTGTTCCAGATCTACCAATTGGTGTGTTACGTTCTTTCAACTGACGTGCTTCTTGAATCGTCGCTTCTTTCATTTCACCAATAATATCACCAGGACATACCATATTTGCAGTAATACCATATTCAGCTTCTTCGTAAGCAACTGTTTTCGTTAATGAAACAAGTCCTACTTTCGCTGCGGCAAAAGCTGAACGATAAATCCATCCCGGTGCGCTATCCGCCCCTTGAAATCCGTAATTAATAATACGGCCAAAGTTCTGTTTTCTCATAACCGGAACGACAAGTTTCAACAAATGAAATACCGCTGTTAAATTACCCTGAATCATTTCATTCCATTCATCTTCTTCATAATCGACTAACTTTTTTCGTTCAAATACATATGGACCAGCATTATTAATTAAGAAATCAATTTTGCCAAAACGGCTTATCGCTTCTTCTACTATTTTATGTAAATCTTCCTTTTTCGTGACATCCGCTTGCACGAATTGTAGACGCTCTTCCATATTTTTATATGTTTCTTTCATCTTTTCCATAGCCGTGATATCGCTATGATACGTTACTGTTACTGAATATCCTTTAGCCAATAACTTTTCTGTTACTTGCTTTCCTAAACCTTTCGTACCGGCTGTAATGAGCGCGTGTCTCACAAAACGGCCCCCTTTTAAATTGCTATAGTTCATATGTAACAAGTTCTCGCACCAATTACAACTAAAATGAATCAAAACAGAGTTTTCGAAATTCTGTAACGTTTCCGACAAGCACATTACCAAAATTTGTTTTATAATAAAGTTGTAAACGGTAATAAAAATGATTGGGAGGAATTTACTATGAATAATACATATACAAATATTTTAATCGCGGTGGATGGTTCTAAAGAAGCAGAAAAAGCCTTTAAAAAAGCAATTCAAGTCGCAAAACGCAACAATGCAACATTAACTATTGCTCATATCGTTGATGTAAAAGCATACTCAGCAGTAGAAGCTTATAGCCGTGCAATTGCTGAACGTGCAAATCTATTTGCAGAAGACTTATTAGAAGACTACAAAAAAACTGCGCTTGAAGCTGGCCTTGAAAAAATTGAAACTGTATTAGAATTTGGTAATCCTAAATCAAAAATTTCAAAAGAAATCGCTCCAAATCATAAAGTAGATTTAATTATGTGTGGTGCAACTGGTTTAAATGCTGTTGAACGTTTCCTAATTGGTAGCGTCTCTGAACATATTATTCGCTATGCGAAATGCGATGTCCTTGTTGTTCGTGGTGATGAGGAGCAAGGTGATCTTTAATTTATAAATAAAACACCAAGTCCACACGGGCTTGGTGTTTTTCATTTCACATATTTTACTAGAAATACAAGACAAGCTATAACAACAACGGTAATTGCCAATATATAAGGAGGTAGAAACTTTAAAGACCACAATGCCATCATAATCGTAGCTACTGTTAAATAAGATTGCCTTGCATCTTCTGTCATTTTTTTACGAAGGCATAAAACATACAAATAACCAATTGGCGGCGTAATAAAGCAAAGAACATATATAATTTTAGATTTCAAATACCATTTTTGTTCCCCAAGTTTCTGTATATCTTCTTCTATTCTCTTATGCTCTTGTTCTCTCGCTTCTTCTACAAGCGGATCTTCCTCTTCTCCTCGCTTTTCTTTCATATAAGGAAGAAAGTGCATGAAAAAATAGTATGCAAATACGAACGCTCCAAATCCAATATTTACTCTTTCTAATGGAATATGTTCACTAAAAAAAGCAGCCGTAAGCACTAAAGATAAACAGTATGTCATCATCCAAAATGAACGTTTTCTCTTTTTTCGTTCCATTTCTTTTTTATCTTGTACATGTTTTCTTTTCGAAAGCCATATCGAAATACAGCAGTCTACTACAAATAGAATAAAGATAAATATCCCGATATGTACTGTTTCTACATCCTCAAATGAAAAGATATTTGGGAATGCAACGTGTAATACAATTAAGCTATACAAAATTAGCCCTATAAAATAAATACGTCTCATTTTCCATCCCTTTCTTATTTCCTAACATTACATTAACATACATTTTTTAGAAATAGACGGACAAAATATATATGTTTAAAAAAGGAGGATGCAACATGGATGATTCTGAACGTATTATTTTAGATGTGAATGGGAAAGAAATCGAAATGTTAGATACGATTCGTACTCATTTTAAAGAGAAACATGGAGTTGAACTAAGTAACGGTGCATTGCTTAGAGATTTGATGGATATTGAGTATATTCGAATTACGGAAGATCGACATAAGTACGATTAATCGATACATTGTAAGCCTAGAGCAGATTGCTCTAGGCTTACTTACATCCACACGAAAAATGTTATAATTAGGAAAAATCGTGGAGGATATAAAAATATGAAATCTGAAAATATCTCAAAACATTTTCATACATTACATATACAAAGGAACGAGTCCCTCCCTCAGCTCCATTCACTATCACAAGAACAACTATGGTATAGGAAAGAGGACAAAAAATGGTCTATTGGTGAACACTTTTATCACTTATATTTAATTGCAAAGATGCTTAAAGTAGCAATTAAATTCTCTTTCACCCTTATCCCTTATGCAAAGCTAAGAAAAAACGCCCCATTTGCCACTGAAACACATGACATTTATGCCGAATATAAAGAAAAGCATGGCAAAGGAATGAAAGCACCTTGGATTTTAATCCCTTCAAAAAAAGTCTATCAATCTATGAATGTAACTCAATTAGAAGAATTACTTACACGTGAAACAAATGAAATAAAAAAACTTGTTCAAAATATAGAAGAAAATATTGCAGGGCATATCGTATTTTTAGATCCAATTGCTCACTATCCTAATTTGATTCAATCTATTCAACTATTAGCGATACATGAGAAACATCATTTTATGATTATGAAAAATAATTATAAAATGATAGATACTCTGCTAAAAGTCTAAGTACAAAAAGGTAAGGTGCTTTCTAAAAAAGCACCTTACCTTCTAATTATGCATCATTTAATTCCCACAAACTCTCCAACTAACCCCTTCGCCTTCTCCAAAGCTTTTTTAATTTGCTCAAATCCAGTCCCGCCAGCACTGTTACGACGCTTTACAGCTGCATATGGTGACAACACTTCATACAAATCTTCTTCAAATAACGAGCTCATTTCTTTATACGTTGCAAGTGGTACATCTACTAAATAAATTCCTTTTTGTGTGCAGTGCAGCACTAGCTTTCCAACAATTTCATGAGCTTGACGGAATGGTAGTCCTTTGTTTGCTAAGTAGTCGGCAATTTCTGTTGCGTTAGAGAAATCTTGCGTTACAGCTTGCCCCATTTTTTCTTTGTTTACAGTCATCGTCTCTAGCATGCCTGCCATAATATGAAGGCATCCTTCTACTGTTTTTACTGTATCAAACATGCCCTCTTTATCTTCTTGCAAATCTTTATTGTAAGCGAGCGGTAATCCTTTCATTACTGTAAGTAAACTAAATAAATTACCGTACACTCTGCCTGTTTTACCACGAATAAGTTCTGCCATATCCGGGTTTTTCTTTTGCGGCATAATGCTGCTTCCCGTTGCATATTGATCGCTCATTTCAATAAATTGAAACTCTTGGCTACTCCATAAAATAAGTTCTTCGCAAAAGCGTGATAAATGCATCATAAGCATAGATGAGTTACTTAGGAACTCCAGTATGAAATCACGATCACTTACTGCATCTAAACTATTTTCATAGATTCCATGAAATCCAAGAAGCTCCGCACTATATTCTCGGTCAATCGGGAATGTTGTCCCAGCTAACGCTCCTGCTCCTAATGGCGAAATGTTAATACGCTTTAACGAATCTTCATAACGATTCACATCACGCTCTAACATCCAAAAATAAGCGAGAATATGATGTGCAAATGAAATTGGCTGAGCACGCTGTAAGTGCGTATAGCCAGGCATAATCGTTTCAATATTATTTTCTGCTTGATGAACAAGAACCGTCTGCAATTGTTTTGTAGCTTTCATAATATGTTCTACTTTTTCTTTTAAATATAAGTGCATATCTGTCGCCACTTGATCGTTACGACTTCGGCCAGTATGAAGTTTCCCGCCTACTTCACCGATTTTTTCAATTAACATCTTTTCGATATTCAAATGAATGTCTTCCGCTTCAACCGAAAAATTCAATTTATTTTGTTTCGCTTCTTCTAATAAATATTGAAGACCTATCTTTATTTTCTCTGCTTCTTCTTTCGTAACGATGCCCTGCTTTGCTAGCATCGTTACGTGCGCAATACTTCCCTTTATATCTTGATTTACTAATTGTTGATCGAAGGAGATGGATGCTCCGAACTCTTCAACCCATGCTTCCGCTTCTTCTGTAAAACGTCCGCCCCAAAGTTTGCTCACGCTTCCACCTTCTTTTGATTCACTTGGCTGTATACTTTCGTCGGTAAACCGAATAATGAAATGAATCCAACTGCTGCATCATGATTAAATTCATCCTGAGCAGTATACGTTGCTAATTTTTCATCGTATAAAGAGTACTCAGATTTACGTCCTTCTACAATTGCATGACCTTTAAATAATTTCACACGCACCATGCCTGTTACATTCTTTTGCGTTTCTTGTAAGAAAGCATAAAGCGCTTGTTTTAAAGGTGAGAACCATAAACCGTTATAAATAAGCTCTGTTATTTTTTGCTCAATCATCGGTTTAAAATGCGCTACTTCTTTTACGAGTGTTAAATCTTCAAGTTCCTTGTGCGCCGTAATTAATGTCATTGCTGCTGGGCATTCGTATACTTCACGCGATTTAATACCGACAAGGCGATTTTCTACGTGATCGATACGTCCAACGCCATGTTTTCCAGCAAGTGCATTTAACGTTTTAATTAGTTCTGAAAGTGGATATGAAGTACCATTTAAAGTAGTCGGCACGCCTGCTTCAAAGCCAATTTCTACAAACTCTGGTTTATTCGGTGTATCTTCTAATGCCAATGTCATCTCATATGCATCTTCTGGCGGCGCTGCCCATGGATCTTCTAAAATACCACATTCATTACTGCGTCCCCATAAGTTTTGATCAATTGAAAACGGGCTATCTAAATTAATCGGAATTGGTACATTGTTTTCTTTTGCATAGGCAATTTCTTCTTCACGTGACCATTTCCATTCACGTACAGGTGCAATCACTTCTAAATAAGGATTTAACGCTTGAATAGAAACTTCAAAACGAACTTGATCATTCCCTTTCCCTGTACATCCATGTGCAACTGCAGTCGCTCCTTCTTGTTCTGCAATTTCCACTAACTTCTTCGCGATAAGTGGGCGTGATAGGGCCGAAACGAGAGGGTATTTCCCTTCGTATAACGTGTGCGCTTGCATCGCCATCAATGCATATTCGTTTGCAAATTCTTCTTGAACATCAATCATATATGATTTAATTGCACCTACTGAAAGTGCCTTTTCTTTTACAAATGCTAAGTCTTTACCTTCCCCTAAGTCTAAACAAAGCGCGATAATATCATAATTCTTCTCTTGTAACCATTTAATTGCAACGGAAGTATCAAGACCTCCGGAATATGCTAATACAACTTTTTTCTTCTCCATTTTGCATCCCCCTAAAGAATAAATATTCATTTTCTTTTATAATAATTCACACTTTAACACCTTTTACAAAATGTATCAAGGGTCATTTTCAAATTTTTTCAAACAATTTCGTCGAACTTCTTTCTATTTTTATGTACAATATAAGCAGGAAAACGGGGGTGGACTTATGGAAAAATATTTCTTATACGATGAACATCTCGGAATTGAAATTCCGCATTTACAAGAAGACTGGGAAGATATCCCCGAAAAAATGCAACATGCTATTTTATTAAAATGGGAACAAGTTCGCGGGAAAATTCCTGATCGTATAAAAGAACTGGAACACTATATAAATGCAAAACAACATCATTTAAATAACGAAGAAGACTTCGAAATTTCTTGCAAACTTAATTCAGAAATTGCCGATCTCGCTTCCATCATTAATGACCTTTGGCTTTGGTATCGACTTACTCAAAATGTATCCGAGGGAAAAGCTCACCAATGAAAAAAGCATGCCCCTCAATTATTTTGGGTCATGCTTTTTTGTCGTAACACGATTTACAATATATCTCTTGTGCTGTTTTCGCCAAGCACACATCAAATGGGCCAACTAATATACTTCTTTCTTTCGGCAACTTTACAAAAGCAACTAGCTCTTCTTCATATTCAATCTTTTTCTGACATATAACACATGTTAATTCTTTTCTTTTAAACATGTCTTTTAGCATATCTTCACTCCCCCTTTCATCTATCTATATTAATATACCCTCATAATAGTTAAGACTTGTAAAAAATGACACATTCGGAAGTGAATGATTCATATACTATGTACAAAAGGAGGTCTTAAGCTTATGCGCGCTTTTGTTATTATCGCTTTAACTTTTTTAAGTGTGATTAGCTGGGATGCGTTTTTTAAAGATAAAAATGATGATAAAAATACAACTGAATAGAAACTCCTCTTTTCTTACTTATTGGACAAACTAAAAAAAACTGTCCAATTCTCCAAAATAACTTAGGCTTTTCTACAAAAATATTTAAACATAACAATTTTTGTAGATTTCCTCCGGTTATTGTCGGTTTCCATCCGCATACATTTTTTGAAAGTATGATATAATAATATAAATCTTGAAGGAAGGGATTTTGATATCATGATCGCTCGAAGGAGCATGTGGCATCGTATTGACGAATCATACACGTAGCGTATTTTCTAGCTCAGATACTTTAGTCTAGCGAAAAAAATACGAGAGTGGGGAAATTATGATTGCCCGAAGGATAATTTGGCAAAAAAAAGACTCTTCTTACACATAGCGTTTTGTTTAGGACTTAATTGTTACTAGCTAAACAAAACAAAGAAGAGCAGGATTGCTAAATGAAGAATCCTACTCCACGTTTTGTTTAGTCGTTTTAAGACTTAAACTAAAACGAAGGTAGGGAGAATTGATGGACGAGAGGATTATTCGTTATTTCTTCAGCGACATATAGCGTAGTTAGTTTTTTCGTAAACTAACTGAAAGCTACATGTGAGCTCGTAGTTAGTTTACAACACAAAAAGGACTACTAACTACGGAAAGAAGGAATAACGATGAGGAACATCCAAAGTCGACAAATTATTAAAGAAATTTTTATGGTTTTAATCGGTTCATTTATTTTAGCAGCAGCGCTATATCACATTCACTTCCAAAACCACTTAACAGAAGGTGGCTTTGTAGGTATTGCACTATTCATCCAAAATTTTTATGATATTTCACCATCTATTTCAACTGTAATTATGGATATCCCAATTATTTTACTGTGCGCTTCATTTTTAGGTAGAAAAATGGTTGGCTATTCATTCTTAGGTTCAATTTCATTCGGAGTATTTTATTCTCTTATGGAAAATTATTCTCCATTTACGGTCGATTTATCAAACAATTTATTTATAGCTGCAGTAGTTGGCGGTGCGTTAGCTGGTATTGGACTCGGTTTTATATTGCGATTTGGCGGTGCAACCGGTGGGGACGATATTTTAACAATTGTATTAAGTAAAAAAACACGTTTTACAATTGGGCAAATTTTCTTCGTCTTTGACGCGATTGTTCTTGCGCTTTCATTATATTATTTAAATTGGACAGAAATTGCTTTTACTATTCTTTCGATTGCCGTACAGGCAAAAACATTGGATTTAATTTATTATCCAAAAACAGAAAAAGCAGAAGAAAAGCAACCAGTATCTATTCCAATGTCCAAAAAGCATGCAACAAATTAAAAAAGCGAAAGGCTTCGGCCTCTCGCTTTTTTTATGCTCTTTTTTCCTTCTCGACTATGTGGCGCACTTGATAAAATCTATTTGCAAATTCAGTAACGTTTCTTGTTAAACGATAATTCACTGTAGACCCGATTGCCATTCCAATTACCGGAATACCTTGGAATAATTTACGACGAAGAGCATAAATCGAAAATGTTTTCAAAATTTGTTTTAAGATAATTTCAGTAGAAGCTGGTTGTAACACCGCTTCGTCTCCTTCGTAGAAGAACGAATCTTCTTGCTCTAGCTCTTGCAGTAAATTGTACCATGCGTATTGCTGAAGTCTTCCCGGTAGTAATGACGCATGAAATACCTTTAACGCAAGCATCATTTCATATGGCTTGTTCACATCATGCCCAAATGACGTTGCAATAAGTTGAACAGCCTTCACATTTAACGCAATCATAACCGGAAAATCAGCTGTTAATAATAATAAACCCCCAGCACCCGTTGCTCCGCCTTGTACGAATGAATATAGGCGATGGCGTGCTGTTTGCTGCTCTGCTATGTATGTTAATTGATCAATAGATAATGCTTTTAAATCCTCTAGTTGCTCAATCGATTCGTCAAATAATCTCGATGTTCCTAAAATACGATTACGCGCCTCTAACTGTGATTGTGAACTTTGAATCAATGCATGCAAATGAAAGAGCCATCCATCTGCTTTCGTAAAGAAATCTTTTCGTTTTTTCTCAGGTAGTTTCGCAATTGTAGTATGTACCCATTTATCAAACATTTTTTGAAAATCAGTCGCTTCTTGCTCAACTAATTGCGATTCCCATTCTTTTATATTGTCTAAAATGGCTTGTTCTCGCTTCGATCGCATCGTAACAACCACCTCGTTCGATTTTTTTCTATTGTAACATATTTCTGCTTATTCTTTGCAAATATGCTTGTCTATCTTTATTCACATACCATTTTTGAGTAGCATAAAATAGTAACAAAAAGGATGAGATGAATCACATGAATCTATCCGATATAAAAAAAGAATATCATGCAGTATTTAGCTTAGGACAAAACTGCTGGCCTGCTTGGGCGTTATATCAATTCGAATTATCACCATTTTTTGGTGTTATCGATTTTATGCTAAGCCCTTCATTAGAAAAAGTGAATGTATTATTACAAAATCGATTTGACCGTTTTTTACAGTTCGAAAATTTATCCTTCATCTCATTTTGGGATGATGATGCGAAATTAAGACTAAGGGACAATCTTTATGAAATCGACTCCTGTCATGACTTTAAAACAGATGTAAACACACCAACTTCTTGGCCTTCTTATTCAGAAATCAAGCTAAATTATGAGCATCGAATTAATCGTTTTCTAAATACAATTGAAACGGCAGAATCGATATTATTTATTCGAACTGGAGGGACATACGAAGAAGCACGTTCCTTGGAACACATTTTATCTCAAATAGTCAAACATAATTTTTCTGTCCTATTACTCATTCCTGCAGATGTACCAACTGTTGTAGAAGAAGATTGGGGATTACAAAATATTTGCGTTATAAACTGCCCTATTATGGATGTATTTCAGTACAATAAAGCATTTTGGAATGACTTATTTAATGGCATCGTAATTCGACCACATTCTTAAATACACGACACTTTTATTACGCAATACATTATAATCATCCTTATACAAAATAAATAAGGAGTGATTGTATATGTATCCACGTGCAAAAGCTTTCGGTCTTGCTATACATGACAGTCGCCTTCTCGTACAAGAATATCATACAGGCGATGAAACATATTACCGACCTCTTGGTGGTTCAATTGAACTTGGTGAAAAATCCGCACATACTGTTATTCGTGAATTTCAAGAAGAGCTTCATACAGAAGTGGAAATTACCGATTATGTAGGTTGCTTAGAAAACATCTTTCATCTTAATGGAGAAATTGCTCATGAAATCATTCAACTATATTCTTTACGCTTATTAGACACATCACTATATGGAATGGAATTACTGAATATACAAGATGAGCAAACAGTATCGTATGCGAGATGGATTCCCCTGACAGCATTCATTCAGAAGAAGAAAGTACTCTATCCGGATGGAATTTTGAACTATCTCCAATAGAAAAAAGACGAAATCCTATAGGATCTCGTCTTTCTTTTCATATAGTATATTAACCAATATCTCCAAGACGTAGTACGTCACGAGCGATCATAACTTCTTCGTCAGTTGGAATTACAATAATTTTTACTGGAGAGTGTGGGAAGTTGATGAATGCTTCCTCACCGAATACGTTATTACGTTTTGCATCGAAGTATACACCCATGTACTCAAGGCCTTCTAATACGCGCTCACGAATAATCGCACTGTTTTCACCTACACCAGCTGTGAAGATGATTGCGTCTACACCTTTCATACGAGCAGTGTAAGAACCGATGTATTTGTGGATACGGCTTACGAATACATCAAGTGCTACTTTCGCACGGTGGTCGCCTTCTTCTTCTTTCGCAATGATGTCACGTAGGTCACTAGAGAAACCAGTAAGACCTAACATACCACTCTTCTTGTTTAATACGTTAACCACTTCTTCTACTGTTTGACCTGTTTTTTCCATGATGTATGGAATTAACGCAGGGTCAAGGTTACCAGAACGTGTACCCATTGTTACACCAGCAAGTGGAGTGAAGCCCATAGAAGTATCGATAGATTTACCGCCTTCTACTGCTGCGATACTTGCACCGTTACCTAAGTGACAAGAAAGTAAGCTTAAGCTTTCAAGTGGACGACCTAATAGTTCAGCCGCACGCTCAGTTACATATTTATGAGAAGTTCCATGGAAACCGTATTTACGGATACCGAATTTTTCATAGTACTCATATGGTAAGCTGTATAGGAATGCAGATTCCGGCATTGTTTGGTGGAATGCTGTATCGAATACTGCTACTGCTGGTACGTTTGGTAATACTTCTTGGAATGCTTTAATACCAACAACGTTTGCTGGGTTGTGAAGTGGTGCTAAATCGCTTAATTCTTCGATATCAGCTAATACTTCATCAGTAATTAGAACAGAGTCAGCAAATTTTTCGCCGCCGTGAACAACACGGTGACCGATACCGCCAATCTCATCTAGAGATTTAACGATTCCGTTTTCAGTTAATTTTTTAAGAAGCATATTAACTGCTACTGCGTGATCTGGAATGTTTGTAATTTCTTTTTGTTTTTCGCCATCTACAGTAATAGTGAAGATACTATCTTCTAAACCGATACGTTCTACTAAACCTTTTGTTAATACTGTTTCACTTGGCATTTCAAATAATTGGAATTTTAAGGAAGAGCTTCCTGCGTTAATCGCGATGATTTTTGACATCTAGTCTTTCGCCCCTTTTTCTCTTGGTAGTTGTGTGGATGTTTCCACAAACCGCTCGATTTTATCTGATCAAATTTACTAAATATGAAAACGTTTCATCATTAGCAAATTTTATACTCACGATTTTAATTTAAACATCGTACGACATATATTTCAAGTGAAAAAATTGTAACACCAAGAAAAAAAATATATTACAGATTTCAAAAAAATTCAGTTAAATCTTGTATATATTTAAAAATATGACATATCATATAAAACTGTACTACATGAATTACTAACCCTGTTACATATACCTAGCCTTATTTATGCGTTGCAAACCAAGTATTTAATTGGTCCATAATGTCCTCCATCGCCTTCATGTTGGAGAATTTAGGTAACTCCACTAATAATGCCTGTTTTGGCATCGTTACACTAGGGCCTTTCTTTTGGAGAACAAATATACTTTTTGCATTTTTCTCGTTTTTAAACATGGAAACAGGTAGCTGTAATAACCCCTGAATAAAGCATGTTTCTTTAATAAATGCATGTAATTTCGGTGCTTGATCACTTTCAAAAATGAAGTTCGGTACTAGGAAGAATAAGTAGCCGCCTTCTTTCGTATGTTTCACACTTTGTTCAATAAATAAGTGGTGGGCATATGACATTCCTTCATCTGCTTTTAACTTATATTCGCTTGCACCGATTTCATTTGGATAGTAACCAATCGGTAAGTCTGAAATAACTGCATCAACTGGATCGATATAAAGCGGTGCTAGTCCATCTTGATGGAAGAATTCGATTGCATGCTTTTGTAAATTCGCATTTACTAAAGCAAGTTTAATTAGCACTTCATCCACTTCTACACCAAATCCACTCATTGTTAGTCCTTCTTTGGCGCTATTAAATACGGTAGTCATTAAGTTGCCTGTTCCAATAGCAGGGTCTAACACAGTAATTTCATTTTGACCTTGCATAAATTTATGAAATAAGTAGCTCATGAACATACCAACTGCATCAGGCGTCATTTCGTGATTCGCTTGTACGCCTTCTTTCATTCCTTTTAAGATGGCTAACTGAAATGCTTTACGAATTTCTTCACCTTTATATGTTTCTTCATTAAACGTACTATATTCACGATTCAGCCTTTCGATTGCTGATTCTGATAATTCCTCTTGTAAAATCGCTCCTTCAAACAAGTTATCACCTGTTTCTACAAGCGCCTCTAAATATGTTACATCTAATTCTTTACGTAAAACTACCGCAGAAGAATCAAAAATAGAAAATAATGTTTCTACTGTCTGACTCACGTACATTCCTCCTTCTCTCTTTTACACATAACTTATATCATACCACAAAGTGTTTTTTTCCAAAAAGAAAAAGCGACCTCCTACAAAGAGCTCCCCTTCAAGTTATATATGATATAACGTTTTTTCTCATATATTGGTACCATTATGCAGCAATATATGAGAAAAAATGACCTCTTTATAAGAGGTCATTTTCTTCACATTACTTCGCAGATTTAGCTGCTTCTAATGCTGCTTCATAGTTTGGATGGCTTGTACCTTCGCTTACGTATTCTACGTAAACTACTTTATCATTGCTATCTACTACGAATACTGCACGAGCAAGTAAACGAAGCTCTTTCATTACTAAGCCGTAAGCTTCACCGAATGAAAGGTCACGGTGGTCAGAAAGTGTAACAACATTTTCTAAACCGTTTGCTGCACACCAGCGTTTTTGAGCGAATGGTAAGTCAGCGCTAATTGTTAATACTTTTGCGTTTTCAATACCTGCTGCATCTTGGTTAAAACGACGTGTTTGTGCATCACATACACCTGTGTCGATTGAAGGTACAACACTAATTAATTTTACTTCACCTTTGTATGTTTCTAAACTTACTGGAGATAAGTCATTTGCTAACACTTGGAAGTTTGGCGCTTGATCGCCAACTTTAACTTCTGTTCCAACTAAAGTCATTGGGTTACCTTTAAAAGTTACGTTTGCCACTTGAAAATCCTCCCTTATTTAAACAAAATATGTACAATGTAAATGATAGTTTGTCCCTATCGATAATGCAAATAAAATCGCTTTATTTACAAAAAAATTAAAGAAGCTAATCCATTGATCAGCTTCTTTATTCGTTAAATTTGAAATTCAGGATCGTCTTCTTTTCGTTTATCCATCATTTCTTTCACTTTATCAACAGCTTGTGGCGCTAATTCAATTATTTTATCGATGACGTGTGTTTGCTTATCTAAATGCAACACTTTCACACCTTCTCCATTTATAACAAGAAAAGCAACAGGATTAATAGAAACTCCTCCTCCACTTCCCCCGCCAAATGGATGACGGCCTGAATGTTCTACTTTACCAAATTCACTTCCACCAGCAGCAAATCCGAAGCTAACTTTTGAAACGGTAAGAATTACACTTCCATCTGCCGCTTTAATTGGATCGCCCACAATTGTATTTACATCAGTCATTTGTTTTAAATGCTGCATTGCAGTTGTCATTAAACCTTGAATTGGATGGTCCATTCTATATCCCCCCTATGCTTGAACAGATTTTTCTGTCGTACCAGATCTTTGCCTTCTCATAAATACGAGTAATTTCACTGCTGTTTTTATAGTACGGAATATACGAAAAGATGCTGTTAACTCACATCTTGACGCAAACCCTTTCCCTTGAAAAACAGGAGTAATTTCAAATTCTGGTACATCGACAATATGCATATATTGTCCTACAACTCCAGCAGCCATTCCTTTTGTCCCCCATGCATATCCGGTGACAATTCCAGTACTAGCTGCGTCGCCTGCTCCAATTTGCGTATGCCATTTCCAACCATTGATTTTCACTCGTTTGAGAAAATCTTTAACAATAGTATGAACTTCTTGAAGCTTTTTTATCAGTTCCCCCATACTATCAAGTTGTGCCATAATTTTATTATCTAGTCCGCCGTCCTCTTCGGCTTTTTCGATTTTTTGTCCTGTTTTCTTCTGCTGTTTCTCAATTCTTTCCAACACATCAAATGTATATCGAATCATCCATATTTTCACTTGAAGCAAACATTGCTTTTCCATTTCTGAATATAAAAATGTCACCTTAAGCTTTATTTTCGACAATAGTATAAACAAAATAAAAAGGAGAAGAATTATTATTCCAATTACGAGCCACTTCATACGTATCATCCTTTCACTCCGTACCCATTATCGACAACTTTATTCATCATTAAACAGAGTTTTATAAGATTGAATATAAAAATTTTTCTAAAAACAAAAAGGTATTTTGACAATTTATATCGAAATATATTATTTGAACATATCGTGAGGGAACGGACTCTAATGATATGTAGCACGAAGCATAGAAAATTTAACTGCAGTGGAGGGATACATAATGGCAGATCGTCGCAATTTATTTTTCTTTTATGGTGATGACAAAGCACAGCTCGTTGAAAAAATGAAACCAATCTATCGTATTTTAGAAGAGAATGGATTTACCATATTAGATCATCCAAAAAATGCAAACGCTATCGTCAGTGTTGGAGATGATGCAACTTTCTTACAAGCCGTTCGTAAAACTGGTTTTAGAGAAGATTGTTTATACGCAGGGATTTCTACGAAAGATGAAATTTCATTCTACTGCGATTTCCATATTGATCACGTCGATACAGCCCTTCAAGAAATTACAAAAAATGAAATTGAAGTGCGAAAATACCCAACAATTCAGGTAGACGTAGATGACAGTACATCTTTCCATTGTTTAAATGAGTTCTCATTACGCTCTAGCATTATTAAAACATTCGTTGTAGATGTTCACGTTGATAATTTATATTTCGAAACATTTAGAGGTGACGGTTTAGTTGTCTCTACTCCAACAGGAAGTACAGCTTACAATAAATCGTTACGTGGTGCAGTTGTTGACCCGCTTATCCCTTGCTTCCAAGTAAGTGAATTAGCATCTTTAAATAACAACACATACCGTACACTTGGTTCACCGTTCATTTTAAATCACGAACGTACATTAACTTTAAAACTAAGACCAGACGGTAACGATTATCCTGTTATCGGTATGGATAATGAAGCGCTTAGCATTAAACAAGTGGAAAAAGCTGTTGTACGCTTAAGCGATAAACAAATTAAAACAGTTAAATTAAAAAACAACTCTTTCTGGGAAAAAGTACAGAGAACGTTTTTATAGTATAAAAATAACCGTAGAATTATGAGGCCCCATAATTCTACGGTTATTTATTTACCACCGATTGGCGCGGACAACAATATTTCGCTATCCGGCCGCTATTCTTGTCAGTTTTTGTCGGTAAGTCGATATATTTTAATAATCGCTGATATATTTCGAGTTATGGTCGATATATTTCAATAATCGCTGATATATTTCGAGTTACGGTCGATATATTTCGAAAATCGCTGATATATTTTTACGCATCTTTTCTATAGACGACTTGGCCATCTATTACGGTCATTTCTGCTTGTACTTCTTTTATTTCTTCTGCCTCAATTTCAAAAATATTGCGGTCTAATATTGTAAAGTCTGCCTCGTATCCCTTTGTAATTTGTCCTCGCTTTGCTTCTTTTCCGATTGCATAGGCACTTCCTTTTGTAAATAGATTAACAGCCTCATATACCGTTAATCTTTCCTCAGGCATATAACATACACCGTCAATAAAACTTCTGCGTGTAACAGCGCTATATATGCCTAGAAACGGATTCACTTGCTCAATCGGAGCATCAGAGCCCCCATTGCAGTGTAATCCTGCTTCCAGTAACGTCTTCCAAGCGTACGCATAACGAAGACGATGCTCTCCTAGTTTTTCAATGACTGACGGGAAATCCGATGAAACAAAGACTGGTTGTATATCAATAATGGCTTGTAATTTTTTCATTCTTTCAATCAACTCTTCACGAGCTAGCTGACAATGAATAATGCGGTCACGTAATCCTTCTGCTGGTGGATATAATTCGAGTGCATCAATGACATACTCAAGTGACAAATCACCAATTGTATGAATGGCAACTGGCATATGTAAGTCTCGTGCTTTCTTCACTAATTCCGCAAGTTCTTCACGTGAGAAAATCGCAACCCCATTCGTTTCCTTCGCATCTTCATACGGTTCACTTAATAAAGCTGTTCTTCCGCCAAAAGAACCGTCAGAAAAAATTTTCATTGCCCCAAATTCAATATAATGCTCATTTTCATATTCTTTTCGTTCATGTGCTACTTCATGGTGAACGAGTAAATGTGCTTTAAATGGCATTTCCTTTATGACATGAGAAAACGCATTGTGCGTTTTTCTAAAACCACCGTAATAATTTAAATCTTCCGTATGCCCACCAACGAGGCCATACTGCCAGCAATCTTTAATCGCTGTTTGCAGAGCTCTTTGTAAGTAGGCTTCATCAATTTCAGGCTGAACATGTTTAATTAACTCTTGTCCTTGTTCATATAAAAGCCCTGTTAACATATTTGATGAATCACGGCCAATTTTCCCGCCTTTTGGATCTTCTGCCGCTTCTGTTATATTCGCTTCTTGCAGTATGTATGAATTCACCCATGTAACGTGACGACAAACTCGCTTTAATAAAATGGGATGTTCTTTCGAAATTTCATCTAAATCACGCGCGTGAACATCTTTCGTATCTGTAAAGTTATTCTCATTCCAGCCCTCTCCGATAATCCAAGAACCTTTCGGCGCTTCTTCTACTCGTTGCTGAACGAGAATCAGCACTTCGCTATATGATGTGCAATTTGATAAATCTAGACGAAGTAATCTCTCCCCATGACCAATAAGATGCATATGGCTATCAACGAGACCTGGAATCATTGTTTTGCCTTTTAAATCATGCAATGTAACCGCAGCATACCGATTTTCTAGCTCTTCTTTACTCCCAACATCAACGATCATACCGTTTCCAACGTAAACAGCGTCCACTTTTTCATTCTCTTCTCTCATCGTATAAATGGTGCCGCCGTGCCAAATTTCTCCCATATGCTCATCCCCTTTTCCCTTTAGTCTACGAAATTAATCCGTATAAAAAAAGCACCATTTCAATTAAAAATGGTGCTTTTCCAAAAATTATTTTTGTTCAGTAGTAGACGTTGTAATTTGCCATTCAATGCTAAATTTATCTTTTACTTGTCCGTATGCTGGGCTCCAGAATGTTTCTTGAAGTGGCATAATAACTTCGCCACCTTCTTGTAACTTATTGAATACTTCTTTCGCTTTTTCCGCGTTACTAATTTGAATTGCGATTGTTACTTGAGATCCAACTGCATGCCCTTGACCTGGGAATGTATCAGAAATCATAAGATCCGTATTACCAACTTTTAAAGTAGCGTGTAAAACGCGCTCTTTCGCTTCAGCCGGAACCGGGTATTCTGGATTTTCAGGCATATCACCAAAAGTTTGCATGACTTCTACTTTTGCATCTAATGCCTCTTTATAAAACTGTACAGCTTCTTGTCCACTACCATCTAAAACTAAGTACGGATTAATCCCTAAAATCATACGGACACCTCATTTTTTTAATTTATAAAATCGAACTTATGTTCGTTTTTATATTATCATATTCTTAATACTTCATTCAACTATTTATTTCACTATTTCCAAAATTATTTTGACGGAATCTCCATCTCTTGTTTTCTAAGTTCAATACGGCGAATTTTTCCAGAAATCGTTTTTGGTAGTTCATCTACAAATTCAATTTTGCGAGGGTATTTATATGGTGCAGTAAGTTCTTTGACGTGTTGTTGGAGTATTGGAATTAATGTTTCTTCGTTCTTTTCTATATTCTCTCTTAATACGATAAATGCCTTCACGACACTTCCGCGAATTTCATCAGGGCTTGCGACAACCGCACATTCTCTTACGTACGGATGTTTTACAAGTGCATCCTCTACTTCAAACGGTCCGATTGTATAACCAGAGCTAATAATGATATCATCACCGCGCCCTTCAAACCAGAAATAGCCGTCTTCATCTTTCTTCGCTTTATCACCAGTAATATAATAATCACCGCGAAATTGCATCGCTGTGCGCTCATCGTCTTTATAGTATTGTTTAAAAAGGGCTGGCGTTTCAATGTGAACTGCAATATCCCCAGCTTCTCCTACCCTTACCGGAATACCTTCTTCATCTACAATATCAACGTGGTTGCCTGGCGTTGGTTTTCCCATTGATCCTGGTCTAATATCCATCCCTTTCATTACACCAACAAGCAATGTATTTTCCGTTTGTCCATAGCCGTCTCTCACTGTAATATGAAAGTGCTTTTGGAACGTTTCAATGACTTCTCTATTTAGCGGCTCACCTGCGGATACAGCGCTATGTAACGCCTCTAAATTGTACTGGCTTAAATCTTCTACCTTTGCCATTAATCTATACTCAGTCGGCGTACAACAAAGCACATTCACCTTATTATCGTCTAATAAATTTAAATACGTTTTTGGTTCAAACTTACCGTGGTATACAAATCCTGTTGCCCCTGAGCCTAGCGTTGCTAAAAACGGGCTCCAAATCCACTTTTGCCAGCCTGGACTAGCCGTTGCCCACACAACATCATTCTCTTCAATTCCGAGCCAATTTGGAGCGCTCGTACGTAAATGAGCGTATGCCCACGCATGCGTATGAACAACACCTTTTGGATTTCCTGTCGTTCCTGACGTGTAAGATAAAAAGACCATATCTTCTTTATCTGTCTTCGCCATTTCTAACATGTCACTCTCTGTTTCTAACGCTGTTTTTAAATTAATCCATCCATCTACTGACTGCTCGCTCAGAACGAATTTTTGAAGAGACTCCATCGCTTCTATATCATCAAACTGTCCAATGTATGGCTCATAACTTACGATTGCTTTTACTTCCCCGTGTCCAATGCGATATTCGATATCCTTTTTGCGTAACATTTCCGAACTCGGAATTACGACAAATCCCGCTTTAATCGCAGCGATATACGTCATGTACGCTTCAATTAAACGTGGCATCATAATGAGGAGCTTGTCCCCTTTTTGCAGACCACTCTTTATAAAAGCGTTTCCAATTTTATTTGCACCTTTCATTAACTCAGCGTATGTAACTTCTCGTCGATTCCCTTTATCATCTTGCCAAATTAAAGCAAGCTTCTCTTTATCACCTGTATATTTCTCTATTTCAGAAACTAAATTATAAGACGGTGGTGCCAACAATTCCTCTCTCTTCATAAACATCCTCCTTCTTCTTTATGCCTCCCTTATATAATAAAGAATTTTCTGTCAATTTTGAACCCTCATCTTTTGACAAATTTTTTACTTCTGTCGAATTGATAAATGAAATTATATGGATAATTTTTTAAATATATCAACGAAAAATTGAATATATCGACATTTCAACATAGGCTATCGCCTTACCGACAAATAGCGACACAACACAAAAAAGAAAGAGCGGGAGAACCCGCTCTTTCTAAGCCATCATATGGGATTATTTTTGGTAACCGCCTAATTGTTGCTCAGCTAGTGAAACTAGACGTTTAGTGATTTCGCCACCAACAGAACCGTTAGCGCGAGCTGTTGCATCAGCTCCAAGTTGAACACCAAACTCTTGAGCGATTTCGTATTTCATTTGGTCTAATGCTGATTCAGCACCAGGAACCGCTAATTTATTTGTGCTACGTGCCATGTTATATCACCTCCTTGTGAGTATAGAGTGTGATAAATAACATGACTTCATACATGTTTTAGATATGGTAATTTATGGTTTTAGAAAAGTTCTTCGAATTTTTCTTCTTCCGCTACTACTTCTACCGTTTGTAATACCATTGTTTCTTTGTTCGCTACAGCTTCATCGATTAATGGTGTGAAATCGTATTTCGCTTCAAAACGATTTGCTTTTTCACGCTTCGGCTTCGTCGCTGGGCTTGCTGGTGTGAATACTGTACAGCAATCTTCGTACGGACGAATTGAAATTTCATATGTCCCGATTTCTTCAGCGATTTTAATAATCTCTAATTTATCCATCGTAATAAGCGGACGAATAACTGGATAGTTTGTTACTTCGTTAATCGTATGCATACTATCTAATGTTTGACTTGCTACTTGTCCAAGACTTTCACCAGTTGTGATTGCTAGTGCGTTACGCTCCTCTGCGATACGCTCTGTAATACGCATCATCATACGGCGCATAACTGTCATTGAATAGCTAGATGGGATTTCTTTATTAATCGTTTTTTGCACTTCTGTAAATGGAACAAGGTGAAGTGTTACACGTTTACAGTACTTCGTTAATTCTTGTGCTAAATCGATTACTTTTTGTTTCGCGCGCTCACTTGTGAAAGGTGGGCTATGGAAGTGAACTGCTTCCACAGATACGCCGCGTTTCATCGTTAAGTACGCTGCTACCGGGCTATCAATACCGCCAGAAAGAAGTACCATTACTTTTCCGCCAACGCCAACTGGTAAACCGCCAGCTCCCATACGCTCATCGCACATAATGTAGCTATAACCACTGCGAATTTCTACACGTACATTTACATCTGGATTATGAACATCTACAGTAATATCTTCTGTATTTTCTAGAATGTGTCCACCAATCTCAGGTAATAATTCCATCGTTCTCATTGGGAAATGCTTATAAGAACGGTGTACAGTAATTTTAAATGTTTTCACATCGCCTTTTACTTGTAAGAAAGCTGCTAATGCACCTTTTTTAATATCTTCTAATTCTGATGGTACTTTCATTGCTAAGTTAAATTTATGAATACCAAATACATCTTTCAATCTTTCAGATACTGCTTCATGATCTTCGCCATTTAATTGGATGTACATACGGTCATGTGTTGCATCAATTTTAATATTTGGGAATTTTTTCAGTTTGAACTTCACGTTATCTTTTAATGTGCTTACAAATTTAGAACGGTTCTTACCTTTAGTCGTCATCTCTCCATAACGAACTAAAATATATTCATATGTCATCATATTCCTTTACCTCATCACTTCATATAATTTTGGCATCGTCTCTTTCACAATACCTTCAAATTGCTTTACTTCTTCCATCGTGTTTTCTGGTGCCAAACTAATACGAATAGCACTTGCAGCAGCGGCATGTGGTACTCCCATTGACACTAACACTCTGCTCACTTCATTTGCTTTTGAAGAACAAGCAGATTTCGTTGATACATATACACCGTGCTCTTCTAAAGCATGAACGACCACTTCTGGTTTTAAACCTACAAATGATACATTTAAAATATGCGGTGCTGCGTATGCAAGCGACGTATTAATCGTTACATCTTCCATCTCTTTAAAGAAACGAACAAGCTCTGCTTGTAAACTTTGCAAATGAGCTACCTTTTCTTTCACTTGTTCCATTGTCATGCGAAGTGCTTTCACCATCGCTACAATGCCAGGTAAGTTCTCTGTACCAGAGCGATACTTCAGCTCTTGTTGACCACCTGATAAAATTGGATCTAACCTTACGCCATCACGTACATAAAGAAGACCCGTTCCTTTTACACTATGGAATTTATGTCCAGATATTGAGCAAAGATCAATATGAGAAGCGTATAAATTAAGCGGTACTTTTCCTATCCCTTGTACATGGTCCACATGGAATCTTATTTTCGGATAATTCGATAATAACGTTCCAATTTCAGCAACGGGCTGAATTGCTCCAGTCTCGTTGTTCACGTGAATAATTGACACAAGAATCGTATCTTCACGAAGAGCTCGTTTTACATCCTCTACCGATACAACACCATGCTCATTAACCGGTAAATATGTTACATCAAAACCGAGATCTTCTAATTGTTTATATGCTTCAAACACAGACGCGTGTTCAATATTTGTTGTAATGATATGTTTACCGCGCGAACGATTCCTCATCGCTATTCCTTTAATCGCAAGGTTATTCCCTTCCGTTCCACCTGATGTGAAAATAATTTCAGAAGGTTTAACGTGAAGAAGCTGCGCTGCAATTGTTCTTGATTGTGTTAATAGACGCTCTGCCTCTCCTCCAAGCGAATGAATAGAAGAAGGATTCCCAAAATATTTCCCCGCAACCGTTACGTACGATTGAAGAGCTTCTGGATATGGCTTTGTCGTCGCACTATTATCAAAATAGATCATCGTTCTTCCCCTTTCAGCGCTGTCACATCATATAATCATATCACAAATACGTGTCATTACGCTAAGACTACTCAAAGGTTCCGTTATATTTTGAAACGAATAACCTTACTGTATTCCGCTATTCATTATAGCAACATCGCCTGCAAAATTACACAAAAAAACAAACCCTTATGAAAGGGTTTGTTCATTGTCTACATATTCAGCTATTTTTTGAACAACGCCAGGCTCAAGTTGCTCTAGTACAGAAGCCGCTTGTTCTAAAGCTGCATCGTATTGATATTCACGGAATAATTTCTCCGCATAATTTAAGCTCTCCGCAAGGCTCTCATCATGACTGCGGTAACGATTACCGTATTGAATTAATTTTTCAACTAAATACGCTTGTCCAATTAACTCTTCTGTCATTTCAGCTACACCATTAACAGTTGTGTAAGCTTCTTCTAAACTGCTATTTACAGCATTCATATTTAACGGCTTCACTTCTAATTGCTCATATACAGCTTGCATTGCCATTTGTCCTCTTTTTAAATCCTCCATAATACTCTCTGGAAGACCTGGCAAATTCGACTTTTGCATAAAGCGTTTCGTTTCGAAAATAGTATTTCGCATTTCTTGTAACTTCTCACGTGCTTCAAATTCTTCTTTGCGCATCGTTTGCAGCATTTCTTTATATTCTGCATGAAGTACTTTTAATGTTTCACATTGCTCATAAACCTCTTCTAGTTCCTCACGAATAATAGAGAAGGCAATATCTTGTTCCGCAACGCGTAATTGCAGCATTTCAAAACGTTTCATTAAAATGTGCATTTGCTTTTCAATTACTTTTTGAGACTCAATGTCTTTATCTTGTAACTGATAACTTTGTTTCACAAGTTGCGTTTCTGCTTTTGTTTCAATCGTTTCCGTGCGAATCTCTTCTAAGTCTTCATAAACAGAAAGTGTTTTTTGCTCCACATAATGTCTCGCATGCACTTCTTGTTCCAGTTGATCATAGAACCCATCTAAACGCGTTTTTAAGTTTTCTACTTTTTCAGCCGCTTCCGTTATGTGAAGCTCTTGTATATCCATTAAACATGTTTGTAGTTGTTTCGTCATATCGCGAACTTCTTTAGGGACTTCCAAATAATCTAATACATAACCTTGTCTTACCATATCATTATGTCCGTGTAATAAATCTTCCAGTTGAACTGGTAACGTCGCTTGACACTCTACCAATAAATCTGGAATTTGGTGAATAATGATTTCTAAATCTGCTAAACCTTCTTCCAAACTAATAACAATTTCTCTCGCTTTTAAATAGTCGCCATTGTTTGTTGCTTCTTCAAAGGTTTTAAATTTCTCAGATTCAGCGTCTAGCATCTCTTCGATTTTCTGCTCTGCTGCTCCATACATATGTCTATGAGCAAGAACACTCTTCTTCATACTACGATATGTATCACGTAACCCTTCAATTTCTGAGCTGTTTTTTTCATGGCTTTCTAACAATTGCTGTAATTCATTTAAAATGTCTGTAATACGATTATCAGCGTCATCTAAACCACTTATGGATTCATTCATCGCATGCTTTGCTTTTCGGAAGGAGAATTGCGAGGCGAATTTTCGCGCTTGCGCTAAATCTTTGTCAGCTTTCGGAATGGTTGTTGATACAATTTCATCCCATTCTTCACGCCATTTACCAAACAGTTCTTCTGTTTGACCCGTCATATTTAAATCTTTCACCCGTTTTAGTTCATCTGCCACAGGTTTATCTTTTATCTCTTGTTTCCACTGCTCAAGTGCTTCAATATCTTTATATGAACGATTTCTTATCACAAGCTCTATCATGAGCAGCACTAGAATAGAGCTTACTACAATGATAACGATCGTCAGGATAGAATCCATGCAAAAAAGCCTCCTAGTTATATCTCTTTTTTTGTCCGTTCCGTTTTATGAAATGGAAGGCATTATGTATAAAAAGGGAATTCCCCTATATTTAACAACTAACAATGTACTAATCATACCATGTAATGGTTTGTTTTTGACCTAGTTTTTTTTAAAATTTCATGTTTCTTTCAATGCAATTGTAATCTTTCTCAATATTCCGTTTGGATTACCTCTCATCATCAAATGAATGCAATACAAGGCCTTCTTCCATATGAGATGCGAAATAAATTTTGCGCAAAAGTGGCGGTTCAATAGAAATCGCATGCACATTTCCTTGCCTTACCGCTTGCTCTACTGCTATTTCTGGAAGTAACGTAATGCCAAGTCCAGCACTGACCATCGCAAGCATCGGTTCTGCATAAGAAGTTTCAAATGCAATAATCGGTTTCGCACCTATCCCTTGAAACATATTCGTAATCATTTTTCTTACATCGCAGATTTCTGGGTATACGATTAACTTTTCATTTTGCAAATCTTCCATTCGGATTACTGTTTTCTCTTTATAAAGATGATCATTTGAAACGACACAAACAATTTTTTCTTCTCGGATTTCTTTTATACACGTAGCACTTTCTACTACCGAATCGATGAACATCGCTTCAATCTTCCGTTCTTTAAAGAGTCCCATCAGTACTTTCGTATGCTCAATTTTCCATTCTACTTCGAACCCGTCACCTAATATATCTTTACACTTTGATATGTAATGTGCTGCTAAACTTGGCAATATGCCTATAGAAATGTTCCGCTTCTCTTGAAATTTCTTCATCTCAGCTTTCACTTCATGTATGTGTTCCAAAATCGGTAACATTCTTTTTATAAATAGCTCTCCAGCACTTGTTAATTCCACTCCTTGCGCGGAACGCTTCAGTAAAGTAACTTCTAAATCGGCCTCTAATCTTTGAATTTGTTTACTAAGCGCCGGCTGAGAAATATGTAAAATCTTACTCGCCTTTGATAAACTTCGCGTATTCTTTACTTCAATAAACGATCGTACTGCCTCCAAATCCATCGTACACACCTCTAACAAAAAGTTATAACTGTCATAAAAAATCAGTATTTCCTTCTATAAACAATTACTCTTTATACTTATTTCATCAACTTACTATAACGAAATGTAAAGGGGAAAGATACTCTTGAACAAAAAACAAATGCTACTCGGATCCCTCCTATGCTTACTTGCCGTAACGGCTTGGGGATTTATGTTTCCTGTCATGGCAAACGCCTTACAGTTTATCGATCCATTCTTCTTCACAACGATTCGCTATGGATCAGCAGCTATTATTTTTCTTATTCTGTTATTACTTACCGAAGGGACAAAGTCACTCCGCTTAGAAAAGAAAATACTTTCATTACTCTTTTACGGAACAGTCGGTTTCGCAGGATATGGTTTTCTCGTTTTCTACGGACAGCAACTTGCCGGACCATCTGGAGCCATCCATGCCGCGATGATTCAGTCTCTTATGCCACTCATCGCTTTATTATTGCAGTGGATAACAAAAAACAAACGCCCACAAAACTACACATTCCTTTGTATGTTCGTTGCACTTATCGGTGTTATGCTTGTCATTTCAAAAGGAAATATTCACTTATTATTTGGAGCTGCCAGTCAACTTTCAACAAATATACTTATGTTATGCGGCGTTACTTGCTGGGTCATTTATACAAACGGTGGTGCTAGTTTTCAATCTTGGTCACCACTTAGGTACACGACGTTAACTTGTTTATTTGGCTCAATATCACTCATCGTTATTGTCACTTTCTTTACTTACACAAACGTAATTACTGTACCATCACTACGTACAATTATGAACGTTCGTTTTGAACTCTTATATATGTCGATTATTGCAGGCGTTATCGCAGTATTTTGCTGGAACGCAGGAAATCGCTATATTTCATCTATTAACGGCATATTATTTATGAATTTAGTTCCTGTGCTTGCACTTATCGGTTCCATCTTTCGAGGTTATACAGTCGACAAAATTGAAGTTGCCGGAGCCTCGTTAACAATTATCGCGCTATTATGCAACAATTTATGGCAAAGAAAAGAAAGCACAAAAATCCCCACCTCAGTTCGTTAGGTGGGGATTTTTCACATATGAACAGCTCTTGGCCATTCATAATACATATTCGTTATACATAATGTTTGTTCTATCCATTGTTCAATTTCTTTCGTGTACATTTCTAAGAAAAAGGTCTCAGATGGAAAAGAATGTAGCACTTCTGATATATATTGCGGATATAAAAACGGCATATTCATCATGCCTTTTAATTGCGTCATAAACATTGTAAAAGATACCTTTTTAAATTCTTGTTTCATTTGTCCCTGTCTAATCATTTGCTCTATATAATATCTTTCTTTAGAAAAATAAACGGTCATCACTTCGCGAATTAATGTCGTATCAAGCGAAAGCTCTCGGTAAAAAAAACGTGTCAGTTCCCTATTGTCAAATTGATATCGTAAAATCCCGCGTACCATTTGCACCATCACATCTTTAGCTGACAAATACTCTCTCTGTTCAAACGACATTTCAATCACATGAATATATCCTTCTAAAAAATCAGTAATAAGCTGCTCTAATAGGCCTTGCTTTCCAGCAAAATAATATGAAATATTCGCTACATTCACATCCGCTCGCTTTGCAATGTCTCGCACCGACGTTCCATCATAACCTTTCGTGTTAAACAACGATATTGCCGCATCAATTACTTTTTGTTTCGTCTGTTTCATGCGCTCACTTCCTCTCACTGAACAGCTATAGTGTAAATTTCTTGACTTTTAAGACAAATTCCTTTAATTTTCTATCGACAAAGTCATGTGAAATACATCGTATTTTGCTAATATTTTACACATCTCGATAAAAAAGGAGCTGTTTCCATGTTTACTAAAGAAAGTTATGCAGGATCTCGTGTGCAGCAATATGAGACAGTAATAAAACAACTGGATGCATTATTAACTGGCGAATCAAACGTAGTCGCAAACTTATCAAATACGTCCGCATTATTAAACCAATTTTTGGATCGCGTTAATTGGGTTGGCTTTTATGTAACAGAAGGAAATCAGCTTGTTCTTGGACCATTCCAAGGAATGCCTGCTTGCGTACGCATTCCATTTGGACGAGGCGTTTGCGGCGTTGCAGCTGAAACGAAAACTACGCAGCTTGTAGCAGACGTTCACCAATTCCCAGGACACATCGCTTGCGACAGTGCTTCAAACTCAGAAATCGTCGTACCGATTATTAAGGATGGGAATGTCATTGGTGTACTTGATATTGATAGTCCTGAAAAAAACCGTTTCGACGAAGTAGATCAGCGCTATTTAGAAAAATTTGTGGAAACACTCCTAAAACATATGTAACCAAAAAAGAGCTAGTTATCGATTAAGTACATTACGTACAAAACCGATAGCTAGCTCTTTTTTTATTGGTTACTAACCGTAGATATTTTCTTTAATGCCTGCTCTAAATCAGAAACGATATCCTCCCACGATTCTAAACCGACAGATAAACGTATTAAATTATCATAAATGCCCATTTCTTGTCTTAACTCAGCTGGAATCGCAGCGTGCGTCATCGTTGCCGGATGCTGAATTAACGTTTCTGTATCTCCTAAACTCACCGCAATTGTAATAAAGTGAAGGTCATTAATAAACGCCTGCGTCTCTTCTTTCCCGCCTTTAATTGAAAAAGATATAACGCCGCCCCCACGTTTCATTTGGCGAGATGCTAACTCCCCTTCTGGATACCAAACACCTTCTACCGCATCATGATTTTTTAGGAACGATACAATTTTTTCTGCATTATCACAATGGCGGTCCATTCTTACCGCTAGTGTCTTTAATCCGCGTAACAATAACCACGCATCAAACGGTGCCATAATACCGCCGATATCTTTTCGCATCGGGCGAATTTTTTCAGCTAACGCTTTCGTTTTACAAATTGTTACACCCGCTACAACATCACCGTGACCACCAATATATTTTGTCGCACTATGAACAACGGCGTCACAGCCAAGTTCAAGCGGTCTTTGTAAATAAGGTGAACAAAACGTATTGTCAACAATGACAAGTAAACCATTTCGCTTCGCAACCCGAATCACTTGTTTTAAATCAATTAATTTCATTGTCGGATTAATCGGTGTTTCAACGAAAATAAGCTTTGTATTTGGGCGAATTTTATTTTCAATATCAGCCTCTGTCTCCATATCACAAAACGAATGCGTAATCATAAATTTTTCTTCCAACACTTCCAAAAAGCCGTACGTGCATCCGTATAATCCATTTGAACAAATAATATGATCTCCAGCTTTTAGAAAACCAATTAAAGTTGCTGAAATAGCTGCCATACCGGACCCGAAAGCAAGCGCTTCTTCTCCTCCTTCTAACGCCACCATACGTTCTTCAAATAATTTCACAGTCGGATTTCCAAGTCTTGAGTAAATATAAGATGGATCCACTCCCGCAAAACTCGCCTCTCCTTGCTGCGCAGTCTCAAATGTAAATGTAGACGTTTGAAATAAAGGCGGTGTCAAACTTCCTTTATGTTCCTCTGATGTATAACCGTGATGAATTAACGCTGTCTCCATATGCTTCTTTTTCATAAAAACATCCCCTTTATGTTTTTATTACCGCATATTCATCAACAAAAATTTGATGAACGTTTTACTTTATTTTATGTAAGCGTTTTATTTGTGTTTCTATCTCTTCTTTTATATCGTTTTAAATTCCTTCTTGTTCATTTCCAAAATTTATATGCATAAAACAAAAACGTACTCGCTTGACGAAACTCTGGGTAAAAGATATAATAGCGTTTGTGTAAAATAAAAAGGCAGCCTTGTAATGTGAGTTTATCGTTTGTATTTTGTTCCTCTACGGAGGTGTATCTCGTAACTCCCTGCTGCTGGAGCGAAGGTACATGAAAACAAAATGCCCGTAAATATCGATTACGTCTGTTTTTATTTTACGTAAATAAAAACATTTTAAAGGAGGAGTCAACTATGGCTCGTTATACAGGTCCAGCTTGGAAACTGTCTCGTCGTCTTGGAATCTCTCTAAGCGGCACAGGAAAAGAATTAGAAAAACGCCCTTACGCACCAGGTCCTCACGGTCCTAACCAACGTAAGAAACTTTCAGAATACGGTTTACAATTACAAGAGAAACAAAAACTTCGTCACATGTACGGCATGACTGAGCGTCAATTCCGTCGCACATTTGACCAAGCAGGTAAAATGCCTGGTAAGCACGGCGAAAACTTCATGATCCTTCTTGAAGCTCGTCTTGACAACTTAGTTTACCGTATGGGCTTAGCTCGCACTCGTCGTGCAGCTCGCCAATTAGTAAACCACGGTCACATCATGGTTGATGGCGCTCGCGTAGATATCCCATCTTACCGTGTAAAACCTGGTCAAACTATCAGCGTTCGCGAAAAATCTAACAACCTTGTTGTTGTTAAAGAAGCGATCGAAGTTAACAACTTCGTACCAGAATACTTAACTTTCGATGCTGACAAATTAGAAGCTACTTACACTCGTCACGCTGAGCGTGCTGAGTTACCAGCTGAAATCAACGAAGCATTAATCGTAGAGTTCTACTCTCGTTAATGACAAAAAGCCAATCCTGTGGATTGGCTTTTTTCAATTTCCCCATTATTTTTATATCCTACATAACATAAAAATCCCAATACCCTATACTCCCATCTAAAACAAAAAGAATAACCTCCCTGTTTCCATAAAGAACTCTGTTATATTATGAATTTTCATGGAATAACAATAATATTAAAGATTTTTAAACTTTATAACGAGGAGACATTGATATGGAATTCAGAAATGACATAAACAAAATAGCTAACCAAATTTTAGAACGAACAGAGTACATAACTAATGAAGAAATGACCAAGCAATCATTAATTATTCCTTTTCTTCAAAAACTAGGTTATGACGTTTTTAATCCTTTAGAAGTTAGACCTGAGTATGTTGCAGACTTCGGAACTAAGAAGGGAGAAAAAGTCGATTATGCGGTTTTTTAAAATGGGGTTCCAATTATTTTAATCGAGGCAAAATCTGTAACAGAAAATCTCCTTAAACACGATGCGCAACTATCTAGATATTTCAACGCCTTACCTGATGTCAAAGTAGGGGTACTAACTAATGGTGTAGAATATAAGTTTTATACTGATTTAACAAATGACAATGTGATGGATGAAAAACCTTTCTTCACATTCAGCATGGATAATGTAACTAATTTAGATATTGAAACAATTGAAACTTTTACAAAAGAAAATTTTGAAGCTGAAGAAATCGTAAAATATGCTGAAGAGCTTATTTATATGACCAATTTAAACTCTACAATTAAAGAACTATTTAAAAATCCTTCAGATGACTTCCTTCGTTTTCTAATTAGAGACTTTAGCTCAACTAGAATTACAAATAACGTTTTAGAGCGATTCCGACCAATCGTTAAAAAAGCAATTAATCGAACACTATTAGAAATAATCAGTGATGGTTTAACACCAAAAGAAACAAAAACATCGGAGAAAATAGAAACAAGCCTAGTTGCAGCTGCTTCTACCGAAATAATTGAAGACATTAACAAAGAAGACAAAACAGATAGAGTTTTCACTACAGAAAATGAACTAACTGCATTTAACATTGTTAAAGAGATTTTAACTGAGCATCAAAGAGATATCAGTAACCTCAAATATAAAGATACCATTAGTTATTTTTGTATCATGAATCGTGTAATCACAAAATGGTTTATACGTCTCTTCCTTGATGGCGATGCAAAATCCTTAGTTGTAAGACTCGATTTAGAAGCTACTAAACAGCTATGCCCTAATTTTGTGGTTGAACAAGCCCCAAAATCACAGGGAGTGAGTAGAATTTTTATTGATAACGTTAATGACTTGAAAGATCTGGAAGCACTTATTACTTCATGCTATGATCAAATTTTATTTAATGTTTAAAAGAGAAAAATGTACGCTATTTTTCCAATAACCTGACAAAAAGCCAATCCTGTGGATTGGCTTTTTTCGTTTATATATAAAATAAAATTATTTATTTTCCTCTTTCTGAACATATACATAAGCATCTTTCTGCTCTTTATGTACATCCACCTTCGAATTCTCTGCAAGCTGACCCGCATTTAGCAAAGAAAAAATAATGAGCGCTTCTAGTGACATTTCGTTTTACCACTCCTTTCTAGTTGTTATACATTTATCATACCGCTTACATGTGATTTCCGTATGAACTCGAAAAGGAGATTACAACAAAATGGTTACAGACATATGAATGCACGCTATAATAACCATTAAATAGGAGGTGGATTCTTTTTGACAATAAACCAAATGGTTCAGTTAGGCAGTGCATGTATGCTATTTATTACTTCGGCACTTATGAGTTGGTATCAGGGAAGTAATTTGATAGATTATCCTGATGAATGGAAATATAGCGCTAAGTTTACAAATTACTTCAAAGGCACCGTTTCAAATTACGAAGATATCTACCAAATCGATTTCTTTATATATGCGGCAAAATTTTATCCAACAGCATTTATCGTTATGCTAATTAGTTTACTTTATATGCTCATATTAATTCTTTATATTCTATTTAAAAGAAAAGATACGGCGATTTAAATCCATACATAAAAAACCCCGAACCATAAACTTTTCAGCCTATAATTCGGGGTATTATTTATTTATATTCGTTTCGGATTAGTAACGAATTAAGAAATATTTCTTTTTACCGCGGCGAATGATTGTGAATTTACCTTCGATGCGGTCGTTTTCTGTTACAACGTAGTCTAATGCTTGTGTACGCTCACCGTTTACATAGATTGCGCCGTTCGTTACATCTTCACGTGCTTGACGTTTTGATGGAGAGATTTTGCTTTCTACAAGTAAGTCGATTAATACTGTATCTTCTGCAGTACGTTCTACAGATGGTACGTCTTTGAATCCTTGTTCGATTTCGCTTGCAGTTAGTTCTGCTACAGAACCGCTGAATAATGCAGCTGAAATTTTAATCGCTTGCTCTAATGCTTCTTCGCCGTGAACAAGTTTTGTCATTTCTGCACCTAATGCTTTTTGTGCTGCACGTTTTTCTGGTGCTTCAGCTACTTGTTTCTCAAGCTCAAGAATTTCTTCATGAGATAAGAATGTGAAGTATTTTAAGTATTTAACAACGTCGCGGTCATCTGTGTTAATCCAGAATTGGTAGAACTCGTAAGGAGTTGTTTTCTCTGGGTCTAACCAAATTGCGCCGCCTTCTGTTTTACCAAACTTCGTACCGTCAGATTTCGTAACAAGTGGAATTGTTAAACCAAATGCTTTCGCATCTTCTTCTGATTTACGGATTAATTCAAGACCAGCTGTAATGTTACCCCATTGATCACTACCACCGATTTGTAGGCGGCAATTATGATGTTGGTATAAGTTTAAGAAGTCGTATGATTGTAAAATCATATAACTAAACTCAGTAAATGAAATACCAGTTTCTAAACGAGATGCTACTGTATCTTTTGCTAACATATAGTTTAAACCGAAGTTTTTACCGATATCGCGTAAGAATGAAATAACATCTAAGTTACCAAGCCAGTCATAGTTGTTAGCCATTGTTGCTGGGTTGTCCACGTTTTCGAACTCTAAGAAGTTTGAAAGTTGGTTTTTTATGCTTTCTGTGTAGTAAGCAACTGTATCTTTCGTATTTAATGTACGCTCTGCTTTTTTACCACTTGGGTCACCGATCATACCAGTACCACCGCCAACAAGTGCGATTGGTTGGTGACCAGCTAATTGGAAACGACGTAACATTAATACTGGTAACATATGACCGATGTGTAAGCTATCCGCTGTCGGGTCGAAACCACAGTATAATTTAACGCTTTCTTTTTCTAATAATTGCTCAAGGCCCTCAGCGTCTGTTTGCTGATTAATTAGACCGCGAAATTCAAGATCTTGTAAAATACCCATATCCTACATACTCTCCTTTAAGTTCATTACTGGCGTGAAGGTTAAAAACATAAAAAAATCGCCCCTTCAAATAAGGGACGATTTTGATTATCGCGTTACCACCCTAGTTGCAGACAAAAAAAAGCCTACCACCTTATTTACATAACGGCTTAGCACCGTCTCTTCCCTTTTGAATACAATTCAATCGAAAAAAGATGCTCTAGGGGCGTAATTCGCGATCATCTATGTGCTGATTTTCACCGGCCATCAGCTCTCTAAAACAGGGAAATGATCACTACTTCTCCCTTTCCACGCTCAATTATTCATATACTTTTCTTTATACCATCATTTATATAGGCGTGTCAAATAGAGGTCTGGTTTCTCTCCTTGCCAATCCTTTACAACGTTATAAAGAGTATCGTAATAAGAGAAAGAATTGGAACACCGACTAATAACGATACGTGAAACACAACTGATAAATCATTCCCAATCGTCGCCTCCACAGGATCTTTCGCCGGGGAACCAAGAAACCCGATTAATCGATCGAATCGACTTACCGTTTTTGGAAATTCTGGTATTTCTACATGATCACTATCTAAATATTGCTGTAACTTATATTCACTCTTAAAGGGATTTTCGCTCAATTTCGTCCACCTCCAGCAATTGTTTCAATTTCTTTATCCCGTTATGAAGTCTCGACTTCACCGTTCCAACTGGAATATCTAATACCTCTGCAATTTCTTTTTGCTGCATGTCATGATAATAAGAAAGGATTAGGACTGCTCTTTGCTCTTCTGGAACTTTCAAAATTGCTTCTCTTACTGTGAGCCGATCTTCGTGAGAAAATTCTTTTTCCGGAATCGGCACTAAAAACGGCAAAAGCGTACGCCACTTTTTTCTCCTATTTAATTTATTAATCATAAGACGATAACCAATTTGAAATAAATACGTTTTTATTTTTCCCTTTTCAGGTTCATACATATGTTTCTTACGCTCTAGCGTCAAAAACGTATCTTGGACAAGGTCGATACTCAATTGTTCATCTCGGTTAAATCGATATAAAAATGTGTATAGCGCTGGTTTGATTAAAACGTATAGTTTTTCCCCAGCCTGCTTATCTCCACTTTGATACGCAAGCATAAGTTCCTCCTCAATCCCAATCTGCGCCATGGTTTTTGATCTCCTTTATTCCTTTTAACGTTAATGAAATACGGGAAATTAAATAGCAACTTGCGACAATAATCCATACTTGTGATTGATTCGTAAAAAATTGAACATACGGGTTTTGAATTGTCTCGCCAGTTGAAACTAAAATATTTAATACTTGCACACATATACATGCATACACTGCCAGGCAAGCCGAAATCGTATCAAATACATTCCAGCGAAAATATACTTTTGTTTTCGTAAAATCAATTTTATATCCATTTTTCCGCACTATATGTTTTCTATCAAATGGAATAATGATTGAAAACATCACAATCATCATAACGCCTGCTGTAATCATTGATACTTTAAATCCGATTGGCATCGGTAATAATAGACCACAAGCAAATACGACTATAGTCCCAATTAAAGCAAAAGTAAGAAGTAATTTATTAGACATAAAAAAGCCTCCCTTATCTATTGTTTCATAAATGTATACAGACGAGGAAGGCACTTCGTTCAAATATTATTTTATTTTTTTATAATCTTTGCAGGATTTCCGCCAACTACTACATGATCTGGCACATCTTTTCATACAACTGGATCAGTCGGTATATATATTTCTCCTAGTATCATTTTTTCTTTTTCTGTTTTCATTTTCTTCCCTCTTTATATGTAGGTTAAAGAGGGAAGAAAAAAGAAAGGTCTGAACGCTATTTCGTTCAGACCTTTCTCTCTTAATCTTCCATCGTTGATAAGTCACCTGTTGGTAAGTTTAACTCCCACGCTTTTAATACGCGGCGCATAATTTTACCACTTCTCGTTTTCGGTAATTTGTCTCTAAATTCAATTTGTCTTGGCGCTGCATGAGCTGCTAGACCTTTCTTTACAAATTGACGAATTTCTTCTTTTAATTCATCAGATGGTTCGTATCCTGCACGAAGCGCGATAAATGCTTTAATAATTTCGCCGCGCACCGGATCAGGAATACCAATTACACCAGCTTCTGCAACAGCAGCATGCTCGATTAATTTGCTTTCTACTTCAAATGGTCCAACGCGCTCACCTGACGTCATAATTACATCGTCAATACGTCCTTGGAACCAGAAGTATCCATCCTCGTCCATATAAGCAGAGTCACCTGATACATACCAATCGCCCGGCATAAAGTAAGAATCATATTTTTGCTTGTTATTCCAAATTCCACGCATCATCGCTGGCCAACCTTTGCCAATTGCTAAGTTACCCATTGTGTATGGAGGCACTTCATTTCCTTCATTATCAACAATCGCTGCTTTCACACCTGGAATTGGTTTACCCATTGAACCTGGACGGATTTCCATACAAGGGTAGTTACAAATAACTTGTCCACCTGTTTCTGTCATCCACCACGTATCATGAATACGAAGTCCAAATGCGTTCATACCCCAGCGAATTACTTCTGGATTTAACGGTTCACCAACGCTTAACACGTGGCGCACTTGTGATAAATCATATTTTTTAATTGCATCTTGTCCAGCACCCATTAACATACGGAAAGCTGTCGGTGCGCTATACCAAACTGTTACACCGTAATCTTGCAGTGCTTCATACCAAGCTTCTGGACTAAATCGTCCGCCTAAAATAACATTTGATGCTCCGACTAACCACGGCGCGAAAATACCGTAAGCAGTTCCAGTTACCCAGCCCGGGTCAGCTGTGCACCAGTATACATCATCTTCTTTTAAATCTAATACCCATTTCGCCGTTTGGTAGTGCTGAACCATTGCGTTTTGTGCATGAAGCACACCTTTTGGCTTACCAGTAGAACCAGACGTGTAATGTAGAATCAAACCGTCTTCACGGCCTAACCATTCGATATGTAATTCTTTTGAAGCTTGTTCGAATAAAGGATTGAATGCTACTGTTTTACCGCCTTCTTCTACATTATCCCCAACAAGGAAGACTGTTTTTAAAGCAGGTAAGTCATTTAATGGTACGCGCTCTAACAATTCAGGTGTTGTAATTAACACTTTTGCTTCGCTATCTTCTAAACGATCGCGAACTGCACCTTCCATAAATGCTTCAAATAGTGGACCAACAATTGCCCCTAATTTTACTGCACCAAGAAGTGCAAAATATAACTCTGGGGAACGCGGCATAAAAATAAAAACGCGATCGCCTTTTTCTACATCGCCATAATTTTTTAGGACATTTCCTGCTTTATTAGAAAAATCCTTCATTTCCTTAAATGTATACTTCTCTTTTCGCGATCCATCTTGATAATAAAGTGCTACTTTATTTTTCCGATCGGATTTCGCATGCTTATCAATTGCCTCATACGCCATATTCACTCGGCCTGTTTCATTCCAAGTAAAGTTTTTATTAACCTCTTCCCAGTTAAAATTCGCGTATGCCTCATCATAATTCGGCAAATTATTTTCTCCTTTAATGACAGGAAGCGTTTCTACTTTCATACTTTACATCCCCCTCCTATGTATTCTATTATCTATTATAATGATATTTTTTAAAATTTTCAGTATATTTGTTGATTTTTAGACAAATTTTTAATGACAAAATTCGATTCACATCGCATATATTATAAAGTACGATAATAATAGATTCACAAACCCTCAAGGTGGTGAGCAATACATTGATCCATAAAAAAATATATAATGCTAGAAACTTAAAAACAGCGAAAGGCACTTTAATTATTGAAGGTCCTGTCTCTACACATAACTTAGAAATGTATGAATTTCATCCAGATTTAGTTGCGTTTCGTCCTGCCGAGCAGCAATATAAAGCAATTGTCGAAATTTCTAAATTACCAGAAGCTCGTCTCATTATCGCTAGACATGACCAAACGATTGTTGGATATGTTACATACTTGTATCCTGATCCACTTGAACGATGGTCAGAAGGAAAAATGGAAAACTTAATTGAGCTTGGAGCAATTGAAGTGGTCCCAGCCTTCCGCGGGAGTTCTGTCGGAAAGAACTTACTAGAGGTTTCTATGATGGACGATTATATGGAAGATTACGTTATATTGACGACTGAATATTATTGGCACTGGGATTTGAAACAAACAGGCTTAAATGTTTGGGAATATCGAAAAGTAATGGAAAAGATGATGAATGCCGGCGGGTTACAATGGATGGCTACAGATGATCCTGAAATTTGCTCGCATCCCGCTAACTGTTTAATGGTCCGCATCGGCAAACGCGTTGATACGGATTCTATTCAAGCATTTGATCGTCTACGTTTTCACAATCGTTTTATGTACTAAATAAAGGGGGCAACTGGAATGATTGTAGAAGAAATTATGAATCAAGATGTGGTGACACTACACCCAAACGATACAATCGAAACAGCAATCCGAACGATACGCACGAAAGGCATTCGGCACATTCCAATTGTCGATCAAAATAATCATGTTGTAGGCATTATTTCTGATCGGGATGTAAGAGATGCAAGTCCATCAATTCTTGATGAACAAGTTCCATTGGCTATGCTGAAACAACCGCTCGATCTTATTATGAAACAACCTGTTATGACATGCCATCCTCTTGATTTCGTTGAGGAAATCGCTACTTTATTTTTTGAAAACAAAATAGGGTGCCTTCCTGTAACAAAGGCTGGAAAGTTAGTTGGAATCATTTCTGAATCCACTGTACTGCACACGTTAGTGAAATTAACAGGAGCACATCAACCGAGTTCACAAATTGAAATTCAAGTAAAAAATGAACCTGGTATTCTTGGAAAAGTCGTTGCTATTTTTAGTGATTTACAAATAAATATCGTGAGCGTTCTCGTCTACCCAGCAAAAGATGAGAATGATAAAGTACTCGTTTTCCGCATCCAAACGATGAATCCACTAAAAGTGATTGATGCACTTGAGGCAGAAGGCTACCGCGTATTATGGCCGAACATTATGGGGATGCAAGCATGAGTAGCGCGTTTATTTATTCGGATGACTTTCGGGGCTATTCATTTAGCCCTGATCATCCTTTTAACCAACTGCGCGTCACACTTACGTATGATTTATTACAAAAGGGCGGTTTCATCTCTCCTTCTCAAATCATCTCACCACGGATGGCTACAGATGAAGAGATTGCCTACATTCATACAGAGGAGTACATAAATGCGGTAAAACGTGCTGGAGAAGGAAAGTTAGAAAAATCAATTGCGATGACATATGGACTCGGAACAGAAGATACACCGATGTTTCCAAATATGCACGAAGCAAGTGCATTACTCGTTGGCGGTACATTAACAGCTGTTGACGCTGTTCTTTCTGGAAAAGTAAAGCACGCGCTTAATTTAGGTGGCGGCTTACATCACGGCTTCCGCGGCAAGGCATCTGGCTTTTGTATTTATAACGACAGTTCCATCGCAATGAAATATATTCAGAAGAAATACGGTTTACGCGTTTTATATATTGATACAGATGCTCATCACGGTGATGGTGTACAGTGGTCTTTTTATGACGATCCTAACATATGCACCATTTCACTACATGAAACGGGGCGATATTTATTCCCTGGCACTGGCGCTGTAAATGAACGCGGACAAGGTAATGGCTATAGTTATTCTTTTAACGTTCCACTCGATGCTTTTACAGAAGACGAATCGTTTTTAGATTCCTATCGAACTGTCGTAAAAGAAGTTGCCGCATACTTTAAACCGGATATTATTTTAACGCAAAATGGCGCTGACGCACATTACTACGATCCACTTACACACCTTTGCGCAACGATGAATATTTACCGTGAAATACCGAAGCTCGCTCGCGAAATCGCTAACGAATATTGCGAAGGTCGCTGGATTGCTGTCGGCGGTGGTGGCTATGACCATTGGCGCGTCGTCCCAAGAGCGTGGGCACTCATTTGGCTCGAAATGAACAACATCCAAAACATCTCAGGTTATCTCCCTCCAGAATGGATTGACGCTTGGAAAGGACAAGCAGAAACAGAACTTCCCCTCACATGGGAAGATCCAGACAACATGTATAAACCTATCCCCCGTAAACTAGAAATTGAAGAAAAGAACGCATTAACTGTAGCGAAATCCCTTGAAATTATTCGGAATAATATGACAAAATCTTTGTACTAAACGAAAAGGAGGCTCGTTTTTGAATAGCCTCCTTTTATTTATATAATTACTACCCATGTCGTTTTTTGTTGGTAAATCGATATTCTGTGTCGAATCGCCGATATAGTTCGAGTTGTGGTCGATATATTCGAAAAATCGCTGATATATTCTAAGTTACTAATAAAAAAGGTCGTGATATTATGTGGACACAACAAATGATCTACACGAAACGCGGCACATTCGAGCTTTTTACTAAAGGCAGTGGCGAATCACTTTGCATTACACATCACTATTCCCAATTTAATGAGACTGGTGATTACTTTGCGGATGTTTTCACTGCTACGCATCGTGTATTGCTCATTAATTTACGAGACGCTGGTAACTCAGCAAAAGCCCAGGTAGAAAACGAATTAAGTATGGTTGAAACAATTCACGACTTAGAAGCAATACGAGAAACTTTACAACTTCCAACATGGCATTTCGCTGGTCATTCAACTGGTGGTATGCTTGGACTTTTATATGCAATTACCTATCCAAATTCCTTACAATCATTAGTACTCGTTGGAGCGGCAGCAAGCAACTACATCGAAACACCCTTTTGCATTTATCATCCAGAACATCCGCAGTTTCATTATATGCAACAACTCATCGAAAACTTAAAAAACCCTCTCCTTACAAGTGAAGAACGGAAAGAGCTATCTACTGAGAGAACAAAATTATCATTGCATAAACCAGAAAACTACAACTCTTATTTTGATAAGCCAATCAAAAAAATAATGTCTGCTAGCCGAATGAACGCTTTTTCTCACGAATATCCAGCATTTAATTTACGAGAACATTTACCTTCTATGAAAACAAAGACACTTATTATATGCGGAAGACACGATGTGCAGTGCCCGATTCAATATTCTATCGAAATGCATAAGGGTATACGTAATTCTATCTTTGTGACATTTGAGGAGAGTAACCATTATCCCTTTTTGGAAGAAGCTGCTCAGTTTACTTCTACTACTCAAACATTTTATAAATCATTACGCCATTACCGTTATTATTAAGGAAAGCTCACAGCCTCTATGAGACTATGAGCTTTTTTCAAAAGAATTATTTCAACTAGTAACAATTAAAAGAAGAACACACAAAACCACTAAACCTAAATCAATAAATACTGCCTTTTTATCTCCTTCTTTTAAACTTATCATAAAACTAGAAATTATTTTAATACCAAAAAAGACCATCATAAATAAACTACCGAAATGATCATTCGTATAATCGTCATCATAAAACATTTGTACTGCACCTATTAATAATAAAACAAGTATAATATTAATCCCGATTCTTAAAGTCTTGTTTAATTTATTATCTTTTAATATATCCCCCAAAATGTAGCACGCCCTCTCACACTCTCCTATGTTTTATCTCTCTTTATATTTTAACATAAATTACCTATTCTTCCCTTTTGATCACATAAAAAAAACCTGCCAAAACTTTGACAGGTTCCCTACACGTTAAAACGATAACCAGCTCCCCATACTGTTTCAATATATTGCGGATGAGCTGGATCTCTTTCAATTTTTTCACGTAGCTTTCTAATATGAACGACAACAGTTGCTAAATCACCAGCGGAATCTAATCCCCAGATGCGCTCAAATAACTGTTCTTTATTTAATACTTGATTTGGGTTTGTGACAAAGAATGTTAATAAATCAAATTCCTTCGTTGTAAACGCAATTTCTTCATTGTTTATAAAAACTTTCCTCGCCCGTTGATCAATAGAGATTCCGTGAATATATAACGTATCGCGTTGCTTACTTACATTCCCTGATAATCTTTCATAACGAGAAATATGTGCTTTTACTCTTGCTACTAGCTCACTCGGGCTAAACGGTTTCGTTATGTAATCATCCGCTCCTAATCCGAGTCCGCGAATTTTATCTATATCTTCTTTTTTTGCTGAAACAAGTAAAATCGGAATATCTTTTATAGCTCGAATTTGCTTACAAATTTCAAATCCATTCATTTTCGGAAGCATAATATCTAAAATAATTAAATCGTAGTCTTCTTGCAGAGCCATTTGTAAACCTATCTCTCCAGAGTGTTCTACATCAACTTGAAAATCACTAATTTCTAAATAATCTCGCTGTAATTCTGCAATGCTTACTTCGTCTTCTATTAGTAAAATTCTTTTCAAATTACTCACCACATTTCTCTACTTTTTCCAATGAGAAGAAAATGCTTGTGCCTTTCCCAAGCTCGCTTTCCGCCCAAATATTCCCGCCATGTTCTTCAATAATTTGCTTCGCTATCGCTAAACCAAGTCCGCTTCCACCTGTACTCGAATTTCTCGATTGCTCTGCACGATAAAAACGTTCAAAAATATAAGGAAGTGTATCAGATTCGATACCTGATCCGTTGTCCATTACTTTCACAATTACTTTATTGTTATCAATCGATACTGCTACAGTAATTTTCTTTTCTTCTTTATCCATGTATTTCACACTATTATGAATTAAATTTGATATCACTCTATTGATCTTTTCGCAATCAGCCGTTACATATAGTGGTGATGTATATAATTGTAAGTTAACTTCTATACCTTCTTTACTTAAATCCATCTGCATCTCTTCTATTAACTCTTGCATAAACATATTTAATTCAACCGTTTCAAACTGAAAGGGAACTCGATTCAAATCGAGCTTTGAGAATAAAAATAATTCATCAATGAGTGTATCCATATGTCTTGCTTTCGTATGGATAGTTGTCAAATACTTATCCATTTTTTCTGGCGTATTTGCTACCCCGTCTTTGATTCCTTCTACATATCCGATAATAGATGTAATCGGTGTTTTTAAATCATGAGAGATGTTTGAAATGAGCTCTTTTCGATTTTCTTCATACTGTGTTTGCATCTCTATCGATTCTTTTAATTTCTTCCTCATTTCCTCAAATCCTTGATTTAATTGCCCGATTTCATCGTACGATGTAACTGGTATTTGAAAATCTAAATTTCCTTCTTTAATTTTCTCAGTCGCATCTTTCAATACAAAGATTGGTTTTATTACACTTCTTGAGACGAGGTAACTTAATAATCCAATAAGCAAAATGGCTAACAGTAAAAGTGATACGAACAAAATTGGAAATAATTTTTGTGTAAGATCTACAAATGAACTTTGCCTTTTTAATACAAATATACTCCCCTCTTCTTCCTGAGGAAAATAAAAATCAAACTTTACATATCGATAAAATGTATCGCCGAGTTCCGTTGTACCACGACTATTAATATTTGCAGATTCAAATTTCGGAAGGGCTTCTTTTAAAGATACACTTTCAAATACGTTTGAAGCATACGAAAGTGTTTCTCCTTTTCTTACTACTATTTTCACACCCTCTTTTTCTATCGCTGAGACAAACGACTCATCTAACAATTGAGATTGATGCTGTTTGGCGGCTGACTTCAACTCAAGATAGGCATTCTCTTCTTCTGGTGTAAGCGGCTTTTGAATGTAAGAACTTTTATAGAAATTTTTCACTGCTTCCAAGTCACCTGTTATCGAAAAAACGATTAAAAATCCCGCAACTAATATAAGCGTAATGGAAACGAGAATGACAGCGATATAAGAAAATAAAAACCTTGTTTTAATAGACATATGTTACATCCTCACTTTACCCCGCTATTTGCCGGGCAGTAAGATCCCCACCTCAAAATTCAGAGAAACCAAAGAAGTTAAATGGGGGATCAACAGCCCATAAAAGCCCGATTGGTTCAACTAATAATCAGTGGGGGATGAACAAACCCCCCACTGATTAAAGTTTCACTTTATCAAACCTTATTATTTACAAGCATAAAAATATATGATCAAATACTCAAGCGATTTTATAGTAATTTTAGCGTCAGTTTATAAAAATTTAATGTTCTTATTTTACAGTTGAAATGAGGAGGTTGAGATTCCATGTTCAAAAAAACAGTAAGCATGATATGTTGCGTAATTTTTTTGCAAGGTTGCTCGCAAGAACAAGAAGTTAAAAAGGAGATGACAAACATGGAGACATCGCTACTAACAGCTACTGAGAAACAAGAAACAAATACTGTTATATCGTTACTCAAAAAAGGGGCTGACATAAATATAACAGATAATAAAGGACGTACTCCTCTTATGATTGCTACATACAAAAATGATGTAAAAACCGCAAAAGCACTTATCGAAGCTGGTGCTGACGTAAATATTCAAGATGATATGAAAAACAATCCCTTTCTATACGCCGGTGCAGAAGGTTACTTGGATATTTTAAAACTAACGATTGATGCCGGCGCAGATCCAACGCTTACGAATCGTTACGGCGGAACAGCCCTTATCCCCGCCTCAGAACATGGTTATATTGATGTTATAAAAGAACTCCTCACGCGAACAAATATCGATGTAAACCATGTCAATAATCTCGGATGGACAGCTTTAATGGAAGCCATCGTACTAAGCAACGGAGATGAAACACAACAACAAGTCATCCGCCTGCTCATTGAACACGGCGGAGATGTAAACATTCCAGACAACGATGGTGTTACCCCGCTAGAGCATGCTCGCGCTCATAACTTTGAAGAGATAGAAAAGATTTTGCTAGAAGGACATAAGTAAAAAGCTAATTTTTGCCTTCCTCCCCCGCCCTATGCTACATTTAAGCCGTTATATCAATATGAATAGGGTGGGAATACACATGAACAAACCTAAAATTGGGATGATTGGACTTGGAAGTATTGCACAAAAAGCTTATCTTCCAACACTTACAAAAGAAATAGATTGGAATTTTGTAGGGGCGTTTACACCTAACGCGGAGAAAAGAAAACAAGTTTGCCAGCAATACCGCATTCAAGACTTCCATTCTATTGAAACGTTAGCTTCGGAATGCGATGCAATCTTCGTTCATAGTTCAACTGCATCGCATTATGAAATCGTTTCTGAACTCCTAAAAAAAGGAATCGATGTTTACGTTGATAAGCCGCTAGCTGCTACAGTGGAACAGGCTGAGAAACTAGTCGAGTTGAGCGAAAAGTATAACCGAAAGTTAATGGTCGGATTTAATCGCCGATTCGTTCCTATGTATGTTGCAGCAAAAGAGCAAGCTCATAATATTTCATGGGTTCGAATTGAAAAACACCGCACAAATAAAGTCGGACCATATACGTACGACTTTACGATGTTAGATGATTACTTACATATTGTAGATACCGCTCGCTGGTTAGCTAACGATGAGCTTAACGTCGTTCATAATATGATGCAAATCAATGAAAAGAATGAACTTCTTTACGGACATCATACATATACAACGCCAAGTGGACTGTTACTTTCTACCGCAATGCATCGCCATGCCGGTACAAATTTAGAACAAATTGAACTTGTAACGACAGGAAAAATCATTCGCGTAAAAAACATGAACACATTTGAAGTTGAGCAGGAAAACTCTGTTTCACAAAGCGGTTCTCCATCATGGGAAACGACGTTAAAACAACGCGGTTTTGAAGATGCTGTTCATCATTTTATTGAATGTGTACATGGAGATACAAAGCCTGTTATAGATGGATTGGAAGGATTAAAAACGCAGCAAATGCTCCAATCTCTTCTGAATGATGTAAACAAAAATTAAAACGGATACATTTTTCAGAATTTACTTTCATTCCCATTCCCTCTTTATTTCTCACGCAAATTTCTATAGAATATGTTGATAGGAATTATAAATTTCATAATGAATCGTGGAAAGGATGGGATTAACACATGTGGAACGAGTTTAAAAAGTTCGCTTTCAAAGGGAATGTCGTTGATTTAGCTGTCGGGGTTGTAATCGGTGCTGCATTCGGTAAAATCGTTAGTTCTTTAGTAAAAGATATTATTACACCATTACTTGGTATGGTATTAGGTGGCGTTGACTTTACAAGTTTACACTTTGGATACGGTAAATCTGCTGTTATGTATGGTAACTTCATCCAAACAATTTTTGATTTCTTAATTATTGCAGCTTCTATCTTTATGTTTGTTAAAGTTTTCAACAAATTAACATCTAAAAGAGAAGAAGAAGTGGAAGAAATTCCAGAACCAACAAAAGAAGAAGAACTTCTTAGCGAAATTCGCGACTTATTAAAACAACAAAACTCTTCTAAAGATAGAGCATAATTGAACGGATAAAAAGGCATGTCCCGAGGGGGACATGCCTTTTCTATATGCTATAACGTTTCCGAATTCATATGAATAAATAAAATAATACCAGCAACCATAAGTACCATGATACTACTTGCAAATAGTGTAATACCGATAAACATTAAACTTGTGCTCATATCCACTGATACACTTTCAATAAAAATAGAAATTACATACGTGATAAGGGCAATTCCTGCAAGAATACTTCCTGGAACAAATCGCTTTAAACCATTTTGTTTTAACGTCATATATGCAAAAATAGCAGTCATACAAAGCGTAATCATCCAAAGAACGATCATCTCTTTTCCCCCCTCACAAGCCTTTTCTTTCTATTATACATGACATTGCCCTATAATAGTTATTTTTACACTTATGTGACATATAACAAGGAACAATACCATTTTGTAGCGAAGTCACCAATAAGCCATATACTCGGGAGGGTTTCAATTGGAAGATAATGTTGTAGGATACTTTAAACAAGTAGAGCGATATGATTATATTATAATTGACTTAGACAAAAAGTTTTTTTACATGGAAGTTGTACAACTAGAAACAAATATAACTTCGCTAAAAATATCACTTAACTTAGATAAAGATGAAACTATTATTGCTGGCAATGTGAAACAATATGATCCTTCTAGATTAGAACAATTCATACAAAACTTTAAACACACTGCCCAAACATGCCTTGCACATAATTTACGAAGTCCTGAAGAACTTTTTGCATTTCGGAACAGAAATTGACTACCAAAAATGGATATCTCTCGTATAAATTGATATAATTACCATATATAAATATTCTTTATAAGGGAGTGTTCATAATGATTTGGATTTCACTAATCGTATTAGCCTATTTCATCATTCTCGTCCCAATACAGTATAACTACATTAAAATACTCAAAGAAAAACAGAAAAAACTAAATGTGTCACAAAACGAATTATATGACAACATGTCTTATGAAGAATCCCAAATACACTATCATTATCAAAGTAACGTATTTACAATACCTGCTTCGCTTGTCGCAAGTATTATTTATAAGGTGAAACATGCAGCATAATATGTATGCTGTAAAATTATTGTTTGAATCTGTTCATTCTGGTGAGCCTGATCCTACGAAAATTGATGAGCATTATGAAAAGAATCACGATACACTTTTTGAAGAGAGTATTATTCTTGTTAAAGCAAGCGGTTTGGAAGAAGCTCATGCACTAGGTGAACAGATTGCTATACAGTCTGAGCATACGTACGATAATATGTACGGTGAGCAAATAACATGGACGTTTCGAAAACTGTTGCATGTGTTTGAATTAGACGATACACCATTTGAAACTGGAAAAGAATTATACGCAAGATTTTTACAAGTTAAGAAAAATGAAACGGTGGATACAGTCGTACAAAAATACTATCCTGCATACGAATAAAAGCTCACAGCAAATGCTGTGAGCTTTTTTATACTTACTTCGTTGAATCTCTAAATTGGATACGGTGAGGTAAGATAACAGTGTGATCTTCCACTTTTTCTTTGTTCATATACTTTGTTAATAGACGCATTGCTACTGCACCGATATCATACATCGGTTGTACAACTGTTGAAAGTTGTGGACGAACCATTAATGCAAGGCGTGTATTATCGAAACCAAGTACTTCTACATCAGTTGGTACATTTAATCCAGCGTCTTGTGCTGCGTGAATTACACCTAGTGCCATTTCGTCAGAAGATACGAAGATCGCTGTTGGCTTTTCATCAAGGCCCCAAAGCTTTTCGAATGCTTCGATACCTGAATCATATGTGTAATCTCCATCGATTACAAGATTTTCATCATATGAAATACCTGCTTCTTCTAAAGCTTTTTTATAACCTTGTAACTTCTTCGCGCTTCCCGCTTTATCAATGAAAGGACCAGAGACGAAACCGATACGCTTATGTCCTTGTTCAATAAAGTGCTTCATTGCGTCGTAAGCTGCTTGTGTATAATCAATGTTTACTGATGGCGTTTCATTTTGCTCATCAAATGACGCTGCTAATACGATTGGTACTGGAGACTTTTTAAATTCTTCAATGTGAATATCTGTAATATCTTCACCCATGAAAACAATTCCGTCCACTTGTTTTCCAAGCATCGTATTTAATAAATGGAACTCCTTCTCTTTGTTTTGGTCAGAGTTACTTAAAATGATGTTATATTTGTACATTGTTGCGATATCTTCAATTCCACGAGCAAGTTCTGCATAAAACGTATTTGAGATATCAGGAATAATAACACCTACTGTAGTTGTCTTTTTACTTGCTAGTCCACGTGCTACCGCATTTGGGCGGTATCCTAAACGATCAATTGCTTCTAATACTTTCTTTCTTGTTGTAGGCTTTACATTTGGGTTACCGTTCACAACGCGTGATACGGTAGCCATTGAAACGTTCGCTTCGCGCGCTACATCATATATTGTTACGTTCATCTCATCGCACACTCCTTCTATTTTTGTTATCTATTTTTATGTATCGGTTACTTGAATGAAAAAAAGACATCAACTCTATTTGCAGATGCCACCAATCGTCCCGAGTTCTTCCTTTTACTAATGATACGATAAAAACGCAGGCTCATACAATATTTTCCCGCAAAAGTTTCGAAAAAATTCGCTTCTTTTCTCGTATTTTCGTATTTTTTATGAAAAAAAGGGCATTTTTTGTAAAAATATAGATATCTCCTACTTAGAAACCTTATTTTAAACGGTACGATAGTAAATGAATTTTATATCGGCGATTTTTTAAATATATCGACTTACCAATAAAAATCGACAATGTCAGTCATTTGATACGCTGGATCTGGAATCACTTCACAACTGACAATAGAAGATCACGGCGTCCTGTAGAATGCTTTACATCGACAATACCAGGGGTAAATAGGTTTCTTTCTTTAAAATCGGCACAGCGGAAATATGAAGCGTATAAGGCATCGATCTTTCAAATTCTTATATGTTACTTTATAGCTGATATATATACGATCTTCAAATCCACTCCCAACAAACAACGTACACTTTCATTTAAAATAAAAAAAGACAGTTTAAACACTGTCTTTTTTTATAAGAAGGAAACAAACGGTTTATCGCTGTTTTTCTCTTTTACAACAATTGCCTCAATTTTATTCTCAGACTTTATCTGCAATTGTACTTTTGCATCTTTAGGTAACTGTTCTAACATACTTTGAGCAGCGAGTTGAGTAAGAGCCATTAATTCTGTTTTACCATTATATTTAATAACAATATTCATATTCAATGTATCCATTTGATCTTTCTTATAAGAAACTTTAGCATTTACTGGGATAAAATCTCCAGGAGAAAAATCTTTCATTGCCTTAGCAAAGTCACCTATTTTTTTATTATCTTCTCCATGTGCTTGTGTAAATTCATCAGAAGGATATGAATACGCTCTTTCTTCAATCGTATTCCAATTTCCAAGGTTCGTATCATTCTTTTGAACGGTAGCACTAGCAATATACGTGCCATTTTTTAAAGAACTTGTACTTTCTTGCTTAAAGATAGCAAACGTAATTGGGGATTTATTATACTTGTCATTTTTATGAATAGCTTCAATCAGTTGCTTAGCAACTTCAGTCCCCTTAGACATTGCTTCTTCATTCGATACACTTGAAGACATAGCTAAACCGATCATAACACCAGATAAACTTAGTTCGTTTGAATTCTGCTTCCCGAAATAGTCTTGTTCTATAATATTTGTCAAAACGGGCGCTTCTACTTTTGCAACTAGTTCATCAACTAACTTCTCAGGAATATACTGATTCAATTGAAGCACATGATTTTCTGTATCAAATTGCTCTTTTGCAATATTCATTAAACCATTTTCATACTCTGCTAAATCTAATTTAGAATTTGTTTTTACATTAGCTGTATTTATAACCTTTTGTTCTTTTAAAGGAATTACAGTTCTATAATAATCTTTAGAAACAGCAGTTCTCGGAATCATGCTTTTTTCTTTCGTATCTTTCTGTATAACTTCATCCTTCTTACTAATCGTATCATTACTACAAGCTCCTAGTAATAAACTTACGACTGCGAAGGATAATGCCATTTTCTTCATTACTTAAAACCTACTTTCAACAATCTAGTTATTTAGTTTGAACTATTAACAGTTTACCATTAAATATATTTCAACAAAAACAAAAAAAAGAAGCAAGCACCTTTCGCTTGCTTCTTTTTACTTAATATTCTCTTCTAAAGCATCTTTTTTAATGTTCCAATGAGACGTATTCCATACTACCATCCCATCTTTTATGTATAACACTTGCGGAGATTCATGTTTAATGCTGTACTGTTCTGCAACACGATTCGAAACATCTCTCGCATCTTGTACATATAAGTAATACGCTGGTACCGCTCTTTCTTCACTACAATAAGCTTGAAATTCTGTATAGGCACCATGACTAATCGGGCATGTCGTACTATGTTTAAAAAGAACATAAGGCTCGTTTTTTTCTACTAGTACTTCAAGCTCTTCAATTGTTTCAACTTTTGTCATATTCATCAAGATTCACCTCTCATACGAAGTCTAGAGCGCTTCTCTTTCTTTTCAGCTTTTTTCTCGAGTCTTTCTAATTTGCGTTCTTCTTTTTCAACCTTTTTCTCTTGTCTTGTCGCACGATAATGATTGTATACTTCAATTGCTGCGCTACTCCACTGTACAACTTGCGCTACTTTATCTGCATTATTTTCAATTTCGTCCGTAACAGACTCTGATACATTACGAAGTTTCGTATTTAAAGAATGAATTGTCGTTCCAATTCCATCTACACCCGAAACTACTTTATTTAATGATTGTGACTTCTGTTGAATGTCATCAGCTAACGCATTTGTTTTATGTAATAATTGCTCCGTCTCTACGCTAATCCCTTGCATTTGCTTTTCTAAACCTTCTAACGTGCTTGCAACGTTTTCTAACGTCTTCTGAACCGATAACAACGTTCTGCATACATACACTACTAATACAGCGAAAGCAACCGCGATAATAGCTGCACTTACATATAAAAGAACTTGCATTTCATCACTTCCTTTATCTTTTTCATACTTTCCCCTATTATACAATCATTTTCCGTTTCGTTCTAATCCCTATCTTTTCATTAGAATTTTCATACTTATTCGTTAACTTTAACATAAATGATTCAACAAATTCCACTAAGTAGGTTACAATAGGAGAGGATACATAATTAGTAGGGAGGCTTTACATATGAAAGATCCACGCATTGAAAAGTTAGCATACAATTTAATTAACTACTCTATCCGCTTACAAAAAGGCGAAAAAGTATTAATTGAAAACTTTGGCTTACAAAAAGAACTTGTAACTGCACTTGTTAAAGAAGCATATGCAGCTGGTGGTTTCCCATTCGTTTCTTTAAAAGATCATCAAGTAGATCGCTCTTTATTAATGGGTGCTACTGAAGAACATTTTGAACAAATCGCTGCATATGAAGCAAGCGTAATGAAAGATATGGACGCTTATATCGGTCTTCGCTCTGGCGATAACATTAACGAACAAGCTGACGTGCCAAGTGAAAGAATGCAAATTCACGGTCAAACAGTTGGTAAGAAAGTTCATAGAGACATCCGCGTTCCGAAAACACGCTGGGTTGTTCTTCGCTACCCAAATGCTTCTATGGCGCAGCTTGCTAAAATGAGCACAGAAGCTTTCGAAGACTTCTACTTCGAAGTATGTAACTTAGACTACGGTAAAATGGATAAGGCGATGGATAGCCTTGTTACATTAATGAATAAGACAGATAAAGTGCGCCTAACTGGACCTGGAACTGACTTAACATTCTCTATTAAAGACATTCCAGCAATTAAATGCTCAGGTCATTTAAACATTCCAGACGGTGAAGTATACTCTGCACCAGTTCGTGATTCTGTTAACGGTACAGTTTCTTACAACACGCCATCTCCTTACAACGGTTATACATTTGAAAATGTACAACTTAAGTTCGAGAACGGCCAAATCGTTGAAGCAACTGCAAACGATACAGAGCGTATTAACAAAATCTTTGATACAGACGAAGGCGCACGCTACGTTGGTGAGTTCGCAATTGGCGTAAACCCATACATCTTACATCCAATGGGAGACATCCTATTCGATGAAAAAATCGATGGCAGCTTCCACTTCACTCCTGGACAAGCTTACGACGATGCATGGAACGGCAACAACTCGAACATTCACTGGGATTTAGTATGCATCCAACGCCCTGAATACGGCGGCGGTGAAATTTACTTCGACGACGTACTAATCCGTAAAGACGGACGCTTCGTTGTACCTGAATTAGAAGCTTTAAACCCAGAGAACTTAAAATAATAATAAAAACGCTCGGGATTTTTTCCCAGCGTTTTTTTAATACTTTAATAAGTCTTTCGCCACATCTTCTGGCACTTTAAAACTCATCTTCTTATTTTTCATTTCAACTTCAACATAAGGGACATCTTTATATACTGTCATCGTACCTATTTCATGTAATTTCTTTTTATCTTTACTCGACTCTGATAATTTTGTTGTATCCCCTTGGTACATTTTAAATGTTTTCCCTTGCGGAGTATCTAAAGGAGCCGACTGCATTTCCCACTTATCCATTTTCATGACTTCAAACAGCTTTTCAATTTCATTCTTATCAGTAATTACTTTCTTCTCACTTGAATCAGTAAGTGATTCAATTTCAACTTTTTGTGCCTTTTCTAAGTTCATATCTGCCTTTTTCTTCTTCGTACTACATCCTATTAAAAGAACCGATGCGATTAGCAGAAGTAAAAATAACATAAGGGCTTTTTTCATTTCTAATCCTCCTAACTACATAGAACTACTTTTCTCGCTTTTTGTTTGCTGGAAGTGAAAATAATACAAAAGCGCCACTGCAATAGTACCTATTAATATTGGCACATATAATGGCAAATCCCATTTCATATATACTCTAGTGCAACCAACAAGCACAAATAATATTTCTAAACAAAACAAAGGTTTTACATATTTCATTTCTTACCTACCATTTCTATTTTCACATTTGGATTCTCTTTCTCGATAAGCGTCAAAAATTCATTCATATCTTGCGGCATCGCAACCATATGTACTTTATATGCATTCGTCGTAATTTCAAGAGATTTCCCAACTTGACGAATGATTCTTATCTCTTTCAATACGATATCGTCATTTAAAATACCGTACTTTAATACACCATTCTCCACTTTATGCTTTTTAATAAATACTTCCCAAACGAGCGGGACATTTACAATGAAACATAACCCCATTCCAATTAATGCTGACATCCACTGTTCTTTATTTGCGACAATCATGACAAGTGGATATACAAACATAAAAACTAACGTGAGACAAACGAAAAATACTACTGACTTACTTCTTTGAATCGGAAAATTCATACATGCACCCCCCACACTCCAAATTATACCATTAATTCCATTTTACTTCATAAAAAAAGGCCATTTCTACATGACCTTCTTAAACGATATATCTATAGAATTTCTTATCCACCTGTAACACTGGAAAACTTTTTGGCAAATCTTCTATATCCACACTTTGAAAACCATTCTTTTCATAAAAGCGATGCGCCGCTAAAAATTTCACTGTCGTTCCTAAGTAAATATCTTTCATCTTTTTATTCTCAGCCCACGAAATTGCTGTTTGGAGCAACTTATGTGATGCACCCCACTCTTTTCCGCGAAATTCTTTTTTTACGAACATTTTTCTTAACGCTACTTGATGATTCCCAATATCTAATAAAGCTACTGTTCCAACTACTTTACCATCATAAATTGCTACCCAAAAGTTCCCATGATCCCTTTGATAGAACGTTTCTATTTCAAGTAGGTCTGGCTGCTCTTCTTTCGTAATGGGAACATTGTACTCTTTTTGCTGAATATGAACGATAAGATCTACTACTTCATCTTGAAACGTACTTTCATACGGAATAATGCGGATCTTCTCGTTCATCGAATCTCCTTCCACTCTGAAGCTAATAAACTATATACAGCGATATCGTGGAAGTGATCGTATAGCCATTCTTCCTCTCTTAAAACACCATCTAACTTAAAACCTAAACGCTCTGGAATAGCGCGGCTTTTCACATTTTCAACACCGCATCTAATTTCCATTTTATTTAATTTTAAATTCTCAAATGCATAGTGAAGCACAGCCTTTACGCTACGCGTCATAATACCTTTCCCGCCAGCATCTTCTGCAAGATAATATCCAAGGCTCGCCGCTTTCTTCCCCCAGCTCACTGGATGAATACCTACCATACCAACGAGCTTTCCTTTATAACGTATGCCACTTTCAAAACCGTCTCCCTCTGCAAACTTCTTTAACCACATCGGACAAATCTCATTATAAGCATCAGCAGATTTCGTCCCATCTACCCAAGGAAGCCATCTTCTTAAATGATTACGGTTTTGATTTATTAATTGATATAATTCCTCTTTATGATGCTTCTCTAATAACTGTAATTCAATTTCGTCGTCTACTCGGAGTGTGAACATGTTTTTTAGTTCCCCTTTTTATTTTTCTTATTATTCTAACATTTTTAAGTGAAAAATGTTAAACACTTTATTTTCATTTAAATGAAAAACAACTATATATGATTGATATCTAGATATGAATCATATATAGTTAAAGTATGGAAAAAAATGATAATTTTATAATTCAATTACGTAAAGGTGTTTTTGATCTTGCTATTTTGTCTTTAATAAGTAAACAACCTATGTACGGATACGAAATCACAAGCGCATTACAAGTTATCCCTGTGTTTCATATCCCAAACGGTTCGATTTATCCTATATTAAATCGAATTACAAAAAACAATTGGGCTGTTTCCTATTGGGAAGAGTCTGGTGATGGCCCAAAAAGAAAATACTATCGTATTACAGACGAAGGGAGAGAAATTTTACATAATCGCTTACATGATTATGATGCCGTGTATCAAGCTCTAATGTTACTAGCTAAAGGAGAGGATAAAAAATGAACAAAGAACAATTCTTTGCAAATGAACTCATAGCTTCTTTCTTACATGACCTTCACAAAGGTTTAATGAAATTACCTACGCCAGCAAGAGAACAACATGTGCTAGAAATCAAATCCGATTTATACGAAAATGCATTACGTAAAGAAAGTGAAGGGATACCATCAGGAGTCATTCCTTCACAAGTGATTGAAGAATTTCTTCCTCCAAAAGAATTAGCAAAGGAAATTGCAGTAGAATATACAGACGTTATTGAAGAAACACAGCAATCTACAAATACATTTATTAAATATTATTCTGGCTTATCTATCGGTCCACTTGGCGCTCTATCAGTGCCTATTGTACTAGGCTTCATCAATATTTCAGCTAATTTGCCATTTGTACTAGCTTTTATAGCAAGTAACATTTGGTTCATCTGTAGAGAAAACCATTGGAATACAGACTTATTAAAATACTTTAAAACAATAATTTCCATTAGCTCAAGGCTTTTAATCGCCCTTCCGTTTACTTTTTTCGCAATTCGCATCATCATAACAAAACAATTCGATATGTTTTCATTCTATTATTTAATTGGATATGTACTTTTTAGTTCAATTTATATCGTTTTGTTAAAACAACTCTACAAAAAGAATAAACAATACCAACCTATCAATGCTTTTTAAATATATCGAACACACAAAAAAAGACGCACAGCTAAGCTATGCGTCTTTTCTATTACTTCTCTGCAACTTGAACTTCTTTTACGTAAGCTGCTTCGAATTTTTGGATGTCTCCTGCGCCCATGAAAATGAGAACGCCGTTTTTATGTTTCTTTAATACATCCGTTGTTGTATCTGTAATTAATTCTGCACCGTCAATACGCTTTTGCAGATCTTCGATTGTTAATTCGCCTTTGTTTTCGCGCGCTGATCCGAAAATATCACATAAGTATACTTGATCAGCTTTGCTTAAGCTTTCAGCGAACTCATCTAAGAACTTTTCTGTACGTGAGAATGTGTGTGGCTGGAATACAGCGACAATTTCACGCTCTGGATGTTTTTGACGAGCTGCTTCAATCGTTGCATTAATTTCTGTCGGATGGTGTGCGTAGTCATCAATAATAACTTGCTCTCCCATCGGCTTCTCATTAAAGCGACGTTTTACGCCTTCAAAAGTTGTTAACTGATGCTTAACTGCTTCTACATCAACGTTTTCATAATGGCAAAGCGCGATTACTGCTAATGCATTTAATACGCTGTGATTGCCGTATCCTGTAATTTTGAACGTGTCATAGTACGTATTGCGAACGAATACATCGAAAATAGTACCATCTGTTCTCTTTTGAATGTTACGTGCTTGGAAATCATTATCTTCTCCAAATCCATAGAAAATAACAGGTACTTTCGCTTGAATTTTTTGAAGTTCTTCATCATCTCCACATGCAATAATGCCTTTTTTCACTTGCAATGCCATCTCTTGGAATGCACTGAATACATCATTGATATCTGTGAAATAATCTGGATGATCAAAATCAATGTTTGTCATAATCGCATAGTCTGGATTGTAAGACAAGAAATGACGACGATACTCACAAGCTTCAAATACAAAATACTTACTATTTTCTACCCCATGCCCTGTTCCATCTCCAATAAGGTAAGATGTAGGGTGTGCACCTTGCATTACATGGGCTAACAAACCAGTTGTTGATGTTTTTCCATGTGCACCAGTTACAGCAACACTTGTGTATTGGTTCATAAGGTCACCTAAGAAGTGATGGTAACGATGTACTGGGATGTTTAATTCTTTTGCTGCTACGATTTCTTCATGCGTATCAGGGAATGCATTTCCTGCAATAATCACTTGTCCTTCTTTTACATTACTTTTATCAAAAGGAAGAATCGAGATACTACGCTTTTCCAACGCTGTTTGTGTAAAGAAACGCTTTTCATAATCAGACCCTTGAACAGTATGCTTCATGTCATGAAGAATTTGCGCTAATGAACTCATTCCTGTTCCTTTAATTCCTACAAAATGGTAAACTGTCATCTTAAAGAACCTCCAACATTTCGAACTAATACAACGGCCTATCTATAAGACAGTATATGAATCTTTTCTTATTTTGGTAATCATCATACATTTTTGATGTAGTGAAGTTATTCTTCCCTTCACTTATCAGGATAAACTCGTACGTACTTCTTTTTTATGTCCATAACAAATCCATTATAGCAAAAAAGAAGCCGCTATACTATGATAACAGAAAAACTGATAGGGTCAATCACCTATCAGTTTTTCTCTCTCTTACATATCTTCTCTTTTTTCTAATTGAACACGTTCTAGACGTGGGTTTGGACGATATTTACGACCAGCTTTCGCTTCTGGTTTTCCATTTAATTCTACGTTATCACCAGTAAAGCCAATATTCATTTTTAATAAGCTACTTCCTACTCCATATATATCAACAGGTACGTTTTGAGCCTCAAATTCACGAATACGCTTCTCATCAAATCCACCAGTTACAACGATGTCTACATGCTGGAACCCTTCTTCATCAAGTGCTTTACGAAGCGCAAATACAAGCGATGGGTTTACACCACGTGGATCGAATGTTCCAAGTACTTCTGGGTGGCGAATGAAGTATTGATCAATCATCGTGCGGGACGTATCTACACGTACACCTTTTAATGTTGATCCAAATTCACGTGCTACGCGAAGTGCATCTGTAATGACATCATTGTTGTAATCAATTAATACAACTAATTCATCTTCTGGGAATTTCTTATGATATGCTTTTGCCGCTTCCACAACATCACCATTAAACATTTGAATTAATGCGTGAGGCATTGTCCCCATACCACTTTTGCCCCACCATTCATTCATCGCATGCGTCGCTTGTGCGCTCATACCTCCGATGTATGCTGCATAACCGTCACCAGCTTGTTGTGTATAATGATCATCACGGTCTCCCATGAAAATAACTGGTTTTTCTTTATCTACGCTACGCGCAGCTTGGACAACGTTATATACGTTTGTTGCAACCGATGTACGACGAGCTAAAATCCCATCAATGACACCTTCTAAAAATCCGAAATTTTCATAAGGACCATGAATTGTTAACACTGTTTCAAATGGACTAATTTTATCGCCATCTTTTAAAGAGTTAATCTCAAGTTCCTCAGGATTTTTAGCGAATGTTTGTAGCAATGCAATGACTTCATCTGTTCCGCAAAGAACTGCATTTTCCTTTTGGAAAAATTGCATCGTTACAACACTTTTCGGGCGAAATTCTTCGATGATTTCTCTAGTCTTTAAAAAGTAAACGGCAGAGAACCAACCTTCTCCAACACGTTCGTCAAATTTAAATGTTCTATTTGTTAGTCTATTTATTTCACCTTTTAATTTTAATTCAATTTCTTTCATGTCGCTTTACTCCCTACTTTACTATCCAACATTTTCTCTTAGTATACAGCAAAACCGTTTACTATACATTTGTTTCCTGCATAGCGGCAAATTCATCCTCAGAAATAAGGACATCTCTTGGTTTCGTTCCTCTACCTTCAGAAATAATTCCTTGCGATTCCATCTCTTCAATGAGACGTGCCGCGCGATTATAACCGATGCGGAATTTTCGCTGTACAGAAGATGTGGACGCTCCCCCTTGTTCTACAACAAATTGACATGCATCAAGGAACAATTCGTCTTCCGACTCAGCTTGTTCTGTTTTCGCTAATAAATCCTCTTGCTTAAATAAGTAATTCGGCTTCATTTGCTTTTTCACATGATCAACTGTTTTTTCAATCTCATCATCCGATACATATACACCTTGTACACGAACTGGCTTAGATGTACCGTTCCCTAAGAATAACATATCACCACGGCCAAGTAATTTTTCCGCGCCCCCAATATCGATAATCGTACGCGAATCAACTTGAGATGATACAGTAAACGCAATACGCGTTGGAATGTTTGACTTAATTAAACCTGTAATAACATCTACAGATGGACGCTGCGTCGCTACTAATAAATGAATACCACAAGCACGTGCTTTTTGCGCAATACGGCAAATCGCTTCCTCAACATCACCAGGTGCTACCATCATTAAATCAGCTAACTCGTCAATGACAATAACGATATAAGGTAATGTCTCTCCCGGAATTTCTCGCTCACTTACAATCGTATTGTAGCGAGTTAAATCACGAGCACCTGCGTGCGCAAACAATTCATAACGGCGCTCCATTTCCTCAACTGCCCATTTTAATGCAGCTGTCGCTGCTTTTACATCCGTAATAACAGGCGATACAAGATGCGGAACAGAATTGTATGGTGCAAGCTCAACCATCTTCGGATCGATTAACATTAACTTCACTTCATGTGGTTTCGCTTTATATAAAATGCTCGTTAAAATGGCGTTAATACACACACTTTTACCAGAACCTGTTGCACCCGCAATAAGTCCGTGTGGCATTTTTCGAATATCCGTTACAATTGGATCACCTGAAATATCAAGTCCAAGCGCAACCGTAAGCGGTGATTCACTCTTTGTAAACACAGGACTTCTTAAAATTTCACGAAGAAATACTGGCTTACTTTCTTTATTTGGAACTTCGATTCCAATCGCACTCTTCCCTGGAATCGGCGCTTCAATACGAATATCTTTCGCCGCTAAACTTAGCTTAATATCATCACTTAAGTTTGTAATTTTATTTACTTTTACACCTGGATCTGGCTGTACTTCAAAACGAGTTACTGCTGGACCTTGCGATACATTAATAACATGTGCGCCAACGTGGAAATTATTAAACGTTGTATCTAATAATTCTTTCTGTTCTTCCAACCATTCCGTATTATCTAACGCTGCTTGCTGCGGAATCGATAGCAATGTTAATGGCGGAATTGTATACGTCGGTGGTGTTTGTAATACATTTCGCATATCGTTCTCTCTTTGATTTACAACATATGCTTTCTCTTCTACTTCCGTACTTGAAATTGGCTTTTGTACTTGCTCTGCCACTACTTGTTGTACTAGTTGCGCTTCTTCCACTTGTGGTTCTACCACTACTTGCTGCATTGGTTTTTCTTCCACTTGTGGTTCCACTACTACTTGCTGCACTGGTTGTTCTTCTACTTGTGGTTCTACTACCACTTGCTGCATTGGTTTTTCTTCCACTTGCGGTTCTACCACCACTTGCTGCATTGGTTTTTCTTCCACTTGTGGTTCCACTACTACTTGCTGCACTGGTTGTTCTTCTACTTGTGGTTCTACTACCACTTGCTGCATTGGTTTTTCTTCCACTTGCGGTTCTACCACCACTTGCTGCATTGGTTTTTCTTCTACTTGATGTACAGACTTATTCTCTACTCGTTCACTCATAGAAGGTTGCATTGCATTCGTTCTAGCCGCATGTCTTTCCATTAATCGCGTTCTGTCTTGTTTCAACATAACAACATTAAATGGTACGTGACGCTTTTTCTCACGTTTTGGTTCCTCTTTTTGTACAACTAGCTGCTCTTCTACAATCGGTGTTTCTTCTACAACTGATTGTTCTTCTGCGACCGGTGTTTCTTCTACAACTAATTGTTCTTCTGCGACCGGTGTTTCTTCTACAACTGGTTGTTCTTCTGCGACCGGTGCTTCCTCTACAACTGGCTGCTCTTCTACAATCGGTGTTTCTTCTGCAACTGGTTGTTCTTCTACAATCGGTGTTTCTTCTACAACTAATTGTTCTTCTGTAATTAAAACATCCGCAAAGCTTTGAACATCTTTTTTCGTTTGTTCATCAGCCTCAGCAACATGTATGAATTCATTCTTTTGTTCAATTGCTTCATTTAACACCATTTCTTGCTGCGTTTCCTCAAGTACTACAGGTTCCACTTCTTCTGGTGCTTCTGTTTCTGTAATTACTTCTACTTCTTTTCGCTCTTCCGCTTCCGCAATTGCTTCTACTTCTTCTTGCTCTTCCGCTTCCGCAATTGCTTCTACTTCTTCTTGCTCTTCCGCTTCTACAATTACTTCCACTTCTTTTTGCTCTTCTGTTTCCGCAATTACTTCTACTTCTTCTGACTCTTCTGTTTCTGCAATTACTTCTACTTCTTTTTGCTCTTCTGTTTCCGCAATTACTTCTACTTCTTCTGACTCTTCTGTTTCTGCAATTACTTCCACTTCTTCTGGTGCTTCTGTTTCTGCAATTACTTCCACTTCTTCTGTTTCTGCAATTACTTCTACTTCTTCTGACTCTTCTGCTTCCGCAATTACTTCTACTTCTTCTGGTATTTCTACAATGATTGTTTCTTCAAGCTTTTCTTCTGCTTTAACAATCACTGATTCTTCTGGTGCTTGTTTTTCTACTTCAATAGTAGGCTGTTCTATTTCTCTATTACGTTTAATTTCTTCTGATAATATTGTATCCTCGTGCTCTACTTTAGAATCTACTGATTCCGCTTGTAGAATGTTTTTGGCCACTACATCTTTTTCTTGCTTCTCATCTTCCATACGCTCAGCAATTGTTTCATGAAGTAATTCAGCCGCTGGAACTTCCTGCGGTGTACTCATTTCTTGAACCACTTCTTCTACTATAGGCTCTTGGCGTTCGATTTCATAACCGTTTTTCTCTAGCCATTGATCGACAACTGACTTTTCTTCCTTTTTACTCTGTTGATTTTGCTGATCAATTCCTTCATGACTGGAAGAAGTCGGTGCTTGTCCTTCTGAGAAATCAGATAATGTATATCCTTTTTTCTCTAACCATGCATCAACGACTGATTTGCCCTCTACAGATATTTCAAGGTCTTCTCTTTCCTTTACTTCCTCCTGCTTTTCTTCCTTTTTCTCTACTGAAGGACGATTATATCCGTAAATTGGCGAAATCATTTCTGTTGGACGAAATGGTCTACGGTTACTTTCTTGCGCTGGTGCAGATGCTTTCTTTACGACAGGCTCTCGCTCCGGTTCATATTGCATTTCCGGTTCTTCATATGTAGAAACTACCTTCTCCACATACTGTCGTCTGCTTCTTTCCACTTTGATTCCTCTTTGAATAGGCTGACTTTCATATGTTACAGCTTGAACAGGTTGTTCTTCAAAATGCCCTGTTTCTATAACATCCTCTTCGTCGAACCCATTATCCGGTACTAATGGAAAACGGCATTTACCTGCATTCCTACTTGCCATTTGTGCTTCTCTTGCTTCAGTGTAGTGGTTTACACGAGGAATTTTCGGCTGACTTTCAACTTGCTTTGGTACTTCTTTATTCATCGCTGTTTGTTCTTCCTCTTTGTTAAACAGCTTTTTCATCCAATCTAACATGCTTACCACTCTTTCTACTAAATAGTAACATCCTTTATTGTATCAGCATTCGGCAAAAAGTGCAGGTAAAATTAAGCATGTCATATTTATCCATAATATTCTAATTTACGAGTGTTTTCATATGGAAAAACGCAGTCTTACATGTAAGACTGCGTTTAAGCTTTACTCTTCCGATATTCATCTACACTATCCGTTACACTTTGCAATAAAGAATTTACATACTGCGGGTCAGATAATTTTTTATCTTCTTCATGGTTTGACATAAACCCAAGTTCTAATAGTACGCCAGGTACTTTGGACCAATTGAATCCCGAAAGGTCATCCCTGAATTTAATTCCATTTACTTTCACTTGCTGATTTTCTCTCATTTTTTTTACTATCGTTTGAGAGATTTGAAGACTTTCCGCATAAATCTCTTTCGTATACGGACTTCCTTCTGCCGGCGTCAATACAGCGAATCCACTTTGATTCGGATTTTCAGAACCATCTGCATGAAGACGTAAAAATAAATTCGCCTTATGATCATTCGCCAATGTCGCACGTTCTTTATTGCTTATATCAACATCTTGTGACGTTCTCGTCATCAATACTTGCATTCCCTTTGCTTCTAACTTTTCTTTTAATACGAAAGCCATTTCTAATACAAGAACAGCCTCTCTTTTTTTCGTCACAACACCAGTTGTACCATCTGTCACTTTATATTTTTGCGTCGTTGCTCCTGGCCCAATCGGCTCTAAATTTAAATTTGCTTTTTGTTGGTGTCCTGGATCAATAACAACGAGAAACTCTCCTTGTTTTTCATTACTCTCTACTTTTTGTTCATTATTTTGCACTGGTTGCTCTGCTGGCTGCGCTGGCGTAGATTCCTCTTTCTTTTCTTCGGCCGGCACTTCCTCCTGCTTTTGCTCCACTTGCTCATTTGTTTGAACTGCTTGCGGTTCTTCTTTCTTTTCTTGTTCTTCTTGCTGCTTTTCTACCGGTGCGTCTACCTTTTTATTTTCGCTTGTTTCTTTTATAGAAGATGTTGTCTCTTTTTTCGGTTGTTCTTGTGAACAACCTCCCATATATATGCCAATGAATGCAATCATGCTCATTATTTTTATATACTTCATGTTTTTCTCCCATCACTTTGCACCGGTCTCAAAGTTTTTTATAATTGTTTTATAATCTCATCCATATTTCCAATATGAACGGGTTGCCACGCTTCTGTACCACGCTCTGCAGTATAAACGAAATACGCATCATCAGACACATTTACGAAAACTGGGTCCCCCATATCTGTTTCATATCCGATAACAATCCATTCTTCTTTCCATTTTCCGTTTTCTTCACTTATTAATGAATTTTTATGTTTATCATATCGATAACCAATTTGTCCTTTTTCTAATTCATTTTCACTAAACAAATATATCTCATAAGAACCTAACTCGATATCTTGCTGTTTTGAAGTTTCAATTCGTTTCAGAAGTTCTGCGATTTTTGGTTGTTGTTTCATACGTCTATCCCCTTCTATTTTTCTAAATTTTAACTAATTTGTTCATAAAATACAATATAGATTCAAAGAAAAAAGGTGACATCCTTATAATATGAACGATTTTTTGAATATATCTGTCACAACTCGCAATATATCAACGATTCAATAGAAAACATAGATTACCCGGCGCAAAATGAAAATAAAGAAAAGAGAGGCTATCCAAAAAGGACAACCTCTCTTTTCTTACATCAATTAAAATTTAAACTCTTGTCCAACTTCAAAGCTATCTTCTAATACAAGAATACCTTTTTCTTGTGGAGCATCTGGAAGCTCTAATTCACGTGCTGAACAAATCATTCCAGCAGAAGGAACTCCGCGAAGCTCAGCTGGCTTGATTAACATACCGCTTGGCATTACAGCGCCGATTTTTGCAACGACAACTTTTTGTCCTGCATCAACGTTTGGTGCGCCACATACGATTTGTAATGTTTCTGTACCGATTTCTACTTTACAGATGTTTAGCTTATCGGCATTTGGATGTTTCTCTTTTTCAGCTACATAGCCTACAACAAATTTCGGAGAAAGATCTGCTTCTACTGTTTCTTCAAAGCCGTTCTTCGCTAAAATTCCGTTGATTTTTTCTACAAGTTCTTTCGTTAATGTAAGGTTACCTGTTTCTTTTACTTCTAAGTAAGTAGATGCATTAAAGATGTTGAATCCTGCTGTTACATTGCTTTCACGATCGTATACGCGTGCAACATCTCCTTTGCGATCAAAAGTACGGTTCTCTAAAGTAATATCTTGTAAGGCAACAATTAAAGTGTCACCAATTCCTTCAAGGTTGTAAAAAACGTTCACTTTGTTCATCCTTTCTCTTTTCCATCTGTCTTCTTCCGATTCTTCGCTAAAATAAAGATTGGTTCAAAGTCCCCATCTTCATATACGAATGAAAGTGATGTAATCGGAACATGCCCTTCGGCAAAAAATTTCATTGTCATTTGTGCAATAATATCATAACCGATTTCGTTGACGATATCAGCAATAATTAATACATCTTGGTGAGGAACAGCAACAACCATGTCACCAGAAATCTTTTCACGCATCGATTGTAGTAACGATTCGTTTAAAATACGAGTCGCATCATACCCATCATTTGTGTTTAAAAAGTAGAATGTATTACCTGCCACTGTGTCTTGTTTAAATTCATAACCTAATGAGCGAGCGTTGAATAATGCCATTTCACGCACTTGTTGCTCTGTAAGTTCTAATTTCTGCAGTAGACGCTCATCAATGAGACGATACGTTTTATTCGAATCTAGCGCATAGTAAATACGTGTTTCCGCCGTATGATCCGTCATAATGAACGGATTTCCTTCTTCTGCTTGTTTCGGGAAAGAAGTAGAGCGAATAACAGGTAAAATCTTCGCCGCGCTATTTTCTTCCTTATGCATCGCGATTAACGCTTCTTGTACGTAATAGGCAACCTCTTCAATTGCTTTTTCTTTATTCACTTCCCATTTTGCCACAACTCCTGGAAGCGATACGTTAATACCTTTTTTCGAGTCTTTCTGTTCTATACGTAGAACCTCTTTCTCGCTATCATACTGAAAGTCCCATTCCGGGCGAGATAATTTCTTCATTAACTCGTCTTTCATCTTTTTACTTGTCATCTTCATCTCTTTTTCCTCCCTTCCAAAAAAATAACCTCCCCCGCGAAGGTAGAGGTTGTTTTACAATTCAATTGGCAAATTGCCTTATTTTAAACCTTCAATGAACTCTTCGATTTGTTCTTGTGTTTTACGATCTTTGTTTACATAGCGACCTGTTTCTTCACCTTTATTGTACGCTACAAAGCTCGGAATGCCAAATACGTCTAATTTTACGCATAGATCAATAAACTCATCACGATCTACATAGTAAAATGAGAAATCACTATATTTCTCTTCTACTTCTGGCATAAATGGATCTACAAAGCGGCAGTCTGGACACCATTCTGCTGAGAACATAAAAACTACATTCTCTTCATTTTTCAACTCTTGGAATTGCTCCATGCTTTCTAATGATTTCATCTATATTTCCTCCTCTAACGAGTGCATTTTTCATGTTATAATCTTTCTTTTATACTACCATACATCGCGCACGGTGCAAGGTTTATGCTTGCTTTTCATCATACTTATATTGCCCAACAAGTAACTTAACAACATGTACAAATAATTCCGTACGGTCCACATAATCATCCGTAAAAATACCGATAGCACCTTCGTGACTACGAATATCTTTTCTTTGTACAAACTCTTCCATCACTTCACTTAACTCCTTGCCCTCTTCAAGAGGTGCTAAAAAATCATCTGGTAACGTAATACGTGCCCCGCCGGCAACGAATGTTTTACCATCACTTGTTGCTAGCGCGCCCCAGTTACACATAAATAAACCGTGCTCCGTTTTCATTACGCCGCCTTCTAGTCCAATACCAATTTGAGCTTCTCCTTCCTCTAGCGCTCGCTTCGCTCTATTGATCGCTCCTTGCATCGTCTCTTCATCTGAAAACGGTTGTGCTGCTACTCCTGAAGGAACAGAAAGGGATGTAATTGTAGCATCTTTCCAAACCTTCTCCACAGCTCCAACCTTCGTTTTATTCTTCGATCCAACTACTACCTTCATTTCGTTCACCTCTATAAAAATTTATCATTTTGTTCTACTTAATTTAAACATCAATCACTCCCATACATCACCGGGGCATCTATTCAACCTAAAAAAAGAAGGTGGATTTCCTCACCATTACCGTCTTCGAACACAAAAACAGCCTTCCTCTCTTTTCCTACTCAAGGTCTTAATACACCATTCGAGTACCAATTAGGCACTAACCGCTCCCACACATGGATGGGGCATCTATTCAATCCAAAAAAAGAAAGGCTCTTCAGCCCTTCTTCTCTACGCGTTATTTTTAATTGTCTCTAACGTCGTTTTATCCGTTGCTCTTACAAGCTTCGTAATTAGCTCTTTTGCTGCCGCATAGTCATCAACATGTAAAATAGAAGCATGTGTATGAATGTAGCGCGCACAAACACCAATTACTGCTGATGGGATACCTGAGTTACTTGTATGTACACGGCCCGCATCTGTACCACCTTGTGAAATAAAGTATTGGTACGGAATGTTGTGTGTTTCTGCTGTATCTAAAATGAATTCGCGCATTCCTCTATGTGTTACCATCGTGCGATCATAAATACGAAGAAGAGCACCTTTTCCTAATTGACCGAACTGTGTTTTGTCACCAGATGCATCGTTAGCTGGGCTTGCATCAAGCGCATAGAAAATATCTGGTTGAATCATATTTGCAGCAGTTTGTGCACCGCGAAGACCAACTTCTTCTTGTACAGTCGCACCAGAGTATAATGTGTTTGGTAATGTTTCGTCTTTTAATTCTTTTAGTAATTCGATTGCAAGGCCACATCCGTAACGGTTGTCCCAAGCTTTCGCCATAATTTTCTTTTCGTTTGCCATCGGCGTAAACGGGCAGATTGGCACGATTTGTTGTCCTGGTTTTACACCAATCTCAATGGCATCTTCATAGCTATCTGCACCTATATCAATTAACATATTTTTTATATCCATCGGTTTTGCACGTTGCGCGTCACTTAATAAATGAGGAGGGATAGAACCAACAACCCCAATAACAGGACCATTCTTCGTCATAACTTGAACGCGCTGAGCTAATAGTACTTGGCTCCACCAGCCGCCTAATGGTTGAAAACGAAGCATTCCGTTTTTCGTAATTTGCGTAATCATGAAACCTACTTCATCCATATGACCTGCTACAAGAACACGCGGGCCAGTTTCGTCCCCTTTTTTCAGACCAAATACGCTACCTAAACCGTCTTGTACAATTTCATCCGCATATTTGCTTAATTCTTGCTTCATAAAACGGCGTACATCATGTTCGAAACCTGATGCACCTTGTAATTCTGTTAACGTACGAAATAATTGTAATGTCTCTTTATTCACGAAGTCCCCTTCTTTCAAACCTTAGTAGAATACCTCTTTTATTGTAACGAAATTTTCGAAATGTTTCTAGTTTCTTCTTTTTTAGCTTTATTTGCTTTATAATTATTATCGGTACACTATTTTTATTTTATAGAATTGAGGTGAATATATGAGCTGGAAAGGTTTAGTAGCAGGTCTTGGCGTTGGGTTCGCAGCTGGTTATTTCGTTGCAAACAAAGTACAAGAACAATCCCATATTTCTTCAGAGAAAGCATTGAAAATGGTGAAACAAGCATTAAGTCATAAAGGTGAAATTACTGGCTCTTGGGTACATATGGTTCCAGAGACATTTGAAAAATATGATGTCGCATACGAAGTGTATCGCGGCGGTCTTACAACGATGTTAAATGATATACAAGAACGATTTGAATTTTTAGTTGATGCTAAAACAGGTACTGTTTTAGAGGTTATAGCAGCATAAACAGGAGGGTTCCCATTAGGTGAACCTCTTATTTTTTAATTGTGGGTATTGATTAAAATTATATCAGCGATTTTTTGAATATATCGACTGCAACTCCAAATATATCAGCGATTTTTTGAATATATCGACCGTAACTCAAATTATATCGGCGATTTTTTGAATATATCGACCGTAACTCAAATTATATCGGCGATTTTTTGAATATATCGACCTACCGACAAAAAACGACAATAATAAAAAGGCTGCTCCAGCAAATATTCTGGAACAACCTCCTCTTTTTATGCTTCTATACTCGTTTTCCGCTCTATCTTCTCTACAATATGCCCTTCTTCATTCCACTTTATTGCCCGGTAATATGCGTCATGATAAAAAGTAAACCAAGCATCGTTTTCAGCACCATACTTCATCCACTTTTCCTTATTTTCAATCGATGTCATCGGATAATCATCATAAGCCATTACCCATAATACATTTTGATGGGCGTGCGTCGGCAATAGGTCTGCTAAATGGAGCATTGTTTCTCCTTTGCTTTCTAAAGCGATAACTGCATGTCCATCACTATGACCGCCTGTATGCACCATTTTTATTTCATCTGTAATTTCTATTTCTTGCTGGAATGTAACAACTTGGTCTACAATCGGCTCCCAATTTTCCTTCCAATATGTATTACGGGATCTAATATTTGGATTCCTCATTTCATTCCATTCTGTTTCACTTACATAAATTTTCGCATTTGGAAAAGCAGGTACAAGATGATCCCCTCCCCATTTTGTTAAACCAGATGCATGATCAAAGTGAAGATGCGTCATTAAAACGTAATGAATATCTTCAAGCTTTAATCCCAGCTTTTCTAAAGAATTCTCAACTGACGACTCTTCCGTTACACCTTGATTCCGCTTCATCTTTTCATTCAATTTACCGTTTCCTATCCCTGAATCAATGAGCATGTTGCCGTCTTTCGTTTGTAAAAGTAACGGATCTGTTCGTAAATAAATATGATTTGTATCATTATGTTTATATTTACGTGACCAAAGTACTTTCGGTACAACGCCAAACATTGCTCCTCCATCTAAATGTGTGTTCCCACCTTTTAGCCACGTCACTTTTATATCTCCAATTTGTAACTGTTCCATTTTTCATCCCCCTTTTCTTACAATACTAACATAAAATTCTGATTATTTTAGATACAAAAAACCTATGCATTACTGCATAGGCTCTGTACGATATTTTGCTTCCACTCGGTAAATGCGATGACCTTTACTAGAGAACTTCTCTTCGTATTCCGTCATAATGTTTCCTTCATAATCACTATTATGAAGATCTAGGCTAAGGTAAGTTAATAACATACCATACTCAGCCATACTCATTAGGGAGTATTCAAATAAACCTTGGTTATCTGTTTTGAAATGAATTTCTCCGCCTTCTACTAACACTTCTTCATAATTGCGTAAAAACGTTTTATACGTTAAACGACGCTTCGTATGACGTTTCTTTGGCCATGGATCTGAGAAGTTTAAATACACGCGATCGATCTCACCTTTTGCAAAGAAAACTGTTAAATCTTCAGCATCTTTATTAATTAATTTCAAGTTCGGTAATTCTTCTTCAATTAATTTATCCAGTGCATCTACAACAACACTTGTGAATTTTTCAATTCCAATATAATTAATATGAGGATTCGCTTTTGCCATATCATACATAAAGCGGCCACGACCTGTACCTACTTCAATGTGAATGGGTTGCTCATTTCCAAATACTTCTTTCCAGTTACCAGCGCGCTCCTCTGGGTTTCCGATTACGATATGTGAATACTCATTAATTCGATCCATTGCATATGGTTTATGTCTTAAACGCATAGATGTTTCCCTCTCTTTACATAGCTATTTTAAAGGAATAATTCCTTCTTTCTGTTTTAATCAATCTACCAAACAAAAAACCAAGTACGTACGAGCACTCGGTCCGTTTCTTTCAAGTATAAGATGTACCATTTTGATAAAAACTACATACAGCATTAAACATTCCATGACGAAACAGCTTTTTCTCTTACTTCTCTAAGAAGAGAAAAACAATCGAAAGGATGATCCGTTCATGCCAATTAATCAACAACATCAATTAGAAGTGCTGAAAGATATTTTAGTCAATCACCAAAGTGATTGTTGCGGGACAGTTTCTGAATGCGAGCAATTAGAACGTCTCATTCAATCGTTACTCGCAAACGATAATATAAGTAGTGACGCTAAAGCAATGCTAAACGATGTATATTCTTATAGTCAATCGGGTAAATCTTCCTCTAATTTGGACAACCACATTTCCAATAATCAAGAACAACTTACTCAGTGGATTGCTGGAATGGACAATTTTTCTTAAGTATTACTCTGAAGCAAGTAGTTGCTGTAAATATTGATGCCAATATTCAGCTTCTGCTTGCTGCTTTTTTGTTGTATGCCATTGAATAGACAAAATCGTTTGTGCTATCACATACCATCTCATACGTTTAAGCAGCGATTCATCCATTTCAATATCATAATAACCGAGCCACTCACTCCATTCTTGGCGCGGAATGTACCAATATAATAACATACCGAGGTCTAGAGCTGGGTCAGCAATTACAGCTCCATCCCAATCAATTAAAAACAACTCATCTTCATCCGACAATAGCCAATTGTTATGGTTGACATCACAATGGCATACAACGAATTCGTTGTATTCAATATCTTTTAATGAATCCATTAAATATTGAAGGCCTTGCTGAATTGTTTCCTCATCCCTTATATCTCCTCTTAAAACGAGTTGCAGTTGTTGTAATAACTCTTGTGCGTGAAGCGGCTGCTTCCCAAGTCTCTGAATCATCTGTACAAGTGCTTTAGAGGAGTGTATTTTCTTCAAAAGTTTCGCAACACGTTCTAGTTTCATATCCTCTGGCTCTAGCTTCTGTCCCGGAAGCCATTTTTGAGCAGAAATTACATCACCGTTCGTTACCCTTCTTGTCCAAAGTAATTTTGGAACAATTCCTTCTGCTGACAATACCGCTAAAAAGGGCGATGTATTCCGCTTTAAAAATAACTTCTGTTGTCCGTTTTGCGCAATATATGCATCGCCCGTTACTCCACCAGCCGGTACAAGACTCCACTCTTTTCCTAATAATTGTTCCAACCATTCCATATTCATTACCCGTTAACAAATCCTTATCTTTTATAGTTATGAAAAGAAAAACCGCAACATTTCTACACATGTTGTGGATTCATATATATTTTACTGTAAATGAAAAGAAAACTTGGCATAAGCCAAAAATTCTCTATTTTATTTTACAAAACCAGTCATAGAATGACAACTTATCGAAATCGTCACCTTTGTCAATTCTACATTTATTACATTCTCATCGTCAAGTAGCGATTTGTCACATTATCGTCAATATATACGTGCTAATTGGAGCGAGCCTAAGTTCCTTTCCTCTAAATGAAGAAATTGGCTCTATTTTCGCTTGCTTTTCGTTTACTAACACATGCCACGTTTCTTCTTTCGGAAGTTGCACCTTTTTCGCTTCTAAACCACTATTAAATAAAACGACAATCTCTTTCCACGGTCCAAACGATTCTGCACGCTCTAGGTGGTATGCAAGTACTTCTGGAGATGTTTGCAAAAAAGTCATGTGCTTTTTTATTAAGTCTGCATTTTGTAATCGGAATGCTCCGTGCTCTTTACGAATCGCAATTAAACCTTTTATATAGTTAACGGTCTCTATTTCTTTCTCTTTTCGATCCCAATCTAATTGATTAATTTCATCATTTGCATTATAACTATTTTCATTTCCTTGCTTCGTACGATAAAACTCTTGCCCAGCATGTAAGAAAGGGATACCTTGCGACAGAATCACCATTGCAGTTGCTAGCAGGTGACGTTTTTTCAAAATCTCTTCTGACTCTTCATTACTGCGCATTAGTTTATCCCACATCGTCATATTGTCATGACATTCTACATAGTTAATGCTTTGCACAGGCTCTAAAAACAAACCTGTTTCTTTCATACTCAAAAGGCTTCCTGATGCTATATACTGCAAATGATTACAGTCTACATGCCCACCAAATGCAAAACCACGTTTATTTATATGAAAGGTACTCCCTTTTATCCCATCGCGAAATTGATCATTAAACTGCGCAATATGCGGCATTTTCTTTGCATTATTTAACGTTGCTTTTTCCTCTAGAGGAAGTGGTGTTTGTAGATCCCATCCTTCTCCTAATAGCAATGCATCTCGCTTTATGTTTCGCACTTCTTTTTCTATTATATTTATTGTATCAACATCTAAAATCCCCATTAAGTCGAACCGGAATCCATCAACATTGTATTCCGTAAGCCAATATAAAATAGACTCTACAATGAATTTCCTCATCATTTTCCGTTCAGATGCTATATCATTTCCGACTCCCGTCCCATTAGAAGGCATACCATTTTCACCATGACGAAAATAATATCCTGGGACAAGCTTTTCAAATGACGATAGCTCTCTTTCATAAACATGATTATATACAACATCTATAATCACCCTAATGCCGTGCTCATGAAATGTTTCAATCAGCTGTTTACACTCTACAATCCTGTTATACGGGTCAGAGGGATTTGTAGCATAAAATCCCGTTGGTGCGTTGTAATATAATGGATTGTAACCCCAATTATACGCAGAGGAAGGGTTTGCCTCATCTACACCACCGAAACAATATAAAGGTAATAGTTCAACATGTGTAACACCCAAATCTTTTATATGAGACAAACCTGTTAACGTCCCATTTTGTCCTGTTGTTCCTTCTTCCATTAGCCCTCTATATGTTCCTTTTTTACTCACTCCACTATTCGGATGAATAGTAGCATCACGAATATGCAGTTCATACAATATGGCATCTGTCATTGCTTGTAATGGTGGTAATTGCCCTTGCTTTGTTACATTTGTCTTTTCCAAATCAATAACAACGCCGTACTTCCCATTTACAGCCACTGATTTTGCATAAGGATCCACAGCTTCGTTCCATATTAAATTAATACAAACAAGAAATGTATACTTTTCCCCGGCTAAATCGCCTTGCAATGTATGAGCCCAAACTCCATTTTCTTCTCTGTACATTTCATAATCTGTATATTCTTTATCACTTTTATAAATTCTTACTTTCGCAAGCCTCGCAGTTGGAGCCCATACTTTAAATGTAGTTGCTTCTTTTTGATAAACAGCCCCTAAATCTGTACCTTCGTAATAATACTTTTCATCGAAAACCGCTGTTCTTATAACAGCACCTATTTGTAAATCTGTTTCTTCATTCCGTTCATCTCGTACTGTATAATACTTCCCCACATCTAGCGGCTCTTCTATAAAGCACTCATACTTCGTTGCATCCGGAAGCGCAATTGTATGAGCAATCGGTAAATCTTTCACGTTACTTCCTTCTTGCAAACGAAATGTCCGACTTGTTCCATACGCATGTGGGAGCAAAATTGTAATTTTATTCATTTCATCTAAATAGGCATCAAATGGACGTTTTACTTTCAACATAAAAAAATCACCATCATTCTTAAAGTTAAAATGAAACGAGCTGCAAATGATAAGGCTTTTCTTATCAGCGAAGCCCTATACAGTAACACATTATTCTTTATAGTATATTCACCTGTATAAAAAACGTTTTCATACATTCTATTTTTGTAATTTTATTTCAGCAATCGCTTTATACTTCGGCGCTTCTTTCACGTGAGATTCGTATAAAGTAATCGTATCCGCTTGAAATGATATTTCAGGGACTTCCTGTATATGTTCTAAATCAAACTTTTCCTCTCCTACCCATTTACGAGCAACAGTAATATGCGGATGATACGGGCGCGTTTCTAAAGAAAATCCATTCTCTTCACACATAACGTGTACTTGCTTTTGCAATTGAAACAAATCTTGATTTTCGGTTACCTTTGCCCAAAAAATACGCGGCCTGTCTTCCATACCAAACGTTGAAAATCCTTGTAATGTGAACGATAGTTCTTGCATTTCTATAAGTGTTTGTAATCCATTCTTTATCCCTTCTAATTGTTCCTCTGTCGCACTACCTAAAAACGAGAGGGTAATATGATAGTCTTCTTTATGTACCCATGAACGAAATGGTAATTCCTCTTGCATTTCCTCTCTATAGTTAGACAGCACTTCTTTTATATGATTTGGTAACGTAATTGCGACAAAATAATGCAGTTCCATATACATCTTCTCCTTCTTTCTATTGTTGCTTTTCTTTCTTATCTCATTCAGATAAAAAGAAGCCGCCCTCCAAAATAGAGAGCGGTCATTATTTATATATCCATTACTTCGCTAATTCATGAATTGCTTGCGCGTAAATTGCTGTTGCTTTTAATAAGTCTTCAATTTCAATATACTCATCTTTTTGATGCGCAAGTTCTTCTTTTCCAGGGAACAATGGGCCAAATGCAACACCAGCTTTTAATGAACGAGCGTAAGTACCGCCGCCAATTGCTAATAGCTCTGCTTTTTCACCTGTTTGTTCTTCGTATACACGTTGCAACGTACGAATTAATACGTGATCTTTATCAACATGATGGGGACGAGAGTTCGAATAATCCGCCACTTCAAATCCATGAGTACCCACATATTCTTTTAACTTTGCAATCATTTCTTCAAAGTTAGTCGTAACTGGGTAACGTACGTTTAATCCTAAATTACCACCATTCTCTTTCGCATAAGAAAGGCGACCAACATTCACTGTTAATGGACCACTAATATCGTCTTTATAAGAAATACCAGCTTTCTCTCCTAAAGTATCTCCTGTAAATGTTTCTGTTGCAAATGATACAAACGATTCCCCTTTTCCATCAAGAGCAACTGTAGTTAAGAAGTTTGCCAGTAATAAGCCTGCATTTTCGCCCTTCTCCGGAGTAGATCCGTGAGCTGAAATCCCTTTAATTTGCAATGTCACTGTATTACCTTCTACAATTGCTTCACCTATTTTTTTAGCAGTTTGTAAATACTCTTCATATGCTACTGTAAGTGCATTTACATCTTCTCCTGTAACAACCGCTTCTGCAAAATCAGGAACCATATTTAAACGGCGACCTGACTCAAATGAAACAAGTTCATATGTACCTGTCTTCTCTTCACTACCATTTTGCACAACTTGTATATCTGAAATTCCTTTTTCTGCATTAATAATTGGAAAGTCCGCGTCTGGCGCAAAACCGATTGTTGGCATTTCTTCGTTTTTAAAGTAGTGATCTACACATTTCCAATTGCTTTCCTCATCTGTTCCTAAAATCATGCGAACACGTTTTGAAAGAGGTAAACCTAATTCTTTCACAATTTTCATCGCATAATAAGCTGCCATCGTTGGGCCTTTATCGTCAATTGCACCACGTGCAAAAATCTTCCCATCACGAATATCTGCACTATATGCAGGAGTCGTCCAGCCATCTCCTTCTGGTACAACATCAACGTGACAAAGAATACCTACTAATTCTTCTCCTTGTCCCATTTCAAGATGACCTGCATACCCTTCTAAATTTTTAGAAGTAAAGCCTTCCGTTTCTCCTTTATGTAACATGAAAGATAAAGCTTTTTCTACACCTTCACCGAATGGTGCGCCCTCTTTCGCCGATTCTTCTTCCCATACACTTTTAATTTGTAAAAATTGTTGTGTATCACGAATTAAATCATCTTTTCGTTTTGCAACTTCTTCTGTCCAATTAATTGCTGACATCACGCATCCATCCTTCACTATATTGTTTCTTTCATCATAACAAACCGAAATCTCTTATGCCATACACGAAAACTAAATACCGAACAATTGTAATATTTCAGATATTTCTCATTAGTTTTTCTTTTGTTTTTTCAAAAAAATTTGCAGGAATTTGGCGTTTTACGTAGAATTTTATGTGTTAGTTGACTGATCATATATACAATGTCAACTACCAATATTTTTCTATATAAATATTTGTTAAATTTCTGTAAAATTTAAGTAGATTAAAGCATGAATTTTATCATGTAGAGTACAATGGTAGTAACGACCTTCTTTCCTGAATGGGGTCAAAAAAACTAGTAGAGGAGTGGTTTTCTCTTGAAACCTACAACTACTCGTATGCTAACACGCATTAAATCAATTTATATGTACATCAATGAAAACGGAACGGTAACGACGAAAGACCTTGTAGATGAGTTCGGGATCACACCGCGAACGATACAACGTGATCTAAATGTGTTGCAGTTTAATGAACTCGTGTATAGCCCTTGCCGCGGTAAGTGGACAACAACAGGAAAGAAAGTGAGAATGACCTCATAACGAAAAATAATTGTATGTAAATAAATACATACCCCTTTCTAACTCATTAGAAAGGGGTCTTTTCTGCGCCTAAAAATAGCACTATTTCTCAGTATCTACCTGATATGTTTTTAGCATCTCTACTTCTTCATCTGTTAGCTCTCGGTATTGTCCAAGTTCTAGCTCTTCATCTAACACTAACGGTCCCATCTCTGTTCTCTTTAGGTAGACTACTTTTTTCCCTACCGCTTCAAACATACGCTTTACTTGATGGAACTTTCCTTCTGTAATGACAAGCTCGATTTCAGAAATATCATCGCTTTTTAATATTGTAAGTGCACCTGGCTTTGTTTCATAGCCATCATCTAAAATAACACCTTTAGCAAACTCTTTTACATCCTCTTCTGTTACTACTCCTGCAACGTGTGCATAATATTTTTTCGGCACATGCTTTTTCGGAGATAACAATTGATGTGATAACTTCCCGTCATTTGTTATTAATAAGAAACCTTCTGTATCAATATCAAGTCTTCCAACTGGGAACGGATTAAAAATCGCATCTTCTAACTCTAATAAATCTATTACCGTTTCATGATTATCATCTTCTGTCGCTGAAATAACGCCTTGTGGTTTATGCATCATTAAGTAAACAAACTCTTTATATTCCACAACTTCACCGTGAATCATAACTTCTTGTTCCTCTACATTTACATGAACCTTTGCATCTTTCACTGATATGCCATCAATTTTCACAACGCCGTCTTTCAATAATTTCTTTACTTCTTTTCTACTTCCATATCCCATGTTTGCTAATAATTTATCTAATCTCACGTTTTTCACCTTCTTTATTTATCATAGAAAAGGGGACGTAATTACGCCCCTTTTGATTTCAACTTTATTTTGAATCTATTGCCAAGTTTACGTTGGATCTTCTCTAACGCTTCTCCGCCAAATACTCTTTCAAGTACTCCTGTGCGAATCGCTAACAATCCGTAAACGAGGCCACCAATACCTGCACAAATCACTACTGTAATAAGAGCACCCATTCGGCCATCAGGCGAAATCATGAAGGATAGAATCCATTGTGATAATTTCACAGTAACGACCATTACAAGTGTTAATACTGCAATTTGGAACGTTCTCTTATATACAACACCGAATGAATAGTGTGCGTATTTTTTAATTTGTCGATTTGTGTACCAAACAGAAGCTAGGAAACCAACTGCTGTTGCTAGAATCGCCCCTACTGTACCGAAATAACGAATAAAGATTACGTTACATACAAATTTCAAAATAACACCCATTATAAGTGCGATAATCGCATGCTTTTGTTGGTTAATACCTTGCAGAATTGCCGCTGTTACTGTAAATAAAGCAAATAACAACGCAACCGGTGCATACCACATTAATACTTGTCCACCTAATGGATCTGCATCGTAAAATGCAGTATAAATCGGATAGGCAAGTGATGAAATACCGACAACCGCTGGCAATGTTAAGAACATATTTGCCTGGAATGTTTGTGTAATTTGTAACTTTAAATAGCGGTATTGCTTTTCAGTAAATGATTTTGTAATCGCTGGTACAAGCGTTAAACTAAACGCTGTCGCAAGTGATACAGGAATCATAATTAATTTATGCGTCCACATTGTGAAAATACCGAGTGCTCGCTCTGCAATATCACCTTGGCCAATCGCTTGCATAATTGAGTTAAATGTCAATGTATCAATTTGTTGATATAAAGGAATTGTTAACCCAATTACAACGTAAGGAATTGCATATGCAAATAATTCTTTAAATAATTGAACAGTACTCACTGTCGATTCTGGTACAGTTTGTTCAATTAAATATTGATCCAAATGTTTTTTACGTTTTAACCAATACCAAATGAGTACACCGAGCGCTCCAACTGCTGAAACGAACGCAGCAAATGTCGCTACCCCAACTGCTGTTGCAACTGTACCGCCAAGTACTTTAATAACGATAAAACTACCCGCTAATAAAAAGACGATACGAATAATTTGTTCAATAATTTGCGAAACAGTAGTCGGTCCCATCGATTGGTGACCTTGGAAATAACCACGAATTAAACTCGCTGCCGGTACAACAATAAGCGCAAAACTTACAAGACGAATAATCGTCGTAACTTCTCCTATGTTACTGTGTACACTTTGTTTACCAAGCATTGCTTCTGCAAACAACGGCGCGGTCATGTACAGTACTAGGAATGAAAGAACTCCTGTTACTATCATCATAACCATTCCCGAGCGGAACATTCTCCGGCTCGTTTTATAATCGCCAAGCGCATTATATTTGGAAACAAATTTTGAAACAGCAAGCGGCACCCCTGCCGTTGCAATACTTAAAAAGATCGTATATGGAATGTATCCATATGTATAGAGCGTTCCGCCTTCTGTCCCTACTAACGCATGAAACGGAAAGACGTAAATCATGCCTAAGAACTTCACTAAAAATGTCCCTAACGTAACGATGAGCGTTCCGCGCAGAAATTTCGAATCGGACATACAAAAATCCTCCTACATCTACATAAAGTGAAACTTTAATCAGTGGGGTGTTCTTCCCCACTGATTATTAGCCCCCACCAACCGGGCATTTAGGGGCAGTTAATCTCCCACCTACTTCTTTGACCTAAGCAAACTTTAAAGTGGGAGTCTTACTGCCCGTTAATGCGGGGTAAAGTGAAACTATAATTAATTTACTATTCGAGTATTCGAGAACTATTAGACTTCCCCTAACTCTTAAGGTTTTAGTCCTATGGCCCACAAATAGCAGGATAGTGCTGAACTCTAACTTTTGTATTGTACCACAATTCTATCCTTAAGCAGTACTTCACTCTATTTTTCTTTTAAGGGAAAACATGCTATTCTTTTAGGCAGGAAATGTAGAAAATGAGGTCGATATATTATGCATTATGATGTTATTGTCATCGGCGGCGGGCCTTCTGGGCTAATGGCTGCAATCGGTGCTGCAGAAGAAGGCGCAAGCGTCTTACTTCTTGATAAAGGAAATAAACTAGGGCGTAAACTTGCGATTTCTGGTGGCGGTCGCTGTAACGTAACGAACCGTCTACCACTTGATGAGATCGTTAAACATATACCAGGAAATGGCCGCTTCTTATACAGCGCTTTTTCTATTTTTAATAATGAAGATATTATTACATTCTTCGAAAATCTCGGTGTAAAACTGAAAGAAGAGGATCATGGTCGCATGTTCCCTGTTTCAAATAAAGCGCAATCGGTAGTAGACGCACTTTTAACACGATTAAAAGATTTAGGTGTAAAGATGCGTACGAATACACCTGTTGAAACGATTGAATATGAAAACGGTCAAACGAAAGCTGTTGTACTGCAAACAGGCGAAGTGTTAGAAACAAACCACGTCGTTATCGCTGTCGGCGGAAAATCAGTTCCGCAAACTGGTTCTACTGGAGACGGATATGCTTGGGCAGAAAAAGCTGGTCATACAATTACAGAATTATTCCCAACAGAAGTACCAATCCTTTCAAACGAACCATTTATTCGAGACCGTTCACTGCAAGGACTCGCTTTACGAGACGTAAACTTAAGCGTATTAAACCCGAAAGGGAAAGCTATCATTTCTCACAAAATGGATATGCTCTTCACTCATTTCGGCTTATCTGGCCCTGCTGCCCTTCGCTGTAGTCAATTCGTTGTAAAAGCATTGAAAAAGTTCAAAACGAATACAGTACAAATGAGTATTGATGCATTACCAGAAGAAAATAGCGAGCAACTATTCCAGCGCATGCTGAAACAAATGAAAGAAGATCCGAAAAAAGGAATTAAAAACGTGTTAAAAGGTTATGTACCTGAACGTTACTTCCTATTCTTATTAGAAAAAAATGAAATTGACGGTAGCGAACAAGCTGGACAAGTTTCTCACGAAAAGATTCGTGCACTTGTGAAAGACTTTAAAGAATTTACTGTGAATGTAAATGGTACGCAGTCAATTGAAAAAGCATTCGTTACTGGCGGCGGTGTATCCGTTAAAGAAATTAACCCGAAAGAAATGTCTTCTAAATTTACGAACGGCTTATATTTCTGCGGAGAAGTTCTTGATATTCACGGTTATACTGGTGGTTATAACATTACCTCTGCCCTTGTTACTGGTAGAATTGCCGGAACAACAGCTGGAGAAAACGCGAAAATGAAGTATTAAAAAAGAAACAGGGATTCCTGTTTCTTTTTTTATAGGTACATGAAATTATTACCGGCGGTTTTTCAAATATATCAGCGATCTCACCACAACATATATCAACTTACCGACCAATGCCCATTCCTCCTAACTTCCCAGTTCTTTTTTATTGCTTTATTTACCTTAGTACCTTTATATTTTATATTGTTGAATATTTGAAAAAGGGTAAGGGGAAAACATATGAGAAAAAAAGTCATGATGTCTTTAATGCTAATGACGTTTCTTTCTGCGGTAGAAGGAACGATTGTTAGTACAGCAATCCCTCGTATAACGAGTGATTTGTCAGGCGTTGAACTTGTTAGCTGGGTTTACGCAATTTACATGCTTGCCACAGCGGTTTCAACTCCAATATACGGAAAGCTCGCTGATTTATTCGGCCGTAAAAAAGTTTTACTGATCGGAGCTACAATCTTTTTAGTCGGTTCTGCACTTTGCGGCGTCGTTACATCGATGGAACAATTAATCTTCTTCCGCGCGCTTCAAGGTATCGGTGCTGGTGCTGTTATGCCGATCACAATGACAATTATTGGAGACTTATATAGCGAAGCGAAAGACCGCGCGAAAGCACAAGGCTGGATGAGTGCCGTTTGGGGTGTATCCGGTGTTATCGGACCGTTAGTAGGCGGATTTTTAGTTGATTCTCTTTCTTGGCGTTATATTTTCTTCTTAAACGTTCCATTTGGAATTATCGCTTGCTTAATGATTGCCATTTACTACAAAGAATCTATTAAGCCTGCTAAACACCATATCGATTATCTTGGGGCAACAGTCTTCTCATTAAGTACGATTGCTCTACTATACGCGTTATTAACAGGTAGCAGTAAGCAAAACTGGGGAGACATAACAATTATCGGCCTATTAATCTTCGCCGTCGTTTCATTTATTATTTTCTTATTCATCGAGAAAAAATCTCCGGAACCATTAATTCCGCTAACACTTTTCTCTAACCGTACATTATCTACAATAAATATATTAACGCTTATTGCTGGGGCAATGATTATTAGTATTACGATGTACCTTCCAATTTGGAGCCAAGGTGTACTAGGAAAAAATGCGACAGAAGCTGGACTTATTTTAATGCCAATCCCTGTTATGTGGACATTTGGCGCTATTTTCTCTGGTAACTTAGTAGGAAAATTAAAAACGAAACAAATCATTTTACTTGGAGCTAGCATTTTATCAGTCGCTACGTTCTTATTATTTACATTATCAACACATTCACCATCGTTCCTTATTTATGTAGCAGTCGGATTATTCGGATTAGGAATGGGGCTTGTAACACCGATTTACATGGTAACAATCCAATCAGCCGTACCAGCTCATACACGCGGAACAGCCGTTGGTTTAAACACATTTATTAATACATTTAGTCAAACATTAGGTGCTGCAATATTCGGCACAATCTTCAATACGATGATTCACGCACGTGGTATTAAAAACCTTGATCTTGTATCTGGCGGACATGGAGGTACTACAACAAACGTAGTAACTGAATCACAATCTGCATTAGCATCAAGTGTACACGTCATTTATATGAGTACTTTCGTCTTGGCAGTATGTACATTAATTATCGCTTGGCTTTTATTAAAGCCAGCTACACAAACAAGTGAGCAATAATAAAGAGGATGACCATTTCGGTCATCCTCTTTTTACTCTTCATTCTCCACAATATGTTTCAGCATGGACAATTTATTATCCCAAAAACGTTCATAATACGAGAGCCACTGTTGTAATTCCTCTAATGGTTCTGGATGCAAGCGATATATCTTCTCTCTTCCGCTTTTTCTTCCGCTTACTAAATTCGCTTCTGAAAGAATATGAAGGTGCTTTACAATCGCAGTACGACTCATCGGAAAATGATCCGTTATTTTGGAAATCGGTAACTCTTTATCACTTAATAACCGTATTACTTCTCGACGGGTTGGATCAGCAATTGCTTGAAATACATCATATTTCGCTGCCGATGAGGACACTTAGCCTTCGACAACCTTTTTCAGTTTTTCATTTACAATCGCTACCCAGCCACCGCTCATTCTATCGCGAATAATAGAGCTCTTCGCATTCGCTTTCGGAAGAATTTCATCAGGATGTTTCCAGCCACCGTGAACTAACGTAAATTCTGTTTTGTTATCTCCTAGGTCTTTCAGATGAAATGAAACAATCCAACCATCTGTATCCCATGAGAAAGATAAGTGATTTGGCTCATCGATTTCTAACACTTTACATGGTGATGGTCCAAATGGTGATTGCACATGAAATTCATGTCCTACCTCTAATACGAAATCATTTGGCATAAACCATGAGGCAATCCCTTCTGCAGTTGATACTACATTCCACACCTTTTGAATAGACGCGTTAAAAACGATCGTTTGTTTAATGTCAGTTAATGTATTTTGTTGTTCCATTTTCATTCTCCTTTATTCGGCAATCAAATATAACACCTTTTGGTTGTACTTTTACAATATAACACCTTTTAGTTTCATGTCAACGCTAACTCTTTTTTACTGTTGAGAAATTCTCAACATTTTTTCAACAGGACAAACACCCTCTCAGCATTTCTTCATAATATACTCACAAAGGCAACAAAAAATAAAAACTTCTCTCAACATGAAACTCCATCATTCATCTTGAAAGAAGCGCCTTACGTATATCATGCGTATTTCGTCTCTCCTCCTTCCCTCAGGGACACTACGCGAGATATAAAAAATCAGAAGGAATATGCCCACCATTTGAGTAGGTAGTTATTTCTCTTCTCCTCAACATTTCCTTAGGAGCGAAATGACTACCGACTCACTTTTTTCAAACAAAAATATAAAGGGGATGAAAGCTATGTTCTATTGCATTAACTGCTCTGACATTCACCATGAAAAACATCCGAATGATAAAGTATTCAAAAACGGTTTTTATATTGATCCATTTTTAGGTGATCGTTATCACCTTGGTATGTGCAAAGATGCTCAAAACCATGAAACAGCGGAGCCTCTTTTAACGACAAAGAAATTAGGCACAACCCAATCTATTATGAACGTATTACCGACACATGTTGTCCCAACATAAAGCATAAAAAAGAGCTGGCTCACCCAGCTCTTTTTTATGCTTTATAAACGATCATTGCTGAAAAACAATAAATTTGGTTTTCGTCATCGTTAATAGAAACACCAACTTGGTACTTAATATCTACAAAGTTACTATCATCAATCTTTTTCAAAAAAACATTTACAGCGTCTTCTAAGTCTTTTTCGTGACTTTCATCAAACACTTTCACACGAATCATGTTAACACCATCCTAGATCGCAGCCCTCCGCCGCTTGATTATTGCCACGGTGCGTATCTATGATGCGATAAAATTTTCCATCTTCATATATATATCCGTCTTCTAACACATATTGTTTACTTTCAGTATAGACATAAAACTTACCTATCATAAATTTACTCGTATATAATTCCAAATAATCTGATCTAAATTTAGCTACCACTTTATTTGTAATATCAATTTTTATTGTGCGCCCCACCTTCTCTCCCTCCTTTGCAAAGAACGGATTTAGGTATATTGTATTAGCGATTTTACATTTTATGCTTAAAAATAAGTGGATATGCCTCCTTTCTCCGCCTGTACTATTTTTCTAAAAAAATCATCCATAAATAAAAGCAAAAAAAATATATAAAAAGAGCTTTTACTTATTGACTCAAATATAATTATTATGGTATTATATAAAATTTGACATTTCCCTCCATATGTGCTATCATTGAATATGGTTACCACATATGGAGGTGGATGATTTGTTTCAAATTGGTGATAAAATCGTTTATCCAATGAACGGCGCAGGAGTCATCGAAGCCATTGAAGAGAAAGAAATCTTAGGAACAACACGTCAATATTGTGTGATACGTATCATTAGTAAAGATATGCAAGTAATGCTTCCGATGGATCAATTACAAAAATCAGGTATTCGTTATATCGTAGATAAAGGTACGTTAGATGATATACTTCTTGAATTTCAAAACGGGGAATCAGATACATCACTTTCCTGGAAACAAAGATATACAATGAATATGGAAAAAATGAAAAACGGCAATCTGCAAGATAGTGCAGAAGTTGTTCGGGATTTACTTCGCCGCAATAAAGAGAGAGCTTTAAATGCGAGCGAAAAACAAATGCTAGATAACGCTCGAAAAATGATGATTAGTGAAGTTGCACTCGTACAAAACGTTTCTGAACATCAAGCAACTGAATATCTTCAAGATACAATTAATCACTAAATTTAAAATAGCTGGCCGCTATTTTTTTTTGTAAAAAAGGACGAAGAGCATGTTCTCTTCGTCCTTTTATATTACCCACGCCCAGCTTGAAACGATGGATATAACGTCATTCCACCATCTGCAAATAGCGTAATTCCTGTTACATAACTCGCCTCCGAAGAAGCGAGCCAAGTTGCTACTGCTGCAATTTCTTCTGGTTTTCCAATGTAGCCCATCGGTATCATACTTTCTACGTCAGCACGTTTTTTAGGATCAGCAAACTTTTCTGCATTAATCGGCGTATTAATTGCACCTGGCCCTATATTATTTACTCGAATACCTTTTGGTGCATATTCTAACGCTAACGTTTCTGTCATCAATTTAATACCACCCTTACTTGCTGCATAGTGCACAAATAAGGGCCACGGAATTTTCTCATGAACACTCGACATATTAATGACAGATCCTTTAATATCATGTTCTACAAAATATTTAATCGCTTCACGGCTTCCTAAAAAAGCACCTGTTAAATTTGTGTTAATTACCCTATTCCAGTCTTCAAGCGGCATTTCATGCGATGGTACCGCATTTTCTATTCCTGCATTATTAATCATAACGTCAAGCGTACCAAACTCTTTCACAGCAGATTGAATAAGATTCGCCACATCTGATTCGACCGTTACATCACCTTTTACAGCAATTGCTTCTCCGCCTACCTTTTTAATTTCTTCTAACACATCATTCGCTTCTGACTCCCGTGAGCGATAGTTAATCACTACCTTTGCTTTCTCTTCAGCAAACCTTACTCCCATCGCTCTTCCAAGACCACTTGCTGATCCTGTAATAACGACAACCTTTCCTTCTAAATCACTATACATTCCAATACCCCCTTTAACTTTTTGCTATACCTAACATAATTCCAGCTGCAATAATAAAAATGATACCGACAACAATCCCTGTTAATTGGCGTTTCGTTTTTCTTTCCCCTAATATAAGAATCCCGCCAAGCGTCGAAATAATAATTCCCATTTGCGCTAGTGAGAAACTGGTTGCCACTCCAACACGTGGCTGTGAAATGAATAAAAACATATTTCCAGCTGCCCAAATTAATCCTGGAATAATATTTCGTATTGCATATTTATTAAATGGATGATGTTTAAAAGTAAGCAAAATCCCCCCTAACACCATACCAACTGCTTGTGGCAACAAAGCTGACCAACCATCTACGTTAAATAGTCTAATCACTACTACGTAAACTAAATAGCCGACTGTTGAAATTAATAAAATGATAATACCTCTTTTAAAATTCCCTGTCTGTTCTGCATTCTTTTCTTCTTCACTTTGAAGTGATGTTAAAATAACACCGATAATAATACAAATGAGAGCCAATACGCCAAGGATAACTGACATTGTCGTAGACCACTCATGAAATACGATGACTCCAAATAAAGTCGTCGCAACTAATTGAAGTCCTGTTGAAATCGGCATCGTCCTCGAAACACCCATTAAATCAATACTTTTTAATTGATTCGCCTGACCAAGCGACCAAAATAAACCTGACACAATTCCAACTCCGATAACAGTTGGAGTCAATACTGGTTTCATAAAAATATAAACAACAATCGAGAAAATAAGTGCACCAAACGTTGTACCGAGCGTTTGACTATAAGGTCCTCCGCCCAGTTTCACGTTAAATAGCACAATACTTCCCCAAAATATAGCTGGTAAAATCGCTAAAAATATATCCATCGCTCATTACCTTTCTTTATTAAATGTCATAGGTTATCACTCTGAATCAGTAGAGTGAGCTTTTATCTTTTCTTTTTGACGTTCACAAATCTTTTCTGCAATAGCACCAGAAACATTCTTTTCTCGCTCCACTTTCTTTATCTTTATATGATCTAAATGATCTTCCAAAGTAAGCGTAACTTTATCGTTCGGCGGATTATGCGCTCCTTGAAATGTAAGGAATTGTAGCGTCACTTCATATTTAGGAAGGAACTCACCTTCCTTGCCAAGACGCTTTATATTTGTAACTGAAGCACATTCATATTGATCTTCTGTCACTTGTCTAATAACCGAATAGTACCTATTTGATAATGCACTCTCTAAAAGTTGTTCTCTTGATTCTTTCGCTAAAGAATCACTTGGAGAAGAGAGAAAGGCCACACATAGCATTGTCATAACTACACATATTTTTTTCATAATTCCCTCCTTGTTCTATAGATTAGTGTTCTCAAAACTCCCATAAAAAAACGACTTTCCCTATATAGGAAAGTCGTTTTAATGAATCCAATATTAACCACCGCTCACTGGTGGGATAAGTGCAACAACATCACCAGATTGAATCATATCATCTTCATTTGCATATTCTTCATTGATCGCAACCATAATTGGTGCCAATACTGGCACATTATATTCATTTGCAACAATATCTTTTAACTCTGCAACCGTAATATTTTCTTTCTCTATTTGTAATTCACTTCTTCCTGCTTCTTCTTGCAAGTTCGCAAATAACAATACTCGAATCATACTTATAGCTCCTTCCCAGGCTCTCCCGCCGGATATGGCGTTTTTTCTAATTGATCGCCAATCCAAGAGTCTCCATCTTCCCAAAACTCCTTTTTCCAAATCGGAACAATTTGTTTTATGCGTTCCATAACATATTCATTTGCTTCATAGGCCGCTTTACGATGCGGCGTTGAAACAGCCACAACAACCGCGATATCAGAAATTTGCAGTGTACCGATGCGATGTGTAATCGCAACGTGTGTACCTGGCCATTTCTCTTTCACTTCTGATCCGATTTTCTCTAGCATCTTTTCTGCCATCGTTTTATAAGCGACATATTCTAAGTATAATGTACGACGCCCTTTCGTAAACTCTCTAACTGTTCCAATAAATGTTGTAACAGCACCGCATTCGCGTCGAATTACTCTCTTCGCTACCTCTTCAATTGAGATTTCTGAATCAATTACTTCATAATACGTATTTGTCATTTCGCACTCCTTACCGTTTGTAAAAACCAATCTATGTACAATTCTTCTTCTGTTATATGAAATACTGTATATTCTTCTCGTAAGTTTGCGGGAGCATCATACCACGTAATAACCGCTACTATATTCTCTACTTTATGTAAAAGCTCAACGTCTTCCGCAGAACGAAGTAACACTACTTTCGGATAGCTCTCTTTTTTATAACCCTCAATTAAAATTGTATCTACTTCAAAAAACTCATATAAGCGAATAATTTCTTGCAAAGACCAGTCTTCTCTTAATGACGACATTGAAAGTAATCCAGCGCCTTCTACACTACTTACGATAGCACCGGCCTTTCGGTGCCTTTCACTATCTTTTTGCGCTACTTCTGGAAAACCTCCGTGTCCGTGATGTTTAATGGTCGCAACTTTCATTTTTCGTTCAGCTAATGCACACACTACTTTCTCAACAAGTGTTGTTTTCCCGCTATTTTGATACCCTACTATTTGTAAGATTGAAGGGGCTTTGCCCATGGCCAATCACATCCCTCAGCGTGCTCTAACAATAATACAGACACTTTCATCCCTGCCTCAAAGCCTCTCGTTCCTCCAGGCAACACAACAAAAGCATTCGCATCTGCAAGTGAAGATACCGCACTCGATTTATCTAAACCGACCGGCATTGCTTGTAATGCCCCGTCCACGATTGTCACCTTTGCTCTTACAAAACGAGTAAACGGATTCGGCTTTGGAAAATCTTTTTGTAAAATAGCATCTGCTCTATATACGTGAGGTTCTTTCGCATACAAATATGTTTTTATAACCGGATGCACAAATAGCTCAAATCCTACGTAACAAGCTGAGGGATTCCCTGATAAACCGAAAAGTAACTTCCCATCAACTTCAGCTACAGTCGTTACACTTCCTGGTCTCATCGCTATTTTATTAAAGAGTACATTCGCTTGTAATCTTTCATAAATAGCCGGCAAGTAGTCATAATCTCCTACCGACACACCGCCTGTCGTAATTAAAATATCAACTTCATCCATCGCTGATTGAACGGCTGTAAAACATGCATCTAACTCGTCGACAAGTTGGCCATAATACCGGACTTTACCTCCAGCTTTCATAATTTGAGCAGCAATCATATAAGAGTTACTATTTCTAATTTTCCCCGGCTGTAACGACTCATGTACTTCTAACAATTCACTTCCTGTCGTCACAATACCAACAACAGGCTGTTTTACAACTTTCACAGTACTATATCCAAACGTCGCTAATAAGGCCGCAACACCTGGATTAATTGCAACACCTTTCTGAACGAGAACTTGATTTTGTTTTATATCTTCCCCTTTAAATGACACATTGTCGCCACTGTGAAAAGGACGCTTTAACTTCATATATGTTTTTCCGTTCTTCTCAAAACCTTCCGTCAGTTCTAGCATTACGACTGCATTACAATCATCTGGAATAGCTGCTCCTGTCATAATACGAACCGCCTGAAAAGATCCTACTGTATCTAAAAAAACAGAACCCGCCCCGATTTCTCCTATTACTTCAAACTCAATTGCATTCTCTTGATTTGCTTCTTTCGTATCTTCTGCTCGAATTGCGAAGCCATCGTAAGGAGAACGATCAAAATGAGGAACGTCATGATCAGAGACAACATCCTCCCCAAGAATTCTCCCGTAACTTTCCGTAATAGAAACCTCTTCTACTTCACCAATTTTCGCATATTCCATTACTCTCTCTACTGCCTCAGCAACTTGAATCGGAATTCGTTTTTCTACCATCGTTTCTCACCCCATATTTGCAATTTTTTTTATCTCGATTAAACTTTATATATTAAATAGAAATTACTTCAAGGAGGAATTCCATGTCTTCATTCACACACTTTAATGACCAAGGACGCGCGAAAATGGTTGATATAAGCGACAAAAAAGCAACCGTTCGAACAGCAATTGCGTGCTCTAGCATTGTCGTTACAAAAGAAATTTACGATAAAATCTCTCATAATGAAATTGGGAAAGGTGACGTATTAGCAGTTGCACAAATCGCTGGTATTATGGCTGCAAAACGCACTTCTGATATTATCCCAATGTGCCATCCTTTATTATTAAAAGGTGTTGACGTTTCTTTCGATTGGAAACAATCCGATGAACAATATCGATTACTTATTGAAGTAAAAGTTAAAACAGAAGGTAGCACCGGTGTTGAAATGGAAGCTTTAACAGCTGCTTCCGCTACCGCTCTTACCGTGTACGATATGTGTAAAGCTATTGATAAAGGTATGATTATTGGCGAAACGTACTTACTTGAAAAAACAGGTGGAAAAAGTGGAGATTATGCGAGAAAGTCTTAATCTTCTCCCTATTGAACCTAAAGGGATTTTTCCCTTTAGGTTCAACCTATATATCTTGCATATAAACGTTTTGCTACATTTATATCATTCGTCCCATGAATAAATGCCCTGCCATCTGTAAATAAAACAAAACGAAACTCCTCTACTAGAAACGATACTAAATACGGAGTCGCTTTTACATCCACACTTCTTTGTAAGCGCTTTTTAATTTCTTCTAAATTAAATTCATTCCGCACACCTGGACGGATTTGTACTGTATTTCGTCCACATAACACTTCTGTTTTCGTTTGTGCTTCAAATGTTAAACTCGGATATGTACGTAATCTTCCGCAAGATAAACACGTTTCTTTTTTCTGTCTATTCACTTTAAATGCCATCTGTTGATTATTCCAAAGATCAAACGATAACATCGTTTCGCGAAGCGCCCCATAGTCTTCTACTAATATTTTCAGCGCTTCCGTTATTTGATGTGCAACTACCAATTGTACTGCCGGCTGTATAATACCAGCCGTATCACATGTTGCTCCGCTCGCCGGATGCTCCATTAAACAGCGGAAACACGGTGTTTTTCCTGGTAAAATTGTATACGTTACTCCGTAGCTTCCAACGCAACCACCATATATCCACGGAATATTATACTTTTGTGAAATATCATTAATAAGAAGACGCGTTTCAAAATTATCTGTCGCATCTAATATTAAATCTACACCATTCACTAGCTCTTCCATTTCCTGCACTGTTACATCCGTTACAACCGGATTTATTTCCACCTCAGAATTTATCGCTTTTAAATGCTCTGCCGCTGCTACCGCCTTCGGTTTATACTGCTTTGCATCTTCTTCTGTATATAATTGTTGCCTTTGTAAATTACTCCACTCTACATAATCACGATCCACAATTGTTATTTTTCCAACACCTGCTCTAACAATCGCTTCTGCATTTGCTGCGCCAAGAGCTCCCGCACCAATAATAAGCACATGCTTCTCTCTAATTTTTCTCTGTCCTTCTTCTCCAACACCAGAAAATAATATTTGCCTTGAATATCGCTCCTGCATACGATAGCCCCCTTTCTTATCCTCCTATATAAGACATTTCAATTTTCGGACGATTCTTTGCACTTTCTTCTGTCCGTTCATCCGAATACCTATCTTTTCTATTCATCCATACATCTTGTATAACGCTTAATAACTCATCATCCGAAAGATTTCCTCTAAGAAGTTCTCTTATGTCGATTCCTTCTGTCGCAAATAAGCAAGTATAAAACTTTCCATCTGCCGAAATTCTCGCTCTCGTACAAGAGGAACAAAAGGACTCAGAAACAGAAGTAATAAAACCGACTTCAATATTTGTTCCAACGTAACGATATCGCTTCGCAACTTCACCAAAATAATGCGCTTCAGTTGGTTCAAGCGGATACACGCTATGAATCATCTCGATTAACTCTTGCTTCGTAACGACTTGATCAAAGTTCCATCCATTTGTACTACCAACATCCATAAACTCAATAAACCTAAGCGGGATTCCTTGCTCTTTAAAATACGCAGCCATCGGAAGTACTTGATGATCATTCATCCCTTTTTTCACAACCATGTTTACCTTTACATCAAGCCCGGCCTCTTTTGCAGCCATAATTCCCTTTATAACAGGTTTCGTATTAATATTTCGGCCATTAATAGCCTTAAATACATCATCATCTATTGCATCCAAACTAACATTTACTCTATGTAATCCAGCTTCTTTTAATACTTTTGCTTGCTTCGTTAAATGAATTGCATTGGTCGTTAACCCTATATCTACTAACCCATCAATTTTCACGAGACGCGCAATAAGTTTTGTTAAATCTTTACGAAGTAGTGGCTCGCCACCAGTAAGTCTAATTTTTCGTACACCGATGCTAACAAATAGTTTTGCTAAACGCTCAATTTCATCAAACGTCAGTAAAAACTCATCTTTTAAAAAAGCATACTCTGGCCCAAACACTTCCGCTGGCATACAATATGTACATCTAAAATTGCAACGATCAATGACAGATATACGTAAATCTTGAAGTGGGCGTCCAAAAAAATCTGTAACCATCTCCTGCATCACCACCCTCCCTTTCTGCCAAATTTCTCTCTTTTCATTCTATTATAATATATTTTCGAACCGCGATGTTTTTGCTCATGTGAATAAAGTAAAACTTTCCTAACCAATGAGACTACATACAAATAAGGAGATAAAAAACCTTGAAGCATAGAAGCCCCAAGGTTTTCTTCTTATTAACTCAATCTAATAATCGTTAGAGTAGCTCCTGGCGTTGCCGTAGATAATGTAGCTATTGCAACTACTCCAAATAATTGCAAGCTAACAGCGGCTCCAGCAGGCAAGTTAGCAATTATTGTTGCACTAAAAGAACCAGTAGCCACTGTCGGGGCGTTGATCGTTCCTGCAAGCGGACTGCCATTTACAGTTATACGGGAACTTACAAGTAATCCTGCCGTTAGATTAATTGTATAAGCTATATAATAATTCCCTGCACTCGCAACTGTAAATACAGTATTCCCTCCACTGACAGTAATTCCTGGGCCAATATTTTGATTGTTCGGTAATGGTATATTCGTACCACCTAATAAAACGGAAATAGCGGTTCCAGATGTATTATTCGCAAATGCATACGTTGCAGTTGTACTAACTCCCGTCGCCCCGGTCGCTCCAGTGGCTCCAGCTCCGGTTGGACCTGTATCTCCAGTTGGACCTTGTGAACCGGTTGCTCCTGTTGCCCCCGTTGGACCTTGAATTCCTTGCGGGCCTTGAATTCCTTGGGGACCTGTCGCTCCGGTTGCTCCTGTAGCTCCCGTTGAACCTTGAATTCCTTGTGGGCCTTGAATTCCTTGCGGGCCTTGAATTCCTTGGGGACCTGTCGCTCCGGTTGCTCCTGTAGCTCCCGTTGGACCTTGAATTCCTTGCGGGCCTTGAATTCCTTGGGGGCCTTGAATTCCTTGGGGACCTGTCGCTCCGGTTACTCCTGTAGCTCCCGTTGGACCTTGAATTCCTTGCGGGCCTTGAATTCCTTGGGGGCCTTGAATTCCTTGGGGGCCTTGTGGGCCGGTCGGACCTATGTCACCTTGCTGACCTTGGATTCCCTGTGGGCCTTGTGCTCCTGTTGCCCCCGTCGCTCCTTGGATTCCTTGAGGACCTTGTGGACCTTGAATTCCTTGTGGGCCGGTTGGACCTATGTCGCCTTGTGGGCCTTGAATTCCTTGGGGACCTTGTGCTCCTGTTGCCCCCGTTACTCCTT
>NZ_MACG01000057.1 GCF_001884035.1 Bacillus tropicus
GTAGGTCTACTTTGATCATTTCCGGACGATCTGTTGCGTTATCGTCTTTCCATGTCTTCGTTCCTTCTACTTTTGTTTTGCCTACTTTTGTATTTATGATATCAGTACCATTTACTTTCGATTCATATCCTGGTACTGCTTGTTCTTTCACTTCATACTTGTATGCCTTACCTTCTGCATCGTATGCTTGTAGCTTTTCAAACGTATACTTCCAGTTTGTTTCTGCTGTTACTTCTTTTGTATCTACTACTTTACCGTTTTGTAGTAAGTCTACTTTAATCGTGCTTGGACGATCCGTTGCATTGTTATCGTTCCACGTTTTTGTTCCTTCTACTTTCGTTTCGCCTACTTTTGTATTTGCAATATCAGTACCTTTTACTTCGGATTTATATCCAGCTATTGGTTGTTCCTTCACTTCATACTTGTACGCTACTCCGTTTGCATCATACGCTACTAAATCTTTGAATTCATATTTCCAACCTGTTGCTTTGCTTACTTCTTGCGTCGCAATCACTGTACCATTTTGTAAAAGGTCTACCTTAATCATTTCCGGACGATCCGTTGCGTTATCGTCTTTCCATGTTTTCGTTCCTTCTACTTTTGTTTGACCTACTTTTGTATTTGTGATGTCAGTACCACTTACTTTTGATTCATATCCAGCTACTGGCTGTTCTTTTACTGTATACTCGTAAGCCTTACCTTCCACATCATATGCTTCTAGATCTGCGAATATATATTTCCAACCCATTACTGCGAGTACGTCTTGTGTTTGAATCACGTTCCCGTTTTGTAGTAAGTCTACTTTGATCATTGTCGGACGGTCTGTTGCATTTCCGTCGTTCCACGTCTTCGTTCCTTCTACTTTTGTTTTGCCAACTTTTGTATTCGTGATGTCAGTACCATTTACTTTTGATTCATATCCTGGTATTGCTTGTTCTTTCACTTCATACTTGTATGCTACTCCGTTTGCGTCGTATGCTTGGAGTTTTTCGAACGTGTACTTCCAGTTTGTCGCCGCTGTTACTTCTTTTGTATCTACTACTTTACCATTTTGTAAAAGATCTACTTTGATCATTTCCGGACGATCTTTCGCGTTATCATCTTTCCATGTTTTCATTCCTTCTACTTTTGTTTCGCCTACTTTTGTATTTGTGATGTCAGTACCACTTACTTTTGATTCATATCCTGGTAC
>NZ_MACG01000058.1 GCF_001884035.1 Bacillus tropicus
TATCGTAAGCTTGGAGTTTTTCAAACGTGTACTTCCAATTTGTTGCTTTACTTACTTCTTTCGTGTCAATTACTTTACCGTTTTGTAGTAAGTCTACTTTAATCGAGCTTGGACGATCTGTTGCGTTGTTATCGTTCCATGTCTTTGTTCCTTCTACTTTCGTTTCGCCTACTTTTGTATTTGTGATGTCATAACCGTTTACTTTGGATTTATATCCTTCAACTGCTTGTTCTTTCACTTCATACTTGTATGCCTTTCCTTCTGCATCGTATGCTTGTAATTTTTCAAACGTATACTTCCAGTTTGTTTCTACTGTTACTTCTTTTGTATCTACTACTTTACCGTTTTGTAGTAAGTCTACTTTGATTGTGCTTGGACGATCTGTTGCGTTATTATCGTTCCACGTTTTTGTTCCTTCTACTTTTGTTTCGCCTACTTTTGTATTTGTGATGTCAGTACCACTTACTTTTGATTCATATCCTGGTACTGTTTGCTCTTTCACTTCATACTTGTATGCCTTTCCTTCTGCATCATACGCTGCTAAATCTTTGAATTCGTATTTCCAGCCTGTTGCTTTACTTACTTCTTGCGTCGCAATCACTGTACCATTTTGTAAAAGGTCTACCTTAATCATTTCCGGACGATCTGTTGCGTTATCGTCTTTCCATGTCTTCGTTCCTTCTACTTTTGTTTTACCTACTTTTGTATTTGTGATGTCATAACCATTTACCTTTGATTCATATCCTGGTACTGCCTGTTCTTTCACTTCATACTTGTACGCTACTCCGTTTGCATCGTATGCTTGGAGTTTTTCAAACGTATACTTCCAGTTTGTTTCTGCTGTTACTTCTTCTGTATCTACTACTTTACCGTTTTGTAGTAAATCTACTTTGATTGTGCTTGGACGATCTGTTGTATTGTTATCGTTCCACGTTTTTGTTCCTTCTACTTTCGTTTCGCCTACTTTTGTATTCGTGATGTCATAACCGTTTACTTTGGATTTATATCCTTCAACTGCTTGTTCTTTCACTTCATACTTGTATGCCTTACCTGCTGCATCGTATGCTTGAAGTTTTTCAAACATGTACTTCCAGTTTGTTTCTGCTGTTACTTCTTTTGTATCTACTACTTTACCGTTTTGTAGTAAGTCTACTTTAATCGAGCTTGGACGATCTGTTGCGTTGTTATCGTTCCACGTTTTTGTTCCTTCTACTTTTGTTTCGCCTACTTTTGTATTTGTGATGTCATAACCGTGTACGTCAGATTGGTATCCCGCTACTGGTTGTTCCTTCACTTCATACTTGTACGCTACTCCATTTTCATCGTATGCTTGGAGTTTTTCAAACGTGTACTTCCAGTTTGTCGCCGCTGTTACTTCTTTTGTATCTACTACTTTACCGTTTTGTAGTAAGTCTACTTTAATCGAGCTTGGACGATCTGTTGCGTTGTTATCGTTCCACGTTTTTGTTCCTTCTACTGTCAATTCCGCTACTTTTGTATTCGTAATGTCATAACCTTTTACCTCAGATTTATATCCTGCTACTGGCTGTTCTTTCACTTCATACTTGTACGCTACTCCATTTTCATCGTATGCTTGTAGCTTTTCAAACGTATACTTCCAGTTTGTTTCTGCTGTTACTTCTTTTGTATCTACTACTTT
>NZ_MACG01000059.1 GCF_001884035.1 Bacillus tropicus
GATTGTGCTTGGACGATTTGTTGCATTATCGTCTTTCCATGTCTTCGTTCCTTCTACTTTTGTTTCGCCTACTTTTATATTTGTGATGTCAGTACCGTTTACTTTGGATTCATATCCAGCCACCGCTTGTTCCTTCACTTCATACTTGTACGCTACTCCATTTTCATCATACGCTGCTAAATCTTTGAATTCGTATTTCCAGCCTGTTACTTTGCTTACTTCTTGTGTCGCAATCACTGTACCATTTTGTAGTAGGTCTACTTTGATCATTTCCGGACGATCTTTCGCGTTATCGTCTTTCCATGTTTTCGTTCCTTCTACTTTTGTTTTGCCAACTTTTGTATTCGTGATGTCAGTACCATTTACTTTGGATTCATATCCTGGTATTGCTTGTTCTTTCACTTCATACTTGTATGCTACTCCGTTTGCATCGTATGCTTGGAGTTTTTCGAACGTGTACTTCCAGTTTGTCGCCGCTGTTACTTCTTTTGTATCTACTACTTTACCATTTTGTAAAAGATCTACTTTGATCATTTCCGGACGATCTTTCGCGTTATCATCTTTCCATGCTTTCATTCCTTCTACTTTTGTTTCGCCTACTTTTGTATTCGTGATGTCATAACCTTTTACTTCGGATTTGTATCCGTCTACCTGTTGTTCTTTCACTTCATACTTGTATGCTACTCCGTTTGCATCATACGCTGCTAAATCTTTGAATTCATATTTCCAACCTGTTGCTTTGCTTACTTCTTGCGTCGCAATCACTGTACCATTTTGTAAAAGGTCTACTTTGATCATTTCCGGACGATCCGTTGCGTTATCATCTTTCCATGTCTTCGTTCCTTCTACTTTTGTTTTACCTACTTTTGTATTTGTGATATCAGTACCACTTACTTTGGATTCATATCCTGGTACTGCCTGTTCTTTCACTGTATACTCGTAAGCCTTTCCTTCCGCATCATATGCTTCTAGATCCGCGAATATATATTTCCAGCCCATTACTGCTAGTACGTCGTGTGTTTGAATCACATTCCCGTTTTGTAGTAAGTCTACTTTGATCATCGTCGGACGGTCTGTTGCGTTATCGTCTTTCCATGTCTTCGTTCCTTCTACTTTTGTTTTACCTACTTTTGTATTTGTGATGTCAT
>NZ_MACG01000060.1 GCF_001884035.1 Bacillus tropicus
CGCTACTCCATTTTCATCATACGCTGCTAAATCTTTGAATTCGTATTTCCAGCCTGTTGCTTTACTTACTTCTTGCGTCGCAATCACTGTACCATTTTGTAAAAGGTCTACCTTAATCATTTCCGGACGATCTGTTGCGTTATCGTCTTTCCATGTCTTCGTTCCTTCTACTTTTGTTTTACCTACTTTTGTATTTGTGATGTGATAACCATTTACCTTTGATTCATATCCTGGTACTGCCTGTTCTTTCACTTCATACTTGTACGCTACTCCGTTTGCATCGTATGCTTGGAGTTTTTCAAACGTATACTTCCAGTTTGTTTCTGCTGTTACTTCTTTTGTATCTACTACTTTACCGTTTTGTAAAAGGTCTACTTTGATCATTTCCGGACGATCTTTCGCATTATCGTCTTTCCATATTTTCGTTCCTTCTACTTTTGTTTCGCCTACTTTTGTATTCGTGATGTCATAACCGTTTACTTTCGATTCATATCCTGGGACTACTTGTTCTTTCACTTCATACTTGTACGCTACTCCATTTTCATCATACGCTACTAAATCTTTGAATTCATATTTCCAACCTGTTGCTTTGCTTACTTCTTGCGTCGCAATTACTGTACTATTTTGTAAAAGGTCTACTTTGATCATTTCCGGACGATCTGTTGCGTTATCATCTTTCCATGTCTTCGTTCCTTCCACTTTTGTTTGACCTACTTTTGTATTTGTGATGTCAGTACCACTTACTTTCGATTCATATCCTGGTACTGCCTGTTCTTTCACTTCATACTCGTAAGCCTTTCCTTCCGCATCATATGCTTCTAGATCTGCGAATATATATTTCCAACCCATTACTGCGAGTACGTCGTGTGTTTGAATCACGTTCCCGTTTTGTAGTAAGTCTACTTTGATCATTGTTGGACGGTCTTTTGCATTTCCGTCTTTCCATGTCTTCGTTCCTTCTACTTTTGTTTTGCCTACTTTTGTATTTGTGATGTCATAACCATTTACCTTTGATTCATATCCTGGTACTGCCTGTTCTTTCACTTCATACTTGTACGCTACTCCGTTTGCATCGTATGCTTGGAGTTTTTCAAACGTATACTTCCAGTTTGTTTCTGCTGTTACTTCTTTTGTATCTACTACTTTACCGTTTTGTAAAAGGTCTACTTTGATCATTTCCGGACGATCTTTCGCGTTATCGTCTTTCCATGTTTTCGTTCCTTCTACTTTTGTTTCGCCTACTTTTGTATTTGTGATGTCATAACCATTTACTTTGGATTCATATCCTGGTACTGCTTGTTCTTTCACTTCATACTTGTATGCTACTCCATTTTCATCATACGCTGCTAAATCTTTAAACTCATACTTCCAGCCCGTTGCTTCACTTACTTCTTGCGTCGCAATCACTGTTTCTTTTTGTGCTTGTGAGTTATCTTTTTGTACTAAATCTACTTTGATGGTTTTCGGACGATCTGACGCATTGTTATCATTCCACGTCTTCGTCCCTGCAACTGATGTCTTGCCTACTTTTGTATTCGTGATGTCATAACCATTTACTTTGGATTCGTATCCATCTACCGGTTGTTCTTTCACTTCATACTTGTATGCTTTTCCATTTTCATCGAACGCTACTAAATCTTTAAATTCATACTTCCAACCTGTTTCTTTGCTTACTTCTTGTGTCGCAATCACTGTACCGTTTTGTAGTAAGTCTACTTTGATGGCTTTATGCTCTTCCTCTGTGCCACCTTTCCATGTCTTCGTTCCTGCAACTGATGTCTTGCCTACTTTTGTATTCGTGATGTCATAACCATTTACTTTGGATTCGTATCCGTCTACTGCTTGTTCTTTCACTTCATACTTATATGCTTTTCCGTCTGCATCGTTTATTGCCAAATCTTTAAATTCATATTTCCAGCCTGTTGCTTCGCTTACTTCTTGCGTCGCAATCACTTTACCGTTTTGTAGTAAGTCTACTTTAATCATCGTTGGACGACCTTCCGCATTTCCGTCCTTCCATGTTTTCGTTCCTTCTACTTTTGTTGTTTGTACCACTTTTGTATTTGTAATGTCATAACCATTTACTTCTGTTGTGTATCCATCTATCGGTTGTTCTTTTACTTCATACTTGTACGCTACTCCATTTGCATCATAGACTGTTAGGTTGTCAAATTTGTATTTCCAACCATCTGCCGCTGTTACTTCTTTCGTGTCTACCACTTTCCCATTTTGTAGTAGGTCTACTTTAATCGAGCTTGGACGATCTTTCTCGTTATCGTCTTTCCACGTCTTCGTCCCTGCAATAGATGTAGTTTTCACTTTATTCGGAATTAGCAACTTAACTCCATTTACAGCATCTGATTTAACTTCAAAGTTCACTTTTGCTTGAGGATCGAAATCAATATAGTCTGGAGCCGAAACTTCTTTCACATAATATTTACCTGGTTGTAAATTAGGGATTTCAATTATCCCTTCTTCATCTGTTGTATATACATCTCCAACTTGTTCATTAGGCTCTTTATATAACTTAAACGAAACATTTGGGATTACTTTTTCTTCATCCCCTTCAATATGCTTCACAATTTTTAGTGTTCCTCTTGGAGTCACGTTACCTTCAGCACCACCCCCAGCTGTCATATTTTCGACTGGATGAGTACCCGATTCAGTAACCGGTTCTCCGTTTAAAACTTGGTAATCAATCGTATAATCATTCTTAAAGAAATCTTGCTTCTTCCCGGCTTCCGTTATAGTAGATGTATAACCAATTGAAAAGGAGGCAAGACGCGCTTTATCCTTATTAAGCACAACTTTAAATGATTTGTCTCCAGTAAAAGTAATCGTCCCGTAACCTTGCTTTTCAAGCTCTTGTAGCGTTAAAGATCGACGACCTATATGATCATCTACAATTATATAGAAACTATCCTTATTAAGTGTTTGACCTTCCTGTAAATTATCAGTCACAACAATATCACGACTTAACTCTTCTTTAGCCAAGTTTATATTCAAGAACCAACGTACTTCATCGCTCTTACCTGAGTTCATATCACCAGTTTTATAAAAAAATGGTGGCTTTCCAGGATCTGTACCCCCTCCACTGCTTGGGCCGGTAATTGTTACAGATTGCTTATCTACATTTGTACCAAAATTGGTTTCAATCTCTTTCTTTTCATCCGTTCCTACATTAGCAGCTTCTATAAAAAAGTTTAAATACCCTTTAATATTTTGATGTGTACTCACTTTATCATTAAATGTACATACCACAGTACCTGCAGTGACTTTACAAGTACCATAATCATCTAATAAAAACTCTGTATTTAATCCTTTTAATTCTGGAGGTAGTGTTAATGTCAGTGTGTCTCCAGGCTTCAGCTTAAGGCCATCTTTTTCACTAAAGTTTACAGTTACTTTAGTCCGTTGTCCGACATAAAGATCTGTTTTATCAATCTTAAAACTATCCACAATTCCTGCTGTGTTTAATTCTTGTGCATTTGCTACGATAGGTAAAAGACTCTGGCCTATAGTAAACATGAAAATCATTATAATCGAAAAAATTGAAGTAATTCTCTTCAAATACATACTCTATGTTAGCCTCCCCATAATTTAAAATATAAATAGTTTCTGGTACAAACATGTTATGTCAAAAATTTTATTATCCAACTATTTCACCTACGTATTTTTAATAGCTATTATGATTTCTCTTCCTCCTTCACTACTACTTAACAACTTGAAACTTGATTTTTTATAAGTGTATCTAACATTTTCAACACGCCTACAATTATGTACTTTTAACCTATATTTTTTAATAGGAACATAGATAAACCTTAATAAAGAAGTTTAAATAATAAATACATATAGACGACAGATACTGGAATACATTTAAAATTAGAAAAAAATGATTTAAAACGCATTCCAGACGAAACTCATGACAACCATTCTTCTTTTTGTGCCTTAGGAATTATAAAATGCTTATTCTATGTGTAAAAGATTTTAGTGCGGGCAAATATAGACTAACTACTTCACAGTAAATATGCATCCTATCAACTTCCATACTTATCGTTCTGAAAAAAGAACGAAAATTACGGATTATAGTCGCATTCAGCATACCAGCAAAAAAGCTTATAAATGTGGAACGAGTTAAAAAACTCATATTTTACAGGATATCATTAGAAGATAAGCTTTTTGTCATCATAAGTACAGCTGATAATGTCCATGTATTAAAACATTTAATATTTAGTTAAATACCGAAATAAATTGATGCAAAAAACATTTTAACATCAGCGCTATATGATTAAAATATTACGGACGAAGTATTGTTTGTCTATGAAGATAAAAGAAATATTCTCCAAATCTGAATAAAGTGGAACAAGTTTGGGGGTAAATAAAAACGATTGTGATTTTCAACTGATTTCATGTGAATTTTGCAGAAATACGGGAATCAGTCTTTTCATTTTTGGAGTATATAAATGGGTGTCGAGAAAAAGGGTTTCTCCTGATAGATCTGATTCTAGATCTATGTCAAAAAATTAAAATAAACCTATATATTATCTATACGCTAAGAATTTTTAATTTCTTTACGAATAATAAAATATTTATATACACTTATATACATTTATGTATTATTATATATATAAGTGATGTTAAATCAAAAATAAGAGGTGTATATCTCCTCATTATTTTTATTGAATCTAAAAAACCAAGTTGATTAGCACCAAATCCCTAACTCTTTAAATAAATACGAAGTTTTGAGGATTACCTACTCAGTTGTTAGGTAGATTATAAATTTAAGTACACTTACCTTGATTGTAATAACATGATTTAAAGCAATTACAACATTCCCTATTAGCATTTCATCAATAAATAATACAGACATGCCTTTTTTCGTAATTCCCCCAAAAAACAACAAATTTTTTCCATAGTCTATTATTCTAGAATTGTTACCAAAAATCAATAGTTAATTGTTGTTCCCCATTTTTACTTCATTATTATAAGGCATCTTTAGGTTAACCAATCATCCTATTTTACATATCATATTCTGGCTAAGATTGACCACCCTCATAGACTTCTCCTTAATTTACAAAACATTATATATTTATGTTTTTCAGAAAAACCCACCTTTCTTTTAAAAGTAATAACATCTATATCCTCATTAAAAATATGCAAATAATTCAGGTTGCACTTTCCTATTGCTCAATATAAATTAATTAAAATAAAAAAACATATAATAAAGTCTTTATCCATCTTATTTTGTCAGTCCAAAAGAAAAAACAATTAGTTATAGTAAAAATCACTCACTTTAAAGTGGTGACATTTTATTGAGAAAAAATATATATGCATAAAAGCATATTTTCTCCTACTCATTATCGTATACAATATTAACTGTAACAAAAATGATTACAACAATTAAGGAGGCTTTTCTACTATGAAAAAAATGATTTTAGCCGGTGCATTAACTTTAGCAGGAATTACTGGTGCTACCGCGTTTATTCCTGAAACAAAGGCTGCTGCTGCTACTCAAGAACAAAGCTTTACAAAATTTTATTCTTTGCAAACTGGGAGTAGTTCTGAACAAGAACCTGTTTTCCTTCAAAAAGGACAAGAGTTAACAATTCAACCTAACAGCAAAACCCCTATTTACAGTGTTTATGACTCAAATCATAACCTTATTGGACGTTATTCTGATGGCTACGGCCGAATTTTCACTGCAAAAACAGATGGAAATATGTACGTTCAATTTCATGCACCTTATGTTTACTATAGTCCTGTTAGCTTTTCGGTTACGTATACTATTCAATAGAAAAGGGGCCTTTACAGGGCCCCTTTTATTTCCCTTGCCAATTCACTTTTACGAATCCATCTTTTACTTTTAATCCGCTTATGTTCAATACATATTCTTTATTTGCTTTCAACATAACTGTAAAAGTACCTTTTTTCGATTCACAGATTTCCTTTAATTCTTTTATACCTCCTCCTTGTCTTTCATACACGCTAAAGCATAAGTGCCCTCGTTTCGCATCTGTCTCATAAGAAAATGTCAATTCTGTATCCTTCTCATACTGAAGTTCAATATCTTTACCGGCAATATCCCATGATGAGAATTTTGCCTCGTAACTTGTCTCTCCTTGCTTCTCATTTTCTAAATATATATCTCCTGCTCTCCACGCATCATCTAACGTTTGTGCAAAAGTAAAACCACTAAGTAATACAAACATTGTACTTGCCAATATGGCAACTAATGTTACTTTCTGTTTTGTAACAAAATTCATCTTATATTCTCCTTCAACTTTCTTTTTACTTCTTCTTACCATATATAATAAAAAACCGATAAAAAATGGAAATATAACCGCTAAAACACTCCATCCTTTACTCATTTGATGTACTTTAGCATCTGTATATACCCATGATGCAACACATATTAAAAGTGCTATAAAAGCTAAAAACATTGTCACTCCAGCTACTTCAAATATTACAAACGGATTAGCGAACTCTATCATGTAATTTATACTCCTTCTTTAAAAACGACTGTATGACAACATATATAGGAATGTATAGGTGCATCATAATAACTATCGTTATAATGACAGATATTTTATGCTCCAAATGACTAACAAACTGCTCTAGGGTGACTGTTAATACAATCATCCAAATAGCATGAATGAAAACAACCCATCTCTTCTCTAATTTCCGAGCATTTCGCATGCCCTGCTTCGTATTATTTATTAGCTCTTCGCTAGGAATCATCTCTTCCGCTAAACTACTTTTTATCTTTTGATCAAATTTACCTTCCTTCATAAACGAACCCCTCCAAATGTTCTCGCATTTGCTTCTTCGCATAATTAAGGCGATATTTCACCGTACCAATTGGTATATTTAATATTTCACTCATTTCTTTGTAAGAATATTGTTCATAGTAGTAGAGTACGAGCACTGTTTTATATTTTTCATTTAATAACTGTATAACTTCTCGTATCATTTCTGCTTCGACTTTTTGAATAAATTCTTCTGATATATTCACATCATCTGCATGCTCAATTTCTCCGCCATCTTCTTTATGAAATAAATCCAATACACGATCTTTCCATCTTTTCTTTTTGCGATAAAAATCATAAAACGTACGAACACAAATTGTAGTAATCCATTTTTTATAATTCTCCACGTAAGAAAGTTGGTGCCGCGATGAAAAAACTTTTATCCACGTCTCTTGAAAAATATTTTCCGCGTCTTCTTTCGTCTTCGCTAACTTATAGCATAAGGAATATATTTGCTGCTTATATATATCAATCAATTCTTCTACCTTTTCTTCCATCATAAACCTCCTGTCATTTATATAAGACGACGCAAATTCTCCTTTTGTTTGATAAAATTTTATTTTTTATTATCTCCATACAAAAAGGCAATCACAACATCGTGTGATTGCCTTTTACTAAAAGCGAAAAATTGGCTCCGCTTTCTCTATTGTCCAGCTCCAGCGGCTAGAATACTCGGTGGCTTCGCGCCTTCCTCCGAGGCAAGGTACGCCTCTCTGTCAGGAGCTCCATCCCCCTCCTATTCTGAACGAGCCGCTTCCGCTTTTCTTAATTACATTTTTTCTGGTGCAGATACTCCTACGATTGCTAATGCGTTTTGAAGTGTAGTGCGTACTGCTTTCATTAACTCGTAACGAGCTTTACTTAATTCTAAGTTATCTTGGTTTAATACTTTTTCTGCATTGTAGAAGCTGTGTAATGTTGCTGCTAATTCAAATGCATAGTTTGTAATGCGGTGTGGTAAACGTTTTTGTGCTGCATCCGCAACTACTGCTGGGAATTCACCAAGTTTTTTCAGTAATTCTACTTCTTTCTCAGAAGTAACAAGTTTGTAGTTCACGTCTCCGCCTGTAGCTAATCCTAACTCTTCACCTTGGCGAAGGATACTGCATACGCGAGCGTGTGCATATTGTGCATAGTATACTGGGTTTTCATTAGATTTTGATACAGCTAAGTCCATATCGAAGTCTAAATGAGAGTCACCGCTACGCATTGCGAAGAAGTAACGCATTGCGTCCACGCCTACTTCTTCCATAAGCTCACGAAGTGTAACTGCTTTACCTGTACGTTTACTCATTTTCATTTTCTCACCATTTTGATACAGTTGTACCATTTGGATGATTTCTACTTCAAGTGTTTCTTTATCGTAACCTAACGCTTGAATCGCAGCCTTCATACGTGGAATGTAACCGTGGTGGTCAGCACCCCAAATGTTGATTAACTTATCGAAACCACGCTCTAATTTATCTCGGTGATACGCGATATCTGGAGTTAAGTACGTGTAAGAACCATCGTTTTTAATTAATACACGGTTTTTATCGTCACCGTAAGTCATTGAGCGGAACCAAGTTGCACCGTCTTCTTCAAAGATCTCGTCGCGCTCTTTTAATACAGCAAGAGCTTGATCAATTTTCCCGTTTTTATATAATGATGTTTCTGAGAACCATACATCAAATTTAACACGGAAGCTTTCTAAGTCTTTTTGCAGTTTTGCTAACTCATATTTTAAACCGTACTCACGGTAGAATTCATAGCTTTCTTTTTCATCAGCTTTCGCATAACGATCGCCAAACTCTTCTGCTAAACGTTTACCGATTCCAATGATGTCCGCACCATGGTATCCGTCTTCTGGCATTTCTTTCTCTAAGCCTAAAGCTTGCATGTAACGAGCTTCTACAGAAAGAGCTAAGTTATGAATCTGGTTACCAGCGTCATTAATGTAGTACTCACGAGATACATCGTATCCTGCTTTTGCTAATAGGTTACATAAAGTGTCACCTACTGCTGCACCACGTGCATGTCCTAAGTGAAGGTCACCTGTTGGATTCGCAGATACAAACTCAACTTGTACTTTTTCACCTTTACCAGTATTCGTTTCACCATAAGCTTCACCAGCATTAACGATTGTTGGGATTAAGTCTGTTAAGTAGCTATTATCCATGTAGAAGTTAATGAAACCAGGACCTGCGATTTCAATTTTTTCAATAGAAGCTTTTGCTTTATCGAAGTTTGCAACTAATTCTTCTGCAATCATACGAGGTGCTTTTTTCGCAACGCGTGCAAGTTGCATTGCCATGTTTGTAGAGAAGTCACCATTTGTTTTATCTTTTGGAGATTCTAATACAACGTTTGGAATCTGTTCTTCTGTTGCTAATTCTGCCTTTAGTACAGCAGCTTGAATTTCTTCTTTAATTAATCCTTTTACTTGTTCTAAAGAATTCATTATTTTGCCTCCTTCAAATTAAGTGTAATTGTATATCTGCCAGCTTCTTGTTCACTTAGAAGCAATGCGTACGTTAAGAAGAGTTGTCCTTTTTTCTTTTCATCCGACCATTTAAAAAGAACGTTATCAGTCTTTGTTTGCAATGCAAACGTACCAAGTTCACTCGTATACGTACCAGTTGTCCATTCACCTTTCACATGCGTTTGACGCATTGAAACAGCACCTGAACGCATAATGAGAACTTGTTCATCTTGAATTTTAATAATTGTTTTCACTTCGCCTTGTTCGTTCGGCTCTTGGAATGTTACATATGTACCTTGACCTTTTACATAGTATTGACCATTTGCTTCAAAAGCAACGGTTTCCTTCCTCGCCCCTTCACGGATTTCTGTTACGAAATGAACGTGTACCGGCAAGCCTGCAAGTTGTTTCTCCACGTCTTGCACACCTTTCAAATGTTATAGATATTAAATACTACTTATAATAAATCACTTTTCCTATCATATCAAAAAAAACCTCTGTCTGTCTGCTGAAAAATCAGGAAAACTCCATTTCAAAAAATAATTCACTTTCACTTTATTTTATATGCTAAAATATTTTTTAAATCTAAATATTCTTTCATTTAAAGAGGTGAAATAGATGCTACCAACAAAATTAAAAAAAGGTGATGAAATTAGAGTTATTTCACCATCTTGTAGTTTAAGTATTGTCTCGAATGAAAATAGAAAACTTGCTATAAAAAGATTAACCGACATTGGCTTTCACGTTACAATCTCAACACATGCTGATGAGATAGATAGGTTCGCTTCTTCCTCTATTTCTTCACGCGTTCAAGACCTTCACGAAGCATTTAGGGATCCGAATGTAAAAGCCATTTTAACAACACTTGGCGGATACAACTCTAACGGCTTATTAAAACATCTCGATTACGATTTAATTCGAGAAAACCCGAAAGTTTTCTGCGGCTATTCTGATATCACTGCATTAAATAATGCAATTTACACTAAAACAGGACTTATTACATATTCAGGCCCCCATTTCTCTTCATTTGGAATGGAAAAAGGGCTCGATTATACAACAGATTACTTTTTAAAATGCTTAACTTCTAATAATCCTATTGAAGTGCTGCCATCTGAAACATGGAGCGATGATTCTTGGTATATAGATCAGGAAAATCGAGAATTTATTAAAAATGAAGGATACGTTTCGATTCACGAAGGAGAAGCTACGGGAGATATTATCGGTGGTAATATGAGCACATTGAACTTACTGCAAGGTACACCATATATGCCAAACTTAAAGGATAAAATTTTATTTCTTGAAGAGGATAGTTTAACTGGAAAAGCTACTCTTAAAACTTTTGATCGATATTTACATTCTCTTATGCAGCAGCAAGATTTTGAACATGTAAAAGGCATCGTTATAGGAAAGATGCAAAAAGGCGCAGAATGTACGACAGAAGACATGCAAGAAATGATTGCTTCAAAGCCTGAACTTGCACATATCCCTATCATTGCAAACGCAAGTTTCGGTCATACAACCCCGATTTTCACTTTCCCAATTGGCGGACGTGCAACCATCATTTCTAGCAAAGAAAAGACATCTATCACTATTTTAACGCACTAAAAAAGGAGCGAATGAGTCGCTCCTTTTATGGTTTTTCTATTTTTTCCAACGCTTTTTGCGGAATTGATTCTTTCGGGATTTCAGCCCATCCTTTTCCTTGCATACCTTTTGCATAAATTTTTATAAAAGCACCCGTATGCAATTCACGGTTCATCATTCTTTTCACAACTTGTAACTTTCCGTCTTCTGTATATCCTTTAAATGTATACAAATATTCTCCGTCTTTTTTCTCACCTTTATCTATAACCGCATAATAATCTTGTATTTCTTTATTTGAAAAGAAGTTGTCTACAAAAGCATGTACACCTTCTGTTTTTGTATTCAAATAATATGCTGTTCCACCTAGAATAATGGCGAATACAGCTAAAACTTTAATTACCAATTTCATACATGAACCTCCTGTTTGCACTTCTTTCTCACTAGTATTATATCTATACTTGTATTATACGGAAAAGAGCATACTATACTCTATCTAAAAGTCTTACACTTTCCTTACATTATTGTAAGGGATTTTTTCTTACAACAAGTTCCCAAGAAAAAATTTTTCCGTTTCATACACTTTTATATTATTATTGAATGATACGAATTTTTATTACAAAAATCAAAGGAGACAGTTTTCAAATGGCTATCTTGCAAGGTTTAGCACTATTACTTGTTGTACTTTGTCTATTTACACTTTTCAGTTACCGTGCGCCTTACGGAATGAAGGCGATGGGTGCTTTAGCTAATGCAGCAATCGCAAGTTTTCTTATTGAAGCATTTCACCGTTATATAGGTGGAGAAATGTTCCATAATGACTTTTTACAATCAGTAGGAGAAGCTTCCGGTAGTATGAGCGGTGTCGCAGCAGCGATTTTAGTCGCATTAGCAATCGGTGTTTCCCCCGTATACGCTGTTTTAATTGGTATCGCTACTAGTGGATTCGGTATTTTACCAGGATTTTTCGCTGGATACGTTTGTGCTTTCGTCGTGAAATTCCTCGAAAAGAAATTACCAGCTGGTGTAGAGTTTTTAGCAATTTTATTTATTGCTGCACCAATCTCACGCGGAATGGCAATGCTTATGGATCCGCTCGTGAACGCAACGCTCGGTAAAATCGGTTCTATGATTTCAGTTGCAACTACAGAAAGTCCTATCATTATGGGCATTATGCTTGGTGGATTAATAACAGTTATTTCTACCTCTCCACTGAGTTCTATGGCACTAACTGCAATGCTTGGATTAACAGGTTTACCAATGGCAATTGGTAGTCTTGCCGTAGCAGCCTCAGCCCCAATGAATTTTATTTTCTTTAAACGACTAAAGATTTGTTCAAAGAAAGACACAATTGCTGTAGCAATCGAGCCTTTAACACAAGCCGATGTTGTTTCAGCAAATCCGATTCCAATTTATGCGACAAACTTCGTTGGCGGTGCACTTGCTGGTATTATTACATCTCTATTCCAGCTCGTTAATAATGCACCAGGAACAGCATCACCAATCCCAGGACTTCTTGTCTTATTCGGATTTAATGACGTTGTAAAAGTAACAATTGCTGCTGTATTATGCGGAATCGTTACCACAATTGTTGGATACATCGGATCAATCGTGTTCCGTAAATATCCTATTCGTTCTGCTGATGAAATTCGCGGCATTACTTCAGAAGAGAAGGTTGCATAAGGAAAAGAGCTATTCTCATCGTTTGAGAATAGCTCTTTTTTGTGTGTTGCGTGACGATAAATGAAATTATATTAGCATTTTTTCAAATATATCGGCTGTAACTCGAATTATATCAGCGATTTTTTTAATATATCGACTTACCGACACATAACGACAAAGTAAGAGCCCTCTAATCATATAGAGGGCTCTTACTCTATCCAGCTACGCCTCCTAGCCCCTTGCGTCTAAGAACCTTTCCTGCCAAAAGGTAAAAAACACCTTTTGCAGGAAAGAACCTTAGTCACCGGGTCTAAACAGTCGGCTTCGCTTTTATTTCACCCAACCGAGCAGCATTTCCCGCACGAATTTGCTTGCTGCGACTGGTGTTTGATCACTATGGTCGTAGACAGGAGCTACTTCTACTAAGTCTGCTCCAACTACATTTATATTTGAATTTGCAATTGCTACGATGGAATCTAATAATTCTTTAGATGTGATACCACCAGCTTCTAACGTTCCTGTTCCTGGAGCGTGAGCTGGGTCTAATACATCAATGTCGATTGTGACATAGACTGGGCGTCCTGCAAGTTTCGGTAATACTTCTTTTAACGGTTCTAATACGTCAAATTTGTATAAGTTCATACCTACTTCTTTCGCCCATTCAAATTCTTCCTTCATTCCAGAACGAATTCCGAAAGAATATACGTTTTCCGGACCAATTAAATCACACACTTTACGAATTGGTGTAGAGTGGGATAAAGGCTCCCCTTCATACGATTCACGTAAATCAGTATGAGCATCCATGTGGATGATTGCTAAATCCGGATATTTTTTTGCCATTGCCTTAAAAATTGGCCAAGACACTAGGTGCTCACCGCCGAGACCTAGTGGAAACTTATCGGCATCTAAAAGTTTTGATACATACTCTTCAATCATGTCTAAGCTGCGTTGTGCGTTTCCGAATGGTAATGGGATATCACCCGCATCAAAATATTTTACCTCTTCTAGTTCACGATCTAAATACGGACTATATTCTTCAAGACCGATTGATACTTCACGAATACGTGCAGGGCCAAAACGAGATCCCGGACGGTAACTTACTGTCCAATCCATAGGCATCCCATAAATAACTACCTTTGACTCTTCAAAACTTGGATGACTTTTAATAAATACTTTACCTGAATAAGCTTCATCAAAACGCATATTCTTTTCCTCCTTATGTGGAACTTAAGGTATCCCAACCTTTCATTATTTCTCAAATTTGGAGCGAGTTGCTCCTCTTTCTCGATTTACCGGGTCTTCTATTTCATAACAAGAAGACAATTTTCTTTACAGAAGTGTAAATAGCTAGCATGTTCAAGTCTTCTGGACAAACACCTTAAATGAGCTACTTACACTTTATTTGTTCCGTGCGATTTCCTTACTTAATTAGATCGCCAACAAATTTCGGTAATGCGAATGCTGCATTGTGTAATTCTTTTGTGTAGTATTTCGTTTCGATTTCGTGGAAACGCTCTTCACTTACCTCTAATGGATCATGTTTTTTAGATCCGATTGTGAATGTCCAAAGACCACTTGGGTAAGTTGGAATATTCGCTGTGTATAAACGAGTAATTGGGAAGATCTCTTTTACGTCTTTAAACACAGTTGTAATTAGTTCTGGTGTAAACCAAGGGTTGTCCGTTTGTGCAACGAAAATACCATCTTCTTTTAACGCTTTTGAAATTCCAGCGTAGAAGCCTTTTGTAAATAGGTTTACTGCTGGCCCTACTGGCTCAGTAGAATCTACCATAATTACATCGTATTCATTTTCGCTTTCTGCAATGTGTAGGAAACCGTCTCCTACTTTTACTTCTACACGCTCATTATCTAATGCGCCTGCAATTGATGGTAAGTACTGCTTAGAGTACTCAATTACTTTTCCATCGATTTCAACAAGAGTTGCTTTCTTTACGCTTGGGTGTTTTAACACTTCACGAATAACACCGCCATCGCCGCCACCTACAACTAATACGTTTTCAGGGTTTGGATGTGTAAATAAAGGTACGTGCGCTACCATTTCATGATAAACGAACTCATCTTTTTCTGTTGTCATAACCATGCCATCTAAAATAAGCATGTTTCCAAACTCTTCCGTTTCAACCATATCAAGTTTTTGGAATTCTGTTTGCTCCGTATGTAATGTGCGGTTAATACGCGCCGTAATCCCAAAATGTTTTGTTTGTTTTTCAGTGAACCATAGTTCCATCGTACAATCACGCCTTTCAATGCAAATTTATAATAGGGACATCATTAATGTCCCCTAACAAAAATAAAACAAAACATCCAAAAAGTATAGTTAAAAGTACAAAAATACCGAAAATATATTTTAGTCAGAGGGTTCTAACATATACATATAAAGAAAACCCTTTCTTAAGAAAGGGTTTTTGTCTCTACTTCTACTGGTTTGCGAATTGGAATTAGGATCATCACACAACCAACTAACACAACAATTCCTCCAACTAAAAAAGGACTTTGTGGTGAAACTGTATGACCGATAACTCCTGATAAAATCGGAGCAATTGCGCCCCCTAACCAACGAACGAAGTTATAAACACCAGATGTAACAGATCTTTCATAAGGTGAAATATCCATTACATAACTTGTAAATAATGCATTATTTAATCCAGATGCTAATCCTGATAGAACAATTAATACAATTTGTAACCACATAACTTTCACAAAAAATAATGCAATTAAGAAAATCGCAAATACGAGTAAACTGGCTTTCAACAATGCTTTCGGCTCATATTTCCCTTCTAGCTTATGGGCTAAAATTGCAGAACCGTAAGCTAACGCGAGCCCCCATCCGCAAAATACAAAGCCTAATTGAATAGCTGATAAATGCATAATAAGTGGTGAATATGCTAACACGACGAAAAATCCGTAGTAGTATAACATTCCTGAAATGGCGCCTTGCATAAATGGTTTATACTTCACTAGGTTAAGTAATTCTCCTACGCCCGCCGCTTTACGCTTCACCTTTCGCTCTGGTTCTTTCACAAAGAAGAAAACTAAAATAAATGCTAAGAAAATTAAAATACTCGTCGCAAAAAATGGGTAACGCCAAGAATGTCCACCTAATATCCCGCCTAATAATGGTCCACCTGCCATTCCTAAACCGATAGCTGCTTCATATAACCCTACTGCTTCATGAACTTCTTTACTTAATGCAATCAATAAAGTCATCGCCGTTGCGAAGAACATCGCATTCCCTAATCCCCATCCAGCGCGGAAAAGAGATAATTGAGCAATCGTTTGCGATATACCACATATAAACGCAAATACAGTTACGATCGCAAGACCAATTGTCATCATTCGTTTATCACCAAATCTCGATGCAAATATTCCAGCTGGTAACATCATAATTGCCATCGTCAAAATATATGCTGTAAATAACATCTCTACTTGCCAATGCGATGCACCAATCTTTTCAGCAATAATCGGCAAAATTGGGTCGACTACCCCTATACCTGAAAAGGCAAGGAAAGTAGCCAACACTGTAATCAATCTCCCTAGTTTTTGTTTGCTCTCCATTTTGATTACTCTCCTTTTGTATTCTCTAAAAATGTCACTGCACGATGTAAACTATCTTCCAGTTCGGCCTTCACACGCTGCATTTGCTCCATTTTCTCGTCTAGCGTTTGCACTTGTTTTTCAAGCATCTCTTTAATTTCTTGAATCACTTCACGGTCACGAGGATTCTCGCTATTTCTTCTCTGTTCCATTCTTTCTTTTAACGATAAGAAATGCTGCATTTCTTGTAGCGTAATTCCTAGTACTTCTTTTGCTTCTACAATCCTTTTAATCCTTGCGATATCTTCATCTGTATACAGGCGGATGTTCCCCTCACTACGTTCTGGGGGATGAATTAAACCAATTTCCTCATAATAACGAAGTGTACGTTTTGTTAAACCAACTTGCTTTGTGACTTCATCAATCTTATACATGTTTATTCCTCCCTTCACTCAATTATTACATTTTACGTTAACGTTAACTTTTGTGCAACTGTTAGACTTTTGTAAATGTTTGTCATATTAAATTGTATTTTTTCCAAAGCAGTTTCATAATGAAAGAAAAGAAACGATAAGGAGAATTTCACATGAGTAAACCACTTATTTTCGCTCACCGCGGCGTAAAAGGGACACATCCAGAAAATACGATGATTGCCTTCCAAGAAGCTGAACGCATTGGCGCCCATGGAATTGAGCTTGATGTCCACCTATCCAAAGATGGTGAACTTGTCGTGATTCACGATGAAACAGTCGATCGTACAACAAATGGCATAGGACTTGTTTCTGAGAAAACGGTAAAGGAGTTACAAGATTTAGATGCTGGTAGTCATAAAGACCCTTCTTTCCATGAAGCAAAAATTCCGACATTACGAGAAGTATTTATTTGGCTATCTACAACAAGCTTACAACTCAATATTGAATTAAAAACAGACGTAATTCACTATCCAAATATTGAAGAAAAGGCTGTTGCTCTCGTTCGAGAATATCATCTATCTAATCAAATTGTATTCTCTTCATTTAATCACGACTCTGTTTCATTATTAGCAGAAATAGCTCCTGAAATCCCAAGAGCAATTTTATATGACACACCACTTACTGATCCTATAGCTGAAGCAAAAACTAGAGAAGCAACTGGTTTACATCCAAACTTTCAACTACTAACAAAGGAATTTGTTCAACTCGCGCAAAAACAAGGGTATGTTTTCCGCCCTTATACAATTAACGAATACAAAGATTTACAAACTATGATTGATTATGGCGTAGATGTCATTATTACCGATTGGCCAGCACGTGCCTTTGAGCTCCTTTCTTAATGGAAGGAGCTCTTTGTTTTCAAAATTTCATTGTTTAAAATAATCGAAAACCCTCAATACTAATACAATAATGTTTGTATGAATGAGGGGCTGAAAAAGATGGATCAAACTATGAATCCGAAACTTAAAAAATATAAACGTCTTTTCTTCACCGTAATGTTTTCTTCTGTTCTTTTTTTCGTTTTCTCCTTTTTTGTTATTATTATAGTTGCAAAAATTATGGGACCTCCTCCTGTTGCTGTCCCGCAAACAAGTGTCTTTTATGCTAATGATGACACTGTTATAGGACAAAGTAATGAGGTGCAAAAACGATACAATGTATCTCTCAATGAAATTTCTCCTTATGTAAAAGAGGCAACACTTTCTATCGAAGATCAAAGATTCTACAAACATCATGGCTTTGATATGAAGCGTATTGCTGGTGCTATTATTGCCGATTTAAAAGCGATGGCAAAAGTCCAAGGTGCTAGTACGATCACACAACAGTATGCACGTAACCTATACTTAGATCATGATAAAACGTGGAAACGTAAACTCTTAGAAGCAATGTACACAATCCGTCTTGAAGTGAATTATAATAAAAATCATATTTTAGAAGGATATTTAAATACAATTTATTACGGGCATGGTGCTTACGGAATCGAAGCTGCGTCCCGTCTATATTTCGATAAAACAGCAAAAGAATTAACATTAGCGGAAGCTAGTATGCTCGCAGGTATACCAAAAGGACCTAGTGTCTACTCTCCCTTTTTAAAAGAAGATCGTGCGAAAGAACGACAATCTCTTATATTAGATGAAATGGTAGAACAAGGTTATATTACGAAGAAACAAGCAGCTTCAGCGAAGAAAGAATCACTAACTTTCGCTTCATTAGATACGAAAAAAGTGGCAGAGGTTGCGCCTTATTTCCAAGATGCCGTACAAGCTTCTCTTCTTCGTGATATCGGATTAGATGAGCAAGCCTTACAAAAAGGTGGCTTGCGTATTTATACAACGCTAGACCCGAAATTACAATCGGTGGCAGAGCAAGCTGTAAAAGAACACATACCTGACACGACAAACATACAAACTGCGCTCGTCTCTATGAATCCAAAAACAGGTGAAGTAGCTGCCCTTGTTGGTGGAACTGATTATAATACAAGTCAATTTAACAGGGCTACACAGGCCGCTCGCCAGCCCGGATCTACATTTAAGCCATTTCTATATTATGCGGCATTAGAACGAGGATTCACCCCTGCTACGCGCTTAAAAAGCGAATACACTGTGTTCACTTTAGGTGACGGTGTTTCAAAGTATAAACCGAAAAACTATAAAGACTATTATGCAGACGATTTTGTAACAATGGCACAAGCTCTTGCGGTCTCTGATAACGTCTATGCCGTAAAGACCAATTTATTTTTAGGGGAAGACATTCTTACAAAAACGGCGAAGCAATTTGGCATTAAGAGTGCATTAAAAGATGTCCCTTCCCTCGCGCTCGGTACATCTCCTGTAAAACCAATTGAAATGGTTAACGCTTATAGCATGTTCGCAAACGGTGGAAAAGAAGTAAAACCTATTTTCATTCGCCGTATTATGGATCATGAAGGAAATGTATTATACGATGCTCATTTGGAGAGTAAACAAATTCTCGATAAGAGCAAAGCGTTTGTGATGGAAGAAATGATGACGGGTATGTTTAATAAAAAGCTAAGCAGTTATGCTGCTGTAACTGGTCAATCGATGTTATCTAAACTATCAAGAACATATGCTGGAAAATCCGGTTCTACTGAAACAGATAGTTGGATGATTGGGTTTACCCCGCAAATTGTAACTGGTGTATGGGTTGGATATGATCAACCTAAATCAATTTCAAACGTAGCAGAGCAAGGATATGCGAAAAGAATATGGACCGATACGATGGAGAAAGGCTTAGATGGACAACCTAAAAAAGAGTTTAAACAGCCAAGTGACGTCGTTGCAGTCGATATTAACCCTGAAAACGGGAAAATCGCTACAAAAAATTGTCCAATTTCAGTGAAAATGTATTTCGCGAAAGGTACAGAACCAACTGAATATTGTATGGATCATGCCGATGATAAAGAGGACTTTGAAAAGACAACTGAAGAAAAGAAAAAAACAAGTTGGTGGAAAAAATATCTTCCTTGGTAAAAAAATAGCTGACGGACATCCGTCAGCTATTTTTTATTCACTTAATAAAGCACGGCGCAATTCTTCACTAGATTCTTTCCAAATCGCTTCATTATGTTCTTTCAAGAATGTACCAAGTACTTTTTTAGATGATTCATCCATATGGTCAACCATAATGTGACGCTTCAATGATTTATCCATTTTGTTTACGTGCTCTGGAAGTGACTTATACCCGCGGCGAATTTCACGGTCAACTGTCATCTCACAAGCTGTTACACCTGCATAATAAGCACCTGTTGCAGTTCTTTCAATCGTTACCCACACAAGCCAAAATGGTTTTCCGTTTGGAACTTCATCTTTATTTGTTAAAAACTTAATACCTTTTTCTACTGTACTACGTGCATGCATCGCACCGATATCAACAAATGCTGTTTTCTCTAGTACATCGACAAATACAGGCGAAATGTTTTCTAGGCTTAATGCCCCAACGCCAAAACCACCATGTCCATCTGTTGAATCATTTTTCACGATATTAAAACCGATTTTTTTCTTTTTCTCTGTCATATGTATATTCCTCCTCGCTTAATGATTATAAAAGGCCAAAGATAGGCGCAATAATACTGTCTAAAAATACAAATACGTATGGAATGACAACATTAAAAATAGGTTGAATTGTATAATTGCTAAGCGGTGTAATAACAAGAATTAATAACGCTATTGCTCCATACTTTTCATACTGTGTCATTTTCGCACGAATATTTGCTGGTGCTAAATCTTCCACAACTCGATATCCATCAAGTGGCGGAATTGGTAATAAGTTAAATACAAGCAATACGATATTAAGCATAATAAAAATTCGGAAGAATTGAGCCAACGTATCTGCTACTGCAAATGGAATTGAGTCTAATACACCAAATGTTAATAGGCTATACCAAATAATTAAACCAATTGCACTTAAAATCAAGTTACTAATTGGTCCTGCAATGGAAACTAATATACCTGCAAGACGTGGTCTTTTAAAGTTGTACGGGTTAACAGGAACTGGTCTTGCCCAACCAAAACCAAGAATTAACACTGCAATCATCCCAATAGGATCTAAGTGTGCCATCGGTGATAAAGTTAAACGTCCTTGCCTCTTGGCTGTATCGTCTCCAAATTTATATGCAACATATGCATGCGCAAATTCATGCACTGATAATGCAATAATAATGGCCATTGCTACCAATGGAATTTGGTGCAACGGGTATCTAAATAACTGATCCATGCTTCATCTCCTCTTCAATATGTCAAAAAAAGAAAATATTTGTTTTTTCGATTGTTCTTCCCCATAATCCGCTATAATAAGAGTGTAACTTACATAAAAGGAGCGATTATATATGCCATACGTAACAGTGAAAATGCTAGAAGGACGCACAGAAGAACAAAAGAAAGCTCTTGCTGAGAAAGTAACAGCAGCAGTAAGCGAAACAACTGGTGCTCCTGAAGAAAACATCGTTGTTTTCATCGAAGAAATGTCTAAAAACCATTATGCAGTTGGCGGAAAACGCTTAAGCGACAAATAATTTAAAATTCTTTCATAAGAAGCAGCTCTTAGCTGCTTCTTATTTCTTTCCTTCTAACAACTCAATAATTCTCTCTTTATATTTTCCTTTTCTTCCATCTTCATAGATTAAATCATGTGGATAGAATAATTTTTGATCCCTTCTCTTCTTACCAGTAATTGCCTCAACAATATCCGATTCACGTGAAAGCTCTCTAAGCTCTCCATTTGGCATAAGAAGTAAGATTGGCAAACGTTCTTCTTCTTCACCAGCACGATAAAAGTCGTATGGTAAGTCTGATGTTGAATCAACTACTAAATAGTACTCTGGATCAAGTCCAATCTTTTTAAATAAGCTACTTAATTCCATCCAATTATCTAAACCGTGCTTATCTGTAAACTCTACGTATTTAAATAGGTCTCGATTCATAAAACGGCGGCATAAATCACTTAAAATTGGATCTTCTTCGTCTTGCCATACTTGGAAGTAATAATACATAACGTTCTCGTCTAACTTTAAATAATCCTCTACTGTTACTTCTTCTTCAAATAAAGAATAGAAATGAACAGGATGATTTTTAAATGTATAATACTTCTCATGCAATGATTTTGCACGGTGTAAAATCTTCGTTAAAATAACTTCAGCACTTCGAGTTACCGGATGGAAATATACTTGCCAATACATTTGATAACGACTCATAATATAATGCTCAACAGCATGCATACCACTATTCTTAATGACTACTTGATTCCCGTACGGGCGCATGACACGCAGTATACGTTCCATATCAAAATTCCCATACTTTACACCAGTGAAATACGCATCTCTTAATAAATAGTCCATGCGATCTGCATCAATTTGACTGGAAATCATGCTAATCGCTAATTTATTAGTAGATGTTTTTGCGATTACATCCGCTACCTTTTGTGGAAAGTCTTTATCCACACGACTTAATACGCGATTAATTTCCGTATCTCCAACGATAATCTTTTGCGTAAATTTCTCATGATCTAATGAAAATACTTTTTCAAACGAATGAGAAAATGGGCCGTGACCGACATCATGAAGTAATGCCGCACATAAACATAACAATCTATCTTCAGCATTCCAGTTCGGTCTGCCATCAAACACATCATCAATCATACGACGAATAATTTCATATACACCTAACGAATGAGTAAAGCGACTATGCTCTGCACCGTGAAATGTAAAAAATGTCGTTCCAAGCTGCTTAATACGGCGCAAGCGTTGAAATTCTTTCGTTCCGATTAAATCCCAAATAACACGATCGCGCACGTGCACATATTTATGTACCGGGTCTTTAAACACTTTTGTTTCGCTGAGTTTGTCGTTTAAATATACCACTTTCCGACATCCCCCTTTCTTTACTGCATTCTTACTATATATTATAAACGAAATAGGAAACAGAAAGAAATGAAAGACTATATTAATTGCCTTTATAAAAAGAAAAATCACTTTTACCAAAGTAAAAGTGATTTTTTATTATATTTTATTTCCCTAAAACGAACTCAGAAACTTCATCTAAGATCATTTCTTTACCTAGTGGGAAGTAACCTTTGTTTAAGTCTTCGTTTTTAATTGTAAATACGTGGTTGTTTTTAACAGCGTTCATATTTTTCCAAATTGATTCTTCTTGGAATTCTTTTAGGCGCTGAGAACCGTCACCAGTCGTAAATACGAATAAGTAATCCGGGTTGTAATCGATTAAAGCTTCTTTTTGCACTTGTACTAACGGTTTATCAGTTGGTGTACCTTTAACTGCAGGTAATTTTAAATCATTAAAGATTACGCTACCGTAACCATAGTCACCATATACGCGGAAAGCATTTGGATATGCAGCCATTTTCATGAATTTAGCATCGCCAGTTTTCGCAACGATTTTGTCATGTAATTTACTTGCTTTTTCATCATACTGTTTGAACCATTCTTTTGTTTCTTTCTCTTTACCGAAGATTTGGCCTACTTCTTCGAATTTTGGACGCCATTGGTCTAATGGAGTTTTTAACATAACTGTTGGTGCAATTTTAGATAATTGATCATAAATCTTTTCTTGACGATTGTTTACAAGAATTAAGTCTGGTTTTGCAGCAGCTACTGCTTCGATGTTAATTTTATCGCCCCAAGCAGAACCAACTGGTTTTACGTCTTTTAATTTCTTTTCAATATGTGCATCAATTTTTTCTTGAGATGTATTAGCAGTAATAATTGGTTTCATACCAAAAATTAATAATTCTTCTGTTGAACCACTAAGGTCAGCAATTTTCTTTGGATTTGCAGGGATTTTAATTTCCCCTTTTGCATGTTGTACAGTGCGCTCTTCAGTCTTCGCATCCTTCGCATCTGCTTTCTTCTCTTCTTTGTTAGAACAAGCTGCAAATAGTACAGAAGTAACGACTAGTACCATTGCTAATAACGCCATTTTAAAATTCTTCATGTTCCCACTCCTTCTAGCTGTATTTCTCTTATAAGTTACAGTGAACTATAAGAAACAAAGTTAACAATTAATCAATATATATTTATTAATTGTTGTTTATGCCCCGTTCTAACGGGTGTTCAACTTCCTATTTACTAATAGGAAGCTCAACGTCCATTAGAAGCCCCCCTCTTTACGAGGGGGATTCTAATTATGCCTTTTTACGTAATTGATTACTAATCATCGCTAAATCATATGTTAAACAAATTGGCTTACAGTTTACTGGACATGGAACAATTTGAGCTTCGATTTCAAATACGTTACGAAGTGTTTCACTTGTCATCACTTCATCTGGCGTTCCTTGTTTCATTAACTTACCAGCTTTTAATGCAATCATATGATCTGAGAAACGAGAAGCATGGTTTAAGTCATGGATAACCATAACAATCGTTCTACCTTCTTCTTCATTTAACTTTTTCAATAAGTTTAATACTTCTAATTGATGAGCCATATCTAAGTACGTTGTCGGTTCATCTAATACGAGTAATTCTGTTCCTTGTGCAAGAGCCATCGCAATCCATACGCGTTGTCGTTGCCCACCTGATAATGCCTCTGCTGGACGATTTGCGAATTCTGTCATTCCCGTCACTTCAAGTGCCCAATGAATGTAGCGATAATCCTCTTCTTTCAACGTTCCAAATCCTTTTTGATGAGGAAAGCGTCCATATGAAACGAGTTCAAACACAGTAAGGCCAGTTGGCACTTCTGCAGTCTGTGGTAAAATCGCCATTTTCTTTGCGATCTCTTTCGTTGGCTGTTTCTCAATTGCTTTTCCGTCAAGATAAACAGTACCTTTTTTTGCCTTCAAAATACGAGAAGCCGTTTTTAATAATGTGGACTTCCCACAACCATTTGGTCCAATAATTGTTGTAATTTTCCCTTCCGGAATTTCAACTGTTAATCCATCAATAATTAACCCTTCATTATAGCCAACAGATACCGCATCAACTGCTAAAGTTGCCATACAAAAAGCCTCCCTTTATTTTGTCCTCATAAGTAAGTATATGAAATACGGTGCACCAATTACAGAAATAACAAGACCGACCGGTATTTCTGAAGTTGGTAACACACTTCTTGAAATTACGTCTGCGAATAAAAGTAAAAACGTTCCTATTAGTGCAGCTGTAGGCAACATAATTTGATGCTTACCACCAACAAGGCGCCTCGCTAAATGCGGAGCCATTAAACCGATAAAACCAATTCCTCCGGCAACAGCGACAGATGCACCTGCTAAACAAACTGCAATAAATAATAATTTACGTCTTTCCTTTTCTACGTTTACACCAAGACCAACTGCTGTAGAGTCGCCTAGGTTCATTACATTTAATATGTGTGCTTTACTAATAGCTAGTGGCAAGAAAATAACCATCCATGGAAGAACACTTAGTACGAACTTCCAATCTGTGCCCCACAAACTTCCTGCTAACCAAATCGTAGCAAAACGGAAATCGTTAGATGTCATCTTCATAGAAAAAATTAAACTAACAGCACCAAACCCGGCTGCAACAGCGATACCAACTAGTATCAATCGAGTAGATGAAACGCCGTCTTTCCATGCTAGTAAATAAATAATAACCGCCGCTAATATCGCTCCAACTAACGCGAAGAACGGAAGGATAAATACAGATAAAAATGTACCAGTTCCAACTTTCCCGAAGAAAAAGTAGACAAATATAACAACCGTTAATCCAGCTCCAGCGTTAATACCAATAATACCTGGATCAGCAAGTGGATTTCGTGATAAACCTTGCAAAATCGCACCTGACATAGCTAAAGCAGATCCAACTAATATAGCAATAACCATACGCGGCATACGGAATTCAAATAAAATAACAGACTGATCCTCAGCCCCAAGTCCAACCAATGATTTTAATACGTCCATTGGCGGTATTTTAAATGTCCCTGTATTTAAACTCACTAAGAATACAGTAACGATTAACCCTACTAAAATTGTTAAAACAGAAACGTTCTTTTTTGTTAAGACACTTGTCCTCACATTTTTCCTCTCCCTTCGTTACGTGCTAAGTAGAGGAAGAATGGAACCCCAATTAGCGCTGTAATTGCTCCAATTGGCGTTTCAAACGGCGGATTAATAACGCGAGATAACATATCTGCACATTCAATTAACAACCCACCTAAAACCGCAGAACATGGAATAACCCATCTATAGTCTGAACCTACAAGGAAACGAGTCATATGCGGGATTACAAGACCAACAAATCCAACCGACCCTGCCATAGAAACTGCAGAACCTGTTAACACAAGAACAAGTACTGTTCCGATAAATTTAATTAATGTCGTGTTTTGACCAAGTCCAATCGCAATTTCTTCACCAAAGCTTAAAATTGTAATGTACCTCGACATCATAATTGCAATAAAGAGACAAACAAGCCCAATCGGTACTAACATATTAATACTTTCCCATTTCACTCCAGCAACTCCGCCTGCATTCCACATACTCACCTCTTGGGCGAGATTGAAATATAGTGCAATTCCAGATGAAATGGCCCCTAATAAAGCACTAATTGCTGCACCTGCTAAAGCTAATTTCACAGGTGTTAATCCACCTGGTGAAGAGGACCCAATCCCATATACAATGCTCGCACCAAACGCAGCTCCAATAAAAGATGCGATGACGAACATTAAATAAGGTGAATTAGGGAAGAATGCATACATAATTGCAATTCCAAATACAGCTCCATCTGTAATCCCCATTAACGATGGTGATGCAAGTGGATTTCGCGTCATACCTTGCATAATTGCTCCCGATACCGCTAAAAAGGCACCTGCAACTACGCCTCCTATTGCTCTAGGCATGCGAAGTTCTTGAATTACATTATGATGCGTAATAGAGCCGTTAAACTGAAATACAGCTTGCCACACAGTCTTTAAACTAATATCTGCAGCACCAAACGAAATAGAAACTGCCATGCTTAAAGCTAACAAAATTGTACCCACTACTAAAATAATAGAAGCAATGAGCGGTCTGCTCTTAATCTCTTTAACATTCACATCTTGCTGTTCTATATTCCTTGCGCTCGCTTCCATCCCTCAACCATCCTAACCAACAACATATATTTAATGAAATGAAATTTATTCTCAAATAGTAATAAAAAAATTAGATGCTTCGTCCCTTTCCTGATAATGATTCTCAGAATCAGACACCTTCTATTCTACCTATCGCTTCAAAAGACTGTCAACCATTATTTTGAAATACAAATTCATATAGGCCGAGACCTTAATAAATAGATAATGTCCATCTATCAGTAACTATTATCCTCACCAATTAAGCTTCTACAAAATACATCCTTCCTCTTATGGGTATAAAAAAAGAAGAGTAATCTGTTCACTCTTCTTTTCCTTACTTATTTAACTTTGCTTCAATTTTTACAATTAATTCGTCTTCTGTTGGCGCCGCAACTGGACGATTATTTACAAATGCGAATGATTTTTTACGGCCAGGACCACAGTAAGACTGACAGCCAACTTCAATCGTTGCACATGAATCTACTTTTTTTAGCTTTGGAATCAACGTTTTAACGTTCGTCGCCTGACAATCATCACACACACGAAATTCGTTTCCCATTATATAACACTTCCTCTATTTTAAACTTTTCTCAAGTACATTTAAAAATAAACACTAAATGGTATTTTACCGCTCTTTGAAGCTCGTTGCAAGTTTCCTTGCGACGCTCTTTCCTCATATAATGCTACATATTTATATGTTCTCCTACAGCAGCTTCCGTCATTCTTGGCAAAATGTATACCTTTCATCGAAATCTACCATATTTTTAAAAGCTTTGTATAAAAGCTCATTTTTTTGCCCATTATAAAAATAGGAAGTTCATAAAAAGAAAGGGAGTTGAATCTATGAAAGTAAGACAAGATGCTTGGACGGATGAGGACGATTTATTACTTGCTGAAACTGTACTTCGTCACGTTCGAGAAGGAAGTACTCAATTAAATGCATTTGAAGAAGTAGGAGACAGGTTGAATCGTACATCGGCTGCCTGTGGTTTCCGTTGGAATGCTGTTGTTCGCTATAGCTATGAACAAGCTCTTCAACTAGCAAAAAAACATCGTAAAGATAAAATGCGTGCTGCAAGTGGTGAACAAGCGAAAAAACGTTTACTCTATACACCACCGGCTTCAGATTCGATAACTAATTATGAAGAATTCGTACAAGAGGAATCAATTGTACAATATAAAGAAGCTACTCCATATCAAGAGACTACCGTTCCTGCTGCAAAGGGCTCTATGACAATGCAAGATGTTATTTATTTTTTACAAACAGTCGGATCTTCAAATATAAAAGTGACAGCTCTTGAAAACGAGAATACGAGATTGAAACAAGAAATCAAATCACAAATCCTTCGAAATGAAGAACTAGAAAAGAAACTAGAAAAATTAGAAAAACAATCTCATACTGTACAAGAAGATTACGAAACACTTATGAACATTATGAACCGCGCTCGTAAGTTAGCAGTTATGGATGATGAAGAACGTTCTCAAACATCTTTCCGAATGGATCGAAACGGTAATTTAGAAAAAATTGCAGAATAAAAAGGATGCATATAATGCATCCTTTTTTAGTCTTTCATCTTTAAACTTTCCCTTTATATGCGAGAAAACCTCATTCTTCATTTTTTGCTATAATAGAGATTGTCATTTTAAAGATAAGGGGTTAGTTATATGAGCAATTCCCGTTCCATTTTATCTCAGCCAGAGTGGCGTATTGTAGATCAGTCTAGTTTGGGACCAACATTCCATGCATTGCAGTCATTCGCAATGGATGACACACTGTGCACAAGCATTGGAAATGGTCAATCAGCTGCAACAATGCGTTCTTGGGTTCATCACAATACAATTGTTCTTGGCATTCAAGATTCACGCCTACCGCACTTAAAAGAAGGTATTTCCTTTTTAAAAGAAAACAACTTCAATGTTATCGTTCGTAATTCCGGTGGACTTGCAGTCGTACTGGATGAAGGTGTTTTAAACGTATCACTTTTATTCCAAGAGACGGAAAAAGGTATCGATATTGATCTTGGATACGATACTATGTGGCATTTAATTCAGGAGATGCTAAAAGATTACGACGTTACGATCGAGGCAAAGGAAATTGTTGGATCTTACTGTCCTGGTAGCTACGATTTAAGTATTCACGATCAAAAGTTTGCTGGCATTTCACAGCGCCGTATTCGCGGTGGTGTCGCTGTTCAAATCTATCTCTGTGCTACAGGAAGTGGCTCTGAGCGTGCCGCACTCGTTCGTGATTTCTACAATCTAGCCATCCAAGGGGAAGAAACACGCTTTACGTACCCTGAAATTGTACCGAGCACGATGGCTTCACTTTCAGAATTGCTTGGCGAAACCATTACAGTACAAGATTTAATGATGCGTCTTTTAAAAACACTGCAACAATTCGCTCCAAAGTTAACACCATCTCAATTAACAATAGATGAAATACCTTTATACGAGACGAATTTACAACGTATTATTGATCGTAACAATAAAGCACTTGGCTTAGAAAAATAAAGACCGTCGCTATAATAGCGACGGTCTTTATTTCAATTCGTTATAGAATTAAAGTGCTTGAGCTGCTGTAATTAAAGCTAACTTGTACACTTCTTCTTCGTTACATCCACGAGATAGGTCATTTACAGGCATGTTTAAACCTTGTAAGATTGGTCCTACTGCTTCGAAGTTACCTAAACGTTGAGCGATTTTGTAGCCAATATTACCAGCTTCTAAGCTTGGGAATACGAATACGTTAGCATCACCTTTAATTGTAGAACCTGGAGCTTTTTTCTCAGCTACAGATGGTACGAATGCAGCATCGAATTGGAATTCTCCATCTAGAGTTAATTCCGGAGCCATTTCTTTTGCAATGCGAGTTGCTTCTACAACTTTTTCTGTTTCTGGAGATTTCGCAGAACCTTTTGTAGAGAAGCTTAACATAGCAACGCGTGGATCAATGCCGAATAGTTCAGCAGTTTTCGCACTTTCGATACCAATTTCAGCTAAATCTTGGCTGTTTGGTGCAATGTTAATTGCGCAATCAGCGAATACATATTTCTCTTCTTCACGTACCATGATGAATACGCCAGAAGTTTTTGTAACGCCTGGTTTTGTTTTAATGATTTGAAGTGCTGGACGAACTGTATCAGCTGTAGAGTGAGCTGCACCACTTACTAAACCGTGTGCTTTGCCCATGTATACAAGCATTGTACCGAAGTAGTTTTCGTCTTTAAGGATTTTGCGAGCGTCTTCTTCAGTTGCTTTACCTTTACGGCGTTCAACGAAAGATGCTACCATTGCATCCATTTCTTCGTATGTAGCTGGGTCGTAAATATCAACGCCTGCTAATGTTAAATTCATGCTAGCAGCTTTTGCGCTAATTTCTTCTTTATTACCAACTAAGATTGGTTTTACTAACTCTTCTTTTGCTAAACGCTCTGCAGCGCCTAAAATTCTTTCATCAGTTCCTTCAGGAAGTACGATAGAAATGCCTTTTCCTTGAACTTTTTCTTTTACTGTTGTAAATAAGTTGCTCACGAATAAACCCTCCTACATATGTTAAAAAAACTCTATCTTTAAGAATACTTCTTTTCCTCTATATTTTAAACTTATAGCTCCCAAAAAATAGATAAAATGAAAATGATTATATTTTCATAAAATTCAGCATAGAAACAAACCCCCTTTAACTCTTGTCTCCTCCTATTTTAAAGTAATTTTAAATGTGACAATTTTATGCGCTAAGGTTTTATATAGGTGATTTTAAAACTATATATGCTATAGTTAACGTGTAAAACTATCATTAACTGAGGTGAATAGAATGAGTGAAGCAACAACAACGTTAGATGGCTGGTATTGTTTACATGATTTACGTTCTATTGATTGGGCTGCATGGAAAACATTATCTAGCGACGAACGCGGACAAGCTGTGTCTGAATTTTTAAATGTCGTTGAAAAATGGAACGACGTAGCTGCTGCAAAAAAAGGCAGTCACGCAATGTATACAGTTGTTGGCCAAAAAGCTGATATTATGCTTATGATTTTACGTCCAACAATGGAAGAGTTAAATGAAATTGAGACAGAATTGAATAAAACAACATTAGCTGAATATATGGTTCCTGCATACTCTTACGTATCTGTTGTTGAACTAAGCAACTACCTTCCAGCTGATGAGGATCCATACCAAAATCCACAAATCTTAGCTCGCTTATATCCTGAGTTACCGAAAGCAAATCACATTTGCTTCTATCCAATGGACAAGCGTCGCCAAGGTGATGACAACTGGTACATGCTTCCGATGGAAGAACGTAAGAAAATGATGTACAGTCATAGTAAAATCGGCCGCCAGTACGCAGGTAAAGTACGCCAAGTCATTTCAGGATCAGTCGGATTCGACGATTTCGAGTGGGGCGTAACATTATTCGCTGACGATGTTCTTCAATTTAAAAAGCTTATATATGAAATGCGCTTCGATGAAGTAAGTGCTCGTTATGGTGAATTTGGAACATTTTTCGTTGGAAACATTTTACCAGACGAAAAGGTAGAGAAATTTTTACACATATAAATCGTGAAAAAGGAACGAAATTCGTTCCTTTTTTATTATCCTCTATATTTCTCCACAAAAAACTTCTTTTCTCTTCAAATTTGAACAAAAATCGACAAATTCTTTTCAAATTCCCTGTAAAATTGTAACCTTTTTATATCCAAATTTATGCTAAAATGGTACGAGCTACATGCTAATAACGATGCGAAGGTGATAATCTATATGAAGAAAATCTTGTCTATTTTACTAGCGCTTTTATTGTCAATTTCTTCCTTAGGAGTAACAACATCCCATGCGGAAGAGAAAATACACATTGAGGCTGCTGCTGCACTCCTATTTGATGCAGATACAGGAAAAATACTGCATGAACAAAATCCTGATGAATTACTAGCTATCGCTAGTATGTCAAAGTTAATTGTTGTTTATGCTGTATTAGAAGCAATTAAAGAAGGAAAAATCACATGGGATACAAAGGTAAACATTTCTGATTATGCTTATGAAGTTTCACGTAATAACGAATTCTCTAACGTACCTTTCGAAAAAGGACGTCAATATACTGTAAGAGAACTATATCATTCTATCGTTATCTTCTCTGCAAACGGATCTAGTATTGCCTTAGCAGAGCTTCTTGCAGGAAGTGAGAAAAACTTCTTAAATCTTGCAAATGAGCATGCAAAAAAACTAGGATTAAAGAAATATAAATTTGTAAACGCTACTGGTTTAAATAACGCTGACTTAAAAGGAAAACATCCTGAGGGTACTGATCCAAATGCAGAAAACTCTATGTCAGCTCGCGATATGGGTATACTTTCAAAAGCAATGATTACAAAGTATCCAGAAATGCTAGAGGATACAAAACAAAGATTTAGAAACTTCCCAGATAATCATCCAAAACCAATTCGTATGGAAAACTGGAACTGGATGTTACCAGGAGCCGCTTTCGCTTATGAAGGTACTGATGGTTTAAAAACTGGAAGCTCTGATACAGCTGGATACGGATTTACTATTACCGCTAAACGTGGTGATGTACGCCTTATTTCAGTTATTATTAAAACAAAATCAATGGACGAGCGCTTCACAGAATCTCGTGAGTTAATTGAATACGGGTTTAATAACTTCGAAAAACAAAAACTAAAGGTTGATAAAAACAATACAATCTCTGTAGTACAAGGGAAAGAAGATCAAGTAACTGTTGCACCAGAAAAGGAAATAACCGTAATTGCAAAAAAAGGTAGCAAAGACCCTTATAAAATTGGAACTGAAGCAGATAAATCACTTGCTGAAGATGGTCATTTAGTTGCTCCTATTAAGAAGGATGCTAAAGTAGGATCGATTACTTTAGAATCAACTGATAAATATGGTTTCTTAAATGGTAGTAAAAGTATGAAAATTACTGCAAAAACGACCGAAGAAGTTGAAAAAGCAAATTGGTTTGTGCTAACAATGCGCTCTATTGGTGATTTCTTCTCAAACTTATGGTCTAAAGTTTTTTAATAAAAAAAGCTGGCTTATGCTAGCTTTTTTTATTTTCCACTCCCAATGTAAAACTTCGTTTGGTTGTCATATCTGAGTCCTTTTCCTCATACGTATGAACTAGTAATTGTTACACACTTCATCTAGAGATAAACCTCTTTCCACAAGGTATTCCAAAAAGAGAGGTGACACATAATGGGCGTTATCGCGTATAACGAAGAAGATGTAAAGTTATTAGCTAGACTGATGCGTGCTGAAGCCGAAGGAGAAGGGCAACAAGGTATGTTAATGGTCGGAAACGTTGGAGTAAATCGTGTCCGCGGAAACTGTTTAGACTTTAAAAAAATACGTAATTTACGTCAAATGGTTTATCAAAATCCTGGCGGTTTTGAGGCAACTCAAAAAGGGTATTTTTATCAACGCGCAAGAGAACAAGATATCGCATTAGCAAGGCGAACGATTCAAGGACAACGTTTTTGGCCTGCAAATTTTGCCTTATGGTTTTTTAGACCTGAAGGCCCCTGTCCGCCAACTTGGTATAATCAACAAAACTCTGGTCGCTTCAAAAAGCACTGCTTTTTCCAACCAAATGCTGGGGATTGCCCTAGCATATATTAAGGAATGAAAACAAGGAGGGATTTTTGAATGGCACAGCAACAAAATCCGTATTACGGAACAGGTTTCTATCAACCATCTGGAACTTACGTACAACCGCAACAAATGACTCCACAGCAACAGCAACAACAGCAAGCAATGCAACAACAAGCTGCGCAAGCTCAATATGCTGTATCTCAAGGCATGTTACCTCTAGAACAGTCATATATTGAAAATATTCTTCGCTTGAACAAGGGCAAGCAAGCCACAGTTGTAATGACTTATGAGCGTGGTAGTTCACTCGGTACACAATCGTATACAGGTATTATTGAAGCGGCTGGCCGCGACCATATCGTTATTAGTGAACCACAATCGGGGAAACGCTATTTACTACTAATGATTTACTTAGATTACGTAGAATTCCCAGAAGAAATTGCGTATTTACCTAGTCAACAAGCAAGTTATTCTCCAAGACCATAAAAAAAGCTGGCACATGCCAGCTTTTGTTTTTTATAACCCTTTTACAACTGCAGTTCCGACTAAGATCCACGCCACAATAAATGCTACACCACCAAGAGGTGTAATTGGACCAAAGAACTTAATACCTGTCGTACTTAATGCATACAGACTACCCGAGAACATAATAATCCCAGCTACCATAAGCCAACCAGCAGTAGTTAAGAGTGATGATTGAATTTTATCCATTAATAAAGCAACTACAAATAGTCCACCTGCATGAAACATTTGATATGTAACACCTGTTTTCCAAACTTCTAACATTTTCGCAGAAACTTTATTTTCTAAACCGTGTGCTCCAAAAGCCCCTAACGCAACAGATAGCCCCGCTGCGATACAACCTAGTAAAAAGAAAATTTTCATCTTAATTCCCCTTTTTTACTTTTATCATAAGCAATTTTTTCATATAAGCCAAACGATTTATCCTCTAAAAATCAAATAAAGAATTACCGTTTGCATCACTTTCTTTTATATATACTGGCTCATCAGAAACCGGTGCAATTGGTTGCATCGTGATTGGTTGTGATCCAATTATTTGTGATTGAATTTGTGGCTCTCTATACGTAGAAGATTCAACCTGCTCATCTAATAATAAATCACATAAAGCACGCACAACTAATAAATGCTCTTTTGATTTTTGTCCTTCACTACCTTTTGCCTTTGCAATTTCATTCGCCATTTTATTTAAAATCTTATCGCTCGATATTTGCATTCCTCGTCACCTCTTACTTTGTAGTTCTTTCTCAAATTGACCCAGTTTCTCTACTGAACCAAATACTATTATCATATCATGTTCTTGCAGTTTTTCCTGCCCCGTTGGATTATGTATAACATTCCCATTTCTCAAAATCGCTAAAATTGTTACATCAAATTGATTTCTCACATCACTCTCTAGTAATGATTTACCAGTTAAAATAGAGCCCTCACCGACTGCAATTTCTTCAATTACAAATGACTGCTCCACGCCATACAGTACTGTATCAATATAATGAACTGTTAACGGATTCGCAATACCTTTTGCAATATGAATTCCCGCCATGCTAGATGGATTAATCACCTTATTTGCTCCAGCCCTCTTTAATTTATCTTCAGTTTCTGGTTTTTCTGCTCTTGCCACAATTTTAATTGCATCGTTTAGTCCTCTTGCCGTTAATGTAATAAATACATTCTCGGCGTCATTTGCCACAATGGCAACTAAACCAGCTGCCTTTGAAATTCCAGCATGATGTAACACTTGGTCTTCTGTTGCATCTCCATGTACATACAAAAGTCTTTCCTTCTCTAATATGCTTTCATCCTTATCCACGACGACAAATGGAATTTTCTTTTCTTGCAATTCATGTACAACTTGAAGCCCCACTCTACCGCAACCACATACGATAATATGATTTTGTAACTGTGCTATTTGTTTATCCATCTTCTTCCTCCGCACTGCATGAAATAAATTACCTTCAATAATCATAGCTGCCACTACACCAATTGCATACGTAACGATACCGACGCCAACCGGTATGATAAGAAGCGCAAAAATTTTCCCTGCCTGTGTTACAGGAACGGCATCTCCGTATCCAACAGTTAATACAGTAATCATCGTCATCCAAAATGCTTGAAACAAACTAATCTCTTCAATCGTCATAAATCCTAACGTTCCTAGAATCACAACAAAAGTCATACATATAACTGCTATCCATAATTGCTTACGTGCATTCATATCGCGTTTCAACTCTTTTCTCTATCTACAATCTTTGCCAGTGGAAATGAAATACATATATACTAGATACGGAATCTATGAAAGAGGTTGATATAATGAAAACATTTCTTTCCGCCTTACAATGGGCGCTATTTATTTTAGCTGGAAGCCTTATTGTACCAATTAGCGTCGCAACTAGTTATGGCCTAGGTGGTGCTGAAGCTATTGCATTCGTACAAAGAACATTATTTGTTCTTGGCTTTGCCGGTCTACTGCAAGCTATATTTGGACATAAACTTCCTATTCAAGAAGGTCCCGCAGGACTTTGGTGGGGGATTTTCTCCCTTTACGCAAGTTTAGGTGTCGTATTATTTGGATCCAGCAACGAAACGCTTAAAGTCCTTCAGTACGCCTTCCTATTAAGTGGTATCATTTGTATTATTCTTAGTGTTTTTGGACTCATTGATAAACTAGTTCGATATTTTACACCGACAGTCATTGGAACATATTTATTTCTTCTTGTCGCACAACTTAGCGGATCCTTCTTAAAGGGAATGTTCGGTCTTGACGGACAACATACAGAAGTACAAACTGATGTATTTATTCTTTCACTCATTGTTATTTTACTATCCTTTTTCATCATGAAGCTACCTATTATCGGACAATATTCCGTTCTTTTCAGTATCGTCTGTGGCTGGATATTATTCGCATGCTTCGGATTATCTAATCCAATAACACCTGTGACAGATATAATCCGTTTTCCGTCTCTATTTGTTTTCGGCATGCCACGCATTGAATGGAACATGGCAATTACAGTCGTTTTCGTTACATTATTACTTCTAACAAATATGTTAGCAAGTATTCGTGTTGTGCAAAAGGTTGTCTCTAAATATGAAGAGAATACTGCACCAGATCGTTTCAAACAAGCCGGAATTATAACGGGAATCAATCAATTGCTAGGTGGCCTATTTTCAGCTATTGGCCCTGTTGCCATTTCTGGATCCGCAGGATTTATCGCAACGACAAATATTTATAAACGTCTTCCCTTTATGCTAGGATCAATCTTTATTATTTCTGTTAGTATATTCCCGAAGATTACTTCATTCTTTGCAGCAATCCCAGTTGCAGTTGGTTATGCTGCCATTTATCCTGTATTTGCAAGCATGATCGGTCTCGCTTTTCGCGAATATGACACTGTACAAAATAAAGAAAAGTTATTTAAAGTAGCAGGTCTTTCAATCTTCACAGGAATTGGAGTTATGTTCGTTCCAGCGGGAGCATTTTCTACGCTCCCACCATTTCTAGCATCATTTTTAAGTAATGGTCTCGTTCTTGGATCTGTAATGGCAATTTTGCTCGAAATACTATTTTCTCGTTCAACAGGAAAACAACCATCGTAAATTGGAAAACTTCCATTATTGCACTCTATCTTTAGAGTTGTTACGATAATAATAAAGCGTGACTAATAATTAGTTGCAAATAAGTGTATAAATTATCATGGGCAATACACCCATGGTAATTTATACTAACAATACAGAACTTCTCCTAGCTTCATATAAAGAAGTTCGATGTCTTACTATATATTCCCCAATATCTTCATAAAACTTTATTTCTATTTCAACAAAGAGAGGAATTTTCAATATGACTTATAAAATGATTGTTTTAGATTTAGATGATACTTTATTACGTGACGACCATACTATTTCACCTCGCACGAAAGAAGCTCTAATGACTGCACAAGAGCAAGGTGTAAAAGTTGTACTTGCTTCTGGTCGTCCAACATTTGGTATGCGCAATGTGGCGAAAGAACTTCGTTTAGAAGAATACGGCAGTTTCATTCTATCTTTTAATGGCGCAAAAATTATTAACTGTAAAACAAACGAAGAAATCTTTAGTAGCACGCTATCTCCTGAAATCGTTCACAACCTATTTGAAATTAGTAAAACTGAAGATGTATGGATTCATACTTATATGGGCGATGATATCGTAACGGAAGAAAATAATCCTTATACTGAAATTGAGGGCGATATTACTGGTATGCCAATTGTTGTAGTAGATGACTTTAAAGCCGCAGTTAAAGAGCCTGTAGTAAAAGTATTAATGAATAAAGAGGCTGAACGCCTTGTTGAAGTTGAAAAGAAACTACAAAAACAACTAGAAGGTCAATTAAGCGTTATGCGTTCGAAACCATTCTTCTTAGAATTTACAGAAGCCGGTGTTACAAAAGGAACGAGCTTAAACAAACTAATTCAAAAGCTTGGCATTAAGCGTGAAGAAGTTATCGCAATGGGCGATAGCTATAACGACCAAGCAATGATTGAATTTGCTGGTCTTGGCGTTGCAATGGGCAATGCACCTGATGATATTAAAGAAATTGCAAACTACGTAACAGATACAAATATGAACGATGGTGTTGCAAAAGTTGTAGAGAAATTCGTTTTAAAAACGGATGTACTTGTTTAATATTTTCATTCACAAAACCTATTTGAAGTCAAATACTTCAAATAGGTTTTTATTTAAATTCTCATGCTTTTGTGACTATATTTTGAACTTTGCACTATTCTCGTAGTGTAAACTTTCTTTTTGTATATAATGAAACAAAATAGACTATTTTATTTTGAAAAAGAATACAAATTTACTATATACAAGCATACGTTAAAGGAGGCTACTTTATGTTATCTACACCAATCGGACGATTAAGAGCAATTGGACTAGTTGAGGGTATTTCTTTCCTATTACTATTATTTGTAGCAATGCCATTGAAATATTTCGCAGGATTTGCAACAGCTGTTAAAATTACAGGCATGGCTCATGGTGTTCTATTTATTCTATTCATCTTTGCAGTAATTCAAGTAACAATCGTACACCGTAAATCAATTTTATGGGCCCTTGGAGCATTCGTTTCATCAGTTATCCCATTTGGGACTTTTGTACTAGATGCAAAATTAAAGAACGAGCAACAATAATAATAAAAAGGTAGTTAACGACTGTTAACTACCTTTTCTATTTATAAATTTGGAATTTCCCAATCAATTTCTCTCTCACCCATATTAGCTAAAATCGTATTTACTTTAGAATACGGCTTACTACCAAAGAAACCACGTCTTGCCGATAATGGGCTTGGATGTACAGATTCGATAATATGATGATTCGGATTCGTAATTAACTTCTTCTTCGCCTGCGCATGGCGCCCCCACAATATGAAAATAACTGGCTTTTCACGTTCGTTCAACAGTTCAATCACACAATCTGTGAAATGCTCCCATCCTTTTCCCTTATGAGAATTTGCTTCACCTTGACGAACTGTTAATACGGTATTTAGTAATAATACTCCTTGTTCCGCCCATTTTACTAGATAACCGTTATTCGGGATTTCATAACCATATTCATCTCGCAGTTCTTTATACATATTTAACAATGATGGTGGTGTTTTAACACCAGGTTGTACAGAAAAACTTAAACCATGCGCTTGATTCGGTCCATGATATGGATCTTGTCCTAAAATAACAACCTTTGTATTTTCATAACTTGTATACTGAAGAGCGTTAAAGATATCTTCTGTCTTCGGATAAACAACATGCGTGCTGTACTCTTCTATCAAAAAACTGGATAGAGTACGATAATACTCTTTCTCAAATTCTGGTGCCAATAGTGGCTCCCAATCATTCTTTAAAACATTTTCCATACTGTCACTCCCTGTCTAATTAATTCACCATATCCTGTTTTGTAAATACTACGAACGAAATAATAAGGGAAACAACCGCCCAAACAGTTAAATTCATCAAGGAAAATTCCATCGATAAACCTTGTAATGCAGGTAATTTTCCTGATAAATAATCCGTTAATGATAAATTCACACTAAAAATATATTTCGCGCCTTCCCAAGATGTTGCGAACGAACTTAAAATACCGCCTGCAATTAATGCAGCAAGCATAACGCCCATACCAGCTGGTGTATTACGAATTAAAACAGAGACCATAAATGATATAGTTCCGACAACGATAGCAACAAACCAAGCTAGTCCATACGCCATTACGATGTATTGCCACTGCGGAATAAGATGCACAAAGTTTGTATTTAACGTTTCCTTATCAATGACGAATCCTGTTAAAACAGGTAAATTCCATCCCGAGTACCCAAATACAAGCCCTGATAATATGTAAGCAAACAAACCTACAAGAAACAGTATGAGCGAAATGAAAAATAACATCGTCACGTATTTACTAAGGAGTATTTTCCAGCGCCGAATCGGCCGCGTAAGTAACATCTTCATCGTCCCATCACTTCGTTCTCCTGAAACGATATCAATGGCGACAATCATTACGAGAAGCGGAATAAATAATGTAATTCCTTGTTCAATAAATGCTCTGACAAAAGTCGGTGCACCCGGTGCCATCGGATTAATATCATGATCTAAATAATATTGTTGTTGCTCAACTCTTACCTTTAACCAATCACGCCATTCTTCTGGCAACCTAGAATTGTTCAACCGGTTCTGAGAATCAACAATTTGCTGTTGCAATGAAACCTTCCAATCAGTTGTACCGAGTCTTTTTTGTGTCGTTTCTATTTCACGATACTGCGCATACACAAAAAGCGGGATCAAGATTGCTAAAATGAGCATGACAACAAAAATACGTTTCTTGCGGTAAATCTTTTCTGCTTCATTTAAAACTAGATTCGCAAATTCACGCATGCTGCTCACCCCTTGTGAGTTCGATAAATAAATCTTCTAGCGTAAATACAAGCTCCTTAACGCTATGTACATCTATTTCATTTTCGACAAAGTGTTTATTCCAACTACTTATAGATGCAATATCCATGCGGCATAGTAATCGCTCGCCTTCTACACTCACTTCTCTTATTTCCTCGGCCGCTTCTAACATATCTTTCGCCTTAGAAATCGGTGTAACAATCCATTCTACACGATCATTTGCTGTTTTAATTAATTCTTCAACCTTGGCAACTGTTATCATCTTTCCTTTATGAATAATAGCAACGCGATCGCATATCATTTGCACTTCACTTAGCAAATGACTTGAAATAAACACGCTCATATTCTCTTCTTTTACAAGCTTATGTATAAATTCCCTAAGTTCTCTAATCCCCGCTGGATCTAAACCATTCGTTGGCTCATCTAATATGAGCAATTTTGGATTCCCAAGGAGCGCCTGCGCAATTCCAAGGCGTTGTTTCATACCAAGTGAGTACGTTTTTACCTTGTCATGAATTCTTTCATCTAAATGAACCATTTCAGCAATTTCAATAATACGTTCATCTGATATATCACCTAACATACGAGCAAATTGCTTTAAATTTTCCCATCCCGTTAAATATGTATACAACTCTGGGTTTTCAACGATACTCCCAATTTGACGCATCGCTTCTCTGAAATTTTCCTTAATCGAATAACCACCGATAGAAATCGTACCTTCTGTCGCCTTAATCAATCCGACTAACATTCGAATGGTAGTCGTCTTTCCAGCACCATTTGGTCCTAAGAACCCGAACACTTCTCCTTGCTTTACATCAAAGGAAATATTCTCTACAAGAGTCTTCTTTCCAATTACCTTCTTCAAGTCTCGTACGGAAAGTATCGTCGTCATTTTACCCCTCCTTGTTCTAGTTTTAATTTACTTACAACATTTTGAACTAAACGTTCTGCCATATACGTATAACCTACTTCGTTCGGATGAAAATGATCAGAGTATAATAAATCTTTCCCACGGTTTTGGAATAAATCAAATGTCGGTGTAATATACACATTTTTATCGTTTAGCGCTAACTTCTCTAAAGATGCATTCCAGTCCACAACAATGTTTGAAGACCCTTTTAAATCTTCTACATCTTCAAAAGGATTGTATAAGCCAAGCCAAAAAATCGGACTATCTGTATTTAATTTACGAATTTCTTCTATAATTTTCTTTGCTTCATTTTGAAATGTTTCTGTGTCAGGACGATACGTCTCTAAATCTATTTTCCCAAGCGATTCCCAGCCTGGGAACAAATCATTCCCACCAATCGTTAACACGATTACATCTGCTTGTTTAATTGAATATTGAGCGCCATTACTTTCAATTTGTTTTAATAAATCGGGCATTTTTGCACCACTAACTGCTAAATTTGTTAATGCAATTTTTTGCTTATAATCTTTTTGTAAATCCTCTTTCATTCGCCCAACATAGCCAATTCCTTCTTTATCACCAACGCCACGCGTTAATGAATCACCTAAACTGACGATTTGTAACGTTCCCGTTTTCTTTTTCTCTTTTGCCACTACATCAGTCTTTTTAATTAAATTTGAAGCTTTCGGATTTAATACATCATTTACACCTGAAACAAAGCCATATGCAAATAAACAGAAAGATGCAATTGTAATGAGTAGAATTACTTTTACTACTTTTGATCTCATATCAAAACCCCTTTTAGCCCTCATAGATTGTCCATAATTATACCAAACGAAATTTTGAAAAGCGATTTTCATACCTTCTCAATTATGTCGTTTCTCTTTCTACTAACTCTGGTAATAACTCTATATGCTTCACATCTAATTTCTCTTCATTAATCTTTTCATATAATAATTCGAACGCTTTCACTCCAACGTTTTTACTAGAATGCGAAATCGTCGTTATACCCAATATATCTGCCACCTCTTGATCATCACACCCGATAATCGTAATATCCCCCGGAATACGAATTCCTTGTTTTTTTGCTTCTGTAACCATCCCCGCTGCAATATGGTTACAAGATACAAGGAACGCCGTCGGTTTTACTGACATATAAGCCCATTCTCTAATTACATTGCGCCCATCTTCCACTGTAAAACAACCCTCAAATTTCCAGGTCTCTAACGGTGTTACGATACTCTGTTGAAGCGAATCTTCATACGCCTTCTTTCGCCTTTGGCTATTAACACTATTACTCCTTCCAATACAATATCCAATACGTGTATGGCCGGCATCTATTAAGCTTTTCATCCCACGTGAAAATACTTTGTAGTAATCGATATGGACACTTGAAATGCATTTTGAATCTATTTCTTCACACATGACCATCGGGCCGAATTTCGTATATTCTTCAAGCTTCTCCTTACTATTTGCCCGAGAACAAATAATAACCCCATCAAGCTTTTTCATTTTTAACATATTTAAAATTTCTAGTTCTCTTTCTTCGCTATAATTCGTCTGGCAAAGCATCATATTATAATTATTCTTTGCTGTTTCCTTTGATATTCCCTCAATAATAGCACTATAATATTGATCATTTACGTGCGGTAATAAAACACCAATTACATTCGTTTTTCCTTTCACTAAATGAATTGCATTCACATTTTGCGTATAATTTAACTCTTCTATAATTGCTAAAATTTCTTTTCGTTTCTGTTCATTCACATATGGATGATTATTTAGTACACGTGAAACAGTTGAAACAGATACCCCAGCGAGTTCCGCAATCTTTCTTATATTCGTCATCTCATTTTCCCCTTTTCACAAAAATTCTCCCTTGACCTGGTAAGCTTTCCACAATATATCCTTTCCTAGCAAATACATTTTGAAAGGATATACAACTATGCTTCGATTCAAATTAGAACATATATTTTTCATTGGTGGTCTACTTATTCTCGCCATCGGTATTAATATGATGACGACAATTGCTTCCTTTGGGCTTAGCCCTTATGATTCCTTCTTTATTGCACTATATCAAAATTTCGGGATAAGTATCGGTTTTTGGATTTTCATGATTAACTTTGCTTTTACCCTTATCGTCCTCTTTTGGAATAAAAGACAAATTACAATCGGTACAATCGTAACAATGGTTCTTATCTCTCTTTTTGTCGATTGGATTGGTTCCATTACAACTATTATGGATGCTGTCCGTTCTCTTCCAAAATATATAACACTTATTTGCGGAAATCTATTCGTTGGAGCCGGAATTGGTCTTTATGTCTCTACAAACCTTTGTGCAGCACCGCAAGAAGCTTTCGTTTTAACAGTTGCTGAGAAAAAGAAATGGACATTTAGAAGAACAGAAATTTCATTAGCGTTTTTATTTTTAACATTAAGCTTTTTATTAGATGGACCTATCTATTTTGGAACAATCATCTTATCTTTTACAACAGGCTGGATTATCCAAGCATTTATTCAAGTTGGTACGAAGATTTTAAATAGAAAAAAACCTATTAAGCAAGCCGCTTAATAGGTTTTTTCTTAGAGGGGATACTACTTTGCATCCCCTTCAATTCGATAATTTGCCTTCACACAATCTATTTCTTCATACCCTTGCAACGTATGTAGAATATAATCATAATCAGCAAGAGACGCACGATGCGTTACAATTACAATTTCAGCCTTTCCTTTCTCTTCAAGAGGCATTTGAATAATCTTTTCAAAGCTAACACCACGCTCAGAGAATAATGAAGTGATTTTTGCAAATACACCAATTTCATCTTTTACATGAAGTCTTAAGAATTTCTTCACAACAATTTCGTCTGGCTCTTTTAGTACCTTTTGATATTGCGGGACTACAGCACTATTTCCTGTTACCCCTAATCTAATATTCTGCATTACAGCTACTAGATCGGAAACAACGGCTGTTGCTGTTGGTAAACTCCCTGCACCTGGTCCATAAAACATCGTTTCCCCAACTGCTTCACCGTACACATACACAGCATTATATTCATTTTGTACTGCCGCAAGAGGGTGTGTATTTGGGAGTAAAGTTGGTTCAACTGTAACCTCTAATTTTTCACCATCTCGTTTTGCAAGACCGATTAATTTAATTGTATAACCTAAGCTCTTACTGTATTCAATATCTTCCTCTGTAATAGAGGTAATACCCTTTACTTTCACATCTCCAAGCTCTACATTTGTAGAGAAACCAAGGGTAGCCAAAATCGTCATTTTTCTCGCTGCATCTAAACCTTCTACATCTGATGTTGGATCTGCTTCTGCAAATCCAAGTTGCTGGGCTTCTTTTAACACGTCGTTATATGCTCTCCCTTCATCTGACATTTTCGTCAAAATAAAATTTGTCGTTCCATTTACAATTCCCATTACTTTCGTAATAAGATCTGAAGAAAGCCCTTCTACTATACTTCGTAAAATCGGAATCCCTCCGGCTACACTTGCTTCATAAAACAAATCAGCTTTATTATCTTTTGCTACCGCTAAGAGTTCCGCCCCGTGTAACGCCATTAAATCTTTATTAGCAGTCACAACATGCTTCCCACTTTGTAAAGCTTGCAAAATATATGCTTTTGCATCATCAATGCCACCCATTACTTCGATGACAACGTCGATGTTTGGATTGTCTAAAATTTCATGTGCATCTTGTGTTAATAGAGTAGAAGGTACCTCTACTTCTCTCTCTTTTTCAATATTTTGTACTAGTACTTTCGTTACTTTTACAGGACAACCTACTTGGTGTATAAGTCGCTCTTGGTGATCTGTAATGATACGAACTACCCCGCTACCAACTGTCCCAAGACCTAATAAGCCAACTTGAATTTCTTTCATAATACTGTCCACCCCTCAAAAATTGTGTTTAGATGAAATTATATGAATAAAAAATCTGAAAAACAATATTTTTTGAACATTCGGAAAAATATAGGTTAATCTTTACAAAGAAAACGTTGCCACGTGTGACACAATCTTTTTTTATAATACATAAGGGGTTTCTTGATACACGTAATAATTTAGCCAATTAGAGAATAATAGATTCCCATGGCTTCTCCACCGTACAAGCGGCTTCTCATTTGGATTATTATGCTTAAAATAGTTTTTCGGCACATCAATATTTAACCCTTTTTGGCGGTCCCGTTCGTATTCTTGCTTTAACGTATCACAACTATATTCACTATGCCCGAGCGCAAACACTTGTCTTCCTTCTTGCCCAATAACAAGGTGAACACCTGCTTCCTCAGAGTTTGCTAATAATGTTAATTCTTTCACCTCTCTAATATCACTCTCTCGTACTTCTGTATGACGCGAATGCGGGGCAAAAAACAATTCATCAAAACCTTGTAACAGTTTCACATGTTGCTCACGGACTTCATGTTCAAATACACCAAACATTTTTTCCTTAAGAGGATACTTTGGAACGCCATAATGATGATACAAACCAGCCTGTGCCCCCCAGCAAATATGAAGCGTAGATGTTACATTCGTTTTTGAATACTCCATAATACGTTTAAGCTCTTCCCAATAATCTACCTCTTCAAAAGAAAGGGTTTCAACTGGTGCTCCTGTAATAATGAGTCCATCAAATTTCTCATTCTCAATATCACGGAATGTTTTATAAAAACTTGTTAAATGTTCCTGTGCTACATTACGGGACAGATGTGATTCCATATGAAGTAAATGAACGTCTAATTGCAATGGTGTATTTCCAATTAAACGAAGTAATTGCGCTTCTGTTTCTTGCTTTGTAGGCATTAAATTTAATATGGCAATTTTCAATGCTCGGATATCTTGTGTTTCTGCTCGCTCTTTTGTCATTACAAAAATATTTTCCTCCTGTAACACTTTGCGAGCTGGTAAATCTTTATCAATTATGATCGGCATGTTGTTTGCCTCCGACTAGCGCTGCTTCTAAATCTGCAATAATATCAGAAACATCTTCTATACCAACTGATAAACGAATTAAATCTGATGTGACACCAGCTAAACGCTGATCTTCAGCACTTAATTGTCTATGCGTTGTACTAGCAGGATGTATAACGCAAGTTCGTGCATCAGCTACATGCGTTACAAGAGTTGCCAGTTTTACATTTGCGATAAATTCTTTTGCTGCTTCTAATCCTCCCTTAATGCCGAATGTTAAAACACCACTAGCACCTTTTTTCAAATACTTTTGTGCTAACGAGTAATTTTCATTACTATCTAATCCCGGATAATTCACCCATTCAATACGTTCATGATCAGCAAGCCACTTAGCAACTGCGAGAGCATTTTCACTATGACGTTCCATTCGTAAATGCAATGTTTCTAAGCCGATATTGCTAATATACGCATTGAATGGGCTCATACAGTTTCCGTAGTCTCTTAACAATTGAACACGCGCCTTCACAATATAAGCTGCTGCACCAAAATTTTGAACGTAACTTACACCGTGATAACTTGGATCCGGTTCAACAAGTTCAGGATATTTCCCATTTGTCCAATCGAAGTTCCCCCCGTCAATGACAATGCCACCTAACGAACTTGCATGACCATCAATATATTTCGTCGTAGAATGAACGATAATATTTGCTCCATGTTCAAATGCTTGGCATAAATAAGGAGTTGCTAATGTATTATCCACGATAAAAGGTACTTCCAACTCTTTCGCCGCATCTGAAAATTCTTTGAAATTTAAAACGTTCATTGCTGGATTTCCTAGCGATTCTGCATAAACAAGTTTCGTCTTATCATTAGCAAGGGCCACAATTTCATCAGCTGTTAAATTCGGATTAAAGAACGTAACATCTATACCAAGCTTACGCAAACTCACTCCAAATAAATTAAACGTCCCGCCATACACTGTGGAAGAACAAAGCAAGTGGTCTCCGCTACTACAAATATTTAAAACGGCGAGCATAATAGCAGCCTGCCCAGAAGCCGTTGCAACAGCTCCTACACCGCCCTCTAAATCAGCTAACTTTTGCTCAAACGCAGCTAAAGTAGGATTTCCAATACGCGTATATATATATCCTTCTGCCTCTAAATTAAATAGTGCCGCTAAATCATCCGAAGTGTCGTATTTATACGTTGTACTTTGATACAGCGGCAAAACACGCGGTTCGCCATTCTTTGGCGTATAGCCACCTTGCACACAAATCGTTCCTTTTCCCCATGATTCTCCCATTTCTCATTCTCCTTTCTTTTATACAAAATAAAAAACTGCTCCTTTCCTGAAAACAAGAAAGGAGCAGTTTGAAAACACGCTCTAAAGGCTCTTTCTTATCTTTCAGGATTATTACCTGCAGGATTTGGCACAATTCCGTTATACGGCTGTTGCCAAGGTTTCATCGGGCCTGTCCCTCCACCTTTTCTTGATAAGACTATGCAATTACCGTTGATTTTATAGCAATAATTTCCTAATGTCAATTGGTTTTTCTGAATGTTCCAAATTAAATACGAGGAATTTAATGTACATAACAAAAGAAATATATTCCATATCTATTTGAAAAAGACCTTTTAAAACCCCTGATTACTATATAGAATTAAATAAGTAGTTTAACTGTATACATTTCAGATTCTCACGAGACCTCAATATATTGAATAAGTCAACCTCTCAAAAAGATACTATACATATTCATTTCACAGTAGCATATTTAATCCTTTTGACATTAAAACTTACATAACGGAGGTATAACATGACAAACCAGAAGGACATGCACTATATACTCGCCCTATACGGCATTCTTTTAGGCTCTATAGTCGGCGCAACAGTCTGGTTATTTTTAGTTACAATAAATATCGGCATTCACTTTATTTGGGGATACTTACCTACTATCTTCTCTTCTCCCCCGTATTACACCATTTGTGTAACAACTATTGGTGGTATTCTTGTTGGTTTAACTCAAAAATACTACGGTACATATCCACGCCTTATGCCGGAAGTAATGGGTGAATATAAAAAAACAGGTAGAATTGAATACCGTTTTGTACATAAAGCTACTTTAACTGCCATTATCGTTTTAATATTTGGGGCTAGCTTAGGTCCTGAAGCAGCACTTGTTGGCATTATCGGTGGGCTTTGTACATGGGTGGGGGACCGCTTTACATTCGCCTTAAAAGGAATGAATGAACTAACAGAAGTTGGAATTGGTGCTACTTTAAGTGTAATTTTTAACGCGCCATTATTCGGTTATTTAGCTCCGAGTGAAAATGAGGGTGAGCAAATTAACGAATTCTCTAAAGGAAAAAAAGCAATTGTATATTTAGCTACTACCTTTGCTGGTTTTTCCGTTTATTTATTACTTAGTAAATTTGATAATCGTGGATCCTTTATCGTTGATTTCGGAGAAGGTTCTCTTTCTCTTAATGAATGGATTGCCTTTCTTCCACTTGCTAGTATCGGTGCTATAGTTGGTTTCTTTTATTTCAAGTTAGAATTCACATTAGAGAAATTCATTCACCCTTTTAGGGAATACAAACTGACACTCGGAATTATCGGTGGTATTTTATTAGGAATTGCGGGAACTTTTCTTCCTTACACATTATTTTCAGGGGAACATCAATTAAAAGAATTAGTTGTTGAATGGAGCCATTTATCTTTTTGGATACTACTTCTTTCAGGGATTTTAAAGTTGTGCGTTACTGCCGTTTGCTTAAACACAGGGTGGCGAGGTGGACATATCTTCCCAATTATATTTTCTGGGTCAAGTATCGGATATGCTGTAGCATCTATTCTTCCTATAGACCCAGTAGCATCTGTTGCCATCGTAACGACAGCAATTTCAAGCTATGCGTTACGAAAGCCAATAGCTATAACATTACTATTGCTTATGTTTTTCCCGCTTAATTTACTATTACCAATGCTTGGTGCAGCTGCTGTCGGGAATGCCTTTCCACTCCCAAAACATAACGAAAATACAAATTAATAAAAATAGGCAGTGTGGAAGAAAGCTCCACTGCCTATTTTTTTATTACACATGCTGCTTTAATAACGCTTCTAACTCTTCAAAATTATGCACTTCATATGTCGGTATAATCCCACTATCATTTAATTTCCTTTCTGGATTAAACCAACAGGTATCAATTCCCGCTACATATCCACCTTTTATATCAGCGCTTAATGAATCTCCAATAATGAGCCCTTCTTTAGGAACAAAGTTGGGAATTCTTTCAAAAACATAATCAAAATACTCTTTCATTGGCTTTTGATAACCTGTGTCTTCAGAAACGAAAACATCTTGAAACAAGGCATGTAATCCTGCATTACGTAATCGTTTATCTTGCGTCTTCGAAACACCGTTTGTCACTATATATAAATCGTACTCACTTTGAATTTGATTTATAAATTCTAATGCACCTTGCATGAGCTGATTTCCTTCTTCTAAGTAGCTACGATAATTATTTTCGAATAATATCCCATCTACTTCTTCTCCATATCCTTTAAACAAAATCGAAAACCGTGTATTTACGACTTCATCGCGATTTATTTCCCCTTCTTCAAAAGCATCCCAAAGACTTTTATTAATTTTTTTATATTGCGCTTCAATCTCGCTAGTTAGAGACATCCCTTTCTCTTCAAAAAGCATACGTAACGCCGCTTTTTCCGCCTTTTGAAAATCTAACAATGTATCATCTACATCAAATAATAACGTTTTATATTTTTTCATAAGCCCCTCACACTCTCTTTTCTACAAAAACAAATTTACGTAAATCGTATCATTCTTTCTTGTAAAAATAATAGGAGATATCTCATACTAAACATGAGGTGAAAACATGAAAGTCAGCAAAAATAGCGAAGAAATCTCTCATTACATACAAACTTACAACTTCCATTCTCTTTTTTCTTTTGACATCTTACCGCATGCTGAACTACATTCCTTTCAGAAGAGCGAAAAGATATGTAATGAAGGGTTCGATGTTCCTTATCTTTATTACTTAATTTCTGGGAAAGCAAAAATATATATGAGTCACAAAAACGGAAAGATCTCCTTAATTAACTTTATTCAAGCACCTTCGTTCATTGGGGAATTAGGATTAATTGGCGTAGAATCCGTTACGAAAACAGTGGAAGTAATTGAAGATTGTATGTGCTTAGCACTTCCTCTTAAAGATTGTCAGCATCTTTTGTTACAAGATGTTATCTTTCTACAGAAACTATGCAAATTTATCGGTAAAAAAACAATTGCCCGAACAGAAAGTTATGCCAAAAATAATAGTTATCCGTTCGAAAATCGATTAGCGGCGTTTATTCTATTAACAGAACAAAATAACAGTTATACAGAAAAACATACCGAGGCTTCGGAATACTTAAATGTTAGCTACCGTCACCTTTTATATGTATTAAACCAGTTTTGCCAACAAAATTACTTAAAGAAAGACGGAAGAACCTATTATATACAAGATCGAATTCAGTTAGAAAAACTAGCTGACGAACTTAAAATATAAAAAAGTAGCATTAACGTTTATCTGTTAATGCTACTTTTTTAGAGTGACGATTTTATTTTCAATTAAAATTTACTTGCTACTTTAGCTGCTTCTTCAAGACCAGCTGCAATGATTTCTTCTGCTTTATCTGGGAATTGGTTATGTCCTTCAATAACTACTGTTTCCATGTTTGTTGCACCGAAGAAGCCCATCATGCTGGCTACATATTTAACAGCCATTTCTACTTCTGCTGCTGGACCTTCAGAGTATACGCCGCCGCGTGCGTTTAATAATGCAATTTTCTTATCCCCAATTAGACCAACTGGGCCTTCTGGCGTATATTTAAATGTTTTACCAGCTCGGTTTAAATAATCAATATACGTGTGTAATACTGCTGGAATCGTTAAGTTCCATAATGGGAAACCGAAAACGACTTTATCAGCTTCTAGGAATTGATTTAAATACTTATCAGCAACTGCTACTGCCTTTGCTTCCTCTTCTGTTAAATCAAATCCTTTACCTGCTTTGAATGTACCATTAATCATATCTACGCCTACATATGGTAATTCTTCTTTATATAGATCGAGTTCTACTACTGTATCATTTGGATGTGCTTCTTTATAGTTCGCTAAAAACGCCTCGTATAATTTCACACTAACTGCTTGTTCCGCTGGGCGGTTGTTTGCTTTTACAAATAAAACTGTTGCCATTGTTTTTCCTCCTACTACTCACTCTTGTGTTGTTATATGCTTTCAAAAAAGGTATCCCTTGTAATTGTTGTTTTGTTGCTTACAAACATATTTTATCTTTATATCAAGACAATTTCGTCCTCACATAGACGTATTTTTCCATAAAAAAAGTCCACCTTCTAAAGGCGAACTAGGTCTTACGACTTTCGTCTTATACAATTCCATTTTTCACTGCATATAATGCTGCTTGCGTACGATCAGATAAATGTAATTTACTCAAAATACTACTTACATGAGCTTTTACCGTTTTTTCTGTAATAACTAAAACAGAAGCGATTTCCTTATTACTCATCCCTTTCGCTAATAGCTGCAATACTTCATTTTCTCTCGCTGTCAGCACATCTACTTGAATAAAGGGCTCTTCTTCCTTTTCTTCTACAGGTAATGTTTGAGAGAGAAGAGCATTTGCTATATCCGGATGTAATTGAATATTACCTTTATATGCGCTTCGAATAGCCTCAACAAGCTGATCCGGTTCTACATCTTTTAAAATATATCCGCTTGCTCCAGCCCTTAATGCTGGTAACACATGTGCCTGATCAGAAAAGCTAGTTAATACAATTACTTTCACATCCCGATATTCTTTTTTAATACACGCTGTCGCCTCAACGCCATCCATTTCGGGCATATATAAATCCATTAGTACAACATCAGGATTCGTTTCCCCTACTTTCACTAGTGCCTCTTTCCCATTACTTGCTTCTCCAACTAACTCTATATCTTCCTGTGTACTTAAGAAAAATGCTAATCCTTTTAAAACGACTGTATGATCATCAACTAACAATACTTTTATTTTCACAAACTTCCCTCATTTTCACATCATAATGGTACGTTTACTTTTACACTTGTTCTTTTCTTATCACTTACAATTTTAATTGTTCCACCGACTAATTCTACTCTTTCTCGCATCGTAGTCATGCCAAGTGATTTCTTCTCTTTTATATCCTTTTCTACAAAGCCGTTTCCTTGATCGACTATTTCTAATGATACATTCTTCTCCGTCACTTTGAAATAAATCGTCGCTTCTCTAACATTTGCATGCTTACTTACATTATTTAAAGCTTCTTGTCCAATTCTCCATAGCGCTTCCTCTATTACGCGCGGCAAATCACGGACACCTGTAACTTGTTCTCGAATTTTCAAACCCAAACTTTCACCATAGTGCTTTAAAGCTGGTAATAATCCTTTCTCCAAACCCGCTGGACGTAATTGCCAAATTAACGTCCTCATTTCTTTTAAAGCTCCTTGCGCTAGTTCACGCATGTCATGCAAAGATCGATCCACTTTTTCGTTTTGACCTTTTAAAACCGCCTCAGCGCCTTTTGTCATAAAAGTTAACGAAAATAGCTTTTGTGAGACAGAGTCATGTAAGTCCCTTGCTAATCGATTTCTTTCTTCCATTCGTACAAGTTCACGTCGTTGCTCGTTTAACCTTAAATTTTCTATCACGAAAGAAATATGATTTGTTATTGCTTGAAGTACATCTATCGTATTTACATCAAATTCACCATTATTTGAACTAACACATAAAACACCAAATATGTGAGTTTGAATCTGTATCGGGGTGGCAATAACCGTCCTATTAGAGGCTACTTTATGACTGATTTGATCGTTTAATAAAATAGATTCACCTTTTTCTAACGCTTCTTCCGCCGCTTCTTTTATATCCTCCTGCCATTCTTCCTGGCAATAAAATGCCCGCAAGGATAATTCTTTCTCTTCCCTAATAAAGAATGCGACTTGATTCCACTGAAACACTTCACCTAATTGATTTACAACTTTTTCAGGCAATATATTAAATTGATGAATCGTTCTTAAAACTTGAATAAACCGTTCTAATTTCACATAATAATGCGCTCTTCGCTTTTCATTTTCATATAACTTTGCTCGTTTTAAAGCTGTTCCAATTTGGAAAGCAACTGCTTGAAGCAATACTAATTCTTCTTCTGAAAAATGTGTTTTACCTGGGCTTGCCACATTTAACAAACCAAATTTCTCTCCTCCAGCCTTTAAAGGAACAGTAGCATGATGAAGAATTCCTTCTGTATCTCCCCAATTATATTCAATTGCATTATTAATTCTTTTACATTCAATAATATTAACAGCTCGCTCTAGTTTTCCTTCCACAAAGCCACGTAAACACCAACATTCCCCTTCACACATCGGGCGTTTGTTTTCATATGTAAGTGCCTCTGGTAATTGATAATCAATTAATTTTGTATATCTACCATTTTCATCCGCAAGAAATATCCATCCTGTCGTTAAACCTGTTACACTAAGTAATTTTTCTAGCACTGCTTGCAATACATGATATGTATCATTTGATGTATTTAGTGTTTCTGCAATTTCTTTTAATATAACTAATTCATTTGTACGATTCTCTTGAAACATAATTCGTCTCCTACATACAAGATTTTACATAGTCCCTAACATAAATCATCTACTTTTCACTTTGTACTTATTCGTAACATTGATATAATGGTGAAAACATAGTTTTCATTATATCACCTGAGGGGGCTTTTCATAATGACATTAAATAAAGCACTTACTATCGCTGGTTCTGACACAAGTGGCGGTGCTGGTATACAAGCAGATTTAAAAACATTCCAAGAACTTGGTGTGTATGGAATGACATCACTGACGACAATCGTAACGATGGATCCACATAACGGTTGGGCACATAACGTATTCCCAATCGCAGCCGCTACATTAAAACCACAATTAGAAACGACAATTGAGGGCGTTGGCGTAGATGCTTTAAAAACAGGTATGCTTGGATCAGTAGAAATTATTGAAATGGTTGCAGAAACAATCGAAAAACATAATTTCAAAAATGTAGTAGTTGATCCTGTTATGGTATGTAAAGGTGCTGATGAAGCATTACATCCTGAAACGAATGATTGCTTACGTGACGTTCTTGTTCCAAAGGCATTAGTTGTAACACCAAACTTATTTGAAGCTTACCAATTAAGTGGCGTAAAGATTAATTCCCTTGAAGACATGAAAGAAGCAGCGAAAAAGATCCACGCTTTAGGTGCGAAATACGTCCTAATTAAAGGCGGTAGCAAGCTTGGTACGGAAACTGCAATCGACGTCCTATATGATGGAGAAACATTCGACCTTCTAGAATCAGAAAAAATTGATACGACAAATACACACGGCGCAGGTTGCACATATTCTGCTGCAATTACAGCAGAACTTGCAAAAGGGAAACCTGTGAAAGAAGCAGTAAAAACTGCTAAAGAATTTATCACAGCTGCTATCCGTTATTCATTCAAGATAAACGAATACGTAGGCCCAACACATCACGGTGCATATCGTAAATTCGTTGTATCAAAAGAACTTGTCTAACTAAACGAAAACACCCACAGAGTTCATATATTCCTTCTCTGTGGGTGTTTTTTATAAACTCTTCTGGTCATCTTACCTTTAAGATGCAGAACTGACCTGATTTCTACCATTTCTTTTGGAGTAATATAATGCATCATCAGCTGCTTGAATAAATTGCTCTGGTGATTGTTCATATACTGAAATTCCTACTGAAACTGTAATTTTTATTTTTGTTCCATCTAACAATTGGAATGAATGTTTTTCAACAGCTGCGCGAACTTGTTCCCCCATATGCATTCCGTAAGCTAATCCCTTCTGTGGTATCAGAAGCGCGAACTCCTCGCCACCCTTTCGAAAGGCCAAATCTGAAAACGGTGAAATTTCTCTTAAAATACAACCTATTTGTTTTAACACTTCGTCTCCTGCAGGATGCCCGTACGTATCGTTTACAGACTTGAAGTGATCAATATCTATAAATAGTAAACAAAGTGAATCATTTTTCGTGCGCTTATTACTAATATGACGATTCATTTCTAAATCAAACTGCCTTACGTTTCCTAAACCTGTCAATGCATCTATCGTTGCATATTGCTTCATCTTTTGAAATAACTCATTGGATTGCAATACATAATTCGCGCTTATAAATGTGATATATGCTGCAACACTACTACAAACTAAATATAATGCTACTATAGACATATCCTTAAATAGCATAGAAAGTGGCACCGCTAAAATGAATAAACTATATATATTAAACCAGATCCATCTTGTAAACATAGAAACTTTCATCCGCCAAATGAAAGTAACCCCAATACCTATCAATACAATAGTATAACAAGCCAATTCAGAGGCTAAAGAGTACTCGGTTAACAATAATCGGGTAATTAAAATAATCGTAACTGTTATACTACTAGCTATCGGACCTCCAATTATAATTGCCAAAATAACAGCTAAATAGCGTAGATCTAACATAATATTCCCAATATGTACGCCAAAGTACATCAACAGTACACTTAATATTCCAGTAAAAATACCTACTACACATTTCTGCCAAAAAGAGAACTCTTCTTTTAACGGTTTATCTCTTAAAAGCTGACCTCCAATAAAAATAAAGGAAAGAATAATTGTTGTGTTTACAAATAAGTCCCTTAACATAAAATAATCTCCCTACTTTTCTATCTATCCCTTTCCTTATTTTATTGTATACGAAATCCCTATAATTCCCAAAGATTTTTATTTATTTTTTGCTGTTCCACGTGAAACAGCAAAAAATAAAAAGGACGAAAATTCGTCCTTTTCACTAACAACAGCGTGATATTTTTCCACCCTTTGCATTAAATCTAGCTTCTTGCGCTTCTGCAAAAAATTGTTTTTGACATACAACTTCTTCTTCTGGATGATGCTTTTTCATATGCTCTACATATGTTTCATAGCTTGGTACCCCAACAAGTAAACTAATAAAGTGTTTCCTTTTTCCCCATACTTGCTGTAGCCTTTTAAGCATAATTCCTCGACTCACTTTCATCTCTAGGTATATATGGTGCCTCTTTTAACGGCATTGGCTTGTTTCTTAATACTTGAATCCAAATTCGAATTGCAGAAATTAATACAGCGATTACAACTATCATAAAAATTCCACAAAGTGCCGCATCAATATAGTCATTGAAAATAATTTGCTTCATTTGAGCGACATTTTTAGCTGGCGCTAACACTTTCCCCTCATCTAATGCTCCTTGAAACACCTTTGCGTGGGATAGAAATCCTATTTTAGGGTTTTCATGAAATAGCTTTTGATAACCCGCAGTCATCGTTACAATAAGCAATCCGACAGTTGGAATAAGCGTCACCCAAACATATGCCTTTTTTCCCATTTTGAACAAAATTGTCGTTCCAAGTAATAATGCAATACCTGCTAACATTTGATTTGCAATACCGAAAAGTGGCCATAATGTATTAATTCCACCAAGTGGATCAATTACCCCTTGATATAAGAAATAACCCCATCCTAATACACATAACGTTGTAGCTATTACATTCGCTAATGTAGAATCCGTTTTCCCAAATGGCTTATATACATGCCCTAAAATATCTTGAATCATAAATCGGCCGACACGCGTTCCAGCATCAATTGTTGTTAAAATAAATAGTGCCTCAAAGAGAATGGCAAAATGATACCAAAATGCCATCATGGCCGTTCCACCTATTACTTTTGAGAAAATATATGCCATACCTATCGCTAACGTTGGTGCACCACCTGTACGTGATAAAATCGTTTGCTCTCCAACGTTTACAGCGAGATCTTTTAATTCATTTGGTGTAATAGCAAATCCCCATGAGGAAATAACTTGAGCTGCCTGCGAGACATCTGTACCGATAAGTGCTGCGGGACTATTAATTGCAAAATACGTTCCCGGTGTTAATACACAAGCTGCGATCATCGCCATCGCCGCTACAAACGACTCCATTAACATTGCTCCATAACCGATTGGCTGTGCGTGTCCCTCTTGCTCAATCATCTTCGGCGTCGTACCTGATGAAACGAGAGCATGGAATCCAGACACTGCACCACAAGCAATAGTAATAAATAAGAACGGGAATAAGTTTCCAGAGAACACAGGACCAGTTCCATCAATAAATTTCGAAACTGCTGGCATTTGTAAATCTGGTGCTACAATTAAAATACCGATTGCTAATCCTACAATTGTTCCGACTTTTAAAAATGTACTTAAATAATCACGTGGTGCTAAAAGCATCCAAACTGGTAATGCCGATGCGATAAATCCATATACAATAAGCATAATAGCAATTGTTTCTCCGCTAAACGTGAACATGCTTGCAAGCGCTGGATTTTCCGCTACATACTGCCCCCCAATAAGAGATAGTATAAGTAGAATAATTCCGATTACTGACCCTTCACCAACCCGTCCAGGCCTAATGTAGCGCATATATACTCCCATCAAAATAGCAATAGGAATCGTTGCTGCTATCGTAAACATTCCCCAAGGACTTCCGACAAGCGCCTTTACTACCACTAATGCTAATACTGCTAATAAAATAATCATTATGCCTAAAATACCGATCATTGCAATAAGTCCTGTAACTGGACCAATCTCATCTTTAATCATTTCACCGAGAGATTTACCATTACGTCTCATCGAAGCAAATAAAATGACAAAATCTTGCACAGCTCCAGCGACAACTACCCCAACAATAATCCATATTGTCCCTGGTAAATATCCCATTTGTGCCGCCAAAATCGGTCCTACTAAAGGCCCAGCTCCAGCAATTGCTGCAAAATGATGCCCAAATAATACCCATTTATTTGTCGGAACATAATCTTTTCCATCATTTAATGTATGGGCTGGCGTTTGCCGATTATTATCTAAACCGAATACCTTTCTCGCTATAAACCTACTATAAAAGCGATAAGCAACTGCATACACACATACCGCAGCTACTAAGAGCCATACGGCATTAATAGTTTCACCTTGCGATAAAGCTATTACACCAAAAGCACCTGCTCCTACTGCTGCAATAACTCCCCAAAGTAAAATCGACTTCAATGTTCTCACATACAATCCCCCCAATACTATTTCTTAGTGGGATTGTACTAAATTTTCTGAATATTTAATTTGAATCCTCCCTATCATGAAGGATTTTTAGTTTATCATGTTAAAAAATTCGCATTATCTGCTATAATTCAATTTTATTTCGAAGTCGTTTCACATAATTACGACTAACTGGAATCGGCTGTTCATCATATTTATCTAAATACAGATTATATGTGCCATTATAGTAAGGCTTTAACTCTTGTACATATGACATATTAATTAAATAACTTTTATGTACACGTAAAAAATCATATGCATTTAGCTTATTTTCCAGATCCTGGAGTGTATATGTTGAAATATACTGATTATTTGTTGTATAAATTGAAACTGTTTTGTTTTCCTTATTTTTGCTTACATATACAATATCTTCAGGGAAAATATACCGAATTCCTTCTTGACCTTCTATCGGTAGTTTTCGCAAATAACTCTTTGCTTTCTCCCCTTGCTCTTTACCCATTCTATATAAAAGGAATTGCAAATCTTCTTCGCGAAATGGGCGTAGTAAATAATAAAACGCTTGAAAACGAAATGCTGTAATGGACTCTTCTATATCTTCACCCATAAAAATAAATTTCGCATAACAATTTACTTCCCGTAATAAATTCGCATATTCAAAGCCAGTTCCATCCATTAATTTTGAGTTTAAAAAAACAAAATCTGGTGTATGCTTTTTCATGATAAATAGTGATTCTGTGCCCATACTTGCTTCAAAACACTCTACATTCCTTATATTCTCAGTAAATTTTTCAGCCAAACTTCTTCGCTCTTCTGCTTCTTCCATGATCAGTAAAATTTTCATTTCTTCAACCACCTAATTCTTTTGTCCGTATGTCCTGTTGTATACATTCGCTTTTATAAGGAACATTCCCTTTTTCTTACTATACCATTATTTATCTAAAAAAACAGAAAAAAGGAAACCTTCACGGTTCCCCCTGCTCTTTTATTCCGCTATTTGAAATCAGTAAAACTCACACTTCAAGATTGGCTGAATGTGAAGAAATAAAGTGCAAGTTTTACCGCCATGATACAAACCGATAACCAACGAAGGAATAGACCCTCATCGATTAAATTTTCATCTTATGCTAACTCTCGTTGTTTCGTTTCTTGCCCAAGTGTAATTACAGCCAGTACGCCTATTAAAATTGATCCACAGAAAATCGTAAATATTAGTGATAGTGAAGCCTGTGAAGCAACTAAATATCCCACTAATAGCGGTCCAAGAATACCACCAATACGACCAAATGCTGCTGCCATCCCTGCACCTGTACCACGAATAACTGTTGGATATTGTTCAGGTGTATAGGCATATAATGCACCCCAAGCACCTAAATTAAAGAAGGATAGTAACATGCCCGCTATGATTAATACTGTTAATGACTCTGCCACTCCAAATAAGTAAGCACTGCACGCTGTACCAATTAAATACGTAACTAAAACAAACTTACGACCAAGACGTTCAATAAACCAAGCAGCTGTGAAATAACCTGGCAATTGAGCTAACGTCATAATAAGTACGTATTGGAAACTTTTTATTAAACTAAATCCTTTTAAGACCATTACACTAGGTAGCCAAAGGAACATCCCATAATAGGAGAAGACCACAGAAAACCATAAAATCCATAACATAATTGTTGCTTTACGATATTCCCCAGACCAAACTGACTTTATATTTCCGATAACGGATGGCCTTTTTTCAACCTTTTGGAATCTCGGAGAATCCGGTAAATTCCATCTTAAATATAAAGCATATAGCGCCGGAACCGCACTCAATATCATTGCAACTTCCCAACCATATTTCGGTATAACAAAATACGAGATAAGAGCTGCGATTAGCCATCCACCTGCCCAAAAACTTTCTAATAACACAACTATTTTGCCACGTTCATGTGCTTCAACGCTCTCTGATACTAATGTAGAAGCAACAGGAAGCTCTCCGCCTAGCCCCATACCAATTAAAAATCTTAAAATAAGGAACATCGCAAGTGTCGTCGTTAAAGCCGTTAAACCACTACCGATAGAAAATAATAATAATGTAATAATAAAGACTGATTTCCGTCCTATTTTATCTGATAGTATTCCAAAAACGAGCGCTCCGACTGCCATACCAATTGAATTAATGCTGCCTATCCAGCCCATTTCTTGCGTACTTAATCCCCAATCTTTTTGCAATGCTACCATTACAAATGAAAGCATTCCAACATCCATTGCATCAAATAACCATCCAAGCCCCGCTATACCAAGTAGCTTTCGCTTCGAAATTTCTTTCACCTTGCCCACAAGAAGTCCTCCTTACACAGCTGTCTTTACACATCATTTTACATGTGTGTATTGCATAAGTAAAATACTTTCGTGTAAAAAATTTCTCCCTCATCATTCCCAAAAAGTAAAATACTTATCCGACTATTTGAGGACAGTAAAACCTACATCTCAAAATTAAGCTGGAGTAAAGAGGTTAAATTAAAAATGGACAAATAAAAAAAGTAGCGATATTCCGCTACTTTTTTAAACGCATGACTTCTTTTAAAAATTCCGCTAGTACTAACTGACGACGCCAACGCGTTGGATTGCTACACAATCTATAAAACCACTCTAAATGGATCGCTTGAATCCATTTTGGTGCACGTTTTACCTCTCCAGCCCATACGTCTAAACTTCCGCCTACTCCAACAGCCATTTTCGTTTCTAAACGATGCTTATTCGTTTGGATGAAGTTCTCTTGTCTTGGGAAACCAAGTGCAACAAGCAATAAGTCTGGTTTTGCCTTTTGAATACGAGAAACAATATTCTCTTCTTCTTCTTGTTTAAAATATCCATCTTGTATACCCACAATAGATACAGCTGAATACGTCTTCGTTAAATGATCTGCTGCAGCTTGTACAACATGTGGTTTTGCGCCAAGTAAGAAAACAGATACTGGTTTATTCTCTTCTGATAGCTTCGCAAATAAATTACACATTAAATCAAAACCTGCTACACGTTCCTTTAAGGGTGTGCCCAGCATACCACTTGCTTTTACAACTCCAATACCATCAGGTGTAATTAAATCTGTATTTAATAATGTTTTATGGAATGTTTCATCTTTTTTTGCACACATAACAATTTCAGGATTTGCTGTTACTACCTGAAATGTATGAGTTCGCTCCAATTCTAGTTGGCCCTTCAAATATTGGATTGTTTCATCCATTGTCATTGTAGAAAAAGGAACACCTAGAATATCAACCGTTTTTACTTCCATGATTAACTATCCTCTCTATTTCAGTAAAAGTTTTTTATATGCATTATAAGTATCTTCATACAAATTCTTTAGCGAGAAATGAGTAGATGCGTGATTATATAAACGATTTCCCATCGCTTCTAATTCACCATTCAACCATTTTTCATAAGCATTTGCTAATGCATTCGCTAACGAGTCTGCATCACCAATTGGTACAATCCATCCATACGTATCATCAACTATTAACTTTTTCATATCACCTACATTTGTTGCAATAGAGGTTAAGCGTTGATTAGCCGCTTCTAATAAAACAAGAGGGAAACTTTCGCTATAAGAAGTTAACAAGTTAATGTGTGCAGATGCATATAATTCCTTTGAATCTGTACGAAAACCTAGAAACATTACTTTATCCTCTAGACCCTTTTGTTTCACCATCTCTTTTAATTCTACTTCTATAGGACCATCACCAAGCAAGAGTACCTTTATATTTGGAATTTTAATTTTTTGTAACGCTTCAAATAAAATATCATGACCTTTAACAGGATGAAGACGTGCTACTTGAATGGCTGTAAATACTCCTTCATCGATGCCAAATTCACTCTTATCATAAGGTTTTGCGGGATTACTATCATACTCAATTCCATTATAAACCGTACAAATCTTCTCTTCTGGTACACCTAGTTTTATTATGTTTCTCTTAAAGTTCTCCGTAATTGCAAAGAACAAATCTACCTTCCTGAAAGAACGTAAATTTAATTTCGTAAATATCCATCCTTTTAATCCCCTCTTCATAAAATCCAAAGTTGGATCACTGTGGACAGTCATTATCCATTTTGCTTTTATACCTTTTTTCAAGAGGGAGAGATAGAAATTTGCTCGTGCGCCATGTGTATGCACAATGTCAAATTGATTTTCATTAATAAATGCTTTTATTTTTGAAAGAATTGATAGGTCGTACCGAGATGATTGGGTAAAAACATGCACTTGAATACCAAGGTTTCTCGCCTCTCTAGCAATCGCACCTTCTTCAAATACCATTAATTCCACTTCTTCCTTTGAAAATTGAGATAAAAGTGAAATAATATGTGTTTTCCCCCCACCTTCTTCTGCACCAGCATTCATATGCAACACTTTCATTTCTTACATCCCCCATTTTTTTCTTTTTATTTACTATAACAAAATAAAAGCTAACATATGCTAGCTTTTATTTTTCTATCATTCAATTTCCAGGTCAACTATTAAATATGCCATGATTACTACTAAGTAGAAACTCACTCCAGGTGCCATTAAAATATGACCAGCTATGAATGAGATACCTAATCCGAGAAGTATCGCTGCAATTACCATTGCATATTTCACAGTGAATATTTGTTTAAATTTAGTAAATATACATGCAATAAATTTAATACCAAAGTATAAGAATGGAATTACAAGTAAAATGAACCCTATGATTCCGAAAGAATAGAACCAATCGTGGAAGTCACGTTCAATTAATTTCGGCTGTTCTTTATAGTTACCTGCATAACCCATTCCTAATAATTTTTGAGACATTGGGGCTTCATTATAGAAATCTTTATACATTTGTTCAAATAGTTGACGCCCACTAAAAATAAGAGCTTGCGTTTCTTCTTTTTTCTCCGCTACTTTTTCTTTTGCTTTCTCTTTTTCTTTTTCTTGTTCTGTCACAGGAGGTTTGTGTTCTTTAGCTTCCTCCTTCTTTTTCTCTTCCTTTTTCGCACTCTGTTCTTGTTCAATTAATTGGAAATGGAATCCCATATTTTTCATAAATGGTGAAAAAGGTGTATATGCCAATATGCCTACAAATACAGTCATTGCAAGAAAACCATTTAATAAATAGGCATGTTTCTTTCCATCTTTACGTTGTGTAAATGCTTGAATAAAGCACATAACAACTGCGATAGCCATTGATCCAAAGATTGCTCCTACCCCAACCTTTGTCCCAATTGCAAATAGTGAATAAACAACTAAAATTGAAGGAATCCAATAGTATGCTTTACCTATACTTTTTGTTTTTTCAATTGAGTACAAAATAACAATTGGACACATGATAGCTAAAATAGATCCTAGCTCGTTACCTGCATAAAACCAACCGCGTGATCCTAACTTTACCCATTCATAACTATTATAATCTGTGCCAGTAGTAATCGAAGCTACCATTACTACTCCGATAATTAGCGATGCATACGTAATATAATTAAGCATTTTTGAATGACTTTTTTCTTTTAAAGACTTAAACACAAATACATAACAAGTAAGCATAACAAACGGATATAAAGCTTTTGCTATAAACTTAATTTCTTCTGTAAGTACCATAGGATTTTTTGTAAGCTTATTATTTACCAATCCGATAGTAAAGACTATTCCTACTAAGATTATATACAATATATATTTTATATTTCCTTGTTTCTTCGTTTGAATTAAAATATATATCCCACTTAGGAACATAACGAATAAGCGTGTAATAACTCCAATGGTCGTATCAATTTTTAAAACCATGATACAGAACGCTGTAAGTAAATCTAAAATCGGTTGTAACAAAATAAAGATTAGTAGAAAATTTTCAAATTTATTACTTTTACTATTTTCGCTTAACATCTAGAACCTCCATAACTATTACCTAATTTCAATCTATACAGTTAATATTTTTTTCTCATCTCAAATATTTATTATAACATATATTTTTTAATTAAACGCCTCACATTTCCACCCCAACCTTACCTTTCAAAAAAAGATTATTTGTATTTTCAAGCGCTTTCTTTCCTCGTTTTTTCTTTTTTTCTACATGTAACGAAAATGCATTGTTATTTACATAACTTTAGTGTATATTTTTTCTCTGGAACATCTTTAGGAGGAAGGGATTACAGCAATGTTATTAATCGACATATTTACGTTTCTTGGCATTATCGCCGCTGCTATTTCTGGTACATTAGTTGGTTTAAAAAAAGATTTAGATTTATTCGGTGTCCTTTGTTTAGCTGTAGCTACTGCGCTCGGCGGCGGTATTATTCGTGATATTATGATCGGTAACCTGCCTCCTGTCGCATTTGTTAAACCTATTTACTTTTTTGTAAGTGTACTATCAGCACTATTTACTTGTATGTTTTTTGAACGTATTAATAAACTTCAAGTCGTTATTATGCTTTCTGATGCTGTTGGCTTAGGCGTTTTTACAGCTATTGGTGCAAATGCGGCAATGTCACATCATGTTGACGCCTCATTTCTAGTCGTTTCAATGGGAGTCATTACAGGTATTGGAGGCGGTATTTTGCGTGACATTTGCGCTCAAGATATCCCCTACGTCTTCCGAAAAGAGATTTACGCAATCGCTTCTATTTTAGGAGCAATTAGTTTCCTAATCACATATGCAATGGGGGCACACGTATTAGCTTTCTATGTTTGTTTATTAGTAACATTCATTATTCGTGTTGTCACTGTAATATATAATGTACATTTCCCAGTTTTCTTTAAAACACATGCTAAAATTAATAAAGGCCATTAAGAGAATTCTATATAGAATTCTCTTAATTTATATACTATTCTACACACTAATGTAGAGTAATTGTATATAAAAATATATAATTATATTGTAACTAAAAAATGAAAACGCTTTACAAACAGGGGGAAGAACAATGCTTGGGGTTTTTAAAAAACATACAAATAAAACAAACGCCAGTATACTTGAATTAAGTAAGGACCAAAAAATCACTTTTAACGTGCCTACTAATTCTGAACTGAAGATTCAAATGGATATGCTACATATTTCAAAAGAAGATTTACAAATCGTAAAGGTATTACAGCCCTTTATTTATGAAGAAATTGATTGGATTACAGAAAAGTTCTATGCCAACATTACAAAACAGCCTAATCTAATTACTATTATTGAACGTTATAGCTCCGTTCCAAAATTAAAGCAAACTTTAAAGACACATATAAAAGAATTATTCAGTGGAGATATGCACGAAGATTTTATTGAACAACGTGTTAGAATTGCCAAAAGACACGTACAAATTGGTTTACATAGAAAATGGTATACAGCTGCTTATCAAGAATTATTCCGCTCTATCATGAGGATTTTAAAAACGAAAATTACAACAATTGACGATTTTTCTTATTCTATAAACGTAATAAATAAATTATTCAGCCTTGAACAAGAACTCGTTATTGCGGCTTATGAATCTGAATATGAAAGAATGCAAAAAGAACTTGAAAAAGAAAAAGAACTAACAGCTATGACCATTACACATATTGCAACAGAATTAGCCTCTGTATCTGAAAAAACGAGCGCTTCTATTCAACAGTTAACCACTAAATCTGAAACTATTGTAGAAATTGCCAAAACAGGTACATCATTAGCTACAACATCAGAAGAAAAAGCGAATCAAGGTAAGGAACAATTAAATCAGCAAAATAAACGAATGGAATACATTCAAGCGAACATGGAAACGATTATTACAGATACTCATGAACTTCTCGACATTTCTAACAAAATTAACGAAATTATAGATATTGTAAAATCAATCGCAGAGCAAACAAATCTACTCGCACTAAATGCTGCTATTGAATCTGCACGTGCTGGGGAGTTTGGCAAGGGATTTTCTGTTGTAGCTGGAGAAATTCGAAAGTTATCAGAGCAAACGAAAGAATCTATATTTAACGTTACAAAGCTCGTTGAAAAAACAAACGAACAAATTATTCGTGTCTCTTCTTCGGTAAAGCAAATTAGCTCCCTCGTATCTGAAGGAACGGATAGTATGTCTGCAACAGATCAATACTTCCAAGAAATTGTAAAAGACATGTCTAACTCAAAAGAACAGAATAAAAAAATTGAAAATGAGTTAGAAACCATTTCACAAGTAATGAAAGGAATTCAAGATGACTCCTCAAAAATGGCTCTAACAGCTGATAGTTTACAACTGGAACTGAACCGGTAGAGCAATTATGTTAGTAGAGATTCTTTCTCTCCACTGACTCTTAGTTTTCATTTTCCATCCATAAAAAAAGAATCCAATTTGGATTCTTTTTATTTTCTAAAGAATATTTTTTGACAATACACATAACTCATATAAACACCAAAGCTTTGCAAAATAAACAATGCTGGCACAATAAGGTTATAATATGCCATATCGACTTGGAAGAGTCTTAACAATACGTATCCGCTAATTAACAATAAGAACAACATATACCCTTCGTTTTGTTGTTTCTTAATAAGGAAGTGTAATAAAGCGATAGACATAAACAATGTTACCGCTATATATATAAGTTTTTCACATTTAAATAAAATAGAATGTATTCCTTCATCTGAGAATTGATTAACTACTGGTTTCAAAAGTTTAAATCTTTCTTCTTCAATCTCTTTTAGCTTTTGATCAATATGTTCTGTTACGCTTTGATTCTTAGTTATTTTTTCCTCATTTTTACCTTTTCCAATTAAAACAGATTGAACATACATTTCATTTGAAAGCTTATATTGTGACATTCCCATTGTCTGAATTCCATAACTCACTCCAAAATGAGCACTATAAAATAGAATAAGTATCCCTATCATCTTTAATAGTACCTTTTGCTTCATTGCGGATTGAAAGAATTCAATTAACAACACGTATACAGCAATAAAAATAGGAAGAAATAACCCCATTGGAAAAATCATATTACTACATGCAAATAAAATTGCTGAAAACACCCACATATAAGGATGATCTAAGCCTTTATATAAAAGTATGTAACAAGCCAAGTAAAATAAAAATATTGCGAGCGATTCTGATGTTAATAAGGAACTCATAAATATATTTGGTATATATAAAACGTAAAATACAGAAGCAATACGGCCACATTCTTCTCCAAAAACTATTGCTGCAATACGATAAATGAAAAATGCAGTCCCTGTGCAAAATAAAATATTAAATAACTGCAATGCGAATACTGTATCGCCAAATATACGAATAATAATTGATTCATAAATAATAAAAGGTAACTGCGTTATATTCTCTACACTATTACCAATTGCAACCTGCTTTGCCGACTCAAACATAGCTTTCATATCACCGGTTATCGGAACGTCTACAAATAAAACCATACTAAGTCTCACGACTATAGATGTACCAATAAGAAAACCAAGAAATTGTTTATCTGTAAAACGATACTGTAAAATCGATGCCACTAACAGCATGAGAATAACGAAAATAACCAATACGATTGTTACACTTGTTGTACTGTCTCCAAAAAATTGTTTACTTACTTCAAATGCAGACCAACAACTATAAACAAAAAATGCGAGCATCGCACCAATCATTATTTTACTGAAAAAAGACGAAAAATTTGTTTGTATATGATTCATATTTCCATTGCACCTCTATTTCCATTCATAACAAAACGATTCTATCATGAATAGGTGCACAGCTGATAGGGAATTTCTATGACAAATAAAGAGTCCTAATTTTTTCACTTGCAATGTAAGCGACTACTCTTTTACACTACATTTTATATATGATAAATTTTCTTTCAGTTACATGAATACAAATACAGAAGTTTTGCTAACTCTCTTCTGGAATTCTTTACTTCATTTAAATATCTATAGATTTTTAATATTTTTGTACTCCACTTACAAGACATGTCATTCTGATTGAAAACAGAAAATAGGGGCTGACCATATGGAAAAGAAATTCATGCGAGAATCCAAAGCAATTAAAACAACACGTGTTTTTCCGAATGATTTAAATAATCATCAAACACTTTTCGGAGGAAAATTATTAGCAGAAATTGATAGTATCGCTTCAATTGCAGCTGCAAGGCATAGTCGTAAACATTGCGTAACAGCATCTATTGATTCTGTTGATTTTTTAACTCCAATTCACCAAGCGGATTCTGTTTGTTACGAAGCATTCGTATGTTATACAGGAAAATCTTCAATGGAAGTGTTCGTAAAAGTAATTGCAGAGAATTTATTAGCAGGGGAACGTAGAATAGCTGCAACATGTTTCATCACATTCGTTGCATTAAAAGATGGAAAACCATCTTCTGTTCCACAAGTACTACCCGAAACGGAAGAAGAACATTGGTTACACACAACTGGTGCTGAGCGTGCAGAAAGTAGAAAAAAAGGGCGTGTAAAAAGCAAAGAAATGGCTGAAGTTCTAACTTTAAGTAAACCTTGGAGTATGTAGACCTTCACCATTAAGACATCTTCTGAGCGAATAACTATCATGTATTCGCTCTTTTTTTATATACAACTTCCCACCTTCATACAACCATTACTCCTTTTCACACACACTATGTAATATTTTTATACATACCCGTTTGCTATTAACTTTTTCTAATTAATAAAATCTCATTTATAATACGGTTCTACCCCATCAATAGTTGCTTTACAAAGTTTATGTAGGGTACACTTATACGGGTGGTCAACAAAACAATTTAAGGATTTGTAAATCGTGTAGAAAACACCTTACACTTCATAATATTGAAAGAATTAACTGTAGTTAAAAACCTTACTATGACATAGCAAGTATTTTAATTAAATTGGATTATTTTAATGGAAAGGTGAAATTATGCAGAAATCAATTGCTTCAAATATTTTTTATAAAATACTGCTCAATACGTTTAATATTATCCTTCCAATTTTAGTTGGTCCTTACGCATATCGAACGTTAGGAGCAACTTCAATCGGAACCGTTAATCTTGCTGAAACTTTTTTCAATTACTTCTTCGTGTTCGCCGTATTTGGTGTATATCAATATGGTTTACGTGAAATTAGCTTAATTAAAAACGATAAGAAGAAAGTTTCTAAGTTATTTACAAGTCTCTATGTAATTAACTTCACAACTAGTATTTTAGCTTTATCATCCTTTATGCTCTTTAGCTATATTGGATATGGACATGAGAGTCTATTTCCTGTTCTTCTTATTTTCGGTTTTAATTTTATATCTAACATGTTTTATGTGGAATGGTTTAATGAAGCATATGAAAATTATGACTTCATCACTAAAAAAACAGTTATCGTTCGATTAATCTATGTCGTACTTCTTTTCTCTTTGATTCATGGGGTTGACGATTATAAAACATATGCTGGTTTATTAGTATTATCAACATTTTTAAACCACTCTATTAGCTTTATATATGTGAAACGCCAAGTGAAATTTGATTTTTCCGACTTAACGATTATTCCTCATTTAAAACCGTTACTATTAGTATTGATTTTTTCAAATGCTAATATTTTATATACTCAATTAGATCGTCTTGTTTTAGGAGTATATGTTGGAAAAGAAGAAGTTGCATATTACGTAATGGCTTTTCAAATTATGATGATTATTAATACACTTATGTTAAGTGTTGTACAAGTAACCGTTCCAAGGTTGTCTTATTTATCAGGAAATGCGTCTGAACTGGAGTATGAATCTTTACTAAATAAAATTTCAAAAGTATATTTCATTACCCTATTCCCTGCTGCAATCGGTTTAATGCTCATTGCTCATGGAGCTGTTGTCATTTACGGTGGACAAGATTTTGCTGCGGCTGGTAATACATTAATTGTTTTCGCCTTCTATATGATTACAGTTGGTATTGAGTCCATTTTATCGAATCAAATTATTTATGTAAAAAAGAAAGAAAGCATTTTAGTGCGATTTTTATTCATTTGCGGATTTATCAACTTGGCATCTAATATTGCACTCATATTCTTCCATGTACTTACACCAACAACCGCAATTTTCACAACAACAATTGCGAATTGTTTCTTAATCACATTTGAATATATTTATGTGAAAAAGAAACTAAAAGTAAATTATACGTTATTCGATATACAAAAACTTAAATATCTATTTTATTCATTAACATTTATACCGATAGCATTCGTTATTGATATGATCGTATCTGGACAAATACTACAAGTTATCCTAGTAATAATAACGTGTGGATTAACGTATGCCCTTATCCTCTTTATAACAAAGGATGAAATTCTCTTTTCACTACTTGAAAAGATACTAGCACGATTCAAAAAGGCTTAAACGCAATCTCTAAAAGGAGCTGTTAAACTTGAAATTTTCTTTAATCATGGCTACTTGTGGCAGACGTGATGATATTCTTGACTTACTAAAATCACTTGAACAACAAACTTACAAAAACTTTGAACTTATCGTAGTAGACCAAAATGATACGCCAATCTCTGATTTATTTGATGAATATAAAGATAAATTTTCTATCAATTACATTTATACACCTATTAAAGGACTATCAAGAGCTCGCAATGCGGGCTTAAAAGTAGCAGATGGCGACTTCATCGCTTTTCCAGATGATGATTGTATTTATGAAACAAACGTTTTAGAAAGCATATTAGAAACTTTCAACTCTAATAAAGATGTTCATTTCATCTCAACAAATACGACAAATGTTGAAGGAACGGGTTCTTTAATACACGCACCGAATACAGACATTATTTTAAATAATAAGTATGGATTCATGGGACCTTCTTTCACACTATTCTTCACAAAGCAATTTGTACAAGATGTAGGTACATTTGATGAAGACTTAGGTGTTGGTTCTGGAACGATTTATGGAGCTGGTGAAGAAACTGACTTTGTACTACGCGGTATGAAACAAAACTATACTGGTTTATTTAGAAAAGATTTGTTCGTATACCATCCTGTAAAAGAGGAAATTATTAATGAACAATCATTAAAACGTGCCATTTCTTATGCTGGTGGTTTTGGTCGGGTTATTCGCTTACACTATGGATTCCCTTATTTCTTGCGTGCTGTCGCTGCCGCAACATTCCGTATGACACAAAATATTTCTAATGATAAGCGCAAATTCCACGCAAATCGCTTACGCGGAATTGTTCGTGGGTATTTAAAATAAAAAATAAGGTGTAACCACTTATATGAAATGGTTACACCTTATTTTTATTTCTCTCGCATCACAGCAACCTGTCATCCTTTTGTAATCGCATACCCTACTATTCAATTACATTATATATTTTGGAAATGATAGCATTCTATCCAAGAATTTAGTATCATGATTCAAGACACTATTTAGAAATGAACGGAGGACATTATGAGCTTATTAACTGTTGAAAAATTAGGCCATACATTTGGTGATCGCACATTATTTAAAGATGTATCCATGCGCTTACTTGCAGGAGAACACGTTGGATTAGTCGGAGCAAACGGTGTTGGTAAATCAACATTTATGAATATAATTACTGGTCAGCTTATCCATGACGAAGGTCGCGTTGAATGGACACCTGGTACAAATTACGGTTACTTAGACCAGCATACTATTTTAACACCTGGCCGCACGATTCGTGATGTATTAGCAGATGCGTTTTTACCTTTATTTGAAAAAGAAAAAGCTTTAAATGAAGTGACAGAAAAAATGGGAACTGCTACACCGGAAGAATTAGAGGAACTTCTTGAGCAAATGGCAGAAATTCAAGATGCTCTCGAAGCAGGTGGCTTCTATTTATTAGATATTAAAATTGAAGAAGCAGCGCGTGGTCTTGGGATTGACGCAATCGGGCTAGATCGTGATGTTGCGGCATTAAGTGGTGGACAACGTACAAAAGTATTACTTGCAAAGTTACTACTTGAGCAACCAGAAGTACTACTATTAGATGAGCCTACCAACTATTTAGACGTTGAACATATTCATTGGTTAACAAATTATTTAAAAGAGTACCCACATGCGTTCCTATTGATTTCCCATGATACGGAATTTATGAATAAATGTGTTGATGTTATTTTCCATCTAGAATTCACAAAAATGACGCGTTATACAGCAACATATGAAAAATTCCTAGAGCTAGCAGAAATCAATAAAAATCAACATATCAACGCCTATGAAAAGCAGAGAGAATTTATTAAAAAACAAGAAGACTTTATCGCAAAAAATAAAGCTCGTTACTCAACGACAGGCCGTGCAAAGAGCCGTCAAAAACAACTTGATCGTATGGAGCGTATCGATCGTCCTGAAACAGCTATTAAGCCTGAGTTCTCCTTTAAAGAAAGTCGTGCAAGTAGTCGCTTTGTCTTCGAAGGGGAAAATGTAGAGATCGGATATACACATCCATTATTACCGAAATTAACAATGACAATTGAACGTGGCGAAAAAATTGCAATTGTTGGATGTAACGGTGTCGGTAAATCAACACTGTTGAAAACAATTTTAGGTAAGATCAAACCATTAAGCGGAAAAACAAGTCTTGGTGACTTCTTAAATCCATCATACTTCGAGCAAGAAGTAAAAGCTGATAACATAACACCAATTGATGATGTTTGGAATACATTCCCTAGCTTAGACCAACATCAAATCCGTGCAATGTTAGCAAAATGTGGTTTAAAGAATGAACATATCTCTCGTCCACTGAACCAATTAAGTGGTGGCGAACAAGCAAAAGTTCGTTTATGTAAACTAATGGGTGAAGAAAGTAACTGGTTACTCTTTGATGAGCCAACAAACCACCTTGATGTTACAGCAAAAGAAGAACTGAAAAAGGCGATGAAAGCATACAAAGGAACCATTCTTCTTGTATGCCACGAACCTGATTTTTATGAAGATTGGGTAACAAAAACTTGGGATGTAGAGAAATGGGCCCAAGAAAATTCTTAATCCCCTAACAACATCCCTTTGCACTCATATTTAATGTGTAAAGGGATTTCATTTTAAAATAACCATGCAATTTGATAAGGAGTTTTTATTCATGCAACGCACATTTCCCCTAAAGCTTAATACGTTTTTTGTAAAGTGCTTATTAGTACTATGTCTAATTATTTCTGCTGCTATAACGTGGCAATCAATAGGCATAATTCAAGAAAAAAACGACACGCATTCCTTTATAATAATCGCGATTATTATTTTAATAGGTCTTCTATTTTTGCTTATTGGCTATATTTCTAATAAGTATATGTCTACATTTATATTTACCGTTTCACTTATTGTTTTAGCTTTTTCTGTTCGATTAATTTGGGTTCTCAACGTTCCAACTCCTATCGAATCAGATTTTTCAGTGATGTACAATAGTGCCATTCAAGCTACTAAAGGCGACTTTAGTTTTGCACAAGATGACTATTATACTTCATGGGTTTATCAACTTGGCTTTACAATGTACCAAGCTTTCATTATTAAGTTATTCGGTGAAGGGCCTTTCCTACTAAAACTTTTAAATATAATGTATTGCACAGGAACAACATGGCTAGTTTACAAAATAACTTCATATGTTTTCAATGAATGGGCTGGAAGAATGGCTGGATTACTATATGCATTATATATACCTAGCATTGTATTGACCTCATTACTAACAAATCAACACATTGCCACATTCCTATTTTATCTTGGATTTTACTTATTAATTACAAAAGGCTTAACCCATAAATATATGTGGATTTTTATAGGAGTCTCCCTAGCCTTAGGAGATATTATGCGTCCACTTGGCGCTTTCGTTTTGATTGCAGTAGCTCTTTATGTCTTTTTACAAGGTATATTAGGAAAATCAAAACAGGATATTTTAACTTCTATAAAAAAACTGTCTGGGATTTTCATCGTTTTTTATCTTGTTCATTACATTATAAGTTCTTCATTTATATCTGCCGGAATTACACAATATCCGCTATCTAACCGAGATCCTCTCTGGAAATTCACAGTAGGACTTAATCACGAAACAAGAGGTGGATATTCTTCAGCAGATGTAGAATATGTTATGTCCTTTAAACTTGGCAAAGAACGAGAAGCCGTTGAGAAGAAATTGATTCAAGAGCGACTAGCTGATCCAGAAAAGGTTTTATCTTTATTTGGTGATAAATTCACGATTATGTGGGCAGATTATGATTCCGCCCCAGTATGGAGCCTGGCAACACTAAGTAACACAGAGAGTGATATGGTTACCTTACAAGATGATCTTAAGACATACGACAAGTATATATATATTACAACGATGTTATTTGGTACGTTAGCAACTCTTTATCTCATATTAACTAAGCAAAATAACACACATTACACACTATTTTTATTATTAATAATTGGTTATATAACGATTCACTTCTTAATCGAATATCAAACAAGATATCGATACTTTATTATCCCTAGCTTTACAATTATCCAAGGTTATGGATTATATGTAGTTTATCATCTCATGTCTAAAAGAAAGGCCACAAAAATATAAAATAAGGCTAAATAAAAAAGGCGTAAGCTCGGTGCAATACCGAGCTTACGCCTTTTTATTTATATTCTTTTTTTATTGTAAATATGTTTAATACCAAAAGCAGCTAAAAAGATCATAGGTATTGTAGCCGAATAATGATATCTCGGTGCTACTTCTACTATCATTTGTGCCATTGTTAGCCCAATCACATATAAACAAATAATTAAAAGTGAAGATTTATTTTTATTTTTTATAGCTACTAACGCTCCGAACAGTGAAGTAACTAGTAAAAAGTAATAGAAAACATTAGAAATTATAGTATAGCGTACTTTATGGTCCATAATTGGATCTGCATATTTAACAGCTTGATCATCATTACCTAAAAAGATAATGAATTTATCATACATTAGTTTCCCGAAATCTATATCATCGTTTTTGATTCTCTTTTTCGCTTCTTCAAGCATTTGCTTTTGAACGTCCTGAGCACTCCATCCTGGTTGACCACTATAATGATATAGTAATGCTGAATCTCCTGGATTCCATGTTCCTGATGCTCCCTTATTAAATCCTACATGAATATTGTATCCCGGCACTGTTGCTATCTCTTCACCTAAACGTAATGTTACATAATGATTCGCCGCCGAAGACATCATTAAGTATCCAATAATGATAACCCCTACATATGCCACCTTATTAATAAGTAGCTTTTTATTCCCGATATGCTTTGTATCTATAATAAACATCCATATCGCTAAGGCTATAATTGGCACTGCTGCAATTGGTCTTGCCATATTTATTAATACAAGTAATGCAGCTAATAGAATTGAATACATAAGAACCTTTGCAATCGTCATATTTTCAATTTTATCATAAACAATTATCATAATTGCCCAGGCTAATAACAGTACTGTACAATACAACGGTTCTGAAAGTGCAAACATGTTATACATCGTTTGTGATGGCAAGAGAATCCATAAAACACTTGCTGTTATCGCTGTTCTCACTCCACCAATTCTTCTAGCTATAAAATATATTAATCCCATAGAAATTGTAGTTAAAACAACATTAATAATTGGTGGAATCATAAAGTTCGCCCCAAATATTTTTAGGAAAATACTTAAGAATGAAGCATAACCAAAAATATGTGGAAATAATGCAACATATCTATCATGAATAACAAAGTTATCACCTAATGCTTTTGCAGTATTAAAAAAGGCTTCATAATCACCAATCGGATCAATCTTATATGTAACAATCCATGCAGTTTTCACTGCTAAACAAATAATTAGTAGTACAAAAAAACATATTTTTTCATTTGCTTTTTCAAGATATAGCGATCCACTACTAAGTATAAAGTTTCCAATTGTACATAATAATAAAACTCCAACTAATATCATTACATAATTATATTTTTGAGTATCTGAAAAATAATCAAAAATTAATATTGCAACGAAAAAGCTATAAATGCCGTATATGGCACGTGTAGAAAAAGTTGAAAACAATCCAGAAAAACGTTCCAAAAAAACTCACTCCTTAACATATTTATATGGGAAAACATTATATTTCCTAAAAAAATTACACTACCAGCTACTATACATTAATATTACCATGATTTCCATGTTTGCTTTTATATTTCCAAGTATACCAATTTAAAATAAACATTTTTATTATTGACAGATTTATTCTATATACTAAAATGATATCCACCCAAAACATATAACATCTTAGCATAAATTATGCTATAATTGATAGTTGTTATATACAAGTAACCATTCTACATTTCCTGTTTTGTTTATACATTTTATAAAGTTGAGGATACTATCTATGGAGAAACTCTTAAAGTTTGGTTTAGTAGGGATCTTTAATACACTCATTACAATCATTAGCTTTTGGATATTATTGAAATTTGGGATGAACTACCTTATTGCAAATACCATTGCCTATTTAATTGGTGTTGCCAATAGCTACTATTGGAATAAAAATTGGGTGTTTAAACCTAATAATAAAAGCTCGTCAATGTTCTTTAAATTTCTAACTGTAAACTTAATTGTATTGGCTTTTAATACATTATGTTTATTTATATTAGTAAATAAATTTACCTTTAATGCGCTAATTGCACAGATTTTTGCAATTGGTGTCGGAATGGTTATAAATTTTGTCCTTAATAAAATTTGGACATTCAACCAAACCGAAAAGGTTACTAATTAAATTTGAATAACTTATTAAAAATACGGAGGATACAACATGCAAAAATTAATTTCGGTTGTAGTTCCTATGTACTTCGAGGAAGAAGTAGCACAGGAATGTTATAACCGTTTAAAGTCCGTTATGCTTCAAAATGATATTAATTACGAGTTTGTCTTTGTAAATGACGGTAGTACAGACCGTACAATGGAAATCTTATCTGAAATTGCAGCAAATGATTACCGTACAAAGATCGTTAACTTCGCACGTAACTTTGGTCACCAAGTAGCTGTTACAGCTGGTATTGCTGCTGCAAAAGGTGACGCTATTGTAATTATAGATGCAGACTTACAAGATCCACCTGAAGTTATCCCTGAACTTATTGCAAAATGGGAAGAAGGATATGAAGTTGTTTATGCAAAACGTAAGCAACGTAAAGGTGAAACTTGGTTCAAACTTTTAACAGCTAAGTATTTCTATAAATTCTTAAACTACATGTCTGATATCGATATCCCAAAAGATACTGGTGATTTCCGAATCATCGATCGCAAAATAGCTGATGTTTTCAATCAAATGACTGAGCGAAATCGCTTCATCCGCGGTATGATGTCTTGGGTTGGCTTCCGCCAAACGTATGTTGAATATGAACGCGACGAGCGCTTTGCTGGTGAAACAAAATATCCATTAAAGAAAATGATTAAATTTGCATCTGATGGCATTATTGCATTTTCAACAAAGCCGTTACGTATCGTGATGACTTTAGGCTTATTATCAGTCCTCATTTCAATAATTGTTCTACTATATACAATCACTGTGAAAATTATCGGCAATGGTACGCAAACAGGTTGGGCATCTATCATGGTTGCTATTACATTCTTTAGCGGTATTCAATTACTTGGTCTTGGAATCGTTGGCCAGTATATTGCTCGTATTTATGACGAAAGTAAAAACCGTCCGATTTATATCGTAAAAGAAACAATCAACATTGATGAAGAAGAGACTGCACCGAAAAAAGAAAAAGTGAATGCATAATAAAAAGGTAACAATGAAAACTATCATTGTTACCTTTTTATATTGTAATAGCCCATAAGCCTCAAACGAAACTCTTTTAAAGCTGGATATGCCTCTAAATTAAACAACATCCCTTGGATAACTGGAATTCTTGGATTTTGCATCCTCATTTCTGCATCCAAAACATCTAATGTAACAAGCAATTCCTCATCTTCTAATTGATCCGCTAATGTACGTTTAAACACAATAATTTCTTTTAAAAAATGTTCCTTAACCTGCTCCTTAATAAGCTCTGATTTACAAAGAAATTCTCCAAGCTTTTCTTCATGTAACACAGGTTCTTCTGAAGATTCTACCAATCCATCTACTAAATCGTCTACTCTTTTCAAAATAAACGCAGAGACGTAAGATAATTCTATTTCTGGCGCTTGCAAAATAATTAGTTCTAAATATCCACGGCATATGCCTTCTACCATAATGACTAAATCTAATAAATATGGCATAACCTTATCACCATAAATAGACAGTAAACTGTTCCGATAAAATGCGTGAGACTCTAACTTCATCCGCATCATAAATTCTTCTACTTCTTTATTAAAAGGGATAGCATTTTCCCTTGCATGCATAATAATGAATTCTTTATGCTTCTGTATATCATTAAACTGGCAATGCAATTGTTTTGCAAATTTTTCACGTGGCAATAACGACTCTTTTTCAATATCCATCATTTTATTTTGAATCTTGTCATAGTAATATCGAAGTGTCGCTAATAAAAGTTCCTCTTTCGATTTAAAGTATAAATAAAAGGCTCCCTTAGATATACCACAAGCCGTCACAATTTCCTGCACTGATGTCGCATTTACACCCTTAGTCGCAAATAACTTCATAGCCATCTCTATAATTAAGCGCTCTTTTTCTTTCATATCCCGTCTCTCCTAAATGTAATCTCGCATCTTATAATAAATACATCTCACTATTTACAGATCGTAAATTCCCACTGGTTAAAGTTTCACTTTATTATACCATCCCTTTTCATTGACGGCTGACCAATCAGTCAGTTATATTATGTATTAGACTGACCAGTTGGTCAATATAATACAAAGGGAGCGCAAACATGAACAAAATTATTAATTTTTCGTTAAAAAATAAGTTCGCAGTTTGGCTACTAACCATTATCGTTACCATTGCAGGTATTTATTCTGGGCTGAATATGAAGCTGGAAACAATTCCTGATATTACAACACCTGTTGTAACAGTAACCACGGTTTATCCTGGTGCTACACCAGAAGAAGTAGCTGATAAAGTTTCAAAACCGATGGAAGAGCAATTGCAAAATTTAAGTGGTGTAAACGTTGTTAGTTCATCCTCTTTTCAAAATGCATCTTCTATTCAGGTAGAATATGATTTTGATAAAAACATGGAAAAAGCTGAAACGGAAATAAAAGAAGCTCTCACAAATGTGAAACTGCCAGAAGGCGTAAAAGATCCGAAAGTTTCACGTGTAAACTTCAATGCATTTCCTGTTATTTCATTAAGCGTAGCAAGTAAAAACGAATCTTTAGCTACCTTAACTGAAAATGTAGAAAAAAATGTTGTTCCAGGATTAAAAGGACTTGATGGGGTCGCATCTGTTCAAATTTCAGGTCAACAAGTAGATGAAGTACAACTTGTCTTCAAAAAAGATAAGATGAAAGAATTAGGTTTAAGTGAAGATACTGTAAAAAATGTAATTAAAGGATCGGATATATCTTTACCACTTGGTTTATATACATTTAAAGACACAGAAAAATCAGTTGTTGTAGATGGGAATATTACAACAATTAAAGCATTAAAAGAATTAAAGATTCCTGCTGTTCCTTCATCAGCGAGCGGTCCAGGTAGTCAAAATGCTGGAGCAAGTACACAAGTGCCGCAAACGAATCCAGCCGCTATGAACGGGATTCCGACAGTTACATTAGACGAAATTGCTGACATTAAGGAAGTCGGAAAAGCGGAATCTATTTCTCGAACAAATGGAAAAGAAGCAATTGGAATTCAAATTGTAAAAGCTGCTGACGCAAACACAGTTGATGTTGTAAATGCAGTGAAAGATAAAGTAAAAGAACTTGAGAAAAAATATAAAGACTTAGAGATTATTTCAACATTCGACCAAGGTGCACCTATTGAGAAATCAGTAGAAACAATGCTAAGTAAAGCCATTTTTGGTGCTATCTTTGCGATTGTTATTATTATGTTGTTCCTACGAAATATCCGAACAACATTAATCTCTGTCGTTTCCATACCACTTTCTTTATTAATTGCTGTATTAGTCATAAAGCAAATGGATATTACGCTTAACATTATGACGCTCGGAGCAATGACAGTCGCTATTGGGCGCGTTGTGGATGACTCCATTGTTGTTATTGAAAATATTTACCGACGCATGTCGTTATCAGAAGAGAAACTACGCGGGAAAGATTTAATTCGTGAAGCTACGAAAGAAATGTTTATCCCAATTATGTCTTCTACCATTGTAACAATTGCTGTATTTTTACCGCTTGGACTAGTAAAAGGTATGATTGGTGAAATGTTCCTACCATTCGCCTTAACTATTGTCTTCGCTTTATTAGCATCATTACTAGTAGCAGTTACAATTGTACCGATGCTAGCTCACTCTTTATTTAAAAAAGAGAGCATGAGAGAAAAAGAAGTACATCATGAAGAAAAACCAAGTAAATTAGCAAATATTTATAAACGCGTACTTGCATGGGCTTTAAATCACAAAATTATTACATCAAGTATCGCTGTCCTTCTATTAGTTGGTAGTCTTGCACTTGTGCCAATTATTGGTGTAAGCTTCTTACCATCTGAAGAAGAAAAAATGATCATTGCAACGTACAACCCTGAACCAGGTCAAACGTTAGAAGACGTTGAAAAAATCGCAACGAAAGCTGAGAAGCACTTCCAAGATAATAAAGACGTCAAAACAATTCAATTCTCATTAGGTGGCGAAAACCCAATGAGTCCTGGTCAATCAAACCAAGCAATGTTCTTCGTACAATATGATAACGACACGAAAAACTTCGAAAAAGAGAAAGAACAAGTCGTTAAAGATTTACAGAAGATGTCTGGAAAAGGCGAATGGAAAAACCAAGACTTCGGAGCAAGCGGCGGTAGTAATGAAATCAAACTATACGTTTACGGAGATAGCTCTGAAGAGATTAAGCCTGTCGTAAAAGATATTCAAAATATCATGAAGAAAAATAAAGACTTAAAGGATATAGACTCTAGTATTGCAAAAACGTATGCAGAATACACTTTAGTCGCAGATCAGGAAAAACTAAGTAAAATGGGTCTAACGGCTGCACAAATCGGAATGGGACTTTCTAATCAACATGATCGCCCTGTTCTGACAACAATTAAAAAAGACGGTAAAGATGTCAACGTATATGTAGAAGCTGAAAAACAAAATTATGAAACAATCGATGACTTAACAAATCGTAAAATTACAACGCCACTTGGTAATGAAGTAGCTGTGAAAGATGTGATGACTGTAAAAGAAGGGGAAACTTCGAATACAGTGAAACACCGCGATGGCCGTGTTTATGCAGAAGTAAGTGCAAAACTAACATCTGATGACGTTTCAAAAGCATCTGCCGCTGTTCAAAAAGAAGTAGATAAAATGGATCTTCCTTCTGGCGTAGATGTTTCTATGGGCGGCGTTACAAAAGATATTGAAGAATCATTCAAACAACTTGGCTTAGCGATGTTAGCTGCGATTGCCATTGTATACTTCGTTCTTGTCGTTACATTTGGCGGTGCGCTTGCACCATTCGCAATTTTATTCTCGCTACCATTTACAATCATTGGAGCTCTTGTTGCCTTATTAATCTCTGGTGAAACGTTAAGTGTCTCTGCAATGATCGGTGCCCTTATGTTAATCGGTATCGTTGTAACAAACGCAATCGTGCTTATCGACCGCGTTATTCATAAAGAAAATGAAGGTCTATCAACACGTGAAGCTTTATTAGAAGCTGGCGCAACACGCCTTCGCCCTATTTTAATGACTGCAATTGCAACAATCGGGGCTCTTATCCCACTTGCATTAGGATTTGAAGGTAGTGGCTTAATTTCTAAGGGGCTTGGTGTCACAGTAATTGGTGGATTAACAAGTTCAACATTATTAACACTTCTTATTGTTCCAATCGTTTATGAAGTATTAAGCAAGTTTAAAAAGAAAAAAGCAAAATAATAAAAAATAACCTCGCTAACTGCGAGGTTATTTTTTATTTCCAAACAAGATTAGGAAATCACCATAGCCTTCTTTTTCTAATTCCTCTTTTGGAATAAATCGAAGAGCTGCTGAATTTATACAATAGCGAAGTCCATTTGGTCCTGGGCCATCTGGAAATACGTGCCCGAGATGTGAATCTCCTTCCTTACTTCTCACTTCTGTACGCGTCATATTATGACTCACATCCATTTTTTCTTTCACACTAGCTGACATAACTGGCTTCGTAAAACTAGGCCATCCACATCCACTATCAAATTTATCTATAGAAGTAAACAAAGGCTCACCTGAAACGATATCTACATAAATACCTTCTTCTTTATGGTTCCAATACTCATTGCGAAATGGTGGTTCTGTACCATTTTCCTGTGTTACATAAAATTGCATCTCATTGAGTTTTTCTTTTAAATGAGCATTATCTTTTGGCCAATGTTGCTTAATAAACGCATCTCGCCCTGAGCCCTTACGGTATAACTCGTAGCGGAATTCATTTTTCTTATGATATCCTTGGTGATATTCCTCTGCGGGATAAAACGTAGTAGCTGGCAATATTTTTGTTGCAATAGGCTTTGAAAAGCGCCCACTCTTTGCAAGCTCTTCTTTTGAATCCTCTGCTTTTTTATGTTGTTCTTCATTATGATAAAAAATCACTGTTTCGTAAGACTGTCCGCGATCGTGGAATTGCCCACCTACATCAGTCGGATCAATTTGTCTCCAATATATATTTAATAACTCCTCATACGGCATTTTATTTGCATCAAATGTAATTTGTACTGCCTCATAATGTCCCGTCGTTTCTGAACATACTTCTTTATATGTTGGATTCTCTTTATGACCACCTGTATAGCCAGAAACAACCTTTATAATTCCTTCCATCTCTTCAAATGGCGAAACCATACACCAGAAGCACCCTCCAGCAAATGTAGCTAACTCTATCTTTTCATTTACAGCCATTACTTCACCCCTATTCTCTCTTCTTCTTACAGTATGTCATAAGAAACATCATGTTATAAAAGAAAAAGCATCGAATATCGATGCTTTTCTTTACTTCACCTTATTTCGTTCCAACATCCTTCTCCATTTCATCACTCGTCACATCTAAGACATCTAATAAGAAAATGAAGATTGGAATACCGATAATTAATCCCCATACACCTAAGAAGTGTTCTGAGAAGATTAATACCATGAACGTATAGAAAATCGGTAAGTTTGTTTTTTGCGACATAAACTTCGGATTTAACACGTAACTTTCAAGCGCATGAATGACTGTTACGATAACTAAAATATAAACCACGTACATAATACCGCCGATATTGTAAGCAATCATACAAAGCGGGAATAACGAAATGATAACCCCAGCTACTGGAATTAAACCGAGTAAGAAGATCATTAACGCTAAACCTAATAATTGTGGGAATCCTAATATCCAAAGTGCAATAACGGATAAAACACAGTTAACAACAGCAATTAAAAATTGTGCTTCGATTACTTTTCCGAATGAACGTGCAAATTTCTTACCGAAGTACTCGATTTCAGTATAGAAAATTGCAAGTCGGCTTTCTTTAAATTTTGCAGTAAAAGCAACGATACGAGCTTTCTCCAATAAGAAAAATAAACTTAAAATTAAAGAAAGTAACACTTGAAGGCCAAATTTCCCAACATTCGTAATCGATTTATACAAAATGTCAACGCCTTGTCCTACATACTTCGAAAGTTCCATATGATTAACAGCATTAACTGCATATTTAATTAATTCACTATCCGGTGGGTTTCTTAAAAATACGTTAAATTGATAAATCAATTGTGAAATTTGTATCGTTAATACTGGTAAATATTTGAATAGCGTAATAGCAATTCCGCCAATTAACATGACATATAGAAATGCTATAATGAGCTTTCGATTAATGGGCATAAAGTGGTCTAATTTGCGAGAAATAAACTTTTGGAATCGATCCATTAAATACGTAAGAATAAACGTAATTAATATTAAATTCAACATACTTTGCAGCCCATATAACACGAGAGCAAGTATTACTAATACGAGTAACCTCTGAAATCCTTTGCTTTGAAACAGGTTTTTTATTTGCATAATCGACGAGTACTCTCTCCTGTCCTATAAAGTAAAACGTTAATAAGTAGATTTTTCTCTCTTTTCTACTTTTAATTATTCATTCATATTAAGATTTTTATAAGCTCATTATACGCCTACCTTAGCAGATCTATAGTTGCTTACTTCTTATTTTACAATACAATGACCTAATTCAAAACGTATTCTACACAGTATTAATGAAGATTTAAGGAAATCTACATTTTGTCACAATAGGTCTTACCACTACTGTAACATAAAAAGCAAGCTATCAGTAGAAATCTGTCCTACAAATAGCTTGCTTTTCTCATTTTTTTAAGTAAGTTTTACTATCCAATGAATGGCATAAACATCGGTATGACAACTACTGTTACAACTCCAACTACTGTTACAGCAATACTTGCCATAGCTGCCTCTACTTCACCCATTTCAATTCCTACTGCCACTCCTAATGCGTGACCTGCTGTTCCAAGTGCTAAACCTTTTGCAATTGGATGTTTGACTCTAAATGTTTTTAAGAATAATGCTCCTAATGCGTATACAATAACTGCGTTAAAGATTACTGCAAACGATGTAATTGCTGGTATACCACCAATACTTTCAGAGATTGGTAACGCAATTGCTGTTGTTGCTGCTTGTGGTAACATTGAATTCATTACTGCTGTATCTAGACCAATTGCTTTTGCAACAATGAACACGACAATTACTGAGCAAATAGACCCAACCACGATAGCCGATAAAATTTGCCACCAATATTTTTTCAACTTATCAACTTGTTTATATAATGGAATTGCAAAGGCGATTGTTGCTGGTTCTAAGAAGAAGCTAATCATTTTTCCGCCAGTATTATACTCTTCGAAAGTGAAATTACCTACTTTTAGAAAGACAATTCCTAAAACCATTGCTACAAATAACGGTGTAAATAAGAAGAAACCTTTTGAATGCTTAAACAATAATGTTCCGATTCCATATGCGATTAATGAAACGACGATTCCGAAATATGGAGTCATTGTGCTTGCCATGTTCATTACCTCCTAACAATATATAAATGCAATGGTTACGCAACTTTTCCGTGCTTGCGTCCTTTATTTACTACTTTCAATTCTTTTGTATCTTCTGTTTCTTTTTCATCTTTTCCTAAAATAAATTGTGCAAATAATCCTGTTACAGCGAGTAAAATAACTGTTGCGACAACAATTACAGTTAAAATTTGTACAAAATATTGTCCCATTACACCAAGAGAATTAATAACTGAAATACCTGATGGGACGAAAAGGAATCCGATAATACCTGTTAAAGCTGTTCCAAGTGATTCAACTTGTTCCAATTTAATAACCTTTAAACATAATAGGCTAAATAAAATGACTAACCCGATTACCGATGAAGGCATCGGAATTGGTAAATGTGTTGCAATAATATTAGAAATTAACATAATAGCTGAGAATATGAATGCTTGTGATAAGAAACTATATACTTTTTTCGTACTCATTTTGGCCACCTCTTTCGATTTGGTACCTTTATTGTATAAGATATAACTATTGAAGTAAGCGTTTACATAACAGAACGTCAAATATACAGAATCAGTTACAGATATAAAAGGATGAAATACAAAAGCTGCTTCTTAAATACGAAGCAGCTTCTTGAGTTCTTTTGCATATGTACGACTAACAGGCACTTTTGATCCTTCTTTCATAATTAAATTATAAGTAGAGTTGAACCATGGCTGAATTTCAGTAATGTGATTAATATTTGCAATAAAACTACGATGAACACGCATAAAACTTGCTTGTGGCAACTTCTTTTCCAAAATCACAAGTGTATCGTGTGTTACATACGTTTCCCTCATTGTTTTTACTGCCACTTTCCCATCTACAAGTCCTACATATACAATATCTTCAATATTAACGAGTACGATTGATTCTTCAATTGGTAATGCTAATTTATGCATCTCTGCCGTTACATCTGTTCCTTTTATTTCTTGCTTTGTTTCTATTTGCGCTTGTTTTTGTTTTTTATACTTTTTTAATGTTTGTACAATACGTTCTTCATCAAATGGCTTTAAAATATAGTCTAACGCGTCTACTTCAAATGCTTGCAGCGCATACTGATCGTATGCAGTAGCAAATACAATCGCAGGTGGATTTTTCATCTTCTTTAATATATTCGCGATTTCAAATCCGTTATCATCAGATAACTGAATGTCTAGGAAAACAATATCTGGTTTGTTTTTCATTAACTCTTCTAATGCGTCCTCTACACAATCAGCCTCACCAATTATCTCAACTTCCTTCGTTCTCTCTAATAAATACTTTAGTTCATCACGTGCTAACATTTCATCATCAACTACTAGTACTTTTAACAATCTGCTCTTCCTCCCCTACTCTTTTTGGAATAACAAAAGTAACCTCTGTCCCCTCATTTAATTCACTTTCAATATGAAGCATCGTTTCTTTTCCAAATAACCCAACAAGACGTTCATTAATATTATATAAAGCTGTTCCAGTCCCTTTCTTTGACGAAACTACCATCTTTCCTAATTGTTCTAAACGTTCTTCCTCAATTCCCTGCCCATTATCTTTTACTTCAAAATGAACCATACCCTCTTTTTCAAAAACATGCACTTTCACTTCGCATACTGGTTGCTTCTTCGGAAAGGCGTGTCGCAACGCATTTTCAACCAATAGTTGAAGAACAAATGGTGGTACTAAAGTTGTCTTTAGCTCATCCTCCATATACATCTTTACTTCATACTTATTTGGAAACCTTGCTTGTTCTAGCGATAGGTATGCCTGTACATGGTTTAATTCTTGTTCTAGTGGAATCAATAACTGACGTGCCCCTTGCAAATTACAACGGAAATACACGCTAAGCTGTAATAGTAACTTCCTTGCCTTCTCTACATCTGTTCGGCATAAAGCTGATACTGTATTAATCGCATTAAATAAAAAGTGTGGGTTAATTTGTGCTTGTAATGCCTTTATTTCCGCATCTTGCAATAATTTACTTTGTAACTCAGCTTCACCTAATTCAAGTTGTGTAGAGAATATTTTTGCTAACCCTTCTGCTAATTCCTCTTCCACACGACTTAACTGGTTAGGATTTTTGAAATACAGTTTTAATGTCCCTATTGTATTTCCATGTGAAGTTAGTGGAATAACAATCGCCGCTTGCAAAGGGCAGCCTTCATGTTGACAATTAATAACCTCACGTGATTTTGCTTTCATTATTTTCCCTGTGTGTAACACTTCTTTCGACAAACCAGTTATTAAACTATGTGACGGAATATGATGATCTGATGCTAATCCAACATGAGCTAATATTTTCTCTGTATCTGTTAAGGATACCGCATCTGTTCCTGTAAAGCGGTGAATAATTTGTGCCACATGCTTACACGATTCTTCTGTTAAGCCTTGGCGAAAATACGGTAACGTTTTATCTGCAATACGTAATACCTTATGAGTTTGAAGTGCCTTTGCGTTCTCTTCCTGACGCAAAATAGCTTGTATCATAGAAAGTAAAATAAAACTTCCAAAGCTATTTACAAGGATCATTGGTATCGCAATTGTTTTCACAATGCTCATTCCATCCTCTACAATTAATAGGATCATAATCATTTCTAAAGAAACGATAAAAACACTTAAAATCGCTGAAAACTTAGGTGTAATTGTACGGTTATATTTTTTAAAAATGTATCCGATATAACCAGTTATAACGCCTGCTAAAATTGAAGAGATTGCACAACTTAACGCCGTCGTCCCGCCAAGCATATAGCGGTGAATACCAGCAATTGATCCTACTCCAATTCCGACGATAGGTCCGCCGAGCAATCCACTAATTCCAACACCCATAATACGTGTATTCGCAATTGTGCTCGATGAAGAAACACCCTGTAGCCAATTTTCATTCATAATCGTATTTCCTGCTATTTCAATTCCTGTGTAATTGCTTACAATTGTAAACACCGAAAAAATACAAATAAGCTTAAGCTTATCTACATATCCGTCTTGCTTATGAAGAAGACGCCTGAACGTTTTAATATGTGAAAGTAAAAACCCTAAAATAACAATAAGTCCGACGCGTTCAATCATCATAAGTACTAAATTTAGCATCTGTGATTCATTCCTTTTTATATGAGTTAGTTTTATTATGGGAAAATAATGAAGTGGGCGTCAAGAAGAACGAAATATCTTTTGCAATATTTTACACATAACAATCCCCACTTTATTTGACAATCTAATAGAAGAGTGCTAAAAATAAAGTAATATAATACAGTCCTTTAACCCAACCCCGTGAGGTTGAGAAGGAAGTCGGAATATACTTATACGTATGGCCTTTTTTAGGAATACGTATGCTTTTTTGGCCTTCTCATCATATCAGGTGAGAAGGCCTTTTGTTATTCTTCCATAGCGACTGTAGAAGAAAATAAGGAGGAGTAATGATGAACGTCACTACTGATGTACAATCAACAACAGAGGAAACGAAAGAGAAAAGATATAAAACATTATTTGGGTCTGCGCTAGGATATGCAGCGGAAGGCTTAGATATGTTGCTCTTATCTTTCGTACTTGTCTACATTTTAAAAGAATTTCATTTAAGCCCCGTTGAAGGTGGAAACTTAACTTTAGCTACCACAATAGGAATGCTAATTGGGTCTTATTTATTTGGATTTATTGCTGATTTATTTGGGCGTATCCGTACGATGGCCTTCACAATCTTACTATTTTCACTCGCAACAGCACTTATTTATTTCGCAACAGATTATTGGCAATTATTAATTCTTCGCTTTTTAGTGGGAATGGGAGTTGGTGGTGAATTCGGGATTGGAATGGCCATCGTAACTGAAACATGGTCTAAAGAAATGCGTGCTAAGGCGACATCAGTTGTTGCACTTGGATGGCAATTTGGCGTACTAGTCGCTTCACTCCTTCCAGCATTTATCGTCCCGCATTTTGGATGGAGAGCTGTTTTCCTATTTGGACTTATTCCCGCTTTATTAGCTGTTTACGTTCGAAAAAGTTTAAGTGAACCGAAAATATGGGAACAAAAACAACGATACAAAAAAGAATTGTTACAAAAAGAGGCTGAAGGTAGTTTAACAACTACTGAAGCTGAACAACTAAAACAAATGAAAAAGTTCCCACTTCGAAAGCTATTTGCAAATAAAAAAGTAACAATAACAACTATTGGTCTTATTATTATGTCATTCATCCAGAACTTCGGATATTATGGCATCTTTACATGGATGCCAACTATTTTAGCGAATAAATATAACTACACATTAGCAAAAGCAAGTGGTTGGATGTTCATTTCTACAATCGGTATGTTAATTGGAATTGCAATTTTTGGTATTCTAGCCGATAAAATTGGTCGCCGTAAAACTTTTACAATCTATTATGTCGGTGGTACTATATACTGTCTCATTTACTTCTTCTTATTCACAGACTCAACATTATTGTTATGGGGAAGCGCATTGCTTGGATTCTTTGCAAATGGCATGATGGGAGGATTCGGAGCAATTTTAGCTGAAAACTATCCTGCTGAAGCTCGCTCTACAGCAGAAAACTTTATTTTCGGTACTGGACGTGGTTTAGCTGGTTTTGGACCTGTTATTATCGGATTACTTGCTGCAGGTGGTAATTTAATGGGAGCATTATCTCTTATCTTCATCATCTATCCAATCGGTTTAGTTACAATGCTATTATGTGTCCCAGAGACGAAAGATAAAGTATTAGAATAGATGGAAACTGCACAGTGTACGATCTTCCTTCAAGAAAGGTAGTTATATAAATAGTAAAGAGGAAGCATTTCAAATGAAATGCTTCCTCTTTCGATATAAAATATACAATTATTTATTTTGATCTACTCGCTTTTTGGAACAAGAAAGCAGTTTTCTCTTCTTCTTTTACAATCCCTTGTTTTAATGCTAGTTCCCCTGCAACTTTAGGCGCTAGCCATAGCATTGGGAACAACAGAACGGATACTGGGACAGCTGTTACTACGATGAATGATTGCAATGCATTAATACTTCCCTCACCCATGTATAACAGAATTGCCGCAACTGCGCCCATAATAAGCGACCAAAAAATTCGCAAGCTAATTCTAGGATCTCCATCTCCAGTCACTGCCATTGAAATCGAATAAGCCATTGAATCTCCTGTTGTCACTACAAATAAAATTGTTAATAAAAGAAACGCAGGTCCAATAATATTAGAAAGTGGCAGCTGCTCTGTAATTGCAATCATAGCTGCTGGCATACCAGATTCACTTAATGCGCTTGAGATAGAACCAGGCTTCATTAACTCATAAAACACACCTGATCCTCCCAGAATCGTAAACCAAAACGTTGTAATAATAGGTGCAATAATTCCAATTGCAACGATGATTTCTCGAATCGTTCTTCCTCTTGAAATGCGGCTCACTAAAATTGCCATCATCGGTCCATATCCAATAAACCATCCCCAGAAAAAGATTGTCCATGACCCTAACCAACCTGTATCACCACGATATGTGCTCATTGGAATAAATTCATTTACATAAAATCCAAACGAAGAAACAAATGAATCAATAATAAATCCACCTGGTCCACATAATAATACAAATACCATTAATAAAATCGCTAATTTAACATTTAAATCGCTTATAATTTGAATCCCTTTATTAATTCCTGTTACTGCAGATATAGTAGAAACCGCAACTACACAAATGATAATTGCTAATTGAGTAGTAAACACATCAGGAATTCCAAACAATGCTTGTAGACCATAACTTGCTTGTAGACCTAAAAATCCGATTGGACCAATCGTCCCTGCAGCTACCGCAATAATGGCAAATGCATCAATCATTGTTCCAAGCAAACTCTTTCGCAATTTCTCACCAAAAATAGGATATAAAAGCGTTCGAGGTTTTAACGGCATACCTTTATGATAATGCCCATACATCATAACTACCGCACTAATTGTACCTAAAATCGTCCAAGCCAAGAAACCCCAATGCATATAACTTTGCGCTAAAGCAGGCATGACTGCTTCTTTCGTTCCAGCAGATATACCTTCATGTATTGGTGGAACCGTCATCAGATGGTACATAGGCTCTGCTGCTGCCCAAAAAACGCCACCTCCAGCAAGTAATGTAGACATAATAATAGCAAGCCATTTTGCTGTACTAATCTCAGGTTTTTCTAATCCCCCAAGTTTAACTCTCCCATATTTCGAGAACGCCATACACATTGCAACAATAAATGTACCAATTAATAAAACTTGCCAAAAGGCACCAAAATATTTAATCGAATCTGCAAAACTTCTATTAATGACTCCCTCTACATAACTTTTATTTAAAAAAACTGCAATTACAAATAATAACAGTGAGCCACCACTAATAAGAAATACAGGCCAATCCGTTTTTCGACTCTTCATCCTCATTTACACTTCCTCCTTCCTCAGCAATCTAAAAAAACAACTTTATTATGTTTTATTGTTTACTACCAAAACACAATGATTATATAAGCATAATAATTTATCTATTTTCTACACACTTATGTTGTCCCTAAAAATATGCTAAATCCCTTATTTAAAAGAAAATTTATATTCCTCTTACATAAAAAAGCAAAATAAAAGACCTTATATTTCTATAAGGTCTTCGAAACAGAAATTTGATTATAACATAAGGAACTCCTTGGTTCAAAAAGCCTCTTCCAAAAATAACCGATAGTAAAGGCTTCCATTTGCTACGTAACAGTAATTAAAAAAATTTATATTTTTATAGAAAATGTCCTATACTACAAACTATTTATGAAAGAAATTTGGCTTCAAAATTTCATTCGGATACGGTTTATGATAAATATGAGTGGTAGCTGGAGATAACGGAGGAATGAGCCACACCCAATTGCCCGTTACAACACGACCACAAGCAGCTTCTTGCTTCTCAAATTGCTGAAATTGTTGTGCCGCAGTATGATGGTCAACAATACTCACTCCTTGTTTTTTAAAGGAATGTAAAACAGCCACGTTTAATTCAACTAACGCCTTATCTTTCCATAACGTACCATTTCTCGATGTATCCAAATCCATCATTTCCGCAACTGCCGGCAGTAAATTATAACGATCATGATCTGCTAAGTTACGTGCCCCAATCTCTGTTCCCATATACCATCCATTAAACGGAGCTGCTGTATAGGAAATACCGCCAATTTCTAAGCGCATATCTGAAATCATTGGAACCCCATACCATTTTGCTCCAAGTGATGAAATCGGGTATTCTGGATGTTCAATTGAAACTTCTTTTACTTCTTCTTTCGGAATTTCTTTATATATAGGCGCTTTTCCATCTATAGAAAACACAAGTGGCAATACATCAAAATTCGTACCTTCTCCTTGCCAGCCAAGTTCCTGACAAAAATCTGTAAACGCAGTGGAATTAGAGTCACCAATCACTCCCATTTCTGTTTTATATCCTGCATATCGAATTAATTGATGATTATAAATTCGTATATTATTTTCTTCACCTTGATATTGCTTAAAAATTGTAATTGTCGGTTTCACTTTCCCGTCGTTCGTTGCATATTTAATATGATGAATTAATGCATTATATACACCTTCCTCATCATTTACTTCACGTGCATCTAATATGTGCATCTTACTCCAAAATAGTCTTCCAATACATCGATTACTATTTCGCCATGCCATTCGCGATCCGTGAACAAGCTCTTCAAATGTATGCTCATACGTCCCTGTCTTCTCTATCTCAGCTTGAATTTCTTTCATACGTTCTTCTATGAATTGTTCTTTATTAAGCTCTTTATAGCAAATCGTAATAAAATGACTCGCTTCCTCTATTAATTGTTTCGTTTTACTCATAAACGATCTCCTTCTATTTCAACAAAACGTTACTACTTTACAGTATAAGCAAAAAGAATAAGCGTCACAAATGAAAGTCGAAGTGTTACTTTTATTGTAATATTTTTCAGAAAATTAAAGAGATTACTATTGACTTCTATAAAAAATAGGTGTATTTTTGACTCAGGTAAATTATTTTTACCCAGACCAACTTTTTGAGTGAAAGGAGGGAATCTCATGTCTTCATTTCAATTGCCAAAGCTTTCATATGACTATGATGAACTAGAGCCATATATCGATAGCAACACACTTTCTATTCATCACGGAAAGCACCATGCGACATATGTAAATAATTTGAATGCCGCATTAGAAAACTATTCGGAATTACATAATAAATCTTTAGAAGAGTTACTATGTAATTTAGAAACTTTACCAAAGGAAATTGTTACAGCTGTAAGAAATAACGGTGGTGGACATTATTGTCATAGTCTTTTTTGGGAAGTAATGAGCCCACGAGGTGGCGGCGAGCCTAATGGAGACGTTGCAAAAGTAATTGATTATTATTTCAATACCTTTGACAACTTAAAAGATCAACTGTCTAAAGCAGCCATTAGCCGTTTTGGAAGTGGTTATGGATGGCTTGTCCTTGATGGTGAAAAACTTACTGTAATGAGTACACCTAATCAAGATACACCTTTGCAAGAAGGTAAGATTCCATTACTCGTCATTGATGTATGGGAACATGCCTATTATTTAAAGTACCAAAATCGGCGCCCAGAATTTGTTACCAACTGGTGGCATACAGTGAACTGGGACCGGGTAAATGAAAAGTATTTACAAGCAATTCAATCAAAAAAACATTAGTCGTGCGTATAAGGTAAGTTTGGTAATGTAAAATTAGTATTGTCGAAATCCTCCAGAATCCCCCGGATTGCCACCGGGGGATTTATGATTATTTCATTGCATGTATGTAATAACGTAATACTTTTTCTATTTCTATTTTCAACTCTCGGAACAGGAATCCTAATTCATTAGCTTTTCCATTATGTAATGTACAATTAGTCACTTCATTATAAGGCGCTACATTGTCTCCTGCTTCTTGAACAAGTGCTTTTATTCCCGTAGTTTCTTCTATGAAATGAATAATGTCCCGAGCAGAAACTACCCCATTGCTACAAGCATTAATTGGCCCTTCTATGTCTTTCATCCCGCAATAAGCTAAAAATCCACCTGCTTCTTCTTCATATATAAACGACAACTTTCCATCTAGATGATTCACTACGACAGGTTCCTCTCTCACAATATGTTCAACGTAAAATTGTAACCTTTTCGTATAATCGTTTTCTCCAATAACAACCGGAGAACGAACTGCAACAACTGGGAATGTTGCTTGTTGAAATACAACTGCTTCGGCTAATCTCTTTCCTTCACCATAATTGAAGTCATTCCTATCTCCATACGAAATTGCATACTCGTATGGATTGAAGTCCTCTTCTGATAAGCTTAGTGCAGGTTCATAGACGGCCATTGAAGATGTCATAACGTATTTCTTCGTTTTCCCTCGTAACACTTCACATATTATCTTCGCTGCATTCGAGCTATAGCATAAATTATCGTATACAATATCATAACTTTTATCTTCTAGATGCTCTGTTAGTTGTTTTTCATCTTCTCTATCTACAATAAGTCTTTTTACTGCACTTCCAAAAGGATCTTCCTTAATTCCTCTCGTCGCAATCGTTACATCGTGCCCATCTTGCAAAAGTGCTTCTACTAAATGTTTACCAAAAAATCTTGTTCCCCCTAGCACCAATACTTTTTTCAACTTCATCATCCCCATTTTAATAAATTGTAAAATACTACCTCTCTATTATAAATGCCAACATATAAAAAGCATGGAATTCGTTTAACGATTCCATGCTTTTCTACAGAAAATATATTAACGTACTCGATATTTATAAATACAATAACAGAAGTATAAAATAGAAATTACAGATACATAAACCCATAATTCATATACGAATCCCTCTCCCCATACTCCCATAAAATAAAAGAGCGAAGGTAACGTCAATGTTACCCATGATTGTACAAAGGCAATCCTTCCAAGATATTGATTGATGTTCTTTTTTTGTGTATTTAATACAAAGAATAAATACCAAAGTAATGCCCACATAAACCACGTTAACGCATTAACAACATCGTGGAATTGAACAAATGAAACAACCATATAGAATAAAGCAATAATTGCTACCCAAATACAAAACCATCCTAGACCGCTACTATCCATTCCTTTTATAAAGGTAACACCTACATATAAATAGGTTAATCCAAATAAGAAGGTAGCTGCATATGAATACACTGTCCAATTGCTTTGGTCAGAGATCATGATCAAATAGAACGGAATAATAATTTGTAGTGCCCCCACAAATAAATTAAAAACACCTGCACTTTTCATCTCTGCTTTTCCTAATATAACAAGACTATTTAAAAATAAAGCTGCACCCGAAAGTAATAATCCTACATAACCCATATATCCTCATGTGAAAACCTTACATTTTCACACTGTACCCTCCCTATCTTGTAAAAATTATATTATTCCTTATTCTCCTTCTTACTTACAACTACATACAAAGTTTTTTCAGAAATAAGTCAGACTTCCTACCTTAAAAAACAATAAAAAAATCCTTTTCATATATGTCATACAGTAACAATTTCCATCAAAATGTATCACTCAATAAAAACGCTTTCAATAATACGTAACTTAATCAAAAAGCTAATAGGATTATTTGATTATAAACGCACTTTAACAATGATACAAGTATTGGAATATTATTCAATATTACATTTTTTATTTCTATAAAAAATTAATAGAATAATGCATTTTCCCTATCTCATTCTATCAATGCTCTGCATAGAATATTGTACAATCATATTAAATTAGAAAGGTCTGATATTTATGCCTCTTCATTATCCACATCAATCTGTTATTCATTCAACAGGTGTATTAATAAGAGAGCCTGCAACAGTTTCAGCAGTAATAAACATTGTAAATTTAGATGCATATTACGCACATTATGTAAATATAGAAGTGTGGGATTGGTCTAACTATTCTAATCCTGTAAAATTACCTGTACTAATTGGTGAAGATACAGTGGTAGAATTCCCCTACCTTTTACAAGGCAACAACCTAGCAGTGTTTTATGCTAATCTAGATGAAGCAATTAACTTATATGAAATTCGTATTTCTTATCCAACTCATTCCAATATTATTGCAAATTGTTTTGGACGAAGCGTACCGCCTTATACAAGTCAAGAAGGTAATACGGTATTTCATAAACAACTTGTTCGCATTCATTAAAGGTTCTTTTCTCTATCCCCAATTTATATATAACTAGTTACTATTCAAACGCTATGGTCAGTAATATTTATTACATTCTCTTTCCTAAAATGAACATATTACTGACCTCAAGCAACATAATAAGAGCATGCTTTACTAGCTACCCTAAATCATTTGGTAGCCATTTTTATTATTTACTTGCCATCTCCAAGAATCTACACACATCTCTTCTAACCCATATTCCGCTTCCCATCCTAATTCTCGTTTCGCTTTAGATACATCTGCAAAACAGATTGCTACATCACCAGGACGACGCCCTATCACTTTATAAGGTATTTTTTTACCCGAAACCTTCTCAAAAGCCTTTACCATCTCCAATACACTATATCCTTTACCTGTGCCAAGATTATACGCTTCGATTCCTTTCGTCTTAAGTACTTTCTCCAGTGCCTTTACATGTCCTTTTGCAAGGTCAACAACGTGAATATAATCACGGACACCCGTCCCATCTTTCGTTGGATAATCATTTCCGAATATATTTAGTTCTTTTAACTTACCTACCGCTACTTGCGTTACATATGGCATTAAATTGTTCGGAATCCCATTTGGATCTTCTCCGATACGACCACTTTGATGTGCTCCAAATGGATTAAAATAACGGAGTAACGCAATACTCCACTCAACATCAGCCTTTGCTACATCACGCATAATTTGCTCAATCATTAATTTTGTTTGCCCATACGGATTTGTCACACTCAGCGGAAATTCTTCTGTAATTGGTGATGTTTTTGGAATTCCATATACAGTTGCAGATGAACTAAAAATAAAATTTTTAACATTATGTTTTTGCATCACATCACATAGTACGATCGTACTTATTATATTATTATAATAATATATAAGTGGAATTGTAGTAGATTCCCCCACTGCTTTAAACCCAGCAAAATGTATAACCGCTTCAATGTTATTTTCCAAAAAAACCTCATTCATTTTTTCACGATTTAAAACATCTTCTTTATAAAATTCAAATTGTTTTCCTGTTATTTCTTTTACTCGATTTAAAGATTCGATTGAACTATTTGAAAGATTATCTACGACTATAATTTTATAATTATTATTTAATAATTCTATACATGTATGACTACCGATATATCCTGCTCCACCCGTTATAAGTATCGCCATATATATAGTCCCCCACCAATTATTAATTATAAAATTTTATAACCTCAATACAAATATATCCTACCATAAAAAGACTGATAATTCTAAAAATTATTTTTTAATTATTATTTATATAAAAAAGAGTCACATAACCTTTACGTTATGCAACTCTTCAACATACATATGTGTCTATATCTTTTTTTATTAATCAAGAAAAATAAAAATCAATCGGAAATTTCATATTGTTAAATTACATAGCAATATACACTTAAAAAGTGGGCAAGGCTTCCCAATAACACGAAAACGTGAAAAATTTCATGATGCCCCATATGGTTAAACTCTAACCATTTTGGCTTTGTTCCATAAATAAATCCACCAATTGTATAAAGAATGCCTCCAAGCACTAGAAGCACCATACCTCCTGTACTTAAGTTAGCAGCTAACGGCGCAAAGAACAGAACAATTAACCAGCCCATTGTAATATAAATTGCTGTTGATAACCATCTCGGGCAATTAAACCAAAACATTTTAAAAACAATACCACAAATGGCAGTTGCGTAAACTAAACAAAATAGTAATAAACCGTTGGCGGAATGTAATGTAATTAAACAAAATGGTGCATATGTACCTGCAATCAATATAAAAATCATAGAGTGATCAAGCTTCCTAAAGAAATAAATAACACGTTCACTGGCTACAACACTATGATATACAGCTGATGCTGTATACAGAACCATCATTCCGATACCAAACAAAATAACAGCTGTAATTGCCGCAAAAGATGGCATCTTAATAGAAACTTTTACAAGCATAGCTAGTAATGCAATAAATGATAATACAGCTCCTCCCAAATGGGTAAAAGCATTAACCGGTTCTCTTATGTAAGCATTCATATAAACACTCCTCATATAATTACATGTAGTTTTGATAACTACATGTAATTATATACTTATTGATACTAGAGGTCAACATTTACAATTCATTTGTTTCGTAATACTATATTTAGAGATAAGATAAACATTATGCTCCACTAAGTTATAAAAGTGAGGGATTCTACGTGGAAAATATAAATAAATTACTTGAAACATTACATTTAGAAAAAAATATTACACTTGAAGACATTCCAAATGTCGACTTGTATGTAGACCAGGTTGTCCAACTATTTGAAAACACTTATGCAGATACAACAAGAACCGATGATGAAAAAGTATTAACAAAAACAATGATTAACAATTATGCAAAAGGTAAATTGTTTATTCCAATCAAAAATAAAAAATACTCAAAAGATCACATGATTTTAATCAGTTTAATTTATCAATTAAAAGGAGCTCTTTCTATTAATGACATAAAAAGTTCCTTAGAACATATAAATGAATCCTTATTAAGCGATGATTCATTCGAATTAAATACGCTATATAAAGATTATCTTACTCTTACCGAAAACAACGTCGAAAGCTTTAAACAAGATGTAAATAACCGTGTTTCAGAAATAAGTGAGATTTCTTCCTTAGAAGATCCAAAACTAGAAAAGTTTCTATTACTAAACTCTTTAGTGAACATGAGTAATATGTATAGGCGTTTAGCAGAGAAGTTAGTCGATGATTTAAAGGGATCTTAAACAAAAAAACTATCCACCTATTAAAGTGGATAGTTTTTTTGTTTACTTATTTGCCTCATGGACTTTCAATTGCTTACCTTTTATCGTTGTATTTCTCATAACCTTTAAAACAAGTGGTCCTTTTCCATTTAATATTTCAACATAAGAAACATTATCTTGTATTGTAATAATACCTATATCTTCAGCTGAAACACCTTGAATTTTAGCAATTGTACCGACAAAATCCACCGCTCTAATTTTCTTCTTCTTTCCGCCGTTAAAGTACAATTTCATAATCCCTTTATTTATATCCGCATTTTTATCCTTCTTTATAGTTGGTTTAGCATGTATTTTTTCTTCAAATGCAGCTTTCCCTTTCATAACTTCTTCTTTTAAAGGTGCGTGTGCCTTCGGAATTGCAAACCCGATGTATGCCTCAATCTCTTCTAAAAATCGATCTTCATAAGATGTTATAAATGTAATGGCCTTTCCGCTATTACCAGCTCGTCCTGTTCTTCCTGTACGGTGTACATAACTTTCTTTCTCTAATGGAATATCATAATTAATAACATGTGTAATATTATCAATATCAATTCCTCTCGCAGCTACATCCGTTGCTACTAAATAACGGAACTTTCCTTTTCTAAAATCATCCATCACTCCAAAACGATCTTCTTGCACCATACCACCATGTATTTTATCGCAAGGGTAATTAACTCGATTTAGCTGTCTATATACATGATCTACGTTTTCTTGTGTACGACAAAAAATAATGCAACTGTCTGGATTTTCAATCGTAGTTACATCCTTAAGAAGTGAAAGCTTCTCTTCTTCCCTTACTTCAAAAAGGGTATGTTCAATTTTATCTGTTGTAATCCCAGCCGCTTTAATTTCAATATGAGTTGGTGCATTCATATATGTACGGGATAACCTTTCAACATCTTCCGGTAAGGTTGCTGAAAATAGCATTGTCATTCTGTTTGTAGGTAATTCATCAATAATTGCCTCTACTTGATCGATAAAGCCCATGTTTAGCATTTCATCTGCTTCATCAATTACTAAATATTTTAATCGCTCTAAAGAAAGAGTCCCTTTTTCAATATGATCCAATACGCGCCCTGGAGTCCCTACTACAATATGCGTCTTTTGCTTTAATTCTAATTTTTGACGTGCAAATGGGGATTTTCCATAAATTGCAGCAGCTTTAACTCTCTTGAATCTCCCTATATTCGTAATATCTTCTTTCACTTGAACAGCAAGTTCCCTCGTTGGTGTTAAAACTAACGCTTGTGGTTTATTCTCTTCCCACTCTACCATTTCACAAAGTGGTATACCGAACGAAGCCGTTTTTCCACTTCCAGTTTGCGACTTTACAACAAGATCCTTCTTTTGCAATGCAACTGGGATAACCTCTCCTTGTACTTCTGTTGGACGCTCATATCCTAAACCAGTAAGTGCTCGTCTTATCTCTTTACTTAATGCATAATTACTAAAACTTTTTTCACTCATATATTAACCTCATTTGATTTTATATTTAACCTATTATGTTCTTCATACCTCACTTTAGACTATAGTAAGATACTATATTAATCCACTGTTTTTAATTCGTTTCAATCTAAATTTATCTAAGTATAATTTTAAAATAGTAAAGGGCAGCCTTAATAATAAGTCTGCCCTATCTATACCATATTCATTTTTTACGGAACTAATTTTTTTACAACTGGTATTCTTTGCAATACTAACGTAATTATCATACTAAGAACAATTGTAATCGTTACATTAATAGGTATCGCCAATATTGCATGCACACGCTCATTCACCTTAGGGAAAACCATGTACAACAAGTTATTTAATAAGAAGAAGTGAAGAATGTAGATTCCAAGGCTTGCTTGATTTATAAAACGGAATAACAATGGTAATTCTCGTTCTGATTTTTGGAATGCATATTTAAAAAATATAAATAACCCAATCGCCATCAGTACGACACCTGGCGCAAAATATCCATACCAAAACTGCTCTAACTGCCCATTTGCTTTTACTGTATAGTAATACGTAATAAAGAATGTACTAATAAACCCTACGAATCCTCCAATGTAAGAAATATTTCTCCATTTTTTTGAAATATCAAAATTGGATAGATAATAACCAAGTAAGAAATATCCTACATAATTTGTAACGTAAAATAATTCAATATTAAAGTTGATAGGATAATAATATTTAACTAAATTGACTACAACAGACGCATATAGCCATAAAATTAAAAAGTATTCTATCTCTCTTTTTTTAGCGTTCTTCACAAAGATTTTTAGTAGAGGTGTAATTAAATATATCCCTACAATCATGTATAAGAACCATAAATGTCCCCCAATAGTATCCGTTAAAAAGTGCTTTATCCCTTGCTTTAAAGATGCGGGAAAATACCCTGCATAGGCTCCATATGCATAAAATATAGCGCTCCAAGCTACAAACGGTATAATCACTTTACTTGCGCGCTTCTGTAAAAATTCTCCGACTGAAATATCTTTTGTCCCTTTTAACAATAAAGCCCCACTAATCATTACAAAAATCGGAACACTCGCACGTGAAATCGATTCAAATAGATTACCAGCCATCCAGCGTGAAGCATTATTTGCATCTAAAACGGAAACATAACCAGCAGAAACGTGAATTGTAACAACTGCGATTGTCGCTAATACTCGCAACCAATCCATATATACTAGACGCTTCATTAGTACTCCTCCTAAAATTCCCTCTTTAACTTTTATTTTCCAAACATAATTTTACATCAAATAATACTATGTTTAAACACATTTTTATTACAAGAACCGACAAAGTACGTAGATAAACTTTAATTTTCAAATATAAACATGAAAACCTTTGACTTATGAGTGAAAATAATGTAAATTATCTTTTGGACGAACATTTTTAAACAAAATGAATAAAATATTCGTATTTTAGGGGTGTAAATGATGGAAAACGTATTCGACTATGAAGATATTCAATTAATTCCTGCGAAATGTATTGTAAATAGCCGCTCTGAATGTGATACAACTGTCACTTTAGGAAAACATAAATTTAAATTACCTGTCGTACCTGCAAATATGCAAACGATTATTGATGAAAGAATCGCAACTTATTTAGCTGAAAATAATTACTTCTATATCATGCATCGTTTCCAACCAGAGAAACGAATCTCATTCATTAGAGATATGCAATCACGTGGATTAATCGCTTCTATTAGCGTTGGTGTAAAAGAAGACGAATATGAATTCGTACAACAATTAGCTGCTGAGCACCTTACGCCTGAATACATCACGATTGATATCGCGCATGGACATTCTAATGCTGTAATTAACATGATTCAACATATTAAAAAGCATTTACCAGAAAGCTTCGTTATCGCTGGAAACGTTGGAACTCCAGAAGCGGTAAGAGAATTAGAAAACGCTGGTGCTGACGCAACAAAAGTTGGTATTGGACCTGGTAAAGTTTGTATTACTAAAATTAAAACAGGCTTTGGAACTGGTGGTTGGCAGCTAGCTGCACTTCGCTGGTGTGCAAAAGCTGCAAGTAAACCAATTATCGCTGACGGTGGTATTCGTACACACGGCGACGTAGCTAAATCAATTCGATTTGGGGCGACTATGGTTATGATCGGTTCTCTATTCGCTGGTCATGAAGAGTCTCCAGGGGAAACAATCGAAAAAGACGGCAAACTTTATAAAGAGTACTTCGGTTCAGCTTCTGAATTCCAAAAAGGCGAGAAGAAAAACGTTGAAGGTAAGAAAATGTTCGTTGAGCATAAAGGTTCTTTAGAAGACACTTTAATCGAAATGGAACAAGATCTTCAATCTTCTATCTCTTATGCTGGTGGAACAAAATTAGACTCAATTCGTACTGTAGATTATGTAGTCGTGAAAAACTCTATTTTCAACGGTGATAAAGTATATTAATCTTTAAATTTAACTAGAAGGACAAGCATTTTTATGCTTGTCCTTTTTCATATATAGAAATGTAAAATATTTTCATTTTACTGAATTTTCTAGTATCATATTTTTAGATACTTATAATAAGGGGGATATAATATATGAAAGATGTAATTGAGAAACGCCATATTCGCGCGGAAGTTCCTACTGAACTAACATGGGACCTCTCTGATTTATACGAATCTGATAAAGATTGGGAAACTGCATTACGTGTATTAACAGATGATATAAAAAAACTTGATGCGTTTAAAGGTCAATTGCACACTAGCCCTACTATCTTATTACATTGCCTACTTTTAGAAGAAGAGCTTTTAATGAAGTTAACAAAACTATACTCCTATGCAAATTTAAAAGAATCTACTGATCGTACAAATCCAGTTATTCAAGCGAACTCTTCCAAAATTTCCGCTTTATGGACGAAAGTACATACGGCGCTATCCTTTATTCATAATGAAATTCTCTCATTAGAAGAAGGCACAATTGAAAAATATTTAACGGAAGAAACAAAACTCGAGCCTTTCCGTAAATCATTACTAGACATATTACAAAAAAGGCAGCACACGCTCTCTCCTGAAACAGAAGAAGCACTTGCTGCACTTGGCGAAGTACATAGTTCTCCATACAAAATTTACGGTATGACTAAATTAGCCGATATGGACTTTAACTCCATACAAGATGAACAAGGAAATGAACTCCCTGTCTCATTTGCATTATTTGAAAGTAAATATGAGTTTTCTCCAAATGTAGACATACGTAGAAAAGCGTACTCATCATTTGTTTCCACCTTAAAACGATATAAAAATACCGTGGCAACAACATATGCTACCGAGGTAAAAAAACAAGTAACGCTCTCTCGTTTACGCAAATTTGAATCTGTTACTCATATGCTTTTAGAACCTCAAAAAGTTCCACTTGAAATGTATAACAATCAACTGAATATTATTTATAAAGAATTAGCGCCTCATATGCGCCGTTTTGCAGATTTAAAAAAGAAAGTATTAGGACTCGATCAAATGCTTTTCTGCGATTTACATGCACCTTTAGATCCCGAATTTAATCCGGCAATTACTTACGAAGAAGCTGGAAAACTCATTCAAGACTCTTTACAAGTACTTGGCGATGAATATAGCTCCATTATCAAAAAAGGATTCGAAGAAAGATGGGTGGATCTTGCAGATAACGTAGGCAAATCAACTGGAGCGTTTTGTTCAAGTCCATATGGTTCTCATCCATACATTTTAATTACATGGCAAAATACGATGCGCGGCTGCTTCACATTGGCTCATGAATTTGGGCATGCTGGTCATTTTTATTTAGCAAATAAAAACCAGCGTATTATGAACGTACGTCCATCTATGTACTTCGTTGAAGCACCATCTACAATGAATGAATTACTATTAGCCCAGCATTTATTAGCAACTACTGACGATAAGAGAATGCGTAGATGGGTGATTCTACAACTACTCGGCACATATTATCATAACTTTGTTACTCACTTACTTGAGGGGGAATACCAAAGGAGGGTATACAGCCTAGCAGAAGAAGGAGAAGCACTTACAGCTACAACTTTAACTGAAATAAAAACAAATGTACTTTCGACATTCTGGGGTGATTCTGTAGAAATCGATGAAGGTGCTGGCTTAACTTGGATGCGTCAACCTCATTATTATATGGGACTATATTCTTACACTTATTCCGCAGGCCTCACTGCATCTACTGCGGTGGCTCAAATGATTAAAGAAGAAGGTCAACCTGCTGTTGACCGCTGGTTAGATGTACTTCGCGCTGGTGGTACGATGAAACCACTTGAATTAATGAAACATGCCGGAGTCGATATGTCAAAACCAGATGCAATCCGCAGGACTGTTTCTTACGTCGGTTCCCTAATTGATGAATTAGAGAGGTCTTATCAAGAATAAAAAAATAAGCCCTCGCTTTATGAGGGCTTATTTCATGTTTACTTTCCAAATCTTTTACGGTATCCACATTTTCTACATAGCTCTTCAACTGCAACTCTTCTAGAAAATCCATCGACAATGTTTGTTGCTCTTTCGCCTTCTATAATGTTAGAGAATGAATCATTATTAATATTTCCAAGATTAATAATCCCTTCACCATCTAAACAACAAGGAATAACCGTTCCGTTCGCTAAAATACCAGCTTGATTTCGAAGGCCGTGACAGAATCCTTTTCCATCATCCTCTTCTTCATGCAATGCTGGCCACTGGAATTCATAGTCTTGATTAATAAAGACACGTTCCGCAATTTTTATACCTTTTCCTGGTGTAAGCTTCTCTTCAATTTGATAAGATAAATCAAACTCATTTTCAATGATGGATAATAGCTCTCTATTCTTCTGGATTTCAGCATTTGTTTTATTATCCTGCGTCAAATTCCATAATCTAAGTGAAACAATTAAATCCGATTGACTTGTCGCCTCTCTAATGAAGGAAAGTATACTTCTTACATAGCCTTCTTTATCTTGTGAACCTGGGTGTCCATCAAAACTATGCAGTGAAAAATTCATTTGTCTTAAAGCAGGCTTATTTAACAGTCTATGCCTTCTCTTATTAATTAACGTTCCGTTCGTTGTAATATTAACTTTAAACCCTTTTTCATGGCTTAAATCTAACAATTGATCTATTTTCGGATGAAGCAACGGCTCACCCTTCACGTGCAAATAAATGTAGTCTGTGTGTGGTTTAATTTGGTCTAACCTTTTAGCAAAATCCTCCACAGAAATGAATTGCTTCTGCCTTTCCGTCGGCGGACAAAAGCTGCACGCAAGATTACATACACTCGTAATCTCCAAGTAAAATTTCTTAAACTTCTTCACCTTTAACTCCTCACTTCTATGACTACTTATACTTTTTCCTCTTCATATTACAGCATACTTTGTTAGAAATAGAAACATACTTATTTTAGGAAATCTATATAACACATATTAATGTGTAAAAGACCATCGGTGATTTTTATCCAATGGTCTTTTTTACTCTTTTTATATACAAAAAGTAATTTTACTTATGATACGGTTCCCCACGATTAATCCGAAATGCCCTATACACTTGCTCAAGTAACACTAATCGCATTAATTGGTGTGGTAATGTCATTTTTGAAAAAGAAAGTGATTCATTTGAACGCTTCATCACTTCTGAACTTAACCCAAGTGATCCACCAATTACGAATGCCACTTTACTCTTCCCATATGTAGCAAGACGATCTAAGCTTACTGCAAATTCTTCTGATGATTTTTGTTTTCCTTCTATCGCTAACGCAATGACATGCGTATCATCAGAAATTTTATCCAGTATACGTATTCCTTCTTTTTCTTTTACAATTAACATTTCTGCTTCACTTAAATTTTCTGGTGCCTTTTCATCTGGCAATTCAATTACTTCTACTTTTGCGTATGCAGATAATCGTTTTAAGTATTCTGCTATACCTTGTTTTAAATATTTTTCTTTTAATTTCCCAATTGAAATAATCGAGATATTCACACGTATTCCCCACCTTACAAACATGTTATCCACATAACTTATCCACATATCCACAATTGTTACCCACATATTGTGTGAGAATCTGTGTTCGATACAACATATGTCGCCTCATTTTGACAAAATTCACATGTTTTTTTCTCTTTTTCTGAGTTATCCACATTGTTAATAACCGGCGGAACTTCACACTCATCCACAATAATATCTAAAGCTAATTCAACATGTTCTAAACAACAAGGTAAATTCATATTCTTCACCTCACTTTTCTACAATAGAAAACAGGAGGTAGGCCCTCCTGTTTTTAATACTTTTGAATGCCTAGTTTAACCGTTGTTGTTGCTCGTTTTGTACCACGATAAAACGTAAGAGTCATTTTATCATTAATTTTTTTATCATATAAGGCCGTACGGAATCCGATAATATCGCGTACTGGTTTTCCATCTACTGCTACAATCACATCGTGTTCTCGTAAACCAGCATCTGCACCTGGCGAAGGGCTTTTCACATCTAAAATGCAAACTCCCTCTGTTACATTGCCTGGTAAATGCAACGTTTTTGACCAATAGTAGTTTGGAATCTCATTTAATGATCTAAGTTCAATTCCAACATACGGTCTTCTTACTTTTCCATACTTCTCTAATTCATTCATAATTGGAACAGCTCTAGTAACAGGAATAGCTAGTCCAATTCCTTCTACTTCTTTTGCAGCAATTTTCATTGAGTTAATACCAATTAATTGACCTGCTGCGTTTACAAGCGCACCACCACTATTACCCGGATTAATTGCTGCGTCTGTTTGCAATACTTCTACTTGCCAATCATAATGTCCATCTTGATCTAAATCTACAGGGACAATACGCTCATTAGCCGAGATAATACCTTGTGTGACGGTTCCAGAAAATTGTAGCCCGAGCGGGTTTCCAATCGCAATGACTGGTTCTCCTCTACGAACAGTATTAGAATCGCCAATCTCAATGACTTTTTTCACATGCTTTGCATCTATCTCTAGTACAGCCAAATCTGTGACTACATCGGTTCCTAATACCTTTCCAGGAACCTTCTTACCGTCACTTAAACTTACTTCAATACGATTTGCTCCAGCAACAACATGATTATTCGTTACAATATAAGCTTGACCATCTGTCTTCTTATAAATTACACCTGATCCCGTACCTGCTTCTGAATCTGCCTCTGAAAAATTATCTCGTTGAATATTAATAACCCCAACAACAGCTTCAGACGCACGATCAACAGCATCCACAAAGCTAATCTGTTTAATGCCTTGAGCTTCCGCCATATTACTTCCACTTGCTTCAGCTTGCGGAAACGCGTCTGTATCATTTGAAAATAAAGGAGCTCCAAATGCAAATAACGAAGCTCCTACAATTGTTCCTGCTATGCTAGAAATAACAATACCTTTATGCTTCTTTTTCCTTGCACGTTTCATACGATAATTTTCTCCATCAATAAAGGACATATTTGTTCACCCATCTTCCTGAAAACAACTATATTCACCTTTATTGTTTACTAAAATGGAGAATTATACGTATTGAATTTTTGTAGGCATTTTTGGATCTGTATCGTGGATTTCAAAGGCTTCTCCCACTCCAAATCCTTTTTCCTCTAATACTTGTGATACTGACATTCGCGCCAGTTCTTTCATGTTATTATCTAAACTTAAATGGGCTAAATAAATATGCTTTGTCTCATCTGTAATTACATCCGCCATCGCTAATGCAGCATCTTCATTACAAACGTGCCCCACATCACTTAAAATACGTCGTTTAATACTCCATGGATAACGTCCCATACGAAGCATTTCCACGTCATGATTACTTTCAAATACGAAAGCGTTAGCCCCCTTAATAACACCTTTCATACGGTCACTTACGTATCCCGTATCTGTAATAAGAGCTAACTTTCTATTATTGTTATGAAAAGCATAGAACATTGGCTCTGCCGCATCATGTGAAACTCCAAATGACTCGACCTCAATATCACCGAATGTTTTTACATCCCCAACTGAGAAAATAAACTTTTGCTCAGTTGGAATATTTCCTATTAAGTGTTCCATTGCACTCCATGTTTTCTCATTTGCATAAACAGGCAAATCATATTTACGTGCCAATACACCTAATCCTTTAATATGGTCACTATGTTCATGTGTTACAAGAATACCCGATACATCATTTATATTTAATTCTGCCTGTTTAAATAAAGCCTCAGTTGCTTTACCACTTAAACCTGCATCGACAAGTAATTTTTTTTCATCAGTTCCTACATATAGCATATTTCCTGTACTTCCACTTGCAAGTACGCTAAAATGCAACCCCATTCTTTCTCACTCCAGTATGTTCATCAACCACTTGATTTTCCTTTTCACCTAATTCCATAACTTGTCCTTCAATTGCATTTACAAAGAAGTCCTGCTTCTGCTCCGTCTTTAAGTTCCACGTTGGAGCAAGTACTTGGTTATTAGAAGTAGATGCGGTAAGGTTGGCATAACCAATTTGCGCTTCTTTTACATGTGTATTCCCATGAATTTTATTTTTTAAATACAGATTTTCTAAAGCAGTTTGGGCAGTAATAATTTCTTGCTGTTTCGTTTTTTCACTTTCACCCATCTCTTTTAAATCTGTTAGCATCGTCTGCGTGTACGACACAAGTTCATTTTTTTCATTTAATTCCACAACAATCATCGCCTGATCGTTATAGAAAATAGGCTTATCTTTATATTTTTGGAAGAAGTAAATTTTAGAGTCTTTCATCGACCCAAACTCATACTTTTGTCCATCCAATACATAGTTCTTCAAAAAATCATTATACTTATCTTTGGATAACGATTTTGTATTTAAAAAGGGCTCTTTTAGCTTACTTTCTATCTTGTACATATTTTGTATATGCGCCGTTTGATTTTTTAAAGACTGTATATCTTCTTCTTTAAATGCCTTGTTTTCAGCCCTAATAAATGACTCTTTTTTCGGTTCTTTAGGGAAATTACCCATTGTAATTTTGTTTGCTTTTAATTCTTGATCTATCTTTGTTTCTGCAATAAGCTCCAATTGATTACTATCTTGCTTTTGAATGAATTGAAAGATGAGAAAGAGGTCCAAAACAAAAAAGGTCACAATAAATATGGTTTTAATCCGATCCCAATCCATTTAGTCCTCCCTCACTCCACTCATATATTTTTTGTTTGCCAGCTTCATCTTCAACAAACTTTACATACCAAATTGGCTGTAGTCGCGCTACTTGTCCGTCTAGTGCTAATTTGTATCCAATACCAATGTCTTTAATGAATCTTTTATCTACCGCGGCATTATTTTCTAAGGATGCTATCACAACGTGTCCTGATGGAAGAGTAACCTTCTGTTCAATACCTTTCGTATTTAAAGACAACAACGGTCTTTCGTATTCCATTACTTCTTCTGATCCCCATACTTGTCTCAATTCAGCTAATCCATCTGTATTGAATACAGGATATCCATCTTCCTGTAAGCGGAATACTGTCTGTCCTTTATTCATATAGTCCAAACGGTATGAATCCAGACTTCCACTATGACCATTTACAAAATCAAAGCTTTTTTGTAAAAGCATTAAATTATCTGTCGTTTTCTCGCTTGAAACAGAAGAATTTTTATACTTTAGCATATGCTGATTGTTTTCAATCTCCATAGACCTAATACCGTCTGTAAATATTTCTTTCGTTGGCTCGATAATAGGGCTTAAATAACGTGGGTCACTAAAAAGGGCATTCTTAAATGTATCAACCGCTAAATTAGATGAAATATATGTTATATTACTTAATTCTGTCGTTCCATCTGGTAAAAATAGCTTTTTCATATCATTAATTTGATAGTCAAAATAAGGTTTCGCGGATACTATAAATTGGTTTTGTGCATTTACAATATCTTTTAAATACACACCACTTAATTTTGCTTCATATATTCTAGAGTTATCACCATCAGAAACAAAATTAATTTTAATTTCCTGATCCCTACTTCTAGAAGGATCAAGAATAATTCGATTAAAGTGTTTAGGCTTATCTATACTTTTTTCCTTCATACTAAACATAGATTTAACTGCATCAAATGGGATGTTGGTAGGGAAAAGAAGTTCAATTTTCCCTTCACCATGCACATAAGAAAGGAAGTCAGCCTTAGCAATCGATATCTCTTTGAAAGCATGTAATTCCCCTGCTTCCAAAGTTTTATAGATTGATTCTATATCTCCCTCTCTTTTGCTCCCGTAATGATTTTTATCTTTATGCACGATGATAGAAGTAGGGCGGACAACATCAGCGATTTTAGTTTGCGTAGTTCCTTCATTCCCCTGTACAAATTTTGCATTTTGCATAGATGTGGAATCTGGCACATACGTCCATAAGTTAAAAGTAAGAAATAAACTAATTACAACTAAATTAATTAAAACTATCGTTTTAACATTTTCCATACTCATTCCCAATCGTCCTCTTCATCCGCTGCCATTGGCAATGTGAAATAAATCGTTGTCCCTTTTCCTTCCTCACTCTTTGCCCAAATCGAGCCACCATGTGCCTCAATCATTTCTTTCGCAATTGCTAATCCAAGTCCTGTACCACCCATTTGTCTTGAACGTGCTTTATCTACGCGATAAAAACGTTCAAAGATTTTATCGACGTTTTCTTTCGGAATACCCATTCCTTGGTCACTTACACTAATCTCTAATAATTCCCCGCGATCACGTAAGCGATATGTTACTGTTCCACCTTCTGGTGAATACTTTAATGCATTCGAAATAATGTTGTACAATACTTGCGTAATTTTATCCGTATCCATATCAATAAATCGAGATTTTTTAGAGAAAGATCGTTTGAAACTTACGTTTTGCTCTTTAGACATTTCAAAACGATCAATAATGTTATTAAAGAAGTCAGTAAAGTCGACCCATTCTTTCATTAAACGATGTTCTGTACTATCGAGTTTAGATAGTTGCAATAACGCATTTACAAGTCTAATCATTCTTTCTGTTTCTTCTTGTGTAACTGTTAAAAATTGCGGTGCAATATTCGGATCTTGCCACGCACCGTCTGTAAGTGCCTCTAAATAACTGCGCATTGTCGTTAACGGCGTTCTTAATTCATGAGAGACATTTGCTACAAACTCGCGGCGTTCCCTTTCTATACGCTCCTGCTCAGTTACATCATATAATACGGCAATTAAACCATTTGCTTTCCCTGTCTCTTTTTGAATAACAGAGAAACTAGCGCGTAAAATATATGGCTCATTTCTCGTACTAAAATCTAATAAAACAGAATCAGGTTCTTCGTATAAATGATCGAGCGTAAATTCTTCTTGTATTCCCAATACTTCTAAAACAGATTGATCAAGCGCCGTTTCACGCGAAACATTTAGCATCTTTTCCGCAGGATCATTTAATAAAATAATGTCCCCTTTTCGGTCAGTAGCAATTACTCCATCTGTCATATGTGATAATACAGATGACAATTTACGTCTTTCACTTTCCGTTGAAGAACGAGCTTGTTGTAATTTTTTTGATAAATTATTGAAAGATAATGCTAATTGTCCAATTTCATCATGGCTATGCACTTTTACTTTTCTTGAATAGTTCCCTTTTGCCATTTCAATCGCTTGTCTTCGCATATCAGAGATTGGTCTCGTAATCGTTTGAGCTAACAAAATTCCAAGTACAGCTGTTACGAGTAATGCAATAACGGTTCCGGTCGCAAAGATTTGATTAATATCCTTCATCTGCTTATAAACATCTTCCATAGATGCAACAACGTAAATAGCACCAAGTGCATCCTTGTTGTTATCATCCATAATAGGAGTAATCATAACTTGTACACGGTGACCTGTACGACCATCCTTCTCAATTTTCACTTCTGGTTTTTTTTGTACCAATACACGCTGAACAGCTATATCAGTTGATGTTCTATTTACCTTGTTTTGCTTTGACTCATCTGAAATAGCGAGCAGCTTTCTATTCGCATCAAATACACTTACCTCTTGAATATCTTTCTTTCGATCAGAGGCAAATTTTCGAATGGAAGTTTTAATCGTTTCATCTGTTGACTCTTTCTCTGCTTTTGTATAACTTTTTTTAAACTCTTGTTTCAAGTTATACGATAATAAGTTCGTTTGTTGCGTTAAAGAATCTCTAAAGCCTTGTACAAGACTCTTTTCTAATTCTCTTACGAAATATACTCCAATAACTTGCATAGCTATCAATATTAATAGCATATATATGAGTACAAATTTTAAATGAATAGATTGAAAAAAACCGACTTTCTTCATATACTATTCCTGCTCTGGGTCACGCAAGTAATACCCTACTCCACGTCTAGTGACAATTAATGTAGGATGACTTGGATTATCTTCAATTTTTTCACGTAAACGACGCACTGTTACATCCACTGTACGTACATCTCCAAAATAGTCATAACCCCAAACTGTTTGCAATAAATGTTCACGTGTCATAACTTGTCCCAAATGTTTTGCTAAATAATGTAGTAACTCAAATTCACGATGTGTAAGCTCAATATTTTCCTCACGCTTCGTTACACTATACGCATTTGGATTGATAACAATTGGTCCAATAACCATTTCCGTATTTTCTTCTTTTTCTGCAGCACCACCTTGTTGATGGCGACGTAAATTCGCCTTCACTCGAGCAAGTAATTCCCTCGTACTAAATGGCTTCGTTACATAATCATCTGCCCCAAGCTCCAGACCTAATACTTTATCGATTTCAGAGTCTTTCGCTGTAAGCATAATAATCGGCATTTCTGAGCTTTTACGTATTTCACGGCAAACCTCTAAGCCATCCTTACCTGGTAGCATAATATCTAATAAAACCATATCTGGCTGTTCTTCAGTCGCTTTTTCAATCGCTTCATCACCATCATGCGCCATTACAATTTCAAAACCCTCTTTTTCTAGGTTGAACTTCAAAATATCCGCAATCGGCTTTTCATCATCAACTACTAAAATTTTCTTTCCCATCATCGTCTATTTCCTCCTTATAAAGTGAAACTTTAATCAGTGGGTGTTTTCTTCATCACCCACTGATTATTAGCCCTCACCAATCGGGCTTTTACGGGCAGCCCGCCCCCACCTAACTTCTTTGTTTTTGCTGAATTTTAAGGTGGGGGGCTTACTGCCCGGTAAATAGCGGGGTAAAAATATGGTCAATATCCCTAAACACATTGATGTCTACATAGTATGTCCCTATATGACCGCATCTTTTGCTTAAGTACTTTCTCCTTTATTCTCACAGACTCATGTATGATCCACTTTTACACGGAATCCTATACGATCTATAGAAAAACCTCTAGCTTCAACTGCTAGAGGCTCCTCATTCTATTTTAAAATAACTACTCAATTTTGTAAAATTACACAAATAAAAAGGATATTAAGTGGGCCCACTTAATATCCTGAGAGTGGCTCGGGACGGAAT
>NZ_MACG01000061.1 GCF_001884035.1 Bacillus tropicus
GACATGTGGAGCTGACGAATACTAATAGATCGAGGACTTAACCATATAATATGTAGCAAATGTTATCTAGTTTTGAGAGAACATAAAAAACTTGTTGACTTTTAAAGTGAATAAGTTATAATAATGATTGTCTCAAAAGAATAATGTCTGGTAATGATGGCAGAGAGGTCACACCCGTTCCCATACCGAACACGGAAGTTAAGCTCTCTAGCGCCGATGGT
>NZ_MACG01000062.1 GCF_001884035.1 Bacillus tropicus
TTGGGACCTTGTCCCTGTGAGAGTAGGACGTCGCCAAGCAACTGTAAGACGAGTCAGAATGACTCGTCTTTTTTGTGTTTAATGGAGTAATCTTGTAATTAATGTCGCCTCTATAAGTACGTTGATCTAACAAGAAACACCTTGATTTAATTATGATTTCACATTTAAATAGTGTACCTTCAGAAAAATATGGCCAAGTTGATTAAACTGTCTATTTGTTAACAAGAATATATACAAGATAATGCCCTCTGTAGCCTGTTCACCCCTTCTTTTATTTCTTCAGTTGTTAAATGTCCGTACCCTATAATAATTTGATTATGATGTTTTCCTTTTTTAATGGCGTGGTCTTCCACGGGATATACTTTTACTCCGAGTTGTTGAATTTCCTCAAGTAATTCTTTTGTGAATTGAACTTGATTGAATTCAACAATCAAGTGTAATCCTGTAGAATAGCCGAAAATATTGATCTTATTTGAGAATGCTAATTTTAATTGCTGGATAAGGAAGTTTCTTCGATTTTTATAGAGTTTTTTCATCTTCATAATATGCCGTTCCAAATGATCTTCGGTAATAAATTTAGCAAGAACAAGCTGATTTAAAGAAGGTGTATGTAGATCTGAAAACCATTTTACTTTGCGACATTTTTCAATAAGGTGTGAGGGAAGAACTAAGTATCCCATCCTAAGGGCCGGTGATAAAATTTTACTAAATGAACCTATATATATAACACGCTCGGGATCCAATCCCTGTAATGAACTTACGGGTGAGCCTTCATATCGAAATTCACTGTCATAATCATCTTCAATGAGGTAGCAATTTGTTTTTCTTGAGTAGTTAATCAATTGAACCCGTCGTTGAATCGGTAATGTTCCACCTAAAGGAAACTGATGAGAAGGAGTAATAAAGATAAATTTTGGATTTTTATTTACAGGTAGCAAAGATGTATCCATCCCATTATCATCAACTGGTATAGGATAAAGGAAGGCTCCTGAATTTTTAAAAATTGTTTGAATGTCATTGGTAATAGGATCTTCTATTATTACTTCATCACCCGTTGATAAAAGTAATTTAGAAACAAGTGTTAAAGCTTGAGTTGCACCAGAAGTAATCACTAATTGTTCTGGATGACAAAAAACTCCTCTTGTTTTTAATAAATAGCGTGATAAAGCCTTTCTTAATTCGGGACGCCCTTCGGGAATATCGTATCCAAACGTAGAAGGAGGTGCTTCGTGCCATATTGTGTGAGACAAATTTGCCCATCTCTTGCGTGGAAATAAGTCTAATGCTGGTATCCCTGAACGAAAATTAATGATGTTACTGTCTTTGTTTATTTCTTCGCACCAAGATAAAGAATCAATTAGAGTTGCTTTTTTACGTTGTTCTAAATAAGTCCCCTCGGCAATGAATGTTCCTGCTCCCTGTCGAGCGACCAAAAAACCTTCGGAAAATAATTGATCATAAGCTTCTAAAATTACATTCCTAGATACGTTTAACTCAGAAGATAATTCCCGTGTTGATGGTAACTTTTCTCCGGACTGTAGGTCTCCATTTAATATTCGCTCACGTATTTGGTAATAAACCTGTCGAATTAAACTAATATCTAACGATCGATCAATAGGTATCCAAAGCATATAAATGCTCCCTTCATCAAAATTGGTACCATAAAAATTTGGTTAAAATGGTACTAATACGAACCAGTTTAGCATGCTATAGTTGGATCAAATAGTTCTAAGGGAGATGAAAATGTGATGACGAAAGAATTTCAAGTAGCTCAGGCATTTAAATCGATTGCAAGAAATGAACATATAAAATCCTATGTACAACAATCCACGGAGCTCTATGTGTTATTGTTGCAAGCTGCGAAACGCTTTGTCACCGGAGAAACGAGACATGAGGGGATTGTGACGGCAAAAGAACTAATTACAAAAGGGTATCATACTTCACTGGAGTATATAGGGGAAAATAAGCTAGATATAAAGGAGTGTTATAAAGCAAAAAATGAGTTTTTGAATCTTATTGGGGACGTGGGTGCTCTTTCTATAAAACAAACAGTATCACTTGATTTATCGCATATTGGATTATCTATAGATCCAGAAATATCTTATATTCATTTAATGGAGTTGGCAGAGAAGGCAAATGTACAAGGAACTACCCTTATGATAAGTATGGAAGAATCATCTAAGGCAGAGGACATTCTTTCTATCTATAAAAAAACAACAGAGCAATATCCTAATGTAGGGATAACAATTCAGGCACATTTATATCGATCGAACAATGATATTCAAGAACTCCTAAATTATCCAGGGAAAATACGAGTTGTAAAAGGTGCCTATCAAGAAGTTCCGGATATTGCTATGCCTAGGTCAACCGATTTAAATCAGCAGTATCTTCAAATTGTAGAACAACTAATTGAAAACAATCACCCTCTATCTATAGCTACACATGATGAAATTCTTATTAAAGAGATGGAACAACGTCAATATTTTAGTCAATCTAATGTAGAGATAGAAATGTTATATGGAATTCGTCCGGATATGTTAAGTGATTTGAAAAACAAAGGACATAACGCTAGAGTATATTTGACTTATGGGAAAGAGTGGTATTTGTATTTATGTCACCGGATTGCTGAACATCCAGAAAATCTATATCATGCGGTGACAGATATGATACATTCATCTTCAGAGCAGCGGAGTCGGGAATATTGAATATACCTTTTATCTTAAATGTAAAAGTTATTTTGGCTGTGTCCCCAAAGTAAGAGTTAGATTTTTTTTAGATTAGAAATTCAGGCTCGTTTTATATCGGAATTTTAGGCTTGTAGCTAGAAATAAGTGAATTTGTAATTCTATATGTATTTCAAAACGAAGGATATATAAAAGAACAATAAAATTACATGTTATAGGTAGAGGATAAACATACTTAAATGTTATAAAAAGTGATACAAATAAAAGAACACTTATTCCCCTTCGGTGTGTTGAGTATACTAGATCAATTGAGGTTCGTATTTTTAATCCTGTATATATACTGAAAAAGAAATGCTATTAATCGGTTCGGACCTCGAATGTAGTTTGTATGCATATCTTAAGTTTCTGCTAAGAGGATATAACGGCTATTACCACTAGGCTGTATGGAAATGGATGAGGCCTAAAGATGAAAGAGATATAAGATGGATATTTCAGTGACGCAGGATAGTTAGTAAGTATATTTGTATATGTTTATGAGTAAACAGATAAGTAAGGATTACCTCATATAAGGGGAACTCTATAACTAGAATAGTATACAAGTTTATTATGAACTTCTGTATCGTTGTATATTATAAGAATACGTATATCTTTAATCCTTTCTAATGGGGTGCGTGATAAACAAGGAGGTATTTGGGGAATAACTTTTTAATTACACATTAGTCTTTATTAATATTGTTTGTTTCATTAAGTAAAACCTTTCATATAAATTAAGTCTATAGGGCTAAGGTAACTTGGATATATTTTGGAAGAGGAGATTAAAGAGAAGTAGAAGTTGCTTTTCTAGTAATGTAATTTTTATAGATTCTTCTCTAGGTTAGAGAGTGTCAAAATATTAACTTGAATATATTTATAAAAAGGTGTTGACGATTGCTACTTAGAGGTGTAATATAGAACAAGTCGCCGATGACATTAACGTCGAAAGCGGCAAACGAAATAAAAAACTTAGTTGACATTAACTAACGAAGGTGTTAACATAAGGAAGTCGCAAATGAGCGACCAAGTAGTTCTTTGAAAACTGAACGAAACAAACAACGTGAAACGT
>NZ_MACG01000063.1 GCF_001884035.1 Bacillus tropicus
CGACTTTAGGTGGCATTTTTATTTTAGGTGAAAAGAAAACAAAACGTCAGTTTAATGCGATTATCATTGGGATTATTTTTATTGTCGCAGCTGGAGTTATGTTAGGAATTGCAAAAGGATAACGAGGAGGAAAAAAATATGTATACAGATTTAAAAGGAAAAGTAGTTGTTATTACAGGTGCTGCAAAAGGTCTTGGAAGAGCAATGGCAGTTCGTTTTGGAGAAGAACAAGCAAAGGTTGTAGTAAATTATCGATCTGATGAATCGGAAGCGAAAGAATTAGTAGACGAGATTAAAAAAGTAGGGGGAGAAGCTATTGCGATAAAAGGAGATGTAACAGTCGAATCGGATGTTATCGATCTCGTTCAGTCAGCTGTAAAAGAATTTGGTACACTAGATGTCATGATTAATAATGCGGGTATTGAAAATCCAGTACCTTCACATGAAATGCCATTACGTGATTGGAATAGAGTAATTAATACAAATTTAACAGGCGCTTTCTTAGGAAGTCGAGAAGCAATTAAATATTTTGTAGAGAACGATATTAAAGGTAGCGTTATTAACATGTCAAGCGTTCACGAACAAATTCCATGGCCGTTATTTGTTCACTATGCAGCAAGTAAAGGTGGTATTAAGTTAATGACTGAAACATTAGCACTGGAATATGCACCAAAAGGAATTCGTGTGAATAATATTGGACCTGGTGCTATCAATACGCCGATTAATGCTGAAAAATTTGCAGATCCAGAAAAACGTGCCGATGTTGAAAGTATGGTTCCAATGGGATATATCG
>NZ_MACG01000064.1 GCF_001884035.1 Bacillus tropicus
AAAGGGAAAAGCTTGTGGCCACCCCTACACGCGGCTGTGAAATAAATAAAAACATATTTCCGGCTGCCCAAATTAAGCCAGGAATAATATTGCGAATCGCATATTTATTGAATGGTTTATGCTTAAATGTTAGTAGGATTCCACCTAACACCATGCCAATCGCTTGTGGCAATAATGCCGACCATCCGTCTATGTTAAATAATCGTATTACGACTACATAAACTAAATAGCCAAAAGTAGACACTAATAAAATTAAAATTCCTCTTTTTAAGTTCCCTGCTTGCGCTTGTTGTTTCTCTTCTGAACTCGGGAGTGATGTGAGAACGATTCCGATTATGATACAAATAAGTGCTAAAACACCTAATATCACAGACACAGTTGTGGACCATTCATGAAATACGATTACCCCAAATAAAGTAGCTGAAACTAATTGCATCCCGGTTGAAATAGGCATTGTTTTAGAAACTCCAATTAAATCAATGCTTTTCAATTGATTAGCTTGTCCCAATGCCCAAAATAACCCTGATACAATTCCTACTCCAATTACCATAGGCGTTAACACTGGTTTTACAAAAATATAAATACCTATTGAGAAAAGAAGTGCACCAAAAGTTGTTCCAAGTACTTGACTATAAGGGCCTCCGCCTAATTTAACGTTAAAGAGTACAATACTTCCCCAAAATAACGCTGGTAAAATCGCTAATAAAATATCCATTTTTTCATCACCTCTATCCCTCCTACATAGTCACTATTACACTCCTGTCTCTAGAAATTATTGTTTCTCCTCTATATAAAATATATGCGTCTCAAAGAATTACTAATTAATTTATAAATACGAATATTTTTCTACTATATAAAAAAGAATCCATATTGAAAATGGATTCTTTTTTCACAAAAATATTTGTATTTATTCATCCTAATTAGGTTATTAATTTAAAACTATCCTTTAGAGAACAGTTAATTATTTGTGAAATTTCACACGCTCTTCTAATGGTTGGAATTCTTTTTCACCTGGCGCAGCTGTTGGATTACCAAATGGCATTTGTGCAATTAGTTTCCAGTTAGTAGGAACATTCCATTCTTGTTTTACCTCATCATCAATTAATGGATTATAATGTTGTAAAGATGCCCCTAATCCCTCTGCTTCTAAACCTGTCCACACGACTAATTGGTGCATACCTGATGCTTGGTGTGACCAAATTGGGAAGTTTTCAGCATATGCAGCGAATTTTTCTTGAAGCGATTTAACGATAGCCTCATCTTCAAAGAATAGTACTGTTCCATAACCAGCTTTAAAGGAATCCATTTTTTGTTGCGTTCCTGAAAAATCTCCATCTCCAACTACTTTTCTTAATGTTTCAGTTGTAATATCCCATAATTTATTATGAGCTTCACCAAATAATACAACTAATCGCGCAGTTTGAGAATTGAAAGCGGATGGCGTATATTTCACAGCAAACTCCACGATTTCTTTAATTTTTTCATCCGATACTTGTACCTCTTTATTAATCCCATAATATGTACGTCTTTCTTTCAATGCAGTGTAGAAATCTTTTGTCATAATTCAATTCCTCCTGAGTTTTAATATTCTTCAAAATGATACATCTCAAAGATAATATGCGTTTAAAAGAGTTCATTTTTAAATCATTGAACTCCATAACACCAATTTGCCATTCATTCTAAATCTAACTAAACTGCTTCATTTAAACCACTTCAGTTTACCTAAAAAACGTCTTATAACATCATTGATATAATCTAGTGATCATTCGATACTATTTTACCCATTCTCTATTAATATATCCTGCGTGTTTCATATTTAAACAAATATAAATTTAACCAGCAAAAAGCCAGGTAGCATGAATAACACATTACCTGGCTTCTTACATTGTAAATTTAAATTCAACTAACCATTTTTAATGAATAGTAGTAAAAACTATACTCATCGCTTATTTAATAATTAACATCTCATACGGATGTTGTTCCATAAATCTATTCTCCCAAGGAATCTCTAATGATGTCCAATTTGATCCACCATCTACTGACTGATACACTCCTTTATTGCTAAACAGATAGAACGTTCCATCACTTGTTGCCTTTAATACTGGTATGATTGTGCCTTTAGGAGTTGGTAAACCTGCATTCATTTCTGCCCAAGGCTGATCTTTTTCTTTCTTATAAATAAATGATTCACAATTTCCATTACTGTAATCATGTGCTACGTGTGGATTTGAAGATGTCGCGATAATAATATTTTCTGGATCATTTGGGTTAACTGCCATTTGATATGCGTAATGATGTTTTAGCCCACTACACATATAGTTCCAAGTCTTACCTCCATCATTACTCTCCGCATACTCGTGACCTGGTTCTTTCAAGAATGAATCACCTAACACCCCGTATAAGCGATTTGGTGCATTGCGATGTGATGTAAGAATGTGAATATCTTGAGGATAATTCCCCTCTTTTTCCTCAGTCCATGTCATACCGCCATCTACACTTTTAATTAATCCTCCTACCTCAATCGTTGTGTAAATAGTTTCTGGATTATTAGCATCAATTTCAATATGTTTTACGTGGTGCGTATATGTTCGTTGAGGGAAGAACCATGATGAATACGATGGTATTTGTCGATAATCCGTTAGCAGTTCAAAACTGTCTCCTCCATTTTTAGATACAAACATTGCACTCGGTTCAATTCCTACATAGACAATCCCGTTACCGTCATCCCCCTTCGCTGGAGATACAGCAACTGCTGTAATAGCTCTCATATGAATAGCATTAGCTGGGAACACTTCACCAAAAGAAGGTAACGTACCAATTGCTTCCCAAGAACCTCCTCCGTCTTTGCTTCTCCATAATCCCCTATCAAAAGTACCACAATACATTCTTTCTGGGTCGTATGGATCAGAAGCTAACGCAACGGGATTCGCACCTACAAACTGTGATTGGACGCTCCATGTTGAGTCTTTTTTTTCTGCAATTACAAGTTCTCTATCAAACGCTAATATGAATTTTTCCATAACTAAAATCTCCTCGTTTCATAATATATCTACTGTATTATTTAAATTTTCGCCATTACAAGTTAAGAGGCGACCTTTATATGCTATAGCATATAAAGGTGAATTTTATAAGGAATATATGATTAATAACTTACATTAAATAATTTGTTAACTTCACATCATTACAATGAACAAAATACCCTGTTAACTCATATAAGTCCGTATGCCACCTCCAAATAACTTATAATATACATGCTATAGCATATATATTATCGAATGCATGATTACATGTCAAACTTTAATACTGTCTTAAAATCCGTTCTTTAGATCTCCTAAAGTAATTTAAAAGTCATAATATAAACAGAAACATTTTATTAAATAGACAATAAAAAAAGAGTGCAATTTTGCACTCTTTTTACTCATTCTTTAATCTTAGAAATCAAAGTTATCAGGATCTGGACCAACGCGATGATTTTCATTTAACGCATCGATTTTTTCCATA
>NZ_MACG01000065.1 GCF_001884035.1 Bacillus tropicus
CCGCCGGTAGCCCGCGCAGCAATGTGATCGTTGATTGCCTTACGGCCCGGTAGTCTTCGGCCAATTGCGCGGTTGTCCAGCTTCCGAAAGGAGGCAGGAACAATTCCTGATCGAAACCGGTCAGAGGCGTCTGGTCCCCTCTTGCGAACCGGAGCAGGCGGTAGGTCATAACGCGTTCCGCGTCTGTAATGTGGCCCACGACTTCTTTCAGTGTCCATTTTCCTTCCGCATACCGATATGCGGCCTGGCTTTTGGTCAACGATGCCAGGAGCTCGGTCATTTGCTTTTCCTGGGCGAGCAAAATGTCAATGATATTACCGTCTGGCACCAAACGGATATATTCGCCGGAGCTCCCAGCGTATTCTTCTTCTAGCGGTCTTTGATTCATGCGTAGTCACCTCTTTATGTAGATATAGAAAATTATAACACTCGTCTATGTCTAATAAATTCGCGAAATGATAGAACTTCCCTTCTAATAATTGAGGATAAGCAACTATTTAGTCGGTCGCCACACTATCCTAATTCGTTAGCACAATAAGCAATGCTAATCAATAATGCATACAAATTATCTGTTATACAATATTTCGAAGTTATTAATATATAAAGGTAACACCTTCTTTTTTAGTTTAAAGATGAATTTTCAATTATATTTTGAAATGAACCGCAGTAAAACACACTAGTCTAACTAATTTTTTATACAAGATTTTATGCAAAAAAGAATAGCAAAGATCCCTAGAACCCCCGCTATATCAATGATGCTTAAAATCTTGTATAAGAGATAGATAGACATAGAGACAAAAAATTTAGTCAAAACAAGGATTTTATGAAAAACTTGCTACCAATAATGGGACGTTATTTTAACTGCATATGTATAGAGTATACAGTCAAAAAAGTACAATACATCGCTTCTTCTAAATGGTACAATTAAGAAAAAAAGGGGTGGAAGAATATGTATGATTACAAATTTGTGAAAGTCGAAATTGATGGATGGACAGGACAACCCAAAGAAGATTATAAGCGTATTATTATCGAACATGCTGAGGATGGTTGGGAATTTGTTCAAGCCCTTACTCTAACACTCTCAGGATACACGTCTTCTTTGGAGATTATCTTCAAACGAGCCAAAGAACTTCTTTAAAAAACGAAAGAGATTTGCCTTAAATAACATACAAAAAGAAATGAAATATTTTTGGATCTAATTGCTCTCGATTTAACCTATAAGACGAATAAACTAATTTTAATCAACATCTAATAACGAGAATAATGTAAATAAGCTGTCCATGTGGACAGCTTATTGTTTTTTTGCTTAGCGTGCAAAATTCGCCTCTTGTTGGCGGTACCCAATCGCTATCAAGCTAATATTTTATAGTACCCCCTTTTCCGTCTTCTACATGTAGTTATCCTATCGTAAGCGTTGATGACATGAGATTCGAAAAGGGAAGACAACGTAAACTAACCTAAGTTTACATACGTAAAAAGGGGTGTTGTTGTTAAACAAGCGACCTGATTAATTACCATAATCCTTCTTATAAGAAGGACAAAAAAAGCTAGTATTCTACTAGCTTTTTTTGTACATAAATAAATAATGAATATAAGAATTTAATTACCTTTCTATGAATTTTGTTCTTAAAAATTTTTTATGACTTCAATTTTATTTCATAATGGGATAGTTTTTTCCCTGGATAATCCTTATCATAAGCAAATTGGAACCCAAGTGTCTCTAATACCTTTTTTGATTTATCATTTGTAATTTTAATTCTCGCAATTAGTTTTTTAATTCCCATCGAATTAGCAGCGTACTGAATAGAAGCTTTTGCAGCTTCGGTTGCATAACCACTTCCCCAAGATGCCGGATCTAAAAGGTACATAATTTCAACTTCATCTTCTTTTTGATCTACATATCTTAAGCCACAATGTCCTATAATTCCCCCAGTACTTTTATTTAATACTGCCCATACCCCAAAGCCATATAGGTTCCAATGATCTACGAATTTTTCAACATATATTTTTGCTTCTTCTTTTGTCATCCCTCTAGATGCTGCAAGCCATTTACCGACTGTATCTTGTTTTACGATGTTATAAATAACATCAATATCTTCTAAACTTACTTTTCTCATATAAAGCCGGTCTGTTGTGATTGTTTTTTCGTCTATTTTAACATTCATATAACTCGCCCCTTTAGACAATAATAAATAGTTCTTTCAAAGTTTATTATATTTCCCCTTTTTTCCTAATACATCCATTACTTATATCTTTTCTCTAGTCTATTAAATAGCTGCGCACAACACTTCTCCATCAAATTAAAAATAACTTTATATCCATATACGAAAAAACGCCATCCTTTCCTATGATTCTATAGAAAGAATAGCGTATTTTAAAATTCCGGGGGGATTTTGTTTTGCTAATTCAATATCGATGCACCAGCCCCGTATAGAATGACACTTTAAATGTTATTCTTATCTTTTAGTAACTTATTTAATTCCTTAGCATCTTTTTTTGTATTTAAAAATAATATTAACCAAGAAAATGCATATATCAAAACTATACTTTCAAGAAAATCAGCAGTTGGGAATATTTCTATCCAATGGTTATATGTAGATATAAGAAAGACAACAATAATCATCATGAAAAAATGGATTACTAAGGCGAACAAATAGTTAATTCCTTCAATATCAAAAATAAATGTAAAAATGCCTGCACAAGCTGAGATTATAAGAACACTTATTATCTCATTTCGTGTAATAGATATATTATTGTTTCTTGATAGCAAAACCATCATGTATATAAATGAACCAGTTCCTAAACCTGTATACAGTCGTTTTTTTAGTTTCAATAAAGTCTTTCCCTTCTTTTTTTATGATTTTAAGATAAGGTTATTTAATTTTGATTGTATATAAAATGTGTAGAATATTCCTCCAAAAAATAAACCTACAGATAGTCCACTTATGGCATAATAAATTATATTAAACGAAATATTATTATAAAATCTATTAACATATTTCTTCGCATCTTTTTTATAAACATCGTAACATTATTTTCCCCCCATATTGCCATCAATTTGAGAAATGTATTCTTCTCAAAAACGATAATCGACCTAAGATCCTATGGACAACTATGAAAGGATGAAATTTTTGATACAAGTTAACACAAAAATTTCGTTCTGGAGGTACTAAAAAATTTTAGCTTGATAGTAATGGGCTTCAGGCAGAAAACGTTTTAAAAAAAAAGAGACAAAAAGATTTAGATCTAGAATTAAGTCTAATTGAGTTACAGAATCTCTAATTTAAAGAGATCCTTGTATTGTTAAGGTCTCTATTTCATTTTATTAATTAGTATGATATACCATCACAGCACCAGAAAGACTAATATAAGCTAGTATCCATACAATAAAAAACGTTATCATTTCTAATCTATCCTGTTTAGAAATGATAACGTTTTTTTGTACTTAAAGGTATTAAAATTTCTTAAGTTGATGGGCATGTAGGGTGACCCCTATATGGTGGAGATAGAATTGTAGCGGATAAAATAGGAGAAAAACTAAATGCCCTAAAAGTATTATATTTTAATATTGAAATTTTAAGGGTAATCTACTATATAAAATGTAACACTGACGTTCCAGGGGATTATGTTGAATACAATAATGAGGAGAAATGGTTTATGTTTATGTCTATATTATTTTCTCTTCCAATTACTATATATTTTTAGCATACTATTAACTATAAGGAGGGAGTGCAGAAATGGAAGAAAAGAAAGTGACGTGGTTAGAACTCTTTTATGATTTGTTATTTGTGGCGGCAGTGACGGCTGCGACTCATGTTTTACTTCATGTAGAAGATGGTCAAATCCATGCAGAGTATTTAGTAAAATTTGTCTTAATTTTTATTCCGATCTGGTGGGCTTGGGTAGGGCAAACCATCTTTGTTAACCGGTTTGGAAAAGATTTATTTCATCAAAGAATTTTTTTGATCCTGCAAATGTTTTTTGTCCTAATAATGACATCAAGCTTATCAGCTGATTTTGATCCTTATTATCTTTCTTTTTTAATTGGCTATATTGGCTTAAGGGTCGTGACTGCAATTCAATATCTTGTTGTCCAGCGTATAGAAGAGGGAGCTCGAAAAAAAGCAGCACTCTTTTTAGGAAGATATTTTTGGATTGGAATCGTTATTTCATTATTATCCGTCTTTTTTGATTCTTGGATTCGATATGCTGTGTTATATTTTGGGATTCTTATCGATATTATTGTCCCACTGCTTGGAAGGAAGTGTTTAGAAAAGGTTCCTACAAATACAGCCCACTTGTTAGAGAGATTTGGTCTATTTTCCATTATTCTCTTTGGGGAAGCTCTTGTAAGCACTCTTGTGGTCATTCAACCTAAACAAGGAAATTGGGATTCAATAAGCTTTGCGATCATTTCATTTATCCTCATTATTTCGATGTGGTGGCAATATTTCGATAACATGGAGAAGAAACTCGACAAGTCTAGACAAACTTCTGGTCAAATTATTATTTACGGTCATCTATTTATTTTAATGTCTTTGAGTATGGTTGCAGCATCCATTAGATTATTATTTTTAAATGAGGTCTATTATTCTTTTATCTTATATTTTGTTTTTGGTTCTGTATTGCTCTATTTCCTGTCAACTACAATTGTTTTTCATCAATACAGGTTTGAACAACACCGCTTGAACATTTATCATTTGTGCTTGTTTTTAGGAATTTTAGCAGTCTTTTTTGTTATTAATTTAATTATAGTAGTGCCGAATATTGTGATAATAGGACAATTAACCTTATTTTTTATCATCTATGCTAAATTAACAAGCACATAAATACAAGAATCAAATAAATTAGTATCAAACTATAACACTGGTTTATATGTATATATTGGTAACTTTTATATTTCATGTTAATTCTTATAATTCACGTTGACTCTGATGCAACTGTACCTTTTGAGTTAAGTGGAAATGTACATATGATTCCATTCCTGATAGTAAACTTGCTCTAATACAGGGTGTCCTCATGGATTAAACGCAACTCATGCAAAAGAATTTAATGAAGCATTATTAACATTTTTAAAAGAATAATAACACGAATTTATCGATTAGGGGTTTACCAAAAAGAGTAGTGCTATGCTTAATCTTTTGGAAGACCTTCTTTACATAGTTTTTTTAGGTCTCTTAGGGGAATCGTCACAGCGCTATCAAGTTAAGAAATACATTCTTCCCACAAACGAAAAAAAACGAACTGAACTTCTATGGACAACTATGAAAGAATGAAATTTTCGTTTTGGGGATAATTCAAAATCTTAGGTTGATAGGCATGTGGCGGTACCCTTAATCCTTTAACGTACAGGGTGTTCCATATATCATTGTAAAAGATCATGAAAATAACACTCAAAAATCAATTCTTGGATTCAGCACTCAATCATTAGAAGAAGCTATTTTATAATAATCATCCAACACCATAAAAAAGAAACGAACAAAAATGTTCGTTTCTTTTTTATGGTGTTTAATGCTCAAGAAAACTTATAACCGCATAAGTATATAGAACGACTAGAGCAAAGGCACATATTCCCATAATTATAATCGCTAGTGCGCTTTTCTCTTGTCTAAACCCTATAATTCCAAGAATAAATGCACTCAACATTGTTACCTTAAGCATTGTAGAAAGGTTGGGAATTGAATATCCACTCAACCAGGTAGAGAAACTTACAATTACGGAAAAAGAGAACAAAGTTAAAATAATAGATAATATATTAATGTGCTTCCCATACTTCAGTTGCATTTCGCTACCCCCTTTTCATCAGTAAATAATAGGTAGATGGTCATATTTTCATTTTATTCTAAATTTTCTCAGAAATCCACAATAAAAAGAAGAGGTTGTCCCAAAAGTCGCTGCATAGTTACTTTTAAGCAACCTCTTTTCTTTATTTTTTACTTCCCTCAAGTTTAGAGATACTTATTTCTTTTTCAGGTAACGTATCAACAAAATCCTTTTGAGATTTTAATAGGTCAGATTGTTGTATCCAAGCCATAAGATCATCTAAAGATTTACGAGCTTCTTTTACATCGCCAGTAATATCATTCATGTTCAACTTATTAAATGTAGCTATAAATTCTTGTTGAATCTCACCTTGCGATGCATTGGCTTGCTTTGTTAATTCTTTATTTTCATCACTTTTTGCCTTTTGAATATTATTCATAGCTTTCCCGATTTCATGTTTATCAAAAGCATCTTGCGCTTTCTTTAAATTTTCGGTTTGTTCTAACTTACTTTTAATCTTCTTATCATCCTTCAACTTCAAAGCCTCTTGATAATTCTTTATAGCTTCGCTATATTTTTTATCCTTAATGTTCTTATCAGCTTTTGATGTATAATCTTCAAAGGAATTACTACTACAAGCTGCCAGTAGCAAGATGAATGCTAGAGTCACCCCATAAAACTTAACGTTTTTCATAGAACCTATGCCTCCTCTTCTATATTGTATATACTGATAATATTACAATTTCTGTAAAAACAAAAAGGAATACATATATTATCAATTTGATAAATATTCTATTGGAGGCATTATGTATCATTTATTATCTTTCTCGGTAGACTGAATATATTTAAAGAAATTCGGTGGTTCTTTCATTGCTTCTTTTTTAAATTTTTCAAGCTCTTCACGTTCACGCGGAGACAATCTTTCTAATAGGGGTATCCCCCCATCACCATCAAGCATAAGAAATGCAAATACCTCAAAACGAAAAAATGAGCATTTTGCTACAAGTTAGCACAAAATTTCGTTCTAGGGGTACTATAAAATTTTAGCTTTATGGTGATGGTGTAGGACCCCAAACAGTACGATTTTATTTCAAAGACACAACGATCTTACTACACACTTTTTATTTATCCCACACTCTCATCTGCTCGTATTACTATTTTTTATTACTAATGTTGCCGTTTCACTCGGATGGCTAAGAGGAAAATGATGGCCATATGGAACAAAATCAACCTTACCAAGATGCGATGGAGCAGAATAGCCTCTGTCATAATCCCCCCAAATAATGTGAAGATTATACTTTGTTACTTCATTGAAATCACCTTGATTGTTTTTCAGTAGTAAACTGTTAAGCTGAACCGTAGTATTTAAAATTCTGGGAGAAGTAAAACTTTTACTTATTTTTTCAATATAATCTCCTGGGATACTCTCCATACTTTCAAACAAACCATTACTTAATAAATAACGCTCTATCAAATTAGTAGTTGCCAATTTTAATGTCCATTTGTTTATAAATTGAGGCACATTTAGCAATTTAGCATTTTTTTTAGCAACAGGTGGCTGAAGTAAAGTGATTGCATACTTCTTATCTATGTAATCTTGTACCATTGCTTCCAGCAAGAATAAACGCACCGAATGAATGGCCAATTAGATGTGCACCATTCGTAGCTTTCTCCAATAATTTTTTCACTACATTCAAATAGATATCTAGAAGATTCTTCTCTTGTTTAAAAGGAGAACGTCCCAAACCTGGAAGATCCAAGATCCATACAGGTTGACCAGTTTTTTCATGAAGCTCTTGTGCTAAAGGAAATAAGTCCTCTCCATTACTCAATAAACCATGTAATAAAATAAACGGTTGACCCTCTCCTTGTAATTGGTAAAGGGTAGTGTTATCGCATAATGTTCGTTTAAATAAATGATTATGCTGGCCATTTTGATACATCATTCGATAATCCAGATCAGCTACTATGGCAGGGAAAAATTTCATTACACTCGTCTCCTTAAACCAATCTCCTCCCATAATTTTTTTCGCTGAAACATCTGAAAATTTTCGGTTTGTAATAAAATTCAGTCCATCAGAAGGAATTTTTGTTATTTTACTTACTCCACTATTCATAATTGCTTTCATAAGTGGCATTGGGACAGAGATTTTTGGTGCCCTCATATTCATACTTTCCGACATAATACTTAATAACTCAGCAATGTTCTGATCGTGCTGTTTGTCTTCAACAAGTGTATATGTTTGAATAATCGGTTGCTCCAATCTGAAAACCTGCACAATAAACTTCGCAAGCTCATCGTTTGAAATAAGTGGTAATCTATATCCCTTACCTCCAGGAATCACTGGCATGAGCCCTCTTCGCATACTCATCACAAGCAAACCTAATCCTGCTATCTGCTCTGTACTCCCTGTTTTACTACTACCGACTACAGTTGGCGGATTAATTACAGAAAGCGGATAACCTACTGCTGATGCCTGCTGACGGATATAAAGATCTGCTAAAAATTTTGTTCTCTCATATGGATTTTTTATTTTTAAATAATTGTTTCCTTCTTTAAACACATCAATTGCAATCTTGCTATTTTTATCATCAAATGGACTCATATAACCTACAACATGAATAAATTGTTGCAAGCCCTTCAATTGATGAATACTTTTAGCTAATTCACTAATATGTTTGGCGCCATTTAAAAATACGGAAGCTGCCTCTTTACTTGTCGCTTGAATATCCATGGGGCCTCCTGCGTGAATAATCACATCCGTTTTCAATACCCTCTCCTTATCTTCAGCACTTAGACCTAAATCTATTTTCGTCAAATCACCTTCAATAAAGTGCATGAATGCCTTTTTTAAGCTGCTTCTTTCTTGAAAAATGCGTATGGCTTTACTTTTCGACCTTACTAAAAGAAGAATTTTAACATCCTCTTTGGCTAATTCTTTCACTAATTGCTTTCCAATAAAGCCTGTTCCACCAGTTAAAAATACTGTTCTCATATAAGATCCCCTTTTTAGTACTGCTTAGTACTAATTTGATGTAAAAAAAATGCTTCTTTTATCGAAGCAATTTAAAAAAATGATCTGCTGTTTTCGTGATTACAGTTGCATCCTTCAATGTTTCTGAAATAAATAACGCCCCTTCAAGATTTGTAATAAAAAGTGATGCAACCTCATCAATATGAATCGTATTTCTGAATTCTCCATTCTCTATCCCTTGTTTAAGTAATAGAGAAACTTTCTTTTGTAATCCTGTAAAAAAAAGACCTATTTTTTCTTTTATTTGCGTGGCCTGTGTAGGACTTTGAATATAAAGAGTAATAAATGGACAGCTCCCCTTATACTCTCTCGACTGAACTCCTTGTGATAATTGCTTTAAAAACAGTTGGATACGATCTTCAACTAAAAATTGGTTCTGAGAAAGTACGTCATCAATTGCAGATTGATACATTTCAATCCAATAATCAACGACCCCTTCTAATAATACTTCCTTATTAGAAAAGTGATAATACACATTAGACTTTGAAACTTTGCTTACACGTACTAATTCATCCATACTTGTATAAGCAAACCCTTTTTCTAAAAATAATGTTGCAGCTACTTCAATCACACGTTTTCGATTCATTAATTTTACCTTTGTCATAACTAGAACTATATAGTACTAATTTAAATATTGCAAGTATTTATGTTCATTTAGAAAAAAGGTTGATTAAAGAAGTTCCACTAACATTGATTTTACTGCAAAAAATCTTATTTTGAATAAAGTTGAACTGCCCCCCGAAATTGTTCATTTACTATCGTTTAATAAAGGTCACCATACATGCCCATCAACTTAAGAAAAAGAAATGCCCCCAAAACGAAAAAATGAACGGCTTCGCAGAATAGCTATCTGTAGAGAAAGAAAATTTTAATTTAGGGGGATATGAAAATATTAGCTTGATGGTGATGTGGCGGTACCCCATATAAAGAAATTTTAAACCTCTTAATCTACCTTTCTTTTATGTAAATATGGGAATAACGAAATTACCCCAAGGATAGCTAAACAAGCTCCAATCCATAGCGGAGATACAAAACCATATCCTTTACTGATCCCAAGACCACCTAGTGACGAACCAATAACAATACCTAGCGTAATAAAAGAACTATGAACGGTATTTATCATTATTCCATTACTAGCTGTTTTCATCACCCTCGCAACCATAGCTGGATTCAAAGCTACACCAGTTAAACCAACAAAAATCGTAGAAATCACTGCAATGTATTTATTCTCTGCACTTAAAGCAAATAAAGACAACGCTATAATTAATATAATTAATCCACCCATAAGTATTTTCATTGTAAATTTATCAGCAAACTTGCCAATTATTATATTCCCAATTACCGTCGCACTACCATAGAGAGCAAGTAAATATGGAATACTTGCACTTGAAAAGCCTGTGACATTTGTAAAGATCGGAGTGAAATAACTAAATGCTGCAAACGTACCACCAATAATGAACATACTTGTTACGTACGCTGCCCAAAGATGAATATTCTTAAATCGCAGAAGTTCATCTTTCCAATTTAATTGCTCTTTATTTGAAGATGATGGTAACAACCGTTGAATCATAATCCCTGATACTAGCACAAGAACAGAAACGGCCCCAAAACTAATACGCCAACCAAAATATTGCGAAATAACGGTTGTTATAGGTAAGCCTAATACAGTTGCGAACATTAAACCTGCAAGTACAATTGATGCAGCTTTTCCCCTTGAATCAGAGTGAACCAATGTTGCTGAAAAGGAAATCGCAACTCCAAAAGCTGAAGCTGAAGCAATACCAGTTATAATTCGTGAAATCATCATAATATCATAGTTCCAAGCAATAGCTCCGAGCGATTGACCAATTAAAAATACGAACATTAAAAACAATAATGCTTGTTTGCTGCGCATTCGTAAAAGGATTGCAGTTAAAATGGGACCTCCTATTACCATTGCTCCTGCATAAGCTGAAATTAAATACCCAATAGATGATACAGAAACCTGGAATGCAAGAGCAAGTTCATTCATCATACCTGCAACCATAAATTCTGATGTAGTCATACAAAAGATTGCTAAAGCTAATAAATAAATAATCGATGGCATAAAAACACTCCTTATTCATTATTGTAATGATCGGTACAAAAATAGTGCGAAAAAAGAGCGCACTAAGCGCCACAAATAGACTCTATTGTTCCTTTGATAACTTGTTCAGACAACACCCGATTTTGCATCGATACATTAAGAACACGGAATCCGTAATAACTGCTTAAAAGCAGACTAGCTAATTCCTCAGCTGATTGCTTCTTTGAAATTTCACCTGTTTGCAATCCTTCCTCCATCACTGTTACAATAGCTTGTTTAAGAAGTTCAACATGCTTAGAGAAAATTTCTTGTACCATTAAATCGTTTTTAGCACGTTCTATACTGGCATTAATCAATAAACATCCTTTTTGATCAACATTCTGAAAGTCTTCTTTCAATGCCCATTCAAAAAAATTACTTAATCGTTCTTTAACTGGAATTGGAGTATGTAACAATTTCCTTTGTTCCTTAATCCCAATTTCATGGTAGCGTTCTAATACTTGTTTATACAGTTCATGTTTACTACCGAAAGTATTGTATAAACTTCCTTTTCCAAGTCCTGTATCACTGCATAAATCTTGTGTAGAACACCCTTCATATCCTCTTAACCAAAATGTTTTCATTGCAACATCTACAATTGAGGAATAATCAAACTCTCGAGGTCTGCCGCGTTTATTCAATCGTATCCTCCTCTCATTTTAAAGATAACATGAATAGAATACCCTTTTTGTACCATTCGGTCAATAATTTTGTTTTTATTGTTACTGTAAAATAAAATTTGATTATTTTAGATTACGAATAATGAAAAATAGCCCCTTATTCAAGTTGCCTAGCGAAAAAATCACGTTTGAATAGGTTTCTTAGCATCCCTATCCCTACCTTTCTATACATCACCAGATATGAAACGAGGATCGTTTCATATCTGGTAATTTACTTGGTTAACTTAATGGGTATGGAGTAGTGCCCCTATAAACAAAAACCTCCAGAAACATCTATAATCTGCCCCGTTACCCAGCGGCTATCAGAAGAAGCAAGGAATGCTACTGCATCTGCAATATCTTCAACTTGCCCGATTCGACCGAACACAGATGAATTCGTAGCAAAATTTCGTATTTCCGGATCATCTAGCAATTTCGCATTGATATCTGTCTTCGTATATCCAGGCATAATTGTATTCACTGTTATCCCTCTTTCTCCAAGATGTTTAGCTAGAGGAAGTGTCATCGTATTTAATGCACCTTTACTTAAACCGTATGCAATGGACCCTGTAAAACCAAGTCGTACTTCAGCTGATGAAATGTTAATAACGCGCCCCTCTACTCGTAGTAACGGTAATGTTTGCTGAATTAAGAAGAATGGTGCTTTCATATTTACAGACATAATTTCATCAAAAATTTCTTCTGTCGTATTTTCAATCGTCCCTTGTGTACCTATGCCTGCATTGTTTACTAAAATATCAATCTCTGCTGTACCAACTCTTATTTGTAATTCATTCTTTAATTGTTCTACTAGCTTTTTAACACCATCAATTGAATTGAGGTCTGCTTCAATTAAGAACGCTTTTCCTCCATTGGATTCAATCTCACGAATTGTTTCATCTGCAGCTACTTTATTTCGGCCGTAGTGAATTGCAACTAATGCACCGTCGTTTGCCAATCTCATCGCAATCGCACGACCAATACCGCGACTCGCCCCTGTTACTAACGCTACTTTCCCATCAAGATTCTTCATTTTTTCCATCCTTCCTAAATTTCCGTTTGATAAAAACCTACACTTATATTTTCATGTAAACTCCAATCATTTTAAATATAGATTTATAGGTAATTCAGTTCGTTTACTTATGATATTATAGTTATAAAATACAATTTACTTTAGAAAATAAAATAAGGGGCATAACTCAATGCAAAATGCAGTAAAACTAGATGAAATCGACCATAAAATAATGAACTTGTTGTATGAAAATGCGAGAATTTCTGTTTCAGAAATAGGACGAATTATATCCATGACGCAGCCTGCTGTAAAAGAACGAATTAACAAACTTGAAGATCAAGGAGTTATAGCTGCTTACCGAACAAAATTTGAGCCTTCCAAAATTAATAAAAATATTCAAGCATTCATCATGTTTAAAACGAGCCAATGCTCTGATTTTATCCAATATTGTAATGCCGCTCCTGAAGTAACAGATTTATATCGAATTAGCGGTGAATTTAATTATATGATGAAGGTCATGAGCGATTCGATGGATTCTCTCGCTGCATTTTTAGACTCTTTAATGCAATTTGGTTTATCGTCTCCTTTAATTGTATTAAAGAGTGAGTTTGAGGAGAAATTGTCGTTCTAATAAAGAGATACATATTATCCTCCGCTAACAGTAAAAGTTTTTCCTTTATGAGAAAAACCAACAAAATTAATGATTATTAAACAAAAAAAGAACATTGATTTTCAATGTTCTTTTTTATATCTCTACTTATTAATTAAATTGCTCTGCGAAAAGAGCACCTTAATCCCCTTATCCCTGATTTCTCTGGGCCTCTCTAAACTCCTCCTTCACCTTCTCTAACAACCCTTCTTCCGTAATTAATCGATACGCCGTATTTGCTAACGCTTTTGCAGATGTAATTAACGCTTTATCTCCTAATTCTGAACGCGCTGCTTCTCTAAATTCATTCGTATGTGCAATTAAGTCATCTGGGCCGATTTTAATGTACGGGTGAATGGTTGGTACGACTTGACTTACGTTTCCTGCGTCGGTTGAGCCGATACCAAGTCTTTCTTTACGGTTTACATCTTCACCTAGTAATTCTAGTTCTTCAGCTACGATGTCGTTATATGTTTTTGTTACGAGTAGTTCATCGATTTCATTTTGGAATTGATGGATTTTTACTTTTGTGCCTGTTGCTAGCGCTGCCCCTTGTGCGATATTTTTTACTTTTTCTGTTACTTCCGCGCATCTTTTTCTCGTTGCTGCGCGGATGAAGAATCTTGCTGCGGCGTAGTCAGGAATAATATTAGGTGCTTTTCCGCCTTCTGTAATAACACCATGAATCTTCACATCTGACGGAAGTTGTTGGCGAAGTGCGTTAATACTGTTGTACAGCTGAATCACCGCATCTAATGCGTTAATTCCTTCTTCAGGTGAAGCTGCAGCATGAGCTGTTTTTCCGTAAAAGTGAAAATCAAGTGGATCGACTGCTAGTGAAGGACTCGTTGTTGCTGTCCTTCCGCTCGGATGAATCATAAGCGCCGCATCAATATTTTTAAATAAGCCTGCCTTTACATAACTCGATTTTGCGCTACCGTTCGGTCCTCCTTCTTCAGCTGGTGTTCCGAATACGACAACTTCCCCGCCAATTTCTTCAAGCGTTTCTGATAATGCAATTGCTGCTGCAACACTAATGGTGCCAATTAAATTGTGACCACACGCATGGCCTAGTCCTGGTAAAGCGTCGTACTCCGCTAAAAATGCGATTGCTGGTCCTTGTTTTCCAGAGCTTTTTCGCGCGATAAATCCCGTTTCATGTCCAGCTATATTGTGCTGCAACTGAAATCCTGCACTACCTAGTAATAAACTTAACGTTCTAGATGCATAAAATTCCTGATTACCAATCTCCGGATTCGCATGAATATCATGACTTGTTTCTATGTACTTTTCCTTATTTCTTTCAATACTCTCTTCAATTGTTTTTCTTTGTGACGCTACTCCTGTCGCTCCCATTTTTCTTCCTCCTTTTATTTTCACGTAAAAAAGCCTCTTTCTAAAAGATAGAAAGAGGCTTCTGTATATACAGTCAAAATGAGCTTCTTTCTTATCTTTCAAGTTACCTTGCTGGAATTGGCACAGTATTCATAACGAATCCGCTGCCGAGGTATCATAGGGCCAGTCCCTCCACCTCTCGTGATAAGAATTTTCATAAAATTATATTAAATTACATTCATTCTAAGTTCATTCCAAATAAAAGTCAAGGAATTCCTATCCGAATTTACCGAATATCTAAAAATCCTTTTAATACACCAATTGTCTCAGGTGCTTGCAGTCTTGCACATACGTACGGAAATTCCGTACTACCTTCAAATATCATTTGAGATGTGAGCGGTGCGCCTGCCCAGAAGATTTCATCATCAATTACGATAAACGGGAAAGCTTTATTTTGTCTTTGTAACTTTACATTTTTCAGTGGAACTGGTCCATCACTATACACTGTTATTTGCGCATTCGTACGCATTAACGCTTGCCATACTCGTTTATCCACTTGCTTCGTACTTGGAAGTGAAATAATAATTTTTCGTTTTGCGGTTAAAATATCTTTCAATAACCCTTTCGGCTCTTCAAGATTCATTTCCATAAACCAGCGTAAACGTTTCGATATTTTTCTTTCCCACAATTGTCTTGATGTCGTGCGATCATACACATCTCCGTGACGTTCTATATGAGCCGTTAATTGTGACAACGCTTGTTTTCTCGAAAGATTTTTACGCATATAATGGCAATCTGATAATTGAACGAACTTCCCTCTCGCTCTTGTCACTGCTACATTGACGAGGCGATGGTTTTTATGGTCAAAGAATAATACGCCAGGTCGTTCTTGCGGATAACTGTCAACTGTATCAAAGATCATCATATCTCTTTCAGAACCTTGGAACTTATGAACTGTCGCCGCTAAAACTGGTATGTTTTGATATTTCGTTCTCTGCAACATTTCTCTAATACACGTCGATAAAAAGCGAGACTGCGCCCTGTAAGGCGTCACAACACCAATGGATTGAACACCGTCTAACAGTCCGATCAACATCATTTGCATCGCTACTAAACCAGACATAATATTAAAACGAGATCCTGAAGCAGCATCTTTTAACGAAAATGCCCCCATTAGACTCGTATCAAATAAAACACTTGCTTCATTTGCGAACGGCTGTAATCGTGCAAGTTCTTTACGTTCTGAAACAGACGGATGGTCGTATACTCTATTTTTATAAATAAATGAGTTTGTAAACTTAGATATATCCGTATGCATACGTCTTTGTTCCTGCAACATAAACAGGTTCGGATGTGCTTCTGATTTATTAACAGACTCAACAATCCCAGCATGGTAAAACATATCTTCGCCGAGCCATTTTCGAACGAGTTCATGGTTTGCCATCGCAATTGGAGGTAACTGTAAAAAGTCACCACAAACGACGATACGTTTTCCAAGTGAAGCAGCTAATGCAATTTGCGGAACATATGCCATACTTACTTCATCTACGACAACTAAATCAAATGTACGCTCATAAATAAGTGAATCAATGGCACATTTCGATAAAGTTGCGCCGATTACTTTCGCATTTTCAATGTATTCTTTTTCTACTTCTTTAATTTTCGCTTTTTGCTTTCGAAGATCACTTTCAATCTCTTGTATACGCTTCTTATCAGCAGAGGTTGCTTTATATGATAAAATCTTTTCACGAAGATCTTGTCGTGTCTCTTCTAAATAGAGTCTCTCCTCACCCCAAGATCCGTTCGTCGTTTCAACTAACTTCGACGCAAGTAACGTTTCATGATTTCGTATATGTTCATGCTGACTATAACCATAACGAACAATTTCGCCAGGCGTCCATTTCTTTTTCTTTTCAATTTGTTTCGTTACTTCACTCATTAATACGTCTACTGCCGCATTACTATGGGCTAACACAAGTACCGACTTTCCTTTTTGATAATGCGCCGAAATAATACGTGATAAATTGTAAGACTTCCCTGTTCCAGGTGGTCCCCACACGTACGTTGTCGGATTATAAAACGAGCGGTACGCCAATTCATTTTTCGGATTTTTCATCTTCTCCATATGTTTCGGACTGCTCGTCCCATCAACAAGACGTTTTATACGATTACGTTTCATCTTATCTTTACGCGCTTCCTTTAATCGCTCTTGTAGTTGCTCTAAAAGCTGCCACGGTTCACTATATAAAACAGCTTCTCGTATTTCACCTTGTATATAATCATTTAATCTCAGTTCTATTTCTAATCCATGTACAGATAATACTTCCCCTGTCGCTTCCTCACCATCGAACTCAATTCGAATCGGTGAACCTTCAGGTAAGCTTACTTCCGAAATAAGCTGAAATACGTATACTGTACTTTCATAATCTGTATATAAAAAACGACCGTTCATGATAGAAATTTTACTACCACCTATCGTTTTCCAATGTTTAATTTCATACGCTAATGCATAATGCCACTCTTTCATCGTTTCCGATAATGAAGGAGTTTGAGTAGGTGTATTCATCGTATAATCTCCTTCCTTCTCCCCAAACATACTTTCTCACTATACCATATAACACGCTAAAATTTGTAAGGTTTTTATCTTGCTTATTTTCTCAATTTTCAATAATATATTGTATATAATTTTCAGAAAGAAGGAATCTACATGCCAGTTAGAAGAATTGAACACGTTGGACTTATGGTTGCAAACTTAGAAACATCTATTTCCTTTTATGAAAAAGTAGTCGGCTTACAACTCATTAAGAGAATGGGACACCCGAACCCAGACTTAAAACTCGCTTTTTTAGGTGTGGAAGAATCAAAAGAGACGATACTCGAATTAATTGAGGGCTACAACTCTTCCCTTCCGGCAGAAGGAAAAGTACATCACATTTGTTTTAAAGTGGATTCATTAGAGGATGAAATTGAAAGACTAAAGAAACATGCAGTAACCTTCTTACTAGGAGAAGAAATCGAAACATTACCAGATGGAACACGTTACATATTCTTCGCGGGTCCTGATGGAGAGTGGATTGAGTTTTTTGAGACGGAGAGATAAAGTGAAACTTTAATCATTGTGGGGGTTCTTCATCCCCCAATGATTATTAGTTGAACCAATCGGGCATTTACGGGCAGTTGATCCCCACCTAACTTCTTTTCTTTCGCTGAATTTTGAAGTGGGATCTTACCGCCCGTTAATGCGGGGTAAAACGAAGCTTTAGTCAGCCCACAATTAACGGGATCATAACTTTATGATCCACATAAGGAGTAGAAACTGATGAATACAGTTTTTATTATCGTTTTTTGGGTACTTATACTATTTCCACTTCTTTATATAATACTGATAAAGAAGTGGAATATAAAAGTAGCTGCTTTATTTGTTGGAAGGATTCTATTAAGCATTGTCTATTTCATAAATGGAATGGTGTTAGGACTGCAACGAAATTGGGTAGAACCTCCCTATGAAACAGAATGGGACTTCTTTATAAAGTCTTTGCAACATGGGAAAACTGATGCGCTTATAGAAGTATTACTTCTAATTATTATCATTACTTTGGATTTAGTTATTACATTTTATTATATTAATAAAAAGAAATAGGATATCCACTCCTATTTCTTTTTTAACGGGTAGCGCCACATTGCTATCAAGCTAAGAGTTTAAATGTAATATCATTTAAGGGAATACTTAAGATACAAATAAAATATCTTTTCCAAGTGATACTGTTTTATTAAAGTCTACCCCGAGTTGTAACTAGTTCAATGCGACTGTAAATTCTGAGTTCGGTGCGCCAGCAAATACGACGGTTCCGTTATCTGGTAGTTTCACTTTATTATTGTCACTAACAACAGTAAAATTGACGCAAACTCCATTCTCATCATAGACCGCGAATGAACTTCCTGATGGCAACTCCACAGCCATCGTTTTCCCTGCTGCCTCTTGCGGAATCGTAAACCATTTCGCATGCCCATTTTTTTGCAGTGTAACTTTCGATAATTGACCTGTATCAAGGGATTTTACATTAGATTCACTGACGTATAAAAAGCTGGCCATCTCTATATATTCCGTGCCATCCTCTGTATAGAAATGGGCTTCCTTTGTATCCCGCCCATTCATCACAGGAATCTGAATTTGATGATTTGCCGTATTCGGACCTGTAATTTTTTTGCCGTCCCAATACCCATCCTTGATCTTAATTTGTGTGTTAAGGGGCATTAGTTGTCCTAGATAGTTCATAGAATTAAATTTTTCGTTAACGAGGTAGAACTTGCCACCCTCACGCTTCGCCCATGTAGCAGCTGTTTTCTTCGGTAACACATTGTTTTCTAATTTTTGGGCTAAATAGTGAGTCAGCACATTTTGCCCCAATCCTGGCGATAATTCATATGTGCTCTCTTTCAAATAAACTTCTCCATTCTTCTCAGTTACAAAGTTAAGCTTGGAGGTACCCTTCTCATTTATAAAGCTTCCGTCCGCCGTATATACATATTTTTCTTCCGGTTTAGTTGGTAAAAATAGTTCTCCCTTCTTCGTAATTTCTATTTTGAAATGGCTACGGCTATTTCCATAAAAACCCGCTTTTTTTACCACATCTTGAGGTACTTTAGCCTTGACTGGTTTGCCGAAGGATTTATCTGGTTTTATATCCTTAATTGTCCCTTTCTCTTTAAGCCTAGCTAGCAGTAATTTGTTTGCTAAAAGTTGATTTGTCATGCTGGTGCCGCCGGAGGACAATACAGCTGCTGCCATCTTCTGTTCCGGAAGCACGACCAATGTAGCATGTTGCAGTATCGTATCCCCACCCTTAGTCAACGCTTTTATCCCATATTCACTGAATGGGTATAGTTTCACACTATCCCAGCCAAGACCATAGTTGAACATATTTCCGCTATCTCCCGGCCACATTCCTTTTTTATATTCTTCTTGTTCCATCGCCTTGACCGCTTTATTAGAGAGAATTCCTTTTCCCTGCCCCATAAATATTTGTGAGAATCGCACCACATCTTCTGCAGTAGAAGAGATTCCTCCCGTACCAATCACATTCACCATTTCACTTGGAAGTTGTCCCTGGTATGTCGGAGAATACAGTCCAGCCCGCTTTTCGTCTTCCCATTTGTCTTGCGATGTTATCGTATGATTCAGTTCTAATGGCTCTGTAAACTTTTGATGTAGAAATTTAGTAAAACTCATACCACTGACTCTTTCTACCAAGATCTCAGCCAGTGTAAAACCGTCATTACAGTATACTGAGAACGCACCAGGGTCTGCCTTCAAGTTTTGGTTGGACAATTGTTGCAACAAGATATCATGGGCATAAGCATCATTATCTTTAAATGAAAATGCATTATTGAACGTCGAACCTTGCAAACCCGAGGAGTGATTCAACAGCATACGCGGTGTAATACGCTTATATCGTTTATCTTTCATTTTGAAATCAGGAATATAGCGATCAACAGGAGCGTCCAAATCAACTTTTCCTTCGTCTACTAGTTTCATAACAGCCGCAGCCGTATATACTTTACTGGTTGAACCAATTCCGTATAGAGTATCTTTGGTTAGTGGTTCTTTCCCTTCTATGTCGTTCTTTCCTGTCTGCCCCGACAAAATAAGTTTACCATTATCAATCAGCGCATACTGTACGCTAGTCGTATCATAGGACTTCGTGAGCAGTGCAGCGTTCTCTGCAGCAATCTTCTCCAAATCTTTGCTAGCGACTTCTTGGCTAGATACTACCGGAGTCTTACTGCCAGAAGACGCTATCGCTCCTGTTGGTAGGCTCATCGTTAGAGCTAAGGTAGCGGCTAACACTCCAGATAATTTATTTTCCATAAGAAAAATTCCTCCTTAGATAAATGATCGATTTCATCTTTTATTTGTTCAATTACAAACATCACATAAACTACTATTCTTGCTTTATCCATACTGTCGTAACAAACGGGAAAACCTCTCTTTTTCACATGTATGTTAGTACCATAAATGATTTTTTTATTTAGAATGCGCTTATTACTAGTTTGGTTTTCGTATAAGTAAATCCTATTTATCCTCCCTCTTTTGTACTTCTCTATATTTGTATCCTACATAATAAAAATTTCTTTTTTCTTATGCATTTCTTACAATTTCCTTACGTTCAAATCACTTCTATAATTAGATAGGTTTTATTTTAAAATCTCCAGGATAATAAATGCTTATATAATCACACGATTTCATAGAAGATGGATTAATAACCCTGCGCCAAATCATCATGCACATCTCTCATATTTCCTTGGATCCCCCTTCAACAGTTCCAACAGGCATCAACACTTCTTCACGTTCTTGTAAATAGTAGTAACTACTCAACTCCTTACCTGAAAATAAATGAATATAGAAAAAGAGAGATAAAGTTAACATACCTTTATCTCTCTTTTTTTCTCACATATTATGCGAAGGATTTTTTTGTTTTGAGGTTAATCTGTTTTCTTAGCTTGAGGGCATGAGACGTTAAGGAAAAGTAGACTGAAAGAATTAAAGGGGAAGATGTAATACTTGAGCTCAATTCTGATTGTCATATAATCAATGCAATGCACAAAATGACTCATCAAAAAGTATTATCTCACGAAAAGCAAGGATTTATTAAAATGACTCCAGAAAACATTGAAAAAGTACGTCAAGTAATTGTTGAAAGTAATAGTGGCACCTTACAACATAAAGAACAGTACCTCAAGATTTTGGTTCGTTGGTATGAAGGCGATTTCTCTCAATCGGTTGAGGAGCATAATTTATTATGGGAATGGGACAATAACAGCACTGGTAAAGCATACGAATTAGCGACACCGGAACAAGAAGAAGCACACATTCTAGAACAAGCGAAGTCTGAAAAACAATAACAAAAACGGACCTGTTATCAGGTCTTTTCTTACATTTTCTCTGTTATAACCCTTTAAAAACAGCTTAATTTATACGACCTTCGTTACCTCTAGTTACTAATCAACAGATATGTTCACATTTTTGTAACATGTATAGACAAGTGTATGTGTTATAATCAACTTAGCAAATTACAAATAAATTTGCATTTCCTGTGCCCCTTACCTCCCAGTAAGGGGCTTACCCTTTTACAAATCATTATTTCAATACAATTTTCAAAGTACTTTTACATCAATTTCACAAATTCAAGAACTCTCATATGTTACACTTCATGCATCCTTTCCAAGGAACTATATGCCGATACGTGAATCCCTATTTATATAGGGAGTTTTTTATGCGAGCCCCCTCACCATCAATTTAAGAATTAAAAAAGAAGGGGATTCCCCCTCCTTTTACGCTTGCTCCGACTGTCGGAATTATTTAATATACCCACGATTCAGTTCTGTTAACTTTTCATTGATGTTAAAAATTCTTACTCTAATATCTTTAACACCAGCTGCTTCAAGTCTGTTCTTATGCATTTCAGCGTATTTTTCGGCATCTTGTTTTTCTTCAAATACATAAATGCCTCCAGCTTCTTTTGTTTCTTCATTCTCAGTCCATATTTTCCAGTGGAATCCTTCTTCTTCGTTAATACTATTTGCTAAATCCCAAAATCCTTTTTCCATTTCTTCACCAAAAGGACCTTCAAAAGGAAAATCAACTTGTAATAAATATGCCATCTTTACTCACTCCTATTTTTAATATAAAATTCTTCCCATTTTTTCACTAATTATAATGATTTTGATTCAAATGATAGGAATGTCCTAAGTTAGTGGTGCTATTATTCCCTTACTAGTTTAAGACTTCCCCTATTCTTTATCGAATAACAAGAGATCTATTTAGACTTGAGATTCTTGCCTACATATTGAATAAATCTTCTAAACTCTGTCGATATTGAACGACCAAATGGAATCGTTTGTCTCTGTTAATATAGTAGTTGTTCATTTTTTCCCACATGAAAGTAAGCAGGTTTTTCATGAGTATCATGGGGTTTCATAAGGAGTATCATGTCATGATAATACATCGTAATCTTTTAAATCAATTAGGTTTTCATCCGGTACAATCAGGAACGATAAGTTATTTTTCAATGACACATTCCTTAAGAATTGTCCGGTTAATTTTTTTATCTAAACATATCCATACTACCCATTAATGAGTAACGCCACTAGTAGCGCCGACACACTCAAGATGCACGTTAAGGTACGCGTGTGATTCAGCAACGTCCAACGGGTTTCAAATCCGACTCTGAGTTCATCCCATCCAGAATCTCTTACAGGTAGTTCAGCTGAGATAATCGCTCTATTCATCGGAAGGTTTCCTTTGAAAGTGATCAGTAGCGTGGCAACATAACTAATCAATGCGATTGATCCTAAAATGACTTTATCAAATTGCTTTAGGTAAACGGCTAATATAACAAAACCAATCTGCGCTATAAGAGCTCCGTTTGAAATAAAGAGAAAAATCGGATTAGCCACTGATGAGGTAAAGTGTCTAACCGAAAGAACAAAAGTACGATCATCCGAATTACGCAGACCAGGCATGACAGAATTAGAGTATGCAAAAACGGTTCCAGCAACAATACCTGTTGTCAATATAGCAAGAAACGCTAAGAGTTTGAAAAATAATAACTCATTCATACGTTTTCACATCCCTTATCTATAAAATAATTATAAAACGATATCAACTTAAACGCATAAAGTTTAACAGTTTCGGTTAAGTTTAAAACATCTGATACAAACTTATACCTAAACTAAGGACAAACAAAACAAGCGCAGGTATTGCTTTCTTAAAGGGATCTCTCGCTAATACAATAAGAGTTAATGCAGCTGCAAGCATCGTACCGCCTAACAACAATCCTGCTAATAAAGCTACTGTTGGAATCCAAATTCCTATTAACATTCCAATCGCTCCTACAATCTCAAAAGCTCCGGTTAAGAAATTAAAAAACGAAGGTAAACCAAATCGCTTGAACTCCTCTGCCATTTTCCCAGATATAATTTTCGTACCTGTCATTAAAAAGAAAACAAACAACACTACTTTTACAATATTGATGAAAATTAAAATAGTAATCACACCTTTCTTATTATTTGATGAAAACTCAGTATTGTTCAGATAGTAATCACTACCTTTACCCTATTTCCTGAGATTGACCATAGGGAAATTGCTTCAATTTTAAAGGGATAAAGTTTACATGCTATAGCATATATAATACAAAAATTTGACTGGTACTAGATAAAAAAGTGACCCTGAATCAGATATCATACAAAATAAAGCTATCTTCCTATTCCTCCAAAACAAAACTATATGCTATAGCATATATAATACATAAAACAAAGTTTGTTCCTTATGAATAGCATAGCATCAATAAGGAACAAGTATTAATAGCGTGTATCATACAATTTGTTTAATAATGATTGTAATACTTTAATCTCTTCTTCGCTCAAATTACTCGTAACGAAATGGTGAGCGTCTGTCACTACAGGCAAAATTGTTTTCTTTAACTCGTCGCCTTTTTCAGTTAAAAACAGGTTGTGTGAACGCCGATCTTGGTCATTCAAAGCCTTCTTTACAATTCCTTTTCTCTCCATTGACTGTATCATTCTTACGACAGTAGTTTGATCTTTATCAATCGCTTCTGCTAACTCTTTTTGAGTAGTGGCTCTTTGGCTACAAAGAACACTAATAATCCCCCACTGCTCTGGCGTAACTCCGAAAGGCTTTAATTTCTTCGTAAAATAATTCGTCATTTTCACATCGGTACGATGAACAAGATAGCCTATTAAATCATGTAAGTTCATATATCACCTCTATAAATTAATATATAAAAGAGTATAGCATACCAGTCAATTATTCACAGTGAATGTATTCATTTTATTAATTATATGCTATGGCATATATATTATAGTAGGTCATTTTAATTGTCAAATGAATTACCTATTTCTCACAGTATCAGTCCATCCCTTATTAAAAATAAAAAAATCCCGTATTCAATGAAAATACGGGATTTTTTTAAATGAGTTATTCACTTATTCGAAAGAAGTTCATTCGTTACATATTAGTTATCTAATTAAGAAACATTCATATACCAGCCCAAACATCTTTTCCATATCGCCCTTCATCTTGCAGACGATCCAACCAATTCCTTGCTTCTTGTTCACTAACTTCATGAATTTCCTGATAGGCTTGACAAAGGGTATCTTCTACGTCAGGAGCCATTTTACTTCCATCACCACATATATAAAGATGAGCTCCATTATCTAATAACGAAATTAAATGGATTCTATCTTCTTTTATTACATGTTGTACATATGTTTTAGGATGTCCTTCTAAGCGAGAAAAAGCTGTGTGTAAAGAGATTAATCCATCTCTTTCATCATTTTCTAGTTCTGTACGATAGAGATAATCCTTTTCAGGATGACGACAACCAAAGTATAGATGTGCTTGTCCTAAGTTCATACCTTTTTGCTTTTGAACGCGACGCGCTTGTAAAAATCCACGGAATGGTGCAATTCCAGTACCTGGCCCAACCATAATAATTGGTGTTTCTGGATTTTCAGGTAATTGAAAGTTTGATTGTGGCGTTCGAATGAAACAAATAATCTCATCTTTATTTTGACGCTGAGCTAAATAATTAGAAGCGACTCCTTCATATGTCCCTTCCCCGCTCCATGCAGGCGCATTTACAACACCAACCGTAATGCTCAGACAATCCTGGGCAACGAGTGGAGAACTTGAGATAGAATAGTAACGCGGTTTGAGCGCCGGAAGAAGTTCTAAAAAGCGTTCAAATCGGATTTCACAAGCCTCATACTTTTCAAGAAGATCTAACATTGAAATACGTTTCTTTAATATTTGTTCTTGATAAACTCCCTCTTCCAATAATGATTCCAATTCCTTTTTATGAGGAGGGCATACTGTGAATGTCACCATTTCTCGTATTTGTGCTCGAGTGGCTGCTTCTTGAACTTCAACACTATAACTAAGAAGGTCATATAAACGAACAGGACTGTCCAAAGGTATGTGATTTACACTTCGTCCACTTGCACTCAGTATGACTTGATCCTTCCCGTTTAATCTAAAGCGTTTTAAAATTCGATTGACATTTTTCTCACTATTAATTGGCAGTACCCCAAGGTGGTCTCCTTCTTGATACGTAGCGCCTTCTGGCAAGGATATCTCAATATGTCGCGTGCTTCTTTCACTGCTAGATGATTGAAGTTCACGATTTTCCAATATAGATGCATAAACTGCTTCATATGTTCGCGCAAGAGGAGATCCTCCAAGACGGCTGACAAATTGCAGACTCAAAGTACTGCGTTCTTTCTCCATGTTTTTGTTAAGTTCCAATCCAAATGCCTTCATCGCATCAGACCACATACTTTGTTTCCATTGCTCGAGCTGTTCCTCGAAATCACCACTTGCATCTGCTTCTCCGCGTTTAGAAAATCTGGTTGCTCCCTTTTGAGCCATTTGCTCATCAATGTATCTTGGAATTCGCTGATAAGTACTAGCCCAATTATGATCTCCACAACCAAAAACTGCGTATTGAACACCTTTTAGCTCATCTGGTTTTAATTCCTCCAACCATTGCACAAACTGTCCTGCATTACTTGGCGGCTTTCCATTGTAAGAAGAAGTCACAATAAGAACCGCCCCTTCTTTCGGCAAACTTCCAATTCGATCGTTAAGAGCTGCCACTTCCGTTTGAACACCTTCTAAACTAGCTGTATCTGCTAGTTCTCTTGCAATACCTTCTGCTACCCCTGTATCCGAGCCATACAGAACAAGAAGTGAAAGATTATCGGCTCCAATAATGGAAGGAGTCTTCTGAACTTGCTGCTTGGTTTCATGGTTTTTCAGTTTCTCCTCTGTAGGCGCAAGAACAGTAGTATGGCTAATAGTTTGATTTCGAGGTACAATCCTAATTTTAAAATCACCAGGCTTTAGCGTTAATGTTTGTTTTACGTCCAGCTTATAGTCTTCATAATCGATGAATTCAAAATGTTGAAGAAGCATTCCCATTACGAGTGTGGCTTCATGAAGTGCAAACTGCATACCGATACATGCCCTCTGACCATTTCCAAATGGCTTATAAGCATGATGAGGAACCTTATCCAGCTCTTCAAATCGTTCAGGTTGGAATTCTTCCACATTGTCTCCCCACGCATCTTTATCCCTATGTAGCTGTGGAATAAGGACAGAAATACGATCCTCTCCTTTCTTAATTGGATATTTCCCACCAATCACTGTATCTTCTTTCGCATAGAGACTGAATGCTGGAGCAGTCGGCCATAGACGTAGTGATTCATTTAAAATCATCCGGATATACTTTAGTTTCATAACTTGTTGGTATGTTGGAGTAGAATCTGTTAAAACACGGTCTACTTCTTCATAGGCTTTTTTCAATTTGTCCGGATTCTTTAATAAAAAATAGATTGCAAAAGATAATAATCCACTTGTTGTCTCATGCCCAGCTATTAAAAAGGTAATAATTTGGAAACGAATATTTTCATCATTTAATTTTTCACCCGTTTCCGGATCCTGCACATTTAACATACGGGAAAGTAAATCATTTTCTTCCTGATTCCCACTACTTTTACGTTCAGCAATAATATTATCTACCAAAGAAAACATAGATTGGATATCATGCTGAAATTGACGTTTCGTTCTCCACATAAGTTTGTCTTCAATATCCAGCCTCTGCAATTGGTGCATCGCCTCATCTAGAGCACGGCTCATGCTAGTAATAAAAGGATGAGAGGTCTCACGATAAAAGCTATTAAATCGATAATTAAAACCACATAGACCAATTGTATCTAATGTAAGGCGAGTCATATCCCCTGGAACATCTACATTTTCATTCGGATTAAGTCGTGCCCATTTTTGAACGAGTTGTACGGCAATATCAACCATCATAGCGTGATAATCTTTCATTGCTCGTTGGCTGAATGTAGGCATCAAAATATTATGAGCTTTTTTCCAGTTAGGCTCGTGAGTCTCGCTTGTAAATAATCCGTCTCCAGCAAAGGCACGAACCTTTGCTAAAGCACCCTCTATACTTTTATCAAATCTTGTTTCGTCACAGACTTCTTCTACTAGTTCATGGCCAGAAACGACAATGATGGTATCACTTAAAGTTTGAATTCGAAAAATGGGACCATACTCTTCCGCCAGCTTAATAAACGATAGAGTCGGTTTATCTTTATCGATTAATGGGAGATTACCCAGCGGTCCGTATGTTTTCGGCTGGGGAATGGCAGATACTTTTTTATCCATTAAAAACACCCTTTCAAAAAAGCATGAAATAAAGTGAAACTTTAATCAGTGGGGGTTTTGTTCATCCCCCACTGATTATCAGCCCTCACTAACCGGGCTTTTACGGGCAGTTGATTCCCCACCTAACTTCTTTGCTTCCGCTGAATTTTGAGGTGGGGTTTTACTGCCCGGCAAATAGCGGGATAAAATATCCCATTTAATAAAAAGAAGATAGCGATGAATCTCCTGGGATAAAGATATGTAATTGATTACCTTATTTTATCTTTTCCCTAACTATTCACGATTATGATATTACTTATAAGGTTGGTAATCTAAGTTGTTTGTTGCTATTAGATTTCTGACTTCTAGAAAAAATACTACATTAAAATAAAGCGTATTATTATAATGTTTATGAGAAGTTGAGAGCTAAAGATTGTAGTATTTGGAAATCCAGTAGTTTCTCATATCAATTCAAACAAATACGATAAGCAAGTATACTGTGTTGCTAATGAAAAAGGATCTGATATGAATATCAGACCCTTTTTCATTATGTGTAATTATTTCACTGTTTCTTTCAGTTCTTTTCCCGCTTTAATTATCAGTTTCTTAGCAGCAAAAAACTTGTAGAAATCATTATCTCAAGTTTTATTTTGCTCTACCGATTTAACCTCTCAACAGCTTCCGCGCTTGTATCTACACGTTTAACGAAAAAAACTAATAGTAGCGCAACAACATTCATGCCAAGCGCTACATAGAATGAATGCTGAATTCCGGATAATAAAGCCTTCTGCGTTACCATTACCTTCGTAGCTTCTGTGAAGGTTGTTGGATCTACATGAGCCATTAAACTTTCAGCTTTTGTTTTTGTTACAGAATTCATAATCGTAACAAGAATAGCAGTACCAATCGAACCGGATACTTGTTGAGCTGTATTATTAACAGCTGTACCGTGCGGATTTAAGCGAGTTGGCAATTGATTAAGACCGTTTGTCATAAGTGGCATCATCACCATCGCCATTCCAAACATCCGCAGCGTATAAATAAGGATAATGTGTGTGTGACTAGAATCGATTTGCAGATTTGCCAACATATAAGTTGAAACAGCTGTAATGGAAAGTCCTACTATACCAAGAAGCCGAGGGCCATATTTATCAAATAGTTTACCCGTAATGGGTGACATAACTCCCATTATTACCGCACCTGGAAGCATCATCAGCCCAGAGCTCAGCGGTGAAATACCACGAACGTTTTGTACATAAGCTGGTGTTAAAATCATACCCGAAAACATAGCCACCGCATTGACAATTGCAATTACAGACGCAAGTGCAAACATTGGGTACCTGTAAACACGTAAATCCAATAAAGGCTCATTCATTTTTAGTTGACGGATAATGAAAGCAATTAGGGCAATAGCGCCTATGATTAAGGTTGTTAAGACAATTTTATTCGTCCAACCATCGGAGCTTGCAGAACTAAACCCATATAACAAACCGCCAAAACCGACAGAAGATAATAGTAATGAGAGATAATCAAGTTTTGCATTTTTGTTTTGTCTCATGACATTCTCCGATTTCCAAATCCCTAACAGTAAGCTAATGATTGCTAACGGTAAAATCATTTCAAAAAGCAAACGCCAGTCATAATACTCTACAATATAACCTGATAGTGTCGGTCCAATGGCTGGAGCAGTAATCATAACTAATCCAAAAATCCCCATTGCTGTTCCCCTTTTTTCTCTTGGAAAGCTTACTAGCATAATATTCATTAACAAAGGCCCCATCACTGAAGAACCTGCTGCTTGAACCATCCGGCCAGTAAGTAATAAACCGAAGTTGGGTGCTACAGCCGCTAAGGCCGTACCAAGAATAAAAATCACCATCGATGTAATAAATAAACTCCTATTGGAGAAGCGTGTTATTAAAAATGCTGATGCCGGAATTAATATACCACTTACAAGCATATAGCCTGTAGAAAGCCACTGGATCGTTGAATAATCTTTAATATCTAAATCCTTCATTATTGATGGCAAGGCCACATTTAAAAGCGAGTTATTTAGAAATGAAACAAATGCCCCAATAAAAAGAATTACAAGCATTACATATGGTGGTTTTCTTTTATGTAACGTTTCACTCATATATTTATTTGCCCCTTCATTATAAATTCCGTTGATTCATTTAACTCGTTTGCATATTTGCACGAGAATATATTACCCTTGCAGTATTTTGCCAAACTCTTCGAATGGATATTCTCTTTTTAGCAATTCTACTTACCCAGCTTAAAATTTTGAATGAATATGTAAACACGTTTGTTAACCGAAATTAAATTAGGCTAAAATAAACAAAAGGAGCTAATGAAAATACCCTTCTAAAATAAAGTGAAACTTTAATCAGTGGGTTTTTGCAGGAAGCCCACAACAAACAATGGGAGAACTCAACAAGACCCCACACCCATTCCTTTAAATACAGGCTTGGAAATCTAGTTATGTAACCATCCATAAAAAGGAATATTACATAGGCTAAGTCTAACATTACATTTTTAAAGCGAGGGGAATAAGCTTATGCACCAATATTGGCATTTGAATTCAAAGGGAGACGAGGAACAATATAATAACCAAATTTCCATGTCATCATTATATTCACACCCCCAAATAACGAAAGCTGAGGGAATAAATGGTCTGAAGGTTCCTGAGTATTGGAGTTATCGAGTCTATCCATATGGTTGGGATTCACCAACCAATTATACAGGTTTCAATCCCGAGCCCCCTTCCTTCTCTTGGGGGCAGCCAATCCATTATGCAGGGTTGATGCCTCAAGGACATCCTGCTAATTGGACTCCATTACCAGGCAATGCAAGTTTTAATTTTCAAAAACCTCCCATCCCCTGGGCTCAACCTTTCAATCATACAGGAATGTTTGCACAAGGGCATCTTGCCGCTTTACTATCGCCGCCAGCTAAGGCTTTTAAATTCAGTAACAATAACGGGGGTATTTTCGGAATCTCTCCAGGATGGGGAGGACAGGTAAGCCCCATGGGATGGGGCAATAACGGAGGTTACGGTCAGCCAGGAATGCTTGGAAACTTACTTACAGTAGGAAAAGGCACTATGAATGGAATTGGCATGCTTAGTAGTCTAATGGGTATGGGGAAGTTCTTCTTTTAGTGAATTAGAACGAGAGGATAAGTCCATAGCCCCGACTTAAAAACCAGTTCCTTTTCTCCATTGATTTCATCTTCTTAAATATGCTTCCAATACTCCCTCCAAGTTCATTTCCTCGTCTTTCAAATTATAAAAACATCTATTATCTTGTATCTAATAACTTTATAGAGGTGTGGTAGCACCAACAAAACGCAAAAACCCGGTTCCTTTACGAAAGAACCGGGTTTTTAATTTTAATTTATTTAAAAAGTATTCAAATCTTTTTTTCATTATTTAACACTTTGAACACGGCCAATTTGTCCATCTTGTAATCGAACTTTAATGCCGTATGTATGTGTTTCACTATGTGTCAAAATGTCTTTCACAACGCCACTTACAGTTTTACTATAATCATTGTCCAATTGAATAACTACATGTGAACCTACTGAAATTTGTGATCTTGTTGGTTTCCCACCTGTTGCTTGCGTTGTTTTTTCTTGTTTTTGTGTTCTCTCTTGTTGTATAGACTGCTGTTGCTGAGCCTTCTTCTCTTCTTGCTTATGTTTTTCTTCAGCTACTCTTTGTTGTTCTTCTTGTTTACGCTTCTCTTCCTCTGCTCTTTGTTGCTCTTCTTGCTTACGTTTTTCTTCTTCTACTTTTTGTTGCTCTTCTTGTTTACGTTTTTCTTCTTCTACTCTTTGTTGCTCTTCTTGTTTACGTTTTTCTTCAGCTACTCTTTGCTGCTCTTCTTGTTTACATTTCTCTTCTTCTACTCTTTGTTGCTCTTCTTGTTTACGTTTTTCTTCTTCTACTTTTTGTTGCTCTTCTTGCTTACCTTTTTCTTCCTCTACTACTTTTTTGTCTTCATCCACTTTTTGCTCATCTGGTGCGCCCTTTAATTTTTCTTCATTACTCTTACAAGCACTTAAAGCAATTACACATAAACTCATAAGTGCAAATAATAATAATTTCTTTGACATTTAAAAATCCTCCTATATATACATTACAAATTAATAACTTTCATAGCATAACAAAAATACAATCCTTTCTTTGTCAAAATTTGTCGTATATATTTATTTTCTACTAAGACACTGACACTACAATAAAAATGGAGATTATTATATCGATTCGTGCAAAAAAATACGTTCGTCTGCTAGTCAAGTAAACCTAATTCCTGAAAACCTTCATCTTATGTATGAAAGGATTTGAAGCAACAAGTGGAAAGAGGATTTCTCAAGTATTTAGTGAACTCATTGAAAATACCATTAACAATCTTGAGTATTTTAATTAATATGATTTATCACTTACAAACAATAGAAAAGGATCTTTCAATTGAAGATCCTTTTCTATCGCTCATCTAACTAAATAAATGGGTTAATTGCATAACGCTCTTCTAACTTTCCTTGCGAAGCTTAGTGGATCATCAACGTCTTCAATATTAACGTAAATCAAATTTGGTTCATCACATAACCACTCATTGTGTATAGATGAAACGATTATTCCTTGTTTAATAATCGTAGCAACAAATCCAGTGACTTCCTTTTGTAAGAGCGCTACCCGACCTAGACATAATGCCCATCCAGTTTTATTATCTCTTGATTCGAAGGAGAAGGAACTTGTTACTCTAAAACGTTTTCCTAAAATTGTTGCTCTTATTTCATTCCGATTTATTGTTGCTACACATTTCCCACCGGCGAACCCTTCTTGGCCACCGATAATTCTTGCAAACTGTTGACAAATTAATTCATCATTACACGCCATACCTTTCATCATCCCCCCTTTTACTATTAGATTATGAATGAATACATAGGTCTGAAACGGTAATGAATCTATTCTGTTACAAAAAAGATTATCAGAACCTAACGAAGTCTATTATATGGTAAGACATTTTTAGAAAGCATAAAAAATACACCCTAAGGTGCCATCCTGCGACTTGAAAATCCTATCTATGTATGGAAAAAATTCGAAAAGACCGATATAAAAGAGAAGCTTCTAACTGTAATGTATGGAGCTCTTACGGTATTAAGAATCTCCGTTATATTACTTTCTGATCAGTCTCGTTACAGCCATCCCAAGAAATCCAACACCCATTCCTATGAGCCATCCAGTTTGGGCATTACCTAACATGGATCCCACTCCTCCGCCAAGAAACATACAGCCCACGAATACTAATCCTCCAATTCCCCAATTCGGTCGTTCCATCATTCATTCACATCCTTTCAGTACAATATATGCTATTAGCTATCTCAACTTTCTTACATAGGATATGTTAATTATTTCACTAGAGATAGTATCGTTATTGGGCTTGGATTTAGGAACTTTTAGTAAGTTCAAAAAATGATAATTGACCGATAACATGCAAAAAGCCCCTTCAAAATTTGAAGTGGCTTTTTAATATATAGAAATTAGCTTAAAGCAAAGATAACAACTCTTGAAGGGGGCATTTTTTATTATTCATGTTTATTGAGGAGCCTTCGTTTGAAGTAACTTTAACCCCATCCCAATAAAAATCAGTCCGGTTACTTTATTTAGAATCATTCCTACCTTTTGATTTCCTCTTAATTTTTTGGTGACATATGAAGAGAAATAAGCAACAAATAAACACCACAATAGTCCAGTTACTGTAAAAGTAATTCCTAAAATGATAAAAGGTATAGGACCTGAAGCCTTTGTATCTATAAATTGCGGCAGAAACGCAATAAAAAATAAAGAGACTTTTGGATTCGTAAGACTTGTTAAGAGTCCTTGTAAATATATCTTTCTAATGTTCAATTTATTTGATGGTGCTTGAAAAGCTATATTTGTCTTATCAAGTATCATTTTAATCCCTAAATATACAAGATAGATAACACCTATAACCTTAATAGTGTTAAATAACACAGCGGATTTTGTAAGTATAATAGATAAACCAAAAGCAACCAATAACGTATGAACTAAAGAACCAGTAATAATACCAAAAACAGAATACACACCTGCTTTTCTACCTTGTGAAACACTTCTTCCCACAATATACATGGTGTCTGCACCAGGAATTAGATTTAATAAAATCCCTGTTAGTAAAAACACTTCGTAATTAATAATACCGTACATTCTAGCACCCCTATCTATTTTTTTGGTGCCCTTATTGATATTAAATGAAATAAAAGAAAAAGAAAAGTGTTTTCTATTTATTCAATAAAATCAGTGATTTCATTGATTTACAACCGATAAAACTGATGTGGTATACCATTCGTATCACGGAGCCAAAACTCACTATTGAATAAATAAAACCCCAGAAATCCAAAGGTCTCTGGGGCTTCCTTATATATTTAGCTCTTTTTGCTTTTTGTTTTGTTTATGTCTATACAGTAATTTTCGACTTATGAGAGAAATCAGTAATAAGATCAATATTAGTACGAAAAGTTGCATAAATGATAAATCAAAATATTTAGCACCTGTAACGATTAAAAGTGTAGAAATTGTGCCTTTTACAACGAAAAAAATAATAACCCATAATCCGCCTTTTTTCCAGTTCATTTTATATTACCCTTTCCTACGTTTAAATTCTTGAAAAAATTAGTGATAGTTTTTGAATGTGATACCTTAATAGAAATCTATTATATGAATATAAGAAATAGACTTTTTCACAAAATTCATGTCCAATTACATACGACGATTCCATCATAAATGAAAATGATATTCAGTGTCAATTTTATTGACTATTTGAATACTTATTCTCTTTCTACTTTGTTTCTTATACGCAATAAACTCTTGTATTCAAACAAAAACACCTCCATAGCATTTGCACACTTAGTATGCGAATGCAAGAGGTGTTTTTCCATGTACCATCAGGTGCTTTATTTATTCGTTTAAGTTCTTAATACGTAGCTATTTTCTAGTACACAATAACTGGATCGTACGTATTCAAACTATCATACACAGTTTTTGCAACATTAGGAAGAAGGTTTACACAACCGCCTGATCCTCCTGTTAAATAAGCATTACTTCCCCAGTCTTTTCGCCAGCCGGCATCGTGGAATCCTTGACCGCTATTTGTGAATGGAACCCAGTAATCTACTTTAACTGCATAATCAGCTTTCCCTACTGCGCTTCCTCTTAGCGTATATGGTGTACGTTTGTATAGAACGTACCACACACCTGGTGATGTATCTTCACCCGTGCTATGTTTACCCGTTACTACATTTGTTGTAACGACTAGTTTGCCATCTTTATAAATCCAAATTTGTTGGTCTGCAATGGATACTTCTGCATATGTGTCTCCTATGCCATTATTCGATGTTGTTTTATAACCGATCCCTTCCTTCTCCCAACCATTTCCGTGAATATTAGAAGCAGAAAGTGATTTTTCGCCTTTCTCAAAGGCTTGCCCAACTTGTTTTGTCTCTTTTTCCACATCTAGTGCCCAGCCGTATCCTTGTCCTTTTACTGATATAACCGAACCAGAATGTGTTTTAAAAGCGAAGTCTTTATGTAATGTAGATTTAGCCTTATTAATTTCAGTAATCTTATTCTTAATATCGCTCGCATCGATTGTCACTTTCATATCCTTTGACATAGAGGCATTTTGAATTAAATCTTTCGCTTTTAATGAATACACTTCATCCTGCACTTTATAATCAACAGACTGCGTAAGAAGATTCTGTAATGCTTTCTCTTCTTTTTTAATAATTGGATCGTCTTCTTTAATAGGCTGTATGTATGCAGACTTTAAATGAATTTCGCTTTTATGCTTCTGCTTATCGTAATCTTTTAGTAAACTCGTAACGTCATACTGTTTTCCATCAACACTCTTCGAAATTACAACTTTTCCTTGTTCCAGCTTCGCCATAGCATCTTGAGGCTCTTTTAATTGTGTATTCATAGAAACAAGCTTTTCTTCTACAAGTTTTTTCATCGTTTCACTACGATACTGCTCTGCCTTTTCTGGTAGCAATGAATAATCTTTTTCCTTTGAAGAAGGGAAAAATGTCCACTGGCTTTTTAATAGTTTCTTAACCTGCGGCAAATCTTTTTCCGTCAGTTCCGTCTTTGTCTCTTTTTCATCTAAAATTTGTTGTTGATCAATATAGACTTTGTTTGCTAGTCCAGATGTTTTTAATTTCTGTATTGCCTGATCAGCGCTCAAACCACCGACTTTTGTATCATTAATCGTAACATTAGAATTGAAGTGAGTTGCCTGATAATAGCTCATTCCTCCAAGGAGAAGTGCAAGGACACCGCCACCTGCTGCGATAAGCTTCCAATTTGGAAAACGTTTTTTCGACCTTACCCGTTTTTTCTCAACTTCTTCAACAGATTCATTTACTGTATTGTTGTTCATCAATCTTTCCCCCGTATACATTAACGTCAATTGATTTTAAACCAAAACCATTGAATAGTGTACCTTATTTTTCCTGAAATTTCATTGTTTTTAACTAGGTTTTATCTCATTTAATCGTTAAAAGTTAGATTTTTTATAGAAAGATATATAAATATGGTAGATAAAGTGAAAAAGGAACCACATCAATCGAGCTATTACAGGCCCCTAGCATTCCCTGAATTTTGAAGAGTGGTACTCTCCATGAACTTTAACTTAGTGAAATAAATGTTAGTAGGTTCAAGTTAGAGAACAGCACCTTAGAATGTCTTCTATTTATGAAAAATATCCACAAAAAAGGGTCTACATGTAGACTCTTTTTTGTGAACATTTTAATATCGTATTTTTATAAACATAGAATTCCCTATGCTTTTCGCTTTTCACCAAAGTTCACAACATCTACTATTAGGCTAACTCATTTCACCTTATGACCTTTTATCATCAACAATTTTAAAATTCTTTAAACTATTATATACGTTTGTACCACGCTTTATTGATACGTTCAACCTTTACAGGTGTTGAATTTTTTGACTCATTCTTTGTTATAACCCTATTATTAGAACATCCTGCAATAGTAAGGCAGCATGTAACCAATAAAACCAATAATATAAATTTATTCAAATAGCCACTCCTATATAAGTAAAATATTATATTGAGAAAATTAAACATACCATCGAATCTTTGTAAAAACAATATATTTACTAGTTTTATTTTCATTAGCGCATTAATGGACGCTTTAAGGTGTTTTTTTGCATTTATAAGAGTAAAACTTCACGTTCATCAAGTCAAGGTTCAATTTCTGTTTAATTCGCTCTCAGAGTTTATTCCAATATAAAAGATGGCTATTTTTCTTGAAAACTAAGTATCTTCCAAAACAAAAAACTGTAGACTCCATATACATTTATTCAACTAACTTCTCCCCTGTAACAATCTGAAACAACGTGGCTGCATTTTCCCCTTCTAATTGAACGTACTGACTATTCCCCGCTATGATTTCTATTTTATCCTTATTAGGACTTATCCAAATTTGATACAACACAGCTTTTGCCTCTATTTTCGGATTTTTAAATTGAAAAATAAAGTGATAATCAGCTGGACGAGACATTTCCACTTTTTTATTTTCAAAATGAGCATCATTTAATATTTTCTTTACTTGCCGAACTTGCTTATTATCTGTAACTACCTTCAAATCTTCATATGTATCATTAACACGTTTTTGCACATTAATTGTTTGTTCTTCATTTCCTATTATATTTGAACAGCCCGTTACTATGAATATAACTATAGTAATAAAAACTACAGATACATTTCTATCCTTCATATTCATCTACCTCATTTCATAAAAATTTAGATAATTGTAAAATAAAGGTAATTAATTTATAGTTAAAAATATAAAGAATATAAGGAAAGGAGTATGATCCATGCAGTTAAAAACATACACTTGGAAAAGTTATATGTTTCTTATTGTAAGTATATTCGTTACTATTAATCTCTTTCTCTTCACACCTATTTTAGACAGAGTTGGAGTAGAATATGTCGTGCCTTTTGCCTACTTCATATTAGCTTCCACTGTAATAGCAATCCTATTAGCGGTTATATCTTTTTGCAGTCGAAACGAAAAGAAAATTTTAGCGATTATCGGTTTATGCTTTACTCTATTTAATACAGCAATTATTGTATTTTTCCTTTGGTTCGGTTACCACTTCACTTAAGTGAAGTATAAATAAACTCCATAAGCCACAAACAAAATTAATAAAATAGAAATGCCGAGTACCGTGTATATCATTCATTTTAGATTTGAACTCATATACTTCCCTTCTCCCCTTCTAATAATTCCATTATATAACAAAAAGCATTGGATACCCAATGCTTTTTCACACTTACGCAAATAAAGACGTATTCGCATATAAAGCTGGCGAACCACCTGAATGTACGAATAAAATGTTGTCTTCTTTATGAAATATACCTTTTCTAATTAAGTCGATTAATCCCGCTACCGCTTTACCCGTGTACACTGGATCAAGTAAAATACCTTCAGTTTTTGCTAACAGCTGCACTGCTTCCACCATTTCCTGCGTTGGTAACGCGTAACCTGGTCCTACATATTCATCAAAGCATGTAACAGCTTCGCGCGGGATAAAGTTTGGAATACCAACGTGAGCTGAAGTTTCATCTACAAGTTTTGCTACTTTCTCTTCTTGCTCTGCTTTTCCTCTACTTACGTTAATTCCGATTACTGGGATGTGACTTTGTGTTCCAGCAAAACCTGTAATTAAACCAGCGTGCATACCGCCGCTACCGCTTACGCAAACGACTGAACTGAAATCAATTCCTTGGTCAAATGATTGCGCCATAATTTCTTGCGCACAAGCAACGTATCCCATTGCGCCAGTAGGATTTGATCCACCAACTGGAATCACATATGGTGTATTCCCTTTTTCACTTACTTCTTTCGCAACTTTATGCATCTCTTCCATAAGATCTGCTCCGTTCGGTACAACAATGACATTTTCAGCACCTAGTAAATGATATAAGAAATAGTTTCCGTTAAAGTCTGGCTTCTCTTCTGGATCAAGCCCTTCTTCTAATACAAGAATACATTTCATTTTTTCTTTTACTGCAGCTGCCAGTGTCAGGCGGCAATGATTGGACTGAATACCACCAGCTGTAATTAACGTATCTGCACCCTTTTCCTGTGCATCTGCAACTAGAAACTCTAACTTTCTCGTCTTATTACCACCAGCTGTTAAACCAAGTAAATCATCTCGTTTAAAATAAATAGTCGGCCCACCAAGTGCTTCAGAAAAATTGTTTAATTTTTCAATTGGTGTATATGACTCTGTATATTTTTTTCTCGGGAATTTAGCTAAATTCATTAATAACGCTCCTTTTGTACTTCTTTTACAATGTATGTAACGATACTATTATTACATGTAAAAATGATGAAGTCATCTTTCTGGGGGAAAAATGTATTGGATTTTGATACATAAAATATTATTAACGATTTTAACTTCAATACGGTACATGAAATTTATATGAGCGGTTTTTCAAATATATCAGCGATTCTCATTTTATATCGGCGGTTTTCATAATATATCAGCGATTCTTAATTTATATCGGCGATTTTTCAAATATATCGACTTACCGATAAAAAAACAACAAAACAAAAAGAGCCCACTCTTTAAAAAGTAGGCCCTTACCAATCACTTATTTGCCGAAAAACGAAGTAGCTGTGTTAATCCTGGTTCTAAATTCATTTCGCCTATATGGCGTACGTATACAACCTTGTTCCCATCAAATTTCGGAGGATTCCCTAGATTATACGTCAGCCACTCGTTCGTTCCTTCTACAGAGTACTCCATATACTCCGTTGCACCGACGATTACGTTTTTACTATCATCAGCGGTTACATTTGGTGCCATTTGTGCGACTTTCGCATCACTAATTAATAGCTTCTTTATATCCTTATCACGTTTATAATCGTAAGCTGTTACGATCACATCATTACCGTATGCTTTTACTTGCAACCCTTGTTTAAATGAATAGCCATCAGGAGCAGTCTTCTCTCCTCCATTTGGTCCAGCCGACATCCAGCCCGTTTCAATCCCACCCGTATTTACAACAGTAAATCCTTTTTTATCTCCGCCTGCAATTTTCTTTTTACCAGCCCAGTCTGGCAAGTTTAAATCCCAGTGTGTATGACTCGTGAAGAAAACGACCTGTGGATAGTCTTTTAATATATCGTACAACTTATCGACGTTTAAATAATCTTGTAAATACGGCGATTGCCTTGATCCAGATACTGTATCAGGTAAAACGTGATGAGAGAAAATGAAGATTGGCTTATTTTTATCTTTTTGACTGTACTCTTCTAAATTTTGTTTTAACCAACCTAGTTGCTCATCACTCATATATACTTCGTCCCACATTTTTGAATCGTGGTATTTCATATATTTTTCAGTTCCTAAAAATAGAAGCGGATAACCGTCTAATTCTTTTTTATGATATACCTTTTCTTGTCCACTAAATTTCAGATAGCGGTTAAATAAAGTTTCCTCAGTTACACCATTTGGCCATGTATTTTGAGAAAGTTTCCCATCAGCCGTCCATTTACCAGCATAAAACTCATGATTCCCAACAGTTGACCATACATTCTCGGGATGCTTATTTTTATTTAACACACGCTTCACATCATCATATTGAGACTGTTGTCCAGTTGGCGTTATATCCCCATTCATAATAAGCGCTCTAGAAAGTGGCGTCAATTTGTTCATATCTTTTAATACGTGATCAAAATCTCCTAAATCCCCTTGAATATCACTAATAACGTTAAAAGTTGTAGCTGACTTTCGGACTTGCTCTTTTCCTTCCGCATGCGCTGAAAATGTCGGTAATAACGCCGCCATAACAGCTAATGAAGCAACTGCCTTTTTCATACAAATTCTCCCCCTAATAATAAAATGTACAAACTGACATGTTCTGCTTTCTCTTAGGTGCTTGTCCAATTCACATTATAGGGAGGGATTGTAAAGATAGATGGAGTTAAAAGTTAAGTGTTTTTTAAGAGATTTTGTCGTTTTTACACGCCCTATTCAACAACTAACACTAATATTTCTATTAACCTACTAATATTAACTAAATGTAAATTTATACGATAAATCACTTCGTTTAATATGTTGTGTTTTAATTTCCTTTACACAATTTCAATAAAGTACTTTACCATTTTAAATTCTCTTCATTAATCCTCAATTTCTATTCCAGCTTGTTTTAATGGTTCTAATACTTTCGGGTAACACATTGAAATATATTCCACTGTTTTTAAATTTTTTAGATTTTGAAATCCTTCAACAGATATTACATCAAATAAACTGTCTTCACCGTCCCAATCTGGCTTTAAGATATGATAAATTTCATTTCCTCCATCAAAGCAAAGGGATTCAATCTTTTCCAAATCACTTATTTCCAAAGTTAACTCTTCTAAAAAAGCTCTAATTTCAACAATTGGGCCAGCTCCTGCATACCATTCAAAATTATTCGTATACTTATCTATTAAGTCTTTTAATTCTTTTAAAAATAGTGGCTCTTTATCTAATAAAGCTTCAATTACCACTAATTTAAAGTTAAAATCCTGAAACATTTCACTCTTTCCCATTTTAAATTCCTCCAATGTTATAACATCCTTATCCAAATTGTTATAAGTAAAACATATCCAATTGCAGCTTCTTTATTTCTTTCAATATCACATTAAAAAGAGATATGCTTAATTGCATGTCCACAATCGAGGTTAATTTCTAAAATATGGGTTATTAAAATCATTATATAACATAATTGTTATTTTTATTGAATATTCTGTCTCTTTATATAAATACACCCCACATTCTTCCTGATATTCATTTAGATGTATTAACTCATGTAGCAATATACCTATCATTATCTTTTTCAATAAATCCCATCCTTTTGTTTTCCACAAAAAAAGACACAGAGATTCCTCCCCATGCCTAATAATCCCCTACTTCTTCACCGCATGCACATAATGCACCGTCTCAAAAGCTTTTAAATAATCGTTTCGTCCTTCAAAATAGAATGTATTTATGTCTTTTGGCGATAAATGCTCATAAATGAGTAAGCCCGCCTTCTCTAACAGTGCTTCCATTTCATTATAAGAAAAACATGATTTCATCGGTTCCCCGCCTACCGCAGCCATTTTCACCATATTTTCCACTCGATTGGACAGTCCTTTCTCCGTAAAGAGGTTTTCATCGGGATAATCGAAAACGATAGAGCTCCCTTCTGGAACCATTTCAAATAGACATTCTATTAAACTAGAAAGTTCCTCTTTCGTTAAATAGTACGTAACACCTAAAAGGCTAAAGAAAGTCTTTTTATTTTCAAATCCCTCATTCCGTAACTGTTCATAGGAAAATCCTTTCGTAAAATCCATTGAAACAAAATGAAGGTGATTTGGAACTTCAAGTTCCGCTTCTTTTATTCTTTCCTTCTTAAACCTTTGCGTAGAAGGATGATCCACTTCAAATACTTCTATTTTATTTTCTAATTCTCGTTGTCTAAAACTGAATGTATCTAATCCCGCACCGAGTATAACGTATTGTTTCACTCCCAGCGCAATCTCATGTAGTAATATTCTTTCACAATATGCCGCACGCGCTAAAGGTGTTGGTGATAATTGAACTTGTGTAATCCATTTTAATATTTCTTTCGGATTATCTTGAAACTGCTCTGCAATGTCTGTATTGAAAAAATGTATTCCTTGAACCATGTTCGTTTCAATGCTGTTACGTTCTTGTTGTGAAATGAACTCTTTAGCTATATAATCATCAAATATTTTCGGACGATCAAATTCACTATGATATGCCCTGCTGAAAGCTGATACTAACGACGTTACACTTGATTCACCTTTTTTCACGCACATACACTCCTTCATTTTGACAATAAAAATAGGGTCCCCCTGGCCAGGAGAACCCTATTATACACTTTATTTTTACATTGGTAAATTATAGCATAAATAAGTTTTTTTGTCAAGATTTCAGCCTGCTACCACTCCAGCACTTTATATATTCTCTAGCAGGAAAATTGTCGATTCACATTGAATATTCCAGATTATAACAATAAATATGGAGGTCAATATGAAACGACTCGTCATTATTACAGTAGGAAAAACACACAGCGGTAAAACTACATTTGCAAAAGCTTTAGAAAAAGAGTTACCCCACTCTTTCGTTATGGATCAAGACAACCAAGCAGAATTTATTAACACGCATTATGAAAAATTACAGCCAGCTGAAGGCCCTAATACATTTAAGCACGGTCTTTCGAAATTCATTGTTGATTATGCAAAAGAACATACGAGTTTACATCTTATTATCTCCAATTCAAATAGAAGCCGAAACAGCCGCATGTATTTGCTAAATGAATTGTTTCAGAAAGAGGAATATGTACGCATACTCGTTCACTTTGACATTCGAGATGATGTACTTTATGAAAGAGTATCTCGAAGCACGCGAAGTACCAATATTTTTAGAGGTGGCTATTCCAATTTCAAAGAAGTACTCGATCGACAACAGGATGAATTACTACATGAAGATGTGGTTGATCCTATAGAAAACGAGGCTGATTATTTGTTTGTTATTCGCAATAGTAAGGATGTAAACTCTACTATAGAAGAAATTGTTCATCTAGCTAAAGTTTTGTCCCCTACTCCAAAATAAGAGAATTTTATAATTACATAATGATAGATTATTATGCAAATACTTCCTCTAGACATCCTACATAGTATATAATGATAAGATAATCTACTTCTATATGCTCAATTTTACACAAAACAGCTCATGCATATGAAAGAAAAGAGGTACAAAAATATGAAAACAAAACAAACAATCGCTGCGTCCACACTTGCTTTAGCAATGATTGCTGGCGCAAACTCTGCTCATGCGGAAGTAACTGATGCTACTCCTCAGCAAAGTACGGGAGATCGATTAGCTGAAATTAAGCAACATAAACAAGAGTTAGATGCGAAATTGCAGCAACACAAAGAAAACGTGGATCAAACATTGAATGAACTTAACAAAGTTAAGGAAAATGTTGATACGAAGGTGAATGAACTACACGAGCGTAAACAAGTTGCCGATGAAAAAATTAACGAAATTAAGCAACGTAAAGAAGAGTTAGATGCAAAACTTCAGCAAGACAAGCAAATCGCCGAAGATAAAATAGCTGAAATAAAAGAGCATAAAAAACAAGTAGAAGATAAAGTTGCTGAAGTAAAAGAGCATAAGCAAAATATCGATAACAAAGTAAATGAGATTAAAGAACATAAACAAACTGTCGATGAAAAAGTGAATGAAATGAAGCAAAATAAAGAGAACATCGATCAAAAGGTTAATGAACTTAAGGAAGTTAAAAAACAAGTCGATGAAAAGTTAGCTGAGTTAAAGAAAGCGAAACAAACTGCTGAGGACAAACTTGCTGAGCTAAAAGAAAACAAACCGAATACTGGTAACACGTTAGAGGAACTTAAGAAAATTAAAGGTAATTTAGATAGCCTTTCCGCTAACTTAGAACTAGCTAAACAAGATGTGAAAAACAAACTAGCTGCATTACAAGAAGCTAGACAAGATTTAATCAATAAAATTAACGAAATGAAACAAGCGAAACAAACTGTTTCAGACGATTTATCAAAGAAAAAACAAGACTTAGATATTAAAATCAACGACTTTAAACATACTGAGAAAAAAATTGATGACAAATTAGCTGAGTTACATACAACAAAGCAAAATGTAGATAACAAGATCAATGAAGCATCTCAATCGAAACAAACAGAAACAAAGACTGGTACTACAAACGTAAACAATAATGCTAAAGAACTTCCTAACGCTGGTAGTGAGCAATCAAATAATATGGCTTTAGGTTTGTTATCTGTATTAGGCGGAATTTTATTAATTACACGAAATAAAATTAAAGCGTTATTCTCAAAATAAAGCAATGATACAAAGGCCAACCGTATGTACGGTTGGCCCTTTTTCTTTATATTAATTGTCCATCTCTTAGCGTCAATATACGATCACATACATCAAGCATTCTTTCATCATGTGTAATCATAATGGCTGCTTTTTGGCTCTCTTTCACTTCGCGTTTCATCATTTCAACGACTTCACGTGCGCGTTTTGAGTCTAAGCTTGCCGTTGGCTCATCCGCTAATATTAAATCTGGGTTGTTCATGAACGCGCGAGCGATTGCTACCCTTTGTTTTTCCCCACCAGATAGTTGATTTGGATAATGATTTTTTCTTTCTCCTAATCCGAATGCTGCTAATAAATGATCTGCACGCTTTTCGGATTCTTGTTTACTTTCCTTTTTTAGCTTTGCAATATAAAGCAATTGTTCTTTCACATTTAAATAGGGAACAAGGTTTGCAAACTGGAAAATAAAGCCGATTTTTTTCAAACGAATGTCTGTCATTTCCTTTTCTGATAACTGTGTAATATTTTGATCACGAATGTAAATATCCCCTTTTGACGGTGATAATAGTGCACCCGCGATTGATAATAACGTACTTTTCCCTGATCCAGAAGGACCGACGATTCCGATAAATTCTCCAGCTTTCACATCAAGCGATATCGGATGAAGGGCTGTTACTTCCGTATTCCCTTCTCCGTACACTTTACTTACTTTGTCTAATTTCAATAATGAAGTCATTACATCCCGCCTCCAATTGCTTCTAGCGCATCAACTTTTAATACTTGATATAACGAAATAAGTGTTCCTAAAATACTAATGACGATAAAGATTGCTGCATATTGTGCAATCATCGGTGTTGTTAATAAGAACGGCATACCTGCTGGTAAAATTTGTTCTAATCCTTGTACAAGAACAATACTAATTACCATCGCAACGACTGATAAGAATAACGCCTGTACGACTAAGCTATTTGCTAAATACGAGTTCTTCGTACCAATTGCTTTTAATACACCTAATTGTTGTGTTTTTTGCAGCGTAATGACGTAGAAGAATACACCGATTAGTAACGCAGCGATTACAAGTAAGAACGCAATGATCATCGTTAACGTTCCTTGCTCTTCTTTAAATCCTGGAATACTTTGTAGCACTTCTTTTTTGTCAATTACGTGTGCATTTTTAATCTCTTTATCTGTGTTAAGTGCAATTGCACTATAATCTTTTTGGTTTGGTTGCGTAATAGCACCCCATACGTCTTCATTTACATATACAACTGGTGTATGGCTAAACATTTGATCTTTCGTAAATCCAACGATTGTAAATTCTTTTTTTGAAACAGGATCAATAATTGTATCTCCAATATCGATTCCTTTTTCTTTAATTGATTCATCAGCAACCATTTCATTATTTGCTGTACCTAATTTCTCACCTTTTACAATGTTCGGTTCTAAAAATGTATCGCGTTCACTTGAGAAAATAGCGATATCAACCTTTTTCGAACTATCTTTCTTTTCATATGTTGAAACTTTCACACGAAACGGAACGGCCTCTTTCTCGCCTACTTGACTTACTACGTTATCTACATCGTCTTTCTTAATTTGTGAACGAAGTAATTTATTTTCCGCATCGTCTGCTAAAACGAACTTATTTGCCTCCATATTTTGAATCGATGAAGCATTATCATATGATAGTCCATTTGCTAATCCTGAAATCACAAGGACTAAAAATGATAACAACACCATAATCAGTCCGATTAATCCGTATCGTAATTTTGATTGTTTTAATTCACGCAGAGCTAAAAACATTTCGCTCGCTCCTTCCTCTTTCTTTCTATGCACTTATCATAAAAAAGAAATATGAACGGAATATGAACAGAAGATTACAGAGATTAAGATTAAATTTTCAGAAAGTATTGAAAACAATTAAAATCCTTGATACAATTCAGTCAAATAATCTTGACCGAGTAATTTCATTTAAGGAGTTGATCATTTTGAAGCCCATGTTAACACTCACTACTTATAGCCAACTAAAAGCAATAAGCGATCCACTACGTGTCGAAATGATGATGCGACTATGCGAACGTCCTTATACAGGGCAACTACTATCTGAGAAATTCGGCATTCCAAGGGCGAAAATTCATTATCATTTAAAGGAATTAGAAAAGAATGGTTTTATAGAAATTGTTTATACAGAAGAAAAGAATGGCATCATTCAAAAGTTTTATCAATCTGTCGCTAGAGGCTTCACCCCTGCCGCAGACCTATTACCTCATTTAGAAATGTTGAGCGAATCAGGTCGCCAAATCTTTTTACAAATGACGGAAAGAACGAAAAGCCATATTCTCGCTGCACCAGAAGAATCTTTTACATTACGAAAAGAAAGCGAAGATCCTGCTGATTGGAATTACGTTTCATCTTGCTGGGAGTTTGATGCTACGCCAGAACAATTTCAAGTGTGGGTGAAAAAATTTCATGGATTGATGGCTGAATTAAATGAAATCGCAAAAGGTGCAGATAAAGATCCGAATAGTAAACCTTATTATATTTCTACTACTGCACTTCAAATAGCAGAGAGAACAATGCAACAATTTGTTAAAGAAGAAGAAAAATCGTAATACGATTTTTTTTACTGAGACGGTCAAATTTATTTTACCGAATAAATTTATCCGACATTAACGGGCAGTAAAACTCCAACCTCAAAATTCAACTAAAAAAAGAAGTTAAGTGGGAGATTAACTGCCCGTAAACGTCCGATTGGTTCAACTAATAATCAGTGGGGATGAACCTCCCACTGATTAAAGTTTCACTTTATTATAAAGGAGTAGATTAAATGGACATATTAAAAAACCGGAATTTCCTCTTATTATTGTTAGGGAGAATTTTTACAAACATAGGAGATAGCTTGTATTATGTAGCCGCGATGTGGCTCGTATATAAGCTAAGTGGTAATCCTTTTTATTCTGGATTGGCTGGTTTCCTTACGTTACTACCTTCTGCATTACAATTTCTTACCGGCCCATTCGTTGATAGATGGTCCATTAAAAACACCCTCGTCATCACACAAGTACTGCAATGCATTCTTATTTTAATCATTCCTATTACACACTACTTCGACCTATTAACAGTTCAACTACTACTCATCATCATGCCCATCGTAGCCTTTATCGAACAATTCGCCTATCCCGCACAATCAAAAGCTTTACCACTTCTACTGCATAAAACACAATTATTAAAAGGAAATTCACTTTTCTCATTTGCGTATCAAGGCATTGATTTAATTTGTACGACGCTTTCTGGAATATTAGTAGCACTATTTGGCGCGATCACTTTATATGTAATTGACTCTTTCACATTCGCGATTACTGCCCTTTTGTTCTTTTCATTAAAAATGCCAAAGCAAACCGAAACAGGCACAACACTTTCAACTAAACAATATTTCTCTGATTTAAAAGAAGGTTTTTCAATCGTCTTCCGTTCCTTAATGGGCGTATTCTTAATCGGTTCCGTGGTTGCTAATTTTTCAATTGGTATGACGATGGCCATACTCCCTTCTTTCGCTGATTCTTTAGGAGGCGTGAAATCATATGGTTTCTTCTTAGCAGCTATATCAGCGGGTAGTTTAATTGGAGCGCTATTCAGTTCATGGGTTGGCAAACGTAATGTTGGCCGCACTTCTATTATTGGCTTTGCGACTGGCGCTACCTTTTGGTTTCTCTCTACAATCGTACCGTTTCAATGGCTATCTATTCTCTTATTCGGCCTAGCTTGGATTCCAATTGGTGCAACCAACATATTATTTGCGACAATTAGCCAAATTGTAATTCCAAATCAATATATTGGCCGCATCAATTCAGTCATGCGAAGTATGAGCACAATTGCTATGCCGATCGGTTCTTTAATTGGCGGATATGCTGCAAATGTATTTAGTAGCCAACTTATTTTTGCGCTCGCTAGCATCGGGATTTTATTTATTTCTCTCGTATGGTTACTTCATCCGAAATTACGGGCATTGCCGAAAGCTGATGAGATTACAGCGGATACTTTTGGAGTTCAATTTAAGGAAGAGTGCGGGAAAGATGCGGCTTTATAGCAACCAAACATAACCCCGTTCTAAATTAGGGACGGGGTTAAAAATATAGTTATTTCATTTTGGGTGTAAAATACTTCACTAAAAATATAACAATGAAGTCGTTTGAATATCTAAAATTTATTCAACAATAGTACCAACTAAAACGTTAAGTTAACGCTTTGACGGCCAAGCCCCCTGCATTTTCCTTAATTGAATAATTTGTCCTGTATGATAAGCATCATGAAGCATGATATCCAATAAATTCCCCTCTAGTGAATTTTGCTCAAGTTCTCTTTCGGAAATTGCACTTAATACCTGTCTTACATTACGCTGAGCATCTTCAGAACGTTCAACGACTTTCTTCCATTCCATATCATCATTAGATTGCTTAGTAAGATAAAAGGTGTCATTTCCGTCAAGATTATGTATCCATTCACGGCCTTCCAAGTTTGCAGCAAGCCTCTCTTTGTAATAAATGAGATGATTAACGTTCTCCCAAATGGTATTCGTTTCCTCCCCAGATGGTTTCCACATAGCCTGTTCGGCTGTAAGTCCTTCTATAGCATGTTTAAACGGTGCATACCAACTCTCTTTATCGAATGTTGAATCTAGTGTGTTTAATAACAAGTCAATTCGTTTCAAAGTAATTTCCTCCCTAAATAGCTAAAGTTTCAATAAAATCCTTATAACTCTGTAGAGATTCTACATTTTCAAATAAACTTCCTCCTAATCTTATTCTACAAACAAGTCCAATTATGGATTAGGATTACTCACATCTTTAAAACAACTCTTTTCACTTTACACATAGACTAACGAACAAAAAAGAGGCCGTTCCGAAACAGCCTCTTTCATCTATTTAGGAAGCTCCACCCGAACAGTCGTCCCTTCCCCTTTCGTGCTATATACCGAAACGGTCCCTTTATGCAGTTCAACAATCTTCTGCACAATCGACAATCCTAAACCGCTACCTTCTACGTTTCTTGCCCTTGCTGTATCCACCTTGTAAAAACGATCAAAAATACGATCCATTTCTTCTTTTTCCATACCGATTCCGTTGTCTGATATAGAAATTATAACGCTAGACTCTAACTCTTCCACGAAAAACTCAATCGTTCCACCATCGTTTGAAAACTTAATGCTATTCGTGAAAATGTTACTCCATACTTGATGAAGTAAGTTTTCATCACCTTTTATAGTGATATCTGGCACATCAAATTCAACGGCGATATCCTTTTCCCGCCATTTCCATTCAAGCATAAAAATGACGTCTTTAATTTGTTTTTGTAAGGAAAAGTCTTTTATTTGTAAAACCTTTTCCTCCTTATCTAATGAAGCGAGCGTAAGTAACTGTTTACATAAACTAGACATTCGCTTACTTTCGCCCTCAATAATTTCTAAGTAATGGTTTCTTTCTTCCACGCTCATCTTTTCTGTTTGTAATGTCTTCGAAAAACCTTGTATGGAAGAAAGTGGCGACTGGAATTCATGTGAAACGTTCGAAACGAATTCTTGTCTCATTTCATCTAGTTCTTTAATACTTTTCGTCATCTTTTGGAAGCTTGTAGATAACGTTCCTATTTCATCTTTTCGTTTTACGTCTAATTCAATTTTATATTCCCCACTCGCAATTTTTTGCGTAGCCTTCGTAAATTTACGAATCGGACGAACGATGTAACCTGCTGCAATCGCTATAAAGATAATGCTTAATAGTACGATAAACCCAAGTAATACCGCTAAGAAAATTCGCATCTCGCCAAATTGGTTCTGAATATCGGGACGAATAAATAAAGCGTACTGTTTATCACCGTGCTTTACCGGTACACCGACACTATTTATTAATTCATTATCGAAAAAACCGGTAATAAATAGGCGAGTCGGATATGTGGAAACACCATTAAACGTTTCGCCATTCAATACTTTACGGACGGTATCATCACTTATTGTCGTCTTACGAAACGCATTACCGATACGCTTTCCATTCTTTTGATCATCGACAATATAAATTTCATATCCTAATTTTGCGATAGAATGTAAATATGCCTCTTGATTTCCTTCACTTTGCTTTTCATATAATGACTTAACTTCTTCCGCATACTTTAAAATCTTCTCACTGTTATACGGTTTTAACTTCACTTGATAATATACGTTCGTTAATAAAAAGCCGATAATACTACTAAGTAGCATAATACCGACTGTCATAAATACAAATCTCGAATATAGTGATTTCATTTTATTTCAACTCCAACTTATAACCGAGTCCGCGCACCGTTGTAATTTGAAAATCATCCGTTCGTTTTGAGAAACGATCTCGGAGCCTTTTCACATGAACATCAACTGTTCGTTCATCTCCTTCAAAATCCATTCCCCATACTAACTCAATTAACTCTTCTCTTGAAAATGTTCTCCCAGGATAACTAGCTAGTTGTGATAATAATTCAAATTCCTTTAACGGAAGTAAAATCGTTTGACCGTTACATTTTACTTCAACACCTTTACGATCAATTGTCGTTCCGTGAAGTGTAATCATGTCAGCGCTCAGCATTTGATAACGCCGTAATAAAGCTTTCATACGGAAAATGACTTCAGCTGGTTCAAATGGTTTTACGATATAATCGTCCGTACCAGAAATGAATCCTTTCTCTTTATCGACTAACTGATCCTTTGCTGTTAATAAAATAACAGGAATATCATGATACTTCCGTATTTCTTCACATAACGTATAACCATCAACGAAAGGCATCATAATGTCTACGATCGCAAGATGAATATTTTCCTTCTCTAATATCTCTTGCGCTACCTTTCCATCTTCCGCTTCAAAAACTTTAAACCCCTCTTTTTGTAAATGATAATGCAATAACTCTCTAATATGCTTATCATCATCAGCTAATAAAATATGTATCATCTTCATTAAACCCTTTCTTGTTCATCCTTCTACATCACTACATTAAGAAACAATTGGATTTTTTGCAAGAAAAAGAAAAAGAATCTATTTTGAAAAAAGACTATTCAAAATAGATTCTCACGTTTTAGTATTAAGATTATTTTAATCAAAAATAATTTCTAAGCCTTAGAAATATCAACGAATCCTTCTCCGAATACGTCACGAACATCGTGTATAGCAATGAACGCAGCTGGATCCGTAGTTTGAACAATCCTCTTTAGCTTCACTACTTCTTGCTTATTAATAACAACATATAGAATGTCCTTCGGCGTTTTCGTGTAATAGCCATGACCTGAATACACGGTAACCCCTCTGCCCATTAAGGTTGTTACCTTCCCGGCAATTTCATCCGGATTATCAGAAATAATCGTAATGGCCTTTTTCGGATTTAAACCTTCAATTACAAATTCCATTACTTTCGTCCCTACATATAACATAATAATTGTCAGCATCAGTTTTTCTGCACCAATGATGAAATAAGATGAAAATGCAACGATTAAATCAAAGAACAGTAGGCCATAGCTAATGCTCCAGCCTAAGTATTTATGTGTCATCCTCGCTAAGATCGTAGTTCCTGCTGTCGTTCCACCAACACGAATGATGAGACCAATCCCGCACCCGATAAATATTCCACCGAAAATGGCGTTTACCAGCATTTCATCTGAAGTAATCATCCATCCTTCTGTTAAATGAAGAAATAGCGAGTTCGTAACTACAGCGATAATCGTATAAATCGTTGTGATCTTATTTAAAAATTTATAGCCGACTATTAACAAAATCGCATTTAAAATTAAATTGACTAAACCTGGTGACCATTCAAATAAATAGTACGTAATAATCGTGATACCTGTTACCCCGCCCTCACCAAACTCGTTCGGGATAACAAACAAATTGACACCTAACGCAAAAAGAAATGCACCGATAATAATAAAAATAATGTCTGTCGTTCTTTTTTTCATAAAGTACCTCACTTCTTATGTAAATATTTATTCTGTCATAAACTCTCACCATTATATCGTGGAATATTCAAATCGAACAGTGGTTTATTTTTATTTTAATATAGGATGATAACTTAACTTTATCCTATATCCAACATGTAATTTAAAAAGGTTAACAACTGTATTTATTATGTACTACAAGTAAAGTTTTGATTTCACATGCAATTCATGCTAAAAACCGAATAGGAACACGTACTCGCATTAACTTCGAGTACAAAACAAATAGGCGAAGCTATAGAATAGGCTTCGCATCAAGCATTTGATTGTAGAGATTTATATTCATACATTCCAAAAATAAATTCACTTATCTTTCTCCATATACTCTTTAATCTTTCGTTCTTCCCACTCTTTTCCGAATATCCCAAATGGAAAAGTTGTTAAACCGTGTATAACGATACCAATCCCCCAACCTCCAAGTGGATATAAAAACCATAATTTACTTGAATCAGAACTTATATTTATGAAAAAAAGCATTAAGTTCACTAATATATAGACCGTTAAATGAATGTAAAACGCTTTTAAATTCTCCACCCTTTTTTTAGCTCGTAAATAATTCTCATCTCGCTCCATATGTAAACACCTCTTTCATTATTGTATTTTTTAAATTCGCTCCGATTTAAACATCATATTCTAATCGAAAATTCCTTATTCTCAAAAATTCACAAAATAAAAAAGAGCGTCTTCATTGCAGAAAGACTGCAAGTGCCAGTGGACACTCTTTTTTATTCGTAGTACGATACCTGATGAAAAAAATTGAAAAATCAAATTTCATAATAGAAATAAAACCTTTAAATCTGTATAATAAAATTAATAGTGACATTTTAATACAGAAAGGTTTTGGTAACATGCTAGGTATCGATGTCAAAAAAACAGATAAAGAATTAATTATTTCATGGCAACTAGCTAAGATTCAAATTCCATTCAGTGAAATTATTGAAGTTACAGAAGATGAAACTTATGCTGGTGTAGAAGAAAAAAACGTAATCCGAATTGGAACAGCATATGCTACAACAGATCGAATTTTAATCAAAACAGTAAAACAAAATTATCTATTATTTACGACGAATAGAGTCGCAATTTTGAATAAAATCAATGCATAAGCATTACTTAAAAACACTTGTTTGTATAGGTTCATTCGATTCAACTGTATACCTGGATTTTTAAAATTATTATAGATACAATGATGTACCTTAGCCCCCAATATAAAATAAAGAAAAAAGTACTCAGCAAATGGTCATACACATGACCATTTGCTGAGTACTACATGATACTTTTGTTATTTACAGGATTTTAATTAAGACCAAATCCAAACATCATCATTATTTTCAACGTTGCTCTTTACCTCATGAACTTTTTCAATATGGTCAACTGTGTTCCAGTTAATAGAACTTCCGCCCCACCCTACATACTTCATATCAATTTTCACTTTCTCACCCGCATGAAATACTTGTCCCTTTGTTAAGAAAACATCAATAATATCTTTCTTCCCATTTAACGATGGATACTCAACTACAACATATTTAGTAGCACCGTCTCCCTCATCTTCCATCGTTCCTACTTTTGATACTTCTCCAATTACATAATTAGGTGAGCCATCTTCTTTCATGTGCATACCTAACTTGTTTGTTGTATTTTCAACTGCAGTTGCAACCATATATTCTGTAAAATTACGCATCATAGATCCAGTAGCTTTTACTTCATCTCCTACTTTCACGTTTGAAAGTGAATCAATATACACACTAACAGGTTCCTCATATTGCTTAGATTTTACAACAATCACACCGTTATCTACTTCTACTACTCGTCCTTCTAACGTCGAGAAATTCGATTCAATAGAAGCTGCACTCGCTTTCGTTAGTTCTAATCCTGGTACATTTGTTCCTGATAATGCTGCGATCCCTAAAGCACCTGCTAAAATTATTTTTTTCATACCCATATGTAACATCTCCATTCATGATGATTTTATTTTTTTGATTGGTATCGACCAACCTGTAATCATTATAGTTACAGGTTATAAAAAATAGCAACCCTCTTTCTCATGCAATGATGCATAATGTGATTTTTACATATAAATCGATTATTTCTAGATTCAACAATACTGCCAAATTCTTGCATAACAGCAGGGAAACGAATTGATGATGAAGAAACTAATGTCATGCATCATATTTTTTCAATGCTACGGTTTGTATAATCGTAGTTCATTACATTATGTAGGGGCGGAATTCATATGTTAATAAAACCAAAGAGATTACAGCCAGGAGATGTTGTGGCAACAGTAAGTCCTTCATGGGGAGGAGCAGGTGATCCTGAAATAAGATGGCGATATGAGCAAGGAGTAAAGAGATTAGAAGAAGTTTTTGGTCTTACGGTTATTCCAATGCCCAATAGTTTAAAAGGTAGCGAATTCATTTATAACAACCCACAGGCTCGTGCGGAAGATTTAATGACAGCATTTAAAGATTCCCGCGTGAAAGCAATTATTGCGAATATCGGCGGTGAAGATAGCATTCGTTTACTTCCCTTTATAGATTTTAATGTACTACGCGAAAATCCAAAAATTTTTATGGGATACTCTGACGTTACTATTTCACATTTGTTTTGTCATAAAGCAGGTCTTTCCTCTTTATACGGTCCGGCAATTTTGACCGACTTTGCCGAAAATGTAGAAATGGATCCATATACAATTGAAATGGTAAATAGAACTCTCTTTTCCAAGGAAACGATTGGCGAAATTCAACCAGCTCATGAATGGACGAGTGAGCGTTTAGAATGGATAGAAGTAAATAAGGATACAAGACGTACGATGCAGCAAAACAATGGATATGAGTTACTTCAAGGCTCTACTTCTGTACAAGGACGTTTAATTGGTGGTTGTATAGAAGTATTAGAATTTGCAAAAGGAACGGAACTTTGGCCTGAGAAAAAACATTGGGAAGATAGTATCCTTTTCTTTGAAACTTCTGAAGATCATCCAGAACCAAGTTATATAAAGTATTGGTTACGAAATTATGCAGCGCAAGGTATTCTTCAAAAAGCAAAAGGAATCATTTTTGGTAAACCGAAAGATGAACAATACTATGAAGAATATAAACAGGAAATATTGCAGGTTATGAAGGAACATAACTTAGAAGATTTGCCAATTCTTTATAATTTAAATTTTGGCCATACTGAACCGAAGTTTATTTTACCTTACGGTGCAATGGCAGAAATTGATTGTGAAAATAGATCTTTCTCTATTTTAGAGAGTGGCGTGGAATGAATAAAAACACTCCTATGAGATATGTCTGTGAATTGGTATTTTTAAATGATATGGAGATGACTTATCTAATGATAAAGGGGGATTTATTTGTATGGAAGTAACATTTACAGTAAGTAAGTGGGATGAAAAACCAATCGATGATAATAAAAAAGATTTCCCTATTAATATTGCTCATGTTGAATATGATATTGATGGGGAATTAAAAGGAAAGGCTTTTGTTGAATACTTATTATATTATTTAGACTCAAATATAAATGATGGTCACTTGGCTACTGCTAAAATTTCTGGATTTTTACACTTTGAAGGGATTTATAAGGGGCAACAAGGGACATTTACAGCTATAGAGCAAGGAATATTTGATAAAGGAAATTTAGATTCTCCAGGAACAATTATTAAAGCTACCGGTAACTTAGAAAACCTGAGAGGATCCTATCATTATCAGTTTGCAGGTCAAACTAGTAAACTAATTTTAGAGTTTGAAATTTAGCAAAATACCCTATAATGTAGTGGAAAGGACATTTCTTGTAATACTAGGAATGTCCTTAAAGTTCGTTCAAAGGTGGTTTTTTCGCCTACTTGTAATTTAATTTCATTGGTACCCCTCCTCAAAGCTCTTTTAAAATAAGAAAAACCGAAACTAAAATCATTTCGGTTTTTCAAACTAATGAAGTCTATATTTATTTTAAAGAATGTACAAACAACCCACTACGCAATTTCGGTTCAAACCACGTTGATTTTGGCGGCATAACTTCTCCAGCGTCTGCGATTGCTAATAAAGATTCCATTGATGTCGGATATAGCGAGAACGCCGCTTTATATTCACCGCTATTTACAAGGCGTTCTAGTTCTTCTAATCCGCGGATTCCTCCGACAAAATCGATACGTGAATCAGATCGCGGATCATGTATTTCAAGTACTTGGCTTAATAAGTGATCTTGCAGAATAGATACATCTAAACCTTTCACAAGATCATTCGCATCAAACGTTTCCTCTTTCACTGTGAGCTTATACCACTTCTCGTTCACATACATGCCAAATGTTTTTGGCTCATTTGGTTTATACGGAGAAACAGATGCTTCTTCTACATAAAAGTACTGCGTAATTTGATTTAAAAACTGTTCCTCTGACAAGCCATTTAAATCTTTCACAACTCGGTTATAGTCCCAAATTGATAATTCATCGTGAGGGAATAAAACTGATAGGAAGAAATTAAACTCTTCTTCTCCTGTGTAATTCGGATATTGTTCTCTTCGCATGAGCCCTACTTTTGCCGCTGATGCGGAGCGGTGATGTCCATCTGCAATATAAAGATTAGGAATATCTTCAAATAAGTTTACTAAACTTGCAATTACGTCTTCATCAGCTATTTTCCAAGCAACATGCCTAACGCCGTCTTCTGCTGTAAATGTATAGATTGGCGCATGTTCTTCTTTCCAGCTTGCGATGAAACGTTTCACTTCTTCTTTTGTACGATATGTTAAAAAGATAGGACCTGTATTTGCATCACACACATCTACGTGACGTATGCGATCAAGTTCTTTTTCATGACGCGTTCTTTCATGTTTTTTAATTGTATCATCTTCATACTCATCAATAGATGTACAAACGACAAGACCTGACTGCTTTCTACCTTGCATCGTCAGCTCATAAATGTATAGCGCTGGCTCTTCGTCTTGAATAAACACTTCTTCTCGTATAAATCGATTTAAATTTTCACCCGCTTTTTCATATACGCGATCATCGTATGGTGAAAGCGCTGAGTCTAAATCAATTTCTGCTTTATCAACGTGTAAGAAAGAAAATGGATTTCCTTTTACAACTTCTCTTGCCTCTTCACTATTTAAAACGTCATACGGTAAAGCTGCAACTTGTGCTGCTTTTTCTTCTACTGGACGAATAGCCCGAAACGGTCGGATTTTTGCCAATTCCCTCTCTCCTTTACACAATCATTCGAACGGCTACAACACCTGTAATTTTGCTTATATTTTCCACTATATTCTCTTTTATTATATCATCAATTCCGTTATCGATATCAATCATTGTGTATGCCCAAGAATGTTTACTACGATTTATCATATCTGCAATATTAATATGATGTTCTGCTAAACATCCTGTAATTTGTCCTACCATATTCGGAACGTTTTGATGCATGATTGTAATACGTTTCTTTCCTATATACGGCAATTCTACGTTTGGATAGTTGACTGAGTTACGAATGTTTCCTGTCTCTAAATATTCACGTAATTGACGCGCTGCCATGACCGCACAATTTTCTTCTGATTCAGATGTAGATGCACCAAGGTGTGGCGTCGCAGTTACATTTTTCATCTTTATCACATTTTCATTTGGGAAGTCCGTTACGTAATGCGCAATAATTTCTTCTTCTAACGCTTTTTGAAGAACCTTTTCATCTACCAGTTCTCCTCTAGAGAAATTGAATAGACGCATTCCTTTTTTCATCTTATCTACAGCGTGTTCACCAATAATCCCCTTCGTTTGATTCGTAAGAGGAATATGCAGTGTAATATAATCACATGTTGCAAAAATTTCATCTAAACTAAATGCTCTTTGCACATGTGTAGAAAGGCGCCAAGCTGTTTCAACTGAAATGTAAGGATCATATCCGACAACATCCATCCCTAAAGCTAACGCATCGTTCGCAACTAAAGCACCAATTGCGCCAAGTCCGATAACACCTAGACGTTTCCCTGCAATCTCTGACCCAACGAATTGTTTTTTCCCTGATTCAACAAGCTGTGGTACTTCTTCACCCTCTAAATTTTTCGTCCAGCTTACTCCGTTAATAATGTTACGTGAAGACATAATAAGACTGGCGATAATGAGTTCCTTTACTGCATTAGCATTTGCCCCTGGCGTATTAAATACTACAATCCCTTTTTCTGTACATCGCTCGACAGGAATATTATTCACACCAGCACCAGCTCTGGCAATCGCCTTTAAATCTTTTGAAAACTCTTCTTGATGTAAAGAATAGCTGCGAAGTAAAATACCATCTGGGTGATTCATTCTCTCCCCTACTTCATAGCGCTCTCCGCTAAGCACTTGCAAACCTTTTTCTGCAATTTGATTTAACGTTTGAACACGAAACATATCCCCATCTCCCTATCTATTCTCAAGCTCAAATTCCTTCATATAATTTACTAATTGCTGTACGCCTTGTACTGGCATCGCATTATAAATACTTGCGCGCATACCACCGACTGAGCGATGTCCTTTTAGCGTAACAAGTCCTCGTTCTTTCGCTTTTTGTAGAAACTCACTGTTCAGCTCTTCTGACGGTGTTGTAAACGGAATGTTCATAAGGGATCGATACGTAGGATCAACTGGTGAAGTAAACAATTTTGATTCATCTAAGAAATTATAAAGTAGTGAAGATTTCATTCTATTTTGTTCTTCAATCGCAGATACCCCGCCTTGCTCTTTCAGCCACTCTAGTACAAGTTTCGTTACGTAAATACTAAAGGACGGCGGTGTATTATATAAGGAGTTATTTTTGCTGTAAGTTTCATAGTTTAACATCGTAGGACAAGAGCGATCTGCTCCCCCAATTAAATCACTTTTTATAATTGCAATCGTTAAGCCTGCTGGCCCTAAATTCTTTTGCGCTCCCGCATATATAAGACCAAACTTCGAAACATCATATCGTTCTGATAAAATATTTGAGGACATATCCGCAACGAGCGGTACTTTATCTACATGTGGAATGTCCACATACTTCGTTCCCTCAATTGTATTGTTCGTTGTAATATGTACATAATCTAGTTTTTCATCGCCTAGTAAACCATCCAGTTTAGGAATTGTCGTAAACTTCTCATTTTCAGAAGAAGCAATTACTTGTACTTCTCCTACTTTTTCAGCTTCTTGCATCGCCTTTTTAGACCATGAGCCAGTCAATACATATCCTGCTTTTTTATACGTATTCATTACATTCAGCGGTATCATAGAAAATTGCAATGACGCACCGCCTTGTAAAAATAATACTTCATACTCATCAGGAATGTTCATTAATTCACGAAGCAAGCTACCTGCTTCATCTATAATACTTTGAAAATAAGAAGATCGATGACTCATTTCCATAATAGACATGCCTGTCCCGTTATAATTTACAAGCTCCTTTTGCACTTTCTCTAAAACTGGCAAAGGGAGTATTGATGGTCCTGCTGAAAAATTATACACTCTTTCCATCACCCGGATGACCTCCCTATTTCTCATTTTTATATTTTTTAAACTTTCTGAATTATAACCCACAATACAAGACACGGTCAATTTCTTTTCTAGTATTACGGCGCAAGAAGCAATGGAATCGCTTGCATGTGCAAACTTTTTTTATAAACATATAAAAAAGTGTTAAGTACATAATCGTACTTAACACTCTAGTAATAAAGTATAATTGCTAATTGTCCGTAAAGAACCGATCAAAAATTTGATAAATTGCAGAAAGACCAATGAGCCAATAAATAGTGTCCACAAGCGCCGGCATAGAACCAAACCATTTCTCAACTACATTGTAATCTAACGCTACAAATAACCAATTCAAACCGCCAAGAATCACCAAAATTACTGTAAGGTAAGACAAAAATTTCATTATGATTGCCCCCTAGGTGATAAGATGGTGAAAGGCCTTTCACTAGAAATATATGTGGTAAACTTTAAAACTTACCTATTTTATAAAAATTATTTTCGGTACCAGCCGTTAATAACTGCCGCCGTTTCTTGACTATGTATTTGATACGCATGCGCACTATTATTAGATCCAATAAACCAAATTGAAAAACCTTTAAAATATGGTTTTGGTTCTAATACATTACGGTAAGCGCGCCATCCGTTTAATTGTACGTCTTTTGAAAACACATTAGAAACATCTGGATTCCACGGATTTTGTAAGCCTAGTTCACGTGCTGGAACGTTAAATCCACCAAAGTAAACGGGCTTTCCTGTTGCTTTATGTAATTGTTCTAGTTGCTGAACAACATTCTGCCCACGATTATATACTGTCGTCGCAAATAAACTTTGCTTCACTTCTTCGTATGATGGATTTCTTTTTCCTGAAACTTCAAACCAACTATCGATACTAACAATGTCTACCTTCTTTAAATACGGACGATTTATTTTCTCAACAAACTTCGCTTCATATGAAGGATCCCAGCTTGCTGTTAGCCACCAATTCATTTGATACAAAACATTTCCTTTATACTGCTGACGGACGAAATCAATCGTATCGCTCCAATATCCTTCTGCATATTCCATATTAACGAAATTAGAAGCAATCTTGAGCCCGTACACATTGTATTTACTTGTAATTGAGTTAAAGATGTCTTGCAAAATAACCGTTTTCCAATTCCAGAAGAAATCATTAATATTACTTGGATTCCATTCCGTTTCCCCAACATTCCCTTGCTGAATATATGGGAACGGTTCCACTATAACTTGAATATTACGCTTTAATAATTCCTGAATTAAAATAATAGCCTGTTGCTTTTGCGCTTGATTAATTACCATGTTCGTAGAAGTCACATTCGGAATATCTACCTGAATCGGTACATTTACTGTATTTAAATTTAAGCGCTCTACATCAGCTAACACTTTCGCTACATTTCCAACTTCCCATACCGTTACATTTCCTGATTTGATCTTTCCAGATTGAACAGTATTTACATCTGCTTGTACATTTCCTTGAAAACAAAAAGAAAACAGCATAATAAACACTCCTAAAAAACTTATTAAACTCTTATTTTTCTTCACAACTTTCCCCCTATAATTTTTGGCTTTCCTGATTATTTTATACAATATTTCACAAATATTCCAGAAGAAATTCCAATAAATTTTCATCAATGAAAATACTATTCATCCTTTATTCACACCTTGTTCATACTAAGCTCCTAAAAATAGTAAGATAAATAAAAAAGGAACGGATTTCCGCTCCTTTTTTATCTTTTTCCGATTGAAGTTATTGAACTTTTTCTTATAATCTAAGCGAATCTATGTTTTTGCATAAATAAATTTCCATACTCAAAAATGTATCAAAAAATTTTTATCTGTATTCGTTTTTTGTTTGTATTACTTTCGTCTCTTTGAGTATTCATAATTGTACTTCCATTATATTTGCACATAACATCTGCCTAATTATGATATTTATACATAAGTTAACTATATTTTTCTAATATTTTTGGAGCATCTTATTTCGCCTTGTTATATTTCACGAATTGAATTTAAAACACACCCGTATGCTATTTCGTAAGATTTACTATTCGAGACGTAATGATTGCTGTAATTAAGATAATAATAGCGGTTATCAAGCCAGATTCTCCAACCCAAATCTCAGTTTGATCCCCTGTACTTGCACGTGCGAAAGGCCCTTGAATAATGGCATTCCAAGTAGTATGGATGATAACCGAAGGCCAAACGCTACCTGTGATAAGTCGTAAATAAGCTGTAATATAACTGAATGGCACAATACAAAAATAGATGCCAAGTACTGAAAGTAGGACAGATGTTCCCCCTACATATAGACCAGCAATAACAATTGGAACATGCCACGTTGCCCAAATCAATCCACTAATAAGGATAGGTCGTGAAAACTCTGCATCGACTAGCCTTGTGAGCATATAACCTCGCCAACCCATTTCTTCCCCCATAACTGGGATTAAGTTAAGCAAACTTCCTAAAATGCCGCTCAATACTACTAAATAAATGAAACTGAATGGTTCCGGTACATACTGAAGTCCAAGTATATTATAGATTGGTTCTAACATACCACCTTCGGGATGCTGAAACCTCGCAATTCCGCTCAACCAGGCGATAGAATAAGTAATTCCACATATTATCATAGGTATTAACAGAGCAAGACCAATCCCCTTCCATATCTTTAAGTTACCGAGACTAAAAGATACATCTTTAAACCCTTCTTTCAGTATTATGCGAGTCAAAATAGAAGAAAATGCTGGAGTAAACATATATACCACAATAAGCGGCATACTTTTAGTAATTATTACTACTACATTTAGGAGAATAGAAGTAATGATTAAGATACTCAGAAAGAGTTGAAGTCCTATTTTAGCACGTTGGATTTTATCTTTATTGTGGAACGATTTTGCGTGTAATATCATTGTAATCCGCCCTTCCCCTTTCATTCACTTGTTTATCGACTTTACTTCTCGTCATTTCCAAAGACACAACTTAGAATAAAAATATTTTGGCATACAGATCATTCATCTTTAAAATCCCTCCCAAACTCATAGTCTAGTCTTACTCGCGGCTCATCAATGTAATTATTATTTATAAAATGTCATAGCCGATAGTACAAAAGTGTAATGTTTAACCTATGACTTGTGTCAATTTAACCTTATGACAATATGTAACTAGAAAATATGATATGGAATAAATAACAATTGAATTAAGGCAATTGATTCGTGCAAGTACATGAATCAATCTCGCTTATAAAAATAATTCAATTGAGGTGGCAAAGATGAATAAGAAAAGAATAATTGCGATGGTTAGTACAGCTTTATTAGTCACAGGATGTGTGGAAGTAGGAAACGCTCAAACAGTATCAGTCGAAAATTCAGGTCAATCAATCCAAAAAAATATAATTAAATCAATACAATCACAAGCTTACCCATTAAAAACGATAGAACCATCAAAATCATTTGAGGATTTAAAACCACTTAAGAAAATGATTGGAAGCGCACAATATGTAGCATTAGGAGAGAATACTCATGGAAGCTCTGAAATTTTCACTATGAAGTTTCGCCTTGTGAAATATTTGGTTACTGAGATGGGTTTTACAAATTTCACAATGGAAGAAGATTGGGGAAATGGCTTAAAGCTAAATGAATATATCCATACAGGAAAAGGGAACCCTAGGGATTTTTTAAAATTGTTATATCCTACTGATGAAATTATAGCCATGATTGAGTGGATGAAAGATTATAATGCTGATCCATCCAATAAAAAAAAGATCCAATTTATTGGGCTCGACTTAAAGGAGTTGGACCAAGGTTGCTTTAATAAAGTAATTGATTATGTAAGGCTGCATCGACCAGATTTGCTGGCAGAAGTAGAAGAAAATTATAAAGAATTGTCCGCTTTTCATGGAAGTACACAGGAATATATGGACCTTGCTCCTGAAATAAAAGAAAAGTTCAAAGCAAACGCTGAGAGAGTAGCTCGATTACTAAAAGATGAAAATACGCAAGCCAACACAGAATTAGTTTCACCCGAGTACATCTGGGCGAAAGCAACGGCAAGTGCGATAGAGAAATTTACCACAATGCTAATTCCTAACGACTATCCAAGTATGTTAAAGCTACATGAGCAATACTTGGCCGATCATGCAATGTGGGCACAAGAGACATTAGGTGGTAAAACGATGGTATGGGGACACAATATTCATATAGCTAAAGGAATTATCGATGAAAAATTATACCCTTATGTTGCGGGGCAGTTTTTGAAGGAACGTTTAGACAATAATTATGTCACAATTGGTAGTACAACTACGGAGGGAAATTTCACCTTATACAGCGAATATGATCCTTCCACTGGAGGTAAGATTACAACTCGTTCGATTCCACAAAATGTAAATAGCTTTAATTATACTCTCGGGAAAGTACCATATAACATGTTTTTATTGGATAACCGTCACCTGAAAGGACAAGCAGAGAAATGGGTTAAAGCAAAAAGACCATTACTAAGTATAGGCGGACAAATCTTACCGAACGAATCAGCATACTTTGATAAGTCATTGCTTGAGCAATTTGATATTATTTTTCACATTCGAAAAACAAGTCCATCTCATATTAAATAAAAGTACAAAACAATCCCATTCTTGCAGATGCAAGAATGGGATTGTTTTGTGGAGGATTAATAAAAGCAGCTTTTTTAACCAGAAGTAGGTTACTCTCCCCTTTTTAATATCATTTAGAACTGTCATATGACACTTTTACACTAGTGAGCATGACAAAAAAAGCAGTATGATTCACTTATTACATAGATAGGAGCGATGAACTTTATGAAATCAAGATTCATTCAGAATGGTTATTTTTTATTGCTAACTTTCGTTACAGGATTGTTTTATTTTTGTTTTTATCTAATATCTTTGCTATTCAGTTTCACCCTTTCATTTACAGTAGTTGGGATTCCACTAGTTATACGTGTGCTACAGACTACCACACCCTTTATCCAATTCGAGCGCATACAGACGAAAATTTATACAGATATTTCAACAGACTCTTACGATAGAAGTATAACAATGGATACATCGAACTGGGCTCAAGTGAAATTAGTGCTTACAGATCGTCGCACTTGGTTTGCTATCTATTGGTTAATGCAGAAATTTGTGATTGGCATTTTCAGTCTCATTAGTACAATCATTTTTTATATAATGCCACTTATATTCCTGTTGGCACCACTACTGTATCGATACATCGATATGAATATCATATTCATACAGATAGATACCTTTGCCAAGTCACTCTTTGTAATGTTTATCGGTATAGTATTTACCGCCATAAGTATTAGAATAGTCGATGGTTTAACAAAGAAAATTGGGGGCTATACACGTAGCATGATTCGGCAACTAAATCAATAGAAGTTTGCAGTCTGTGAGTAGTATCACAGTTTTAAATTTAAAAGTATAATAGGCATGGAGAATTAAATTATAATATAGGAAGTAAAAAGGTAGGCTACTTAGGGGGTAAATGACTTGTTAGATATGGTTAAGTATTGGTTTTGGTACGATTGGATTATGTTAGGGATACGTCTACTTACTAGTGTGTCTATCATCCTAGCTACATTAAGTTTTCAGGATGGGTTAACATTGCCACTTTGGATCATTATTCTTTGGGAAATTATTGCCTTCTCAATTCCATGGGTAGCCTTACTGTTCAATTACAAATATTACTTGTTCACAGAAATACTGCTATATGGTGGCCAATGTATATATTTAACCTCGTTGTTTCCAGAAGCTTACAACATATTTCTTATATCGGTGTTTCTAATTGCTGTAAATAGTAAGCATTTATCCTATTATTGGACAGCTCCAACAACAGTTTTTATAACAACTGGAATTTTCTATGCGGTTGCGCCAAGTAATAGCTATTGGGCTATGGTCACCTATTATGGATTTGCTTATGTAATGGGATTCGCTTTTCATTTATTAATCGCCAATCATAAGCAAAATGAAGCAATTCGTAAACAAAACGCAGTACTTGAGCAATATATGTCTCAGATTGAACGCATTACACTGGCAGAAGAACGAAACAGGCTGTCGAGCGAGCTTCACGATACAGTTGGTCACGCTTATACTTCTATTATTATGGGGATGGAAACGTTGCGTACCGAACTTGCTACTGAAATGGGTATACAGAGGCTAGATTCTCTGCTTGAAATGGGACGTAAAAGCATCGAGGACGTGAGAGGTTACCTACATCAAATGGATTCTCCATGTCAATCGCCTTCCTTGATTCAATCTCTACAAAATCTTGGAGCAGAATTTCAGGAGCACGCTCAGGTAAATGTAAGTTTTAGGACATTCGGAGAGGAATATGAATTGTCTCGGCAAGCGAAAATCGCGTTCATTCGCTGCTTACAAGAGTCGCTTACGAATGCAGTACGTCATGGTCAAGGAACTGAAATTACAGTTTCATTGCAGTTTGAACAACAATATACGAGATTAGAAGTTCAAGATAATGGAAAAGGAAATGTAGAATGGCAGGAAGGCTTCGGTATGAATGCGATGAAAGAACGAGCAATGAATTTGCAAGGGCAATTGTCTGTATATACAAAGCCAGATGAAGGAATGCTTGTTACCTGTACCATACCGCGACAAACTGAAATAAAAGATGGACTTATTCGTTTGTTAATTGTAGACGACCAGCCATTTGTTAGAGAAAGTTTACGGACACTACTCGATAGATATGAAGATTTAAATGTAGTCGGTTTGGCTGAAGATGGCAATCAAGCCATCGATTTGTGTGGGCGCCTTCAACCCCATGTTATACTTATGGATTTAGATATGCAGTACATGGATGGAGTCGAAGCAACCAAAAAGATTAAGCAACAATGGCCACATATCCGCATATTGATTTTTACAACTTTTCAAGATACCGAACAGGCGTTGGAATCACTTCGCAACGGTGCGGATGGTTTTTTACTCAAATCTATTGAAACGTTGGAGCTAGCTAACACGATCCGACTTATTCACCAAGGTGGGACACTAATTGATCAGGGAATGTCTCACAAAATATTTGAGAAGTTTGATGAGCAAAAAGAGACACCACAATCAAAAGCAACCGCTTATGAGCTAACAGCTAGGGAGATAGAAATATTACAGCTGGTAGCAAAGGGACTTCGATATACTACCATAGCATCAAGGTTATATTTATCAAATGGTACGGTCAGAAATTATGCTTCCACAGCTTATACAAAGCTAGGAGTCCGTAACAAAGAAGAAGCTGTTCAAAAGGCTCTAGAAATTGGAATTATTGAATAACACAATGTTTTACGGTGTATAAAAGGGAGTAACAAAGAAACAGAACGCTTTGTGTGATTTCTTTTGTAACAAAGTAAATAAGGCCCGTTATCAAATAAGCAAATGTTAAAACACTTACTGTTTTGCAATAATAAAATCATTGACTCTTATTCTCTAAAATACAAAAGCCTACTATCCAATTAGCTGATAGTAGGCTTTTGTAATTATTTACGGACTGGGTTATTTTCTAATTTATACGTTTTTATCAGTGGAAATATTATCACTTCGGCTCTAAATTTAACACCTTCCCTTCTATCCCCTCCGTATTCAATGTAGTCGTATGATATGTTCCATTTACCCAATCATCTATTTGATCATGATACCAATCGCTTCTAAAATGGCCCGATTGTCCTGGCCCTACAATATGATAACCGTTTGACATATCTTTCGTATCAATAACGAATCGCCAAGAAGCTCCGTGATTTACAATACCGTTATCTCCGTAACTCGCTGCTTGAACGGTAACTTGACTTCCGCCAATTGGAACTGGTTTCTCACGATTAAATGCAAGTAGTGCTAACATACTAGATGATTTTGAGATTGGATGTGTAAAAGCAAGTTGATGGTAATCGCCCCACTTCCACTCCGAAACATCTGGTCCATACTCCTTCTGTAATTTCTTCATTACATTCTCGTACGATGTATGCACAACTTTCGTGAAGCCTCCGTACTTCGTAAACCAAGCGCTCTTTTCTCCTGCTACTTCTTTTCGAATCAATTCATCAACAACTTGTGCCTTCCCTTCAAATAACTCCATCACATCTTTCGGTATTTCTTTTGAAAATAACGTATTTGAAATCTCTTTCATTAACAAATGAAATAGTAACGGTGCCGCTTCATCTTTACTATCGTAAAAATTCCACTTCGTTAATTGTTTTACGCCTTCTTTCTCTACTTCATTTAAAGATGCTTTATTTAACTCTTTTAAAAATATAGGAGTAAACTCTTTCCCATATAAATTTTTTTGATCCATCTGTAACTCTTCTAAATCTTTCACCGTATACTTTTCCTTCTCTTGTAAAAACTCTTGAATACGCATTTGCCTATACGGCTGCGCCCACGTATTACTAATATGGTACGGATAATGATCATCCACAATTTTATTATTCGCAGTAGAAATAAACCCTTGTTTTGGATTGATTACTTTTGGAAGTTGATCATATGGGATATACCCTTCCCATTCATATTCATCTGTCCATCCTGGCACCGGCAGACTACCATCACCTTTTTTACGCACTGGTATATTTCCATTTGCTTTATAAGCAATTGTGCCATCATTTGATGCAAATACAAAGTTTTGAGTTGGGGTATGGAAGTCTTGAAGAGCCGTTTCAAACTCATTCCAGTCTTTCGCCTTATTCATATTTAATACAGCCTTTAACTCAGCGGAAGGTTCCAAAGCAGTCCATTTCAAAGCGAATACTGTTTTCTTTTTCTCTTTCCCTTTATCCGCAAACTCTGAAATGACTGGACCGTGCCTCGTAACTGTAACGTTATACGGAATTGTTTTCCCGCCTTTTACTTTAATAGATTCATCAACAACGGTAGCTTTTTCCCATTTATCGTTATATAGAAATTCGTTTTCATTATTAGGATTTCGCTTTTCAATATATAAATCTTGCACATCAGGACCAGTATTCGTAACGCCCCATGCTATTTTGTCATTGTGTCCTAATATAACACCTGGTACGCCAGCGAAAATAACGCCACTCACATGTAAATCTTTCATTTCAAGTTGTGATTGATACCAAATAGAAGGCGTGGCAAGAGATAAATGAGGATCATCTGCTAAAATTGGTTTACCAGATGCACTCTTCTCGCCGCTTATAACCCAGTTATTACTACCATTAAACTCTGGCGGAATAATCGTTTTTGCAAAACTTTGTGCTACGTCTACATTTGTATTTTTCAGTTCAGCTAGCAATCTAGGCGCATCTTTCGGATATGTAGGAAATAGCTCATTTGCTTGCTCTTTCGGTAGATTTTTCAGTGCCCAATACCGAAACGCCTGTCCGTGCCAATGTCCGCCTAAATCAAACGCCATATACTTTCCAATCGTTAACGTATCAACAATTGACCATTCAGCAGGCTCATAACCTAATATAGTAAACTCAACCGGCAATTTCTTTTCCTCTTTTGCTTCGCGTATAAAAGCGTTCACCCCATCAACAAATGACTGCAGAGCATCTTTCGCTTCTCCATCATATTGACTAACAGACGCTTCGGCTGCTCGCCTTAAACCTAGCGTTCGAAACAACTTATCTCGATCAACAGCTGCTTCCCCTACAACTTCACTCAACATCCCAGAAGCCTGCCTTCTACTTAAATCCATTTGAAACAAACGATCTTGCGCTTGTATATACCCTTGCGAAAAATATAAATCATGTGCATTTTCCGCTTTAATATGCGGTACACCTTTACTATCTCGCTTTACCGTAACAGCACGTTGTAAATCCTCTAGCTTTATCGTTCCATCTATCTTTGGTACAGATCTAAGCGTATATATGTTCAAAAAAATCGCTGTACAAATCATTAACAAAAGAACAATACTACTCGACCAAATAAAAATTCTCTTACCCCTAGTTCGTTTCTTCTTTATGACGACTTCCATTTAACCCCCTCCTTTCTCAAACTATTCGCTTCTATTTTGAAAGAACCTTTTTGAAAAGTTGAAAAACCCCTTCATTTTGCTACAAATGAAGGGGGAATTTTTATCGTTTGTTACGCCAGCTTTCATTATGACCAAGATTTGAATTGGTCGCTAATTGTACATCATATAATATTTCACTAAAGAAATACTTATCTACTTCTTTTGGCGCAATACGTCTTTCATCATCAATTTCATCATATTCATATGGATCTCGGTTTACTGTACCTGCTTTATAAAATTCAACACCATATACACATATATCTTCTTCGTCTTCATAGCCAATTGGCGCCCCGCTAAATGAAAACTCTGCCCCTAATCCAGTGCGAGTATCTTCTTTATAAAACGTATAATACACGCCTCCATCTTGAACCGAACCGCGGATCCATCCAAGTTTTGTCATCTTACCGAATAACGAACGTCCATTTAATAAAATACCGCCAAATCTCTCAACAGTAACCTTATCGTTTTCCTCTACTACAAATACTGGACGTTCTATTTGTAGGAACGGCTGGACAATTTTCGAATGTTCCAGTTGCTCTTTCCACACTTCCTTTTCCGTTTCGGATAATTCTAACGGATGAATGAAACCAATGACAGTTCCAGGCGAAAATTCATGATTCTCTCCTATCATTGAATAAAACGCACCATCCCCCGCATAACGAAACATTTCCAGTAACTTTCCTTCTGTATATTCACCCCAAATAAGTGACGTTGCAAATTGCTTCATAATGGGATTCTCCAGAAATACCGACTTCCACGAATTGTATGACCAATAGCGCTTTCTTGATAAAGCAGCTTCCAAACGTTGTTTCTGCATGGAAAGAGCACTTCGAAGCTCTTTCTTTAAAGTGGATAACTCTTTCTTAGCTAATTCAGCTTTTTCTATATCATCTTTTGCATTTGGCTTTGGAAGTGACTTCAAACATTTTCCTTCTTCTGTCTCTAATTCAATTTTTGACTCTAAAGTTAAAATAGCAGTAAAACTTCGATTCCCAAAATTAATCTCCTTCTCACCACGTATATTGAATCCAAGATTTGGTACTAGTTGATCTTCAAGCTCTTCTTCCGTTATACTACGCGTTTTCGCCGCAAGACTTAACGCTTCTTTTGCCGCATTACGCACTTGTTTATGTTTATATTTAAATGCCATTTCATGAATAGTCATAAGTGCAAGCTTAGATGAGGACAAACCTAGAGCACGAACAGCATCCGCTGCAATCTTTCCTCTCATATGAAGCACCCATTCATCAATTTGCTTTTTCAGTATGCCGACCATTTGGTCATCACTATATATTCCATATAACGAGAGAATACCGCGTTTCTTCACATCTGCATCTTGAGAAATCCATATTTGATACATTGTTTGCACACATTCTTTCAAGTCTTGTTCATTTAAACTACTACCAATTATTTCAGCTGCCTCTTTCTTTTCAATGACTGAATCTGAAATGTACTGTTGTAAATAAGCTAATGAAATTGTGGCATCGGCAATTTCATTAGCTTGACGAAGACGGATTTGTGGTTCATCCCCAATCAATTGCAGAAGTGAATTTCTTTTTTGTTCCGTTACGATACGGCCACAAAGTTCTTCTATATTTTCTGAGCTTCTCCCCACTTCAAGTAATGGAGCAAATTTCTCAACAAAAGAGGCATTCTTCTTTTCTTTCAATGCTTCCTGTACGAGTTGTGTATATGTTTCAATCTTATACTCTAGTAGTATTTTCATCACATTTTCACGAACAATTTTCTTTTTATTATGAAGTTCAACTGCTACATATTCTGCCGCTTCTATGTCTTTTGAAAGCAATTCAACTATAGATCTACGTAATTTTTTAGATGAATCACCTAAGTTTTTAATTAAAACCGGACGTATTTCAACCTTGTTATCTCTTGCTAATTCATTCAAAATATACACTTTTGCCTCAGCAGAATACGTATCAAATCGTTCCATTATGTATGCCTGTTCTTTTACAATGATCGTAACGAGCGCTTCCTTCGCTTTATTTCTCTCTTCTACATAATGTGAGACTTGCTCAACTGAATAATCAATCAGCTTTTCTTTACTTAGCCCGTAAGAAAGTAGATCTTCTATTATTTTTTCTGGTTCTATCCCTCTAGCCAAACACTCATACAGAAGTTCATATAAATAAACACTATATACATCTCCAAATTCCAAAGTGAGTGCCGCTTCTCTTTTTGCCACATCATCTATATCCCAAAGAAGTACAACTTCTAAAACTGGCATATCCCAATACATATTTCTATATTTCGGATTTTTAAGTATTTGCTTTATTTCATCAAATGACAATTTCCCGAGTAAATAATCACGATACGTATCCCGCACCGTAGACAACTTAAGTTGCAAAGCAGCGACAAAAAATTCCTCTCGCATTCTCCCTCTATTTAACTCATGTCCTTTTTCAGCTAACGTTCGTGCGATTATGAGGTAATTACTTTTACTTACATATTGCAAAGTACGTTGAACAAATTCAGGATTTTCTTCCGCCACGGAGCATAACATTTCATATTCATACGCTTTACAAAATTCTTCATTATTTAAATCATGTTGCCTCAGGCGGTGCGCAAAGAATCTTTCCTCAGAAATCCAAAACTGTTTACAAAAACTTTGAATCTCTTCGTATGTTTTTCTATTTACACTACCTGTTCTTTTGTAGTTTTCAGGCTGACCGAGAGCTTGACACATATAACGCGTAGCATGATTTATAAACCCCCACACGTTTTTCTTTGCTAATATTTCCACATATCGCCTCGCAACGTTTGAATACTTATGAACATGAAATAACAGTCGCCAAATATAGTCCGGTAAATTTCCACCTAGAAATAATTCCCTACCACTTTCACCTTTTATATATCTTTCAGTTGCTTCAATCTTTTCCTTGTCCCCATTCAAATTCAAAATAAATTCAGCATGTTCTTTTAATCTCTCTTCCAATAAAGAGCTATACGTATGGAACCTCTCATAATCTACTTCAAACATTACGAGAAGTAGTGATAGTTGTTGCTTATTGAGTAAAGTATGTAATTGTCCCTCTATATAGTTCGGATTCTCTTTTGTTAACTCTTTCAGAAAACTATACGCCTCATTCACATAACTAGAGATATTAGTTAAATATTTACATGCAATTACTACAAGTTGATCCAATGGAAGCGCACTTTTTTCTAAATAAACCTTCATATTAGCAAAATCCACATATTTAAACCTTATTATAAGAACATTTAACAACTGCTCCCCTAACAAATAATAGAATAATCGTAAGAAAGCTGGATCTTGCTTATGCACTTTTCTAAAATCATTTATAAATCGCTCAGCAAAATCGCCTCTTCTTTGATCTCGAATTGTCGTTAATTGAATATCTTTCAAAATTTCTTCTTCTTTTGTTTGTAAATATAGCAGTGATAATTGTTCCTGTTCTTCTGTCATATGAATATATTGAAACAGCTGAGCTGTATTTGTAGTCAAACTTTGTTCCCCCGCATCTTATTATCCATTATAAAAACACCCTTATTTAATGGTAGTATAGCATAAAATCCATCAAAACGAACATACATTCTATATTAAATTAATGTAAATTAAAACACACTACTCAAAACACTTCTCCTTCTCTCTAAACTACCCATTACACACTTCTCTCCACCATATTCGTTACACCAATTCCTCAAAATCCCCTTCACATAAGCAAACGTTCGCTTATTCTGTTCAAATGCAATTTTAAGTGCCTCTAGTACGGTATTTCCTGAAACTTTTCGTATCCACCCCTTCAATTCCTTCACAATATATGGAGATAGACTACTTATATGTTGCTCGTAAAATTTATAAACTTCACCATGCGGAGTATCCTCTTCTATCTCTTCCACTTCCATATCTTCTATTTCTTCAACAACTTCTTGTAAACTACTAGTATCCTCTTCCTCTGGCATACCAAAATGCTGCAATAACAACGGAATCTTCCATTCTTCTTCCAGACATTTACGTAAAAACATATGTACGAACTCTTTATTTTTCACAGCCTTTAACTCACGTAACACACATTTTTCTACATTCGTATTTGAAATAGGGTTATAGTGTAGCCAATTTATTATGTATAACTCTTTCGTTTCCGCATCGTATAAAATCTTTCCATATTCAACAAACCTATGTAATAACTTCTCAACAGTCTCCATATTGTAGCCTGTTTCAAGTTCTGCCACACGCTTCGGTAATACGTAAATTCCACATTGCTTCGTTTTCGTACCAGTTAACAAATATATGTAAAAATAACGCTCCTCTGGCGTTAAATCTAATATGAATTCATCTTGCCAAAAGTTCACCTGCACATTACGGTACACCGCCATATGTTTCCCTCCTCCTCGCATTCATAAAAAGGCAGATTTCAATTCTTCAATATACATATAGGAATGAGGGCTTGATTTTTGCATTTGATTTTCAAATTTTTTTAACTACTACAACGACGCTTTTATTTTTCGCCCTTGTTGTTCTTGTAGTTGTTTTTGTTTTGTATTGTTTTTTCTTAATGATTTATTACTTGGTAGGTGCTTATAAGGGGCTTGGAAGGGGGCTTCATAGTGACTAATATAAAAAAGGAGCTGTTCCATTTGAATAGCTCCTTTAAAATCCTTATTACTTTTCCTTGTACCAGTATAAACTGCTACATACAATTCATTTATTTCTGCATAGAGTTTAACATCTTCACTAAAAAGGCAGCTGCTTCACCACGAGTTGTTGTCCCTTTAGGATTAAACTCATTATTTCCAACACCAGTAACTACCTTTAAACTATATAATCGTTGAACAGGCTGTTTATATGTGATCAAATGTTTATCCCTAAATGGTAATGCAACTAATTCTCCTGTAACACCTTTATACTGTAAAGCGTTGTCAATCATGATCGATGCTTCTTCACGTGTGATGGATGCGTTAGGATCAAAAATCCCGCCGCCACGACCGTTAATAATTCCTGCACTTGCACTACGTTTAATACCGCTATGAAGGGATGGATGCGCTTTGTTCATATCTACAAATGACTTATTCCCTTCTGGTAGCTTTAGAGCATTTGAGATTAATGTTGCAAACTCAGCTCTCGTAACATTACGATAAGGCGCAAATACACCATTTCCTTCACCGTTCATAATTCCGAGGCTGTTCAGCTTACGAATATGCCCTTCAAACCATCCACCTGTAATATCATCTTTTGGTTTTTGCACTTCTTTATTTGGCACATTATAGTTTATCTTAATCCAACTTGGGTTATAGAAAATCCACTCATCGTTACCTACTTTATACCAACCATTTTTAACTGCTAACACTTTGTAACGATCTCCGTTTGAAGCTTTACGAACGATATGATGCTCAAGTCCCGAACCGCTACGTACGTTTATACCATCACCATTCACTACAAGCTCCATATTAGGTTCAGCTGGATTATATTCATTTGAATCAAATAGTTCATTTCTTTCCTGTAAAGGCGAATCAATTTGTGCGTTAACATTTGCATACCATTGAATACCTTGTACGAATCCAGTCCAATTTCCACGAGAAATTAAAATATCAGGACAGTTTTTCCCACTCCATTGTTGATGCCTATAAATATGATCCGCGCTAATTCCTTCTTTGTTCATTAAATAACCTGCAAGTCTCTTTGCATTCTCTAATGCTTTATTGTAATCTCCATCTTGGTTAACTGAAATTTCGATACCGATAGACTCTCTATTTCCTGACCCATCGCCATCTCCTGCATGCCATCCATTTTCATTTGTTGGTAAGTGCTGATAAATTTGTTTATCGTCCACTGTAAAATGCCAAGAAGCTGTTCGGAACGTACCTTCCGTTGCTTGTTTATACAAATATTTCGCATGATTTTCAGCATTTGCACCACGAGCGGTGTTTGCAGTCTCGTGAATTGTAATATAGCGTGCTTTCATCGGATTACCAGGGCGAATATCAGGATTTCCGGCTGGAACAATCCACTCTACAAACGGTACACCTGCAAGTGTTCCATATTTCTTTGTAGTAATCGATGCACTATACTGAATAGCTCTTGGCTTTTCAAACGGCTTCATTTCACGAGTAGAGCCATCATTTCGACCGTCTACCTGTTCAAATGCCTTTTCAATATTTGAAATAGCTTCATCTTCTGCTACTTCACCTTTTTTCGCTTCTTTCATTTTATGTAACTCTTCTGTTTCATTATGTTTATGCTTATATTCTTCTAGAAGAATTTTCTCATTCTCTGATACTTCTGCTTCATTAATTTGCATGTAATCTGGAGTTTCTAGATTGAAATTAGAATAACGTAATCCGTTCGTTCCACGCTCCCCTTGTGCAATACTAATCTGGTCAGTATGAGATTTATTTATCTCTTCTGCTGATATTGATAAAGGTGCACTCCCTAACATTACTAGACTTGTTGATAGTGCGATTACTCGTTTTTTAATATTCATTGCTTTCATTGATACCTACACTGTTCGTATAAGTATCTCGACCTCCCTTTATTTTTTCATTATTGAAATACTATGAATCTACTATGTATGTATAAAACTACGTTTATTCCACCCTTTTATAAATACTTTCAATTTATCCCCAGTAGGTAATTTATAGTTTCTAAAAAATCCCTTAACAGACATTACTTTATAACCAATTGTAATCGCCGTCAAAAATACTTCTTCCCTTACACACCACTACTTCTCAAAAAATAGATTTGGATACCTTTTACTGTTTTGCTTCAACAATAAGGATTTTTATAATTTTTCATAACTATCAAGTCTCTATTAAATAAATCCTGTTTCCTTGTACTTTTCCCTTTGAAAATAGTAACATTTTTACATTCTTACGATAAGGAATGAAAATATATAAGTGATTACTCAGACGTTTTTATAGACGAGAAACTCTATATCATGTGCAAGATACTTTGGAAAACTATTTCAAATTAAAAGAAGTTATGAATAGTAAACTTAAATATTTTTTCCTTTTCGCTTTTATTACAAATTCCCTTTAACATTTTCGACAATCTCGTTTATCGTATTTCGATCAAACTTATCACTAATTTCGTATGGCTCACGATCTCCTACTAATTGTACGCCTACGATATCATTGCGATCCTTACCATATTGCACTTCAATAATCGATCCACGCTCTATTTGTTTCCAAACAAGACCTGCTTTATCCTTATTATCTAACACAATACAGTCCTCAATATTTTCGTCAATCCCAATTAACTTGTTATCATCCATATATCCAACCTCGTATTGTTGGCGTTCTTTCGCTTTGCCACTTACTACTATACCTTTGCTTCCATATGAGTAATCCGTATAGTCCTTTTTCTCCGATTGTACCGCTTTCGGCTCTTTTGCTTCAGTTTTTTCAGTATTTCCACAACCCACAATCATACTAATTGGCATAACTACAGTTAATACTATTCTCGTAAATTTCTTTATCATTTATAACCAACCTCACATGTTTAACTTTACATTCCATTTATCCCTTTACCAAATAATAACATAATAATACCGAGAAAGAGTCAAAGGTAAAATATTATTTTCATTCTAAAAATCTATGTAAAAAACTAAACCTCAGTATTGCCTTCCCCTTTACTTTCATATAATACCCTCACAATTATAAATAGCTAGATTTTCAAAATTACTACCTGCACTATCGACAAATTATAGAAAGTAGACATCCTACTCACATAAGATTTAAAATTAGAAAGTATGGAAAACATGATAAAAAATATTGGCTAGTTGTTCGCAATTAAAATGGTCTTTACATGAAGAAAGGAAGTGCACAGCTTTGGATTTTAAAACAGTTATGCAGGAGCTTGAAGCCCTAGGCAAGGAACGAACGAAAAAAATATACATATCTAACGGTGCGCACGAGCCAGTTTTCGGCGTAGCTACAGGTGCTATGAAACCAATCGCTAAAAAAATAAAAGTAAACCAAGAGTTAGCAGAAGAACTTTATGCCACAGGCAACTACGATGCTATGTATTTTGCAGGCATTATTGCGGATCCGAAAGCTATGAGTGAATCTGATTTTGATCGCTGGATAGACGGAGCGTATTTTTATATGTTGTCTGATTATGTGGTGGCAGTCACTTTATCAGAATCAAATATTGCACAAGATGTTGCTGATAAATGGATTGCAAGTGGGGACGAGCTTAAAATGTCTGCAGGTTGGAGTTGCTACTGCTGGCTTTTAGGAAATCGCAAAGACAATGAGTTTTCTGAAAGTAAAATTTCCACTATGCTTGAAATGGTGAAAAATACGATTCATGATTCGCCAGAACGAACAAAATCCGCTATGAATAATTTTCTAAACACGGTAGCAATTTCATATGTGCCACTACACGAAAAGGCAGTCGAGATTGCAAAAGAAGTTGGTATAGTTGAAGTAAAACGTGCTAATAAAAAAAGCAGTTTGCTAAATGCTGCAGAAAGTATTCAGAAAGAACTTGATAGAGGCAGACTTGGGTTCAAACGTAAATATGTAAGATGTTAAAAAAGAAAAAGGCGGTTATCAATCAAGAAAGATTGTTAACCACCTTTTTCTTTGACTACTGAGCTCTCCTCTCAGAAAACATTCATTTCCCTCTGGATAACTTACATGTTAGAAACTTCTTCATTCAATTTATAAACTCTATCTCTTTTCTCATCGCTTTTGACAAAAGTAAGCTTTCCTTCTTTAACAAAGTCTTCCAACACTAAACATACTTGTCCATATGCTTTCGGCTTATTCGTTGTGAATCTTTCATCTGATATTTTGCCAGATCGTATTAATTGTTCACATAGCTCAAGTGCACTTATTTCTTCAGAATCTACTAATTCCAATATATCTTTTTGTAATGGCGATAAAGGTACTGGTATATTAGCTACCTCCGCCTTTTCTCGTTTGTTTTCTTCTTCAAATAAATCTTCAAATGAAATTTGATTCATTCCTTCTTTTCCTTTCTAACGATTGATTTGTATAACATAAACTGAATTGTATAGCGTAGTTATTGTTATGTAGTACGTACCTAAGTACGTAAATGTCAAACTCATGTACATCGTTTCATATAGTATATTTCGATTATACCAAATATACGTTCTATTTTCTATCGTAGATTGGAAAACAAAACATTTTACTGTATGTACCATTATTAAATAGAGCTGAACATTCATCATCCAAATATTACATTTTCAGTTATATTATCGAAAATTTATCCACATTACGGAAATAATAACAAATAATTGTCATTTACATGTTATAATTACGATGCATGCATTTAGTTGAATTACATGCATATTTGTAATGCGTATATTTAATAAAGTTAAATGAAACTGGGGAGGCTTGCGCAAATGGGCAAGAAAACAAGCAAAACTAAAAAGTTTTTCGGATTCGTAATCACCGCAGCAATAGCAACTACAACACTGGTAGGTACAGTAAATGCAGAAACAACTACGAATAACTATAAGGTAGCTAGCAATGCAAATACTGTATTTACAGATGTACCAAAGGACCACTGGTCAAAAGATGCTATTGATTACTTAGCGGCAGCAGGGATTTATAAGGGGTATGGAAATGGGAAATTTGGTTTTGGCGACAATGTTACTAGAGGACAGGTAGCTTCTTTAGTCAATCGATATTTAGGTTTAATTGCAGACGATAAACAAGGAAATATGTTTAGTGATATTACAAATCATATGTTTGAAAAGGATATTAAAGCCATTGCGCAAGCTGGAATTATGACAGGAGATGGAACAGGTACATTTCGTCCTGATGATGTATTAACTCGTTATGAGATGGCAGTAATATTACAAAGAGCATTTCATTTAGAATCAAAAGAACAAGGGAAATTTAAAGACGTACCAAAAGGTCATTGGGCCTATGAAGCTGTAAATACACTGCGTAGTAACCGTATAGCACAAGGTGACGAGGCAGGTAATTTTAACGGAAACACATTTGTGAAGCGTGAGCAGTATGCACAATTTTTCTATAACGCAATAGCAAAAAACAGAGATTATAATTTCAACATCAATTCAAAAGAAGAATTAAAACAAATGCTAACAACAGCTTTACAGAATGGGACGTTTGGTCCATTTAAATTAAATTCATTAGGTAAAGATCTATCCGAGGTAAAAAAAGAATATGGAGCACCTGATGTTTTGAAGAAAGCATCATGTACAGAATGTGATGCACCTAATATAGCGGTATACGGCGATTATAATATTGACATGTATCCTTGGGACGCTAGATATATATCGGTGAAAATGGATATCACTATTAACGAATTGAAAGAGTGGTTTGGTGAACCAGATGGAATCGGAGAAGATATGACTAGTGAAGGCTTCATATATAATCGAGGAAGCTATTCTCTTTATTTCAGCTTCTCTGATGGTTATATTCAACGCGCTGAAATATCTAAAAATAAATTTAATTACTAAGTTACAAGCAATATAAAATATATAAAGCATAAAAAATCCTTCAGGAACATGCCTTTTCTTGAGGGATTTTTTTGTTCCTATCTATTGTAAAGCTCCTAAAAGAATGCTAGCAAGGAGAAAATTGTTCAATCTTCAGAATATCTACTATTTCATTCAACCAATTTATTATATTTGGCATCTCATATTCTTCAGTTAAATCTAGTGAATCCATTTTCCCATGACCTGCTGCATATAATACAATAAACCTGTACTCGTCTTTTAGTTTTTCAGCTTTCTATGAAGATAAGACTAGGGATACCTACCCCATGTAAGCAAGTATTCCATGTTACGAATGAAAAAGGATCTGATATGAATATCAGATCCTTTTTCACTGCTTCTTTTATAACTTTAAGTTCTTGATACATACATTGGTTCATACGTACTTACATTATCATACACAGTTTTCGCAATACTAAGAGGAAGATGGAGACATCTTTCAGATCCAACTTTTCCAGTGACAATACATAATTTATCTCCTTTACTGAAGAGAAATATGTCTACTAACTTTTTAATAGAATCAAAGCGTACTTTTATTTGTCGGACTTAATTTTTTCACAATATTCTTCTAAAGTTAATCCCTTTTCTTTTAGATATATAGCAACTTCTTTTCCTACATAACGATAGTGCCATGGCTCATACTTAATGCCAGTAATATTCTCTTTATCTTTTGGATAGCGGAGAGTAAATCCATATTCTGCAGCATTCTTATCTAACCATTTGAATGCATCGGTAGTTTCAAATTTTGCATTTAAATCTTCTACAGTATTTTGCCATTCAACTGAAATAATGTCTAACGCTAATCCAGTATGATGTTCACTTGCACCAGGATACTGAAGATATTCCAATGCCTTAGCACTAGCCTCTGTATCCGACAAACCTTGAGATTTATAGCTTTTAACTGAAGCATCATAATAAGTTTGTTGTAATTTTATAGCTCGATAACCTGACCTTAAATAAAGATTGATTCCCTCTTTTTTTGCAGCTGCTACCATATCCTGATAGGAGGTTGCAATTCTACTATCTATTTTCATATTTGGCTTCGCATTTTGGGTGATACTTGTTAATTCAATTCCTAGTTCCTTTGATAACATATGCTCTCTATTTACAAGGATAATCCTCCAATCATTAACATCAGAGATAGGTAAAACATCTTTTTTCTTCGCATGTATTTCATTTTTATTTTTATCGTTATTATTAGTAGTTTCCTGAGATGTTTGCTTTCCACTACAAGCAGCAAGACTCCATCCCATTGCCAATACCAATGCTAAAATTATAAATTTTTTAATTGTATCTCATTCCCTTTTTGTTTATTAGTCTTTATACCAATTTCCCAACACTTCTTTAGGAATATCCTTAAAATCCTTCAAAGAAACAGGGCCGACAAATTCTTTAATCCCATGTTCTTTAGAATTTTCATCTGAATAATCTTTTAAAAATTGAATTTTAAAATGCTTCTTACCATCAGCATAGTCGGTTACTGTCGGTACAACTGCAGCTTGTCGTATACCAAAAGTTTCATCTTCATACTTAACAAATTGTATATACGATAGTCCTCCAATCAATGTTTCTAATTTTTCTTGAGCAGAAATAAGATTTCCAAGAGAATAATAGATTAGCGTCTGATGTCCATCTTTATTTTCTTTCCACTCAATTGGTTGGATTACATGTGGATGATTTCCAATTACTACATCTACGCCTAAATCTGTTAAATATTGAGCAACTTCTTTTTGTTGTTTTGAAGGTGTTGAGGTATATTCTACTCCCCAATGCACCATAACAATCACCATATCAGAGCTACTCTTTGCCTTTTCCACATCATTTTGTATCGCTTTTTTATCAATTAAATTTAAAGCCCAAGACTTATCAGCTGGAATTTTAATTCCATTCGTACCATATGTATAATTTAGTAACGCAAAACGAATACCATTTTTTGTAATCGTTTTTATTTCATTACGCTCGTTTTGACTCTCATTAATACCTACCGGGATAACATCCGGATATTTCTTCCAGTATTCTCTTGTATTCGCAACACCTTTAATACCCATATCCATAGCGTGATTTGTCGCTTGAGTCACTATATTGAATCCAGTGTCCACTAAAGATTGGCCTACTTCCTCAGGTGTATTGAAAGTCGGATATCCCTGTACTTTTAAATTATTTCCGGCAATCGGAGTCTCCTGGTTCACTATAGCAAGATCACTTGATTGAACAGCTTTTTTTATATTTTCATAAATATAGTTATAATCATATGAACCATCTTTTTGTTTGCCATCTTTAATTACTGCGTCATGATATAAATTATCACCCGTTGCTATTAAATTCACTACCGATTTTACTTTTTTATCTTCAATAAAATTAGGGGATTTTTGAATAGGACTTTTATCGACCCAATTGGGTGTTTTTAATGATTTATCTGCCTTTGATTGAGCCGGTGGTAATGATGCTTTAGATGTCTTAATATCTGTATTGTCACAAGCGGTTAAAATCAATAAAAAAATAAAACATAATAAAATAAACTTTTTATTTCTCTGTAAATTATCTAACATGTAATCCTCTTTTCTGTCTTATTACTAATAACCAATTCTAACAAATAACTTTTAAAACAGCGAATTTTAGTTTTACACTTAATTTTTGAAAACACTCTATTAAATTTGCTTTGGAATATACGGATAATCTTTTTCACTTTCTAACAATCTATTATTTCTATCAGAATGAATAGATAGCTAGAAAAACATTATCCAATAGGATGTTGAATTTGATATACCAGTTCCAATTGTAATAGCTGGTTAATCTAAACAAGAGAGGAAAATAGTTCATATATCCTTCTCTCTTACTTTACGTTTATGAGTGGCTCCAAAAATAAGGGATTGCTGCTGCCCCCTCTTTAGTTAGTGCGAAATCTGTGTAACTAATTTCTTTAAGTTGAGCGACAATTATTATACCGTTAACAACAAGTAAGCCCCAAGAATTTATTTTAGCAATATACGGAAAAAGTAGCAATCTTTTCTCCGCCCAATATAAACAAACCCTCCAACTCAAACGATTTGGAGGGCTCTATACCACAAAGAAAAACTTTTATTAGATTACTTCAATTTCCCCTCAAAAACAATCTTCCTACCACACGGTTCAACTACTGTTTTGCCGTCTTTCTTCACTTCATGAAATATTGGCTCTTCCATGCGACGAGACGGTGCATAGCCTTCTTGTTCCATGCGTGCTAAGCAGTCTGTAATTGTTTCGTTTTCGAGTACTTCAAATTTCTTTTTATTAGGTTGTTTTGTCATGCCCTAACCTACTTTCTATTTTTCTTGATGCGAATTGATTCTTCATGTAGATCATATATAACATTGCGAGAATTCCTATTATAATCATAACCGCAATAAAAAAGCTTGTATACTGTATTTTTTCTATAAATATGCCTCCTAATACAGGTCCCAGTATACTTCCTAAACTAAAGGCGATTCCAGATAATATATTACCTGCTGGCAATAAGTGTCTCGGTAATAAATCTGTCATAAATCCAAGTCCTAACGAGAAGCACGATCCAATGACCATACCCGCTAACAACATGCAGGCAAAGACGATCCAGTAATATTGATCAAATACAGCTGCAAGTAAGAAAATACCCGTACTTATGCTGAACGTCCACGTTAAAATACGATCCCTTCCGTATTTGTCACTTAATATACCGAGCGGAATTTGTGTAATAATGCCTCCAACTGCAAATGCTGGTAATAAGAAGGATACTTCTGAAACTGACCATCCTTTTCGAAGCGCGTATACTGGTAAGTTACTGTTTAACATAGCTTCCAGTACGCCGTATGCAAGTGGTCCTAGCAGTGCAATCCATCCTAATCCAACAACTTGTTTATAACGAGAAAATGATGATTCACTCTTCACTTCTCTTTCATCTTGCGCCGGGAATGCATTTTTTGTTGGTAATAGTAACAACCAACCTATTAGACAAAGTATAGTAGATATAATAAATGGCGTTGCAAGACCGTATTGAACTGTGCTTGCTAAATACGGACCGACGGCAAAACCAATTCCGAAGAATACACCGTATATCGATACTTGTCTCCCTATTTTACTCGGGTCTGATGTTGTCGTAATCCATGTTTGTGTTCCGACATGAAGCATATGATCTCCGACTCCAACTAGAAATCTAAGGATAAACCATACCCAAAACGAAAATGTTTGTGTAAAAAAGAATAATGAAATAATAACGAGAAACCCACCAATCACGATAATTGGCTTCATTCCAAACTTTTGCATCGGTTTTTCAAGAAACGGTGAAATCACTAATATCCCAATATATAGTGCCGTCGCATGAATACCGTTAATACTTGAACTTACCCCTTCTTGTTCAAAAATCATTGCAATGGCCGGTAAGAGCATACCTTGTGACAAGCCCGAGATTGCTACAATCCCAACCATAATCCAAAAAGTAAAACGCATTGACATTCCTTTCCCTCTCCTTCTCACGCTTTCCACCTTTCATTATAAACTGTTTCTGCAAATGCGTGTACGAATATTCGCAATTAAAAAGAAGCTAAAAGAATGAATCTTTTAGCTTCTTATCCTTCCCAAACTTGCGCTTTCACATTGTTATGGAATTGCTTAAAATACGGATGTTTATAAAAAGCAGTTTCATACACGTATTGCTGTGCACTAGCGATTGGTGGGTGGGAGTATTGCAGTTGTAAAGGAACTACAACTGGTGAAACTTGCATATACAGCGGAGCTATCATCATTTTTGTATACATATGATGATTATATGGAGAATGCGCAATTAAGAACGGATGGTGCATTGATAATCTCCCCTTTTACTTACAATGTTATAGTATATGCAATACCTTTCATTTCGGGGATTATTTCTGTTCTAACCAATCCTCTACATGCTTTATAAATACATCTAAACAATCAATAAACGGCGAATGACCGCAATCTTCTAACAATTGTAATTCAGCATTCGGCAAATGTTTTGCTAACTCCTCACCCACTACTTGCGGTACGACATAATCTCTATCACCTTGTATGACAAGCGTTGGAGCTTTAATACGATGAATTTGCTTATTTCCCTCTACAACTCCGTTATGTTCATCCGAAATATTAAATGTAATGAGCGCATAATTTACATCTACGAAATTACGTTGCGTTAACATATCATCTAAATACTTTTCATAACGATCCGGTTCAGGTTGATTATGTGTATATATTAATAAATTCCATACTGTACGGTAATATAATTTATTCATATTTTTTATCGCATCTAACACTGGTGCAATCTGTACGGGATCTTGCGCAATTTCTTCTTTCGTCTTTACTAAGCTTGATACGATTGGTTGCCCGTTTATATCCTTTTTAAAAATCGGATACCCTTTCATGCCCACTGATTCTACTAAAATTAACTTTTCAACAAACGTTGGATGATTCGCTGTAAATTGCATCGCAACACCACCGCCCATTGACCAGCCCATTAATGAAAATCTCTCTAGTTTTAATTGATCGATAAATAGTTTTACATCTTCCGCAAAGTCTTGTATTGAATCTATCGCTTTATTATACGTTGATTGACCAAATCCTCTTAAATCAAGAGCGTAAATATGGTATTGATCTTGCAGCTTTTCAATAACTAAATCAAAGTGTTGTGACGATGTCATGTTCCCGTGAATGAGTACAAGAGTTTCTGCATTTTGCCTTCCAACTTCCTGATACGCAATCGTTTCTCCGTTCGATAGTGAAACAAACTCCATTGTTGCAGGCTTAATCATCACAAGTTCCCCCATTCTTTTTAATAGAAAGAAAATTCTTTACTTACTTAAAGAATAACATGCAGAATATATGTTCTCAACAAAAAAGCTATACGAATTTTTTACATAAATCAACATGTCTATTACTAGACAATTATAATAAAAAAGTATATAGTTAGCTAGGTAACTAATTTGAAAGGATCAAAATACATGGACGAAAAACAACATTTTTTTCACATTGTCAGCCAGACTTCTCGCAAGTTTACGAAGAAATTTAATGAACGCGTATCTCCCACTGGGTTATTTAGTGCGCAATGGGCTGTTATTTTCCGTATTAATCAAACTGGTTCTTGTACACAAACAGAATTATGTCAGTATTTAAATGTTGAGTCACCAACGATGACTCGTACGTTAACACGTATGGAAACAATGGGTTGGATTATTCGTACAGAAGGTAAAGATCGCCGTGAGAAGCTTATTTCGTTATCAGAAACAGCGATAAAAATGATACCGGTATGGCAAGAAGAAGTTGATACTTTCGAAGAAAAGACGCTAGAAGGTATTAACGAAGATGATTTACATCAAGCATTTCAAGTATTACAACAAATTATTAAAAACTTAGATTAACTTGGAGGGATGACCATGCAAAGTGAGAAACTTTGGACGAAGGATTTCCTCGGAACTTGTTTTAGTAGTCTATTTCTCTTTTTAACATTTTACATGCTTATGACTACTTTACCTGTCTATGTAATAGACGGCCTAAAAGGAAAACCTGAGGAAATTGGTTTAGTTGCAACTGTTTTTCTTATTTCATCTGTTTTATGTCGACCATTCACAGGAAAATGGCTCGATGATTTAGGAAGAAAGAAAATATTATTTATTTCACTTTCACTATTTTTAGCCGCTACCGTTATGTATTTCGGTGCGCAAAGTTTATTTTTATTACTAGCCCTTCGCTTCTTACATGGTATTGGGTTCGGTATGGCAACAACTGCAACTGGTACGATTGTCACAGATGTTGCGCCAGCTCATAGACGAGGCGAGGCACTTGCATATTTCGGCGTATTTATGAGTCTGCCGATGGTAATTGGTCCTTTTTTAGGTTTAACAATTATTTCTCATTTTTCGTTTACTGTATTATTTATCGTTTGTTCCGTATTTTCATTACTTGCATTTTTATTAGGACTACTTGTCAATATTCCGCATGAAGCACCTGTAAGCAAACAAAAACGAGAAAAAATGAAATGGAAAGACTTACTTGAACCATCTTCTATTCCAATCGCTCTTACAGGATTTGTTTTAGCCTTTTCTTATAGTGGTATTTTATCCTTTATTCCTATTTATGCAAAAGAGCTTGGTTTAGCTGATATTGCAAGTTACTTCTTTATTTTATACGCACTTGTTGTTGTTATTTCTCGTCCATTTACAGGTAAGATTTTTGATCGCTTCGGTGAAAACGTACTTGTTTATCCAGCTATTATTATTTTCACAATTGGGATGTTCATTTTAAGCCAAGCACAAACTTCATTTTGGTTCCTTGGCGCAGGTATGCTAATCGGTTTAGGTTATGGAACATTAATTCCTAGCTTCCAAACGATTGCGATTTCTGCCGCTCCAAACCATCGACGTGGTTCTGCGACAGCTACGTACTTCTCATTCTTTGATAGTGGTATTGGCTTTGGTTCTTTCATTTTAGGTATCATCGCAGCGAAATCAAGTTATCATAATATGTATTTTATCGCAGCTATTATCGTTGCGTTCACTTTACTTTTATACTATGGATTACACGGACGAAAACAAAAATTCAAGAAACAACGTACAGACGGACAAATATCCGCTTAACGTAAATAAGGAAAGTAAACTTATCCGTTTACTTTCCTTATTTTGTATTTCTTTCAATTGAAGCGTATACTTATAATAGAAATAAAAAGGAGGGACCGATATGAAACTAAAAAAATCTCCCCTACTCTTACTCATAATCACATTCATATTCGTAATTACAGGGCTCGGTTTTACATACTTCAAACACAATAAAACAATTCCATCGAAAAATAATGTGACGAAAAAAAATTGGTTAGATGATCCGTACTTACGTTGGTCGTATACACATATGAAAGAATTCACTTTAATTAACGAGGTAAATCATAACCCAGATCAAGTTTCCCATTTCTCTACCGCTTTGCAAAACTTAGACGATTTTGCTGTAGAGCGTAGATTTGGAAATACAACCCCTCTAAAAAAACTTTTAGACGATAACAAAACGGATGCTTTTGTCGTTGTACATAATGGACAACTTGTTTATGAACGATATTTCAATGGATATAACGAGAGCGAACCGCATGGTATGGCGTCATTAGCAAAGGTATTTACCGGAGCAATAATACAATCTCTCGCTGAAGAAAACCGTATTGATTTAGAAAAAACAGCTGACACATATATAAAAGAATTAAAAAATACACCATTTGGAAAAGCAACACTACAGCAATTAATGGACATGCAAGTTTCTGCAGAGTACCCGACTCACGGATACGAACATCCAGCGTTAGAAAATCAAGATGCACAACTATATTTAGCGAGCAATATTTTACCTCGAGGTAAAAATTACGACGGCCCGATGAAAATTTATGATATGTTACGAGAAGCAGAAGAAACTGCACCGCCTGGTTCCGATTTTTCTTACGATAACGGATCAGCAGAAACACTCGCTTGGATTATTCGAACGATCACTGGTAAATCATTAGCTGAAAACGTTAGTGAGCGCATATGGTCTCAAATTGGTATGGAAGAAAACGCGTATTACGTAACAGATGAAACAAAAATTGAACAAGCAAGCGCTGGTTTAAATGCAACTGCTAGAGATATGGCGAGATTTGGACAATTATTATTAAATAACGGGGAATATAACGGAAAACAAATTCTCCCTTCTTCTATTACTGAAGATATAAAAAATGTTCAAGAAGGTGAACTTGCAGTTGGTCCTGGAGCTTCCATTTCTTATCATAATCAATGGTGGATTCCACACAATGAACAAGGTGCTTTTGAAGTGTTAGGTAGTTACGGACAAACACTTTACATCGATCCGAAAGCAAATATGGTAATTGTCCACTTCTCTTCTAACGCTACGCCAAGTAATGAAATCCATTCTGTTTACTCTAATATGTATATTGATATTGCACATCATCTAGAGAAGCTTCCACAGTAGTGGAAGCAGGAGTTTAAACCTTACATGTATGACTATTTGATTGAACACACAATCTGTTGTGTTGAAACATCAATATATCTAAAAAAGGAGCTCTCTTGATATAGAGAGCTCCTTTTTTTATTTCTTCTTCTTTTCTGTCGGTTGACTCTGTTTAGCGAAATTAGATGAATCATCGAAATTTGGTTGCTTTTTACCAGCATTATTACTTCTACCTTTTCCCATATGTAATACACCTCCCCTCATCCTTACTATTCCCAATAAAAAAATCCTCTTGCATCCAGAAGTTTTTTTATTGTCCCTTATTCATAAGGCACCACTGTTCTCGTAGTACTTCCAACACTTTCAGTTAGAGAAGCTTTCACAGTAGTGGAAGCTTTTTATTGTTGGGGGGGGTTATTTAAACCCATTACCCTCATCACGTTTATTCATAATGAAACTTTTTATTAGCAATCCAATAATACATTACGAAGAGTGTCAACAAAATCCAAACTATAGTTAGTAATCCTGTAATTATTGCGTTTGAATGTACGTCCCCCGTAACTAACGTTTCCATTGCATACGTACTCATACTGGCTGGATTAAGCTGATCCATTATTGGATTCAAACCGACGATTACTCTACAGGCTAACAGGAAAACAATTGAAATTAATGCGATAATACCTTGACTGTGAAAAATAGCACTTATCATTGTTGTGAAAGATACGATAAAAAGAACCCAAATTAGATAAAATAGTAATCCAGTAATTAGGTGTGCGAATGGAACAGCAGTAAAAAGATAATTTACATATAGATAAGATGTAACGTATCCAATTGTTACACTACAAGCTGCCATTAAATAATTTGACACTATTTTCCCACCTACATATGAAGTAACAGTAACGGGTCTTGTTAAAATAAAAGCCAACATACCATTTGCTTTATCTGTTTGAATAGCTCCCATCATAGATATCACTAGAATCATAAGTCCAAGCTGATCAAACTGAGATCCCAAAGTACTCGCTAATACTTCGCCTCCGTTTTGTGCTGCCATACTTGGATCAATGGCAATTCCCTGTCCTCCACCTAACGCTTCTAGAATTGATGGTAAATAATGAGTTACTATCGGCTGTGTTGCACCTAAAAATATAAATACAATTGGTAGCCAAATAATCTTAAAATCACGTAACATTTGAACACATTCTTTTTTTATCAATACCATTGAGTTGTTCATTTTTGCACCACCAATTTCAAGAAAATTTCTTCTAAAGTATCGTTGCTCATTTCAAATTTAACGATGTCCACTTTATGTTCGAGTGCATTTTGCAGTAACCTATTTTTATTTATTTTGATATTTTCAACCTTTACTTTGATCTTAAGCCCAACCACTTCTACGTCCTTCACATACGGTAATTTTTTTACAACTTCAATCCACTTTTGATCTTTAGCTGTTATTTCAATCATTAATTTATTTTCACTATTACGGTGTAAAAGCTCCGTAATCGTTGTATCTTCTATTTTTGTTCCACCTTTTATAATGACAAATCGTTCACAGATTTCTTCTGCATCGCTTAATATATGGGTTGATAATAAAATAGTTGTATCTTTTTTTATTTCTTGAATTAAATTCAATACTTCCCGCCGGCCGATTGGATCTAATGCGGATACCGGTTCATCCATGACAATAAGTGAAGGTTTATGCAATAATGCTTGTGCAATACCAAGTCGTTGTTTCATTCCACCAGAAAATGTACTAACCCTTGCTTTTTCTTCATTCCTTAGTCCAACTTTCTCCAAAATCTTTGGAATCAACTTTGATAATTCTTCTTTTTTCAATCCCGAAAGTTGACCCATAAACGTAAGCGTTTCTCTCGCTGTCATCCAATGAAAAAAATTTGGATATTGCGGTAAATAACCAATTTCACTTTTCATTTTTGATATTTTTTTCCCATTCAATAAAACTTCACCAGCAGTTGGATGAATGATATCCGAAATTACTTTTATTAATGTAGATTTTCCTGCTCCGTTTGGTCCAATTAATCCGACACATTCCCCCGCTTGCAGTTCCATCGAGAAATTATTGACAGCAGTTTTTCCTTTAAATGATTTTGTTACATTTTTAATCTCTAATTTCATAATTACTCACTGTCCTTTCTCGCTATAACAAAGTAGAAAATAGGTCCTAATATATTAACGAAAAGAATAATGAACGTCCATACAAGTACATTTTTTCTTGTTTTTCTATGTCGGTATAAATCAATGAGTGCAATGAAAACTAAAAGTGCCCCCACTGCAATAACTGGTAATATAATGGGTAGAAAAGCCATAATATCAATGTCTTTAAGATCATTCAATCCATAATGTAGTTGCATTATTGTCATTCCTCCCTAATTCATTCTCATTATTGATAATGATAAATCACAAACGAATGAATTGCAAACATTATTCTCATTATTTATAATGAGAATAAAAATATATGCTAAATAAGGTGAGCGAATGAGTAATAAAGTTGAAATTTTAATGCATCCGGTAAGAATGAAAATTTGCCAAGTGTTAATGAGAAATAAGGAAGATGGGCTAACGCCATTAGAAATGGTAAAAATCATTAAAAATGTACCACAAGCAACACTATATAGACAGCTACAAACTATGGTTGATTCTGGTATCGTCCATGTAATTAAAGAAAAAAAGGTGAAATCTGTTTCTGAAAAATATTACGCAATCAATGAAGAAGATGCAAAAATTGAAGGAAGTGAATGGAAAGGCTTATCTGATGATGAAAAGTTAAACTACATTTCCTACTACCAGTTATCACTTATGACACAATATCAAAGTTACCTTAAGAAATTAGAAGAACAAAACAGTAAAGAAGATACAGCTACTTTTTCTGTAGTGGAATTAAAGCTAGATGAAGAACACTTTGGAAAATTTCAAAGCGAACTTAACGAATTAATGATTAAATACTACAATAGCCAAAATAAAGATGAAATAGAGGCTCCGGTTCGGACCATCGCTATTACAATTATTCCAGAAACGTGAACTAACTCCACAAACATAATACAAGCCGATGCTTCCTTACCATAGGAATCATCGGCTATCTTCATTTTGACTTTTGCTGTATGGCTGGCGAAAAAACTGAACTTGAAGCTGAAATGTTTTAGAATCTAGAATTTGAATGTACTTAAAGATCCTATCTTTCTTGCATTAAATGAACTCTTTTCTTTCTTTTCTCATGTTAGTCTCATACCATCCACACTCTCTCCAAACACTTTTTAAAAAGAAGCATGGATAAACTAACAAATATAAATTAGGGATCCACCAAGACATATCAAAATCTAAACGGATTGTCCAAAATGCTAGAGCTTGTAACCCTGAGCAAAAAGTTAAAATTAATGATAGGAATGCAAAGTGGCTCCAAATATGTTTTTGTTTAGAATGTAAATATAAACTTAGAAATCCCGTTAACGAGATTAACAAATCTAAGGGTAAAAAAGACCAGTTCCATGCTACTAAAATAGGGTCTTCATAATCTTTAAACAAATATTCTTGTGGAATCATATGAAAAATTGTTATGAGCCAATATACAACAAACCCTAAATCAGTAATAAGGAAAAAATATTTTAATCGATTCAATGTATACGTTCCTCCACCATTTCTTTTTTCTTCGCTTCATGTGCCGTACTATTAAAATTTAAAATTACGACTCCAATTAAAATAAAAAGAATTGCTAGTATCTTAATTATATTGATACTTTCTCCAAAATAAATAAAACCAATTGTTGTAATCGTTATAATTCCCATACCTGACCAAACCGCATATGCAACGGACATCTCCATCCCTTTTAATGCAAATGACAGAAATGCAAAACTTACTACATAAAATACAAAAATAAGAATGCTTGGTACAAGTTTCGTTAATCCATCAGATAGTTTCATTGCAGTTGTACCTGCTACCTCAAATAAAATTGCTAAGCATAAATAAATCCACTGCATTATTCTCCCACCTTCTATTTCGGATTAGAAATTCCGTATAGTAACATATCCATAATCGATTCAAGCATACTTCCCAATGTATAATCACTCTTTTCTATAAACATAGGATCATATATGCGATTCAGTGCCCCCAAGTATACTTCAATAAAAAACGGAATTTGAATTTTTCTTATGCTTCCTTCTCTCATTCCCTCTTCTATTAAACCAATTACAGTAGACCAACCTTCACGTAAAAACTGATCTAATTTTAACCATTGGTTATAATGATGTTTTTTTAGTTCTACTAATAAACGTGCATCCATGAATGTAAATTGTTGTGGAATACAAATTAAGATGAGTCTTATTTTTTCAACTATTTGTAACGTACCGTCTTCAGCGATATCTTTTTCCTTTTCTTGAATACTTTCTATTACATTACAAATAACTTCATCTACTATTTCATCTTTTGAAGAAAAGTGCTCATAGATTGTCCTCTTACTGACAGCTAATTGTTTTGCTAAGTCACTAATTGTAAATGTAAACCCCTTCGTTTGAATTTGATGAATTGTTTCTGTTACTATTCTTTGTTTCATAATCCGCCCCCTAAACCATTGGTACCATTTTGGTTTTTTTAGTACCATTTCATTTTACAATATTTAACATAATGTATACAATAAATATTTTAAAATTTCTAATTTTCAACTCAAAACAGATAAACATGAGAGCAATGAGGAACATTCCTGCATATTCAACAATCAAGTGAATGTATAGAACCACACTGATGCATGAAGCCTTAAAAAAGTTACATGCAGCTCTATAAGGATATGTTAGTATATGTTCTTTTTTAGCTTGATGGCGAGAAACTCCAATCTACCTTTCACCTAAGTAAAAAAAGCGCCCTATAAACAGGGCGCTTCGCTTCAACTTAATGACTAATAGTAGCAGTTGGATATAATGTTGTTCCTCCAATTGAAACCTTTATTTCATTTGTTAATGGAACATTTTGTTCATTAATAATAGTTCTCCACCATTCCCATGCAAGACCTGTACATTCTCTTGCTACGATTTTTATGTTTTTTGAATTTGGTGGAAGAGGGATTACTGTAGAGTAATGAGCTGTTTTATCTTTGCCACTACCCTCCCATGTTTTATGTGTTAGTACTTCTTTCCCATTTTGATCAAATGTGAATTCATCCCAAGATACATCAAATTGGGCAACGTAAGCACCGTAATGATCAAGTGTCATTTTAGCACTTGAATATTCTGTAGTTGTCGTTTCGATATAATCTGTATTGTTATGAACAGCAGCAGTTGCATTATCTTTTAAGAAAGTGCTTGTATATGAAATTGGGTATGCTGGATTTTTAAGACTTAATTCAGCATTATCTTTAATGATATTTCGGATTTCATTGAAATCTTTTGTAACAACTTTGTTATGCTCTTTCGCATCTCCGCCTAATACTACAGCAGTAAAGGTACTTTCTTCAAAAATATCTTTGTACTGTCCACTCGTTTCGACGCTGTTATTCTTAAGTAAAGCTTTAAAAGCAGCTTGTACATCTTTACTCTTAGATGTTGTTTCTAATTTTACATAAACCGTTCTACCATAAGCTACATTTGAGACCATAACAGGTGGAGCTGCATTACTTACTCCTTTACGAGTTAACTCACCAAAAGTAACACTATTATCAAAGAGATCGGATGGATTGTTAGGTAATTCAGCGCTTACGGTATAGAATATTTGTTTATATGCCGCCACCATCACTTTTTTCTCTCCATTTGCTACCGCATTAAAATCTATATTTAGACTGTTATCAAGATATTTAGCATTAACATTAAGGGCACTTGCGATTTGTGATTTACTATAAACCATAGATTCTGTATACTGCATTCTTGCAGGTAACGTATGTGTTGTAGAATACTTTTCATTCCAAGTAGATACTAAATCGTCTACTGCTCCAGCTACATTACCATATGTCGGATTTTGGACAGTGATTGTATTTTCTTTTCTCATGCCAGGTAAGTCTATACTAATATTCAAAGGCTTTCTCTTAGCCACTAATAAACTCGGTTGATTGTCTGCAAAAGCTTTATTGGCAAGTTGTACAGCCCCTGGATACGTACGATTTGCTACAGAATCAATAATCGAAATATCAACTGGTGACGTTGTAAGTGATTTTTTCTCGCGTTCCACCACTACAAATTTACCATTTGAATTGATACTTTCTTTCGGAACAAAACTCTCTACTTTATCACCATTTACAGCTAAAACCTCTTGATTATTATATGTAAGATTTGCTATACCAGTATCAATGCTACTAGCATTTTTAGTTATATCAGTTACATGACTGGCTTGTGTTTCTGCGAAAGAAATAGATGAATAATTAAGAGTGCATAGACTAACTAATACACATGTAAGGAACTTTCTTCTCTTGGTATTTTTCTTATTATTCAGAAAAATCACCCCGTTCTTTTTTAGTAAGATATAATAATAATGATTGATACATAATAGCTAACGAATAAACTTACATAAATGCTTTTAATAGTTCTTGAACTAAAGGAATTACTCCACCTATAAATTTTAATACTGCCATTGCGATTTCCATATTACTTCCTCCTCTTTGCTGTATTAAGATGTGTTGTATATTTATGCTTTCATTATAATAAGCTTTTACATTTGCATCAATTCATTTTTATATGCAATATTTCATATCAGGGAAAAAGCAACTTTTTCTGTCAGGGTGATGATGCTACTACTCTTCTTGAACATATTTCAATCCCTCTAAAAATATCAGAATTTTCTATTTTTAAAAGGTTATGAACGAAACAACCTCGAATAATTGTAATACATATACATAAGGAGGTTGATCTATTTTGTTTCGTTCTTTTACTAATGGTTGCGTCGCCTTAGTGCAACGTTTCTTGCCAGAACCGTTTATTTTATCATGTTTATTAACTGTTTTCGTTATCTTCTTCGGTATGTTTGCAACGCATCAAACACCTGTGGAAATGATTAATCACTGGGGTAATGGCATTTGGGGGCTTCTCGCCTTTTCTATGCAAATGGCACTTGTACTCGTGACAGGATCTGCTTTAGCAAACGCTCCTCTTATTAAAAAAGGATTAACGAAAGCTGCCAGACTACCGAAAACGAATGGACAAGGTATTATTGCCATTTCAATCGTAAGTTTACTAGGCGCATACATAAACTGGGGCTTTGGTATTGTTGTATCTGTTTTATATGCAAAGGAAGTAGCAAGGCAGCTGGAAGGATTAGACTATAGACTGGCAATTGCTTCTTCTTACTCTGGATTTCTCATTTGGCATGCGGGACTTTCTGCTTCTATCCCTCTTACGTTAGCAACTGGCGGCGAAACGTTAATTAAAACGACAGCTGGCAGTATTAAAGAAGCGATTCCAATCACTGAAACGTTATTCTCACCATACGCCCTCGTTCCAGTTATTATCTTTTTAGTTACGATGCCTCTCATTAATAAGGCGATGCATCCGGATGAAAAACATACGATTACAGTAGATCCTAGCGTATTCCACGAAGAAGCTGCCGCTCAAGAGGCCGAGAGAAATACGTTCGCTGAAAAAATGGAAAATAGCATTATTATTACACTTTGCGTTGGATTGTTAGGCCTCATTTATATTTTCAATTACTTTTATACGAAAGGCTTTAACCTTACACTTGATATCGTTATTTTCATGCTATTAATTGCTGGACTTATTTTCCACCGTACTCCGATTCAATATATTCGTGCTTTTTCAGATTCCACGAAAAGTGCTTCTGGTATTTTACTTCAATTTCCGTTTTACGCAGGAATTATGGGGATGATGATTGGAGTAAATAGTGAAGGACTTTCACTTGGAGGAGCTATTTCAAATTTCTTTATTAGCATTTCAAACGAAACGACTTTCCCGCTCTTTACTTTTTTAAGTGCCGGAATTGTTAATATTTTCGTTCCATCTGGTGGCGGTCAATGGGCTGTGCAAGCACCAATTATGATTCCAGCTGGCGCTGAACTTGGTGTACCTGCTGTAAAAACAGCAATGGCCATTGCATGGGGCGATGCTTGGACGAATTTGATTCAACCATTCTGGGCATTACCGGCATTAGCGATAGCTGGTTTAGGCGCTCGTGATATTATGGGATTTTGCGTTGTGAACTTACTATATGCAGGTTTTATCATAAGTCTATGTTTCTTATTTATTTAAACGAAAAGCTAGTTTTATACTAGCTTTTTTACATAATAAATCATTTATTTCCCATGCAATTTATTATGGTCTTCCACTCTATCTCTGTAAGATGTAATGCCTCAAATGCAAAAAAGTCTCCACATACTTTTTCAATTAGATGCGGATTTTCCCTTAAGAAATTCCACTGTAACGCTTTAGGAAGAAAATGCATTTCATACTCCTTACTTCCCCTTACTACTTCATCAACTTCTCCTCCACAAATTCCTCTTATTAAATAATCATTTCTTAACTCTATTTGAATTTGCCCAAACGTTTCACTACATTTTTTCAATTGAAGTAAACATGTAATATACGTTCGCAAAAGTTCGTTATCATACCCAAAACAGTTTATAATACGATCGATTTCCTTCATAATGTATGAACCTTTTCTTTCATAGTTAAAGTTTCCCCTTCTTTAACATCTTCTCTACAATTTGCACGTTTTTCGAACTTTGCAACAAACGATTTAATACTGCGAGTAAATCTTCCTTTTCTAAATCTTTCAGTTTCTCTTTCACCTTACTCTCACCAGCATCTTGAATATCATAAACAACTGCCGCCATATGCTTGCAAAGATTCTCATACGGACACTCGCAGCTACTTTCTGTAAAATCTTCAAGATCAATAATTACTTCGTAGTTTCCTGCATTTCCAGTAACGAAAGCAAATATTTTTTTGTCTTGTATTTCAACATCTTCTACATGTCCTTCTTCATAATATTCATACCCTTTATCCATAATGTACTTAGGAATCCATTTCGTTATATCATGCAATAAGTAAGCGTACATAATAGCACCTCTTCCTTTAATTCCCTTTTGACTTCCACAACCTCTGCATGTTATTCTAATAACTGTCAAATAGCAAGTCTATGTGACAAAACGACTGACACCTATTCGGCGAAGGTGTCTCTTTTCATTTGCAGCCGATATGAATTGCCTCTTTCAGGCACATTCAATTTTTGACACTACACACTCAACACCATTCCCTGTATCAGGCTGCTTTAGCAGTCTTTTACTCTACATACTTCAAAAAAAGAGAGCTTAGCTCCCTTTTCTCGCCTTATAAAATACCCCTTTTTCAGTATAGAGATATTCATCAGCTAATGTAATTTTCCCATCCAGTTTGAGTTCATCTAATAATCTTGATAAATAAAATTGATGTAACATCTTTTTCGTGAATTTTCCTTCATGATGCGAAACGATATGTTCTTGAATATCTAACAATGATATCGGCTTATCTTGCTCTATCATATATTCATAAACTGTACTACGCAGTTTTACGTATTTTTCGAGTGTCACAGTAATGCGCAACCCCTTTCTTCTTAATATAAATTTTCGTAATCGGTTTTTTTGCAACAAAAAAACCTCTCCGATAAGAAGAAGTTACGTATATATCTTCGTCTTATCTCCCAGAACAAATATGTTCTGCTGGAATTAGCACCTGCATCGCGGTTGCTGGGTTTCATCGGGCCAGTCCCTCCACCTCTCTGGATAAGAAAATATTCACTTAATTCTTACTATACGTAATTTCATTTCAATTGTCAAACAAATATAACAAATTATATTTTCTTCTTTACTGTTCATACTATACATATATGAGTATGCAAGGAGGATTATGAAATGCACGAAAATGCACGCGGATATGTCCAAGACTCTTTTCAATCATTACAAGAAGCAAAACAATGTTTAGAAGCAGCATTACAGACTGTTGAAAAAGATTTTAATCGCGCTCGAATTGAGCAATCTCTTTATGCGATCGAACAAGCTATTCAACGCTGCGATTACACCGTTCACATTTTAGAACAGGATTGAAAAAACTTCCCATCAATTGATGGGAAGCTTTTTCAAATGGCATACTTCATAATTATTACCGTTATAATTAAAAAATATACAGAATTAGCAATTTCTAAAATCCCTACTTTTATAATAGAAATTTTTTTACCATACAACATAATAGCTCGAATGACACTTGGTATAAAAATAAGAGCACACCACGGATTGATAGCAAATACAATAATTGTTAATACAATATGATACCCCCAAGATATAAGACGATACTTCGGATTATTTTTCTCACGTATCATCGTTTTCACATAAAATGTACTTCCTAAAAAATATAAAAATGAAATAAGCGCAATAAATAATGCTGTTTTATCTATAAGTTTCATTGAAAAATAATAACTAACTAAACCACCAATACAGAAAACAATAATCGCACTAATGTCATTTAGTAATGCTCTTTCATTTTTTTGACGAGCGTAATACATATTTACTATAAAGAATGGTATCATGACTACTACGAATAAAAGAATGCGCCATTCATATAATAGAGAAATCATCCCAAATACGGACGCAATCAAAAAATATACAATTGAAGCATGTAAATACTCTTTTTTTCTTTTTTGTTTTATGTACATAAGAAATGGATACGTAGCTAAATAGATAAAGAACCAAGCTAAAAACAATGGAATATGATACATATTAGGTTTCCCAAGTATGACACTTAATAGAAATGGTATAATAAGCATCGCCCATGCGCCATGTTGCTTCGGAATGACTAAATTCATTAACTATACACCTCCCTTTTGAAAATAATTCTCATCTACTATTATACAAATAATTTTATATAGTAACGGGTATATATTGGACTATTTTTTGACAATAAAAAATGCTCCTTACAATATGTAAGAAGCATGAAAGAGGCAAACGAATATGTAAGTCGCGACCCTACCTTATATGAGTATGCTTTTCTATACCATGTTATGCTCATCTAATATGCCATATTTCTTTTTGAATCTTGTAAGAATCGTAATCCAAGAAGTACTAAATAATAGTAAGAAAACAACATTCGAAATTGCATGGCTTAAATCGAAATAAAAACTTGCGATATAATACGAAATGACTGTTTCCCACGTTGCCTCTCGTATAAAACCGAGAAGCCCCCAGAAATTCATAATCCAGCCAAATAAAAATCCAACAAACAATCCGTATAGTAGTCTTCCCCATAGCTTTTTCATTAAAAATGTATTACGTAATAATCCAGCTATAAAACCAATCATACCCCATGAAAACATTTGCCACGGCGTCCACGGACCTTGCCCTAAAAAGATGTTAGACACAATCGCCGCTGTTGCCCCGATCATAAAGCCAGTTTCACTTCCGAACACGATTGCAGAAACGATAATAACAAAAGAAGTTGGTTGTACACTCGGTAAAATAGAAAATGGTACGCGGCTCACTGCTGCAATTGCAGCTAACACAGCGACAAGAACAATTTCACGTGAAACAAACGCCTTTCTTTCAAAGCGGATATAGAAAGGTAACATAATAACAACTAATAAAAACAAACTACTTAACATGTAATACCCATCCATGATAAGTGTAGTAAAGAGTAATGTGCCTATTATTACTACAAAAATACAGATTATGAATGCAACATATCGTTTGGACACGCTTCGTACACATCCTCCCACGTTAATGCATATGGCAATTCTTTTCGAATGAATCGGTTAATAGATGTTGTATAAAAGAAGTTTCCACTAAAAAATTCTTTCGGTGCATCATTCATAATGACTGCTCCGTCGAATAACATCATACATTGATCCACGTATTTCGCTGCAAACTCAATATCATGCGTTGCCATTACAATTGTTGTACCTTCTTTTTGCAGCTTCCTAAATAGCTCTCCTACTCTTTCTTTCTTCCATGGATCGAGTCCCTTTGTCGGTTCATCCAGTAATAATAAAGTCGGCTTTGATAATAACGTTGTACATAATGCAAGTAGTTGTTGCTCTCCCCCGCTACAATCATGTGGATGACGTTCTTTAAGTGCATATAGCCAAAACTTTTTAAGCTGATGTTCTGCTATTTCTTTTCCTTGTTCTCCATATAATTCACGCGCTCGTTCATACACCTCGTCCCACACTGTATCAAATGTAAAATGATAATACGGATGCTGTGATACATACCCAATACTTTTAAATCGTTCTTTCGAATCAATTTTATGTATCACTTTCCCATTCCACTTTACTTTCCCTCTTCTCGCTTTTTGTAACCCTGCTAAAATCGTTAACAGTGTAGACTTCCCTGTACCATTTTTTCCAACGAGAGCTACCCATTTTCCTTTTTCAATCGATACCGTTAAATCTCGTAAAATGAGGGGACTATTCTTTTCATATTGGAACGAAATATGCTCGGCACTTAAAATGACTTCTTGCTTTTCACTTTGTACTATTGGCTCATTTACATATGATATCGCTGAAAAATCATTCATTTTCATTTGTGCTTCTCGCACTGTAAACGGAATATCTTTCGCATTCCACTCTAAAAACAATCTTGGAATTTGCGGAATAAATGGACGAAACTCTTCAACTTCCCACATATTCGCTACAACCGTTTTCGGACTACCGTCATACACGATTCGGCCATTATTCATACAAATAACGCGCGTTGCGAGCGGAATTACTTCATCTAAACGATGTTCACTTAAAACAATCGTAATTCCAAGTTCTTCGTTAATACGCTTTAATAATCCTAAAAACTCTTTCGCAGCAATTGGATCTAACTGCGCAGTTGGTTCATCTAATAATAGTAATTTCGGCTGCATAACTAATACCGCAGCTAAATTGACAAGCTGCTTCTGCCCACCAGATAACGTATGAACAGATTGGTGCAATAAATCTTGAAATCCTAAAAAGCTAATCAGCTCTGCTATTCGTTTTTGAATAATCTGTGATGGTAATCCGATATTTTCTAAAGAAAACGCTAATTCTTGAATTACTGTATCCATTACGAGCTGATTTTCTGGATTTTGAAATACCATGCCAATTTCTTGGGCAGATAACAAATCAGGTACATTTTCTAATAAAGTACCATCATAATATGTATCCCCAGTACGCTTACCAATTGGAAGTAATTCTTTTTTAAAATGTTTTAATAAAGTCGTCTTCCCGGATCCTGATCCTCCAGCAAGCGCAATAAACTCTCCTTTTTGAACAGAAAGAGAAATATGCTGTAACGCTTTTTCGTTTTCATCAGCATATACAAATGATAAATTGTTTATTTCTGCATGCGCCACCATATCCATTCTCTCCCTTCCATTATGATTGGTAAACTAATAAACATCGTAAATACGACAAACATCATCCCATCGTATTGCTGAAATAGAATCGATTCGACTTTCGGATAAATAATCAATTTCCCTCCGCCATAATTACTACATATAATAGCAGCTATAAATAGAATACTTAAATAAATGAGCGTATACCAATCGCGTCTTTCCATTCTATACCGAATATATGTCGTACGTTTCGTTACACCAAATCCACGAGCTTGCATAGAATCTGCCGTTTGCAGTGCATCTTCTAATGAACAAATTAATAATACTTGCAATAGTTGCATACCATTTTTTACGCGTTCCATAATGGAACCTGCATCTACTTGTACACCTTTCGTTTTTTGGACGAGTGTTATTTTCTGTAATCTTCTCATAAACAAAGGAACAAATCTCACTGTAATCATCGTTAACAATGCTACTTTCGGTGAAATTCTAGAAAACAAATATAAAAATTTATGACTTGAAATAATATCATTATACGAAGCAAACGTAAACATAATCGCAACTAGTAATAACCCCATTACTACTCCAAACATAATTGCCTCAAGTTTAATACGGCTATCACCTAACCAAAATAACGTAGTTCGACCTCTATGCGTTAATAGCGAATTAAATAAAATGACCATAAAAAAGAAAACAATTGTGCTCGGTAGCATCTTTCTTATCTTTTCGCTATTTCCTTGCATCACATTTAACATAATAATTAATACTATTGCTCCAATTAAAAAAAGAGGATGAAGACACATCATACATAGTATCATCACCCCGATATAATAGAAAAAATTCACAAAAGGATGTAAAGAAGAAAAACTTATTTTCATAGTCCTTTACCGAATGCCTTTCTTATTTTAATACAAACACCCACTCGATTGTATCGCCTGGTTTTACTGTAACTACACCTGCACTATGGTTTGGGAATGCACCGTTCACACGATATTTCCATCCACTAGTAGCGGTAATATCTTTTTCATATAAATCATTAATACCTTTTACATAAACTCCGTCTTTAGAGCCCATTGCATCAACATCTAAACCTGTACGCTGCAATACTTTATACACAGTATCGCCTTCTTGTACATCCACCTTTTTCGCACCTAATAAATATCCTTCATTACCTTTTACTGAGATAGTGACTTGTTTTGGTTTTGGTATTACTGGATCTGGTACCGGTGGTGGCGGAGTTGGTACAGTTCCTTGTTGCCCTTTATTCGGATCAAGTTTTTGCTCCTGCTTCGGTGTTTCTTTCGGCTGGTTCACAACCTTCGCTTCTTCTTTTACTTCTTGCGCTTTCGGTTGTGCCTGTTGCTTCTCTTCTTGTGCTTTTTGCTGTTCTGGTTGCTTATTTACAGCTGGTTGTTCTTTCGATTGTTCCTGCTGTTTCTCTTCTTTCTTTACTTCCGGTTGTGCCTGCGGCTTTTCTTCTTTCGGCTTCTCTTCTACTTTTTGTTCTTGTTTCTCTTTCTGTTCGTCTTGCTTATTTTGCTCTTGTTCAGCTTGTTTTTCCTCCGGCTTTTCTTCCGGTTTCGCTTCATCTTTTTTCTCTTCTTGTTTTGCTACCTCTTCTTGCTTTGGTTCTACTTTCTTCTCAGGCTTTACAGCTGCCTCTTCACATCCGGCAAGTAGCCCAAGTGAAAGGATTAAAGAAATAAACCACTTCATCTTACTCATGTTGCCTCTCACCTTTCATAATAAAATTAGGAGCAAATGATTGCTCCTAATTTTTGTTAAGCTGCTTTACGTCTCCATAATACATATGCAGAAGCAATACATAATACACCCATACCTACTTCTGTAGCTGCACTATGAGAAGATGCTCCTGTTTTCGGTAGTGTGCTACCGTTTCCGGATTTTTTATTTTTAACCGGTTCGTTATCAACAACAACTTTTAAATTGTCATCTTTTGTTTCTTGTTGTACTTGTTTTTGTTCTTCCGGTTCTTCTGTAACTTCTTTATCTACTACATTATTCTCCGGTTCAACAATCTTTTCTGGCTGTTCAATTGGTTCCGGTTTAATTACTTCACCAATGACTACATTCGACCAATCATAAATAGATTTCCCAAGTTCTTTAAACTGAATTAAAGCTAATAATGCTTGCTCTGTTGCCATTCCGCTACCATTTTGATCACCTGGTAACCATTTAAATTCACCATTTGGAAGTTGATATGACAATAGATTTTGCATCGCCTTATGTAGACGGTTTTGATCTACATCTTTCACAAGTGATAATCCAATAATTGCTTGTGCAGCACTATTAGAATTTTCTTGTCCATCAGCAGAGAAACCACCATTTTCTAGTTGTTCATTATATAAGTATGCGACAGCCTTTTGCACAGCTGGTTTCACATCTGCTCGGTCTTGATAAGGAGCTAATGCTGATAAAACCATACCTGTTACATCAACGCTACTAGCACTGTCTTTACTGCTTGCACTATCGTAAGTCCAGCCGCCATCCGCATGCTGCGCGTTTAAAATTGCATCTACTAAAGCAACTCGATTCCATTTTGAATCTACTGGAACTTCATATTTCTTCGTATCAAATGCAAGTAAAGCAAATGTATAACCTGTAACAGAATTCACTTTATCTGATTCGTACAATTTTTGAACTAAATTATGTGCGCCTACCATTTTCGGGTCTGCATTCATTGCATTCATCATAATAATCGTTCTAGCTAAATCTGTCGCTGAAAAACGATTTATACGCTTTTCTACTTTTTCAGTTACTGCCTTAACATAATTTAATTTCGCCTCAATTGGCACATTCTTTCCAGAACGAGAAAGGCCTAATGCTACCCAATCACTTTCAATTCCATCTTGTAACATCTTTTCAGATGTCTTAGAGATCGCGTCATTTACTTGTGCTGCTGGAACTTGAATGTTCTCTTGCTTTGGTTGTTCTGGTTTTTCTTGTTTTGGATCATCCTTCTTCGGTTCTTCTGGCTTTTCTTGTTTTGGATCATCCGTTTTTGGTTCTTCTGGCTTTTCTTGTTTTGGATCATCCTTCTTTGGTTCTTCTGGCTTTTCTTGTTTCAGATCATCTGTTTTTGGTTCTTCTGGTTTTTCTTGTTTTGGATCGTCTGTCTTTGGTTCTTCTGGTTTTTCTTGTTTTGGATCGTCTGTCTTTGGTTCTTCTACCGTTTTACAAGTACCAAATTTATCTAATGTTTGTTGTAATGTTTCTTGACTCATATTGCTCCAGTCTGAAACAAAGCGGAAAACAACAACATCTCCAGATTTTAATTTATAACTATCCGCTCCAACTTCTGCAGATTTATCATTTACATCATACAGCCAGCCACTTGTAGCCCCGGCCATTAGCCCATCAATGCCTTTCACATACGTTCCAAACGACATCGTTTCAGCTTCTACTTTGTCCCCCATGACTTTTTGCAGCAAGCTTAAAGCTGTTTCCCCATCTTTAATTTGCTCTTCTTTCGGACATAACATAATGCCCTTTTGTGATTCACCAACAATTGCAAGTTTTGCTGTATTTCCTTCAGCAAACGTAATATGTACTGTATTCGCAAAAGAAACAAATACAAGTGTAACTGCCATTAACGACGTAAGCAGCCATTTTTTTAACATTGCCATCCCAAAATTTCCTCCCTTACTACTATTCACACAAAAAAAGGCCCTTCAAGGGCGTGCAATTGACACTCTTTTTTTGTAAGTGTCGAACAAATTGTGCAACACCTCCTACCCGCATCATTCGCGGCTATATTTGTATAGGAAAAATAATTTTGTTTATGAACGTATCATTGTGATAACATTCACTTTTCTAGGCACAACTTACTTCCATTTAAGTTATCGTAAAACGATAAACCTATACATTCTGTTAATTTTAAATTTCTGTATTATTTTACTATTGACAAAGAATTTTGTCCATGCTTTATCGGATTTATTTTCTAAGAATAGTAACTTAATAACCTTTAACGATGCAAACTCTTTTCACTAATAATGACGCCATCTTCATCTACATACACATATTCATTTGGCTTCCATTCTACTTGCCCAAATTGCAATGAAATATTTCGTACTCCTTTCCCTTCTTTAACACTTCTATTTGGCATTGTCCCTAACGCTAAAATACCTATGTTTATATTTTTTAGTTCACTAGAATCACGAACATATCCATATACAATAATTCCTGCTAGCTTTCTTTCCTCCGCAATAGCTGCCAAATTATCACCGAGTAACGCACAATTCGTAGATGCTCCGCCATCCACAACTAATACCGTTCCTTCTGGTAATGTTTGCAATCCTTCCTTCACTAGTACATTATCATCCTTCACTTTTACCGTTGCAATTTTCCCGTGGAATTGTTCTTTCTTCCCAAAAGACCGAAAAGATTGGCGACATATTTGCAATTCATTTTCAAACTCATCACATAGATCCGTAGTTTTCCACATCTTTTTCCCTCTTTTCCTTTTACTTTCTATTTAACATATTCTTGGATTATTTTCGTTTCCCTGTCTATTGTTGCGATAATTTGTATATGCAGGAAAAGGACACAAAAACTATTGCCTTAAGAAGCCACCTTTATTATAATCTATTTCACAGATAAATTTCAGAATATTAAAAATTAATTAGGTGAAAAAGGAGGGATTTTATGCAATTACAAACTGAAGTAAAAAAACAACCTAGTAAACGAAAGTTTAAAATGCCTGATGCGTACGTACTACTATTTTTTATTGCTTTACTATGTGCCATAGCTACTTATTTCGTTCCTGCTGGCGAATTTAAAAGAGTTACAAATGGTACTGTTACAACGACAATACCAGGAAGTTACCATTCTGTTCCGCAATCACCGGTAGGATTTGTTTCTTTTTTTACCGCTATTGAAAAAGGAATGACACTTGCTGCTCCTATCATCTTCTTAATTTTATTTACGGGTGGCGCTATTGCGATTCTTGAAAAAACAGGTGCTCTTGACGGTTTAATCTATCATGTTATTAACAAATTTCGTAATCAGCAATTACTTTTCATATGTATTGTCGCCGCACTCTTTTCTATTCTCGGAACGACTGGTATTATCGTTAACTCGGTTATCGGCTTTATCCCCATTGGCATCATCGTGGCACGCACATTAAAATGGGACGCTATCGTTGGCGTAGCAATTATTTATTTAGGCACCTATGCTGGTTTTAATGCCACTATTTTATCTCCCTCACCTTTAGGCATTTCACAAAAAATCGCAGAACTTCCGATGTTTTCGGGAATTGGTTTACGTACGGCAATTTACATCTCTTTTTTATTGGCTACCATTCTATATATTAATTGGTATATAAAACGCTTAAAAAAATCGAATAAAGGAAGCATACTCGGCGACAACTGGTTTCCAAGTAATGCTCTTTCAAGTGGAAAAGAGGCACAGAAAACAGAAGTTCCTTGGACAATACGTCATAAATTAATTTTACTCGTTGCAGCTTTATCATTAATTGCATTTTTAATAGGCGCTTTTCGTCTACATTGGACAGACGCAGAAATGACTGCTACTTTTATTTTCATTGCAATTACAGCGGGAATAATAGGTGGTATGAAAGCAAACGATATCGCTTCTACTTTTCTAGCAGGCTGCCAAAATCTCATATACGGTGCTTTGATCGTCGGAATGGCTCGTTGTATTTCAGTCATTTTAGAACAAGGCAAATTACTTGATACAATCGTTAACCAACTCGCACAGTCTCTTGAAGGACAAAGCCCTGTATTTGGCGTGATCGGTATGTATGTAAGTAGTGCCGCATTACATTTCCTTATTTCATCCGGTACAGGTGAATCTGTTATTTTTATTCCAATATTAGCTCCATTAGCTGATTTCATGCACATTACACGCCAAGTTACAGTACAAGCTGTTATGCTCGGAGAAGGTGTAGTGAACTGCCTCAATCCAACTTCTGGTGTTTTAATGGGCGTACTCGCAGCGAGCGGCATTTCTTACGGAAAATGGATTCGATTTATGGCTCCACTTGCATTCATTTGGTTTGTCATTGGACTTATTTTTCTTATTGTTGGGGTTAATATTGAATGGGGACCGTATTAAAAGACGTGTATTATACTTAATTTGATAAAATATCTATCCTATTCTCCTCTCCAATCCTATAAAAATCACTTATTCTAGTATAGATATAAAAAGGGATTAATCATAATGATCAATCCCTTTTCTCAAAGTAAAATACCTTTAAGTATTTTAGTTCCAAATTTTATTTACCCATTCTGGATGATCAATAAAAGGATTACGATTATGTTGATATTTCGTAAAAATCACTTCATTACGCTTTCGCTCTAAATCATCGACCGGGTCTTGTTCATTCCATTTTAGTAATACGGATAGTTTGCCCATGTATGGGTCTTTATTGTTATTCACCTTTTCATTTAGTTCTAAGTCTACTTCGCCGTTGTCTCCCTCGTAACGAACTGCCATGTAAAATAGCATTCTAGCGATATCTCCTTTTACACTATCACGAGGTTCCCAAGAATCACTATCATATTTACATTCTGTCGCTTCTGAATGATTCACGCCACCATTATCAAAATCCAAATTTCCACGTGAACTATTTACAGATACATCCGTCGCTCTTAAATGATGCAAATCTGTTCCAGGTCCTGCAGTCGTGCCAAAATCACCGTGTGACTTTGCCCAAACATGCTCTCGATTCCAGTTATCAACTCCTGAACCATTCGTAAGTTTCCCTTGCGAACGCCCCGTATATAAGAGTATCACATTATTTTTATTATTCGGATCTTCATCAGTATCTCTAAGCGCTTCCCAAACCGCACTGTATGATAACTTTGTATGATTATCAATAATATTATGAAGTTCCTTCTTTAATTCTAAACCAGTCTTTCCTATTGCATTATTATAATATGTATCGTCATAGCTTTTTACAGTAATCTCTTGTGGTGATACAGAAGCTACTTCACTGTGTATAGTATCTGTGAATGATAGAGATGCAGAACCTAAAATAAAAAATGAAGATAGTGTAACCATAGCAATCTTTGTATTTCGAAACTTCATATACCCATTTCCCCTTTAAAATATAATTTGAAGCTATTAACTAAAACGTGCTTTTTAACCCCGAAAGCTTTTAAAGCCCCATACCCCTTTTCTTTTTATTTAATACAAAACTTTATTGAGTCTGTATCACTTCTAAACTTTTTGTTTATTCACATTCCAAACAATTTCACTTTTAACAAGGAATATCCTTCTCTTATAAAGATTATTAAAATATTCTTTACAACTAAAAAGTAGTTTAATATTAACTTATAAATTTAAATTTATTTATGCAATAATGCATATTTGATAAATACTTCAAAAAACATTTTGAATAAAACATTCAAAGAAAACCATGCAACAAAAAAGATAGAGTTTAGGACAGAAATAATAAAAATCAAGATGATAGCTCGACTTTTCCTTTTTCCATAACTGTCTTTATTTTTTGTGTAAAATCTTTCTTTCTCTGAATAATACGTACAAAAATAGATTGGATACCATGTAGGCACCAATCTATTTTAATTAAAGAAATTGTGTCAATTCTGAGTTCACAACACGTTGTGCAGTAATGATAACACTTTCAGCTGTTAGCCCATAAACACTATATAGTCCACCAGGTTGATTAGGAACAATTTGAACTTCATATTCAAATGCTTGTCCAAAAGCAGGATGAACTAAACTTAGAGTTGCAAAAGTAGAAGCATTAGAATTCACATTGAAGTTTACCTGCTCAATTAACACTAATGAACCGTCAAGTCTAAAAACTCTAGCTACTCCAGTAAGCGGACCCGCAGTACGGTTAAGGATTTTCACCCTAACTCTATTTGCATTAGCAGGTTGATTTCCTACGTTTTCAATTGGTCCTGTAGTAAGAGCCAAATAACATCACCCCCATTATGTTATTATTATATTCAACGATACGTATTGACGTTATAGTTTAATTGCCTAATTTATTTTAAATAAAAAAGCTTGTTTCTTATATTTTTTATAAGAAACAAGCTTTTCTTTTTCAACTACCATGCCTGAGACAAGTTTATCCGTCTCGAAAACATTTACAGTTACTTGACGTTTATGCTGGGACAGAACTACTACTATTTCCTTTGCATTGAATCTATATATTTTTTAACTACTTCATATACATATTCTTGATTTGCCGCTGCTGTATTTGGATTATATTTCCCGCCGTTTGTTTTATTATTAGATAATACTCGAATCCCTAAAAATGGGACATCATAAGCTTTCGCGATTTGAGCTGCAGCAGCTCCTTCCATTTCTTCTACAGATGTACCGTATTTTGTATGGAACCACTTAATTCTATCCACTTCATTATTCCAAACATCTGCTGAACCAATCGTACCTTCAACTACTTTACCCTTTGTATATTTATCTTTTACTGCATGAGCTGCTGCAAGTAAATCCTTATCTCCTTCGTAGTATCGGATTTTCTCAGCATTTGGATCTTCTCCTGCACTTCCTTCAGAAGCCATTAAATCCATAGATATCCATTTTGTCGGCTCAATTCCTTGATTATCATCCATATTTGTTGTTTTTAATGAACCTATATTTGCAACTTGTTTTCCTAAAACAATATCAAATACATTTAAATTTGGATCGTGTCCACCTGATGTTCCTTGGTTAATAATCGCCTGAGGCTTATATTTTTCAATAGCTACTGCTGTAGCGGCTGCTGTATTTTCCATTCCTTTACCTGTTTTCGCTACGATTACAGGATAATTGTCGACAGTTCCTTTATAAAATACGAAAGTTCCAGACTTTTCTTCTTTCACATTTTTTAACCTTTTTGCAAACTTTTCAGCTTCTATCGGCATTGGACCTTGAATTAAGATTGGTTTTTGATTGCTTTTTGCCTCAACTTGTTTCGGACTCGCATTACATCCCGCAAGTATCGAGAATGACAATGCAACAGTAGTTACTAGGGCAGCACATTTTTTCAACGTATTCTTCTTCATAGATAATCTCCTCTTTCTCTTGTTGTTTTCTATACTCGATGCTTTTGGTCCAAACAAAAAAGTTCTAGAAATTGTAGAAGAATCTCTACTTTCTAGAACTACGGTAGTCAAAGTTAATTAAGCACATGCAAAATTATAGATCGGTAGCGCACATTACATAGAGCGACCGAATACTTTAACCCGTAGTCCAGTTCTTTCATTGGGAACTAGGTAGAAACGCTCGGACCATATTACCGAGTATATACGAGTGATGATGTGTAAAATTATTATATTGGTAATATATCAAACTTTTAGTGTACACGCAATCTAAACATGAACATTTTTATTAAAATTATATTTAATGTTCGTTTTTAAAAGCCTAATTATTTTTTTATCCATTTCAAAGTGAAAAATACCGCAAAAAAACTTATATTCTAAATACTAAACTAAATCCACCTACCGCTAGACTATCGCCTTTCACACGCCCTAGGAAGGAGATTTCTTTCGGATAATACGTTAAAACTATGTACCTCTCTACCTCTTATTTCACCATTATCTTATAAGAATGAAAAAAGGATTGATCATAATAATCAATCCTTTTCATTTTCATCTCTCAAAACTAAATTTCTGCATCTAATAAATTGTGCTCGTAGTCAAAAGAAGCATGGATTCTATGTCCTCCAAATAAATCTCCATCATTATATTCGCAATATATATCATTTTCTCTCATTACAATGTCCATAAGAGTAATAGACTTTTCAAATGTTTCTTTCGTCATATCATATTCTCCTGCGTCTACGGCATCCCAATTTAGTTGTTCATCATACTCATCATATTCAGGCCAAAAATCATTTTTATACTCAACTAATTCTTCCGCTATAGCGACCTTGACTTTTTTATCAAATTCCTCTAAACATACATAAAGCTTTTCTGCTCTTTTCATCATTTCATGTACGTGCACACGCTCATTTCTAACATCCAATCCCCAACGTACTTTTCCTTCGTTTTGTTCATATGTATGAAAAGTTTCATTAAAGATAAACATTCCAATCAATTCACTTTTTATTGATTTTTCCATGATTTCATTTCCTTTCTATCTGTGAAAGAGTAACTTTAATTGGCTTGATGGACATGTGACGATCCCCATGCCCATCAAAGATATCCCAAAATTGAATTTTAACCCTGACTTTTTAGAAAAATGAATAGTCAAGATATGTATTTACTTTTGGTTTTCCATAATTTTTTTGTATTATTCTTTATGAAATGAACGAATAAGGCGATTAAAGGAAAAGCTGCTCCAATGAGTAAAGCTACTTCACTATTAATTTTATAATACGTATAACTTCCAATCCACGAACCAAAAGCTCCTCCCAAAAAGAAAATAGTCATATATAATCCATTCAACCTGTTTCTTATCTCCGGACTCAAACTAAAGATAACTTTTTGGCCTAATAATAAATTTCCTGCTACACCAATATCGATGCAAATCCCTGAGATAAGTATTAAAATTACACTAAATAGTGAATGATCTTGAACAAAAAACAATAGTACGACAGATAATAATACGAGTGCCATTGATACATTAGTCATTGTAAATAAATAGCCTTTATCTGCGATTTTACCAATAGTAGGAGTTAATAAAGCTCCAGCTATTGCAACAAAGCCAAACAATGCAATTTCATTATTTGAGAAATGTAGCGGCTCTGACCTTAATAAGATTGGAATAACTGTCCAATACAGACTAAATGTTGCGAATAAACATGCATGATAAAAAGCTCGTTGTTGTAACGGCGAAGTATGTATGAGTAGTTTTACCATAGAAGCTATTAAATTTGAATATAACATGTTACTAGCCGATACTACTTCATAATTGGGCAAAAATTTTATAATTATGAGTAATACAACAACTAGGATTATTAATGAAAAAAGAAATACCATTCTCCAACCGAACCATTCAGCTATTCCGATAGATAATGGACGAGCAATCATAATCCCAATCAATAAACCACTCATTACTTTCCCCACATATTTACCTGTCTCTTCAATAGGCACAATCCACATTGTTAGTGGAACTAACATTTGAGCGGCACAGGCTCCAATGCCAATTACAGTTGTTAATAGTAAAAAAACAATTCCATTTGTCGAAATTAGCGTACCCATTAACGAAAGAATAGTTAGCCCAATAAGAATCCCTATTATTTTCTTACTTTTGAATAAATCTGCCATTGGTACGATAAAAAATAATCCCAATCCATACCCAATTTGCGTCAAAGTAGTGAGCAATCCAGATAAATCAGAGGAGATATTCAAGTCCTTTGCAATGAATTGCACAATTGGTTGTGCATAATAAATATTTGCAACAAGTGATCCACAACTAATTGCCAAAATGAATATTAGAAAATTTGTCTTTTTAGTCAACGTTATCATCCCTTTTTTTCGGAACGCTCATTCCGAAATTATTAAAAAAGAAAGACTATAGTTCTTCAATAGTCTTATCCACTAAATTATAGGCTAGATATTTCTCTTTTTTATATTTAGCCATTATATTAAGGCTATGATTTAAACTTAATAAAGAATATGCAACTAATTCAGTATCAGCCTCTTGTGAAATTTCGTCTTTCTTTTTTCCTTCTTCGATAACTTGCTTAAATACTTTTTCAAGTTCATTAAAATCATTTATGAGTATTTCTTCTATGGCAGGATCAATTTTTCCAATAAGCAGTGAAGAATTTGTTATAATACACCCCTTTGGAATATCATCTGAATAACATTTTTCAATATGTTGATAAAAAAAGGATGTAAGTGATGCTTTCGTGTCTATCCCACTAAAAAGTAAACTTCTCTTTTGAGAGCCATAGTTTTTATACTGTTCTAAAACCAGTTTAAATAATGCATCCTTATCTCCAAAACTATCGTAGAGAGTAGAGCGACTTATGCCCATCGTTTCAATAAGATCTGATATATATGTAGCATCATAACCTTTCTCCCAGAATAAATGCATCGCTTTATTTAAAGCTTGTTCTTTGTTAAAACTAATCTTTCTCCCCATTTAATAACACCTCCTATCATATAATTCAGTATATTTTTTCCGGAACGATAAGTCCAGAAAAATATACTGAAATTAAGTCTTCCGTTAGACGGTACCTTAAATGGCTATATAAAGTGAAACTTTAATTAACCCTCACCAATCGGACTTTTACAGGCAGTTACTCTCCACCTAATTTAGATAAAGGCGTCTTACTACCCGCATGCGGCGAGACAAAATGCGTATCCATCCAATTCACAATGATTTCTTCCAGCTGCGGGTGAAGTGGCTTATCTGCACCTTCCGCATAAATCTTCTTAAATTCCAACGCCTTAAAATCACCCTCAAAATATTTCAAGGTATGATCCATATTTTTTATTACATATACTTCAGAATCACCCTTCACATAATCACCAATTCGCTTCGCTTTTTCAGGATTCGCCTGAAAGTCTTTATCACCAGCAATAGCTAGCACTGGACATGTTACTTGTTGTAAGTCTTTATAGATGTCATGCTGAAAATGCTCTCTAAACCATTTTGCGTTCATCGGTTTAAAACCAACTTTAATCGTATCTTTTTCTGTGTTCATCATTTTCTCTTTTATTTTTTCCATTTGCTTCTCTCCACGTTTCTCTACATTGAGAAGGCGCATTAGTTTTCCTTTTATTCCTTTCTGCTCTTTTAGTTCTTTATATGCAAATTCTCTTTGTCTTTTAGTAGCTTCTTCTAACGATTCCGCAGCTCCTGTAAGAAGTATAAGTCCATTAACTGGTGTTTTTGCGTTGACTACCGTCGCTAACATACACCCTTCACTATGACCAGCTAAAATGATATTTTCCGAATCAACAAATGGCTGTTCTTTTAAATACGTTATCATGGCCTCTATATCACTAACTAAATCCCACATTCCAGTCTTCAGAATTTCTCCGTCACTCTTTCCTACTCCGCGCTTATCAAAGCGGAGCGTCACTACACCCAGCCCCGCTATTACATGCGCTAAATCTTTATATATGTTCGCCTCAAGCTTTAGCGGTACGATCGTTCCATCACGATCAATCTCTCCAGATCCCGCGATAATGACAACAGCCGCATACTTCCCATCAGCTTTTGGCTTTGTAATCGTACCTTGTAAAGTAAACTCACTCTTTATCGCTACTTCATATTCATCAAAAGTCATCATTTTGTCCCCCTATTCTTTTATATCCAATTTGAATTTCAAACTCGCTATTATATTTTTGTACTCTCTTACATCTTTCATCGGAACGAAAACCGGGTTCTCTGCAATACTTTGTAGCATACTTCGCTTTATAATCTCTTCATTTCTAACTGTTTTAGCGCCGAGCGGAAATTCTGCAAACCACCCATCAATCGCATCAAAATAGGAATCACCGTGTAAATGCAGACTATTTACTGTGAAGCTTGCCGCACAAACTGCTACATATTTCCGTAACATTTCTAATGCTCTTTCAAAATTGCCTTGCATACAATATACTTGTGCAGCAGCATAGTATACTTTTAAAGTCATATTAGGATGTAATGTTTCTATTTCATATATATCTATTAACATGAAAGCTCTATTTAAAATTACCTCTACTTTTTCAACGCTTGAGGCATTTACTACTACATAATTCGGTATTGTCGCAACGAGTTGTATTAAATGTTGATACATACTAATTTGCATTATTTCATTTGCCTTTTCAGCATTTCCAAGCATTTGATACGCCTGTGCGATTAAATCTTCCGCTGGGACGTTAGGACGTATCGTTTCGCCAAGCAATTGCAATACTTCATTCGGTTTATTGAGTATAAGATAGCAAGTTGCTTGAAACGATACCGCCTCTTTCACAAGAGAAACATCGTTACTTTCTTCTTGCACTCTGCTAAAGAGATACATTGCCTCTTCTAGAATTTCAATTCTTTTATCCGTATCCTCAGTTAACATATGGTGATTAATAAAAAGTAGTCCCATTTGAAGTAATAACGGAAAACAAGAATAATATTTTTTAATTATTTCTCTGCACTCCATCATTACTTCATCAAACGGTTCTTCACTAAAAGCTTCGGCTAGTCGATGATATAAATTTTTAATATCTTCCTGCTCCATTTGTGGTGTATAACTAATTAGTTCATCAATACTTATGTTAAAGTACGATGCTAATAGTGGTAAAAATGTAATATCCGGATAACTCTGCCCCGTCTCCCATTTGGAAACAGACGCCTTCGTAATACCGATATACGCCGCTAACTCTTCCTGCGTAATTCCCTTTTCTTTTCTCTTATCCGCAATTACTTTATGAATGTTTATCTCCTTCACATCATCACCTCATACTTTTATTATATGCTTTTATTTCAAACAAAATATGGATTTGAAGTCGACTTTCGTTAACAAAATCAACTGCTAGGAAACATTTCTCTAAAATCAAAGGCAGGAACATATTTGATATGTTCCTGCCTTTTTATTGTAGGTTACCGATACATAGCCATCTAGCTAAGATTTTGAAGTGCTTCAAAATCAAATTTTTCATCTCATCACAGTTTTCTATGACATTCCAGTGAACAGCTTATTTACATAATTATCGTTATCAGAAGCAATTTTTTGTTATGCTATTTATTCTCTTCTGAAATCGTATGTATCTTCAGGAACATTTAATGTATGTCCGTTAATGATTACTGTATTATTGTCTTGCCAAACAATTTTTGCCGTATCCTCTCGGTAATTCCAATACACATTCTTTGTCTTAAAATATTTGCGGTGATTAAATACTAACTCCCCTCTAACAGCAAAACTCGTTGTTGCTCCGCCGTTTGTTACGTAAGCTTTAAATGTATATGTTCCGTCAGGAGATTGTTTTTCAGCAATCTTTTCACCTGTCGGTAGTCGATCCAAACTGAAAAATGCCCAATACACTCCGTATACGAACAAACCAACTATACAAAATAATATAATTAAAGATTTTCGTTTAGTTTTTTTAATTTCTTTCTTTGTAAAATTCATATTTTAGCTCCTATTAATGACTTTCATAGTAATCCACATCCACTAATCATTCTAACCTGAATACACTTTTAAATCTTCTATTGCTATGGCTATAGCATGTTTTTCTGTATCAATTAACGATATTCCTTGTTTAATAGGGGCCCAATACTTATATCCGGAATCCTCAAACCATGCAAAAACTTCTGTATTGAAAAAGCCATCATTTCGTTTAAGGACTTGAACCTTGTATCTTTTGTTTTGAGAAACAATCTCTTTAATGATTTCTTTCATTGTCTATCTCCTTCTATCTTTTATCCAGATTGTACCACATTAAGAATATAGATAATGAAAGGTATTTTGATTGCATAAAGTATTCATTTTATGTTTACATAATGTCCTATTATCAGTAGCAATGAAAAAGTATAACCCTGCTCTCACAAGGGCATCTGCTTTTTTAGTTCTATGAACCTATCTATTCCTATCCTAACGCGGTTTTAGTGCTCTTGTTTGTTACTGGATTAGCCAAAAAACTGTATAAAATCTTTCATACTCTTAGCGTGGGGGTTTTCAAAAATACTGGCCCCAACACGTGCTTTCTTATGGATATTTCTTGAACCCTCATTAAAACACTCTCCAGTCCTTTGGCTATCTTTAAGGGTAACTCTTGTTTATTTAAATTCCTTGTAACGAGGCATTGTCCTCCCCCCAAAGCCAAACAAATGATTCATATTACAGTCTGTTTCAAACTGAATATTCAATCTTTAATCATTTTAATATAGACATGTAAATAAAAAGGATAATCAGCCCCATAATGGACTAACTATCCTATAACTTCTTATCTAAACTTAATAAAACTAAAACTTCTTTCCCTATGTATATTTACTTCGTTACCTCACCAAACTGCGCTCTCGTCACTTTCGCCAAGTCATCCACTTTCAGCTCAATTTGTATACCTATTTTTCCGCCGCTTACTATCATCGTTTCAAGTAATTGGGCACTCGCATCAATACATGTAGAAAATAACTTCTTCATTCCGACTGGTGAACAACCGCCGCGAATATATCCTGACACTTTCGTAATATCTTTTACAGGAATCATTTCAATTTTCTTTTCACTTACTGCTTTTGCGGCAGCTTTTAAATTCAGTTCCTCATCTACCGGAATAATAAACACATGATAATTTTTACTATTCCCTTGAGCGATTAGCGTTTTATATACTTCTCTCACTTCTCGTCCAATTTTCTCGGCTACTGATACACCATCAATTTTTCCATCGTCTGGATTATATGACATCATCGAATATTCAATTTTCTCTTTGTCTAATATTCTCATCGCATTTGTTTTATCTTTTTTCATAGTGGTCTCCTTAAACGGTTATTTCATATTATTAAGTTTTATTATACACCCTTTTCCATTTCTCCTACATAACTTCACTTATATTTCAAAACTAAAAATATTGATAATTCAAAAATCATCTGATATAATTTGAAAAAACTTATGTTAAGGAGAGATTTCTAATGCAAAATTTTAATACGTCTTTCCAACTTCATCATCATACGTAACGCCGTGTATCCGAAGAAATTTTTTTCTTCGTGGGTACAGGGCTTTTCCTGTTGGCCCACGAAGCGTTCATAAAGCTATGTGGGTATTTTTATACCTGCATAGCTTTTTTTAATTTAAAAAAGGAGTGATTATGATGGAAATGAAAAATGTAAAGGGAACGAAAGACTATTTACCAGAAGAACAAGTACTACGAAATAAAATTAAAAGAGCGTGCGAAGACACGTTTGAACGATACGGATGTAAACCGTTAGAAACACCAACGTTAAATATGTATGAACTTATGTCTTACAAGTACGGCGGTGGTGAGGAAATATTAAAAGAAATATATACGCTTCAAGATCAAGGAAAACGCGAACTTGCCTTACGTTACGATTTGACAATTCCATTCGCAAAAGTTGTGGCAATGAATCCGAACATCCGCCTTCCTTTTAAACGGTATGAAATTGGGAAAGTGTTTCGAGATGGGCCAATTAAACAAGGAAGATTTCGTGAATTTATACAATGCGACGTTGATATTGTCGGTGTTGAGTCTGTCATGGCAGAAGCTGAACTTATGAGTATGGCGTTTGAGTTGTTCCGAACGTTAAACTTAGAAGTAACGATTCAATATAATAATCGGAAGTTGTTAAACGGTATTCTCCAGGCCATTAACATCCCTACTGAATTAACAAGTGACGTCATTTTATCATTAGACAAAATCGAAAAGATTGGGATTGATGGTGTACGAAAAGATGTATTAGAGCGCGGAATTTCTGAAGAAATGGCTGATACGATATGTAATACCGTTTTATCTTGTCTAAAACTTACAATTGCTGACTTTAAAGAAGCTTTCAATAATCCACTCGTTGCCGATGGAGTAAACGAATTACAACAATTACAGCAATATTTAATCGCTCTTGGAATAAATGAAAATGCTATATTTAATCCGTTTTTAGCGCGAGGACTCACAATGTATACAGGTACCGTATATGAAATCTTTTTAAAAGATGGATCAATTACATCTAGCATCGGTAGCGGTGGTCGTTACGATAATATTATTGGCGCATTCCGCGGTGATAATATGAACTATCCAACAGTCGGTATTTCATTCGGTTTAGACGTTATTTATACAGCACTATCACAGAAAGAAACGATATCATCTACAGCGGATGTATTTATCATCCCGCTTAGGACAGAATTACAATGCTTACAACTTGCCCAGCAATTACGTTCTACCACTTCCTTAAAAGTCGAACTTGAACTAGCAGGACGCAAATTAAAACGCGCCCTTAATTATGCAAATAAAGAGAATATCCCTTATGTGCTTATTATTGGGGAAGAAGAACTTAGTACAGAAACCGCTATGCTGCGGAATATGAAGGAAGGTAGTGAGGTGAAGGTTCCGCTTTCTTCTTTAAGTAATTATTTATAATACGAACCACCCTCGTTTGGGTGGTTTTTTTATTTTATAGATACCAATAATTAGTTTACATAAAATAATTACAATCTACTAAAAACTACAAATATATAATATCCAATTACCTATTATTTTTGGTAATATATAGATGTAAATTATTTTAGGAGGATTAACTTTGAAAACCTACATCCAAGCACTAAAGTGGACTACAGGGATCTATCATCTTTTATTACTTCCTTGTTATTATTTATTTCCAAGTCTTGTTAACCTACATGGGATACCTTTACTACTATTGATTGTTTTACATATCACTACTATTTTATTAGCTAAAAAAAGCGGCATGAATACGTATCCTCATTATATCGGTATTATCGTTACTCTAGTTGCCTTCTTTCCTTATATAGACATCGTTCTACATATGATAGCAGCCGCTTTCCTTTTATTAGATGCAGCTTCTATGAATACAAAAGAAGTTTATGATTCATAACAGGATAAAATGAAACTTTAATCAGTAGAATTTTGAAGTCAGTTAGCAAATTGCAAAATTTACACAATAACTTTATTGCTAACACCCAAAAAGGATTTACGTTTTAAGTAAATCCTTTTTTAAATTACCCTCCTTACTCCAGACCAATAAAAGAATATTCTGTTTAATTTTTTATAAATTTCTAAACATTTATAAAACATTCAAATTATCATACATTTTAGTTATGTAAAAAATCTAAATTTAAAGGAGATGAATGCATGCTAAAAAAATTGATAGTAGGTGCAGTGGTCGCCATTTCATCATTAACTGTGGGATTAGGATCAGTATCAGCTAGTACCGAAAAGGATTATTCGATTACCTCTTTTGAATATGTAACTGTAGATGAAAAAACTGTCGATGCGTTTAATAAATTTGGTGCTCCATCAAAGGAAGACGTAAAAATAACGTTAGTTCTACCGAAACAAAATCAAAATGGAGACTGGTTATCTTATGGATTTTCGAGCAAAGAAAGTTTAGAGTCTTTTATTAAAAAAGATAAACAAAGGTTGAATCATACAATCACTCCTCTTGGTGTCGGAGGAAGCGGACCTAATAGTACAGACTTCTATGAACATGCAAATAAAGGTGGCGATTATTTTTCTCTTAGTAGCGGTTTTAAAAATTTGCCTCCTAGTTGGCAAAATAGAATTTCTTCTGTAAGTACAGCATCCCCTACTGCTAGCTATTCAACTACGCTATGGGAACGTACTTCAACTGAAGGATATGGAAAAGGTGTTTTTTTTAAACATGCTGATTGGTATGGAAAAACTGTAAACTTGAATGACTTTGCAATTTCAGCAGTTGAAGTTAAAAAGTAAAAAACATAGAAATAAAAGGTGTCTTCACATATGGAAAACACCTTTTATTTCTACAACTCTTAACTATTATTTTTCGTATTCCTACTCTCCAAAACTTTCTCCATATTTTGAGTCGCCCATTCCATCATTAATAGAATGATTGGACGTAGTGATGCACCAAGCTCTGTTAATGAATATTCTACTTTCGGAGGCACTTCACGATATACTTCACGATGTATAATGCCATCCGCTTCAAGTTCTCTTAGCTGCAGTGTTAACATTCTTTGTGTGATATTAGGTTTTAATCTTTTTAATTCATTAAATCTCTTTGTACCATCTAATAAATGATACAAAATAACCCCTTTCCATTTTCCACCAATAACCTCAACCATAGCTTCCACTGGACAAGAATATTTATTTAAAAATGGGTAATTTATATTATTATCGTTTGAACAATCCATCATAAGTCCCTTCCCTTACCAATAGTATCTTTTTTGATACTATAACACATAAATGTGCGTACTTGTGTCTATGTTACTTTAAAAATATAATTTACTTACAAAATAAATGAATGAAAAGAGGAACTTTTATGACAAATACAAATCAAATTACAAAAGAAAAAATTATGGAGGCTTTTCATTTCAGACATGCATGTAAAGAGTTCGATCCTATGCACAAAATTTCAGAAGAGGACTTTAAATTCATTTTAGAAACAGGCAGATTATCTCCTTCTTCTTTTGGTTATGAACCTTGGAAATTTATTGTCGTACAAAATAAAGAAGTAAGAGAAAAACTACAACCGTATTCATGGGGCGCTGGTGGGCAACTTGCAACAGCTAGTCACTTTGTCATTGTTCTTTCAAGAACCATGAAAGATATGCATTATGATGCAGAGTATATTAAATATATGATGAACGATATTATTGGATTGCCTGAAGACGCGCAAAAAATTAGATATGAATTCTTCAAAAAGTTCCAGGAATCAGATTTTAACTTATTACAATCCGACCGTTCTGTATTCGATTGGGCATCTAAGCAAACTTATATTGCTTTAGGGAATATGATGACGAGCGCAGCTCAAATTGGCATTGATTCTTGTCCAATAGAAGGATTTGATAAAGAGAAAGTAGATTCTTTACTTCGTCAAGAAGGCATAATCAATGGCGATAACTTTGAAACATCTGTTATGGTTGCCTTTGGTTACCGTAAAGAAGAGCCAAAACGTGATAAAACAAGACAGACTATGGATGCAATTGTTGAATGGATTGAATAAGATAACATGCGCTCCTTATAGCTTGTATACTCATACGAAAAAAGTAGAATTTCATTTCTCTTATGTATGAAATTGGTTTTTCATGGAAAGATATATTAGTATGTATGCAGTTGAAACTCTCTATTTATTAGAGTTGGACAGGAGGAGAATAAATATGTCTGATATTGAAGTTGGCGAAGTGTTTACTCTTAGTGATGAGAACAACGAAGAGCAAGAAGTAGAAGTACTTGGAGCGATGGATGTCGAAGGTGCTGAATATATTGCAGTTGCTTTCGTAGAAGACATTCAAACAGAAACTGAGGAAGACATTGATATTTTCTTTTTAAAAGTAGAAGAAGATAGTGAGTTCTCATACATTGAGAATGACGAAGAATTTGAAAAAGTATCTGCTGCATTTGAAAAGATTTTGGATGAGCAAGAGCAAGAATAGAATGCAGGAAACACACGAGGACGGATGCATATCCGCCCTCTTTTTTATTCATCACTCATCCAAAGACTTATGCAGCAATTCCAGTACATCTTTCATCACAACAGGACCGTCTTTTTTTACATGCTCAGCAAATTCAGAAACGAGACGCAATGTTTTTACACTTTCAATCGGATGCTCGCCTGACGCACTCTCAGCAGAAAGCATAACAGCATTCGTTCCGTCCATTACAGCTTGAAACACATCAGTCACCTCAGCCCTTGTTGGAATAGAATGCTCTACCATGGATTGAAGCATTTGTGTTGCTGTAATAACATATGTATTCGTTCGATTACATTCCTGAATCATCATTTTTTGCAAGAGCGGAATAAATTGAAACGGCAACTCAACTCCTAAATCTCCCCTTGCAATCATAATTCCATCTGCTTCTTTACCTATATCTTGAAAATTCTCGATTGCTTCCATCGTTTCTATTTTAGCAATTAAATTAGGAGCAGTTTCTTTATGCTCTTTTATAAAGTCCCGTATTTCTTTTATATGACTAGGTTTTCTTACGAAAGAACATGCGATAAAATCAACACCTTCTTCTAAAAGAAACTGAATATCTTTTTTATCTTTCTCTGTAATAGCTGGTAAACTAACGATTTCTCCTGGTAAGTTCACCCCTTTATGAGAGGAGATATTACCACCTGTTTTCACCTTCGTTTCTATTTTATCCGTACTTACTTTCTCAACGATTAACTCAACTTCACCATCATTAACTAAAATTCTACTTCCGACTTTCACATCATTCGCGATTCCTTCATAATCAACACTTGCTTCCGTACTACTCCCTGTAACTGGTTGCGTATGCAAAATAAAAGAATCTCCCGCCTGAAGCGTAATTTGTTCTCCTTTCATTTCACCTAACCTTATTTTAGGACCTTGTACATCGCCTAAAATTTTAATAGAATCGTCTAACGATTTCACTAAACGAATGATATCTTTATGACTTTCATGCGTGCCATGTGATAAATTTAGCCGAACAATTTTCATACCATTGTTTATTAACTGCGCTAACGTTTCTTTATTATTACTTGCGGGGCCAATTGTACAAATTCGATCGATTGTCACTTTTATCACCATCCTTTTTCGTTAGGTTTCCCATAAACTTTAATTACACTCTCTACATAAAAAAAGCCTACTCCCACAAGTAGGCTTTTGAAACTACGAAAGTTTCGTCAATAACTGATTTAAATCTTTTTTCGTTTTCGTCGTTAATGATTTCATTTTAGTAATATCTATCTTTTCTTTCTCCGCCCCTACAATTAACGGATACATACTTTGTCCAATTGTTTTATATTCAGCTGGGTGTGATGTTTCTAACTCTTTCTCAATTACATCCCACTTTGCATTAATTTGTTTTCCAAGTTTATTTACTGTATCCAATTTCGGATTAGCAGCTAACTGCTTATCTAAGCTATCCACTAATGCAGCAACTTCTTTCACACTCGTTTTCACAGCTACACTTTTCTTCGGATCTTTCGTTGTTTTTCCGTCTGAGTTTGTACTTGTACTTTGATCTGTTGTTTTCCCGCTAGTCGTTTGATCATTCGTCTTTCCTGTCGTCTCTTTTTCTTTTGTTTTTACATTCTCGTTTTGAGTTGACGTTTTACCGTTACTTTCTGTTCCTGATGATTCTTTCGTGTTTTTTGTGTCTTTATCTGTTTTTTCATTTGAAGAAGTATTTGTTTCTTTTTCAGTATCTTTCGTTGTTTTTGACGCTTCATCTGCACTTGTCGTTTTTGATTCTCCTTCATTTTGCGCTGTTACTTGCTCTTTCTTTTCTTTCTCTTTATCTGCTGAAGGGCTACAAGCTGCCATAGTAAGCATTGTACCAATTGTTATCGATGCGATAGCGACCTTTTTCATTTTCATATAAATCCCCCTATGTTTACGTAATTTATCCTCCCCTTTACGATTCGATTTCCCCTTAAAAAATCCCTTTTCATACGAATTATCATTTTTCCGACAGTAATCTTCATAATAATACGTACAAAAACTGATAAATCAATTTGAATATTCGAGTTTCTTCTACTTCATTTTTCTGCTCGCAAGCAAAAGAAAAAGAGTATATTGTCACATGAAGAATTACCATCCTCATATGACGATATACTCTTCTATCAAATTTTTATCTTTCTTGACATTTTATTTAATCAAAAAAAATAAAATTCTCTTTTATTTTTTGTTTCTCAACTGTTGTTAACATAATATATTTATGAGTAACCACCGTTTGAATGAATAATTTGCCCGGTAATCCATTTTGCTTCTTCACTTACTAAAAAAGATATTAAGCGTGCTGCATCCACCGTTTCTCCTACTTTACCTTGCGGGAACTTCCATACTAAATGATGCTTCAGCTCCTCTGTAATCCATCCTGTATTCGTCGGTCCTGGATCAACAGCATTCACTGTAATCCCCTTCTCCATCGCGACTGGTGCTACTGATTTTGTAAATGCTTCAATTGCCCCTTTCGTTGCTGCGTATGCCAGTTCATCAGGCATTGGCCCGAGTGACTGTCCTGAAGTAAGGTTAATAATACTTCCACTCGCCTTGCTTGCATATTGTTTTATAAATAATGAACTTAATAACATAGTAGCCCGAATATTTACCGTATAATGTTTATCTAACTGTTCTACGTTTAATTTCTCAATTCTCGTATGAGTAGAATACGCTGCATTATTAATTAAAATAGATGGATCACCTAAACGTTCCGAGACCATATAAAACAAACGATTTGGCGAATACGACTGCGATAAGTTGATTTCTGCCATTTCACATCGAACACCGTAACTTGCAATCTCCTCTTTCAACAAAAAAGGCTCTTTGTCATGCATTCCCCACGGCATCGCTTTATCATACTGAGACCAGTACGTGAAAAAAATGTCTATCCCTTTTTGAGCAAGCACCTTGCATACAGCTGCACCAATTCCATTTAGACGAGTTGCCCCTGTTACAATTGCTATTTTCTTCACCTTTTCTCCTCCATCTATGGATAAATCCTCTGCACGAATACAGAGGATCTATCTTTTTATTCAATATTTGACAATATACGTTCTACACCTAATTTTAAAATTTTAATAAAGATATAATTTACTATCGTAAACATTACAAATAAAACGATAAACATAACCCACAGTCCTACTTGAAGGAAGAAGTATAATAGACTTACTCCCGCTACAATAACTAAGGCTATTAAAATATTAGCTAAAAAATTCCACAAAGTTGTATAGCGGCTCTTAAATAATTTCTGCTCTGTATCCCAATGTATATCTGCAGTTTGTGCATCCCAGCGTGTACCGATTAAATTTATTAACAGTAAACCGTTCGCACTTAGTAAAAACCACAGTAACATGAAAACAGGAGAAATTCCCGCTACAACTGCCATCGTAATACCGAACACTGCTAAAATGATTACATTAATTAACCAAGCAGTGATTGCTTTCGCAAAAAAGATATCCGAAGCTTTTACAGGTAAATATCGATTCACAAACCAAGAGCTTCCATCACGTGAGAATGAAGTTGTTGCGATGACGTTACTTCCCATTAAGAATAGAGAGGCACAAAGACCAACGCCAATTGCAAGTCCTGCTGATTTTGGATTATCAATATATCCCGTGATCCATTTTAAATTCCCATCTTGCACGAATAAAATGAAGAACAACATAATCGGCATAACGAAAGTTTGTACGATACAATTTAAGAAGAATTGTGGTGTACGGAATAACGTTTTAAATTCTTTTTTCACATATGCTTTCAAATGTGAACTTTGTACCGTAGATTTCTGTAAGCCTTCTGCTGAAATGACCTCTTTTTTTGCTGTACTCGTTGAAAGTCCAATAACCCCTTTTAAATATGTACGCTCTGCAATGTAATAAAACAACACAAAAAATACAAATGAAATAAGTGCAAAGATTATTACGTATAAAGGCCCCTTCCAATTTGCATTTTCTACTAATGCCACTGCTCCAAAATATGTAGTTGGAAAATAGTTTGTCATTTGTACTAAAAGAGAAGATTGGTTGTTCGCAAGATAATTCGTAAGTGCATCTTCAGAAAACGAGCTTTTATTTTTCCACTGTAAAAATACATTAATTCCTACAATAAATAGTATACTTACGATTCCGATAAATATATTTCCTCGGTCTTTATTTTTCCCTATATTTGTATACCTCATAATAACTGTCATCAGTAACGAAGCTAATACTAACGGCACAATCGGGAAGAGTAAGTAAATGAAAATCATATATATGTAATATGTAATAAATGCGCCACTTTTTAAACCGTACGTAATAAAGATCGGTAATAAAATAAATGAACTCATTACGTATTGTGTAATTAATACGGTTAAAAATTTGGCTGAAATAATTTGCGCTGGTTTTAATGGTAATGGTAATAACATTTCAATGTCATTGCTGTAGTAAAATACAGTTAAAATGTTCGTAATACTCATTAAAAATACCCATATACTCGCAATCGCAAGTCCCATTGCGATAATCATTCCTGGATCTTGCCCTAAATGTTTCATACCTTCATACATACCGTGCGTGATAGAACCAAATATTAAAAAGCCGACAAATAAAATAGCTGCAAATGAAAATACATACGCCCATCGCTTCTTCTTATCTGTTATAAAATCTGCATAATTTAATTTCAATAATACTTTCGTTAACGTCCAAATTTTACTCATTGCCCGTCATCTCCAAGAACATTTTTTCAAGTGATTCATTGGATTTAAAATGATCTCTCATTTCATCTAAATTCCCTTTGAACTGAAGGTTTCCCTTATTAATAATCGCGACGCGGTCACATAATTTTTCTGCCACTTCTAATACGTGTGTAGAGAAGAATACAATCTTTCCTTTATCCGCATGTTCTCTCATCATTTCTTTTAAAATATATGCAGATTTCGGATCAAGCCCCGTTAACGGTTCATCTAAAATCCATACATCTGGCTCATGCACGAGCACACCAATAATAACAATCTTTTGTCTCATACCGTGCGAGTAACTTTGAATTTGATCCGATAACGCATTGTAAAGATCAAATTTCTTCGCTAAGGACTCAATTCGTTCTTGTCGTACTTCTTTCGGCACTTCATACATATCTGCCATAAAGTTTAAATATTCAATTCCCTTTAATCGTAAAAACATATCTGGACTATCTGGGACATAACCAAACGTCCTTTTCGCTTCCATCGGATTTTTCATAATATCTATACCATTAATCGTAATCGTCCCTTTGTCCACCCCATGGATACCAGTAATCATCTTAATTGTCGTTGATTTACCGGCACCATTCGGTCCTAAAAATCCAAAGATTTCTCCGCTAGGCACAGATAAACTTAAATCTTTTACTGCATAGGTAGACCCATTATAACTTTTTGACACATTCGTAATCTCAATCATTCCATCCAATCCTTTCCTTAATTACCAAATAACTATATCAACATTATAGCATACTTCTATTTTTAGATTTTTGTATTTTTCAGTTTTTTAACCTTTGAAATAAATATACAAGCCTAATCCAACGATTAAAACGACAGCTAGTATAATATAAATCATCGTAAGTCTTCTAATATTTCCCTTTGTTGCTTTACTATAATTTGCATCACCATTTCGCCCAATTAACACTGTCGCGACTACAGTAATCACTACAAGTAATACAACGACCATGATCCAAGTTAACATACCTTCCTCCCCCTCCTTACAACCATTTTACAATATTATCCTCTTTATTTCGCAGCATATTTCCTCTTTTTACTATTATTATGAAGCAAACTGGAAAACTATTATTACCATCCCTATCCATATGTGATATATTTATAACATAACGTGATTTATTTCTAACATGATAAGGAGGAACTATCATGAAAACAACTTGGATAAAATATTTAGGATTTCTTGGTTTCTTCGGCTTTCTTGGCTTTTTTTATGAAAAAGGATTGTTTACTATGTTTTGTTTCTTCTCCTTTTTCACCTCATATAGAACGGTTCAACACGATGAACTGTTTGAACAAATCGTCAATAAATCGTGCCGCAATGCCTTTATCGTTACATTACTAACTACTGCTATCATTCTGTTTATTGAAATGTTATTTCCAAACCCGGTGCTACAAGAGATTGATATCGCTCTTATTTTCGGCACACTCATTCTTACGTTCGGATTCTCTATGTTCTTTTACGATAAACCAATTGATGAAATGGAAGATGCACCATGGCGTTCATAACGAGAATAAAAGAATACCGCGCCAAATTGAATATGACACAAGAAGATTTAGCAAAGAGCGTTGGTGTACGTCGTGAAACAATTAGCCATCTTGAAAAAGGAAAATATAATCCTTCCTTACAGCTTGCTCACGATATTGCGAGGGCACTTCATCGTACGATTGATGAGGTTTTTATTTTTGAGGATGAATGAAAAATACCGGCATTCTTTTCACAAAGAATACCGGTATTTTTCATTTATACAACGATCATCCATACAAAACTGCATGAAATACGCCTAACAGTAAATATTGATCCTCAATATAATCTTCATCATATACATTCATCTCGATATGATACATATCTTCCTCAAGACGAATATTCCAGTCTGCGATTACATAGCCTTTTCGTAATAACTTTCCCATCCCAAATGAAGTTTTGTGAACAACATATTCTTCTCTCTTATATGTAAAGGTAAATAAGAAATTTGCATCCAATAACTTTCCGTCACATACAAGTATTTCATGCTCTGCATCATGATTATCTTTATATGTTACTAAGATCTTTCTTTGGCGCTGCCTACTTACATCCTTTGCAATGACGCAAATATTGTCCTTACTATCCTTTACTTCATAAATGATATTACTACCGACTTTCGGAATGAAGTCTAGCACTCTCATCAACGTATTTTTATAATAGCCCCGTACTGCCCCTACTTGCTCGCTTCCATTATAAACCTCTATTGATGTCGTATCCGCTTTACTATCACACAGTCGTTTGTAAGAAAGCTGCATCATTCGCTCTCCTCTTAAATACTGATCAAACGTCACAGGATATTCGATCGCGCGCAGTTCCTTATTTAGGTCATATAAATAACGCCCAACGCTCTCTACTAATGTTGTAGTAGAAATACTCTCCTGAAGTTCAAATTGTTGCCAACTGGAAGAAATCTTCCACTGATCGTCTTCTTCATAAAAGAAACTAAGAATGATCTCATCACGGTCAGGCGTTTCATAATTCATATGTACATTCTGTCCGTTTTGCACTTGCTCCATCCACTGTCCTAAATAAATGCCTAGCTCTGCGACCTTCACATGTGACTTTTGAAAAAGTACGCTGTCACTCGCGCAAATCGTTACATCCCCTTCGATAAAGCCCTTTGAAAAAGCATCATACCGCGGCTCATCCTTCTGCGGGATATTCTTGTCTAACTCAAATGAAAACTTTAACATTCTTTATTCACCTCTAGTTGTTACACAGCTCTTTCCTAAATTGACCGCAGCAATTCAAAATATATCAACGATTTTTTCGATATATCGACGATTGGACAAAGAATATCGACTTATCAACAAATCTCGACAATACTACTATACGGTCACCTTTTCTCGTGTTTCTTCCACAATCTCCATAATGCGAAGCAGACTCTCCACTTCATAAGTCGGCTTAACACTCGCCTTATTCTCTTTCAAACTCGGATTATACCAACACGTATCAATGCCGTAATCTTCTCCGCCTTTCATATCAGAAGTTAACGAATCTCCAACCATTAGTACACTGGATTTATCCGTAATCCCAAACTTTTCAAAAGCATAATCAAAAATCTCACGTGCTGGTTTTTGATGACCAACCTCTTCTGAAATAATAATATGATCAAAGAAATTACATAAAGGCGAATTTCCGATTCTAGATTGTTGTACTTTTGTATATCCATTCGTAATAATACCTAACTTGCAATCTTGTAGATTCTCACATAATTGCACTGCACCTTCTATAAGATGTACTTCTTTCCCTAAGTTTTCAAGGTATGCATCACTAAATTGCTGTGCATCTACTTCTATATTATGAAGTGCAAATAATTGTCTAAATCGATCTACCGCTAATTCACTTAACGTAATCATTTTATTTTCTAAATCTCTCCATAATCCATTACTAATCTCTTTATAACTTGCAAGATAATCACTATACCCTGTAGGCATACCAAACTGTACAAACGCATTATGTAATGCGTGTTTTTCCGTTTCAGGGAAATCTAATAATGTATCGTCTACGTCGAATAATATAACTTTATATTTCATTATGCTCTCCTCAACTAGTACGTTATTTACAACTTGTATTTTCTCATTAATTGTCTCTTAAGTCGAATTTTTTCTTTTACGAAAAGCAGCTGTCCAGAGATCTTACAGTTGTTTAAAACACATGAGTCATGTTATTCAAAAATAATTAATTGTGAAAATACTATAAATTTGAGATAATTTGGATAATAGATTCAAATTATAAACTGGCAATCCAGAAACTGTATTACTCTAGTTCTTATAGGAAGGGAGCGGAAAAATATAGTAAATTCATGGGAAAGACCTAAAATAAAAATCCCAAAAACAAAAAGTGAATGGGTTGGAGATATAATTGGATATTCATTGTTCTTTGGATCCATCATTTTTTTGATTATCATTTGGGGAAGATTACCTGAGGAAGTACCCGCACATTATAACGCATATGGTACTGTAGATCGTTGGGGATCAAAGTGGGAGCTTTTACTTCTACCAGGAATAGGAGCATTCATACTCCTTTTAATGCAGACTTTAGAAAAGTTTCCAGAAGTTCATAACTACCCAAAAAGATTTAATGAATTGAATGCGAAGCAGTTTTATTTAAACAGCAGAAAAATGCTTAATCAATTAAAAAATGTCTGTTTACTTATTTTTTCTTTCATCCAATTTGAAACAATTTCAATAGCTTTAAATTGGAGTGGCGGTTTTGGTAAATTATTTTTACCAATATTAATAATTGGGACAGCTATTCCAATTATTATAGGCATCATAAGGCAACGAAAAATTTCATAATGCAAACAACAATATTCGGTTATCAATCACTTTATGGAACAAAATTATATGAACAATAAGAAAAGGAGGCTAATCCACATCAGCCTCCCTCCCCATTATTTTCCCTCTAACAATAACTCTTTCATTTCCTCTAACGACTCGTTCGTAAAGCCTAAAGCTTTTTCAGCATACGCTTCAACTGAACCATATTGCTTTTTCACTTCATCAATCGCTGCTTGTAAATACTCAGCACGTGCTTCGAACATCGCACCTAATATCGCTCTACTCTCATCGTTTTGTAGTTTTGCACCTAAAAAGGCCATCATTTTCTCGTTTAACTTTTCACGGAATCCGTTACTTAATAAGTAATCTTCCATTACTGTTTTCTCTGGTACACCTAGTAAAAGTAATAATAATGCTGATCCAAATCCAGTACGGTCTTTCCCAGCTGTACAGTGGTTTACTAACGGTAAGTTTTCCGGGTCTTGCGCTAAGTTTAAGAAGCTCACGAATGCTTCGTTACCACTTACGAAGTCTTGATTCATTTTCACAAGATACTCACCTGGTTTTCCTAACATAGAAAGGTCACCAACTTGGAAAAATTCATTTATATTTAAATCTTTCGCCAAGTCCTGCATAACTGGTAAGCACACTTGACGAGCGCCTGTAATCTCAGGGTTTGGCTTATGCTTCACTTCAAAGTCTGTACGGTAATCGCAAATTAACTTTAAACCAGACTTTTGTAAATACGCAATATCCCACTCTGTTAGTCCTGCTAATTCTTCAGAACGGTACAACTTGCCCCATTTTACTTTACGGCCTTCAGTCGTTTCATATCCTCCCATATCACGGAAGTTAAACGCGCCTTGTAATGGCAGTCTACGCTCAGCTACTGTTACTGCTTGTCCATTACTACCTACTAGTCTAAAATATGGACGCTCATTTTCGCTCGGGTTTTCAATTGTATATGATGATTCCCCATTTACCGTTGCAAGTAATTCTCCATTTTCTTCAATATGATCTGGCGAAGTACTCCAGTAAATGCGAACTTCCTCTATATTATTTTCCCACTTTATTTGTAACGTATTATCTTCATTTCTTTCTACAGTTGCTTGTAACCAATTTCTTTGCTGCCCCATTCTTTCACCAACGCTTCCTCTTATAATCGAATCTTACTCTATTGTATTATAGGAATATCTACTTTGTCGTTCTCATTTTTCTTTTTATCTTACAAACAGGCAAAAAGTTCTTTTACTTGTTCATAAGTTGTACATGGATTCCCTCGAAATGAGTTCAAGAGAGTACATCATTCATCCTCCTAAAACTTCCTCACATACCGTTCAGTAGAACTCAGCAGCTGACATCCATTCTTTTCAAAAACATCCTTCATCCACTCATTTTGCACATTTGTCTCACCGATATAATAAGATGCTCCTATTTCTTTTAATACAAACATTGCTCCTGTAAAGAATGCTGCTGCATACCCTTTATTTCTCATATTTGGAGCGACTGCCAAATACATGAGCTTCCCTTCTTCTAACGTCCCCTTTTCAATATGCGGGATTACAATTCCGATCGGCTCTTCACCTACACTCGCTGTTAAACAATGTTCTTTCCATTGCTCCCCAATTTCTTGTAGCATCATATTTACAAATTGATCATAAGTGACTTGTTCTTCTGTCATTTCGTTCCAAAGAGAATAAAATGTATCTTCTCCTACTTCTTCAATCAACTTAAAATCAATTTCACTTTCTACATCTTCCACTTCATATATATCCTTACATACAATCATGTTTTCAGTAACATATTCAAAAGAATACGCTTCGAAACATTTCTTATACACATCATAATTTGGGCTTTTTGAAGAAACTTCAAAATGTAAGTTTTCAATTCCCTCTTTTTCAGCCTCAGCAACGCAATATTGCATGATTCCCTTTAATTGCTCTTCTGTAAAAATCTCTGCATTATTTTCTTTTATCATGATAGAAGAAGCATTTCTTCTTATTTTAAAATGTTTTTCTAACTGTTCTATGGTCATCATATTCTTCCCTCATCTATGTCATACTTGAATTTCTACTTGTTCTCCTTGCATGAGCAGGATTGTCCTTGAATATATAGAATACTAGAAAACATCGCATCTTTAAAGTGCGGAGGAGGTTCTCCATTGGACATTACAGCGCTGCAACAACAGTTAGAGCTTATACAACAAAATGACTATACGCAACTGCGACATATAGATATAAATGAATTAACGCTCCATATGCTTCAGTATATCGGAACAACTGATAGTTACGTTCGTTACCAGCTTATATATAAATGTTTTGTGCATTTTATTCATCATGAATTCCTTATGGATGATCAACTGAAATTACTGTTGCAAACTTGTTTAAGTGATGAATATTTATATTATGACATTTACTCCCCGCATTCAGATGGGGTTTTCACACGTTCTTACACTGTTTCGTTACTTGCGTTAATACTCCAATTCGCTAATTCGCACTACTTTTGTACAGAGGAGGATATTGAAGAAATAAAAAACAAACTCATTACATACACAAACTTAGAAACAGATTTCCGAGGCTATATTGAAAATAAAGGATGGGCTCATTGTCTTGCTCACGTATCTGATGCCTTTACGGAAATTGTTCATAATACGTATACAACTTTTGAATGGTACGAAGAGTTAATTCATTGTTTATTAAATAAAATCTTCATTCCATCTGACCTTTTTCATAATAACGAAGATGAACGCATCGTTACTCCTTTACTAGCGATGTTGTATCATGACTTTCCGCAAGACGAGTTAATTTCTATTATTCATAAAAAAATAAAAAGGCTTCCTCAAATTAGAAAACGCCTTTCGTTAAATGAATATTGTATTTTATGCGCCAACATTAAAACCTTTTTACGCACATTATTTTTCAGAACGAAAGATGACCATAACTTAGCCTTTACAGCACGTAAAACAGAAAGAATGTTAAAAGAACTTCCTAATTATTATTAGCTATAAGGAGAACAACTATGGGGTATATCGAAGACATGAGAAATTTAGTAGGAAATCATCCACTGATTTTAATAGGTTCACACGCTATTATAGTAAATGAGAAAAATGAAATATTATTGCAGCTCCGTACAGACTTCAACCGCTGGGGTATTATTGGCGGCGCCTTAGAATATAACGAAACGTTAGAAGACGCTTTAAAACGAGAAGTATATGAGGAAACTGGACTTATTATTAAAAATCCAAAACTATTTCGTACATACTCAGGACCAGATTACTTTCAAATCTATCCAAACGGCGATCAAGTACACGGTGTACTCGTTGTTTATATTTGCCGCGAATTCCACGGTGAGCTTAAATGTGATCAAACTGAGTCAAAAGAATTGCGCTTCTTCCCATTTGATGAATTGCCTATTACTCTTCATCCAATCATTGAGGGGATTCTTCGCGATTTTCATCACTCCAATTAAAAATAGAAATCAAATAACCTCATTTCCCGTCATGACAACGTGAAATGAGGTTATTATCGTTCACCGTAAATCCCTATTTCCCCAAAATGATATTAACGTTCTCTTTCTACAACTTTATATCCCTTTACAAAAAGGATAGTTATATAAGAAACAATAAATGAAAGAATCGTATACATGCCAACCCAAAAGAAAAATGCTGGATCGTGCACTGTAACATGTAACATAAGAAAAATAAGAAATGTTACCATCGGCATCACGTAAAATATACCTATTTTATATGTCACAGCTATTGAAAAAATACAAATAAGCAATGGATATATACAGAAAATCAAAATTGACTCACTCAGTGGTATGTCCCCATATCCATCAAGCTAAGATTCTTAATTACCCCTCATAATGATAATTTTATAATGATACTAGAATAAAAGCCAAACGCTATGCATATTATGCAAAGTGTTTGACCTTATTTACTCAAAAAAATATCCAATTGTATAGATAATCCATAAGTGGGCCGGATAGAAAATATAAAACATATATTTTGTAAATGCATTATTTAAACCACGTTCCCCGTTATATATGAAGAAGAATGGCAACGCAAATATCATCATCCATTGATTATTGAAACCAAATAGACCTGTATCTGTAAAGAGTTCTCCGACCATAAGTAACGTTGGAACATCTGATAATGAAAGTAATACATATGTTACAATTAACCATATTTTCTTCTCCCTAAAGAAGTAGAAAATTAAGGTCATTGTCACTCCAAAAATACTTGCCTCTGTAAACATTCCTAATATAGCGACAATAATGGTAGTTGGAATTCCTAGTAGATAGTTTTTTGTACGCTTTGTATAATCAATCGCACATAATAACACGATTCCAAACCCAAGCGACAAGAAAATATTGTTGTGAAGTCCACTTCCCCTTGGGAATATGTACTGAATTAGCGCTGAACCTGCAAACATAATTGCTGCCCATATAAACACACGCGTAGCATACTTTTTACGATTTCGTGTATAGAAAAATCCTTCCACTACAAAATAGAAGAAGATTGGTGCCACAATACGTCCTGGATGATGCATCCACATTGGCATACCTGGAATGTAAGTATACACGTGGTCAATGATCATAAGGATCATTGCAAAAACTTTTAATTGAAAAGCATTTAACCTCATAAAAATATAAAACCTCCACTTTATATATTACTCAAATACTATTAGTCCTCTAGGAAAACTATATTGTTTCTTACATCAACCATATATTTATATAAAGTTTCTATAGTAAGAGCATCTCTTATTTATCCAAGGGGTTCTTTTTCATGAAAAGAACCCCTTGAAAAGTATAATTTCAGGTATACTTTCTATGTTATTTTTAGATCAAGCACCTATATTATTAGAATCATGCATTGTTAATTCATAAGTTTTTTCAAATAACTTCGTCGAATGATGAAAAAACTTATAACAAATAGCAATAAAAATATTCCTACACCTATTGCTGTGACCCCATAAAGCGCGGATGAAAACTGGTTACGCATTGCAAACATAATTCCACATAGAAGAATAGATGCAAGTACAAACGGGATAAAAATTAATGTCGCTAACTCCTTGGTCACAACAGAAGCTAATTCTTTTATAGAAAAGCCAAGTTTTCGTATTCCTGCATATTTTTCTTTTTCTCCTTCAAGTGCCATTTGCAGGTAAAAATAAAGTATACTCATTGCTGCGCTCAAAAAGATAAGACTCATCATAAAACCGATAAAGAATAAGAGACTTACCGTGAACTTCTCTGTATTGTATAAATTAATTTTCGAATGAATTTGGCGCTCATACTGTATTGGGGTAATTTTAGAGAAAATGGTTTCAGCTAATTCGTTTTTTTCAGTCCAATGCTCAACCTCATAAGAAAACACTTTGAATATAGGATAATCAATGGTTTCATAAACCGCATCTGGGACGATGTAGTATACCCTTTGTACACCTGACATTAAAATATTTCGTTTCTCAATTCCTGCATATTGAAGTTCTCCAAATGGATAGTCATGAATTAATTCCGTACTTGGAAGAATATTTTGATATCCTGCTACAACATAGTACTCATCATCTTTTAAGAAAAGAGTTTTATGAATGCTAAATGCATTATAATTTGAAACCGACATAAAACCGATATTCTGATTTTTATCTGTTTTAAATGCAGAATAATATGCCTCGTATTTACCTTGTTTTGCTAATGTATGTTCAATGAATGAAACGTCTTCCTGCTCACTTTCCGGCTTATTTCCTGGAAGTGAGATATACTGAAAACTGTACGGTTCTAATGATTCCACTCTCTTATCTATATTGTAATAAGAACTGTACAGTACGTTTGTACATAAAAATACACCTAACAATAAGATAGTTAATAAGTAGATAAGATGGGCATGTGAGCGCCCTTTGGCTTTAAGGTTCGAAACATAAAGCATATTTGTTTTTTTGTAGTATGATGGATGCTTTTGTAATACACGAATCGATAGCAACATTCCCTGCGTGATTATAAAATAAATGGCTAATAGGGAACTGACAAATAGTAAAAGGTAATAGACCATTCCAGGTGATTCAATCCAATTCAGTTCTAAAATAAGTGATAGTGCTAAAAATCCACTCGTTATTACAGATAGTAACAACTTCCATGGTGCAGGTGTTATTAACTTTTCCTGTGTTACATCTGTTTTTAACAGAAGAACAGCTTCTTCCTTGTTAATAAAACGTGTTATAAATTTAGAAACGATACAGAATAAAATTGTAAATAAAATAGTCGTTAATGCGATAGCTTGTACTGGTATATACATACCAAAGCTACTCGCTTGTAACACCCTTTTGGTGATCATTAAAAACAAAGGGGCGATTACAAGCCCAAGCACAATCGCTGTTAGGATTGCTATACCAGCAATAAACATATTTTCTCTGAACAACATCTTACGCACTTGCTGCATAGATGCCCCAGTAATCATAAAAATGCCAAGATTTTTTGTTTTCTTTTTCAAGAATGAAAACATCGAATAAATGATAAAAACGAATGAAAAAATATACACAATAAAGCTCGTAAGCATCATTACAAGGCTAAGTGTACTTCCTATTTGAATGGTCGTCACCATTGGATGGAATGCTATAATCGAAAATAAGAAAAATATTAAAATGGAAAATACACTGCTTAAAAAATAGGAAATATAGGTCCATTTATCGCGCAAAATGTTTTGAAGGACTATATGATTAAAACTCACGCTGACCACCACCTAAAAATGTAAGTGTATCCATGATTTCCTGATAAAACTCCTTTTTATTATTACCTTGATACACTTCATTAAAAAGAATGCCGTCTTTTATAAAAATTACACGATGTGCAAAACTAGCAACATAAGCATCATGTGTCACCATTAAAATAGCAGTGTTAAAGGTCTTGTTAATTGACTCAAACAATGTCATAACATCATTTACCGCTTTAGAATCTAGGTTTCCAGTTGGTTCATCGGCTAATAATAACCCGGGTTCATGAATAACAGCTCGTGCAATTGCCACACGTTGTTTCTGTCCTCCTGAAATTTCAAATGTGCGCTTTTTTAAAATCCCTTGAATCCCTAAAAAGATTGCAACTTTCTCTAGACGTTTATTCATTTCTGTAGCCTTTACAGAGTCGAGTGTTAAAGGTAATAAAATATTTTCCTCGACTGTTAAAGTATGAACGAGATTAAAATCTTGGAATACAAATCCTAATTCTGTGCGACGAAACTTCGCTAGTTCCTCATCATTTAATTCATACGGATTTTTTGAATTAATTGTAACGGATCCATTAGTTGGGCGATCGATTGTTGAGATGCAGTTAAGGAACGTTGTTTTTCCACTACCGGAAGGACCCATTACTGCAACGAACTCATTTTTGTCTAAATGAAAATCAATGCCCTTTAACGCTTTGTAGGTAATTTCTCCTGTATATTCCTTTTGAAGCCCTTTTACATTTAAAATGGGGTTTGACATCAGTACTTCACTCCTTTGTATCTTTCAGTATTTTAGTATAAATATGCTTGTTACTTCTTAACATCTCTCAATGTGACAGCAAGATGACAAAATTGTCACATTCAAAACGGCTACCTTATTCGGTAGCCGTTTCTATACTTCTGGAGAGATCTATTGTAAATGTTGTTTCATTATCTTTAGAATGTAGGTGGTATGGATGATTTAATGTAGTAAGGATACTTTTTACTAAATAAAGACCGATACCAGTTGCTTCCCCTTTTATACGTCCTTTCGTTCCTGTGTAAAATAATTCAAAAACACGTTTTATTTCACTTTCAGGTATCGTTTCTCCTTTATTTTTAATGAACAACTGTCCATTTTCATAATGAATCATAATAGCAGAGTGTTTTTCGCCATATTTAACTGCGTTACTTAATAACTGGTAAACCACAACCTTTAGCCATTTACGATCTGAATAAAGCAATATATGCTCCGGTATAGTGCTTTTAGGAAAGATTTCTTCCTCAATAAAATAATCCCTTAAATCGTTAATAACTTCCTGTACAATAAGTTTTAACTGGATTGGTTCTATTTTTAAATCTGCTAATAATTTAGTAGAGCGACTATACATTAGTAACTGATTTAAAGAGAAGTTCAGTTTATCACATTCAACTTTTACTTTTTGCCACTCTGCAAGGGAATTGGGTTCCTTAAACTGATTAGACTGTATAAGCAATTGAATGACAGAAAGTGGCGTCTTCATTTGATGAACTGCATGAGAAATCATTAATTGCTGATTATGTAAAGAACTCTTATATTCCTCTTCTTTTGATAAAAATAAGGATTGAATATATTGCAACTGAGTTGCGTATGCTTTCTCGTATGGAGCAATCGGCTGATGAATCATAAAACTTTCCGTATGGATGTTCTTGTTCCCAATATGTGTATACATTTTTTTACGACGTAAATAACGACAAAAAAGTAGTACGATCAATAGAGAGAAGGCTAGAAATATAAAATAAGTATAATGATTTTCAAAACCATCTAATCTATGAATCACAATTGGTAAGCTAATAAATGTAATGATATACAAAATAATAAAGCTCATATGGTCTTTTAAAAATAAATTCATGTGAGTTTCTCTGTTAATTGATAGCCAATTCCTCGAATAGTTGTAATTTCTAAAGTAGAATGAATGGCTTCTAATTTCTTTCGTACTCTTGCAATATTTACTGTTAAGGTATTTTCCTCAACAAATTCTTCCTCATCCCAAATTGCGGTAAGTAGTTGCTGTCGTGTTACAACATTAGGAAACGCTTCAAAGAACATTGTACATAGCTGGAGTTCTTTTATCGTTAATAGCTCCTCCTGATTAGGTGTGCATAATCGTACAGTGTCCAGGTTTAAAGCTGTATTTCCTATTTTTATAATTTTCTCCTGTACATTTCTTGCATATTCGCCATATATACGACGAATTTGTCCATTAATTTTTGCAAGTACCACTCCTAATAAAAAGGGTTTAGTAATGAAATCATCAGCCCCATTTTCAATGCCATACACTTGGTCCGCCTCACTCATACGAGCAGAGAGAATCACAATAGGACAATTCGATATTTGTCTTATTTTACGTGACCAATAATAACCATCAAAGGCAGGAAGGGTAATATCCATAATGACAAGGTGGGGTTGAAAATCCCGAAAAATTTCTAATACCTTTTGAAAATCTTCTACAATGAGGCAATGATAGCCATATTTTTCAAGATGGTTTTTTAGTGTATATGCAATATTCATTTCATCTTCAACAATCAATAATTTATACATTTCATCCTCCGATTTATTTATTAACTTTGTCTCATATCTTAATTTTAAACTATTATTGCTTTTGCTCAAAATGAGACCATTCTTATACTATATGGGGTGGCACCATATGCCCATCAACTTAAAGGTTTTATAACACCCAAAAATGAAAAAATGGACTTTTTTAATACAAGTTAGCACAAAATTTCGTTTTGGGGGTAGTTGTATTTTCTTAGCTTGATGGTGATGTGGCGGTACCCCTAATAGGATCTTCCAGTTTATCTTCATTCTTTTCTACGTTCCTTAATAGAGAGCATAATTATTAATCTTAAAATCGTTGCACCTGCAATAGACACCATAATTACAATCGTTTTCGAAAAAGATGCAATATTCTCGATTGGACCAATCATCTGTTTATAAACGTTATCTTTTGCATCTAATTCATAGAACGCTGGTAACCCCAATTTTTTTGCTTCTTCTTTAAATGCATCAATATCCTTAGGATCCTTTAATGAATAGATTGCATTTTCCAGTGAATTCATAACAGAATTTCGTTGAATTCCAGACCAACAATGTAGTAAAAATTGTATGCCCCACAAATAAACCAATTCCTTAAGGTACAAGGAATTGGTTTATTTGTCCTCATTACTCTTGCTAAAATAATTTGCAAATTATATGTTGTTTTTATTCGATTTTTCCTATGCTAAGGAACTATTGGCAGAAGCTATGATAAATATTTAATTTATAACTAACCTTGTTTTAACTCGGATTTTTGCTCTTGTCTAAAATTATTCAAGATTTTTATTGAGACAATAGCTATTAAAGTGAATGACATAAATGTATATATCACGAACACGTCGCTAGAAGAAGTACCGACGAACTACGTGCATCCATTATATTCACTTCGTTGACAGATTGAAATTTTGTTTAAAACGTGGAAGTCACTCTTTGAAATTGATGAATGTCAAAATATAAAAAGAGAACGCCTAGAGTGCCATTTATATGGACAACTCATCGGCATTCTCCTCTGTTCTTCTACGATGATTCAAATGCTTCAGTTTCTGCTTAAAAAGAAAAAACAGGAGCTGAGTGAATAAAACGTTAGATCGTTATCTCAATCTGATTTCCTTCAGGGTCACTTACTACACTTTCGTAGTAACCATCCCCTGTAGTACGCGGGCCGTTTAACACAGGATATCCTGCTCCTCTTAATGTATTCGTTAATTCGTTCACTTTTTCTTCACTACCTACAGAAAAAGCAATATGCGCATATCCTATTGTTTGTGTTTGTAATGCATCATCTATCCCTACCTGCTTCATAAGTTCTAGACGCGCACCACCTTCAAAAGTTATAAAATAAGATCTAAATTGCTTTTTCGGATTGTGATATAAGCTATTTTCTTCACCACCGAAGTACTGTTTATAAAAATCACGCATTCCTTCTAAATCATTCACCCAAATTGCTACATGTTCAATTTTCATAATCGACACCTTTTCTTTTATGTTATTCAACTGACAATTGGATGCTTCATTGCCAGCACATTTAATTTTCTTTATTGGTTCTCGTAATCATAAGATCAAGTCCTAGACTTTTTAATCCATATAAATAATCTTCTTTCCAATTGCTCACTGTTATTTTCGGGATATGTTTTACCGGAATGTACTGCGGACAACTTTTTACAATTTGATCTATAACGAATTGGTTCACTTCATCATCACAGAAGATGAATCCATGAGGGTTGATAATAGCTATACATGTAGCTATTAAACGAGTAATAGCATCTATATTATATTCCTCTGGATTATTCGAATCTTCACTTCTCAAAGCTTGCAAGAAATTTTTATTATTATACTGCGGAACGAAAGATATCTCTCCTGAGAAAAAAGTACTTCCTCTTACGACATCTCCATTAATCATAATACCTGCACCTGGACCATTTTGACCGGAATACAAATATACAAGAGAGGAATTATCATAGTTTCCAGTGTTTTTATAATAACCAAGCACTGCGGCATTCATATCGTTTTCTATTACTACTGGTATAGAAAACTGTTCTTCCAAATGACTTTTCAAATTAAAATTTTGGAATTTTTCATATCCAGGAATATAAAAAATACGACCATTATCAACCGAACCAGGCACACCAATTGATATAGAGCTTATTTTCGGGAATGTAGCGATAAGACCTTCAATATGTTTAGATAATAGATTTACGCCCGTATCAATTAACATACTTGAAGTACTCCCCTGTTCTTTTACTTCCCCTAAACAGTTAAAAATTGTATAGTTCGTCTCATTTTTTTCTAAAAATATCGCTAAACCTAACATATATTCTGGATTATATTCATATCGTTTCGCTCTTCTTCCACCACTTGAATCATCTAAACCAGCTAAAGTGACTTCACCATCTTGTTTCATTTTTTCTATAAATTTACTTATCGTTGGAAAACTGATTTCTAATGTATTACTAAGCTCAACTTTCGTTGCACTACCTCTCTCTAAAAGAACTTTACGAATGCCGCGAAGGATTGTCTCTTTAATCGATTTTTGAGTAACAAATTGTTCGCTCAAATCGCTCACCACCTTAATCAACATACTTATTAAACCCTTTTAATAAGTTGCGTTGACAATATATCATACATCATTTTCTAAAGCAATACAGCTGATATATTTCCGCTGCACGCACTCTCTGTTTTGCTTGATGCATTCATACAATTCCAGATAAGAGAACAAATAATAAAACAGCTAACAAGGTATTACGTATTACGAATGATTCCCCTAGTATACCTAGCCGACTAAAAAGGCTGTATAACCGATGATAACAACTTACAGCAAACGAGAAAACCGGCAAAACAAATAAGAAAAAGAGCGTTTCAAGAAGTAAGTAATGTCTTCGTACGATTTTCCGCACTATTTTTCTTTATATGAAACATCTTTCACCTTTTCTATACGATACGACATCTGTTTATTCATGCACTCATAAAAAACGATTTCTATAAGTCTATCGTTTTAATAACTTTAGCTGGGTTACCTCCAACTACTACATTATTAGGTACATCTTTTGTCACAACTGCCCCTGAAGCAATTACAGCGTTGTCTCCAATTGAAATACCAGGGTTAATAATAGCTCCCCCGCCAACCCAAACATTGTTACCAATCTTTACAGGTTTTCCATATTCTTTACCAGAATTCCGCTCTACTGGGTGTAAAGGATGAGTAGCAGTGTAAATGTGAACACCAGGTGCAAACATACAATGATCACCGATTCGAACTTCACAAACGTCTAAAATTACACAATTAAAATTAGCGAAAAAGCTCTTTCCAACATGGATATTGTAGCCGTAATCACAACGAAAATCAGGATTAATTTGCGCTTTCCCATCAGCTGAAGAACCTAAAAGCTGATTTAATAATGTAAAACGCCTCTCATCTCCTGTCTCCATCGCCTCGTTATAAAGGCGTGTTAAACGTTTTGCCTCCACCCTATCAGCTACTAATTCTTCGTCATCCGCAATATACATTTCTCCTGCCACCATCTTTTCTTTCTCCGTTTTCATACAATCCTCTCCTTTTTTATTATATGGGGCCAACTTATTAAACCCCTTTAATAAGTATCCCTATATTAGCATATTTTTTCATATATGCAACTAATAAGTTCGGAAAAGAAGTGCGAACTCCTTACTTCACCTAATGATATTACTCGGTGGCATTTAACTAATATAATGCACTATACATTTATGAATGAGCACACCAATATGCAAATCAATTGTTAATAAAAAAGAGATTGACCCAAAAGTAGCTGATAGCTACTTGGGTTAACCTCTTTTATTTATTATCCCTATTTAACTCTTGTACAATATCCCTTTTTTCTATTCTATTAGCAAAAGGGATAAAAATAATAAGGACTATTCCAAACATCACCGCTATTACCGTTTCGATAAGTTTGAAATCAAAAAATAAAGGTGTACGATCTATTATACTTACCATATAGGTTAATAATGCTCCTATAATAGCCCCTAGTACGATTCCAATAAGTACATATACATTAACTTGCGTCAAAATAATTTGTACAATCCCTTTTTTCTTAACTGTTATTGCTCGTAAAATAGCAAACTCTTTTCTTTTAGATTGAATATTATTTATAAGTGTATTACATACCCCTAATGTTACACTAAACAAAATTACTACAATAACAACGATGAAAATGGACCACCTTTGCTGAAACATTAAATTAGATTGTTCTAATGATTGAGTATAACTACTTATTTTTAATTGTGGATATTGACCTTTCACTTTCTTTAATTGCTCCAACGTCTCTCTCTCATTATTTGAATTAATAAATGCACGCTCAAAAACTGTATAACCTTGTTTATATGTTACATTACTCCAATCCATGAGTACCGAAGGAGAATTCGGTAGCTCGTTAACAATTAATCCAACTTCTACCTTACCAGTCGGTCTAACCTTTTGTTCCTGTTCTGAAAATAGACCCAATTGAACGATATCCCCTACATGAAGTTTATATCGCCCCGCTAACTCTTCTGTAACAATTATACTATTCTCCAAATTTGCAGGTACTTCTGGCAGTAACCCTTGCTTTTCCATTTCCTTTACATCACCTAAATTATAGTCAAAAGTAATATATTTTTCACCTTGCTTTAATTCTGCCAGTGAGTTCGTACTAATTGTACTAACTCCTTTTATACTACTTATTTCTTTAAATATATTTTGTATACGTGATGAGGTAATTGTTGAATCATTATTCAAACGATTTTCGATAATAATATGTGTCGGAAATTCTCGTTTCAAATATCTTTCATTATTTTTTTGCATCGTTTTAAATATAGTGGAACCGAAGACAACTATCACCATCATCGTACTTATCATTAAGATAACAAATGTATTTTTCCTTACTTGCGGAATTACATTTTTAATAGCAACAAATGTATTCCTTCCAAATATTTTTTTCATCATAGGTAGACATGCTATTAATATCGAAGAGAGATAAGTCGGAAATAAAATATATACTCCTAAAACGAGAAATATAGCTCCTATTAATATCACTATTGCCTGCGTATCTCCCGTATTTGCTACAAACCCACCTAAAACAGTTAAAAATACGCTACTCATTAAAAGGAATTTCCCCATCATACTGCGTGTTTTTTTATTAGAAAAATCGGATTCTTCATTCTCCCTCATAAGCTTTACTGGCAATATTTTCGAACTTCTGTATGACGGATATAACATAAACAGTTCAATAAAAAAGATACTAATAATCACTGTTACAATTGCTATTTTATAGTCAAAATTCATTGAATTAATTTGAAAAGCAAATAAATGCTCTAGCCAACTTTGTAAAAAACGGTTACTTATTACAGCTAGTAACAAACCTAATATTCCACCAAAGAAATTGATTACACTACATTGAATAAATATAACTTTAAACATTTGTTTCGTTGTTGCTCCCATTGATCGCATAATAGCAAATTGACTTTTATATTTATATAAAAACACTTCAAAATTAGACATCAATAATAACGACGTAATAATAAGTATTAATACAGATAAAATAACTATAAAAATATGTAATGACGCTAAGTTACTTTTTAAAAACTCGTCTTCCTCCGCAATATCAATTCTTAATTCTTTGTCTATTTTATGAATTTCACTAGACAATGCTAGTACATCTGCATTCTCTTTTGCTTTTATTAACAAATAAGTAGCTTCATTGTGTTTACCCGTTTTTTCATATACGTGCTGTTTCACCGCACCTTCAGATAAAATAAGTATATCTGGAGCTGAACCTCCAGCTTCTATATCAGGCAACACTTCTTTTACTACATATGATTTATTTTCGATTTCAATCTTTTCCCCAACTTTTACTTGTAAAGTTTCTGCTAATCCATCATTTAATGTTACTTCCTCATTTGATAGATTTTTAGAAAAGTGATATCGACTTTTAGATAATGAATCGTTTTGAACACCTACTGTATAAATACTTGCATTCAATTTATTCACTTGCAAATGATTTACGAATACTTTTGACATGTATTCAACATTTTCTTGTTCCTTAATATTTTGTAGTAAAGATTTATTCATCACTTTATTTTGATCAGGGTTATATCCAACAGATAAATCCATATCTCCATATAAACTTTTAACTTCATTTATAACAGACTGTTTCGCATGACTCGAAAATACAATCATCGTAACAATTAGAGAAACAGCTAACATTACGCTAACGATAGAGGAAATAGCAGTAAATTTATTCGTCTTAAAAAAACGTAAACCTAATCCTCGTATTGATTTTATCATTTTGATGTCTCCATTAATTTTTTAAATTTATCTAGAATGATATTCATATCATTTACTCCATGAGAACATGTATAATCATCAACAATTTCTCCGTCATGAAAGAAAAGAACCCGATCTGCATACGTAGCAATGTGAGGATCATGAGTAACAAGAATCATACTTTGATTGAATCTTTGTTTCATATCGACTAGTACCCGTAAAATATCATTAGACGTATTGAAATCTAAATTTCCAGTTGGTTCATCTGCAAGGACGATTGGAGGAGATGTTATTAACGCCCTACCAATTGCAACACGTTGTTGTTGTCCCCCAGAAAGCTGCACTGGTCGATGTTTTTTCCAATTTACTAAACCTAGAACATCTAATATTTTATTTGTTTTTTCTCGTATCTCCTCTTCTGAATCAGCTGATAATATGAGGGGTAACGCAATATTTTCTTCTACAGATAAATCCTTTAATAAATGAAATGACTGGAATATAAATCCTATGTTATCCCTTCTGTACTCTGTCGCATACGGTTCAATGAACATATTTTCAGGTACTTCACCATTTACATAGATAACCCCCTCATCAGGCTTATCTAGGGCACCAAGAATGTTTAGTAATGTACTCTTTCCAGATCCACTCGTTCCCATTATGGCAAGGAGTTCTCCTTTATTTAACTCCAAAGATACATTTTGTAACGCCCTAACATTTGTGTCTACACTCTCATATGTTTTACTTAAATCTTGAACTGCTAACACAACTTCACTCACCATTACTCACCTCAACATTATTAAGTTTTATTCCCTCCACCAAATTAACCTGAATTAAAATTTTTTCTTTTAGATTACTAGGTGGTACAATTTCTGTTCCTATTTGGAATAACAACACTTTTAACTCGAGAGTTGTAATCATTTCTATCCCTCCTCAATCTATATTGGTAACAAATTGAAATTTCGTTCGATTTTTTTATAAAAAAATAAGGGAACGCTTAACGTCCCCTCTCAAATCCAATCCTTTTTTTAATTTCCGCTAAATTTACCTTCGCAATAGCCCGTGCCTTCTCAGCACCTTTTTCCAACGCTTCATATAATAAATTCGGCTCATTCATATACATTGCGTACTTCCCCCGAGGTGCAGCTAATTCACGGTCTACAACGCGAAACAACTCTTTTTTCACATCGCCCCATCCAATTCCAGTTTCATATTTTTCACGCATCGACTGCATTTCATCTTCTGTCGCAAATTCTTTATATATTGTATATAACGTTTCTAGTTCTTTCGGTTCATTTGGAAGCGAAGAATCCGTTTTGATTTTAAATATTAACTTTCGTAGCTTTTCTTGCTCTGCAAATAATGGGATCACATTCCCATAACTTTTACTCATCTTTCTTCCATCAAGCCCTGGTAATATTGCGCCTTCTTCTTGTATGACATACTCCGGAAGTGTAAATGTCGTGCCGAAAGTATGATTAAAATACGTCGCAATATCACGCGCGATTTCAATATGCTGAATTTGATCTTTTCCGACAGGTACATGCGTAGCTTGAAATAGTAATATGTCCGCTGCCATTAAAATCGGATACGTATATAACCCCATATTTACTCCAGCATCTACCTCTAAACCCGCCTCTTTATTTTGCTCTACTTTCGCTTTATACGCATGGGCACGGTTCATAAGCCCTTTCGGAGTTAGGCAAGCTAAAATCCAAGCTAATTCTAGAATCTCCGGCACTTCTGTTTGCCGATAAAAAATAACATCTTCACTAAGTCCAAGTGATAACCAAGTAGCTGCTACCTCTTTCGTATAACTACTAAACTGACTCGGATCATGCACAGCATTTAATGCATGATAATCCGCTATAAAATACAATGCTTTTCCTTCATTCTTCTTTGACATTTGCAAGGCAGGTTTAATCGCACCAATATAATTGCCTAAATGCGGATAACCTGTCGGCTTAATTCCTGTTAACATTATTTTGTCACTCATCCTAACTCCTCCTTTCTCGAAATAAAAAGAGCCCCTCATCCTTAAAAAAGGACGAGAGACTCCCGCGGTACCACCTTAATTAGCTATTGTTAGCTCACTTCAACTTCTTAACGTGAAGCAACCGTCTTTACCTACTCATTTCAGTTAGAAGCTCCAGAGCCCATTCCATATTCATCCCTTACTGATTTCCACCACATATCAGCTCTCTGAAAAGTTTCGAATATGTACTCTTCTCTTTCATCGCTTTTCGTTATTTTTTACAGTTTATCATATTTTCCCTTCGTTAAAAACTAAATATTCAAACTTTTTAACATTCCAACAATAAATATTACCAAATTATTCCGCAGAATATATAATCAATATATATAGAAGCGATTTACAATACAAAAAGAGGTGATGTCATGAGTTGGTTTACTAAAAAGAACGATGAAAAAATTGATGAGTTTAAAAACGATGATACAACGCAAGGTGATACTTTAGGAGTAATTATACATTTCACACCTGCCGCTATATATTTATACACTTGCGATGAGTACATAGAAACGTTTGAAGGTGCGCTCACTTTTGAAAATGAGAACGGAAATCAAGTAGAAATCGGGGGTACTTTTATTTCTCTTGAAGTGGATGCTAATTTTCGCATGGACGATTTAATATTTGATTACAAACTGAAGGAAAGCAATCTACCTATTGTTGAATTAAAAGCCTACGCATAAGATCAATTTGTCTACTATAGAAAGAGCAAAAAAGCTAGAACAGTAATATCTGTTCTAGCTTTTTTCACGTATTCAACTTAACAAATCGATAACCGTGCGTAACTAACACTTTTAATATCGCATACCCTGGAATTGCTAAAATAATCCCCATAATTCCAAATAAATTTCCGGCAGTTAAAATAATAAAAATGATAGTAATCGGGTGAATATCTAGCTTTTTCCCCATGACTTGCGGAGAAATAAATTTACCTTCTGCTAATTGTACAACCATCATTACAATAATTACCTTTAAAACCATCCCTGGCGAATCAATAAACGCAATAATTAATGCTGGTGTAATGGCAATGATTGGTCCTACGTACGGAACGATATTTACAATCATCGCTAAAATAGCAAGTAGTACCGCATATTTAATGCCGATAATAAGGTAACCAATTAATAGCATAATACCGATAAATAAGCTAACGATAATTTGTCCTCTAATATACGAGCTAATCGCATAATGCATATCATCTAGTATTCTCATCGCTGCTGGTTGTCTTTGCTCTGAAATAAACTTTAAGAAGTGATTCGGTAATTGCTCACCATCTTTTAAAAGATAGAACAATATAAACGGAACCATTACAAACGTTAAAACGACCTCTGTAATAGTACTTAAAAATCCAGTTACATTTCCTGTTACTGATGATAAAGATTTCGTAAAATCAACTGTATAGTCTTTTACCATATTCGCAACATTAATATTTAAATTCTCCTGAATTTTACCGAGTAAATTACTTTCCCCAAATCTACGTGCTGCTCGTTCAATTTCATGACCGAAATACGGTAAGTTATCTATTAATGCGTCAATTTGATCTTTAATAATTGGAATAACCGTTAAAACTAAAAACACAAATAATCCAATTACTATTAAGTATATTGAGGCTATCGATACGATTCTTGAAACACCTTTCTTTTCTAAAAGTGAAACGAATGGATGCAAAATGTAAAATAGCACGCCCGCTAATAATACCGGGAAGAAAATTGTTTTTAAAAAGACGATAAACGGTGTAAAAACAAATGATATTTTTGTTAGTAATAAAATATTAATGAACAATAGTGCAAACCCAAGTAACACTGCTAAATAATTGTGTTCTCTAAAAAACTTTTTCAGCTTATCTCTTTTTCTTATATTTATTTTTTCCAACGAAACCACCTCTTCGAATAATGAAAAGCCCTTATTCAGGGCTTTTCATCGTAATCTATATATCTATTTCTTTGCAGCTTTCACTACAAATGATACAATAAAAATTAACACGATTGCTCCTAATAATGCTGGCACAACATGAATCCCACCAAAAGATGGCCCAAAAGATCCAAATAATCTACCACCTAACGAAGCACCTAATAAACCTGCGATTATATTGCCGAACATACCACCTGGGAAATTTTTACCCGTTATAGAACTAGCAATTGCACCTATAATAGCACCAACTATTAATGTGATAATCCATCCCATTTTTAGTCCTCCATTTCTATTATGGTGTATTTCTTTCTAATACTAAATGATTATGTAACTATTATAATTATTATATCCAAAAAAGAAAAATGTTGTCAAATCTACAAAAATAAAGTCTACAAGGAGGTTTTCACGCTATGATTCAAAAATTAATAACAACTTCTCACAACACGGCTACTTCTATTTTAAATATTCAAATACCTGCTTATGAAATCGAGGCAAAATATATAAATAGTACAGCTATCCCTCGCCTTTATGATACTGTAGCCGATATTCAATCATGTGATGAAATTTTCTACGGCTATTTTTATGAAGATACACTTGCCGGTTTTGTTTCTTTTAAAATGGATGAAGAGGAAGTAGATATTCATCGTTTAGTAGTATCCCCCGATCATTTTCATAAAGGGATTGCTACAAAACTACTACTTTATGTATTTGACATGTTCTCCCCTTCCAAAACATATATTGTACAAACAGGGAAAGAAAATACACCTGCTTTGTCTTTATATAAAAAACACGGCTTTATTGAAGTACAAAATATCGTATTGCCTGATGGTGTGATTTTAACCTCGCTAAAAAAGACAGAAAACAATAAATAGTTTGACTAACCTGATTATTTATGTTATCTTTTACTCTATAAAACCTTTTGCTGAGTCCAAATTTTGGAGCGGGGGAACCACTTTTGTAGCTATGCTACTTGGGGCGAATCTTTTTTAAGTAGGGAACTCTCACTTCCCGAGTCCGACAGCTAACCTCGTAAGCGTAATGGGAGAGGAAGGTGCTTTTTGCCTATGCTACACATTTTGCCTCCTTAGTTATAAATATGGGATCGATACCAAATAGTCACCTATATTTATAGAAAAGGAGATATGTATTATGTTACGTTTATCTGACCACGCAATCAAAATGATGGAGCAAAGACTTCGACTCGAGCAACACCGCACATATCAAGCAAATAAAATTGTAGATAATTTACATCACAAATACTTCTTTCAACATATTTTTCAACCGAAAAGATAAAAAAATTGTTCATTTAACATCAAAAACACAAGGTGTGTCTAAAAAGGCATCCCTTGTGTTTTTTATATTCCTTATAAAATTCTGACCACATTTAAACTTGCCGTAATCGCACCCGCTATGGTAGTCACATGCCCTACACCTAACGGACCATTTTGTAATACGAATGTTGAATTGGCACTCGTTACATTCACAAGAAGCGTATTTGAAATGGCTGGTTCAATTACTACAGTTGATGTCGTTACGTTTTGTATAAAACTCCCTGTTAGTTGAGCTCCATTTAATAGTAATCTGACAGATACTGTCTCATTCCCAGCACTTGCATCCCCTTGAAAATAATAACTTACTAAATATATTCCGGGCGTAGATACAGTAACCGTTGTAGGGCTAGTTAAAGATACTCCTGTTCCATACACTGTAGATCCACTATTAATTGGAATATTGGCATTTGCCGCAATTGCACTCGTTGAGGTAGAAAAGAAATAGCCTCCACCTGTTGATATAGCAGAAGGGCCTGTTGCTCCTGTTAAGCCAGTTGGACCCGTCGCTCCGGTTGGGCCCGTTACTCCCGTTCCCCCTGTTGCTCCAGTGATTCCTTGTATCCCTTGGATTCCTGTCGGGCCTGTTGCTCCTGTCACTCCAGTCGCTCCGGTTGCTCCGGTTGCTCCTGTCACACCCTGTGGACCTTGGATTCCTTGTGGACCGGCT